>CAMVMX010000001.1 GCA_947168665.1 uncultured Bacteroidales bacterium
TGCTATTGGGAAGTCGAGGTCACCGGCGCCAACCACGACCTCCACAGCGGCATCTACGGCGGTGCCGTGGCCAACCCCATCAACATCCTCTGCAAGATGATTGCCGGCCTCCACGACGAGAACAACCACATCACCATCCCCGGCTTCTACGACGACGTGCTGGTCATCAGCGACGAGGAGCGCGCCCTCATGGCGCAAGCCCCATTCGACGAGGAAGCTTACAAAAAGGAACTCGACATCAAAGCTGTCCACGGCGAGAAAGGCTACACCACCAAGGAACGCACCGGCATCCGTCCCTGCCTCGATGTCTGCGGCATCTGGGGTGGCCACACCGGCGAGGGTTCCAAGACCGTCCTCCCCAGCAAAGCCTACGCCAAAATCTCCACCCGTCTGGTGGCCAACCAGGATTTCAACAAAATCAGCCAACTGTTCCAGGACTATTTCGAGAGCATCGCTCCCGACTGTGTCCGCGTCAAGGTGACCCCCTGCCATGGTGGTGCCGCCTATGTCAGCCCCCTGGAGATGAAAGCCTACCAAGCCGCCGAGAAAGCTATGGAGACCACCTACGGCAAACGCCCCATCCCCACCCGCAGCGGCGGCAGTATCCCCATTGTGGCCGGATTCGAGAAGATTCTCGGCACCAAGAGCATCCTCATGGGCTTCGGCCTGGGCAGCGACGACATCCATGCCCCCAACGAGAACTACCCCCTCGAGCAGTTCTTCAAAGGCATCGAGACCATCCCCTATTTCTATGAGTATTTCACCAAGTAACAAAATCACCCTCCGATGATGAAAAGATTCCTTATCCTCGCCGTCCTCGCGCTGGCCCTGACCCCCGCCATGGCCCAGCACGGCGGCCACAACTGCGGCAACTGCCCGCACCATAAACAGCATCAGGGCACCACCTGCTCGGCCCATGCCCAGCAGCAGAACAAGACCGTCAACGGCATGGCTGCCGAGATTGTCAAAGCCTTCCCCGAAGCCAAGAGCGTCAAGAAGGAAACCAAGTGGACCGTCGTCTACGATGCCGCCAAAAAAGTGGTGGGCTACGCCGTCTACTCCAAGCCCGCCAGCGACGGCATAAAAGGCTTCAACGGCGAGACACCCCTCATGGTGGCCCTCGATGCCAACCAGAAAATCAAATGCGTCGTCCTGCTCCCCAACAATGAGTCGCCGGAATATCTCCAGCGCGTGGTGGACGCCGGGCTGCTGAAAGCGTGGGACGGCATGAAGGCCAAGAAAGCCTGCAAGAAGAAAGTCGACACCGTATCGGGTGCCACCTTCTCCTCGCGCGGCATCATTCAGACCCTCCAAGCCGCCCTCAAAAGCATCTAAGATTGAATAAGTGTTCAACACTGCCCAACACAGGCACCCAGTTTGCTGAACACTGAAAAGACATTCCACCATGGTCTATTCCCTATTCAACGACATGAGCCGCTGCACCTCCGACGAGGTGCAGCGGCTTTTACCTCTTGTTCCTGCCAGTCAGCAGGATGAGGCCTTGCGTTTCAAGCATACCTTTGGGCAGTTTGCTACCCTCAAAAGCTTCCTAATGCTGAAACAGCTGCTGTTCGACAACCACCTTGCCGACCCCGACGACCCACTTACCTTTGCCTATGGTCCGCACGGCAAACCCCATCTGGCCGACCATCCCGCTGTGCATTTCAACATCAGCCATTGCCCTATGGCGATTGCCGTAGCCGTGGACTCGCTGCCCATCGGCGTGGATGTGGAACGATTCAAAACGCCCTCCGACTCACTGCTCAACTACTGCATGAACGACGACGAGGCCGCCCAGGTCCGCCAGTCTGCCCATCCCGAACAGGTGTTCGCCTCGTTCTGGACCCAGAAAGAAGCCCTTTTCAAATACAGGGGCACCGGCATCACCCACGAGCTGCGCAACATTCTTGCCCTTCCCCACCCCGACGTGAAGCTCGAGACCACCATCTTTGCCGAGCAGCAGTTCGCTCTCACCCTTGCCACATCCGTCCGCTGACACAGCCGGCTTAACGAGAGAGCAGCTTCAATATCTTCAACTTGAGCTTTCCGGCCTTGCCGGTATAGGGATGTTCGCGCAGCGGCAGGTTAAACCGAGTGCTGCCCATCAGCACCGTCGAGGGGTGGGTGAACTCGCGGAATCCCCACTCGCCGTGGTATGCCCCCATGCCCGAATGTCCCGTGCCATTGAACGGCACGCCTTTCACCATCAGATGCACGCACACCTCGTTGATACAGCCCCCGCCATATTGCTGGCTGCTCATCACGCGGCGTGCCCAGCGGCGGTTGCGGGTGAAGAGGTACAAGGCCAATGGGTGCTCCCGCTCGGCAATAATGCTCATCAGCCTGTCGGCTTCGGCATCCTTGAAGGGAACAATCGGCAACAGCGGGCAGAAAAGCTCCTGCTGCACTATCGGGTCGTCTATCCCGATGGGGTACAGCACTGTAGGGGCATATCGGCACTGTGTCCTGTCCCCCACTCCGCCCGCCACTATGCGGTCCCTGTATTGGTCGGCCAGCGCCGCGCAGCGGCTGTAAGCCCCTTCTGAAATCAATTTCGGGTATGATTCGTTTGCCAACGCGTCCCCGCCAATCTGCTCGGCAAAAGCCGCTTTCAACTCCCTCACAAACTCGTCCGCCACTTCCTCGGCCACAGCCACCTGATTGATGTTGATGCAGATCTGCCCGGCATTGCAAAGCTTGAAGAAAGCCACCTTGCGGGCAGCATCCTTCAAGTCGGCATCCTTGCGCACCACACACCAGTTGCCCGTCTCTCCACCCAGCTCTAACGCCACGGGCGTAAGATGCTGCGCCGCGGCTGCCAGCACATGCTTCCCCACTGCCGGCGACCCCGTATAGAATATCTTGTCAAACCGCTGGGCCAGACACATATCAGCCACATCGTGCCCGCCGTCAATCAGTGTCACATACTCCGGCGGGAACAACTCGGCCACGAAGCGTTTCAACACCGCCGTACAGGCGGCCGACTTGCTGCTGGTCTTGATCACTGCCGTGTTGCCCCCGGCCAAACTGGCCGTCAGCACACCGAGGGTGAGCAAAATGGGGAAATTGAACGGGCTGATTATCAGTGTCACCCCGTAGGGCATCTTGTACACCTTTGTCACCATGCTGGGAAAACACATCAACCCGCTGAAGTGGCACTCCGGCCGGGCCCAGCGCTTCAGCCCCCCTATAGTCTCATCTATTTCAGTAATAGTCGGGAGTATGTCGCACAGATAACCCTCCACCGCACTACGGCCCAAATCTTGCCGCAAGGCATCCTCAAAGGCCTGCTCATAGGCCTTTACCCCCACCTTCAACCGTTTCAACTGTGCTATCCGCCACTTCACATCCAAAGTGGCACCCGTGCGGAAATAGGCCCGCTGTCTGTCCGCCGCAAGCCTTATATCTTCATAAGTATAACCCATAGTATTATATGTTATTAGTCACCGTTATCTCATCTATAGATTTAGACAAACAGCCCACCCTTTCGTCCTCCGCTCCGTCCCCTTGGTCGGCGCCCGAATCAGCGGTTTTGGACCAGCCGTATGCTATGGCCATTGCTGCGGGCAGCCGTACTCAAAGCATAGCCAGACTGCTGGATATAAAGCTCGAAAGCCGTCTCCGCGCTGTTGTAGCTCCCCGACCAGTAGCAGCCATAATCGCCCACAAGCGACACTTTGGTCCCGTCGCGGTACCCACCGGTCGGCAGAAACACCGCTCCGGCCCCCTCCATCCTGAGCCATTGCTCAGCGCTGTACACATTGGTCGCAAACCCGTTCTCAATGCCATACTGGAATGTACAGCCCTGCGGCAGTTCCCACTTGTCTGGCAGCAGTAGCAGCCCACGTATCGAGACACCGTCGGAACCAATATCCAGCAAGGTGGCCAGCCCCCGCTTCACCCCCGCCTGGTCGCGGAACGAAAAGAGGTATCGCCACTCCTCAATTGACATTGTGCGCCACACTCCGGGCTTGTCGCCCCCGTTGCTGATTGCGTTGTGCCGCCCCCAGTCGTATTCAGACCCGGTAATGTCCTGGTTCGCGATGCCGTAATGACCGTTGGAATCCGTTGTAGCATACGGCATCAATCCATTGTAGCCCGATGTGCCCCAACCAAATAGGTCAATCCAGCCGTCGTACAGGCTGTCAACCCGCTCATTCTCTAATCCTATCACCTCATACTGGCTTGAGGCAAAGCGCCAACTGCGCGTCGAGGGTTGGTACTGGAGATTGCCCTGGGCAAACACCACCGTCGTGGTGTCACCCACCGTAAAACGGGCATTGACAGCACCAACTGCAGGGTAGAACGGCTTCTCGACAATCGTTTCGGGCTTCTTACAGGCTGGCATCAGCAATGCCACCAAGAGCAATAATACTACATTCTTCTTCATATAATCCAATAACGACATGCCAACTAAATTATTGCACCTCATGCCGAATTCCACATGCTGCCATTAACGGCCACAGCTGCGGAAGCCCCCGGCACGCGGCCATCGCCTGCACCAGAGCGCAGAAACTATTCGGGCAGATATTCCGCAAAAGTATGGTCGTCATACAGCACGACCATCTTCACAATCTTTTTCCTGGGCTGAGCGAGCTGTACGTGTGCGGCTGGCCGCTCACCTCCGTCTGCGTCATTCTCGTCCATGCGCGTCCTGCCGTTGACAGAAGCGGTTGTTGATGGCGTAACTGCATGGGGGGCAGGATACTGGGAGTATGCCTCCGGTTCTGAATATGGATTATGGGGGGTAGATGAGGGTTGTTGAGAATCAGCCTGTTGCTCTTCGGCTGGCATTTCAGCCAATTGTTGCTTCTGGAGCGGCGGGATAGGGTCGGGAAGTTCTGGCTGCGAGAAAAGGTCGTAGTCATCCATCTGCTGCTGAGGCGTTTCGTAGCGTAGGGGCATTTCGGCTGCTTCCGACGTTCCGGCATCAGACCTATCCACATACATCTCGCCCTTACCGAACATAAGCCAGTTGATATTAATCTCTGGCCACCGCTTCATCACCTTCATCACAAAATCAAGACTCGGATTGTTCCGCCCAGATAATATATGTGAGATTCCACTGGGCTGGATACCGATTTCTTCGGCAAACTGTCGTGCCGTAATGTTCTTGGCTTTGAACAAAACATTTATCCTGTCAACCATAGTACCTTTTATATTGTTAGTATTACAAGATTATCATTGTTTACATCCGTAAATCAAGATGCAAAGATACGAATAAATTCTGAATTACAGAAATAAATTTACATAGATTTACAATTGTAAATAAATCATTGATTCATGTTTTACATCAAATAATTAATAGTATACTACATATAATCAATTAATTAGTATTTAGTATTTATAAGTACTCAAAATAAGTAGTATTTATTTATACAACAACATTAAATAAACAATATATTATGCAGAAATATAGATTATTAATTGATTATATATACTATTATTTCCGCCACTAATACTTGGTTACAGATGTTTCGCGATTACATTTGTAATACATTACAAATGTTTCATTAGTTTACATCTGTATTCTTTGTGGTTTCACATTCATATTTACAAGAGTAAACACCCTGCCGAAGGTGATTTTATACCCCGTTGGTGCATATCCAAAGACCGTATTGATTTCTATTACTGAATGACAAAATCAAGTATTGTGTTCGGATTATTCTGCTGCATTTCATTCAAAATGTTAAATCCATTCCGAATATTGGCTGCATAAAACTGAGCAACATGTATTTATTATACTAAATAGGCATTACAGCCTTTCGGGTGTATTCCACTCCCCTACTATCCTCAGCTTGTTTTGGACCAAGAACACTCCTCCCTTCGCTCTTCCTCCAATCGATTGACATCATTTATTCGCTATTTAAACGTCATTTGCATAGGCACTCGACGAATGAATGGGGAATTCCCGTTTCAAAGATGTCGGTCTACGAGCGAACTTAAAGCGTCCACACGTCTCGCCGAAAGCAATCATGCAAGTGGCAAAATTGAGAGCAAAAAAGCAAAAAGAAAGTTATTTTGTTTGTATATGCATTTTTTTTTGTATATTTGTAATTTAAAGGAGATATAGACAACATTTATAGAAGTTTGATTTTGAACTCTTTATATGGACGAGCAAAAACAAAAAAAGTGGTATAACAGTTCCAGCCGTTGGGTTTACCTGAAGGTTGCGTTTCTGTGTTTATCTACTCCGTCGAAGGTTTACGAACTGGCTCATAAGTCGCATTCGACCACTCCGCACGAGAAGATGATTCGAGGGCGTCTGTTGCAAGCGGGTGTTTTGAGTACCAAGACAACCGGTTCGTCGGAGAAGATTGACTTGGAAAATGGACACATTTGAGCCTTGATGGTTCGCGTAATAACTAGTTTTAAAACATTAATAATTAATTTAATATGAAAAAAATCGTTGTAGTAGCCTGCTTGGCAATGCTTTTTGCCACTGTCGCTTCATCGTGCACTCACCACACCTGCCCCGCCTATCGCGGCTCGATAGCTGAAGTGGTTGAATAAGCAGTAGTCCGTACAGTACAGGAAAAGTTTTAAGCCCCTGCCAAAATGGCGGGGGCTTTGATTTTTTTGTGTGCGGCTGGAGGGTGCTGAGCCGTCTGGCTTGGGGTGGTTTGCGGTTCTGCGGAGGGGTTATCGGCTACGGCGAATAGCCGGGGGTGCGGGTATAGAACGAGGGGCGTTCAATCCAGCTGGCTTTGCAGTTCGGCTATGCGGCGGCGGATTTTCTCCGCCTGGCTTTCGAGAAAGTCCTCGCTGTACTTTGTGTCGCAGAAACCATTGCCCCGTGCCACGTAGGCGGCATCGTCCTCCATGTCGGCTTCGAGGTCTAAATAATTGAGCAACAGCTGCTGCTGTTGCTCAATCTGTTGTAATATCTCTTCGCGGGTCATTGGGCCGTGAGGGATTGGCGAAGGGTCAGAGACCAATCTTTTCGTTGACGATTTTGAGGATTTCGGCTTCCTCTTTGAGGGCGCGGGCTTCGAGGTCGGCGGCCTTGGCGAGGATGTCGTTCTTGAAGGTTTCGTCCTTCAGCGAGCTTGCGTTGATTTTGACGTTGAGGTGTGCACCCATCACGGCGCTGCGGGCGGCGAGGGCTCCGACACCTCCGTCGGTGACGCTGGCGGGGTTGCCCCACTCCACCATGGCGCGGCACACTTCGAAGGCTTCGAAGCTCTTCTGCATGGTGTGGAACGGCACCTCGGTGGCGAACTTGGTGGCCTCCTGGATGGCGGCGCTGCGGGCGGCCTTTTCCTCGTCGGTCTTCTTGGGCAGGCCGAAAGCGTTCATGATTTTGTTGAAGGCGTTGGTGTCCTCATCGACAAGGTGGAGAAGCTCGGTTTTGAGGGCCTGACCTTTGACGGCCACGTCGCTGAACTTCTGCCATTCGTCGTCGTAGGCAGCTTTGCCGCCCGTGAGGTTGGCGACCATGGTGCCAAGCGAGGCTGCCAAAGCACCCATGTAGGCGCTGACGCTGCCGCCACCGGGAGCGGGGCTTTCGCTTGCGGTCTCGTCGCAGAAGCCGGTGCAGGTGAGGTCGACCAGTTTCTTCTGGCTGTGGTCTTCGATAAGGAACTCGATGACTTTCTCTTTGGGGTCGAAAGGCTTGAGGTCGTCGAGACCCATGCTCTTGATGGCCACCTTCATGATTTCGTCCTCGCTGACGCCGAGACTGCGCTGCTGTTTGGCAAGGTAGTATTTGCCGGCGTCGATAAGCACGCTCTTGGGGATGAGACCGACAATTTCGCAACCGGTGACGCGGAGGCCACGGTTGGCGGCGCAACGGCACACCTCGTCGAAACAGAGGTGGACGGGGGCCACCTTGATGGAGGTGATGTTCATGGAGACCTGTGCGATGCCGTAGTCCTCAATATACCAGCCGATGGCTTTGGTGCCTTTGAGGGTGCCGGGAATCATAATGGGGTTGCCCTTCTCGTCCTTGATAATCTTGCCGCTGGGTTTGCCGCCTTCGCGCTGGGGACGGCCCTTTTCGCGCACATCGAAGGCGACGGCGTTGGCGCGGCGGGTGCTGGTGGTGTTGAGGTTGTAGTTGATGGCCACGAGGAAGTCGCGCGCACCCACTTGGGTGGCACCTGTCTGGGCCACATGGTCGTTCCACTGGTTGGGGCCGAAATCGGGTTTCCACTCGTCGGTGCCAAGACGGCTGCTGAGGCTCTCGTACTCGCCGGTGCGGCAGTAGGCCAGGTTGCGGCGTTTGGGCTGGAAGGCGGCGTTCTCGTAGCAGTAGATGGGGATGTTGAGCTCCTCGCCAAGACGCTGGCCGAGCTTGTGGGCATATTCCACTACCTCTTCCATGGAGATGTTGCTGACGGGGATGAGGGGGCACACATCGGTGGCACCCTGGCGGGGATGGGCGCCGTGGTGGTTGCGCATGTCGATGAGTTCGGCGGCTTTCTTCACCACGCGGAAGGCGGCCTCGCAAGCCTGCTCGGGCTCACCCACGAAGGTGATGACGGTGCGGTTGGTGGTCTGACCGGGGTCGACGTCGAGGAGCTTCACGCCTTCGACTTTTTCGATCTCGGCGGTGACCTGATTGATGATATTCATGTCGCGACCCTCGCTGATATTGGGGACGCACTCGATAAGTTGTTTCATGATGCTACTGCTATAATATTAATAATTCGTTTTACTTCAATTCTTTGTATAAAAATACAAAGCATGCTATCGCGTGCAAAGATACGAATTTTTTCTTGATTTTGGATTATCTTATCATCTTAGCGCAATCTCATTGAGTGTAACCCACATAGCGCTTCCTTACAGCTGGTTGCCCTGATTGGTTTTAGGAGAAACCGCCATTCTTAAAAAAAGGCACTGCAAAGCATTGTTTTTTGAGGCTGAAACAGTTGCGGCGGATCATTTAAAACCTGCCACAATCAACATCCTTACATGATGCGTTCTTTGACTCCCCCTTGGGTGACGAACTGCTGCTCGAGGCACTGCAGGTAGGATGCGAGCATCCTATCGGTTATACGGCACAGGGGTATGGCCATATTGCAAAACCATTCAGCCGAGAGGGTTTCGACCAGAGGGCGGTAGGAGTCGTAGCTGTTGTTGGATCGGCAGAAAGCAAGCATCTTGTCGAAGCGGGGATGATTTTTGTCCCACAGTTGCAATGAGTGCTTTTTTGAGGTAGTCTTGGTAGTCCTCCCTCAGTTCTTGGAGGCTGGCACGTGCCACATTGATGAGTTTGACTTCGGTTTCGCTGCTGATCATGGCAGCTTCGCTGCCCTCAACTATATTCTGCTTGCCACTGCGAGCTGGCAGATTCATTTAGTCGACAGAGCGGCCGCCGAATGATGGCAGAAAGCGGCGGCAGAAGTGGCCAGTAAGAAGCACCAGCACCTCTGATTTTTGATAGAGGTGCTGGTGCTTGCAGTTGGCCACCGGGTAGAATATGCTTGAATGGGTGGACTTTATTTTCTAATTTTCTATATATTATAGGGACTCTATATTTTATAGAGTCCCTATGTTTTACCAGAGCTGGGCGCGGAGCTCGGGGGCCAGGTACATGGCGCAGCCGGGCTGGATGCCGAAGGCCTCGAGGAACTCGGTGACGTGGGGCAGGGTGGCGTTGACGCGGTTCTCGGCCAGGCTGTGGACGTCGGCAGCGGTGAGCTGCAGTTTGGCTTCCTCGCGGATGTTGCTGGCCCACACGCCGGCGTATGCCAGGAAGAAACGCTGGGCGGGCGTGAAGCCGTCCATCTTTTTCTCGTTGACCTGACGCTTGGCAATAGCGTTCTGGAGGGCTTGGTAGCTGATGTGGAGGCCGCCGTTGTCGGCTATGTTCTCGCCGAGGGTGAGGGCGCCGTTGGCATAGGTCTCGGGGTTGTCGCTCACTTTGACTTTGTTGAACCAGTCGACGAGCACCTGGGCATTCTTCTGGAAGCGGGCGGTGTCTTCGGCTTCCCACCAGTCGTTGAGGTTGCCGTCCTTGTCATAGTGGCGGCCCTGATCGTCGAAACCGTGGGTCATCTCGTGGCCGATAACCACACCGATAGCACCATAGTTGAAGGCGTCGTCAGCATTCATGTCGAAGAAAGGTTTCTGCAGGATACCGGCGGGGAAGCAAATCTCGTTGGTGGTGGGGTTGTAGTAGGCGTTGACGGTCTGCGGAGTCATGCCCCATTCGGACTTGTCGACGGGCTTGTCGATCTTGGACACCATGTAGGCGATGTCGAACTGGTTGGAGCGGATAACATTGGCAAAGTAGCTGTCGCTCTTGATTTCGAGGCCGCTATAGTCGCGCCACTTGTCGGGATAACCCACCTTGACCATGATGGTGGAGAGTTTCTCGATGGCGCGCTGCTTGGTGGCGTCGCACATCCAGGTGGCATTGTGGATGCGCTGGGCGAAGGCGTCCTTCAGGTTGTTGACCATCTCGACCATGCGGTGCTTGGCATCGGCCGGGAAGAACTTCTCGACATAGAGTTTGCCAAGGGCTTCGCCCATGGCACCGTCGACGGCATTGGTGACACGTTTCCAGCGGGGACGCAGCTGCTCGGCGCCGCTGAGGGTTCGGCCATAGAAGTCGAAGTTGGCGTTGACAAAGTTGCTGCTGAGGTAAGCGGCGGCGGAGTTGATGACGTTCCAGGCATAGTAGGCCTTGACGGCATCGAGGCTCTTAGGCTCGTTGAGGAGCTTGCCCACCTCGCTGAAATACTCAGGCTGGCACATGTTGAAGCTGGTGAGCTTCGGCAGACCGATTTCGGCAAAGTAGTTCTTCAGGTCGAGACCGGCGGCACGGACGGCAGCGGTGTCGAAGTTCATCTTGTTGTAGGTCTTGAAGGGATCGCGGTTCTCCTCGTTGCTGTACTGGGCCTTGGCCAGACGGGTTTCGAGGTCCATGACCATCTTGGCCAGCTGTGCGGGGGTCTTGCCGCTCAGCTTGTCATAGCCAGCGTTGGCAAACTGGGCTTCCATCAAGGCGACATAAGCCTTGCGGAGTTCGGGTTCGCGGCCTTTGCTTTCGAGGTAGTAGTCGCGCTCGCCCATGCCGATACCGCTCTGGTAGAGCCAGGCGATGCACTGGTTGGCATCCTTGGCGTCGGCCTCGTTGAAGAGGGCGAAGAAGGGATTGATGCCGATGCCATGCAGGCGGCGCATCTCGGGCTGGAGCTGGTCGACGCTTTTGAGGGCGGCGATTTCATTCAGGTAGGGCATGATGGGCTCGGCACCCTGCTTCTCGATGGTGGCGGTGTCCATGCCAACGGTGTAAAGGGTGGCAATCTTGTCGCCATAGCTGCCTGGCTCGTTCTTGGTGTTGACCAGCGAGTCGATAAGCGTGCGCAGTTGCTCCTGGTTGGTCTCGGCCAGCACGTCAAAAGCGCCGTAGCGGCTGTGCTCGGCGTCAAGCGGGTGAGCCTTCAGCCAGCCTCCGCAGGCATAGTGATAGAAATCCTCGGCGGGGTTGACCGTCGTGTCCAGATTGTCCAGATTGACACCGGAGCTCAGCTCGGTGCCCTTGTTACATCCCGTAACGGCAAAGAGCGAAAGTGTCATGATTGTTAATACGGTTTTTTTCATTGTTGTATGATTTGATTTTATATTGTTGTCTTTAGTTGGGCTATACTGCCGAGTCAATAGCAATAAGTTTCTGTCCGCATTGAAACATGGATTCAACATCGGTTAAACAAAATACGGGGACAGCCTGTAATCCACATGGCGATTGCCACGCTGAGGTGGGAACGCAGAAGGACATGCATGGTCAGTTTGGACTCACGACCATCTTTCAGATTCCCAAATCGGAAAAGCGACAACAAGAAGTCCCTATTGTCGCCCACAATCCTTGTAAACCTTACAGTATCACCTGTTAATACACCTATCAGTGTCATCTTTATTTTTTGCAAAAGTACATCTTTTTTTCGGATTATCAACAAAAAACTTCGTGCGGAAGGGGAAGGTCAAAAAACCGAATCTCCAAAGTCGTCCACGAGGATTATTTTTCTTATCTTTGCAGCATACATTCTATTATCCATGGAAGCCACCAACAACAAGATTGACAGCATAAAACGCCGTGTTCCACGGCGGCACAAAAGCGACAAATTCCCTATTCGGGCCCACGAAATCATGCTGAAAGATGCGTTTGTAGGGGCCGATTTCCCCTCACGGTCGGTGAAATGGATGCGGTTCGGCATCGGATTCTTCTCCGACGTGGTGCTGATGATGAAGTCCTCGGTTCATCTGGACAACCACAAAGGCAACGACACCCTCATCAAGGCCTACCACCGCGCCATCGACAGCTTCCACCGCTACACCACACAGCACCGCTACGTGAGCGCAGGGGTGAGTCTGCACACCATCGGCGACTTCTACGCCCACTCCAACTACATCGACCTGTACAGCCTTTACGCCCGGGGCAGGAAACTGCCAATGGACAAGGAGGAGATTCCAGTCTTCTCAACGATGATAGACAACACCGATTTCCTCGATTTTGCCAAGAGCCAAGGCGAACTCCGCACCGGCACCTACGGCCTCATAAGCGACCTGATAGAGAAAATCTTCAAAACCAAGCCCAAGCCCGGCTCCCACACCCTGATGAACCTCGACTCGAACAAATCCATCAACGGCGGCAAACCATTCGCGCCCGGAGCCACCTTCACCAAACACGAGGCTGGTGTCTACGCGGCCTACCAAGAGTGTCGCAACCTGCTGCAGCGGACGCTCTAATCCCAGAGTCCTTTCAAATCCGTCACAAATGCCACTTCCCCTCAGTCCACCAGCCCAGATGAAGAGGCATCACCCCCCCGCATTGCCCTTGTCACCGCCGTGCGCGGGCTGATAGGCAATGGTACTCGCGGTGCGCCTTTTTCAGCAGCCGCATAAAACGCCGGTCGGCATGCAGCCTTGCCAGAGCCGCACTGGCCGCCAGCCGGCCCGCATCCACATCGCTCTGCCAGTGGTAGCCCGCTATCACACGGCTCTCGCCATAGCGGTAGCCCAGTGCCAATATGGCATCCGCACTGTCGGGGTTCAGCTCCGTCAGCAGCAGGGCCGCGCTCCAGCCCTCAATCGTGTGGCCCGAAGGGTAGGACCCGTTGTGGCGCAGCTCCTCCTCGTCGGGCGGATAGATGGTCGGCTCGCCATAGTAGACGTATGGCCGCGTGCGCCGATAATGGTTCTTGGGCAGTTTGCCCACCGCGTCAGCCGAGATGAGACCCACATACAGCATGCGGTAGATGGCGGGCGTGGCCTCCTTCGAAATCGTCATGCCGAAAGGCACGCTGAACAGGCGGCACACATTCTCGATAGTCCAGTCGGCGTCGACCACAGCCTGTGCGCACCGGACCGAATCCCTCCGCTGCTCCTTACCCCAGCGATACTGCGCCTGGTCGTAGGCAAAGGCGGCGGACAGCGTGTCCGGCGGCGGCGGGAGAAAACGGACAGGGTTGGGCATCTGCGCCGGCGAGAGCAACGGCTGAGGCTCCTGCGCCACAGCCACCAGACTGAGACCGACAAATAAAAAAATAGCACAGACAATCCGCTTCATAGTGCCAATAATACTTCTTCCCATATAAATGCCCAAACGCTCCTGTAACGACGCGGGAACCTTGTAATGATACTCCTTTACCGAAAGCCGGCAAAGGCTCTTGGTGGGCATAAATGTCTGGTGCGGGAAGTGAGCACGCGGCTTGCCGACACCGATGTCTCGCATCTTCCTTGTGGTGAAACCAACATCCACCGGCACCGAAAAAAACTCGCACGATGCCTTCTTCTTTTCCTCAATCATTTCATTTTCAGTAATAATATATTGCATTTCTACAGTCAATTAGAATGCAAAGATAAAGAAAAAAGAAAAAACAAAGAATATATCAAGAACAAAAGGGAAAAAAGTCCGGCCGGTGCCAGCCGTACCTTTTCCAGGGTGACAAAATGTCTATCAAAGACAGTTCTTCAATTCACCCCGAAGGGGTGAGACCTCAGGAACACCGTTCGAGTGCGGTGATTGCACGGCGCAACAGGAGGTATCCCGACCTTATTGATGCAGTATAAAAACAAATAACCCACAGGCCGATGCCCCTGGAAATGAAGCGCGAAAACCTGCCCAAGTCGTGTCTGGATATACTGCTTGACTTCAACGTTTCCCACTGCGAAAGAACGTAGAATTCCCGACATGGGCGAAAAAAGATTTCTGTATGTGAATTATTTTGCGTATTTTTTGCACCCGATTTCAACAGAGTATAAACGAATATAAATGCCAATGAAACATAGCGCATAGTTTAGTATGCACATTATAGAATAGAAAAAAGCGAAGTAGCTTATCTGGATGTCTTGAAACTTCGACAATTTCAAATTATCCCCAGACCAAGCGACGGCGTTCCCGCGTTGAGCGTGGACTTGTACGTTGTAATTGGGGATAATAGGTAGTCGAAGACCTCAGGACATCCGATGAAGACTTAAAAGTACCACGCTCTTTTTGTGTGCACACTTCATCGGTACTACAATAACATATTATTAAAATCAAAACCGACGGGTCGATGGTATATAACAGACAAACTTTGAAATGAAGAAAATCATAGGAATCATTTTGTCACTTGCAGCAGTAGTGACGCTCTCCAGTTTTGTTATTGCGCACAATGTCAGCAATGATAAGTCGGACAAACCCGAGTGCATTTCAGCTAGTGATGGGTGAGAATATTACAAAACCGTCACTGCATATTACATGGCTGGAAGCAGTAAAAGGACTTGTACTCTCTATGTATGGAAAAAGACAGTCTGTGGTGACCCTGATTATACAATTAGTTGGAGTAGTTCAGAAATAGAAGGAGAATCTTCCATCAGCAAAAACTATTACTATGGAAAAGACCAAGACTGGACTACAGAATATAAATATGTAACAACTAATTATTATGATAACAAATATAAAACATATTTTAACTGCCATCTTCAAGGATGGGATTAAAAAAAAGAACTACAATTCTGCGGCGCAGACGAATGTCTGCGCCGCATGTGTTTTATATGCGAAACTAAAATGGAACAGCTATCCGACGGCTTTCGGAGGTATGAAACGAAAATGAAACGGGGCTGTCGTGAGTAATTTTATTCTCCGATTATATGTATGGAGAATATTGTAATGGTGCAATATCCTCCCTGTATCTTGATTAAGTATAGGAACACGACTAATTTCCTTCAAATAATATTTCCGGATAGTTGACACAAGAAGGCACATAGAACCCACGATAAAGACATAAAGAAAGGGAGCACCCGGTTGGATGCTCCCTTTTGTATTGCTCTCCGCGAGCACGCGGTTAGTACATTCCGCCCATGCCGCCCATACCAGGATTGGCGGGCATTGGGGGTTCGGGTTCCTTGATGTCGCACATCACGCACTCCGTGGTCAGCAGCATGCCGGCGATGGAGGCTGCGTTCTGCAGGGCAACACGAGCCACCTTGGCGGGGTCGATAACACCGCTCTTGAAGAGGTTCTCGTAGCCCTCGGTGCGGGCGTTGTAGCCATAGTCGCCCTTGCCGTTCTTCACCTCGTTGACGACGACGCTGCCTTCCAGGCCGGCGTTCTCGACAATCATGCGCAAAGGCTCCTCGATGGCGCGACGGATAATCTCCACACCCAGTTTCTCGTCCTCGTTGGCGGGTTTGATGCCGTTGAGCTTCTCGGCGGCGCGGATGAAAGCGGTGCCACCGCCGGGGATGATACCCTCTTCGACAGCTGCACGGGTGGCATGCAGAGCATCGTCGAAACGGTCTTTCTTCTCCTTCATCTCGACCTCGGAGGCTGCGCCGACATAGATGACTGCCACGCCACCTGCCAGTTTGGCAAGACGCTCTTGCAGTTTCTCGCGGTCGTAGTCGCTGGTGGTCTTCTCGATCTGGGCCTTGATCTGGTTGACGCGGGCTTTGATCATCTCGCTGTTGCCAGCACCGTTCACGATGGTGGTGTTGTCCTTGTCGATGGTGATTTTCTCGCAGGTGCCAAGCATATCCATGGTGGCATCTTCCAGTTTGTAACCCTTTTCTTCGCTCACGACGGTGCCGCCAGTCAGGATGGCGATGTCTTCGAGCATCTCCTTGCGGCGGTCGCCGAAGCCGGGAGCCTTGACGGCAACGACCTTCAGGCCACCACGCAGACGGTTGACAACGAGGGTAGCCATGGCCTCGGTCTCAACATCCTCAGCAATGATAAGCAGTGCACGGCCGCTCTTGGCAACCTGTTCCAAGATGGGCAGGAGGGTCTGCAGGGTGCTGATTTTCTTGTCGTAGATAAGGATGAGGGGACTGTCGTAGGTGCACTCCATCTTCTCGGTGTCGGTGACGAAGTAGGGGCTGATGTAGCCACGGTCAAACTGCATACCCTCGACCACCTTCACGCTGGTCTCGATGCCCTTGGCCTCTTCGATGGTGATGACACCGTCCTTCGAAACCTTCTCCATAGCCTCGGCGATGATGTCGCCAATCTGGCTGTCGTTGTTGGCGCTGACGGTAGCCACCTGACGGATTTTCTCAATGTCGCCACCCACTTCCTGAGCCTGGGACTTGATGTCCTCGACGATAGCGGCCACGGCCTTGTCGATACCGCGTTTCAGGTCCATGGGGTTGGCACCTGCGGTGACGTTCTTCAGACCTGTGTTGACGATAGCCTGAGCCAGCACGGTTGCAGTGGTGGTGCCGTCGCCAGCCTGGTCGTTGGTCTTGGAGGCAACCTCCTTCACCATCTGGGCACCCATGTTCTCGATGCCGTTCTCCAGCTCAATCTCCTTGGCCACGGTCACACCGTCCTTGGTAATATGGGGAGCACCGAACTTTTTGTCGATAACCACATTGCGGCCTTTGGGGCCGAGGGTCACTTTCACTGCATTTGCCAAAGCGTCAACACCTTTGCGGAGTTGTTCGCGGGCGTCATTATTGAAAACTATTTCTTTTGCCATAATGTATGTTCCTTTCTTGAGTTTTTTGTCTGAATATTCGGAGTTTTCGGATTAGTAAGGAAAAACCGACTTATTAGATGATAGCGTACACGTCGCTCTCTTTCATAATCATATACTTCACACCGTCAATCTCCACCTCGGTGCCACTGTATTTGCCATACAGCACATTGTCGCCGGGTTTCAGAGTCATCTCATGATCCTTCGTGCCCTTGCCAACGGCCAGGACAGTGCCTCTTTGGGGTTTTTCTTTTGCGGTGTCGGGGATGATGATTCCCGAAGCGGTTTTCTGCTCGGCCTCGGCGGGCTGAATCAGAACGCGGTCTGCTAAAGGTTGAATGTTCATAATTCTATACTTTTAAATTTTTAATTCTTTATTTCTTCCGCCGCTCTTATCGCGACGCATCCAGAAAAGAGCATAAACCGTGCCAAGACCACAACTCTGCCAAAATGTCACGCCGCACAAGCCGCCCCGCCATCAGCGCCACCCCTAACCTCCGCCAAACTGTCACCATCCATGCCATCAAACCTTACAGAGTCAAATGAATCTTTCAACCGCTAATGATTGCAAATCCGTCACATTCATCCGCCAGGTTGGAAATGATAAAACGCAAGAAGAACTCCGAGATGTAAAACTCTCACCCTTGAGTGTATTTTCATATTTAGTTTTTTTACCCTTATATGAAAATCGTTCATCTAACTGATTCTGACAGGACAGTCTATTACTCTTAAAATATCTACATCACCTTCCAATAGCCATCTTCACTGGGACCGACACGGCTAATTTTCCCCATCTGTTTTAATTTCCATATATTTCCTTCTACGTTATCCTCAGTAATTCCACAAATACTTGCCAACTCTTTTTTTGTGATATTAGGTTTTTCGGAAATAGCAGCAAGTATTTTTTCCATAGTTTTATTGATAGATACAGTTTCCACGTTATTAGTTTTCATTTTTGTTGAATGAACATCATTGATAAGAAATGAAACTTTTACTATATCACTGTCTACGTTGACTATGGGTTTATTGAAGTTATTTTTTTTACACTCATCATTCATTCGCATAATACCAGTCCCCCGCATTTCTATCAGTTTTCTATAATAACATTGATATGCAATATCTGGATTACGCAGCACGGAGTATCCTACAGTTCCTTTGTTGGCATAAGATATAATTGGCTCCATTGCGCCATAGTTTATGATATCAAGATGATTAGGGAATATTTGAACATCAAGAAACCCCTGATAATTGCTATAGTTTCGATGTACTATTGCATTCATAACTCCTTCTCGAACAGCAACACGAGGATAATTCCATTTTTCCATCCGTTGTGGATTGTTAATTTCAATACGCTTTGAATAATAGTTGTCAAAAAAACTAAATATGGCCTCTACATTTCTAAAAATATTATCGTTGTAATTTATCACTTCCATTAAATCGGAGATGGATTCAGAAAAGAAAACAGACAATCTTATTCCCAACTGAGAATAAGAGAAATAACGAGATGGATTCTTTGCATAAAGTAAGACACATGCATTGGTAACATTTCCGTTTTGTATCAGTCCGTTATTTATCAAAAACTCTTCTTCATCACTGCTTTTTCGTCCTCCTAACTCTTGATACATTTCTATAGTTTTCTTCACCTCTTCCATATCCAAGTCCGAAAAATCTGCGCCAAGTAAGGGTACTCTTTCCCAATTTGAGTCTGCCTGTTTTCTATCGGAAATAATATGAGTTATACTATTCTTGCATTGACTACCTTCCTTTGCATAATAAGTTCCTTTATAAGAATATGGTTTCTGACTACCTTCCCATACTCGAATCAGTAATAATTTTTTTCCATCATACGCCACCTCTTGCACATCAACTGGTGCTGCAGGAGAGATATCATACATCAAAGTATTCAATATTTTATTGACATCTATTTCCTTTTCAATACCAATTATTTGTTTTGATTCGTTGACACCGACAAGTATATCGCCGCCACGATTGTTCAGCATTGAGGTGACATTTTTTGCAATGTTGTCTATAGACAGCATCGTCTTAAACTCCAGGACATCACTTTCGTTTTGGCGAAGAAGATTGTCTATAATAAATGTATTGTCCATTATTTACCCTCCTTTTGTATTTTGCTCATAATAAACGATATATCTTGGAATTGTGTTTGAAGATATGTTGCTATTTCATTGAATTTATAGAATTGTTGAATCCAGTTTCCTTTTCGCTCTGTAACAGGTACATCGTCTTTGATGACAAAATTGTACATATCAATGCAAAGCGGGTCAAAATACCTCTTGTTTTTGAATCTGATTAAAGTCGGGTTCTCAATATTTTTAAAAAGTTGTCTGGCGAATACGACATCTCTATGAGAGAGAAACCAATACGGTTTCCTCAATTCTACAGCCTTCTTCATCTCTTCAAAAGTGATATTCTTATCGCCAATATTGCCTGTGCCACAAGTTGTCCGAATTATTCCAAGAAACAGGTCACACTCTTCCACCGCCTTCAAACAGTTCTCCAAGTTTGACAATTCATGGTTGACCTTTATTGTACCAAGATGTGAATTCCAAACCTCATACCCCATCGCTCGCAGCAAAACACATATCTGGTTCAGCTCATTTTCAAAACCATACACAGAAGAGCTTACCATTATTTTAGGTTTGTATCTCTCGTTATTCATCTTAGTATTGACTAAAGTTTGACAAGTTATTCTGTTAATACAATGTGACATAACAGTTTATGTAAATCACTAATTTTTAGCAATTTTACGGTATAAAAAACATAATAACACCGCTATGTCACGATGCAAAAATACGGATTTTTTCTCAGAGATTGAGACTTTTTTTCAAAAAAGAGGCAGATAACGCAATACAAACCATGATAAACGCCTTGAAAACAATAAGACAGACAGGTAAAACACCCACAATGGAGACCAAGTGCAATGCACGGATGAAAACGACCGAAAAACTGACGGTGCTGCCTCTTTTGCCTTTCTTTGGATGCAAGGCCCAGTCCCATCTGCCGCATTCGGCAGCCGCCGACAAGTTCTCCGCCAGATACAACCAGATACAATATGCTTTACAGGCTGCAAAAAGACTCAAAAACAGCAAAAAAGTTCCCATATTAGATACTTTTTTTGTATCTTTGCATCATCAAACAATAATAAAAATGGACATAAATATCACATACCTATATGAAGCACAAGTATTTATTGACAGGATGCCAACTAAGGCTCGATTGAAAATGTTTCATAATATCAGATAAGTACAGATTGGCGTGAAAGATACTCGCATTTTCAAGAAGCTTGGCAGCAGCGATATTTGGGAGTTCCGCGCTGAATATGACGGCAACGCATACCGCCTGTTGTCATTTTGGGACAAATCGCAGCGTTCCCTCATCATCGCCACTCATGGTTTTGAGAAGAAGACCCAGAAGACCCCACTGAACGAAATAAGACATGCAGAACAAATAAAAAACGAATACTATGAAAACCGATAGCAATATGAAGACAATGACTCAAGAGGAAATGCTTGACAAATATGTCGGCAAGATTGGAACACCCGAAAGAGACGAGTTCGAAGCCTTGGTATTAGCCGAGGCACAAGAATACCTTATTGGGAATGCCATTAGACAGACTCGCAAGAAACAAGGACTCACCCAAGAACAACTCAGTGAGCGTATGGGGGTTCAGCGAGCCGCAATCTCCAAACTGGAAAGCGGCAAAAGCATCACATTCTCATCCATCGTCCGCGCCTTTCAGGCCCTCGGCGTAAAGACAGCAGACCTTGACCTTGGTGAATATGGCAGGGTAGCGCTATGGTAAATATCAAGTACTTTTGCGTTCAGAAACTGCTTTTTAAGAACGAAATGTAAGAACCAACAAATAACTAACAGACAGATGTAATAACAAAAACGCGCTTTATTCAATATGCCTATATGTCTTATTATATTTTCTGTTGTTCTACATTCTATTGTCCTGTCTGCTGGGGTATAGCCCATTTAGACTTTGCAAAGATACGCTTTATTTTCCATTCCGCACAAAAAAAAGCATCCACGTCTGCCCATTATTCCCCCACCCAAACCTACAGGTAACCCCGTGGAAGGTTCGTTGAAGGTTTGCTTTGGAGGCGGTTTCTTTTGTTACGAACGCCGTCGCGGCCACACAATATTTTCCTCCCTGCGGCGTTCTCACATCAAATCGACAACCCATGAAGTTATCCGAAGTCATACAGTTTCTCGACAGCGAGTTCCATCCCGAATATCAGGAGGATTACGACAACTCCGGTTTCCTGCTGGGCGACCCAGAGCGCGAGTGCTCAGGCGTGCTGGTGGCCCTGGACCTCACCCCCTCCGTCATCGCCGAGGCCGTCGCCCTCGGCGCCAATCTCATCGTCACCCACCACCCCTTCATCTTCGGCGGCGTGAAACGCATCACCCCTGCCACCGCCACCGGCCGCGCCATCATAACCCTGATCAAGAACGACCTGGCTGCCTATGCCGCCCACACCAATCTCGACAACCTTCCTGACGGCATCAACGGTATCCTCTCCTTCCAGCTGGGGCTGACCGGCTGCCGCATCCTCCGCCCGCTCAGCGCCGCCTCGTCGCCCGACATCGGCGCGGGCATGGTGGGCCAACTCCCCTACCCCTTGCCCACTGCCGCCTTCCTCGAGCAAGTCAAAGCCACCCTGGGCCTCCCCCTGCTCCGCGTCAGCGACATCGCCTCCCCCGCCGTCAGCCGTGTGGCCATCTGCGGCGGCGCGGGCAGTTTCCTCATCGACGACGCCATCCGCGCCGGGGCCGACATCTACCTGACCGGCGACCTCAAATACCACGATTTCCAGCGTGCCGAAGGCCGCATCACACTCGCCGACATCGGCCACTACGAAAGCGAACAGTTCGGCATCGGACTGATTTATTCCGTTATATCAAAAAAATTTAGTAATTTTGCATGTTTCATTAGCCAGCAAGGCAAAAGCTTTGTCAGCTATATATAACTGTAACATAGATTTTTAATTTGTTTTTATAATAGTAGCACAATGACCAAGAAAGTCACAACACCCGAAGTCACGGAACAGTCCCAGGCCGGAGCCACACAGCAAATGACCGATGTCGACGCCGCAACCGAGCGCCGCCTCGTAGCCCTCTACACCCTCCAGCTGGTAGATTCTGAAATCGACAAAATCCAGATTATCCGTGGCGAACTCCCTCAAGCCATTCAGGACCTCGAAGACGAGATAGCCGGCCTGCAGACCCGCATCGGCAATTTCAAAGAGAACATCGCCGAGCAGAACGCCAACATCGCCAAGCGCAACAGCGACATCGCCGACCACCAGGCCATGATCAAGAAGTACGAGAAGCAGCAGGACAACGTCCGCAACAACCGCGAATTCGAGGCCATCAACAAGGAAATCGAGTTCCAGAACCTCGAAATCCAGCTCTGCGAGCGCCGCAACCGCGACTCCAACAGCAAAATCAAAGAACTCGAGCAGCACATTGCGGCCGCCGAGCTGCTGATTGGCAAATGCCAGGCCGAACTCGACTCGAAGAAAGCCGAGCTCGACGGCATCATCGAGGAAACAAAGAAGGACGAAGTGCGCTACCGCAATAAATCGGCCGAGCAGGAGAAATTCATCGACGAGCACTACCTGGCCGCCTACAAGCGCATCCGCAAACAGGCCCGCAACGGCCTTGCCGTGGTCACCATCGACCGCGACGCATGCGGCGGCTGCTTCAGCAAAATCCCGCCCCAGCGCCAGAGCGAAATCAAGATGCACAAGAAAGTCATTGTCTGCGAGCACTGCGGACGCATGCTTGTCGACGACGACATCGCCCTCAAAGCCCAGGAGCAACTGCAAAAGTAAGTTTGCCGAATGTGTTGATTCGTGAATACGTCATCCCGCCAGCGGGCAGACACTGTGCAACGCCATACATTCCGACATGCCATCACCCCGACACATTCAACCAATAGCACCACACATCCAATTCACACGTACACACAATAACATAAATCTTTATGACCCATTATATCAATCCCGACGAGCGGCTCACCATCTCCAAAATCCGTGAGATTGTGGAAGGCCACCAAACCCTCGCCCTGAGCGACGAAGCCAAACGCCGCATCCAGAAATGCCGCGACTATCTCGACAAAAAGATGGAAACCCAGAAAGAACCCATCTACGGAGTCACCACCGGTTTCGGCTCGCTCTGCAACATTTCCATCAGCAAAGAGCAGCTCAGCCAGCTGCAAAAGAACCTCGTCATGAGCCACGCCTGCGGCGTGGGCGACGAAGTACCCGCCGAGGTAGTCCGCCTCATGCTCCTGCTCAAAGTGCAAAACTTCTGCTTCGGCTACAGCGGCGCACAACTGCAGACCGTACAGCGCCTGGCCGACTGCTACAACAACGACGTCCTGCCGGTCGTCTACCAGCAAGGCAGCCTGGGCGCCAGCGGCGACCTCTGCCCATTAGCCAACCTCATGCTCCCCGCCATCCTCGGCCTCGGCGAAGTCTACTGGAAAGGCCGCCGTTGCGACGTGAAGGAAGTCTACGACGCCCTCGGCTGGCAGCCCATCGAGCTGCAGAGCAAAGAAGGCCTCGCCCTCCTCAACGGCACCCAGTTCATGAGCAGCTATGCTGTGTGGAGCATCCTCAAAGCCCAGCGGCTCAGCCGCCAGGCCGACATGATTCTCTCCCTCAGCCTCGACGCCTTCGACGGCCGCATCGAACCCTTCTTCGACTGCCTCCACCAAGTCCGTCCCCACAAAGGCCAGATTCAGACAGCCGCCGCCGTCCGCCACTTCACCAAAGGCAGCCAAATCATCGCCCGCCACAAAGAGCATGTGCAGGACCCCTACAGTTTCCGCTGCGCACCACAAGTGCACGGCGCCGCCAAAGACACCATCGCCTATGTGACCTCCGTTGTCGAGACCGAGATTAACTCCACCACCGACAACCCCATCGTCCTCCCCGACGAAGACCTGGTCATCTCCGGCGGCCATTTCCACGGCGAACCCCTGGCCATGGTGCTCGACTTCCTGGCCATTGCCGTCGCCGAACTGGGCAGCATCAGCGAACGCCGCACCTACCAGCTTATCGACGCCAAGCGCGGCCTCCCCAGCTTCCTTGTGGCCAAACCCGGCCTCAACAGCGGATTCATGATCCCGCAGTATGCCGCCGCCGCCATCGTCAGCCAGAGCAAGCAACTCTGCACCCCCTGCAGTGTCGACAGCATCCCCTCCAGCCAGAACCAGGAGGACCTCGTCAGCATGGGCGGCAACGCCGCCACCAAGTGCTACCGCGTTGTGGAGAACACCGAGCGCGTCCTTGCCATCGAACTCTTCAACGCCGCCCAGGCACTCGACTTCCGCCATCAGGAAGGCCTCAAGAGCAGCCCCCTCATCGAAAGCCTCATGGCCGACTACCGCAAGTGCGTCAACTTTGTCGACATCGACCAAATCATGTACCGGCTCATCCACGCCAGCGTCAGTTTCCTCCAACAGATGAACGTCGACATCGACACCGACTACACCCAAGACAAGTAAGTCAAAACATCGGGCCAAGGCAGAGCCAACCGCACGCCTTTTGGCATCAGCCACAGCCATTCACACACCCCAAAAGAGGCACCACCAAGCAGTGAGTGCCTCTTTTCCATTCCAGACCCCGCCCTCAGCATTGCCCACAGTCCAAACCCCAACCACAGCCCCACCATCCGCCCCACCCGAAAAAGCAACCCTTACGGAAAACCCATCACCGACACAATACCTAAAAAAAAGTCGCCCCACCCTGCGTGGAGCGACCCAATATGACTAATTGTCAAATCAACTGCTATTGCACGTCCTGCACCAGACGGACAGCAAAACCGGGGTAGCGGTGCTCATAGCACACCACTGCGGCACTGGCCAGCTGCTGGAAAGCGAAGCCCCATGCGCCGTTGACAAAATCCTCGGTCGAGGTCCAGTAGCGGCCACTGCCAGCCGACTTGAAACTTTTGCCCTCGCGGTAGCCGGTGACTGGCAGGAAAACGGCTCCAGCCGTCTCCATCTTCTGCCACATGCGGGCGTTATAGACATTGCTGTCCAGATAGTTCATGCCGGGGAAGTAAGGGCAACTGTCAGGCTGAGTCCAGAGGTCGGGCAGGAGGATGAGTCCCGTGGTGGTGTTGACGCGGCCGAGGGCATACTTCTTTCTTGCGTCGGTGCGGCCCTTCATGATGAATTTCCACTCATCCTTGTTGAGCGTGCGCCAATTGCCTCCCACTTTGGTCCCCCAGTCGGTGAAGGACGGATAGTCGCTGTCCTTGATTGAGATATTCAGGGGATTATCCACCGCGCCCCACCCAAAGAGGTCTATCTGCCCCATGTAGGTGGTGTCGGCAATGGCGGCGTTGACATCGCCCATGCATTCGGTCTGATTTTCATAGATGCCGAAACTTCGGGTGAGCTTGTTGTAATACAGATTGCCTTTGGCAAACTTCACCTGCTTCCCGTTGCCAATGGAGAATCCGCCTTCGACCATGGTTTCCTTGCCGCAGGCTGCCACACAAAGGGCTGCCACGGCCACCACCGCAAGTTTAGTGAGTGCTGATGCTACTTTTTTCATCGTTGAAAGGTACTTTTATACTGGTTGTATTTCTTTAATTATCAATGTTATAATAATACACAACGGAACGTGTCGGCCCGTGGGGGACACGATTGTTTCCAACTGCAAAGATACATTTTTTTTTCGACTTGGCAGTTTTTTTCTTCTTTTTCTTTCCTCGCTCCCCCTCACGCAGCCTCATGCCGGCAGGCTGCAAGTTCGCCTCTTCTGTCCTTTTGATACAATATACATACGGCTTTTGCTCCATGTGCATCCGTACAAGCGGCATGGAGAGTATGGCGACATGGGGCAGGAGGAGCGGACCCAGAGCGTGGCCAGGGCAAAAAAATGCCGTGCCGCGGCCGTTTGTCCGGCTGCGGCACGGGGCTGAGAGTGCTTTGCCGGACTGCTGGAGGTCCGGCAACGGAGGGTCACATGGACTGGATGGCGTACTGGCCCCAGATGTAGGAGGCTTTGTAGGCGGGGAAGTGCTGGCCGGTGACGTAGACGGGTATCTCGCGGCCGAAGGCGGGATGGCACTCGGGTTCGGGGGGGACAGGGCCGAAGAAAGTGACGGTTTTGAGCTGCTCATAACCGTCGAAGGCGTGGCAGCCGATGACGGTGACGGAGGCGGGGATGAGGTAGTCGGTGACGAGTTTGCAGTTCATGAAGGTGCCTTCGGGGATTTCGGTGAGGCCATGCGAAATGACAAAATGGCGCACGTTGGTGCAGTCCTTGAAGGCGTAGGTGCCCATCTCGGTGACGGAGTTGGGCATGACCACGTCAATGAGCGAAGTGCAGCCCTCAAAGGCGCTGGAGCCGATGAAGGTGAGGGTCTTGGGCATGAGGATGACGCGGAGGTCGGTGCAGCGGTAGAAAGCGCGCTCGCCTATGAAGAACATGGTGGTGGGAAGTTCGACACCCTGGATGCGGATGCAGTTGGCAAAGGCTTCGTCGGCTATGCCGGTGACGACAAAGTTCTGGTTGTTGTATTTCACGGTGCGGGGCACTTTGATGTAGCCGCCGAGGAGTTCGGGGTTCTGTTGGTTGTACCACACGTTGACCTCACCGTAGTCGATGATTTTGTAATGCAGCACTTGGCCGGTGGTGCATACGGCCGAGAAGTCGGCCTGCTGGTCGGTCTGGGCGATGGCGGGGCTTGTCAGCAGGACAAGCAGGAGGATGTTGATGATTCTTTTCATGGGTTATTGCAATTAAAATGGGTTTGGCATTGATTGTGGAATGGTGGTGTCAGTGTGCTTCGAGCCAGTTGGAGCCTTCGTCGATGCTTACTTCGACGGGGATGGAGAGGGGCAGGGCGTTGAGCATGGCTTCCTGGACGATGGAGCGGACTTGGGTTTCTTCGGGTTTGTAGCAGTCGAACACCAGTTCGTCATGCACCTGGAGGATCATGCGCGAGCGCAGGCCGAGGCGCTTGAACTCGCGGTAGATGCGGATCATGGCAATCTTGATCATGTCGGCTGAGGTGCCTTGGATGGGCATGTTGACGGCGTTGCGCTCGGCAAAGGTGCGGGCTGAGGCGTTGCGCGAGTTGATGTCGGTGAGGTAGCGGCGGCGGCCCAGCAGGGTTTGGGCATAGCCGTGCTCGTGGGCGAAGGCTATGTTGGTGTCGATGTAGTGCTTGATGTCGGGGTATTGGGCAAAGTATTCGTCGATGAGGGCGGCGGCTTCTTTGCGGGGGATGCCGAGCTGCTCGCTGAGGCCGAAGGAGCTGATGCCGTAGATGATGCCGAAATTGACTGACTTGGCGTTGCGACGCAGGTCTTTCGACACTTGGTCGATGGGGAGTCCGTAGATTTTGGCGGCGGTGGCGGCGTGGATGTCGTAGTGGTTGGTGAAGGCATCAATCATGTGGCGGTCGTTGGCCAGGGAAGCGATGATGCGCAGCTCGATTTGCGAGTAGTCGGCGGCAAGGAGGATGTAGTCGTCGTTGCGGGCCACGAAGGCTTTGCGTATCTCGCGCCCGCGCTCGGTGCGGATGGGTATGTTCTGCAGGTTGGGGTTGGAGGAGGAGAGGCGGCCGGTGGCGGTGACGGTCTGGTTGTAGACGGTGTGCAGGCGGCCGGTGGCGGGGTTGATGAGTTTGGGGAAGGAGTCGAGGTAGGTGCCGATGAGTTTGTTGAGCGAGCGGAACTCGAGGATGAGGGGGATGATGGGGTGTTTGTCCTGCAGTTTGAGGAGGATGTCTTCGGCGGTGGAGTATTGCTTGGTGGCGGTGCGGGGTGGCTTGTCGGTCACTTTGAGCCGCTCATAGAGCACTTCGCCCAACTGTTTGGGCGAGGAGATGTTGAAGGTTCCGCCAGCGAGGGTGAAAATCTGCTGTTCGAGGGCGTCGCGCTCGTGGGTGAGGCGTTGGGAGTAGTCTTTGAGGGCGTCGACATCGATGCGCACGCCTTCTTCTTCCATGCTGATGAGTACGTCGACGAGTGGGAGTTCGACATCGGTATAGAGTTTGCGCATTCCGGCATCGGCCAGTTGGGCGGCCAGCAGGGGATAGATTTGCCACAGGACGGCGGCGGACTCGGCATCGGAGGCGGGTTCGAAACCCAAGGCTCCGAGCGCGATGTTGGACAGGTTGTGGCGTGCTTCGGGGTCGATGAGGTAGTGGACCAGCTGCACATCGAACACATCGCCCTGAAGGTCTATATCCAGCTCGCGGAGGATGTATTTGAGGGCTTTGAGGTCGTAGCAGAGTTTCAGTGTGTCAGGACGCTGGAGGAGGGTGCGGAGCCGTGCGGTGTCGATGTTGCCCACAAGCGAGGTGTAGACATTGTCGGCATTGAAGGCCAGGATGATGTTGGCTCCGGATACGTAGACGGCCACGTCGCCGCTATCGGGGAAGTTGTCGAGGGTGTGGATGTCGCGGGCGCGGTTCTGGTCGACCACCGGCTGGTCGAAGAGTGTGGGCTGGTCGAAGAGTGTGGGTTGGGCTGCCGGGGTGCTGAGGGCGGAAGCGAGGGGCTGGCGGGGCGGAGCTATCACTTGCTTGGCCTGGGCGAAACGCTGGGCCTCGGAGGGGTCGGATACGGACAGGTCGGTGAAGATGCGCTTGGACAGGGCGCGGAATTCAAGCTCGGCAAAAAGTTGCTGAAGGGCGGCATAGTCGGGTTTGCGCCGCAGGAGGTCGTCTTCGTTGAGGGTGAGGGGGGCGTCGAGCACGATGGTGGCCAGTTGTTTGCTGAAGAGAGCCTGGTCGGCGTGCTGCTGCACAAGCCCCCGTATCTTGTCGTTCTTGATTTCGTCGGCATGGGTCACCATGTTTTCGATGGAGCCGAACTGGGCAATGAGTTTCTTGGCGGTCTTCTCCCCCACCCCGGGAATGCCGGGTATGTTGTCGGAGGCATCGCCCCAAAGGCCGAGGAGGTCGATGACTTGTGTGCATTGCTCAACGCCGAATTTCTCTTTCACCTCGTCGACTCCCATGAGCTGGTCGGGCTTGCCCATGCGTCCGAAACGGTAGATGGATACATGGGGGGTTACAAGCTGGCCGAAGTCTTTGTCGGGGGTGACCATGACCACTTGGTCGAAGCCTTGGGCCTCGGCCCAGTGGGAGGCGGTGCCGATGACGTCGTCGGCCTCGTAGCCTTCGCAGGTGAGGATGGGGATGTTGAAGGCGGCGATAATGCTGCGGATGTAGGGCAGCCCCACTTGGATGGCTTCGGGCATGGCCTCGCGGTTGGCTTTGTACTCGGCATACATCTCGTGGCGGAAGGTGGGTTTCTGAAGGTCGAAAGCCACGGCCACGTGTGTGGGCTGGAGTTTCTTCACCAAGTCATAGAGGGTGGTGGTGAAGCCGAGCACTGCCGAGGTGTTTACGCCCTTGGAGTTGGTGCGGTTGGAGCCGCTGAGGGCGTAATAGGCGCGGTACACCATCGCCATGCCGTCGAATAGGACCAGTTTTTTCATTAACGGAGGGGGTCGGCAGTTAGTTCGTCATACTCTTTGCGGTTGCGGAGAATCTGGCAGGCAAGGTATACCGCACTGCGGAATGACTGCTCGCTGGCTTTGTCCTTTCCGGCAATGTCGAAGGCGGTGCCGTGGGCGGGTGAAGTGCGGACATAGGGCAATCCGGCAGTGAAGTTGACTCCCTCGGTGAAGGACATGAGTTTGAAGGGGATGAGGCCTTGGTCGTGGTAGAGGGCCAGGACACCGTCGAATTTGTTGAACTCGCTGCTGCCAAAAAAGCCGTCGGAGGGATAGGGCCCGTAGGCCAGCACGCCTTTTTCCTGCACTTCGTCGATGACGGGCTTGACGATGGTCTGGTCCTGGGTGCCGATGACGCCGTTGTCGCCGGCGTGGGGGTCGATGGCCAAGACGGCTATCTTGGGCATCGGGACACCGAAATCGCGCTTCAGCGACTCGTTCATGAGCATGATTTTGTCGAAAAGGAGGTTGTGGGTGATGGCCGAGGGGACATCTTTGAGGGCAAGGTGGTTGGTGACGATACCGATGCGGATGCGGTCGCAGACCATGATCATAAGGCTGCTGCAGCCAAACTGGTGGGAGAGGAACTCTGTGTGGCCGGGGAAATCAAAGTCGGGGGACTGGATGTTTTTCTTGCTGATGGGTGCGGTGACGAGCACATCGACATCGCCTTTCTTGAGGTCTTCGCAGGCGCGGGCCAGCGAAAGGCGCGACTGTTCGCCAGCCACATCGGTCAGTTTGCCCACCTCGATTTTCACCTCTTCGTTGGTGAGGTTGACTACGTTGAACTTGCGGTCAATGGCTTCGGAGGCTTGGTGGATGCCGGTGAAAGCGAAGTCCTGGTGGAGAGCCAGAAGTTTCTTGTGGTAGGAAGCCACCTTGGTGGAGCCATAGAGGATGGGGGTGCAGATGTCGTACATGCGGCTGTCGCTGAATGTCTTAAGTATCACTTCATAGCCAACGCCGTTGATGTCGCCTTGTGTAATGGCTAAGCGTATGCGAGGGTTGTTTTTTTTCTCTTCCATTGTTGTGTTGTTTGTGCGGATGGGGTCCGCTGATGAATGATTGATAATATGTTATCCGCGCGGGCGGTACCCGCTGGCGGGTGGATGTGTCAGGCTTGGTGCAGAATGTCGTAGGTTTGGAGGAAGGCATAGAGCAGGCGGATGCCGAAGCCCGAAGCGCCGTGGGCATAGTATTGCTGCTTTTTGCTGAAAAAGGCCACGCCGGCGATGTCGAGATGGATGTATGGTGTCTTGCGGGCGAAATGGGCAAGGAATTTGCCGGCGGTGATGGCACCGGCCTGTGCAATGCCGCAGTTTTTGAGGTCGGCCACCTCGGACTTGAGCAGTTCGTCGTATTCGGGCCAGAAGGGGAAGGCCACTAAACGCTCATAGACTTTGTTGCCCACAATGCTGAGAAGGTTGAACGCGTTGTCGGCATTCTGCTGCATGGCTGCGATGCCGTAGGTGCCAATGGCACGGACGGCTGCACCAGTGAGGGTGGCGGCATCGATGATAAGTTCGGGGTCGTACTTGCTGACGGCATAGGCAATGGCGTCGGCCAGGATGATGCGGCCCTCGGCATCGGTGTTGACCACCTCGACAGTGGTGCCATCATACATGCGGAGCACATCGTCGGCGGCGTAGGCGTTGAAGCCCGGACGGTTGTCGGTGATGGGCAGCAGGGCCACGATGCGGACGGGCAGCCGGTTGGCGGCGGCGGCAAAGACCACAGAGGCCATGGTTGCGGCCCCGGCCATGTCGGACTTCATCTCTTGCATGTAGTCGTCGGGCTTGATGTTCAGACCGCCGGTGTCGTACATGATGCCTTTGCCGACCAGGGCAAGCGGTTTGTCGTTAATGGCATTGTCGGGAGTGTATTCGAGTACCACGAAGCGGGGCTCGTCAACACTACCTTTGTTCACGGCAATGAGACCACCCATGCGGAGCCATTCTATCTGCTTCTTGTCAAACACGGTGCAGGATACGCCCACCTCGGCGGCATGGTTTTGCAGCGTGGCGGCGAAACGCTCGGCGTTGAGGTCGGCCACTGGTGTGTTGACCCAGTCCCGGCACTGGCGTATGCACTCCCACAGGCGCACGTTGCGCTGCAACTCGTCCTCGTTCATGAATGTTTCCTCAATGGTCAAAGTGTCGATGTGCGAGGGCTTTTCTGTTTTGTAGCGGTCGAAGGTGTAGTCGGCCAGGAAAAGGCCTTCGGCAAAGGCGACAATTTCTTCGGTGATGACACCTTCGCCGGTGAGGGAGGCCTGGGTCTGCTTAGCTTCGCGCAGCAGGGCGGCCACCTTGTCGGCACTACGGCGCAGCCGTTCCTGCACCTGCTCGGCTGGACGCTCGCCATCGAAGTTGACAATAAAGAGTTTATAGGGAAGACGGTCCAGCACCACCAGCGAATCGGCTTCGCGCTCGCGGCATTCTTTCAGATATTCCAGTTCGCGCTTGCTGAGCGGGAGATTGCGCTCGGCCACTTCGGTACCGTAGAGGAAGATAAGGTTACCCACATAGTCCTTGGGGTTTATTTGTTTGATTTCGAATTGCATGTTTTATACGTGTTTGATTAGTATGATTACTTTTTTTTCATTTTTCAACTGTTCGAGAGTCTTGTAGAAACGGTCGCGCGAGGGCACGTCCATCCACGCAGTGGGCTCGTCGAAAATCAATACCGGGGCATCGCTGTAGAGCTGGCGGGCCAGCGCGATGCGTTGCCACTGCCCCATGCTCAGTTCCTCGCCGCCGTCGAACATGCGTCCCAAGGGAGTTTTGTAGCCCTTGGGCAGCCGCTCGATATATTTGTCGACCCCGGCCAGGGAGGCCACGGTCTTCACCCGGTTGCTGTCGTAGTGGGATATGTCGCCAAAAGCGATATTCTCCTCGGCAGTGCAATAGAAACGGACATAGTCCTGAAATATTGCCCCAATGCCACGGCGTAAACCTTTGAGGTCGTATTTTCGCACATCGACCCCGTCGATAAGCACAGCCCCCTGGTCGGTGTCATACAGGCGCAGGAGGAGTTTGAGGAGTGTGGTCTTGCCGAAACCGTTCTCCCCCTCAATCTGGGTCACCTCGCCCGCACGCGCAGTGAGGTTGAAATGGCTCAGCACGTCGCGCTCCATCTTGGGGTAGCGGAAGGTAATGTCGCGGAATTCCACCTGTCTCACCTGTTTGGGGAAAGGAAGTGCATCAGGGGCATTGACGATGGAGGGCTTCAGGTCAAGGAACTCGAAGAGGTTGCCGATGAAGAGCCGGTTGTCATACAGCCCGGTGATACTGTTCACCAGTCCCGACAGCGATGTCTGCCCGCGACGGAAGGCCTCGAAAAGCACCACGAACATACCCGTGGTGATGGTGCCACTGGTGGCGGAGGTGATAAGGAAGACCGTGACCATGAACATGGCTGCCGTCTCGACAAAGGCGCACACCGCGTCGTACCAGCCCAGCCGGCGCGAAATGCGAATCAAGTCTTTCACCAGCACTTTGCGGATTTTCACAAATCGCTCGCGGAAATAGGGGGCCAACCCAAAAGTGCGCATCTCTTTGGCATAGTCGCGCCCGCCTAACAGGGTTGTATAGTAGCTGGTGCGTCGGTAGTTCTGTGTGTTTTTACGGCGGAAGGCATAAATCTGACGGGCTTTGATGACCCTCACCACAAACGAGGGGAGCACGGCCACCACCATCACCACAATTATCCAGCCCGACACCGTGCAGAGCATGGCCACGATTCCGACAATGGAAATCAGCGACCCCAGCAGCCCCATAAACCCATTAAGAATCTGGATGGGGCGGTAGGAAGCCTCCTGTTGTGCCCGGTGGTAGGTGTCGTGATACTCCGGATTGTCGAAATAGGACATGTCCAGCTGTGCCGACTGGCCCTGCATCCGCTCGCTGATATAGTCCACCAGCCGTTGCGACATAATATCGTTGTTGACTCCGTTGAGTACGGTTACAATCCGGTTCAACAGGAATATGGCACAGAAAAGCCCCAACGACAGATAGGTGGTCATTTCCACCCCTAAGAAGACCGTCGGCTGGCCAGTGTTCACCGAGTCGACCAGGAACTTCAGGATATACAGGTTGATCAACGGCAGCACATTCATCACCACCACATACAATATGCGCAGGTAGAAAGCCCTGCTGTCGCAGAGCCTTATCATGTTCAGTGCTTTGAATATCTGTTTCATCTCTCGTCTCTTATTTTTTGCCGAGGCCGTCGGCCTCATGGAACACGATGCGTTGAACCACCCTGCCGCCCAGCTGCTCGTTGAGTTTCTCCACCAGCGAGTCGCGCCGCATCCACAGCTCGTGCCTCAGCGCAGGCGATGCCACGGAAAGTGTCAGCGTCCCTTTCTCGAAACGCACCTTCCATGTCAGCCGCGTAATCAGGTCGCCCACCACACTCTCGTACACCCTCTTCACCTCAAGCTCTGTCACCCTCTCCTCCATATCCAGTCGGCGGTAGGCTCGCTTCAGCAAATCCTGCAGAGTATGTTCGTTGCTATACATATTATTTTTCAGCTTTCCATTTTTGTCAAACTTCCGTTCTCCACGGTGCAGATAAGATGCTCCACCTGCGGAATGGCCTCGAACACTCCCTCTACCCTGCCGGGTTGCGTATCGGTCAGAAACACCTGGCCGAAACGGTCGCTCCCCACCAGCTCCACCAGTTGGGTCACCCTCACCATGTCCAGCTTGTCGAACACATCGTCAAGCAGCAGAATAGGTTTCACTCCCCCATGACGGTAAATATACTCAAACTGCGCCAACTTCAAGGCAAGCACAAAAGTCTTCTGCTGTCCCTGCGACCCGTAGCGCCTCACGGCCATATCGCCGACCATCAACTCCACATCGTCCCTGTGCGGGCCGGCGGTGGTGAACAATGCCTGCCGGTCGCGGCGGCGGGCGGCAGCCAATTGCTCAGCCAGGGGTCCCTCGCCGTCTTTCACATAGCGGATTTCGCCGCGTTCCCCGCCGTCGGTAATCCAGCCATAGTAGTCATCGAACAGGGGCACAAAGTCGGTAAAAAAGCTCTCCCTTCCGCTCCTGAGCACCTCGCCGTGGCGCACCAGCTGCTCATCCCACACACCCATCTGGCTCTCATCCCAACTGCCGGCCTCCCAAAACAGTTTCAGCAGTTTGTTGCGCTGCTCCAGCGCACGGCTATACTGCAGCAAGTGGTCCAGATACACCCTGTCCGTCTGCGACAGCACACCGTCCACAAACTTGCGGCGGGCCTCGCTGCCCTCCGTAATCAGGCCTTGATCCAAGGGCGACACCATCACCAGCGGCAGTCTTCCGATATGCTCGCCCAGCGTTTTGCACACCCTTCCGTTCCACTTCATTTGCTTCGGCTGTCCCTTGCGGCATACACACGAAGCCGATGCCTCCACACCGCCGGTCTCATACCGGCCGTGGATGGCAAAAAAGTCCTCACCCCTCCGCATGTTGGGCACATCGCCGCTGCCCCGGCTGCTCTTGCAGAACGAAAGATAATACATAGCATCCAGCAGATTCGTCTTCCCCACGCCGTTGTTTCCCACCAGGCAGTTCACCTTGGGGCAAAAATCGGCATCAAGGTCACCATACGACTTGAAATTGCTCAGCTTCAAATTGGTCAAATGCATTGTCTCATCCTCCTTTTCTTTTACTCACTCATGGGTTTCGACAATTCCGCAGCCACCGATTCCATCAGCCATCGGGGCGTACTCGTGGCGCCCGTAATGCCCACACGTTTTACACCCTCCTGCACAAGGCTCCTCCTCACCTCTGCCACCTCTTCAGGGCCGTAAACCAAAAAAGTCCTCTCCTGCACCCGGCGGCAATACTCATAGAGATAATGGCCGTTTGAGCTGCCCCTTCCACTCACAAATACCACAGCGTCCACGCCCTGGGCAAACTCTTCCAGCTTTGTGGCCCGGTTGGCCACGCGGCTGCATATCGTGTCGTATGCCACAAAGAAATCCTCCTCCTCGCCCACACCCTCTGGATGCGCTTTGTCCACTTCCTTTTTCACATTTGCAACCAGGCGGGCATACTCCTCGCGGCTTTTCGTAGTCTGCGAGTACAAACGGATGGGGCGGCTGAAGTCAATCCCCTCCAAATCCTCGGCACTGCTGGCCACCACGGCCCTGCCCTCCGTCTGTCCACACAATCCCACCACCTCGGCATGTCCAGGCTTGCCGAAAATGACCACCTGCCCGTTCCGGTCCTTCATCTCCTCATAACCTCTCTTAATGCGCTGCTGCAGTGCCAGCACAATGGGGCAGGTGGCATCCACCAGCTCCACCCCGGCATCGCGGGCCAAGGCATAGGTGGCCGGAGGCTCGCCGTGGGCACGTATCAGCACCCGCGCGCCAGGCACTCCGCGCACCTCCTCCAGACTGCCTATCACCTCCAACCCACGCCCGTGCAGCCGCGCCACCTCGGCACTGTTGTGCACTATGTCGCCCAAACAATAAAGCTTTCCCTTCCGCTGCAGCTCTTCCTCGGCCGTGCCGATGGCTCTCACCACACCGAAACAGAAACCAGCATTGTCGTCAATCACTATCTGCATCAGCATATATCCTTTCTTTTTTTCAGTCAGTCAACGTGTCCTTTCCACAGCGCGTCCCGCCTTAGCTCAGGCACTGGTTCTCCGAATACGAAGCCTCCAGCACCTCGTCATACTCCTCCGGCGTAAGATCGTTGAAGAAATAATAGACCGGATTCACCTTCTGTCCATTCTGGATCACCTCATAATGCAGGTGGTAGCCCTGGGCCAAGCCAGTGCGCCCCACCGTGCCGACCACCGTGCCGCGGCTTACGCGCTGGCCAGTGCTCACCTTCACATCCTGCAGGTGGGCATAGAGTGTCTTGAACCCATAACCGTGGTCCACCACCACACAGATGCCGTAGCCGCCCAATCCCTCGCCGCGTCCTGCCGTGGTCACACGTCCTTCGGCGGTGGCATGCACCGGCGTGCCCGGCTGGGCCGAAAGGTCAACGCCCGTATGCATACGGCGGTAGTGCAGTATGGGGTGGTAGCGCATGCCAAAACCGCTCACCATGCGGCAGCTCTGCTTGGCAATCGGCATGATGGCTGGCATTCGGGCCATGCGTTCGCGCTTGGTGCCGGCCATGCGGTAAATCTCGTCCAGCGAAAGCGACTGGCTGTACAGCCGCTGCTCCAACTCCTCCACCTTCTGCACCGTGCCGGCAATCAAAGCCCCCGAAGCCTTCCCCTCCCAGCGGCTATAGTCGCCCGCAAGGGGTCTCCGCCGGCCTTCGGCCACCGGTTTGGCACCGAAGATGGTGCGGTACACCGCGCTGTCGCGTTCCTCAATGTCGGCCAGCACCCGCTGGGCCTGCGACACATCACTGTTCAGCGTCTCCAGTGCCGCGCGATACTCGCGCACCTCGGCCCGCAGCATCCGTTCTTCAGGCGAACCAATCAGACTGCCCAGTGCGAAAGCCACACCAATACCCGCCACCACGCCCGGCAGCACGGTGGTCACCGCCCGCCGCAGCCTGTCGCGCCACGTGGCCTCCACACGCTCGTATGAAAGCGTGTGCGGGTTGAACCTGTACACATACCTCTTCCTTTTCACATTGCGCCCCTCCATGGCACCTATACGCCATCCGGCACAGTGCTACTCACTCTTTTTATCTGTGGCTGTCAGGTCCGACTGGTAACGGTTCAACTCCTTCACAAACCCCTTCAAGGCCTTGAAATCGCGCACATAATAGCGCAACGACAACTCAGGCACATACAGCTCGCCCACCACGCGCTCACGCATCTTGTTCTCCTCCTCTATCTCGTTCAAGGCCTTCGTATCCTTGTTCACCAGCAGGCCATCGCCAAACTGCTCGTAGTTGCGGCGGTGCACATGGGTCGACACATCCTCCGTGTTCTCGCGGTCGTAATAACTGTCAATCACCATGTTGGACACCATATCGTAAGGCACCTCCCTGAACAGGAAATTCAGACTTCTGAGGTCGTGGATGGAAAAATCGACGGCATCCTTCGATTTCAGGATAAAATCGGGGTAGATGAAATACCGGTTTCCCTCAGCGTCGCGCAACATGGGAGTCATAAGGGGGGCCTGGATATAGTTGAAAATGCCCAGGTCGAAATACACCTGCACAAACGACGACTCCGGCCCGCTGTAGTTGGTACGCACACTCCAGATACGGTGGCTGGCGGCCACCTGCGAGAATGCCACCACCACGCCGCCGAACAGCTGGTAGCGCTCCTCGCCGCACAGGTCGGGCACATACAGCTGGATGTCGCGCACGTCGTGTCCCAGGCGGGCGATCTTCGACTTGTAACTCGACATCACATGTGTCTGGTACGATGTCAGTTTGTGGCGGCGGTGCGACAACTCCTTGATGCCCTCCACAATGCGCTCGGCCAACTCAGCCTCCTTAGCCATGGGCAACACATTGGCATACGACTCCAGAATCATCTGGCGCCAGTGGTCGTTCTTCGAGGTGTTCTGGGCTTCCTCAATGCGGGCCGCCTCGCGATCGAAGTCAAACTCCGCCCCCCGCACCATGGCCCAGTAGTCAGGCACCAGCTTGGCTCTCTCATGCATACAGAAAGCCTTGTAGGTGCGGCTCGAACTGCTGCGGATAAAGAAGCCCGTTCCGGGGCCGCCACTCTCCACATACTGGCCGGACTTATACGACGATTCGTACTTACCCCTGATGCCGAAAAGAGTCGGTGTATAATGGTTCGAAACCCATACACTCAACCCCTTTGCCACTTTGATTCTGCTTTTGGGAAAAATCTTCATGATAGTTTATTATTGTAAGGAAAATAATGGTTTGCTCAAGTCTAACCATGTATGGCGCAGCCGTAAGCGGCCTCGATGGCCTCCATCACAGCCTCGCTCATTGTGGGGTGGGGATGCACGGCCCCGGCCACCTGTTTGGCCGTCAGACCGTTCTCGCGGGCGGCAACGATGCCGGCAATCATCTCCGTCACATTGTCACCACACATGTGGCAACCCAGAATCTGGTCGGTCTGCTTGTCAATAATCATCTTGATGAAGCCGTCTGTATTGCCGGCGGCGGTGGCTTTGCCGCTGGCTTTGAAGAAGAACTTGCCCACCAACACTTCCTTGCCGGCCTCGGCGGCCTTCTTCTCGGTCAGGCCCACGCTGGCCACCTCGGGAGTCGTGTAGGTGCAGCCCGGTATATTGGCATAGTTCACCGGCTTGGCCTCATGGCCCGCCAAATGCTCCACACAGCAGATTGCCTCGGCGCTGGCCACATGTGCCAGGGCAGGCCCGTGCACCACATCGCCTATCGCATAGTAGCCCGGCACGTTGGTCTCATACCAGTCGTTCACCACAATCTTGCCGCGCTCCACATCTATGCCAGTCTCTTCAAGGCCCAGATTCTCCAGATTGGTCACCACGCCCACGGCGCTCAGCACCACGTCGCAGTCCACCACCGTCTCGGTGTTGCGTTTCATGTCCTTGATAGTCACGTGGCACACATCGCCTTCCACATCCACCTTCTCGACGCTGGAACTGGCCATCACCTTCATGCCCATCTTGCGGAAACTGCGGCTCATCTGCGATGCCGTGTCCTCGTCCTCATTAGGCAATATCTGCGGCATGAACTCAACCAGCGTCACCTGCACACCGATGCTCTGGTAGAAGAAGGCAAACTCGCTTCCGATGGCGCCGCTGCCGCAAACCACCATGCTCTTGGGCTTGAACGGCAGTGTCATCGCCTCGCGGTAGCCGATGATGTGCTTGCCGTCCTGCGGCATACTGGGCATCACGCGGCTGCGAGCGCCCGTGGCCACGATGATGTGGCCTGCCTCATACTCGGTCACCGTGCCGTCGGCGGCGGTGACATCCACTTTGTGGCCCGGTTTCACACGGCCAGTGCCCATGATCACCTCCACGCCGTTCTTCTTCAGCAGGAACTGAACACCCTTGCTCATCGTCTCGGCCACTCCGCGCGAGCGCTGCACCATGGCGCCCATGTCGGCCTCGGCCCCTTGGGCGGCCACGCCGTAGGCTGCGGCATGGTTGATATAGTTGTACACCTGCGCACTTTTCAGCAGCGCCTTGGTGGGAATACAGCCCCAGTTGAGGCAGATGCCGCCCAGATTTTCACGTTCCACAACAGCGGTTTTCATTCCCAGCTGCGCAGCCTTCACTGCCGCCACATACCCTCCCGGGCCACTACCGATTACAATAACGTCGTAGTTCATATCTTACAATATTTCTGAATAATATATATTATAGTCTTAATTTTTTGCGAAACTATTAATTTGCAAAGATACAATTTTTTTTGATTTTGATGTCCTTTTCCGTAAAAAAAGAATTTGGAACCCGCCGCCGCGCCCTCTCCAAAAGGCGCCGCCGGCATGCCGTGTCCGTCGGTTCGCCCGCTGTCCGCCACTCGGCCCGCACAGGGGCGGCAGCCCTACCCCGGCGGGAGGAAAAAAAGCCGAACAGGTGTTGTAGAAATAATGCGGGTCGAGCGAATTTAGTTATAAACAGCAAAGGAAAAAAAGACACCAAAAAAGACTGGACATATATTAACGGAACAATAGAGATAACAAGAAATAAGAAATTGTGAATAAATGAAATACTTGGCAACAAATCGCATCTGTGAGAAGCCGGACGGGGTTACGGCCACGCAGGTGGTGGATTATTCCCGGCGAGGTGTTTTATGGTAATGCCGCAACAGGACCCTCGGTTTGGTCTGGAAGATTTTTTTTCGCCATACGGAATAAAATTTGTATCTTTGCAATTTGCATTAAAGAGGATTGCGCGTGCGCAATCGGTTATTACATATTCATGTCGAAACGGCTGTCCATACTCCTTCTGTTGCTGTCCGCCCTCCCGGTGGCGGCCCAGAGTGTGCGTCTCACCCCCTACCGAAACCCGTCGGCGCTGTATCTCGATTTTGACCGCCTTTATAACTACAACCGTTATGAGCGGTCGCGTATAGAGCTGTGCGCCACATGGGTCACCCCAAGCGAAACAGCCGGGCGGCAAGACATGTTCTTAGGGCAATGGACGCTGAAGGGCTATGCCGCCTACTCCTTTGGCGACAGGGCTTTGAAGTACGGCGGCCAGGCGCGGCTGCTGCTGCCCGGCCGCTACAAGGTGCAGCTGGGACTCGGTGCATACAACGACCTGGAGCGGGCCGCCCTCCGCAGCATGGAGGGCTACAAGATGCTGTCGCCGGACTATAACACGGGCTTTCTGGCCTCGCGCTATATAGGGGTCAAAGGGGGCAAGATGGATGTGTCGTTCCGGATGGCATACGGGTGGTCGCTCACCGCCGGGGCTTTGCTGCACTGGGAAGACTACCGTTTCGATGGGCAGGGCACTATGGTTTATCCCCGGCAAAGGCCCGACGCGGCACAGCCCGTGTTGCGGCACGAGGCGTTGACGGCCCGTGCCAAATGGGACGGTGGGGTGACGCTGAGCCTCGCGGCAGGGCGCATGGTGCCGACCGCGAGCGACGGCCCGGCGCGCAACTACCTGCGCGCCTTGGCACAATATAATGCCGAGCCAGGCGACTGGGGGCTGCATGTGTTTGCCCAGACGGGGTTCTCCACCGAGGGGACTCCCTACAGCCGCATGTTCGACGTGTCGGGGACGGCGCGGTCGGTCTATTTTTTCCGCAACACGTTCCTCACCGTGCGCCCATACACCTTCACAGCCAATATGTTTGCCCATCTGTGCCTGAACTATACAGCCCCGCTGCCGCTGTGGGAGAACAGCTGGTCGCAGCCGCAGCCTTTCCTGCAGCTGAACGCCATGTGGGGACGGCTGCACGGGCAGGACGGGAACGGACAGGCCGTGCTGGAGGATCCGGGGTTGGCCGAAGGCGACTTGCTCTACCTGCAGGCCCCACACATGGGACTGGCCGAGGTGGCCACCGGGTTCGACGGGCTGCTGCGCTGGGGGCTGTTCGACCTGGGGTTCGGGGTGGCATACCAGCTTTGCCCCTTCAAGGCACCATACTTCAACGAGAACCCCACCGAGAATTTTGCGCTGGCGCTGGTGGCCACTTTCATACTCGACAAAAAGCCTTCAAACCGAAACATTATATCGCCAGAGCATCAACCTAATAGTGAACCATATTTCAATCAACAGTAGAGAAAAATGAAAAGAATTGCCGCATCGTTATGCCTGCTTGCATTGCTCACCCCCGCCGTGTGGGGACAAAGATACAAAATGGTCTTTGTCATGCCGCCCTCCGGCACCCGCGACAGCGTGATGTATATCGGCCAGCACTACCGCGACGGGTTTGTGAAGATGGACAGCGCATCGCTGGACAAAGAGGGAACCTACACCTTCAGCGGACGCCACAGATGGGACCGCGGCATCTATGCCCTGATTGGGCAGGACGGGAAGAAGGGGGTGATGGATTTCACGATTGACGGCAGCCAGACGTTCACCTTCACCCTGAACGCGCAGGGCGGTGTGACCGACCCGCAGAAGGACATTGTCGGCTCCCCCGCCAATCAGGCGATGTACACCTATATCAACCGCGACAGCCAGGCCCGCAAACAGGCCAAGGACATCGACCGCCGGAAGAAGAGCGGCGATGCCACAGTCAAAGCTGAGGCCGAGCGCGAAATGGAGGCTTTGACCAAGGAGATCGAGGCCTTCGAGAAGTCGTTCATCCAGACCAACCGCAAATACCGCTACTTTGAGCTGGCCGATATGTTCAACGGTCCCGATGTGCCTGAAACCGTTGAGGACAAGGCCCTCTACTACCGCTCACACTATTGGGACGGGGTGGATTTTGTCGACCACAGTCTGGTATATACCCCCGACTTGTTTAACAAGATGAATTATTACTTCTTCGGTCTGCTTTACTATTCAGATTTCGACACTGTGGCCCTCTATGCCGACCGGCTGCTGGACCGCATAGAGGGTGACACGCTGATGATGCGCTATGTGCTGGATTTTATCATGCCGCGCTATTACCGGTCCACCAAGAATGTGGGATGGGACGCCGTGTGGTGCCATCTGGTAAGGAGGTATTACCTTGCGGGCAAATGCCCGTGGGCTTCGCCGTCGGACATCGCCAACAAACGCCAGAGCGTGGAGTTTCTGGAGCAGTCGCTGATCGGGGCCATGGGCCAGGAACTGTATATGGCCGACACGAACCAGTCGGCCAATCCGCAGGACTGGATTTCGTCGCACCGATTCCCCCAGCGGTATGTGATTTTGTGGTTCTGGGACCCGGACTGCCACCACTGCCAGGAGCAGACCGAGACGCTGAAGCATCTGTACGACTCGCTCTCGGCCGCCGGCAACAGGCCTTTCGAGGTGTATGCCGTAGGGTATGAGGCCGATGTGAACAAATGGAAGAAGTATGTGCGCGAACACAATCTGCCCTTTGTCAACGTGGGCGGACCGAATGTGAACATCGACTATCAGGTGGCCTACAATGTGCACGGGGCCCCCACGATGATTATCCTGAACGAGGAACGCCGCATCATCATGAACAAGGTGCTGGCCACCAAGGGCATACTGCCTTTCCTGAAACGCTACGAGGAACGGCACGACACAAAGAGATGAAAATTATTGTATAACCTATAAATATTTCAGAAAATGAGAAAACACATTGTTGCAGGCAACTGGAAAATGAACATGAACTTCAGCGAGGCCGACGACTTGCTGAACAATATTATGGAGAAACTGGAATCGATCACGCTCGATGCCAACACACAGCTGATTGTATGCCCCCCGTTCCCCTTCCTGGAGATGACATCGGACTATAGCGAAGACTCCTACTTCATGGTGGGCGCTCAGAACGTCAGCGACCAGGAGGTGGGCGCCTATACCGGCGAGGTGTCGGCCGCTATGCTTGAGTCGCTGGAGATTGGCTATTGCATCGTGGGCCACAGCGAGCGCAGAGCCTACTATCACGAAACCAATGAGATTGTGGCCCGCAAGGTGGACCAGCTGCTGAAGCATAACATAAAACCCATCGTGTGCTGCGGCGAGGTACTCGACGAGCGCGAGGCTGGCCGCCAGTGCGAGGTGGTGAAGATGCAGATTGAAGAAGGCCTGTTCCACCTGACGGCTGAGCAGTTCGCCAACGTGATTATTGCATACGAACCCGTATGGGCCATCGGCACCGGCAAGACCGCCACACCCGAACAAGCCCAGGAGATGCACGCCTTTATCCGCAGCCTGATTGCCGGTAAGTATGGCAACGACGTGGCCGAGGAGACCAGCATCCTCTACGGCGGCAGCTGCAAACCCGGCAACGCCAAAGAACTGTTCGCCAACAAGGATGTGGACGGCGGCCTTATCGGCGGCGCATCACTGAAGGCCGACGACTTTATCGCTATCGCCACATCTTTCTAAACCAAGGTGGCACACAAGATGAATGACAGAACGCGCGCAGCCGACAGCCGTTTCGTGCTGTTTGCCACGCGACGGCTACAGGGGCAGAAAGCCCGTGCTGGCCAGGATGCCCCCGCAGCCGACGGAAGGTCGGACCGCGGGGGCATGGCGGCACCCGTCGTGAACATCGCCATGTGGAGCATTGCCCTGGGCGTGGCGGTGATGGTACTGTCGGTATGTGTGCTGCGAGGCTTTCAGGGCGAAATCCGCCGCAAGGCCGTGGGGTTCGGCTCCCACATCGTGGTGCAGAGCTATGCCATGGGCAACACTTATGAAGAGACACCCGTCGACATGCGCCGCGAGGAGGTGGACCGCATCAGGAACACCCACGGTGTGCGCCACGTACAATTCTACGCCACCAAGGGAGGCATGGTAAAGACCGAGAACCAGATTGAGGGGGTGCTGCTGCGCGGCGTAGAGCGCGGCTACGACTCGTCGTTCTTTGCCGAGTGCCTGGTGGAAGGGACACTTTTCCATCTGCCCGACAGCGGCGCGGGACGCGAGGTGATTGTGTCGAAAAGGCTTGCCGAAAGGCTCCAGATAGGCGTGGGCGACAAGCTGCGGACCTACTTCTGGCAGGGCGACAGCCCCCGCGCACGGGCATTCACTGTCAGCGGCATATACAGCACCGACCTGGCCGACTTCGACAACCACTATGTGGTGGGCGACCTGCGCCAGGTGCAGCAGCTCAACGGCTGGGAAGTGTGGCAGGCCGGCGGCTACGAGGTGCTGGTGGACGACTTCGACCAAATCGACCACGTGGCGCAGCGGCTCAAAGAACAGCTGGGATATGACTTGACCCTTACCACCATCGTGCAGCAGAACGCGGCCCTGTTTGCATGGCTGGACCTGCTGGACAGCAACGTGGTGCTGATTATTGCCGTGATGATGATGGTGTGCGCCGTGAGCGTAATCAGCGCGTTGCTTATATTCCTCTTCGAAAAAACCTCTACCATCGGCATACTGAAGGCCATGGGGGCCACGGGCTCCACCATCCGGAAGATATTCGTGCTGAAAGGGAGCGTCACTGCCTTGAAAGGGATAGCTATCGGCGAGGCCCTGGCCGTGTTGCTGTGCCTGGCCCAGCAACAATGGGGCTGGGTGCGGCTGGACCCGGAGAGTTACGCCATGGCCACCGTGCCTGTGGCCCTCACGGCAGGCACCGCCATCGCCGTGGCCTTAGGGACGCTGACAGTGTGCGTGCTGGCCATGCTGCTGCCGGCTGCATACATCGCGGGGGTCGAACCCGCCAAGACCATCCGGTTCGACTGACCCCGGCCCCCGGAACCCGAGCACCGGCAATTAACAACAAACAAGAAGATGACAGAATAACCGACTACGAACATGAACAAGGCGAAATGGCTGATACTGGGCATTACAGTTCTGCTGGCGGTGGTGGCGCTGGTGGAGATTAACAACGTGTCGATGCAGATGCGACGGGCCGAGGTGGAGAAAGTGAAGCTCTGGGCCAAAGCCATCGGACAGAAGGCCCAGCTGGTGAACTATTCGGAGCAGTTCTTTGCCAGCGTGGCTCGCGACGAACACCGCAAAATGGAACTCTACACCAACATCCTCCGATCCTTCGACCGGATGGGGAACGATGCCGACGCCGATTTCAGCCTCGACTACGTGCGCTACATCGTCGACAGCTGCGAGACCGCCATCATCATCACCGATGCCGACTCTGTCATCACCGTACCCAGCGAGCTGGCCGGCCAAAAGCTCGAAGGCCAACGGCTCGAAGAGTTTTCGCACAACGAGCCTTTCCACTACCGCATCTGGGGCATGCGGATGACCCTCTACTACAAAGAGTCGCGTATGTATACCGAGCTGCGCAATGTGCTCGACGGCTTCAACAAATCATTCCTCGAAGAGATTACCAACAACGGCGTGCTGGTGCCCGTGCTGGTGGTAGACAGCCTACAAGGCGAAGTGCTGGCCAGCGGCAACATGAAGCACACCGAGTTCGACACTCCCGAGGCCCTCTCGGCCCGCCTCTGCGAAATGGAGGAGGAGAACGACCCGATAGTGCTGCGCCTGCCCGACGGGCAAAAGGCCTACGTCTTCTACGAGAACACACCCATGCTGAAGGCCATGCGTTGGGTGCCGGCGCTCTACCTCTTTGTGCTGGCCGTGCTGATGGTGGTGTCCTACTACCTGTTGCGCACCGCCCGCAGCATGGAGCAGAACCGCATCTGGGTGGGCATGGCAAAGGAAACCGCCCACCAGCTGGGCACCCCCATATCCTCGCTCATGGCCTGGACCCAATACCTCGAAGGCAAGACCTTCAATGCCGACTACGCCGCCGAAATCAACAAGGACCTCCACCGGCTGGAAACCGTCACCCACCGGTTCTCCAAAATCGGCTCCGTGCCCGAACTGGAGTACGAAGGTGTCTGCGCCGCCGTGAGCAACGCCCTGGGCTACCTGCAGACCCGCAGTTCGCGCAAAGTCAAATTCGTCACCAGCTTCCCTGAAGAGGACATCCGCGTGCCGCTGAACAGCTACCTCTTCGAGTGGGTAATCGAAAACGTCTGCAAAAACGCCATCGACGCCATGGAGGGCGTCGGCACCTTCACCGTGGTTGTATCCTCCGACAGCCGCTACGTCTATATCGACCTGGGCGACACCGGCCGCGGCATGCCTCCCTCCATCCAGAAACGCGTATTCGACTCAGGCTTCTCCACCAAGCCCCGCGGATGGGGCCTCGGCCTCTCGTTAGCCAAGCGCATCATCAACGACTACCACCGCGGGCGCATCTTTGTGAAATATTCTGTCGAGGGGCAGGGCACCGTGTTCCGCATTGTGCTGCGGCGTTGACCATCCCCTCCCCCACAGCCAAGCATACAAAATCCAAACAAAAAACAACACATAAACAAATCGAGTGAAAAGGACAAACGACATGTATACCATTCTGAAGAAAGAGCTGCTCAACAGCAACGAGATTTACCTCATGGAAGTCCGCGCCCCCTGGGTGGCCCAAGGTGGCAAGCCAGGGCAATTCGTCATCGTCATACCCCACGAGCGGGGCGAGCGCGTGCCGCTGACCATCTGCGACATCCACCCCGACCGCGAAAGCATCGACATCGTCTACCAAGTAGTTGGCGAAAGCACACGCCGCCTCAGCCAGATGGCCGTCGGCGACCAGCTCGAAGCCATCGTCGGCCCTCTGGGTCGCCCCAGCGAGCTGCTGGCCGCCTCGCCCTCACAGCAAAAACAGATGCGCCTCCTCTTCGTGGCCGGAGGCGTAGGCATCGCACCCGTCTATCCCCAAGTCAAATGGGCCCACGAGCAGGGCATCCCCACCGACGTCATCATCGGCGCCCGCAACCACAGCCTCCTCTTCTTCGAAGACAAGATGCGTGCCGTGTGCGACAACCTCTACATCATGACCGACGACGGCTCCTACGGCCAGCACGGCCTCGTCACCGACAAAATCAAGCAGCTCTGCTCTGCCCCCGACGGCTCCTGGCTCAGCCCCTACTCCCACTGCGTGGCCATCGGCCCCCTGCCCATGATGAAATTCGTCTCGCTCCTCACCAAAGAGATAGGCCTCAAAACCATTGTCAGCATGAACTGCATGATGGTCGACGGCACAGGCATGTGCGGAGCCTGCCGCGTCACCGTGGGCGATGCCGTGCGATTCACCTGCGTCGACGGACCCGAGTTCGACGGACATCTTGTCGACTTCGACGAAGCCGGACGCCGCCTGCGCAACCCCGACGCCCGCCGCTACCGCATTGCCACCACCGACCCCGCCGACGGCCACCACTGCAACCTGGCCGACAACGTGGTCGACGCCCTCACACGCCAGCGTCCGCAGGAGCAGGACCCCGCCATCCGTGCCACCAACTTCGACGAAGTCTCCTTCGGCCTCACCCGCCAGCAAGCCGTGGCCGAGGCCCGCCGCTGCCTCCACTGCAAGAATCCCCGCTGCGTGACCCAATGCCCCGTCAGCATCCACATCCCCGACTTCATAGCCGCCGTGGCCGCCGAGGACTTTGCGCTGGCCGCCGACATCATTGCCGCCGACTCGTCGCTCCCCGCCGTCTGCGGCCGCGTATGCCCGCAAGAAACCCAGTGCGAGGGCAGCTGCATTCTCGGCGTCAAAGGCCAGCCCATCGCCATCGGAGCCCTCGAGCGCTTCGTGGCCGACTGGAACCGCGAGCATCCCGCCGCCCACCACGCAGCCACCAAACCCCAGCCCAACGGCCACCGCGTGGCCATCATAGGCTCCGGCCCCTCCGGCCTCACCTGCGCCGGCGACCTCGCCAAACAAGGCTACAGCGTCACCATCTTCGAAGCCCTCCACCACCCCGGCGGAGTGCTCGTCTACGGCATTCCCGAATTCCGCCTGCCCAAACAGCGCGTCGTCGAACCCGAAATCGAAGCCCTGCGCCAACTGGGGGTCGAAATCAAGACAAACGTCATCGTCGGCAAAAGCATCACCATCGACGACCTCCTCCAACGCGAAGGATTCGAAGCCATATACATAGGCAGCGGTGCCGGACTTCCCAAATTCATGGGCATCCCCGGCGAAACCCTCGGCGGAGTGCTCTCGGCCAACGAACTCCTCACCCGCACCAACCTCATGCACGGCTACGACAGCCACTACGACACACCCGTCTACCTCGGCCGCCGTGTGGCCGTCATCGGTGGCGGCAACGTGGCCATGGACGCCGCCCGCACCGCTAAACGCCTCGGCAGCGACGTCACCGTCATCTACCGCCGCGAAGAGGCCGACATGCCCGCACGCCGCGAGGAGGTGCACCACGCCAAAGAAGAAGGCATCCACTTCGCCTTCCTCACCAACCCCGTCCAGTTCCTCGGCGACGACCAAGGCAACGTCTGCGGCATGCGCTGCGTGCGCATGGCCATGGGCGAAAAGGACGACAAAGGCCGCCGCAAATTCAGCCCCATCGCGGACAGCGAATTCGACATGGAGGTGGACAACGTGGTCGTGGCCCTCGGCACCAGCCCCAACCCACTCATCCACACCACCACCCCCGGCCTCGACACCGAGAGCTGGGGCGGACTGATAGCCGACCCCGACGGGCAGACCTCCCGACCCGGCATCTTCGCCGGCGGCGACGCCGTCACCGGGGCCGCCACCGTCATCCTGGCCATGGGTGCCGGACGCACCGCCGCCCGCGCCATCCACCGCTACATCTCCGCCAAAGCCCAGCCCTCGGCCTGACCGCCCACGGGCTTGGCCGCACCCCTCCGCGCTGCCCGTCAGCCCGCAGCCCGCTGAAGCGCAGTCGCCCACAAAGCCCCCTTACTCAGGAATCTTTTCCAATCGTTACTCACTTAATCCACAATACTGAGTCACCTGATATTCTCTCAACAAGAGAATATCAGGTGACTAATTGTTGGATAACAGGAATATAAGGATGGGAGCTGCGACGACCGCACCCCTCACATGGATGCGGGGAACGGGGTGCGCGGAGCTTCTGTCGTGACGAAAAAGGGAGGGCCTCCGGCTACCGGAAGCCCTCCCCATTGGGTTTATAAGGCGGATTTACAGTCGGGTCAACGCTTCACAACTTTGCCCACGGTCACACTCCGCCCGTGCACCACACGGACGTAGTATACCCCGTCGGGCAACGCGGTGAGGTCGATGCTGCCCGCGCCCTCGGCTGCAAGCACCCGGCGGCTGGCCATGTCGTACACCTCCACAAGGCTCACGCCCTCGCCCTCCACGCTCAGCAGGCCGTTAGTGGGGTTGGGGAAGAGGCGGACGGCACCGCCCTCCGTGCCGTGGATGCCCACGCCCTCGGCAAAGTTGGCGGTCAGCTGCATGTCCTCACGCAGCACGATGGTGCGGGGATTCTCCTCGCTGCCGTCGCTCCAGCCGCTGAAGAGATATCCCTCATTGGCCGTGGCTGTGATGGTCACCTCCGTGCCGTAGGCATACTCACCGCCGCCGTCCACCGTGCCCCAGTCGGGGTTGTTGGCAGAAAGGGTCAGGGCTACATAGAGGGTGTCGAAAAGGGCGGTCAGCGTGGTGTCGTGCGTCACTACGAGCGTGCGCGGATTGTCTGCCACGCTGTCGCTCCACATCACAAAAAGGAAGCCCTCGTTGGCGGTGGCCTCGATGGTGGCTGTGCGGCCGTTGTCGCAGCCGGGCATCATGGTCACGGTGGCCGTGCCCATGGTCGAGTCGGCCGTTTGGACGATGACGGTGTCCTCGAAAGGCATCTCTACGAAGTTGGAGAAATGCGGCCAGCGGGCCATATAGGAGGCCAAGCTGCCGCAGGGGATATTGACCACTGCGGACTGGGGTACATCGCGGAACACGTCAACTCCCAACGAGGGGGCCACGACGCAGTTGCTGTTGATGGTGTCCACGCCCGTGCAGCCCAAGAAAGCATAGTCGGGAATCCAGCGCACATGCTCGCCCACTTTGATGACGGCGACATTGGAGTCGTTCATAAATACAGGTAAGGTGTCGCAGCCCATCGTCCTACAGCTGTCGGCATCGTAGCGTACCCGTGTGGCGGCAATGCAGTTGCCATAGGCCGCGTTGCCCACGCTGTCCACCCTGCGGGGAATCCACAGCTCCGGGAGGCCGGAGATGGAGGTGAGCGACGTGCAGCCGAAGAATGCCGAATCGCCGATGGAGGTTATCGTGTCGGAGATATAGACAGTGTCCAGTTCTGTATTTCCTGCCAACAAGCCGGAGGGGATGCTGCCACCAGGGTAGGTGAACGAGCTGAGTCCGCAGCCGCCAAAGGCACCGCTGCCCCAACCTGAACCACCGCCACTGCCTGAGCCGCCGCCTGTGGAGCCGCCGGGATTGAAGTGCGTAGGCACCACCACGCGCCGCAGTCGTCCGCAACCGTAGAAGGCATACTCGCCGATATATTCTACCCCCTCGCCAATGGTGAGGTCGGTGACGTTGGCGTCGTAGGCAAACGACCATGCGCCGATATTGACCACAGAGTCAGGGATGTTGATGGCAGTGAGACCTGTGCAACGCTCGAAAGCATAGTCGGGGATGTTCCTGACGCGGGGGCCGATATGCAGGGTGTGGAAGTAGCTGTCGTTCTGGAAGACGAGCGAGTCGGCCTCGCCCATATAGCGGCAGCTGTCGGCATTGAACCATACAGTATGGAGGCTATAGCAGTTGGCGAAGGCACTGTTGCCGATGGTGTCGATGGTGGCGGGAATAGTGACGCTGGTCAGCCCGGCGCAACCCTTGAAGGCTTGGCTGCCAATTTTACGAACCACGTAGGCCACGCTGTCGTGCACCACCGTGTCGGGGATGACAAGGCTGCCCGAGGTGCGGCTGTAGCCGTGCCAATAAGTGCCGTCGATAGTGTCCGCAGCCAAAGGATGCACCACCGCCACACTGGCCGAATCGTCAAGAATCTTGTAGTAGACAGAGCTGCCTTGAGGTGTGGTCTTATGAAAATCCCAATAAGGTGAAGAGCAGTCGGGTGACTCCTGAAGATTGGTGAAGCGGTTCCACTCGTTAGCACTACTATAAGCACCTGCCGTGCCGCACGGCACATACACGGGAATGCCTGAGATAGAAGCAGTATCGAAAGTGGCTCCCCACCATGTTGAAGTAGGGAAAGCCTGTAAAGTTGGCGGCACAGTGCATAAGACGGTTATACGTTCAATCCTGCTTGGACCAGTATATGTTCTATTAAATGCATGCACACCAATTTGAGAAACCGAGCGGCCGATAGTAACATACCTTAAACTATCGCAACCTTCGAAGGCTGATACACCGATGGTTGTTACAGAATCAGGGATTGTAACAGAACGTAGATTACGGCAAGAACTAAACGCCCCATTGGATATAGAAGTAAGAGCATTAGGAAGAACCAATGACGTTATTCCATTACAGCCAGAAAACGCATTAGAGCCAATATTAGTAACGGTATTAGGGATTGACAAAGGACATAAATAGTTCCAATAAAAAGCCTGATTACCGATACTAGTTACTGAATTGCCAATAATTAGATTAGACAAAGCATAACAATTATAAAAAGTATTGTCGTTAATACTTGATAGAGAATTCCCAATTACTACCGAAGTGAGTCCGGTGCAATTGCGAAAAGCGCATCTTCCCAAAAAGACCACAGAATCTGGAATCACAACACTATCAAGTGCTGCACAACATGCAAAAGCGTGAGATGGTATTCGTTTAACAGATTCCCCAATAATGAGAGTTGTCAGAGCTCGGTTTCGAGAGCCTCCTCCATCGACGAAAGGATTCACGTCATATCCATCTAAATTGTACGACCGTCCACAGTAGGTGCAATTTGCAGCATTGAAGTACACGGTTCTAAGATTAGATATAAGGAATGCTCCATCTCCAATATATGTAACGGATTGGGGTATAGTTATCTCTGTCATTAAACGTGCGTCAGAAAAAGCATAGGTACCTATACTCGTCACTGAGTTACCCAACGAGACGTTTGACAGCCAAGTGGTATAGGCGAATGCATAACTGCCGATTGTTCTGATAGAATCGCCAATCTCTAAGCTGCTCAGGTGAACACAGTAATAAAAAGCCGAGTCGCCAATGGCCTTTACCACATAGGTTGTTGAATCGCTACTGTCAGTGGCAAAAGAGGGGATTACAATATGGTAAGCATGAACATAGCCTGTCATTGACGTCCAATAATTATAACTCGGACTCACCACGGTCACGGAGCTGCTATCACTGTTAATCTTGTAATAAAGTGTGTCTCCCGATGAGTTAATGGCACTGAAGTCATAACGCTGTGCATGTACAGCCATTATGCCTGCCGAGAAAAGGAGGAGGAGAGAGAATAGGTGTTTTCTCATTTTGTTTTGTTGTTTAGTTTGTGCCGCAGCCCGACGGCACAGCTTTGTACAATAGGAGAAAGTGGAGCCATCCATGATAACCCTATTTTCCTTGGTAGGGCTTCGACTCCCTTAGACATAAAAATACAGGTTCAGTGAATTGCTCCACTGAGGGTTGTATATATTGACAGGTATACAATCCAGTAGGAGCATTCATTTCCCCCTTATTCCTAATGTCTATTTGTGAGTGTCGAAGTTCACCAAGCTGGAATAAGGCAAAATGCGCTTTCTCAATTACATGCATACACCTTTCGCTTGGTGTATACGGATGCAAAGATACGGAAAAAAATGGATTCAGGGAAGGTTTTAGGAAAAAAAGTTTGGCGGAGGGAGGCAGGCAGGCTATTGCATGCGGACGCGGGGGTCGAGGAGGGCGTAGAGGATGTCGGTGAGGATGTTGATGACGATGAGGAGGACGCAGATGAAGAGGATGGCGCCCATGACGACGGGGAAGTCGTATTGGTCAAGGCCGTTGACGATGACGATGCCCATGCCTTTCCAGTCGAAGACGTATTCGACAAAGACGGCTCCGGCCAGCAGTCCCGCTAACCAGCCGGAGGCGGAGGTGACCACGGGGTTGAGCGACACGCGCAGGGCATGGTGGAATATGACGCGGCGGCGCGAGAGGCCTTTGGCTCGGGCGGTGCGGATGAAGTCCTGCGAGAGGGTTTCGAGCATGCTGTTGCGCGTGAGCTGGGTGAGGGTGGCAAGGGGCCGGATGCCGAGGGTGAGGGCAGGAAGGATGAGGTTTTTGAGGTCGAGATACTCGCCGGTGCCGTAGTCGTCGACGGTGTAGAGGTTGCCGAACATGTTGAGGTGGGTCCAGTCGGCCAGCACATAGGCAAAGAGCCATGCGATAAGGATGGCCGCAAAGAATGAGGGGAGCGACATGCCGAGGGTGGAGAGGACGAGGGTGAGACGGTCGACCCAGCTGTCTTTGTAGAGGGCGGACAGGATGCCGAGGAATATGCCAAGGACGAGGGCGAAGCCCAGAGCCACGACGGCAAGGAGCGCCGTCTGGGGGAAGGCGGCGGCAATGATTTCGGACACCTTGCGCTTGGACTGGTAGCTGCGCCGCAGGTAGGGGGCTTTGAGCACAAGGGAGGTATGCCCCACGGTGAGGAGGGCGGTGAAGGGGGCGTATTTGTCGGGGTCGAGGTAGAAGTAGCTGGAGGGGTCGGTGTTGTTGTGGAGGGAGAGGGGAAGGAGGTCGTTGATGTAGTTGAGGTATTGGAGGCCTACGGGTTTGTCGCGGCCAAGGTCGCGGTTGATGATTTCGATGCTTTCGGCATCGGCACGCTGGCCGAGCATCATGCGCGCAGGGTCGCCGGGCAGAATGTTGAAGAGGAAGAAGACGAGTGTCACTACCCCCAGCAGCACCAGGAGTCCGTAGAGGAGGCGTTTGAGTGTGTAGCGCAGCATGGATTGAATGTGTGAGTGCGTTAATGTGTTAATGTGTGAGTGGCTGGCGCGGTCAAGGGGCTAACACATTTATAGATTTTGTATGTGTTATTTTTGTGTGTGGATAGGTGTGTGGTTGATGTGGTCGGTTTCGAAGAGGCCACGGACAACGGATTTCTTGGCCACGAAGTCTTTGAGGTAGTAGGGCTCGAAGTAGGCCACGTCCTCGGTATGACCTTGCTGCAGTCTGGCTGCCGCCGCCGAGGCCATGCCAGAGGCAGAGATTTGGAACGAGGGGGCATAGCGGGCGTTGGGGTGCTGGCCGAGGATGAGACGGGTCTTTTCGGCGCCGTCGCCGATGAAGGTCACCTCTCCCCTATCCAGGAAGGTGTCGTAGATGCCGGGGGTGATGATGTCGGCACTGACGGGTTTCAGCATGTCGGAGGGCGAGGCGAAAAGGGCGGTGTAGCATTCCATACGGCGGGCATCGATCATGGGGCATACTATGCCTTGATACTCGGGGTGCTGGGCGTAATACTGGGCCGCCATACTTTGCAGCGTGGGCACAGCCAGCAGGGGGATGCCGAGGGCATAGCAGATGCCTTTGGCAGTGCTGACGCCGATGCGGAGGCCGGTGTAGCTGCCGGGGCCGGAGGATACACAGACGGCATCGAGCTGGCGGAAGGGGACGTGGCACTGGTCAAGCAGCTGCCCGATGAAGACGGACAGGCGCGAGGAGTGGGCGTTGGGCTGGTCGCTATGGAGTTCGGCCACAACGCCTTCATCGCCGACAAGCGCGACGGAGCAGACAGACGTGGCAGTTTCGATGAGGAGGATGTTCATTCTAAATATTTGAATGTATTAATTCTTGAATGTTTGAGTGATTGAGTGGCTGGTGCGGTCAAAAAGTCTAACGCATTAACCCGTTAGCACATTCTGTTCACCGCATGTCGACTACTTCGACTCCGGGATGGGATTTGGTGTTGAAGGTGAAGTCGGCATCTTTGGCCTTGGTGTTTTTGAAACCCGTGAGGGTGTAGATTCCGCGCGAGGAGTCGAAGTTGTGCTGCTCCATCTTCTTCAGGAGGCCGGTCTTGGCGTTGATGAACAGGCGGATTTTGTGGAATGACTTAGCCTTGAGGGGCTGGAGGTCGACGATGGCGGTGCCGTCCGACTCCTCGCGTATGTATTTGGCGCGGTAGGATTTGGAGTAGTTGGCCAGCAGCCGGGCGGGGTTGGTGATGTCGTCGTCGTTATCGGACATGGGGGTGACTACCACTTCTTTGTTGGGCTGGTTATATTGCCACACGGCATGGCCGTCGCAGTAGATTTCAATGCCATTGGCCTTGACGCGGTAGCGCGGGGCGTTGTAGAGCACGTCGACCTTTTGGTGGAAAGACTCTTTCTTGTCGGCATCGAGGGTGACGATGGTGACCGAGAAGCTGACGGTGCCGGACATCTTGGCCGATGCCTTCTTGAGGATGGCGGCGGCAGTCTGGTCCACAGCACCTTGTGCGGTGTGGGTGAGCTGGGCCGAGAGGTGCATCATGCAGAGCATGGCCACGAGGAGTGTGAGAGCTTTTTTCATGTCTGGAGGTTTTGTGAGGGGTTGTTTAATGGAGGTCTACACCGATGATGTGCATGAACTCTTCGCGGGTCTTGGGGTCGTTCATGAAGGCGCCGGTGAAGTCGCTGGTGGTGGTGACGGAGTTTTGTTTCTGCACCCCACGCATGGACATGCACATGTGCTGGGCTTCAATCACCACAGCCACACCGAGGGGGTTGAGGGTCTTCTGGATGCAGTCTTTGATTTGCTTGGTGAGCCGTTCCTGCACTTGCAGCCGGCGGGCGTATGCGTCCACCACACGGGGTATCTTGCTGAGGCCGACAATAGTTCCATTGGGGATGTAGGCCACATGCGCCTTGCCCACAAAGGGCACCATGTGATGCTCGCAGAGAGAGTATAGCTCGATGTCTTTGACCACCACCATCTGTTTATAGTCCTCGTGGAACATGGCGGAACGCAGTATCTCCTCGGGTTCGAGGTCATAGCCGTTGGTGAAGAAGAGCATGGCCTTGGCTATGCGCTCGGGCGATTTGAGGAGGCCTTCGCGCTCGGGGTCTTCGCCCAGCAGGCGCAGGATGGCTTTGTAGTGCTGCGCCATCTCGCGGACACACTGCTCGTCGTATTGGTCAACTTTGATATATCCTTTTTCTTCCATAATTTTATCAGTGGTTGAAGTATAATGTTGTGTTTTATTCTACCTCAAGCAGTAAGCCTTTGAGGTATTCGCCTTCGGGGTGATAGATGCTGACGGGGTGGTCCATGGCGTGGGGCAGCTGCCTGACGATGCGCACCTGGCGGTGGGCATTGGCGGCGGCGGTGAAGCACATGGTCTTGAAATCGTCGACGGATACGGCCTGGCTACAGCTGAAGGTCATGAGCAGTCCGCCGGGCCGGATGGTTTCCATGGCGCGCTGGTTGATGCTGCGATAGCCTTTAAGCCCTTGCTGCAGGCTGCGATGGTTCTTGGCAAAAGCCGGAGGGTCAAGGATGATAAGGTCGAAATGGCTGTCAGCCGTGTCGAGATACTTCAACACGTCGGCCACAACACCCGTATGCCGCGATCCCTCGCCGAAATTGAGGGCCACATTACGGTTGCAGAGTTCTATGGCACGCTTGGAAATATCAACCGTCTCCACATAGTCGGCACCGCCGCCAAGGGCTGCAAGCGAAAATCCCCCGGTATAGCCGAAACAGTTCAGCACCCGGTGTCCGGCGGAGAGACTTTCCACCAATGCCCTGTTCTCTCGCTGGTCGAGGAAGAAGCCTGTCTTCTGCCCTTCGAAGAAGTTGATGAGCAACCGCTTGCCATGTTCGGTTATTTCCCATTCCTGAGGTTGAATGCCCCAAAGGTAGCCGTCATCGCAGCCGCCCGGCACAGTGGCGCTGCTCTTGTCGAACACTGCCTTGATGCCATAATCCTGCAGCAGCTCCTCGGCCAATCGGGTGAAGAGGGGGAAAAGCCGGTGCATACCCACACTGTGGGCCTGCATGACAAGCACGCCGTTATACCAGTCGCACACCAGGCCGGGCAGGAAATCACCCTCGGCATGGACGAGGCGGAATGCGTTGGTGCTGGCAAGGCGGAACAGACCTAACTGCTCCCGGTAACGGATGGCGGACTGGAGCCGTTGGCGGAAAAAGTCTTCATCAACCGCAGGTGTGACAAAAGAAAGAACCTTGCACACAATGCTGCCATCCTGATAGTGGCCGGTGGCCACCCACTGTCCGTCGGCGAGACAGACATCGACCAAGTCACCCTCCTGGGGATTGCCCTCTATGCGCTTCACCGCCCCCGAAAACACCCAGGGGTGCTGCCGCTGCAGGGCTTTTTCCCTACCGTTGGCTATGATGAGTCTCGGACGGGTCATTGTTTCAAATCATGAATCGTTTGGGCGGGGTTGTCGCTCTTGAAGACGGCGTTGCCGGCCACCAGCACATCGGCTCCAGCCTCGAACAGCAACGGAGCATTCGCCGTGTTCACGCCGCCGTCCACCTCAATGAGGCAGTCAGGATTCTTGCGGTTGCAGAGGTCGCGCAGCTGGCGCACCTTGCCGTATGTGTTCTCGATGAATTTCTGTCCGCCAAAGCCAGGGTTGACCGACATGAGCAGCACCACGTCGCACAGCTGCACACTGTCCTCCAGCATGGCAACAGGCGTGGCCGGGTTCAGCACTGCGCCGCAGCGCAGACCCGCGTCCTTGATGGCGTGGAGCGTGCGGTCCAGATGGATGCAGGCCTCCTGGTGGACAGTGATGATGTCGGCGCCCGCCTCTTTGAAAGCCTCAATATAGCGGCCGGGGTCCATAATCATCAAGTGGACATCCAAGGGCTTGCGTGCAGCCTTCTTAATATATTTAATCACCGGCATGCCGAAGCTGATGTTAGGCACAAACATGCCGTCCATCACGTCCACATGCAGCCAGTCGCACTCGCTCTGGTTGAGCATCTCAATGTCGCGCTCCAGATGGCCAAAGTCAGCGCTGAGTAAAGAGGGTGATATTAGTTTCATTTTGATAAGTTATAAGTGAATGCTTGATTGCCAGAATGTGTGACTATTTGAATGCGCAAATAAGATTAACACATTAACACATTCCCACATTAACACATTCTAATTACAGTTTCAGTTTCTCGAAGTTCTTGCCATACACGCCTTGCGTTTTGCTCACGGATATGAAAGCCTTGTCGTCTATGCGGTGGATGATTTGCATCACATGGGGCTTGTCCGTCTTGTGCACCATCACTATCAGCACCTGCTGTTCCTGGTGGCTGTAGCACCCCTCGGCATCCAGCAGTGTGGCGCCACGGCCCACCTCGGTGGTGATGGCGTCGCCAATCTCCTTATTCTTCTGCGAAAAGACAAGTATCTGATACGACTGCTTGTTGCCGTCCAGCACCATGTCCAGCACGTAGGTCATGGTCACCATGACGATGTAGCCGAACACCACGTTCTCAATCTTGTGCGACACGAAGAACGAGCTGCCCACAATAAAAATGTCAAGATACATAATCACCTTGCCGGGCGATATGTTGTAGAACTTGCTCACGATAAGAGCAATGATGTCCGTGCCGCCACTGTTGCCGCCCATGGCGAAGGTCATGCCTATGCCGCCGCCACACAGGGCTCCGCCGATGATGGCACACATAAAACCACCAAACTGGCTCACGTCAAACAGCGTCTCGACATGCAGCACCTGCTGCCAAAGAATGAAGCAGAGCGACGACATGATAATGCCATAAATCGTGTTGGCTCCGAATTTGGCTCCCAGGGTCTTGAACCCGATCAGCACCAGGATGGCATTAATCACCAAGTTGATAATACCGATGGGGATATGGATTCCCACGGCATAATAAAGCACCGACGAGATACCGCTCACGCCGCCACCCACAATCTTGGCGGGCAGCATCACCGCCGCCCATCCGAAGGTATAAATCAATATACCCAGCGTAATCACCAGATAGGAGATTATCACATGTTGCTTTTTCTTGAATATCTGCATTTTCTATATCCTTTTTGCTTTTGAATACTCACTTCTCATCATTCACCGGGACGCCATAATTCCTCGCGCCAAAGATTGAGCTGCCCACACGCACCATCGTGCTGCCCTCCTCCATGGCGATGTCATAGTCGTGCGACATGCCCATCGAGATTTCCTTGAAGTCATCGCGTCCTTTGAAGTACTGCTCAGCCAGTTGCTCCTTATACTCGCGCAACGTGCGGAACTCCTTCCTCACCAGCTCGCGGTCCGTCGTGTTCGTGGCCATGCCCATCACGCCAACAATCCGCACATGCTCCATCGCGGCATACTCCGCCGACTCTAATAGCGCGCGCGCCTCCTCCATGTTCAGGCCAAACTTGGTCTCCTCCGTTGCGATGTGGAACTGCAGCAAACAGTCGATCACACGGTCGTGCTTCCGTGCCTCCTTCTCCACAGCCTCCAGCAGCGTCAGGCTGTCGATGCTGTGAATCATCCGCACGTAAGCGGCAATGTACTTGATCTTATTGGTCTGTAAATGACCGATAAAATGCCACTCTATATCCTCAGGCAGCACGGCATGCTTGTCGCGCATCTCCAAGGCCTTGTTTTCGCCAAAAAGGCGTTGTCCGGCGTCGTAGGCCTCCTGCAAGTCCTCCACGGGCTTGGTCTTCGACACCGCAATCAGCCGCACCCCCTCTTTCAGGGTCGACTGTATATTTAATAAATTATCTCTTATCATACCGCCATTCATAACGCAAAACCCCACGCAATATTATTGCCCCACCCTTTTTTCTCACAAAAAAACTCCACCCTCCCCCATAAATCACCATCTGCACCCACCCGCCTTTTTCAAAAACATAGGCAACTTTCAAGCAAAAGCCACCAATGCAAGGGCATCCCTCTGGAAGTTCATCCCGTCTTTTTGCAGAAAACAGCCGTGCTATTCACCGCAAATCCTGCGGCAAATATACAACTTTTTCTCCACATATTCTGTTTTAAGGCATAATATTACAGCAACAAAGAACCACAAGAACAAACACACCAGCCACAAACACATCGGCCACCCACGCAGTCAAACATCCCAACACTCCACTTCACATTTTGCGCTTCACATTTTGTGAAGCGAGGCAGAAATCTAAAATCACCCCCGCCCTGCAACGATTCCTGTTGCTGAACGGGGGTGATTGTTTTTGTTCCAAATTGCTGCTCTAATCACCACTATCGCTGCTTACTACCCTTCGGCCGTGTGGTTGTAGGGGCACTCTTTTTCTTCCCCACAATAATCCAAGTGATATAATCTTCATCAAGACCTGTAGAATAAGAGCTCAGTGCAGTTTGCGTGGCTGATGTACAAGTAATGGTACATGCATGCGACATTGATGCTAATGAATAACACATATTAAACTTATCACTGACATTACTCATGTCGAAATTAGCCAAATTCAGGCTGGTCAGACTCGAGCAACCCTTGAACATCTCGCTCATGTCCGTCACATTCCCCGTGTTCCACCCCGACAGGTTCAGGCTGATCAGTCTGGAGCAGTACTCAAACATCGCGCTCATGTCCGTCACACGACCCGTGTTCCATCCCGACAGGTTCAAGTTTGTCAGACTGGAACAGGCCCAGAACATATCGCTCATGTCCGTCACATTCCCCGTATTCCAACCCGACAGGTTCAGGCTGGTCAGACTGGAGCAGCCCTCGAACATCCCACACATGTCCGTCACATTCCTCGTGTTCCACCCCGACAGGTTCAAGCTGGTCAGACTGGAGCAGGCTTCAAACATGTAACACATCTCCGTCACATTCCCCGTATTCCACCCCGATAGGTTCAGGCTGGTCAGATTGGAGCAATCACTAAACATCCCACCCATATACATCGCACTTCCCGTGTTCCACCCCGACAGGTTCAGGCTGGTCAGGCTGGAGCAATCACTAAACATCCCACCCATATACATCGCACTTCCCGTGTTCCACCCCGACAGGTTCAGGCTGGTCAGGCTGGAGCAATCATGAAACAACCCCCCCATATTCGTCACATTCCCTGTGTTCCACCCCGACAGGTTTAGGCTGGTCAGGTCGTAGCAGCCCTCGAACATAGAGCTCATGTTTGTCACATTTTCCGTGTTCCACCCCGACAGGTTCAGGCTGGTCAGGTCGTAGCAGCCCTCGAACATAGAACTCATGTTTGTCACATTTTCCGTGTTCCACCCCGGCAGGTTCAGGCTGGTCAGGCTGGAGCAACCGTCGAACATCCCGCTCATATCCGTCACATTTTCCGTGTTCCACCCCGGCAGGTTCAGGCTGGTCAGGCTGGAGCAACCGTCGAACATCCCGCTCATATCCGTCACATTCTCGGTATTAAAGCCAACCCCAAAATCTATTTCTTCTACTGATGACAAATAATCAAATCCCACCCAGTCATCATACAACGGACCAAACAAACTTGAACAATCACTCGGTGCATATATCTGATTGCTGGATGTTGATATTGTGTATACACCATCATTCAGATTTCCATAGATGGGTACTTGCGATTCTTCCGAATCCAGTCTTTCCCCTGCCGTCACACAACTATTGTATTCAAAGACGATAGACCGCGGATTGTATAGTGTTCTTCTTAATCTTGATTTTAATTTATCCTTATCTAAACAAGCTCTTTCGCCTGCGTCCACCAAAATGATGTCGCAGTTTTCGGGATAGCACAATAGCTTAAGTCCATCAAACCTTTCTATCAAAAAAGAAATTTGTCCACGTGCGGTTTCGCACGCTCCACACGCGGTCTTCCCATCAAGCATTTCTTTCATAAACGCCACACAACAATTCATCGCAGTTGACCCCGGAACAGTACGATTAAATCCTAACATACAGCCAAGTCCCTTATCCTTTAGCTTTAACCATAAACTATTATTCCCTTTGAATGTTTCGCAGGCTGCTGAATACACTATACTATTTTGAGGGAACTTTTTTGTGATAAATAAATCCAGAAAAGTTTCACTTATCACTATCTTAGCTTCTTCTTCTTTTGAAAACACAACTAATCTATTCAAATCTTCCCCCCATAATTCAATTAACTTAGGAAAATGAACCCTTACATCATTATAAAATTGACCTGTCAACAACCAATGCTGACCATCAGAATAGAGACCGTGGGTAACAAGAATTGTCACACCATTATCTGGCAAATAATTCAGTATGATATCAGGGGTTACTTGTTCACCCTTTCTTATACAAGTATCCCAATCCAACATTTTCTTACATTTTGTTACGACTTCTTCATATCCGTTTTCCCCAGGTCTATTTATTACATTCAAAAGGCAAATGCTCTTTTTCTCACACAATGAGCCTCCCTTGCCAGAAGCCTTGTTGTTACTAATATTTTTAAACAATTCTTCTATATCTACAGCCTTCTCTTCTTCCTCCTCTTCTGGATAATAGCACCACATAATCACACCGCCATCCTTAATCTTTACGCAGATGGCTATATCGTCTTGATAAGCATTCTCCACATTCGGCATTGCCTTGATTTCATCCAGATGTTGTGCCATTTCTTCCACCGTCGCTGATGATTCGTAGATTCGGGAGACATTATTCATCACCACCTCGGCATTGGCAAGCACTACCCGTGCCTCTTCTTCGGTGATTTCGTCCTTGTCCTTGTTGCAGCCCACTGCAAACAGGCTGAGCAGCACACATGCCGCCAGTCCGAACAGCTTCGTTTTAATGTTCTTTTTCATTTTCAGTTGCATTTATACACAAGAAGGGGTTATGTCTTCCTTCGTTGTGCTGGGTTCGACTTTTTCTCACGGCCCGGTGAATACCAATACAATACAAGAAAGTGGAGCCATCCATTTGACCCTATTTTTATCGGTAGGGCTTCGACTCCCTTAAAGTACAAAATACGGTTCAGTGAATTGCTCCACTGAAGGATGTATCATGAGGATAATACAATCCAACAGGGGCATTCATCTTCCCTGTATTCCAAGTACTTTTTTGTGAAGTGTCGAAGTTCACCGATATTGGAATAGAGCGAAAATGCGCTTTCTCAATCACATACAGACATATCCTTTTTATGTCTGCGGGTGCAAATATACAAATTTATTTTAATATAGCGGCATTATTTCTGTATTCCACCTTTTAAATGCCTGAAGGCTCGAACATTGTGCGATACCAAAGAGCACCCGCCCCGCTCCTTCTTCGCTAAATTAGCGAAGAAGGAGCGGGGAAGGTGGGGTTGGCGACCATGCTTCTAACGAGCATGCAGTGTCGCTGCGACACAATAAAAAAACGGTTATCCCGTTAATACAAATGACGAAATAAGTCCCCAAACATAAACACTTGTCGACCCCGAGTAGGACGACGCCCTTTTTGAAAACAACAATTCAACAATAATAACATAACGCTATGATTGACAACACTGGTACACCTTTCAACGCCGTGAGCGGCGAGAAACATTTAGGAATCATCCCCTCCATGGCCAACCGCCACGGCCTCATTGCCGGGGCCACGGGCACGGGCAAGACCTGCACGCTGCAGAATCTGGCCGAGACTTTCAGCGCCATGGGTGTGCCGGTGTTCGCCACTGACATCAAAGGCGACCTCTCGGGAGTGGCCAAGGCCGGCGGCGGCAACGTGCATTTCGAGAAGAGCATCGAGGACAACGGGCTGAAGGCCTGCGGCTTCGAGTACAGGGAGTTTCCCGTGTGCTTCTGGGATGTATTTGGCGAGCAGGGCCACCCGCTGCGCACCACCGTCAGCGAGATGGGGCCGATGCTGCTGAGCCGCATTCTGGATTTGAACGACACGCAGAGCGACGTGCTGAGCATGGTGTTCCGCATTGCCGACGACCAGCAGTTGCTGCTCCTCGACCTCAAGGACCTCCGCAAGATGCTGGAGGAGGTGGGCAACAACCGCGCCCAGTATACGACCAGCTACGGCACCGTGGCCCCCGCCACAATCGGGGCCATCCAGCGCAGCCTCCTGACATTAGAGAGCCAGGGGGGCGACAAGTTCTTCGCCGAGCCGGCCATCGATATTTTCGACTTTATGCAGACCCGCGGCGGTCGCGGCGTGATCAACATCATGGCGTCGGACAAGATTATCAACTCGCCCAAGGTCTACACCTCCTTCCTGCTCTATCTGCTCAGCGAGCTGTATGAGCAGCTGCCCGAGGTGGGCGACCTGGACAAACCCAAGCTGGTGTTTTTCTTCGACGAGGCCCACATGCTCTTCAATGGCATCAACAAGGCCCTGTTGGAGAAGATTGAGCAGATGGTACGCCTTATCCGCTCCAAGGGGGTGGGCATCTATTTCTGCACCCAGAACCCCGATGATATTCCCGACAATGTGCTGGGGCAGCTGGGCAACCGTGTGCAGCACGCACTGAGGGCCTACACCCCGCGCGACCAGAAGGCTGTGCGGACGGCGGCAGAGACCTTCCGCGCCAATCCGGCTTTCGACACCACGACGGCCATCACCGAGATGGGGGTGGGCGAGGCACTGGTGTCTTTCCTCGACGCCAAGGGTGTGCCCACCATGGTGGAGCGCGCCCGCATCCTGCCCCCGCAGGGACAGGCCGGCGCACTGACTCCGGACGAGCGGCAGCGCATCATAAGTACGTCGATGGTTTATGGCAAATACGACCGCGTGAACGACCGCGAGTCGGCCTACGAGATACTGAGCGAGCGCATGCAGCAAGCCCTCGAGGCCAAAGAGCAGGCACAGCAGCAGAAGGAGGAGGAGAAACGCCTGAAGGAGGAGGCACGCCAGCAGCGCGAAGAGGAGCGCCAGGCAGCCGCCGAGGAGCGCAAACGCAAGGCCGAGGAACGCGAGCGGCAGCGCGCCAAGGAGAAGAGCCTGGGCGGCAGCCTGCAGAAGATGGTGGTGACCAAGGCCAAACGCGAGCTGGTGAACCAAGCCTTCAAGCTGGGCCGCGGCCTGCTGGGCTCGCTGCTGAAAGGGAAATAGTCCCGGAGAAGTTCCCCCTACTCACCGTCTGAGTGAGGCCGGAACGGGGCCGGATTCCCCGTTAGGGGATAGCGCTTAATAGAAAAGAGTGTGAACGAGAGAAAGATTCCCCGTTAGGGGATGACGCTTAATAGAAAAGAGCGTGAACGGGAGAAAGATTCCCCGTAGGGGATGGCGCTTAATAGAAGATGTGATTGAGAGAAAACCCCTACGGGGTATTTGAATGATGGATTATGGGGACGCTATTAAGAGATAAGCCCTACGGGCTATCTTGTTGAAGTTGGAAGAGGGAAAGATTCCCCGTAGGGGATGGCGCTTAATAGAAAAGAGCGTGAACGGGAGTAAGATTCCCCGTTAGGGGATGACGCTTAATAGAAAAGAGTGTGAACGGGAGAAAGATTCCCCGTTAGGGGATGGCGCTTAATAGAAAAGAGTGTGAACGAGAGAAAGATTCCCCGTAGGGGATGGCGCTTAATAGAAAAGAGCATACAGGGAGAAAGATTCCCCGTAGGGGATGACGATTAATAGAAAAGAGCATACAGGGAGGAAGATTCCCCGTAGGGGATGACGCTTAATAGAAAAGCGTGTGAACGAGAGAAAGATTCCCCGTAGGGGATGGCGATTAATAGAAGATAAGATTGAGAGAAAACCCCTACGGGGTATCGCGAGGACGGAGAAGGGGGAGCTGCTATTAAGAGGAAAGCCCTACGGGCTATCTTGTTGATGATGGAAGGGAGAAAGATTCCCCGTAGGGGATGGCGCTTAATAGAAAAGAGCATACAGGGAGAAAGATTCCCCGTTAGGGGATGACGCTTAATAGAAGATGAGATTGAGAGAAAACCCCTACGGGGTATCGCGAGGACGGAGAAGGGGGAGCTGCTATTAAGAGGAAAGCCCTACGGGCTATCTTGTTGATGATGGAAGGGAGAAAGATTCCCCGTAGGGGATGGCGCTTAATAGAAAAGAGCATACAGGGAGAAAGATTCCCCGTTAGGGGATGACGCTTAATAGAAGATGAGATTGAGAGAAAACCCCTACGGGGTATCGCGAGGACGGAGAAGGGGAAGTTGCTATTAAGAGATAAGCCCTACGGGCTATCTTGTTGATGATGGAAGGGAGTAAGATTCCCCGTTAGGGGATGACGATTAATAGAAAAGAGCGTGAACGGGAGAAAGATTCCCCGTGGGGATGGCGCTTAATAGAAAAGAGTGTAAACGGGAGAAAGATTCCCCGTTAGGGGATAGCGCTTAATAGAAAAGAGTGTGAACGGGGCAGGATTCCCCGTTAGGGGATGGCTATTAAAAGAAAAGAGCATACAGGGAGGAAGATTCCCCGTTAGGGGATGACGCTTAATAGAAAAAAGCATATAGGAAGAAAGATTCCCCGTTAGGGGATGGCGCTTAATAGAAGATGGAATTGAGAGAAAACCCCTACGGGGTATTTGAATGATGGAAAAGGGGGACGCTATTAAGAGATAAGCCCTACGGGCTATCTTGTCGAAGCTGGAAGGGAGAAAGATTCCCCGTTAGGGGATAACGCTTAATAGAAAAAAGCATACAGAGAGAAAGATTCCCCGTTAGGGGATGACGCTTAATAGAAAAAAGCATACAGGGAGGAAGATTCCCCGTTAGGGGATGGCGATTATGGAGAGTCGCAATCTCTGCTTGGCGGGCTATGCCGTTGGGTGTTTTCGATGGGTTGTTTCGTGTATCCATAAACGGAGCCGGTGAGGCGACTACCATTCGCCACACCGGCTGCGGGGGGGGTATTGCTGCGGAGGGTGACATTATCTCACCACTCCGATTCAAGGCTTAGAAGTGGTAGTTGAAGCCGAGGCGGAAGAGGCCGAGATGGTCTTCCAGTGTCTCGGCGTTGAGGTTGGCAACACAGCGGAAAGAATTGGAGGTTCTTTTGCTTTCGCGGATGTCGCCATCGTCGGTGGAACGATAGTGTGCAGTGGAGGTGGTGAAGGCAAGGCCCAGAAGGTCGACATAGAGGTCGGCCGAGAAGCGGTTGCTGATGCGGTAGTTGACACCCGGGACAATGGAGAGGGAGAAGTTGGAGGTGGTGGTATTGCCGGTGCTTGTCTCGTCGCGAGCGCTGATAACGCCATCGATGGCGGTGCGGAAGGTGTGTGTCTTGACGGCTGGGATGAAGCCATAAGCGGCCTGTGCCTCGGCGAAGAAGGTGAAGCGGTTGGCGGTCAGGAATGAATAGCGGAAGTAGGGCGCGATATAGAATCCTGTTGAGGTGGTCTTTACCCAGCCCTCGAAATCTGGACTGGTATAGTAAGAATCATAGACACTATAATCCTTAATGGTGCTGGATGTGAATCCGAGGACGATGCCTACGTGCATCTGCGGGTTGATGTTGTAGCCGAACTTGGGGGCAATGGCGAGGTCGGTGTGGACGTCGGCGGGCAGGGTGAACTCGGTGGTTGTGGTGCCAATGGAATTGGAGTACCATCCATTACCACCGCTGGTGTTGAAGCCGATTTGGCCTCCGATTACGAACTGAGCATTGGCAGCGAAAGCAAAGGCTGCGAGTGCGATGGTCAATACGATTTTCTTCATGGTGTGAAAATTTTAGGGTTAATATATTGTGATTTGACTTTGCAAAGATACACATTTTTTCGGAAACGGAGAGTGTTTTAGGCGAAGGCCCGCCAGCCATCTTTTCCCCTGCCCGTGGGGGGCAAGGGTTAGTTCTGACGCACAGCACGGACAGCGATGCCAGTGTTGCGGACGCCGTCGTACATGTCCTGGTAGCCCGAGCGGAAGCCGAAGACCCACGCGTAGACCGGGCGGCCCGTGTCGAGCGAACTCGACCAGTAGAGGCCGTCGCTGCCGTCGCCGTAGAGCGAACTGTCCGAGCGGGCGCCGGCGGCGGGAAGAAAGAGACTGTTACCATTGGAGCCGGTGAAGCGGAGACCGTACACTCCATTCTGCGTTGTCCACTGGCTGGTGGTGTGGTCCATCAGCTCCTGCCACTCATCCCTTGTTGGGGTACGACCGCCGTAGTTGGCGGAGGCGGCATCGTCGCCAGGCTGTAGGGTGGTCAGGTTGTCGGTGAAGCCATTGTAGCCATAACTCGATTTATTGCAGTATTTGGTGAGAAGGTAATCGTCCCCGTTGCAGTAACGGTAGGTACTCCAGTTGTAGACGCTTTTGGGGCTGGTCTCGCCCCAGGCAAAGTAGTCGCCATAGTCCTCCGGCGAGTCGGCACCCACGTTGCGCGTAGCCCACAGCAGACCGCTGGGCAGGCCAAGGTCAACCCAGTCGCTGATAGGTTCCGGCCGGTTGTTGCCGGGGTCTATAGGTTCTATTTTCTCTCCGCATCCGTCGAGTAGAGCGGTGGTTACCAGCATCATGATGGCCATAAACAATGTTGTCAAGTATTTCATAATGTAATTTTTAAAGGTGAATAATGTTTAATTTTGCAGTATTGTGTTCAATTTGCAAATATACACATATTTACCGATATGTATAACTTTTTTTGCTTAAAAGTAAAAAGGGAGGCACCGACGGGCGGTGTCTCCCCTGTTTGTGTATGGATGTTTGGGGAATTAGAAGTAGAGGTCGCGTTCGCCTTCGCCTATCTTGCAGAGGTTGCCTTCGACACGCTTTTTGAGTTCCTCTTTGCTGAAGGTCTGGGTGAGCTGTTTGAGCAGCTCGAGGCCTTTGGCCTTGGTCTCGGGGGTAGCATAGTCCTCGAGGTATTCGCGGAAGGTGAACATGGCGTTGGGCTTGCAGTACTCCTTGATGAGGCCGGGTTTGGCGAGGTCCATGAAGTCGGCACCCACGCGACCTTTGCGGTAGCAGCCGGTGCAGAAGGAGGGGATGTAGCCGCCGTCGATCATCATGCTGATGACCTCGTCGAGGGAGCGGTGGTCGCCGAGGGTGAACTGGGCGCCGGTCTTCTGATGGTCGGACTGGTCGGTGCTGCCTTCGCCGGCATCGTAGCCGCCGGGGTTGGTCTCGGAGGCGGCACTGATCTGGCTTACGCCGTATTTGACCAGCTGGTCGCGCATTTCGGGCCGCTCGCGGGTGGAGATGATGATGCCGGTGTAGGGCATGGCGATGCGGATGATGGATACGATTTTCATGAAGTCCTTGTCGCTGACGGGGTGCGGCAGGTTTTCGGGCAGTGAGAAGGGGGTGCCTTCGGCAGGCTCGATGCGGGGGAAGCTGACGGTGTGGGGGCCGCAGCCGTAGTCCTCCTCAAGGTGGCGGGCATGCTCCATGATGGCGAGGATTTCGAAGCGGTAGTCGGTGAGGCCGAAGAGGACACCGAGGCCTACGTCGTCGATGCCGCCCTCCATGGCGCGGTCCATGCAGGTGAGGCGGTAGAGATAGTCGCCTTTGGGGGTGCCGGCGGGATGGAACTTGGCGTATTCGACGGGGTCGTAGGTCTCCTGGAAGCAGACGTAGGTGCCAATCTTCTCGGCTTTGAGCTTGGCAAAGTCTTCGACGCTCATGGGTGCGAGCTCGATGTTGATGCGGCGGATGGTGGAGCCTTTCTCGTCCTTGGCGGCATAGCAGCGACGGATGGCCTCGACCATGTAGTTGGCGTCGTTGCGGGGACTCTCGCCACAGATGAGGAGGGCGCGTTTGTGGCCCATGCGCAGCAGGTGGAGGGTCTCTTGCTCAATCTCGTCCATGGTGAGGACTTTGCGGAGGAGCTGTTTGTTGTCGCGGCGGAATCCGCAGTAGACACAGTTGTTGACACAGGCGTTGCCGGTGTAGATAGGGGCAAAAAGGACGAGGCGTTTGCCGTAGATTTCCTCCTTGCAGTAGTGGGCGGTGTCCAGAATCTTCTGGATGTCGGCCTCGTCCTCGACGCAGAGGAGTTTGGCCACGTCCTCGAGGTTGAGGCCTTTGAGCTTGCGGGCCTTGTTGAGGATGTCGTTCAGTTCGGACTGGGTCGGAACATTATTGTCGAGCAAGCCATAGAGCTTGTCGCGGTCGATGAAATTTTGATTTCTCATGATATTTAGGATTTACTGTTTTGTCAATACGGCTTTGGATTCGACGTCTTGCAGACGGCCCAGGCGGCCGGTGAGGGCGTTGATGCGGTCGGGCAAGCCTTCGACGATGAGGGAGATGACGGCCACGGGACGCTGGTGGAAGGGCAACCCCTGCCGGCAGAGGACAATATCGGAAAATTCAGAAATGATGAGATTGATTTCTGCGGACCGTGAGCGGTCGAGTACGAGTATGGTGATTGTTCCTATTCTCTTCTCCATCAGGTATTAGGCTTTTGGGTTAGACGAATATTACGTGTTGTTTTCGGCTGCAAAGATACGAAGATTTTTGGGATTGCCAATAATGTCGAAGAAAAAAAACTCAATTATCAATAAAAAAATCGTATATTTGCAGTCCGAAAAAGAAACAAACAAAGTATACTATGTATAACTATATTAAGATAGAACAGAAAGAGGCCGTGACGGTGTTGACCATCTCGGCACCGAAAACGCTGAATGCACTGAACAGTGCCGTGCTGCGCGAAATGGACGACGCGTTGACCCATCTGCCCGAGGGCACCCGTGTGCTGGTGGTAACGGGCGATGGGGAGAAATCGTTTGTGGCGGGAGCCGACATCAGCGAGATGGCCAACCTGAATGTGCCGCAGGGACAGACCTTCGGCAACCGCGGCGCGATGGTGTTCCGCCGGATTGAGACGCTGCCCATCCCCGTCATTGCCGCCGTCAACGGCTTTGCGCTGGGTGGCGGATGCGAGCTGGCTATGGCTTGCGACATCCGCATCTGCTCGGAGAATGCCAAGTTCGGACAGCCCGAGGTGGGGCTGGGAATCATTCCCGGCTTCAGCGGCACGGTGCGCCTGTCGCGCTTAGTGGGCATGGGCATGGCCAAGCAGCTTATCTATACCGGCAAGGCCATCAAGGCCGACGAAGCCCTGCGCATAGGGCTGGTGAACGCGGTGGTGCCCCAGGCCGAGCTGATGGACAAGGCGCTGGAGATGGCCAACCAGATGGCCGCCAACGCTCCGCTGGCAGTGGCCGCCGCCAAGCAGTGCATCAACGCCACATACGACATGGACATGGACTCCGCCATCCTGTATGAGAATGGGGCCTTCGGCCAGTGCTTCGGCACCGAGGACCAGAAAAACGGCATGAAGGCTTTCCTGAACAAGGAGAAGCCCGCCTTCAAGGGGAAATAATCGGAACAAAACAATATTTTAAAACACTCAATACTATGAAAATTTGCGTAATAGGTACTGGTACCATGGCAAAGGGCATTGTGAAAGCCTTTGCCGCCAAAATGCCTGTAGTAATGAAGAGCAGAACCCAGGGCAGCATTGACAAGGCTATGGGTTCGATCGCCAAATCGTATGCCAAACTGGTGGAGAAAGGCAAGATGACCCAGGAGGCTGTCGACGCCCTGCTGGCCAACATCACCACCACCACTGACTATGCCACCTTCGCCGATGCCGACCTCGTGATTGAGGCCGCCGTCGAGGAGATGCAGCTGAAGAAGGATGTGTTCACCGAGCTGGACAAGATTTGCAAGCCCGAGACCATCTTTGCCACCAACAGCTCATCGCTGAGCATCACCGAGATTGCCGCCTGCACGCAGCGTCCCGCCCAGTTTATCGGCATGCACTTCTTCAACCCCGCCGACCGTATGGCTCTGGTGGAGGTAATCCGCGGTCAGCTGACCAGCGACGAGGTGTGCAAATGCGTCATCGACCTGGCCACCGAGATTGGCAAACAGCCCGTCGAGGTGAAAGAGGCTCCCGGTTTCGTAGTGAACCGCATCCTTATCCCCATGATTAACGAGGCTGTCGGCATCCTGGCCGACGGCATTGCCAGCGCCGAGGACATCGACAAGTGCATGATGCTTGGTGCCAACCACCCCATGGGTCCCCTGGCCCTGGCCGACCTCATCGGCAACGATGTGAACCTGGCCATCATGGAGGTGCTGTACAAAGAGTTTGGCGATCCCAAATACCGTCCTCACCCCCTGCTGCGCAAGATGGTGCGTGCCGGTCTGCTGGGCCGCAAGACTGGCGAAGGCTTCTACAAATATTGATTGCCCAACCCTGATTTCGAAGACAGGAGGAAAGCCGATGGGTTTTCCTCCTGTCTTTGTTTTGCCTGCAGGGGCCGGCTACTGCGAGACAGCAGTCCTAATCTTATGCAGTCGGCGGGTGGTGAGTGAAAAGTAATGTTTTGCGACAAAGAACAATGATTTTTAATATAAAACTGTCCGCTGTGGGTGTTTTCGGCGTTAGAGAGACACCTGTTCGGAATCCAAATCCAAAGCCTTGCTCGCTCCGGCCCGGACAGGCAGGTCATTTTGTTGTGATTTGACATGAGTTTATCCGTAAGTTGTTTCCATATATTTTATGGATAAGAAACAATGAAGAATAAATAGAGAAAGGAAACAGAAATAAAATAATGGCCGCACGCATTCTTCAGCAAAAACAGCGGAGGGAGGAAAACGGAGCCACTGATTGGCGACAACCCCGACAAGCGCATGACGGCGATGGAAAAACCGACAACTCACAATAACCAATGCCCGACAACAGGGACGGCATTCAACTGCACGACTGCTATGATAGGGACAGTTTAGCATGCACGGCCGGGGCAATGACAGCACTGGATTGACCGCCCCGGTTGGCACACCTACCGACCGACGACAGAACCGGCGGCTGCAATACATAAAAAACTCCCGCAACCGAGGGCTGCGGGAGTTAGAGATTATCGTGATCTCAATTAGTCTATGACAGTGTTCCAGTGGTGGACATCCTCGGCCTCGCCAAGCTGGATGGCACGCAGGGCGTGGTACAGTTTGGTGCTCCAGGGACCCGGTTCTTTACCGAAGACATAGCTCTTGCCAGTCTCAGGATCGTCCAGACGCTCGATGGGGCTGATGACAGCAGCGGTACCGCAAGCACCAGCCTCCTGGAACTCGGAGAGTTCGTCAACATCAATGGGGCGACGCTCCACCTTCATGCCCATGTCCTCAGCCAGCTGCATGAGGCTCTTGTTGGTGATGGAGGGCAGGATGGAAGTGCTCTTAGGAGTGATGTAGGCGCCGTCCTTGATGCCGAAGAAGTTGGCTGCGCCAGCCTCGTCAACATATTTCTTCTCCTTGGCATCGAGGTAGAACTCGCATGCATACTGACCGCCGTGGCAAGCCTCGACGTGGGCACGGAGCGAAGCAGCGTAGTTGCCGCCCACCTTATAGATACCAGTTCCGAGAGGAGCGGAACGGTCATACTTGCGGGTGATGACATAGGGGTTGGCCTTGAAGCCGCCTTTGAAATAAGGTCCGACGGGGGTGACGAAGATGACGAACAGATACTCATCGGCAGGTTTCACACCCACGGTGATGCCGGTGCCAATCAGCAGCGGACGGAGGTAGAGGCTTGCGCCGGTGCCGTAGGGAGGAATGAAACGCTCGTTGAGTTTGATGACCTTCTTGCACATCTCCACAAATTTCTCGGTGGAAAGCTCAGGCATCATGATGCCGCGGCAGGTGCTCTGCAGACGCTCGGCATTGGCTTCGGGGCGGAAGATACGGATCTTGCCGTCTTTGCAACGATAGGCCTTCAGACCTTCGAAAGCCTCCTGGCCATAGTGCAAGCTCGATGCAGCCATGTGCATCTCGATATGTTCGGAGGAGGAGACCTCAATCTCGCCCCATTTGCCGTCGCGATAGTAGCAACGGACATTATAGTCGGTCTTTACATAACCGAAAGGAAGGTTTTCCCAATCAATATTCATGCTGTTTGCCATAATACTTGTGTGTTTAAAAAAAAGTGGTCCCACTTGGGCTCGAACCAAGGACCCACTGATTATGAGTCAGTTGCTCTAACCGACTGAGCTATGGGACCAACTTTTCGTCTCTCGAAATCGGGTGCAAAGATACAACTTTTTTTCCATTCAGCAAGAAAAATTTTCAACTCCCCTTCTTCATGGCTATGAAACAAGCTCTTGCCCAACACTGACGACAGCTCTGCCACCCCGCAGTCACCCCTCACGCCATCTTCCACAAAGGCAAAACTCACCTTTCCCCATCCCGCAGGTCCTCCGCCGACAGCCCTCGGTGTCGCCAACAGCCTCACGACTACCGATTCTCACCCCCCTTTTTGACCCCTTCGCGCCACTGCCGGCAACAGCTGCCACACATTTTTTTCTGCCAAATCAAGAAAAAAGTGTAATTTTGCAAGTTTAAAAAACAGCACCTGCTAATGGGAAGAATCCTTGCAATCGACTATGGCATAAAGCGTACAGGAATCGCCGTGACCGACCCGGAGCGTATCATCGCCACCGGATTGACCACCGTGGCCACCCCCACCCTCATGCAATTCCTGCGCGACTACTGCCAAAAAGAACCCGTCGACCTTTTTGTTGTCGGCCAACCCAAGCACATGGACAACACCCCTTCGCAGTCCGCCGCCATCATCGAACCCTTCGTCCGCCAGCTGGCCCAAGCCTTCCCCGACAAGCCCGTGGCCCGAATCGACGAGCGATTCACCTCCAAGCTGGCCTTCCAAGCCATGATTGACGGCGGCCTGAAGAAAAAGCAGCGGCAGGACAAAGGAATGATTGACCAAGTCAGCGCCACCATCATGCTGCAAGACTATATGCGAACCCTATAAAAAGAAAAATAAATGCTCTATCCCATCATTGGCTACGGCCACCCCACCCTGCGCAAAGTAGCGCAACCAGTCGACAAAGACTATCCCGGCCTCGACCAACTCATAGCCGACATGTACGAAACCATGTACAATGCCGACGGCGTAGGCCTCGCAGCCCCGCAGATTGACCTCAGCATCCGCCTGGTCGTCATCGGCTTCCGCCCCTACGACGAGAAGACCGACACCTTTGGCGACCCCGCCGAGGAGCACACACTCATCAACCCCGAAATACTTGAATTCCTCGGCGAGAAGCAATACTTCAACGAAGGCTGCCTCAGCATCCCCGACATCCACGAAGATGTCCTCCGCCCCGAAGGCCTCCGCCTACGGTGGTACGACGCCCAGTGGCAACTCCACGAAGAGGAAATCCACGGCATGTTTGCCCGCGTGGCGCAGCACGAAATCGACCACCTCGAAGGCAAAGTCTTCACCGACCGGCTCAGCCCCATCCGCAAGACCATGATCAAGCGCAAACTCAACGACGTCATCTCCGGCCGGATCCGGACAGCCTACCGCATGAAACCCAACAAAAAATAACACACATACACAATGAAACGCACAGCACTCATACTCATCCTTGCCGCCCTTGTGGCAGCCTGCGGCCCCAGCAAAGAGGAACGCATAGACCAGATTGAAAACTTCGAAGACTCCATCTTCGAATCCGCCATCGCCGCCGACGAGGCCACAGCCGACCAACTCACAGCACTCTACACCGACTTTGCCGACCGCTACCCCTCCGACAGCCTCACCCCCCAGTACCTCCTCAAAGCCGCCGAAGTGCAGAGCAACGTCATGCACACCGACCGCGCCATCGAACTCTTCGACCGCATCATAGCCGACTATCCCGACTTCGAGGACGTCCCCATCTGCTACTTCCTCAAAGGCAGTGCCTACGAAGACAACTCACAGTTCGACCTGGCCAAACAAGCCTACCAGACCTTTGTCGACAAATATCCCGACCACTTCATGGCCGCCACCACGCGCACCATGATTCCCAACGTAGGCCTGAGCCCCGAGGAAATGCTCGACAAAATCCTCGACCAAGCCAACGACACCCTCATAGCACAGTAAAACAACCCGACAGCGTTTGAGCGACATCATCAACATACTGCCCGACAGCGTCGCCAACCAGATAGCCGCCGGCGAAGTGGTCGACCGTCCCGCCTCGGCAGTCAAAGAGCTGCTCGAGAACGCCCTTGATGCCGGTGCCACCAAAATCCAGCTCATCCTCAAAGACGCCGGCCGCACACTCATCCAAGTCATCGACAACGGCAGCGGCATGAGCGACAGCGACGCCCGCGTCTGCTTCGAGCGCCACGCCACATCCAAAATCCACAAAGCCGACGACCTCTTCGCCATCCGCACCATGGGCTTCCGCGGCGAGGCCCTCGCCTCCATCGCGGCCATCGCCCAAGTGGAACTGAAAACCAAACTCCGCGACCGCGAACTCGGCACCCTCATCCTCATCGAGGGCAGCCACATCAAAGAGCAGACCCCCTGCGCCTGTCCCGACGGCACCTCCATCGCCGTCAAAAACCTCTTCTTCAATGTCCCCGCACGCCGCAACTTCCTCAAACGCGACAGCATCGAACTCAGCCACATCGAGGAAATCTTCAAACGAGTGGCCCTCATCAACTACCGCACCGACTACTCCCTCAACGCCAACGGCCGCCTGCTCTACGACCTCCGCGCCGGCAACTTCGCCGAGCGCATCAGCCAGATTTTCGGCAACAGCTACCGCCAACGCCTCTGCCCCGTCAACGAGCAGACCGACATCGTCACCATCGAAGGCTACGTGTCCAAACCCGAATTTGCCCGCAAAAGCCGTGGCGAGCAATACCTCTTCGTCAACCACCGCTTCATCAAGCACCCCGCACTCAACGCCGCCATCGAGAAAGCCTACGCCGACATCATCCCCGACCACCACTACCCCTCCTACTTCATCCACCTCCAAGTCGACCCCTCCCGCATCGACGTCAACATCCACCCCACCAAAACCGAAGTCAAATTCATCGACGAAAACGCCCTCTTCGCCATCCTCCGCGCCGCCACCAAGAAAGCCATCGGCCAGTTCAGCCTCGCCACCGAACTGCAATTCAACCCCATCGAAGAGGTCGACTTTCCCCCGGCCCCCAAAGGCTACATCCCCACCCCACCGCAGGTGCACTACAACCCCGACTACAACCCCTTCCAGAGCCACCGCTCCCCCTCATCCTCCCCCTCGCGCCCCTCGCAGCCCGACAGCCGCCGCGACCCCGACTCCAAATGGACCTCCTTCTTCGACCTCGACACCACCCCCACCGACACCCCTCACCAAACTCGCATCGACCTCACCCCAACGCCCGCTGATTCCCCCGCGCCCGCGGCGCCCCCAGTCCCGACCGACACCCCCTGCCTCCAGCTCATGGGCACCCACATCGTCAGCGTCATGCCCTCCGGCCTCCTGGTCATCGACCAGCACGCCGCCTCCGAGCGCATCCTCTTCGAGCGGCTCCTCAGCCACTCCGCCACACCCCATCCCCAGCAGCTCCTCTTCCCCGTCAACTGCCAGTTCACCCCAGCCGACGCCGACATCTTCAACGAACTCCTGCCCGAACTGCGCCGCTACGGCTTCGAGATAGGCACCCTCGGCCAGACCACCTTCGTCGTGTCCGCCACCCCTCCCGATGTCAAAGAAAGCGAATTGCAAACCCTCTTCGACCAAATCATCGTCGAGTACAAAGGGACCATGATCCAGAAATTCGCCGACCGCACCCAGAGCCTCTGCCGCTCCATGGCGCGCCAACTGGCCCTCAAGCCCGGCACCCCCCTCCAGCAAACTGAGATGCAGCAACTCGTGGCCGACCTCTTCTGCTGCCAGATGCCCACCCTCAGCCCCTCCGGCCGCAAAACCATGGCCATCCTTACCCCCGACCAACTCATAGTTTGAAAACCCAGTTACCAACAAAAACAAACACCCCCACACCATGTCCGACTATTCACCCCAAGGCTTCCGCGTGCTCCCGCCCGTGGTCAAAAACCTCCTCATCATCAACCTCATCGTGTTCCTCGCCACCATGGTGCTTGAACGCTATGGTTACACCCACATCACCTCCATGCTGGCCCTCAACGCCCTCCCCACGGGGCGCTTCCGTCTCTGGCAACTCTTCACCTACATGTTCATGCACTCCGGCTGGAGCCACATCATCTTCAACATGTTCGCCCTCTGGATGTTCGGCTACGTGCTTGAAAACTATTGGGGATCACGCCGCTTTCTGGTCTACTATCTCGTCTGCGGCATAGGCGCCGGGCTGTGCAACCTCCTCGTGCCCGGCTGGGGCATCACCGTGGGGGCCTCGGGCGCCGTCTACGGCATCCTGCTGGCCTTCGGCATGATGTTCCCCGAAGAGCGCATCTACCTCTACTTCCTCATGCCCATTAAGGCCAAGTGGTTCGTCATCGGCTATGCCGCCATCGAACTGCTTGAAGGCATCTTCGCCACCGACGGCATCGCCCATTTCGCCCACCTCGGCGGCATGCTCTTCGGCCTGCTGCTCATCCTCTATTGGCGCAAACACCCCTTCTCGCGCTTCTGACCCCCCATCCCGACAGCTACATACTGCAAAGGTCCCCCAGACAGACACTGCCGGGGGACCTTTGTTTGCAACTCTCTGCCAGCCCTGTCGTCCCCTATCGCGCACCCCACACACCAATATCCCTTTGCACCCCAAAAGCCTTGCCGACCTTGCTTTACACACAAAGGGAAAGAGGTTGCAAGCCCAATCGTTTCGCATTCCCTGTGCGGCAAATGGAGAGAATATTACAGGTTCGCCGTGAAGGAAATGGCGTTTGTTTGGAATAAATATGGCTTAGAAGAAGCGACCCGAGAGCTTGCCGCACACTGGGTGGAGGGGCAAGGGGTCCGGCCCGGCAGGAGTGTGACAAAATTACGAAAGCGGCCCGCCAACGCTGTTGGCGGGCCGCGGATGGGTCTTTTCCGCTTGCGGGCTGCAGGGTCAGTAGGCGGGCATCTGCTGCGAGAGGCAGTGGAAGGAGCCGAGCCCCCAGACGATGTCGGTGCTGTCGATGCCCACTATCTCGCGGTCGGGGAAGCAGGCTTCGAGGGTGTAGGCGGCTTGGTTGTCGGCCAGGCAGCGGTAGGTGGGGAAGATGACTTTGCCGTTGGCGATATAGAAGTTAGCATAGCTGGCGGGGAGGCGCTGGTTATCGTAGAACACCATGTCAGGCATGGGGAGTTCGACGACGGTGGGCTGCTTGCCGTTGGCCAGGCGGCAGGAGTTGAGGGTTTTGAGGTTGCGCTGCAGGGCCTGGTAGTTCTCGTCCCAGATGTCCTCCTCGACGGCGGTGATGATGGTGTCGGGGGCGATGAAGCGGCTGAGGTCGTCGACGTGGCCGTCGGTGTCGTCGCCCACTATGCCGTCGGCAAGCCAGATGATGTTGTCGACACCGTAGTAGGCGCGCAGGTTGTCCTCAATCTGGTCGCGGGTGAGGCCGGGGTTGCGGTTGGGGTTGAGGAGGCAGGAGGTGGTGGTGAGGAGGTCGCCTTGGCCGTTGACGTCGATGCTGCCCCCTTCCATGACGATGCCGGGTTCGAAGAACTGCAGGTGGGGGTCGGCGGCGGCGAGGTGGCGGTAGATGTGGAGGGGTATCTGGGTGTCGAGGTCGTAGGGGTATTTGCCGCCCCAGGCGTTGTGGTTCCAGTTGACGATGGCGTGGCGCGAGGGGTCCTGCCGGTTGAGGAGGAAGGCGGGGCCGTGGTCGCGGCACCAGGCGTCGTTGGTGGGGAACTGGTGGAAGTGGATGCGGCTCATGTCGGTCCCGGCTTTGCGGAGCTGGGTCTCGACGTGGTCCTGCATGCGCTGGTCGTCGACGTTGATGTGGACGTCCTCGTCCTCGGCCAGGGTTTTGACGAAGATGTGGTAGGAGGGGAAGATGGTTTCTATCTTACCGGGCCAGGAGTCCTCGTTGTGGGGATAGCTGAGCCAGGTGGCCTGGTGGGGTGCCCATTCGGCGGGCATGTAGTAGCCTTGTTCTTTGGGTGTCATGATTGTGTTATTTTCAGTTTAATCGGGGCTTTCGGAACATCTGGATGCCACAGCAGGGGAAGGGTCAGTCGATGAAGCGGTTGAGAATGGGGCTGTAGGAGTCGATGCGGCGGTCGCGGAGGTAGGGCCAGTGGCGGCGGTAGTGGTCGGTCTGGTCGAGGTCGAGTTCTTGGACGTGGAGGGCTTCTTCGAGGTGTGGTGCCTGGTAGAGGAGGCGGCCGAAGGCGTTGGTGATGAAGCTTCCGCCCCAGAATTGCATGCCGCCTTCGCGGCCGGTGCGGTTGACGCTGATGACGGGCACGCCGTTGGCCACGGCGTGGCTGCGCTGGATGGTTTGCCAGGCTTGGTATTGCTCGGTGTTGTCGTCTTCGTTTTGGCGGACGTCCCAGCCGATGGCGGTGGGGAAGAAGAGGAGTTGGGCGCCCATGAGGCTGGTGATGCGGGCGGCCTCGGGGTACCACTGGTCCCAGCAGATGAGGACTCCGAGGGTGGCGAAACGGGTGTGGAAGACGCGGTAGCCGAGGTCGCCGGGGGTGAAGTAGAATTTCTCGTAGTAGCCGGGGTCGTCGGGGATGTGCATCTTGCGGTATTTGCCAAGGTAGGAGCCGTCGGCGTCGATGACGGCGGTGGTGTTGTGGTAGAGGCCTTCGGCGCGTTTTTCGAAGAGGGAGCATATAAGCACTACCCCCAGCTCGCCGGCCAGGCGCATGAAGTGCTGGCAGGTGGGGCCGTCGGGCACGGGCTCGGCCAGGGAGAAATTTTGGTAGCGCTCCTCGTCGCAGAAGTAGAGGGAGGCGAAGAGCTCTTGCAGACAGATGATTTGCGCCCCTTGCGCGGCCAGGCGGCGCACGGCGTCGGTGTAGCGGAGGATGTTGGCCTGTTTGTCGGCCCCGCAGGCCATTTGGGCTATTCCTACTTTGACTTTCATAGAGATAATAGTTTTTTACGTTGCTTTTCGGTTTGCAAATATACGCATTTTTTTTCAAATGGCGTTATATTGTCGCACATTATTTCAGAAAAAAACTCATTACTTAAAAAAAAACGTATCTTTGTAAAAAAATAATCATGAAAAAAGGCATTATAATCTTTGGGGTTCTGGCCCTGTCATCTCTCAACAGCACTTGGGGACTAATACGTGTCATTACACAAGTTTGACCCACAAAACCAATTAATCAGCCCTCCCTCGCCCCCGGCAACCGCTTGGCACAGAAACAATACATATCCCGCGTTGTTCCGTCACCCACCTATTATAGAAAAACTTACAATAATATAGAGACATGAAAAACATTGCTACAATCGCCTTAGTCCTGCTCGCCTCGTAGATCCCCACCAGAGCACAGTCCTACGACACTGTCACTGGCCCGAACGGTAGACTGCCCGGTTACCATTACACCGAGTGGTACGACACGTGCGACGCGTATTTCGATACCAGTCATTCACCTTACAGTTATCCTACTCACCCGTGGCACGGGAGAATATATGAAATTTTTTACTGTCCCTCTGCGAGTGAATGGAAACTACGACCCGAATACGTTGACCACCCCGCTGCCATTACCGGCGTCGGAGTTTGGCAAACCGACACATGGCTTAGCCCGGCCTTTCATCCTCCTTTTCCCTATTTCAACAATCCTCGCGTACCCGAATATGTAAATATTTTTAAATCCTTCAACGACACAATTCTATTGTTTGATTCCATCCGATGGGACACCGCCACCCCTAAAATATATAAGATTCCCTATCATTTCGACACCGCCACCTATGGATTCAAATACTGCCTCCTTTACGAAGTTCACCTTAAAACACCAATCCTTGTTGACTCTCAATTCTATCTTGCTGGCACCACAAACAATAATAATATACCTCTTAACGACTTCATGTACCGTTCGAAACCGACATGCTACCATAGTCTGCAGGTGAACTATGGTTGTGGTGGGCCTATGCGCATAAGGTATTTTATGACAAGAGATTCAATATGGGGTGTTTTTACGCACCATAACAGATCATACGGCTATGTCCAGCCCATGATTGACTACGCCATGGTGCACACCCTCTCGGCCGACAGCTCCATGGGCGCAGCCTACCCCGACTGCAAGCTGTCCAAACATGTCAACCAGACAATCTACGCCATCCCCAAAAGTGCATACAGATTCACCTGGTGGAACGATGGCGACACCAACAACCCCCGCACCGTCTTCATCACACAGGACACCACCTTTACCGCCTACTTCTCCGACAGAGACTACTACCACGTCACCGCAAAGCCAGACTACCCTGTCCGCGGACATGTCGACGGCAGCGGCATCTACTTCGAGGGCGACACTGTCACCCTCACCGCCATACCCAACAACACCTACCAATTCCTCCGCTGGAACGACGGGAACACCTCCAACCCACGGAAATTTATCATCACGCAAGACTCCTCATTCACTGCCCGCTTCACCTGGCCGACCGAAGGCATCTCTTCCCCCGACAGCCTGAACGCCCTTTTCACCCTTACCCCCAACCCTGCACACCGCACTGTGACTATTACAATCAACTCCCAACTCTCAATCCCCAACTCTCAATTCTCGTTCACCCTCGCCAATGCCTCCGGCCAGGAACTCCTCTCACTCAAAGTCAACCAACCGACAATCTCCGTACCTCTCGACAAATACCCCGCAGGCACCTATTTCGTCACAATCCACTCTCCGGAGGGCTCCTCGACCCAGAAACTTACCATCCAATAACCCTTATCCAGACAAGCAAACGACCCTGCAATGCCATTCATTACAGGGTCGTTTGTTTGTCATTCAAAATAGACGAGGAATATATTCAACGTCAATTAGTAATCATTGTATGAAAGTTTGTGTTGAAAAACCATTTTGACTTCCACACTTTTTATCGGCGGATCACAGCAGTGGTGCCTTGGGCATTTTGGAGGGTTACGGTGGTGGAACGGGTCTTGCCGTCGCGGTAATAGGTGACGTCGACCAGGTCGCCGGGTGCGTGGCGGCCGATTTCTTCCATCATCTCGGCGAAACTGTTGACAGGCGCGCCGGCCACAGTGAGCAGGAGGTCGCCCTGACGAAGGCCGGCCTTGTCGGCGGCGCAGTCGGGCACCACACGGGCCAGCAGCACGCCTTTGACTTCCTGCAGCCCCATCTGGCTGGCAAGTGAGGAGGTCATCTCGACCACATTGACGCCGAGGTAGGCACGCTGGGCGTGGCCATAGCGGCGCAGGTCGTCGGCCACTTTGCGGGCCAGATTGGCAGGAATGGCGAAACTGTAGCCGGTATAGTAGCCGTCGGCCGAGGCGATGGCGGTGACGATGCCGATGAGCCGGCCGCTGGCATCGACAAGGGCTCCGCCGGAGTTGCCGGGATTGACGGCGGCGTCGGTCTGGATAAAGGACTCAATGGGACTCTCCATGCCGCGGCTGTTCTCGATGATGCCCACATTGCGCGCCTTGGCGCTGATGATGCCGGCGGTGACGGTGGAGGTGAGGTTGAAGGGGTTGCCGATGGCCAAGACGGGCTGGCCGACACGGGCGCTGTCGGAATTGCCGAAGGGGAGGGCCTTCAGTCCGGCGGCATCGACCTTGATGAGGGCGAGGTCGGTGGCGGGGTCGGTGCCGATGAGGGTGGCGGGGAGCACTTTCTTGTCGTTGAGGGTCACTTGTATGCTTTCGGCGTCCTGCACTACGTGGTTGTTGGTGACGATGTAGCCGTCGGGGCTGATGATGACTCCGGATCCGTAGGCGGAGTATTCTTTACGCTGCACCCCTTGGTTAATGATGAATCCGAAAAAGGACTGGTAGAGCGGGGTAAGGCGGGTCTGGGTGGTGCGGATGTGCACCACGCCGTCGATAGTCTGGGCAGCCACGTCGCTGAAGTCGGCATAGCGCATCACTCCCTGCGTCGAGACGGGGACGGGGTTGTTCACTTCTGCATTCTGCTGGGTCTGGCCCGAATGGCAGCCCAGCAATGCCACTGTCATTACTAAAAAGAGTTTCTTCATAGGGCTATTGAATTTTTGTGGGCAAAACAAAAAGGGGAAAAAATATTGTATGTTTAATATTTTTTGTATTTTTGCAGTTTGCATGGAGGTGCAAAGCACGCCTCCCCCACCCTTGTTCAACAAACAAACTACCACAGTTATGCACATCATCATCGTAGGCACAGCACACCCATACCGCGGCGGTCTCGCCGCTTTCAACGAGCGCCTGGCGGCCCAGTTCCAGCAGGAGGGCCACGAGGTGGAGATGTACACTTTCACCCTCCAGTACCCCTCGTTTCTCTTCCCCGGCAAGAGCCAGTTTACCGACTCGCCCGCCCCGGCACACCTCAACATCAAACGCCGCATCAACTCGTGCAATCCCTTCAACTGGTTTTCCGTGGGCAGGGAAATCAGAAAGAAACAGCCGGACCTGGTGGTCTTTGCCTACTGGATGTCGTTCATGGCGCCCTGCTTCGGTGCCATCGCCCGGCAGATAAAGCGCGACCGGCACATCCGCTGTATTGGACTGGTGCACAACATGCTGCCCCACGACCACAAAGCCATCGACCGCCACCTGCCTTTCTATTTTGTCAAAGCGATGGACGGGTTCACCACCCTGTCGGAGGCGGTGATAGCCGACATCAACCACTTCGACCACGCGGGCAAGCCCAAAACCTGGGCCCCGCACCCCATCTACGACCATTATGGCACCCGTGTAGACAAGATGGTGGCACGCCGCGAGCTGGGACTTGACCAGAATGGGCGTTACGTGCTGTTCTTCGGCTTCATACGCGATTATAAGGGTCTGGACCTGCTGATTGATGCCTTCGGCGACCCCCGTCTGCAGGACCTGGGGGCGAAGCTAATTGTGGCCGGCGAATTCTACGGCAGCCCCCAACCCTATCTGGACCGCATCCGCTCGTTGGACATCAGCGACATCGTAGTGCTGCACAACGACTATATCCCCGACTCGCGGGTAAACCTCTATTTCGGTGCCGCCGACATTGTGGCCCAGCCCTACAAGAACGCCACCCAGAGCGGTGTGACCCAAGTGGCCTTCCACTTTGAGAAACCCATGCTGGTAACCAATGTGGGGGGACTGGCCGAGATAGTGCCGCACGGCAAGATAGGCTATGTGGTGGAACCCAACGCGCAAGAAATCACTGACGCACTGATCGACTACTACAAAGAGAATCGAGAGACCCCCTTCACCGAAGCCCTGCGCGAAGAGAAGAAGAAGTACACCTGGGACCGCATGACAGCCGCCGTGCTTCAAGCCGCCAAGGCCACTCCCGCCCGCTGAAAGGCATACCTGTTTCATCCCTCGCCCTTCCCCAAGGCCAAACTGCGGCCACAAGGGAGGGGCATTGTTGCGCCCCTTGGCCCGGATGCCATGGCCTATGTTGAAAAATATTTTTTGACTACAACGATTTTTTTTCATAACTTTGTATCATGGAAATTATGTCCCAATCGAACACAAGACGCAAAGACAGAATGTCTTACGAGCAAGTGTTCAGCATCAACGGTGGCAACAGGCCGCCACAGGCCCCCGAATTGGAGGAAAATGTGCTGGGTGCGCTGATGCTGGATGCCAACGCGCTCAACACTGCCATTGAACTGCTGCACGAGGAATATTTCTATAGACCCGAACACCAAGTCATCTTCCGCGCCATCCATAAGCTGTTCGAGATGAACCAGCCTGTGGATATGCTGACCGTCACCAACCAGCTGCGCCAAACTGGCGAACTGGAGGCCGCCGGCGGCGCTTTCCATATCAGCGAGCTGACCAGCCATATCGTCAGCGCGGCTCATATTGAGTACTATGCCCGTGTGCTGAGCGAGAAATACATCTCGCGCGAACTTATCCGTGTCTCGACCGAGACCATCACCAGTGCCTACGACGAGACCACCGACGTGGTAGACCTCCTCGACAAGACCGAGGGGCACCTGATGGACATTAACGACAAGAATTTCCGTTCAGACTTCCACCCCGTGGGCGACCTTGTCCAGGCCGCCACGGCCCAGATTGACGAAGCCTCAAACAGCGAGGGAGGTGTGGCGGGCATCCCATCGGGGTTTGTCGACCTCGACCGCCTCACCGCCGGTTTCCACCCCGGCACCCTCATCATCCTTGCCGCCCGTCCGGCCATGGGTAAGACGGCCTTCGCCCTCTCCATAGCCCGCAACATGGCCATCGACCACAAGAAGCCCGTGGCCTTCTTCTCGCTCGAGATGACAGGGGTCGAACTGGCCATGCGCCTCATATCGGGCGAGGCCCAGATAGCGGGCGACAAACTCAAAAAAGGCGAACTCCAAGCCTTCGAGCGGAAGCAGCTGGAGGTGCGTACCCAAGCCCTCAACGATGCCAAGCTTTTCATCGACGACACCCCGCAGCTGACCATCTACGAGCTACGGGCCAAATGCCGCCGTCTGAAGCAGCACCACGACATCCAGATGGTCTTCATCGACTACCTTCAGCTCATGAGTGCCGGCAGCGATGCCCTGACACGCGGCGGCAACCGCGAGCAGGAAATCAGCACCATCAGCCGCCAGCTGAAAGCACTCTCCAAGGAACTCAACATCCCGGTGCTGGCCATGTCGCAGCTGAGCCGTGCCGTGGAGACCCGTGGCGGCACCAAAGAACCCATGCTGAGCGACCTGCGCGAGTCCGGCGCCATCGAGCAGGACGCCGACATCGTCATGTTCATCTACCGTCCCGAATACTATGGCATCATGGAGGACAACGCTGGCTCCACCGTCGGCATGGCCGACATCATCCTGGCCAAGCACCGTAGCGGCGGCGTAGGGCGCGTGCGTCTGCGGTTCCAAGGCAAATACGCCCGGTTCGAGAACCCCGAATTCCTCACCAACGACCAGCTAGCCAACAGCGCACTCCCGCAAAACGCCAGTTTCGACTCCGACGGGGCCCCCACCATCCTCATCGACTCCAAGATCAACCGTAAGGACGACGGCCCGCAATTCGCCACCGGCCTCCCCGCCGACGACGAACCCCCATTCTAATCTACGCATAATAATCATCAAAAATATTCACAATGGAAAACATCGAAAATCTGACCAAGCAGGATCTCCTGAAAGAGACCATCAAACACATCGACATTAAGAAATACGACTCCACCGAGCTCATCGACGCCATGCGCAGCATGTCGTTCACCAGCCGCGACACCGCCCGTGCCGCCGATATCCTCACCATGATGTGCAAAGAGAAAGACTGCACCAACATCCTCACCATTGCCGGTTCCACCAGTGCCGCCGGGTGCATGCAGGTGTATGTCGACATGGTTCGCAACAAGATGGTTGACGTGGTGGTCTCCACCGGCGCCTCCATCATCGACATGGACCTCTTCGAGGCCCTCGGCTTCAAACACTATGTCGGAACCAAGGAGAACGTCATCCCCGACACCAAGCTCCGCGAACTCTACATCGACCGCATTTACGACACCTTCATCGACGAGGAAGAGCTCCAGGCCTGCGACAACGCCACCTACGAACTGGCCAACATGCTCGAAGCCCGTCCCTACAGCTCGCGCGAATTCATCTACGAACTGGGCAAATGGCTCCACAACGGCCGCGCCGTGAAGAAAGACAGCCTCATCCAGACTTGCTATGAGTGCGGCGTACCCATCTTCTGCCCCGCTTTCAGCGACTGCTCAGCCGGTTTCGGCATCGGCAAGCACCAGTGGGAACGTGCACAGAAAGGCGAGAAATACCTCAGCATCGACTCCGTGTGCGACTTTGTCGAACTCACCAAAATCAAGATGGCATGCCCCCAGAGCGGCCTCTTCATGGTGGGCGGCGGCACCCCCAAGAACTTCGCACAGGACACCGTTGTCTGCGCCGAGATTCTGGGCCACGAAGTACCCATGCACAAATACGCCATCCAAATCACCGTGGCCGACGTGCGCGACGGCGCCTGCAGCTCCTCCACCCTTCTCGAAGCCGGCAGCTGGGGCAAAGTGAGCGAAGAATTGCAACAGATGGTCTATGCCGAAGGCACCACCGTCATCCCCGCCATCGTTTCCTACGCCTACCACAACGGCTGCTGGAAAGACCGCGAATACAAAAACTGGCAGAAACTGTTCGAAAAATAATCCCACCACATTATGGAAGAAAGCATCCGCAAGCAGCTGAATGCCCTTCTGCGTCAAGAGGTCGTCCTGGCCACGGGCTGTACCGAGCCCGGGGCCGTGGCCCTCTGCGTCAGCAAGGCATGCGAAACCCTGGGACACCAACCTGAGCGCATCGAACTCCGGCTCAGCAAAAACGTCTTCAAAAACGCCATGGGCGTCGGCATCCCCGGCACCGGCATGATCGGGCTGCCCATTGCCGTAGCCATGGCCGTTGTGGCCGGCGACTCCAGTCGCGGCCTCGAAGTACTCACACTCCCCTCCCAGCAGGTGGAGCAAGCCAAAGCCTGGCTGGCCAACAACGCTTCGCGGATCTCCATCGGGGTCAAGGACAACTGTGAGAAACTCTACATCGAGTGCCTCTGCACCGCCGGCAGCGACAGCGCCACTGCCGTCATCAGCCACCGCCACACCCACTTCATCCTCGTCGCCCGCAACGGCCAAGTGCTATACGACGGCACCGCCACCGCCCCCAACAGCGACCCCGCTGCCGACGACGACTGCTGCGCCGACGGCCTCTGCCTCTCGGCACGCATGGTCTTCGACTATGCCACCACCGCCCCGCTCCACGAGCTCGAATTCATCAAAGAAACCGTTAAATACAACGATGCCGCAGCCGCCGAAGGACTCAAAGGCTACGGCCTCCAGACGGGCAAGATACTGATGGAAAACGCCGGCGGCGACATCGTCCACACCGTTGTGGCCCGTACCGTGGCCGCCTCCGACGCCCGCATGGACGGCTGCACCCTCTCCGTCTACAGCAACAGCGGCAGCGGCAACCAAGGCATCGCCTGCACCCTTCCCGTCTACAACTACGGCAAAGCCAAAGGCTGCACCGACGAGCAGATAGTCCGCGCCCTGGTGCTCAACCACCTCATGTCCATCTACATCAAGCGGGGCATCGGCCGCCTTAGCGCCCTCTGCGGCATCGTCAATGCCAGCATTGGCGCCGCCTGCGGCATCGTCTACCTCCACGGCGGGAGCTTCGAGCAAATCTGCTACGCCATCAAGAACATGATCAACACCATCGCCGGCATGGTCTGCGACGGCGCAAAACCCAGCTGCGCCCTCAAAATGAGCACCGGCCTCTACAGCGCCTTCGTCAGTGCCGAACTGGCCCACCACAACTGCGTGGTCGACGCCACCGACGGCCTCAGCGAACGCGACGTCGACTGCTCCATCCGCAACCTCGGCCGCCTCGGCCACGACGGCATGGACCAAGTCGACGACACCGTCCTCGACATCATGACACACAAACAATAAGCCTCGCGACCCCGCACAAGCCCACCGGCACGGAGCGCCCAAAGCCACTTATCCTCACACCGATAACCCTTGGCCACGCCGTCCGGCAACAAACCCTGTAACAACGCCTTGTTGATAACTTTCGCCCAGTCGCACCTGCTTATCCAAAATTAATTCATATTTTTGCATCGGATTTTATAACGTATTACATCATGGAACACAGAAAAGAAGAATTGTATTCGCAAGCCATTCCCGCCGGAAAACGCCGTTACTTTTTCGACGTAAAAGAGACCCGTGGAGGTGACAAATTCATTACCATCGCCGAAAGCCGCCGCATTTTCGACAACAATACTGGTGAATTCTACATCGACAAAAACAAAATCTTCCTCTACAAAGAAGACTTCGAAAAATTCAAAAAAGGCCTCGCCAACGCCATCTCCTTCATCGAGACCGGCATCGAACCCGAACCCGTAGTGGCCGAGAACGACTTCCACAACAGCGACGACGACCGCGACAACGGCTTCTTTGACAAAGACGAAGAGAAACCCTCCTACACCATCGACGACATCGACTTCAAATACTGACCTTGGCCATGGGTAAAATCATCTCGGTCGCCAATCAGAAAGGCGGTGTTGGCAAAACCACCACCGCCGTCAACCTCAGTGCCGCCCTGGCGGTGATGGAGTACAAGGTACTGCTTGTCGACGCCGACCCCCAGGCCAACGCCTCCTCCGGACTCGGCATCAACACCGACGAACTCGACAAAAGCGCCTACGAATGTTTCCTCGGCCAAGCCGACATCAACGACTGCCTGGTGCAGACCGACACCCCAAACCTCACCGTCCTCCCCACACGCATCGACCTCGTCGGAGCCGAAGTGGAACTCGTCAACGAAAAAAACCGCGAGTACTTCATCAAACGCGCCCTCGACCCCGTCAAGGACAACTACGACTTCATCATCATTGATTGCAGCCCCTCCCTCGGCCTCATCACCGTCAATGCCCTCACCGCCTCCGACTCCGTCATCATCCCCATCCAGAGCGAATATTTCGCCCTCGAAGGCCTGGGCAAACTTCTCAACACCGTCCGCATCGTCCAGACGCGCCTCAACCCCCAGCTCTCCATCGAAGGGCTTCTCATCACCATGTACGACTCCCGCCTGCGTCTCGCGCGGCAAGTGGTCGAGGATGTCCGCGCACACTTCAAAAAACTCGTCTTCGACACCCTCATCTACCGTAACACCAAACTCGCCGAAGCCCCCAGCTACGGCAAGTCAGTCATCATGTACGACGCCACCTGCGCCGGTGCCGTCAACTACCTCAACCTCGCCACCGAGATGCTCAAGCGCAACAAGATGAAGCCCCCGTCGCAAAGCTGACCCGCCTGCGCCACCCACACTCCCCTCACCAACAGCCGACACAAGGCCCGCAACAACAAGTATCACTAACACCAAACACAACACACCAAAGCACTAAACACCCAATGGCAAGTAAGAAACCCCTTATCCCCGGTCGTGGACTGGATGCCATTCTCGGCAACATCGATGTCGAGAACCTCAACGGCACCGCCTCCGATGTCACCGCCGCCATCAGTATGGTGCCTATTGACGACATCGAGACCAACCCCTTCCAGCCTCGCAAAGAGTTCGACGACACCGCGCTCCAAGAGCTGGCTCAGTCCATCCGTGAACAAGGCATCATCACTCCCATTACCGTAAGGCGCATGCCCGACGGCAAATACCAACTCATCGCCGGCGAGCGCCGCTTCCGCGCCTCCCAACTGGCAGGCCTCACCGAACTCCCCGCCTACATCCGTGTAGCCACCGACGGCCAGATGATGGAAATGGCACTCGTCGAGAACATCCAGCGCGAAAACCTCAACGCCATGGAGATAGCCCTCTCCTACAACGCCCTCATCGAAGAGTGCCAGCTCACCCACGAGCAACTCAGCCAGCGTGTCGGCAAAGACCGCTCCACCATTACCAACTACCTCCGCCTCCTCAACCTCCCCGCCGAGACCCAGCTCGCACTCAGCTCCGGCCAAATCAGCATGGCCCACGCCCGCGCACTCATCAACGTCGACGACCCCGAGCGCCACCTCGCCATCCTCCACGACATCGTCAACCGCCACCTCTCCGTCCACCAGACCGAACAACTCGTCAAAGCCAACAAACAGCCCGCGCGGCAGCCCCTCACCACCAAACCCGAACTGCCCACCACCCACAGCGCCGCCCAGTCGCAGCTGCGCCAAACCCTCCAGTCCGATGTCGAAATCAAACGCTCCCGCCGTGGCAAAGGCACCCTCACCATCCACTTCAACAACGACGAGGACTTCGACCGAATCATGAAACTCCTCGACCCCCATGTCTGAACCGCAGACCGATAACATCCACCCTGCCCCCTCCGCACCCCACACCCTGCGGTCCCTTGTCGCCGTGGTGCTGCTCCTGGCCTCCACCGCCGCCGCATCTCCTGTCCGCGCCCAGCAAGTGCTCGAAGCCCCCACCGTCGTCCAAGCACCCCTCCCGCCCAAACCTCACAACCCCACCAAAGCCCTCCTCCTCTCCCTCATACCCGGAGGCGGACAAATCTACAACGGCCAGGCTTGGAAAATCCCCATCATCTACGGTGCTCTCGGCGGCGTAGGCTACTTCGCCTACACCAACTACACCAACATGGCAGCCTTCAAGAAGGAATACCTCCATCGCGTCAACGGCGGCACCCCCCAACTCGAAGGCTACACCACCTACCCCAACTCCAGTATCTACAATCTCTACCAGTCCAACAATAAAAACTTCCAACTCTTCGTTATCATCACAGCCGCAGTCTACGGGCTCAACCTCATCGACGCCTACGTCTTCGGCCACCTCTACGACTTCCAGATCAACGACGACCTCTCCCTCCACCTCTCCCCCTCGCTGGCGCCCACTCCCCTCGCCCCGCAGCCCCTCGCGCCCACATTCCAACTCACCCTCAAATTCTGAAAACAAACAACATCAAACGATAAAACAACCCAATCCATGAACCCCATCCTAATGATTCAAGCCGACCAGGCCGATGTGCAGACAGCCCTCGACACCATGGCTGCCGTAGCTTCACCCGAACGTATAACCCTCTGGGACATGACCCTCAAAGGCGGTTGGATAATGCTCGTCCTCGCCTGCCTTCTGGCTCTCGCCATCTACATCGCCGTCGAGCGCTACCTCGCGCTGCGCCAAGCCCTCAAAACCGAGAACGACGACCTCTTCATGAACAGCATCCGCGAGTACATCCACAAAGGCGACGTCGACGCCGCCCGCAACCTCTCCAAAAGCACCAACTCACCCCTCGCCCGCATGGTCGACAAAGGCCTATCACGTCTGGGCCGTCCCCTCTCCGACATCCAAGCCGCCATCGAGAACGAAGGCAAACTCGAAGTGGCGCGCCTCGAAAAGCGCGTATCCCTCGTCGCCACCGTCGCCTCCCTCGGCCCCATGATCGGCTTCCTCGGCACCGTCACCGGCATGGTCACCTGCTTCCAAGACATGGCCTTCGCCGGCAACAACATCGACATCTCCGTCCTCGCCACCGGCATGTACGAAGCCATGGTCACCACCATCGGCGGCCTCATCGTCGGCATCGTCTGCTACTTCCTCTACAACGTCCTCGTCACCCGCATCAACAAAGTGGTCCTCGACATCGAAGTCCGCGCCACCGAATTCATGGACCTCCTCCACGAACCCGCCTAATCACCCCACCCCAAAAAACAGCAGCCGTTATGATTGAGACAAGAAACAAACTCACCATCGAAAACAACAACTCCACCATGTCCGACCTGGTGTTCCTGCTGTTGGTCTTCTTCATGATGACCTCCACCCTCATCAGCCCCAACGCCGTCAAGCTCCTCCTGCCCGAAAGCGGCAGCAAGACCATGGCCAAGCAGAACGTCACCGTCTACATCGACGAAAACCACAACTTCCAAGTCGGCAACACCCCAACCGACGTCGACGGCCTCCAGCCCCTCATCGCCTCGGGCATCGAAGCCGGAGTTACCGACGCCTGTGTCGTGCTCCGCTCCGACAAGACCGTCCCCGTCCAATACGTCGTCAACGTCATCGACGCCGTCAACGCCATCAACGAGCAGACCGGCTCCAAACACAAAGTCATCCTCGCCACCTCCCCCAAAAAGTAACACACCCACTACCCAAACCAACCGTCACAGCAATATGACAAACTCAACAGACAACGACAAAAAAAACCGGGTAATCTCCGGGGCCGTCACCTTCCTCTGCATGGCCCTGGCCCTCATCGTCTGCCTCTCCTTCGGCTACGACCCGCCCGACCCTCCCATACCCGAAGAAGGAGTCGAAGTCAATCTCGGCAACAGCGACTTCGGACTGGGCGACAACCCCATGCCTGAAGCCTCCGAAGCCAGCAGCGCACCCCGTCCGCGCGCCGCCACCGAGCAAGTCTCCACCCAAAGCACCGAAGCATCCGCCCCCATCTACTCATCGCCCAAACCCTCCACCGCCAAGACCGACAACCCCACTCCCACCACCACCCAGCCCGAACCCCCAAAAGAGCCCGAAATCAACAAAAACGCACTCTTCAACGGCAACCGCGGCAACAAAAACAAGAACACCAACAGCGGCAGCGAAGGCAACACCTACGGCAAAGGCAACATGGGCAAAGAAGGCGGCGACCCCAACTCCAACCGCTACGACGGCACCCCCGGCCGCGGCGGCGCAGGCTTCAGCCTTGCTGGCCGCAGCGCACGCGCACTCCCCGAACCCAAAAACTCCACCAACAAAGAAGGCAAGGTAGTGGTGAAAATATGGGTCGACCGCACCGGCAACGTCACGCGGACCGACGCACCCGTAAAAGGCTCCACCCTCACCGATAAAGGCCTTGTGCGCCAGGCCCAATCCGCTGCCATGAAAGCCAAATTCAGCCCCAAGGACGACGCCCCCGAAGTCCAGACCGGCACCATCACCTACGAATTCCGCAACAACTGACCCATGGACGAACCCATACGCATCGACAAATACCTCTGGGCTGTGCGCCTCTACAAGACGCGCAGCCTCGCCACCGATGCCTGCCGCTGCGGCCACGTCCGCCTCGGCGGACAGCCCGTCAAACCCTCACACGAAATCAAAGCCGGCGAAACCTACGAAATCTCCATCGAGCAGCTCCATCGCGTCATCCAAGTGCGCCAGCCCTTGGCCAACCGCGTCGGGGCCAAACTCGTCGAAAACTACATGACCGACCTCACCCCCCAGGAAGAATACGAGCGCATACAACTCATCCGCCAATACGCCTTCGAAAAACGCGACCGCGGCGCCGGCCGCCCCACCAAACGCGAGCGCCGCGACATCGAAGAGTTTAAATACAAATGACCTCACCCCGCCCTCAACGCCACGCCAGCAACCCGCAACAAAAAAATCGCACCCCCCTGCAATAAATCCGACATCAAAAATACATAATAACAGATTCGACCATGGACGAAGAAGAGGTAATCCGCGACATCCTGTCAGGCAACGTCAACCGCTATGCCGAAATCGTCAAAGCCTACCAGACCATCGTGGCCAACCTCTGCTACAAAATGGGAGGCCTCAAACTCGACATCCCCGAAATGACCCAACAAGTCTTCGTCGAGCTCTACCTCGCCCTCCCACGCTTCCAGTTCAAGTCGAAACTGAGTACATTCATCTACCGCATCACCGTCAACGTCGTCTGCAAAGAACTCAAACACCAAAAGCGCACCATCGTCCCCACCGACGAATACCCCATGCCCGACCGCCCCGCCGACGAACCCAACATCGAGCAATCCATCATCCGCAACGAACAACTCCGCCAACTGCGCATAGCCATGGGACACCTCAACCCCGAACAGCGCACCGCCCTCGTCCTCTACACCTACAGCGACTTCTCCTACAACGACATTGCCGACGTAATGCAGTGCACCACCGCCAAAGTCGAATCACTCATCTTCCGGGCACGCAAAAACCTCAAAAAAATGCTCACCCCCTGACACCCCCCGCGCCCCAACTCCCGCCCACTGCCACCACCCAACCCCAACAAACAACAGCCATGAAAGAAACAACACATACCACTGACGACCCCACCCTGCAGCAGCTCCGCGCCCTGTGCTACACCGAGCCTATCGACGTCACCGACGCCGTCATGGCCCGCATAAGCACCATGCCCCTGCTCTCTCCCCACGCCCTACGCCGCCAACGGCTGCAGCGGTGGACCACAGCCGTGGCCGCCTGTGCCGTCATCGCCGTGGCCATCAACATCACCCTCCTCTTCACCCGCAACTACAACGAAACCCAAATCAGCAACGTCATCGCCTCAGTCTACGACTACAACCTCGACTACCAAAACTCATCCCCCATCAACCAATCCGTAGCACTCGAATACCTCTAACCCCGAACACCCACCAATAATCATATATTATGAAACGTACAACCCTCTTCCTCACCGCAATACTCATCGGGCTCACCCTCACAGCACAGCCCCCCGACGGAGGCCCCCACAAGCGCCACCGCCGCCCCGAACCGCCCAAAGTCGAGCAGATGGTCAGCAACCTCTCGGCCATCCAGAAAAAACGGCTTGAAACCATCACCGCCGACTGCCAGCAACAAGTCGACAAACTCGAAACGGAACTCAACACCGTCCGCCAGAAAATCCGCACACTCATGGACCAGCCCGGCGACCAGTCCGACAAACTCTTCCCGCTCATCGACCGCGAAAGCCAACTCCAGGCCCAGATAGCCAAAACCATGTACACCGTCCGCCAGCAAATCGACCGCGTCCTCACCGACGAGCAGCTGGCCGAATTCCGCTCACGCCTCAAGGCCGACCACAAACAGCGGATGTCCAAACAGCGTCCTGCCAAAAGGCTGGACGGCACCCAAAAACAGTCGCGCAAACCGCGAAGCTAACACAGGATTTTTGTTTCATCAGATAATGTGGTTGCGCTACCCCTCCGTGGGGTAGCGTTTTTTTCTCGCCGGGTCGCGCATCAAACCTCACAATCAGCCCCGCGCATCGCAAATACAACAGCCAGGGGTCGACCTTCCTCCGCTCGCCCTGCGCCATTTTAAACCCATTTCAAACCCATTTCATCGTGCCCCGAGGGACAAATGGGTGCCGCTCGAAGCTTGGAACAGTAAATGTCGGGCGAAGTCAGAGCCTCTGGCCTGTCAGTCCGCCGCGACCCTGTCACGCTCCATCCGCAGCAGTCGTTGCTTGCGTTCCTGTCCGCCGGCATAGCCCGACAGCCGCCCTCCGGCTCCCACCACCCTGTGGCAGGGGACTATCAGCAAGACCGGATTGCATGCCACCGCGTGGCCGACGGCTTGCGCCGACATGCGGTCATGGCCAAAGGTCCGGGCCAGCTCCGCGGCCAACGCGCCGTAAGTGGTAGTCTGCCCGTAGGGGATGGACTGCAAAAGCCGCCAGACGGCCCGTTGGAAAGGGGTGCCACTCAGGGCTATCGGCGGTGTCGACGGGAGTTTGGCTCCGCCGAAATAGGCTTCCAGCCACTCGGAAGCCTGACGCAGCGCAGAGTCCGCAACGTCGGCCCTGTCCGCGACCGGGATGGCGGGAAAGTGGCTGCCAAGCCATCGAGGCGGCGACGGTTGCCCGTCGAAACAAAGTCCCACAAGCGATGCGCCGTCCGAGCCCAGCACAATGTTCCCCAACGGAGAGGGATAACAACCAAGATGCAACATAGATTGGGCCATCCGCACGGGAACACAGTTAGGGTAACATCCGGGTCATCAATGACATAATGATTGCCCGAGGGCAATTAATCATAATAACTGAAGGTGCGGACCACGGTGATGGAGTACAGTTCCTTGCCTTCTATCACATCGATTGTGGCCTTGGTCCAGTTGCCGTGGTCGTCGTATTCGGTGTAGGTGTATTTATTGTGGGGCTGGACGGAGGGGCGGCCGCCGAGGTCTTGCTCCCAGTCGGAGAACCACGTCTCGGCAGTGTCGCCACGCTCGTCATAGCGGATGTGGAAATCGAGATAGCGTCCTTCGCCGGAGCGGGCACGATCCAGCCGGCCGTTGGCATCGTAGCGGTAACGCTCCACCCCGCCGGGGATGGACTTGAAGACTGGACGTCCCAACGAGTCGTAGCGGTAGACGGTGCTGTCGCCCCACGCATTCACCTGCACCAGCGGACGGCAGTGGTCGTCGCAGGTGATGAGGTTGTCCGTCACGCTGTTGCCGTCCTCGGTCTTGTTGATAAGGTATTCCGAGAATCCGGCGAGGCAACCAAGGCTGTCGTAGAAATACACCACGCTGTCCACACAGCAGCTGTTGGTCGACACGAAAAGGAGCAGCTTCCCGTCCGGGCCATAAGCATAACGCTCGTCGGTCTGGCCCTGCATGGCGGCAGTGGACATGGCGGTGCGCATTCCGGTCTCGTTGTAGGCCTCGGCGGTGGTGACGAATAGCTTGTGCTCGGCATCCATGCAGAAATCGGTGCGCTGCACGGTCTGCACCCGGCCCCGATAGCCCATCTGTCCAGTGCTGTAAAGATGGGTGAACTCGCTCTGCCCCTGCGCGACAATGGGCAGCAGCAACAGGCAAATAGAAATGGTAGATCTTACATTCTTCATTTTTGAATCATTGTAATGTAAAACAGCGATATTGAAATGATAACCTATAGTTTCTCTTCAACTCATCCGACAGGAATGAGCGTTCTATCAATTCAAGTGCAAGCGTGGATTCTTTGGCAAAGGCATCAATCTCACGTCTGACCAATCTGTCCGGCAAGCCAATCCTACCGCCAAATTCCACGAGAACGGAAACAGGTAGTCGGACTTGTATTCCTCATTCCTCAACGGCATAGTGAGACATACGGGCGCTCCCGTATAATCATCTTTATAGGAGAATGTGAAACGCCTGCTGTCATCCTCCCGAAGGATGCCCGCCTCCATGCCGTTTACATACACCTTACCTTGTCTCATATTCCATCACTTTAGGTTTCACATCTAATTGTAGTCCTATGGTGTCAAGAATGGCCAGCAATGTGGCAATTTGTGGGTTTCCTTCGCCCCGTTCAATTGCAACAAGGGTGTTGACAGCAACCCCCGAAAGCTCAGAAACCGTGCGCTGGTTTACCCCCAGCACGGCACGCCGCTCTTTAATAATCTGCCCGATTTCATTCAAGTCCATAATACCATTATATTGCGATTTCCGCTGCAAAAGTACATCTATTATTTCATTCAGCCAAATAAAATCGCAGTATGTTGATATTTTTCCATCAGAATGCTCCTTTTATAATAACATCGAATTATACTAAACCACACGAATCATACGTGTCATTCGTGCAATTCGTGTTCTTTTATTAAATCAACCCCCTCTTCCGCATTTCAAAGAAGCACATTGAATCACTATTTTATATGACACTATTTAGAAATTCATCACGTTTACGCTCCCATGTTGTTTCTTTAGGTTGCTTTAGTCCAAACATATCTGTAAGTTTGTCCTTTAATAGATTCATATGAGCATATGCTTTCTTTGCATTCACTTTAACAGAAAGTACACTTTGCCCTACAACACCTTTCATATCTTCAAATTCCATATCTTTTGTAAGGAAAGAACAACCATCAGACTTTAGCACCCACGCAGCTCCCATCTCGTTCAAAGAAACAGGACTTTTAAAATAACGTGGCGACTGGATAAATATTACAAAAAGTTCATGAGTCTCAAATAACTTACGCAAACCTTCAAATATGTCCTGTCCCAACTTGATGCCATATTCTGGGATAGAACTACAAAATAGATTTGTTCCATTAAATCCAAGGCTTTCAAGAAGAGACACAAGTGCCGTTACAAAGTCCTCGTCATCATGAGAATGACTAATAAAAATCATTGGGGACTTGGATGAAAGTCCGTTATCCTCAGATTTGTTCAGCTGCCTTTTCATATTTTCACCCTTTACTAATGCATTTAAGTAAGAAATATCCCGTTGGAGTTCAGATTTTAAATCTTCCCGGAAATCTCGATAGAAAAGTCTATTTATTCCTCGGCTTGGAAGGTTATTGACCTCTTGAGAGTCTTTACCATAAAGAATAGCTAACAATTGCTCTATTTCCATCTCCAAATCATCTGCCTTTCTTGATAAAGTCCTTATTAGAGATTCATCATACTTTATTCCAAATGGACTATGCTTTCCATCAGGCATTTTTCCAACTTCAACGATTAAATCCTTCGCAAGTTCTATCTGATTATTCAAAAATTCCTCAGTTTGTATCATTTTAGATTTATGTATTATTTATTTATTTTTTTAACTATTTGGATAATAATATTTCTTCACATCAAAAGTATTTATATATTTAATTATCAAGCATAAAATTCAAACTTAATCGTAGTCGGAGATGTAAAGTTTTTTTCATCTTTTCTTATAATAAACACGCATCCAACCGTCCCATGCATCGCCTTTCATACCAAAATGATGCTTTGTTGATTTCATATACCAAGTTAGAGCCTCATCATAATCTTCACGTCTTTCATAATACCAACCAAGATTGTATTGTGCATCGGCATGCCCTTGTTCTGCAGCCCTATGAAACCACTCAACTGCATCTTTATTACCATCCATCCAATAGAAACAACCCCCAAGATAATTTTGAGCATCTGTATGTCCCTGTTCAGCAGCCAAACGAAACCACTTTTTTGCCTCCTCCCAATCATGCTTCATACCAATACCTCTCATACAACATAATCCAAGTGAACATTGCGCATTAGCATGTCCCTGCTCAGCAGCCTTTTGATACCACTCTGTCGCCTCTTTCATTTTTTTTAATAGTACACAAATACTTTTTTGATAATTATTGACATCTGGAACAAACACTCTGTGGGATGGTAGATGATACTTTGCTACTTCAAATTCTGTCATATCAGATTTTTGTCCCACAGTCTGGTACCATTCTATTACTTCTTTTATGTCACGTTTTACTCCTTTGTAATCAACCTTGTAGATCAAACATCCAAGATTGTATTGAGCATCGGCATATCCTTGCGCTGCTGCCTTTCTAAATAGCTCTGCAGCCTTTTCTTCGTTATTCTTATTACCATAATCTACACCAGTGTCTCCATCCAAGAAAGGGCTACTTTTAAAATAACACAAACCAAGACTGTTTTGGGCATCAACGTGGTCTTGCTTCGCTGCCTTACTATACAATCTTACTGCCCTTCTCCTGTTCTTCTTTACAAGATCGCCATTATAATAACATACACCTAGATTATACTGAGCATCAGCATACTTCTGTCTCGCCGACTTGCGATACCATTTAACAGCCTCCTTTGGATTCTGTTTCACACCAATTCCATAATGGTATCTTTTTGCTAATAAAAAACGAGATTCAGAATTTTTCCGTTCAGCTAATAGCATATCTCTCAGCAGTTCTGATGAATCATTATTTAAGCCAAAAAGTATCTTCTCTAACTTTATCCAATATTCTTTATCACAATAAGTATTATACTCCACTTGATAAAGTAACTGACATTGCTTATTCATGTTCTTAATACCAATGAAATGTAAGGAGATCTCTTCCTTTTCGTAGACGCTTACGTCTTTATGCATTTTGAGGTTGAAATAGGTGCCGGGCTTGGCAATGCCTTTTTCCTCGTCGAAGAGGTAGACGCGGCATTCTACCTCGGTTTTGATATGTAGTACTGATGTTCCCATTTTCTTACAATTTATTCATTTTCTACTTTTGTTTCATTCGCTCTTGCCAGACGTTTCACCTCTTCCACTTCGGCTTGTAGCTGCTCGGTGGTAGGAAGATAGAGTTGGTATTGGCTGGCAAGAATGGTGTTGTTGTCCTCGGGTAAAGCCATTCGTACCATTGTATCATTTTTGCGAGTGCAGAGAAGGATGCCTATGGTAGGATTCTCTCCTGCGACACGCTCCGTGCGGTCATAGTAGTTCACATACATCTGCAACTGGCCAAGGTCTTGGTGTGTCAGTTCCCCTGTCTTCAACTCCACCACGACAAAGCATCGTAATAGGCGATTGTAGAATACCAAATCGATGAAAAACTCATCGTCTTCCAGCAGGATTCGTTTCTGTCTTGCCACAAAAGAGAACCCCTTCCCCATTTCGAGCATAAACTCAGCAATATGGGATATGATGGCTTGTTCCAAATCACGCTCATAATAAGATGCTTGTGGTTTAAGCCCGAGAAACTCTAACACCATGGGGTCTTTAACAATCTCTGTTGGGGATTCGGGGATACGCTCCTTGCGAGCCACGGACAACACCGACTCTTTATCGTTGCTCATGAGTAGTCGTTCGTACAATAGGGAGTCTATCTGTCGCTTCAGCTCTCGCCCAGTCCATGCGTTGTTTACCGCTTCTAACTCATAGTACTCACGTTTGTCGGGGTCGGATATTTGCATAAGTAGTCGATACTGAGCCCAATTCAATTGCGACCGCACTGCGGACGCAATTGGATATTCTCTATAAAACTGACGTGCACGCTCCAACTGACGATGACCAAATCCGCTACCATATTCTGGTTCCAAACGCAGGGCAAGGTTCTTGATAAGGTATGAGCCATAGTCAGCTCGTTCCTTCCCTTGTTGCTCCTCCTCAAAGATGCGCTTGCCTAATTGCCAATACATCTGCACACGACAGAAATCCACATTGCGAACAGCAGTGGCACGGGCATTGTTAATAATGGAGCGTATGTCGGACACAAATGTCTCTTGCATGGTTGTAAGTGTATTCATAATAGTAGGTATGATGTTCCCATGGTATTATTGGTTATTGTCTTTGATTAGTTTTTCTACATTGTAGAGTGGCACGTTCTCCATCCAGTCTTGGTCTTTGTAGGGCAATGTGGAGAATCGCACGCCTTTGAGGTCGGGGTTTTTCTCTATGAAGGTGCGGAGCGACTTGGAATGGACATTCGCCTCAGCCTTTACCTCGATAGGCAGTATACGATGTTCTGCCTGCACGATGAAGTCTACCTCCATCTGCGAATCATTAGTTGCGTAATAGTGGATGGGGAGAGCAGAAGGCACCATCTGCGACAGCACATATTGCTCCGAAAAGGATCCTTTGTATTCTGAAAAGGCGTTGTCGCCCAACAACACATCCTTTGCCGGCGCATCCATCTGTGCTCCGAGCAGTCCCACATCGTTCATATACAGCTTGAATACCGAAGGCTCTTCATAGAAACGCAACGGCATCTTGGGCGTACTGACGCGCGTGACCTTATACACCAGTCCTGCATCTAACAGCCATTGAATGGCAAGCAGGTAGTCGCTGGCTCGACTTCCCGGTTTCACATCTGAGTATTTGAACTTCTTGTTCTCTTTTGCCAGCTGCTGCGGGACGGCATCCCACACCATAGCGATGCGCTCTGCCTCGCTCCGCGACACATGCTTGGAGAAGTCTTTGCGGTAGTCTGCCAGTATCTGTTTCTGAATCTTGCGTACCTCGTGGGGGTTGCCCTCTTCTGCAAAGGACTTCACCGCTGCCGGCATTCCTCCCACATAATAGTACTGCCGCAGCAGTTCGATGAAGAAACTGTTGAGTGAACTGGTGGAGGAGGAATCACCATTCTGCAACATCTCGGCCGCCTGTTCCTTTCCCATGGCCATCACAAACTCGGTGAACGACATGGGATAGAGGTTCATCATATCCACCTTCCCCACAGGGAAAGAAACACCCTGATGCAGCGATATGCCCAACAGGGAGCCAGCCACTATTACATGGTATTCTGGAGCATTCTCACAAAAATATTTCAATGCCGTCAGGGCACGCGGATATTCTTGTATCTCATCAAGGACAATCAAAGTAGAACCCGCTGCAATGGATTCACCCGAGACTGCCGACAGGGCAGTCACCATACGACGGGTATCAAAGTCCTTAAAGACCTCCTCAATCTGTGGGGTGCTCTCACAGTTGATGTACGCCGTGTTGGAATATTCCTTTCTCCCAAATTCCCGGATAATCCAAGTTTTTCCCACTTGACGCGCCCCATTTAAGATAAGAGGCTTTCTTCCGCTCCTACACTTCCATTTAAGCAAATCATTATATATCAGTCGTTCCATAACATTAATCTACATTTTTTCAGACGTATTCACGATGCAAAGATACATTTTTTTGGACGAATAATGGAAGAAAAACTACATTTTTTCAGACGACCAACGGGGCAGAAACTACATTTTTTCGGACGAACGCCTGTCGTTGTTAACAGAAAGAGGGCTTGCCCAACCATCGGCAAACCCTCTTTATTCATAAGAGACAGCATCAACCCAAGGCCTCAATCTGGGCCTTGATGGCGGCTATCTTGCTTTCGGCGTCGGCTTTCTTCTGGCGCTCGACGGCGACAACTTTCTCGGGGGCTCCGTTGACGAATTTCTCGTTGGAGAGTTTCTTCATGACGGAGGCGAGGAAGCCTTCGGCGTATTTGAGCTCGTCGTTGAGTTTCTGGAGTTCAGCCTCTTTGTCGATGTTGAGGCTGACGGAGACGAAGCACTCGGTGGTACCGACCATGAAGCTGAGGGCGCCCTCGACTTTGTCGGAGACGGTCTCAATCTTGGAGACGCTGGCCAGTTTGCAGATAATGCCGTTGAACATGGCCGGGCACTGGCCTTTGATATAGAGGTCGAGCTGTTCCTTGGGTGAGAGGCCTTTGCTGTTGCGGAGGTTGCGGACACCGGCAATGATGTCGCGGGCCAGGGAGAAGTCGTCGAGCATACGCTGGTCGAAGAAGACGCTGTGGGGCATGTGCTGCACCATGATGCTGGCGCCTTCGGGACGGTCGGAGAGGGCGTGCCATATCTCCTCGGTGACGAAGGGCATGAAGGGATGCAGGATGCGCATGAGGCGGTCGAAGACGGCGATGGTGGAGTCGTAGGTCTCGCGGTCGATGGGTGTGCCGTAAGCGGGTTTGATCATTTCGAGGTACCAGGAGCAGAAGTCGTCCCAGACGAGTTTGTAGCTCTTCATGAGGGCTTCGCTGAGGCGGAAGTCGTCGAAATCGCGTTCGATTTCTTCCAGCACCTGCGCCATACGCATCTCCATCCACTGGACACTGACGGCGTTGTCGTAGCTCTGCTTGAGGTCGTCGCTCACTTCCCAGCCCTTGACCAGACGAAGGGCGTTCCAAATCTTGTTGGAGAAATTGCGGCCTTGCTCGCAAATGCTCTCGTCAAAGGGGATGTCGTTGCCCGCTGGAGCGGTGAGGAGCATGCCCATACGCACGCCGTCGGCACCGTATTTGTTGATAAGTTCGATGGGGTCGGGGCTGTTGCCAAGACTCTTGGACATCTTGCGACCCAGTTTGTCGCGGACAATACCGGTGAAGTAGACGTGGTGGAAAGGCACCTCGTGGCGGTATTCCTCACCGGCCATAATCATCCGGGCCACCCAGAAGAAGATGATGTCGGGGGCGGTGATGAGGGTGTCGGTGGGATAGTAATATTTAATCTCGTCGTTGTCGGGATTGCGGATGCCGTCAAAGAGGCTGATGGGCCAAAGCCAGCTGCTGAACCAGGTATCGAGAACGTCCTCGTCCTGACGGAGCTGGTCGGGGGTGGAGAGGGCACCGGGGTGCTTGGCATTGGCCAGGGTGTAGGCCTCGTCGCGAGTGGTGGCCACGACGACTTCGGTCTTGCCGTCGACATCATAATAATAAGCCGGGATGCGGTGACCCCACCAGAGCTGACGGCTGATGCACCAGTCTTTGATGTTCTCTAACCAGTGGCGGTAGGTGTTTTTGAATTTGGCGGGGTGGAACTGGATGGTGTCATCCTCCACCACTTCGAGGGCCTTCTTGGCCACATCGGACATGCGCATGAACCACTGCGTGGAGAGTTTGGGCTCGATGACGGCGTCAGTACGCTCGGAGTGACCCACCTTGTTGGTGTAGTCTTCAATCTTCTCGATAAGGCCTGCCTCCTCGAGGTCTTTGACAATCTGTTTGCGGCAGGCGAAGCGATCCATACCGGCATACTGCATTCCTTTGTCGTTGAGAGTGCCGTTGTCGTTGAAGATGTCGATGGTGTCGAGGTTGTATTTGAGGCCGAGATTGTAGTCGTTGATATCGTGGGCAGGTGTGATTTTCAGCGCACCGGTGCCGAACTCACGGTCGACATACTCATCCATGATAATCTGCACACTGCGCCCCACGCCAGGGACGACGACACGCTGGCCTTTGAGGGCTGCGTAGCGGGGGTCGTCGGGATGGACACAGACGGCTGTATCGCCGAGGATGGTCTCGGGACGAGTGGTGGCCACAACGATATACTGCCCTTTCTCATTCTGCTTGATGCCGCTTTCCTCGCCTGTGGGGAGTGCGGGGCCATCAATATAATAGCGCAGGTAGAAGAGCTTGCCGTGGCTCTCCTTGTAGATTACCTCCTCGTCGCTGACGGCGGTGAGGGCTTTGGGGTCCCAGTTGACCATGCGCACACCGCGATAGATAAGCCCCTTGTTGTAGAGGTCGACAAAAACACGGATGACGCTCTCGTAACGGATGTCGTCCATGGTGAAGGCGGTGCGGTCCCAGTCGCAGGAGGCTCCCAGTTTGCGGAGCTGCTTGAGGATGATGCCGCCATATTTCTCTTTCCACTCCCATGCATACTTCATATACTCGTCGCGGGAGAGGTCGCGCTTGTCGATGCCGCGCTCTTTGAGCATGGCCACCACCTTGGCCTCGGTGGAGATGGAGGCGTGGTCCGTGCCGGGCACCCAGCAGGCATTCAACCCAAGCATACGTGCACGGCGGATGAGGACATCCTGGATGGTGTTGTTGAGCATGTGGCCCATGTGCAGCACACCCGTCACATTGGGCGGGGGGATGACAATGGTGTACGACTTGCGGTGGTCGGGTTCGGAATGAAAGAATTTCTTTTCCAGCCAGAAGGAGTACCATTTCTCCTCTACGATGCTGGGGTCGTATTTCGGTGCAAGACTCATTGATAAATTATATGTTTAAAGAAAACGGAAAAGTGTAGAATGTCGTGGGTGAACACACCCATGTAATGGCATTCTACACTTTTTCAATCAGATATTACACTTCCCAAGTGTCGCCAGAGTTGAGCAGGTCATCGACGCAAGTATATTTGCAGCTGGCCTTGCACTCGTCCATCTGGTGTTCGTAGAGCTGTGTATAGGAGGGTTTCTTGACGTTGCGGATTACACCAAGAGCCACGGGGAGGTCGCCACCCATGTGGGCCAGCATCATGTGGATGCCGGTGTCCTCGGTGGTCTCATCGTGGACCATGATGTCGTCGATTGTGATGCCGTTCTCGCCGATGGTGACAGCTTCGAGCTGACGGCCATTGAAACGCAGACCCTTGTTCTTCTCTTTGCCGAAAATCATGGGTTTGCCATGTTCGAGAACGATGGTACGGTCGTCGCGCACGGCGCGGTCGGTGATGGCGGCATGGGTTTTGTCGTTAAATATCATGCAGTTTTGCAGCACCTCAATGACTGATGTGCCATCGTGTTCGGCAGCACGCACCATGATATCGGTGGTCAGTGCGGGCACACAGTCAAGCGTACGGGCAAAGAATGTGCCTTGCGCACCCATCACCAACTCGCCCGGGTTGAAGGGGTAGTCAATGGTGCCGAAGGGTGAAGTCTTGGTCACCTGTCCGAATTTGGTGGTAGGGCTGTACTGGCCTTTGGTCAATCCGTAGATTTCGTTGTTGAAGATGGTGATGTCGAGGTCCTGGTTGCGGCGCACGGCATGAATCAGGTGGTTGCCACCGATAGCCATACTGTCACCGTCGCCCATGTTCACCCAAACGCTCAGTTCAGGGTTGGCCAGTTTGACACCGGTAGCAATGGCACAGGCACGACCATGAATGCCATGGAATCCATAAGTGTCAACATAATATGGGATACGCGATGAGCATCCGATACCAGACACCATGCAGATGTTCTCCTTCTTGTCGTGCAGTTTAGGGAATGCAGCCAAAAGGGAGGCGAGAATGGCATGGTCTCCACAGCCGGGACACCATTTTACCATCTGGTCGCTGGTAAAATCAATCTTTGTATATTCAGCGTCTGTCTTTGGAACGAAATGTCTTTCCATAATTATATCTTTTTAAAGGTCTTAATTAAAGAGCTTGATGGTCTATGTTTATATTACATCTCAAGCAGTCTTTCGAACTCGGCTTTCAATTCTCCAACCTCGAAGGGGAGTCCCATGACTTTGTTGTACTGATGCATGGGGCATTCGGGGTACTGGGTGCGCAGATAACCGGCGAACTGACCGTTGTTCAACTCGCAGACCACAATCTTTTTGTACTTCCGTAGAATATCGCCGGTGTTTTTGGGCAGCGGGCAGATATAGTTGAAGTGGGTGTAGGCGACTTTCTTGCCTTCATTGTTCAGCTCTTCGACTGCGAGGGTAAGGGCGCCAGCGGTGCCACCCCAACCAACAACCAGCAGGTCGGCATCGGGGTTGCCCTTCACTTCCTGTTCGGGAATATAGTTGGCAACACGGTTCACCTTCTCCTGACGGTTATAAACCATCAAGGCATGGTTTTCGGGGTCGGTGCTGAGAGGGCCGTCGGGGCATTTCTCCAATCCGCCTACACGGTGGCGCAGACCTTCCATGCCGGGCAGAGCCCATTCGCGGGCAAAGGTCTCGGGGTCGCGGCGGAAAGGACGATAGTCCGGGTCGTTGGGTTTGGCCAGACGGGGGGTGATGCTCGGCAGGTCGGCCACTTTGGGAATGCGGAACAGTTGCGATCCGTTGCCCAAATAGCCATCGGTAAGCAGAATAACGGGGGTCATGTGTTCCAGGGCCAGCTTGGCGGCAGTGTAAGCCCAGTAGAAGCAGTTGGCGCTACTGGAAGCTGCAACCACGATAAGGGGAGCCTCGCCGTTACGGCCATAAAGAGCCTGGTTCAAGTCGCTCTGCTCGGTTTTGGTGGGAAGGCCAGTAGAGGGGCCGCCACGCTGCACGTCAACAACCACAAGGGGCAATTCCGTCATCACGGCCAGACCGAGTGCCTCACTCTTCAGCGACAGTCCGGGACCAGAGGTACTGGTGCAGGCCAGAGCACCAGCATAGCTGGCTCCGATGGCAGAGCAGATGCCTGCTATCTCGTCTTCGGCTTGAAAGACTCGGGCACCAAGACCTTTGTGTTTGGAAAGTTCGACCATCACATCGGTGGCGGGGGTGATGGGATAGCTGCCTAAGAAAAGACGGCGGCCGCTACGCTCGGAAGCAGCCAACAATCCCCATGCCGTAGCCACGTTGCCAGTGATATTACGGTAGCGACCTTTAGGCATTTGGGCCTGGGCAACCTCAACTATCTTTGAATGAATCAACTCGAGTTTCTCGGCATACTCATAACCCTCGGAGAGGACGGCTTTGTTCAATTTCACCACATCGGGCTTCTTGGCGAATTTGCGCTCAAGGTAAGCATTGGTTTTCTCAAGTGTCTTATTGGTGAGGAAGAAAATCATACCGAGAGCGAACATGTTGCGGCTCTTATCGGCGGTTTTCTTGTCGGCACCCAATTCTTGACCGATGCGCTGAGTAAAAGAAGTGATGGGGGCGTGTACTATGGTATAAGCGTGTTCGAATTCCTCGGTGAAAGGATTCTCCTTATATCCAGCCTTCTCCATTGCTTCTGTGGTGAAGGTGTCAGCATCCACTATGACCGTGGCACCTTTCTTAGCCCATTTCAGCTGCGACTTGAATGAGGCAGGGTTCATGGCCACAAGAATATCGCACTTGTCGCCAGAACTGTAGATGTGAGAGCCTACGTGCACCTGGTAGCCCGATACACCGGCTATCGTGTTGTGGGGGGCACGAATCTCGGCGGGATAGTCGGGGAAAGTGGCGATGTCGTTACCCGTCAGGGCCGACGCGTCGGAGAAGAGAGTCCCCGACAGCTGCATACCATCACCGGAGTCACCAGCGAAGCGAACCACGAGGTCATCTCTATTAACTATCTGATTGTTTGACATTTTAGAAAGATTTTAATAAACAATGCATAATAAAATTTGATTTGCAAAAATACAAAAAATAATCCACTCTGCAACAATCCCATGAAAAGAAATAGAACAATTTGTTGTTCATAAACAATAAACATCTAAAAGGGTGCATCTTGCAGAACGAAATCCATGTAGTCACCAAGAACTTCTTTTCAGAAGGGGAACTTTATTCAATACTCCAGTATCGATTCACAATCTTATGGGCTGACACTTAAAAAAAGGCTTTTTTGAAGAAAAAAAACACCACATCACATTTTTTTTTGTACCTTTGCAAAAAAATATAGGCCAATGAAAACGAGGATTGTACTGATTATTGCGGCATTAATTGCCTTGACATACAGCCATTTTGTTTGGGCCCAAGTGTCCCGTCCTGTGGTATTCAAGAGCGGCAATGTCTACCATGGTTCCTTCGACGGATTCACACGGCCCCATGGCTACGGCACTATGGAGTTTCCCAATGGCGACCGATATGACGGCGAATGGCACAAGGGAAAGTACCATGGCAAAGGAGTATATACTTATGCCTCAGGAGGTCGCTGCGAAGGCCAGTGGGAAGCAGGCAAAATGGTAGGCAAAGGCACCATATACTTCCCTAATGGCGATGTGCTTGAGGCCGACTTCACCGACGGCGAAAAACAGACCGGCCACGGCAAATTCACCTATGCCAACGGCAGCGTGTATGAGGGATACTTTGCTGAGGGAGTGCCCGAAGGTCAAGGCAAGAAGGTGTGGCCCAATGGAGCCTCATACGAAGGACAATGGCACAACGGATCCATGAGCGGAGAAGGTACATACCGTTTCGAAAACGGCGCCACATACACCGGGTCATGGGTCAATGGCCGATACAACGGCGAAGGCACTTATACCAACAGCCGGGGCGAAGTGACCCATGCCATCTACAAGGACGGAAAAATTGAAAAGATTATCGAAGACTAAACATAAACAATTCACATTATGCGCAAAACATTTATTCTCTTAGCCATACTCCTGGTTTCCTCTCAGGTTTTCGGGCAGCAGGTGAACCTCAACAGCAACGGAAAATGCGACGGGGTGACGCAGGTCAAGCTGCAACACCTCCGCCAATCCAAATCCGCTAACAATGAGGTAAGACTGCTTGCCAAGGTGGGGAACGGTTTCGATGCCCGACACCTGGCATCTAAAGGAATTATTGTTGGCACCCAAGCGGGCGACATTGTCACCTTAAGGTTGCCTTTGGACAAATTCAACATCTTGGATAACGAATCCTCCATACTGCAATACAGCCTCTCGGAGAGAGTGTTCCCCACTATGGACCGCACCCGCTTCGACACCCACACCGACAGTGTCCAGGCCGGAGCCGGACTTCCCCAAGCCTTCACAGGCAAAGATGTTCTGATCGGCATCACTGACTGGGGCTTCGACTACCGCCACCCTAACTATAACAACAACGGCACCGACAACCGCCGTCTGCTACGAGCCTGGGACCAGTTCAGGCTGAAGGGCCCCGCACCTGCAGGATATGATTATGGCACAGAGATAGTAGGCCGCCACGACTTGCTACAGGCCCAGGGCGACACTTCGGGCCTCTATGGCTATGCCACTCATGGCACCCACGTGGCTGGCATCTGCGCCGGTCGTGGCATTGACGGCAAATACACTGGTCAAGCGCCCTACGCCCAACTCCTTTTCGCCTCCTTCCATCTTGACCTCGCCTCCTGGATTGATGCCGTAGGCTGGATGAAAAACGTGGCCAAGGAAGAAGGAAAACGCCTTGTTGTAAATAATAGTTGGGGAATGTATACCCTCGGGCCTATCGATGGCACATCGTTGGCGAGCCAGGCTATAAACAATCTCTCGGACAGCGGCATAGTGTTTGTCACCAGCGGCGGCAACTGCGGCGATGACCTTTTCCACATCTCACGCACTTTCACCGCCTCCACACCCGACACGCTACGCACCATCGCAACCTACTATGACTATCAAGAAATTGGTGAGGCCATCACCCTCTGGGGCGAACCGGGCAATCACTTTGACATGTCATTCGCCATGGTAAAAGGGGATGATTCGATATGCATGCCCTGGGTCACAACTTTCGACGGCCAGGCTTACCCGTACATGACATTTGTCGATGGCAAATACTATCTCGACAGCACGATGGTGGCTCCCAATGGCGACCGCCTCCATTTCGAGTTGATAGTGGAGTCTGCCAACATCTTCAATGGCCGTCCGCACGTGGTACTGAATGTAGACAAGGTGCCGGGCTATGCAATTCATTTGGCAGTGACGGCTCAGGAGGGAACCGTCCATGCATGGAATGTCTGTATACTTGCGAATGGCGCAGGCAACATGGGAGCAGCCTTCTCCCGAGGCTCTCATCTACACTATACTGCAGGCGATAACTTTTACGGCATCGGCGAGCCCGCGTGTGCCGAAAGTTGCATCGCCGTTGCTGCCCATAGCGCCGACCACCTCAACATCCACAATGAGGTAGAACTGGGCTACCTTACCAGCTTTTCGAGCAAAGGACCCACCATCGACGGCCGTCGCAAACCCGAAGTTTCCGCTCCCGGCGCCAACGTGGTTTCCTCCATCAGCTCCCTCACCACCGAGGCCTACAACGCAGTCATGACATTCTCGCATGGCGGCACCAATTATATTTGGAGCCGCATGTCGGGCACCTCAATGTCCGGTCCTGCGGTGACGGGCATTGTGGCCCTGCTGCTGGAGGCTAACAGCCAGTTGACCCCCGCCGAAGTAAAAGAGATTCTCTGCATAACTGCCCGCAACGACGAGGTCACGGGTCCGCTGCATGAGCGCGACAGTATGAGCGACGCATGGGGATGGGGCAAGGTCGACGCACTTCGGGCTGTAAACGAAGCCCTGGCGAGAGTTGACATCAATCAAGCCGATGCCGAGTGGTTCGGGAAGTCGCTCCAGGTGTTCCCCAATCCTGCATCGGGCAAGATAAATATCCTCACCGGACGTCACACACCTGAACAAGTGTCGATTTACTCCATAAGCGGAGTACCCGTGCTGACCCAATCAATCACGATGGAGGGCAGCATTGACTGCTCCGCTCTGCCCCGCGGAGTGTATGTACTCAGATGCGGCGCGCGCACAGCCCGAATTGTCCTTCAATAAAATAGCCATCTTCCACTACCCCCAACTCTTGTATATTCCAACTGCAATCACACACCAGAGATGCTGAAATATTTCAAAAGCAACAATATCATCGTCCAGACAATAGTCGTGCTGGCCATTACTGGATTGATGTGGGCCCCCAGCTTTGCCCACCCGCGCACCTCGCCCGTCGCCGGTGGCGGCAGTCTCTTTTACTGGCTTACGGGGGCTTTGAGTCCTACCTTGTCCAATGTGATTGCTATTGTCCTCATGCTTGCGGAGGGTGTCCTCCTGACGAGCATCCTCTACCGCCATAAATTGATTGGGCAGGGTTCGCTGCTCCCCCTGCTTTTCTATGTTATAGCCATGAGTGCGGGCCGTCCGGCTCTGACACCGGTGCTATTGGGTTCGCTTTTCTTGCTGTTGGCCACCCGGCAGTTGCTCCTCACCTCAACCCTTCTCTCTATAGGACTTGACAAGACTTTCGGCGCCGCCGCCTGCGTGGGTCTGGCCACTATAATATGTCCCACACTGATGGTTTTCCTCATCCCGTTAGTCATCAGCATGTTCAACTACAGCCTATATAGCTGGCGCGACTGGGCGATGCTGGTTCTCGGTTTCCTCGCACCATGGATTCCCATCGAGACCTACTACTGGATAGTCGATGAACTGTTCTACCGCAACTACCTATTGCTCTATACGCTGACCGACTTCCATCTGAATGTGGGCGGAACAGCCATGCAGTGGGCAGTCAGTGTTGTATTTCTGCTATTGCTGCTGTGCGGAATACTCCGCGTCATCGGGATGAGCCGCAACCGCAGCATTAATTTCAACAAAAACATCGCCACGCTGCTGCTTTTCACCATTGGCAGTGTGGCGCTGGCTGGATACAACGGCCTTTTCCCCGTAGCCACTGCCGACTATGCCATCCCGCTTGCCGGCTGCATCACCTATCTTTTCATTGAAGTCGGTTCTTCCGGTCTGGGCAGACAGTCCAGCAACCTATGGTACAATATATTGTTCATTGTCCTTATCCTCTTCTTTGCCTTATCTAACTGGTACATGCCCCTTGCATAAAACTTCAAAATTCCCACCATCGCGATGCTTTATAGTCAATACACACCCGACCTGATTGAATGCGGCCTCGACGAAGCTGGAAGAGGCTGTCTGGCCGGTGCTGTTTTTGCCGCTGCTGTAGTGCTGCCCAAAGGCTACCGCAACGATACCTTGAATGACTCGAAACAACTGACTGAACGGCAACGCTACGCCTTACGCGATCAGATTCAGCACGACGCTCTCGGCTGGGCCGTGGCCAGCGTCGATGCCGACGAAATCGACCGCACAAATATCCTCCGTGCAGCCATCCACGCAATGAATCTGGCCGTGAAAAAACTGTCCCTTACCCCTGAATTGCTCCTGGTCGACGGCAATCGATTCTACAACGAAAGCCTCATCCCATACTACACCATCGTCAAAGGCGACGGCAAATACCTCTCCATTGCCGCAGCATCCATTCTTGCCAAAACCTACCGCGACGACTACATGAACCAACTCCACCAGCAATATCCCCAATACGGATGGGACCGCAATAAAGGCTACCCGACCGCAGCCCACTACAATGCCTTGGCTCAATTCGGCCCCACACCCCTCCACCGCCAGTCGTTCAAACTCTCCAAACCATCAGAAACCACAAGCAACAAAGCGGTAGCGACCCCATCCAAGTCCGAACTGACATCTCCGAACCGTCTCAAACAACGTCCCAAATGAGTGTAGTCGAAAAAATAAGAGAGCAATACAAAGCCAACTTGATGCAGGAACTGGCAGCAAAACCCCACCACCGCCGCATCATGCATCTCGACGATGTGCGAAGCATCGGAGTCATAGCCCGAAACCTGACCGACACCCAACAGATTACGCTGAGCCAATTCACCCACCACATGACCAACCGGGGAAGCATGGTCCGCAAACTCGAACTACCTCACAATGCCGAAGACCTTCTGGACAAATACGGTCTCCCCAAGCCCGAATTCATGCAGTTCTTCACCAGCTACCACTACGACCTCCTTATCGACACCACCACGGGCAGCGACCTTTTCGGACCCTACGTCACGCTCAACACCTCCTCGAACCTCCGTGTCGCCTACGGCGGCACACCTCCCCTACCCCAGACTGCCGACCCCCAAAAAACAGACACCGACTCGCAGCCCAAATGCCACCTTGGCATCTACGACCTGATTATCATCGGCAAACCGACTTTCGACATGTCGCGCTACCTTACAAACATTCTCGAATACCTCGTCCAAATCCGCAAAACATAACATAAAAACTTAAAGAATAGTGAATAGAAAAAGAGCGATTCAAATCACTCATCACAAATAAAAAAAACACATCATAATGAAGAATCCATTTGTTGGCACAGGGGTAGCACTCGTCACCCCTTTCCGAAAACAAGAAACCATAGATTTCAGCCGTCTGGAGAAACTTATTGACGACATCATTGGCGGCGGTGTAGACTATATTGTTGCCTTAGGCACCACCAGCGAGGCTGCCACCATGACCGAAACCGAGCGCCACGCACTCCAGGACTTCATCGTCGAGTGTGTGGGAGGCCGCTGCCCCATCATGCTGGGCCTGGGCGGCAACAACACTCTGGCAGTACGCGACGCAATTGCCAACACCAATTTCGAGGGCATCAGCGGCATCCTCTCCGTGGCACCCTACTACAACAAACCCAACCAACGGGGGTTAGCCCAACATTTCAGACAGGTGGCCGAAGCCTCACCCGTGCCGGTAGTCATCTACAACGTTCCGGGACGCACCGGTGTCAACATCACTGCCGACACGACCCTGCTGCTGGCACGTGAATGTCCCAATATCATCGGAATCAAAGAGGCCTCCGGCAATATGGCTCAAGTGATGCAGATTCTGCATGGCAAACCCGAAGGCTTTATGGTGATTTCGGGCGACGACAGCCTGACCCTCCCAATGATTCTGATGGGTGCACAAGGAGTAATATCCGTTATTGCCAACGCCCTTCCCTCCGAGATGAGCGCCATGGTCAAATATGGACTCAAAGGCGATGTAAAAAAAGCCCTGCCTCTCCATTACCGCATGATGCCCTTGATGAACGCCATCTTCGAAGAGGGCAACCCTGCCGGCATCAAAGCTTTGATGGAGCAACAGGGCCGAATCGGCAACACGCTGAGACTTCCCTTGGTAAAAGTGAGCAAACCCCTTTACAATAAAATCGCTTCACTCTATGACGAATTTAACGCTTAAGGCTTGCGCTGTATTCCGTCACGACCGCTATGCCACCGAGGCCACTGGGGTAGTTATTGACGAAGCAAGCCAGCACTATGCGCGATGCAGTGTCCACATCACCCCCACCCTCCGCAATGCCAAGGGGGCTGTGATGGGAGGCGTATTGTTCACCCTTGCCGACTTAGCCTTTGCCACTGCCGCCAACAGCGAATGTCTGGAAGCCGACTCCCCGCTGGAGTGGGTAACTTCAAGCAGCAGCATAGAGTTTCTGAGCCAGCCCAAAGACAACCTCCTGATTGCAGAGACGGAGTGCCTGAAACAAGGCCGGACCACCTGTCTCTACCTCATCCATATAACCGACGGTCTGCAACGCAAAGTGGCTGTCGTGTCGGCCAGGGGAGCTAAAATTTCGCAATAACGCCACGACAGACCACAACAACATCATCCCTCAACACTAATTGAATGAACTAACCTCCCGAATATGACCATAGACGAAATACGCAACACCGTACACGACGAGTACCTGGCCTTTACCGAGGAATACGACCGCTATACCCTATCCAAAGACCAGCAGAACAAAACACCTTTCCTTGACGAGGTCGAAGAATACCTGAGCCTCCACAAAGGCAAAAGGCTGCGGCCTTTGTTGGTATTGCTGGCAGCCAAAGCCTGTGGACACATCGATCACAGCCACGTGCTTATGGCCACCGCCATGGAGATGCTCCACAACGCAACCCTGATGCATGATGACGTGGTGGACGAGTCTGATTGGCGGCGCGGCGGCGAGTCTATCCGCAGACGTTGGGGCAACCAAGTGGCCGTGCTGTGTGGCGATTTCTACCTAGCTCAAGTGATGAACATCCTACAGACTGTCGGAAACCGCGAAGCCACCAAACTGATTGCCCAAGTGGTGTCCACCATGTGCCGGGGCGAACTGTCTCAACTGTACTGGACCTCAAAGAAAGAAGTGACGCAAAATGTATACCTTGACATAATCGGCGACAAAACCGCCTCTCTGATGGGCGTATGCTGCGAACTGGGAGCCCTGCCTCCTGCAACCGGCTCCCCTGCCCCATCCCGCCAAGCGCTGCATGATTTTGGCTACCACTATGGACTCGTCTTCCAAATGCGTGACGACCTGGCCGACGGAGTCACCGCACACGACATCCACATGCCAAGCACCTCAGTCGCATCTGAACTTATCGCGCGCCAATGCCAACTGGCAACCGACGCCCTCCACTCCTTACCTCCCAATCCCGCGCGCGATGCCATGGAAGCTCTGCTTTTCATGGATTGAGATTTTTTTTATTCACCACACAAGAACTAAAACCCGACAAATACAAAATTAATAAACAAATAAAAACCTAATTATCATGAAAAGATTGATCCTATCCGCAATTTGTCTTATCATTGGGGGCATAGCACTGGCTCAGAATGCCACCCTGCCCCAGAACATTACCCTTAAGGCTCTCGACGGCTCCTCTGTCCAGACCTCAGCCATCCAGAACGACGGTAAACCCATCATCATCAACTTCTGGGCCACATGGTGCAAGCCCTGCAACCGCGAGCTGAACACCATCAAAGACCTCTACGAAGAGTGGCAGGAAGAAACCGGTGTCAAGATTGTAGCCATCTCCATCGACGATGCCCGCAGCGCATCGCGCGTCAAGCCCCATGTTGACGGCAACGGATGGGAATACGAAGTCTACATCGACCAAAATCAAGACTTCAAGCGCGCCATGAACGTAGTCAACCCTCCTCACACTTTTGTCATCAACGGCAAAGGCGAGATTGTTTGGCAACATGCCTCCTATGTCGAAGGCGACGAAGAGGAACTGATAGAAGTAGTGAGAAAAGTCGCCGCCGAATCCAAACAATAACCACCCAAAGCCTAATTTCATACAATGATGACAAACTTCAGAAAACTCATCGTCCTTCTGGCCCTGGCGGCGATAGCTGCGCCACAACTCAAGGCTCAGGGCATTATGGGCGGCCACGTGACCGGGAACATACAGATTGACGGTCAGGTTTCGCACGCCGACTCCCTCATCGGTGCTTCCGATGTGCCTGAGAATCTGCTCTCCAACAGCCGTGCCGACATCCTCTACACCAATGGCAACTTCAGCGCCGGCCTGCGTTTCGAAGCCTACCTGAACCCCATGCTGGGGTTCAACGCCCTCTATCAAGGCATGGGCGTGCCCAACTTCTTTGCCAGCTATCAGAACGACCTTATCAGCGTCACGGCGGGCAACTTCTACGAGCAGTTCGGCAGCGGCATGATTCTCCGCGCCTACGAGGACCGCTATCTCGGCCTTGACAATTCTCTGCGCGGCCTGAACGTTGCCCTGCGCCCCTTCCCCGGTGTCACCATCAAAGCCCTTACCGGCGTGCAGCGCATCTATTGGGGCTACAACACCCAAGGCCTCGTCCGCGGTGTCGATGGCGAAGTGAACCTCAATAGTATCATTACCCCCATGGCCGAGAGCAAATTCCGCATGACTCTCGGAGCCGGATTCGTCAGCAAATATGAGCCCGACGAATTCATCAGCAGCCCCGAACCGGGCTACAAACTCAACCTCCCGCTCAATGTCGGAGCCGGAGCCGTCCGCATGGACATGAACTACGGCAACTGGAGTCTTCAAGCAGAATATGCCCACAAAGGGCAGGACCCCAGCGTCATGAACAACTACATCTACCGCGAAGGCGAAGCCCTTATGCTGAACGCCGTCTACTCGATGAAAGGTTTTAGCGCCAACCTCCAGGCCAAGCGCGTAGACAACATGTGCTTCAAATCCGCCCGCAGCGAAAGTGGCGAGATGCTCTATATCAACTACATCCCCGCCATCACCAAGCAGCACACCTACGCCTTCCTCAACATGTATCCCTACGCCACGCAGACCACCGGCGAGATGGGCCTGCAGGGCGACGTGATGTACAAAATCAAGAAAGGCACCCTCCTGGGTGGCAAATATGGCACCGACATCCACATCAACGGCGCCGTCATCACCGGCCTCGACACCACCACCATCGGTGGCGCTGGCACCGACGGCTACACCTCCTCGTGGTTCAAAACCGGCGACCTCTACTACACCGACCTCTCGCTCGAAGTGGCCAAGAAACTCAGCTCCGCCCTCAAACTCACCTGCACCTACGGCTATCAAATCTTCAACCCCATCGTCGAGGGACACCACGGCGACCTCCACCACAACCATGTGGCCGTGGCCGACCTGACTTGGAAAATCAACAAAAAGAACGTTCTCCGTTTCGAAGCCGAATGGATGGGCAGCGATAGCAAATACGACCCCGATGTCGACGACAAACGCTGTGGCGACTGGATTATGGGGCTTGTCGAATACAACTTCGCCAGCTCATGGTTTATCTCCGTCAGCGACCAATACAGCTACCACGACGGCAACAACGCCAACTACTACAACGTCAGCCTGGGCTACAACCACGGTGCCACCCGTCTGCAGCTCGGCTATGGCAAGCAGCGCGAAGGCCTTCTCTGCATCGGCGGTGTGTGCCGCCAAGTGCCTGCCAGCAATGGTTTGACCTTCAGCCTCACCACCTCTTTCTAATCACTTTCACATCCAACAACTGCGGACCCCTCTCCGCATAATAATAACAGACAATGAAAAAAACAATCTTCACCGCACTCGTTTGTGCACTCGTGTTCCTGACCGCCTCCTGCGACAAGATAGAGCAGGACCGCTACACCGTTCCCGCCGGTGCCACCGGACAATGGTTCCCAAGCCACGAGAATATCCCAAACATACAACGCGCCATGATTGAGAAATACACCGGCGTCCGTTGCGTCAATTGCCCCGATGCCGACGAGGTCATCCACGCCTCGCTCGACCACTATGGCGACAACCTCGTGGCCGTCGCCATCCATTCCGGCGCCTTTGGCCGTCCGCTGGGTTCCGACCCCGACCTCCGCACCGAGGGAGGCACCGTATGGTACGAAACCCTTGTCGGCACCAGCACCGGCCTCCCGGCCGCCATGGTCAACCGCGGCGACCTCTTCAACCCCCTCTCCGGCATCAACGACAAAGTGGATCAAATCCTCGCCTACCAGCCTCCCGTCTCCATGCTCATGTCCAGCACCTCAAACAACGACCTACTCATAGCCGAAATCCACATCGGATTCCTTCAAACCATCTCCCAACCCCTCAACATCACCCTCCTGCTGACCGAGGACAACATCCTCACCACACAGACTCATGTCGGTGGCGACATACACGACTACGCCCAGAACCACGTCCTCCGCACCATCTTCACCGACGCCTGGGGGGTCCCCATCGATGTTGACAAAACCGAAGGCAGCAAATATTTCATCAATCTCCCCATCAACCTCCCTGACCAATGTGTTGCTGGCAACTGCCATCTTGTGGCCTTCATCTCCGACCAAGAAAGCCGTCAGATCCTCAACGTTGTCCAGTGCGACCTCATTCCATGAACAAACGCATCCTCTCGCTGGCCCTGCCCAACATCATCACCAACATCACCGTACCCCTGCTCGGCATGGTTGATATGGCCATTGTTGGGCGGCTCAGTGCCAGCCATATCGGTGCGATCGCCATCGGCACTCAAATCTTCAACCTCATCTACTGGAACTTCGGATTCCTCCGCATGGGCACCAGTGGCTTCACCGCCCAAGCCTACGGCGCCAACAACTTCAACGAAGCCGTCCGCATCTTCGTCCGCGCCATCGCCATCGCCCTCACCGTAGCCCTGCTGCTCATCCTGCTCCAATGGCCCATAAGCCGTCTCTCGCTGCTGATATTCAAGGGTGGCCCCGAAGTGCTGCAACTGGCCCTGGCCTATTTCTTTGTCCGCATCTGGGCTGCCCCCGCCACCCTTGGCCTCTACGCCGTCAAAGGGTGGTTCATCGGCATGCAGAACTCTCGCCTGCCCATGTGGATAGCCATCTTCCTCAACTGCGTCAACATCATCTGTAGTCTCCTCTTCGTACTCGTGCTCCACTGGGGCATCGAAGGCGTAGCCCTCGGCACCGTCATTGCGCAATACAGCGGCTTTGCCGTTGGCCTCGGCTTCCTCTTCCGCGAAATGAAACGCCTCAAACCCCGCACCACCCTCTCCTTCCGTCTGCTCCCACTGCTCAAAGAGTCCCTGCCCTGGAACAGTCTCAAACCCTTCTTCAAAGTCAACGGCGACATCTTCCTCCGCACCGTCTGCCTGGCCACAGTCTTCACATTCATCACCGCCGCCAGCAGCCGCATCAGCCCCCAAGTGCTGGCCATCGACGCCCTCCTCATGCAATTCTTCACCCTCTTCAGCTACATCATGGACGGCTTTGCCTATGCCGGCGAGTCGCTCGTGGGCCGCTACATCGGCGCCCGCGACAGCCGTTCCCTCCGCCTCACCGTCAAACTACTCATGCGCTGGGGTCTGGCACTCACCATCCTCTTCACCGCCGCCTATGCCATCGCCGGCGAATGGATTCTGCGCCTTTTCAGCGACCAACCCGACGTCATCGACGGCACCATGCAATATCTCTTCTGGACCCTCGTCATACCCGTCTGCGGCTTCGCGGCATTCCTTTTCGACGGCATCTATGTCGGCGCCACAGCCTCGCGCACCATGCTCATCTGCATGATTATCGCCTCCCTCTCCTTCTTCGCAGTCTATTACCTTGGCAAACTCCTCCTGCCCCTCCACCGCGCCGACCCCTTCGTCTGGAACAACATCCTATGGACCGCCTTCATGGTCTACCTTGCCCTGCGGGGCATCCTCCAAGCCCTTTTCCTGAAAAAATCAATATACAATAAAATCCAGTAAAATACACCAACAGTATCATTATGAAATCACCCATCCGAATTATCCTTATGGCAGCCATGCTACTTGGCTGCTTCAATGCCCATGCCGTCTACGTAGAGCAAATGCCCATCTACAAAATCCAACCCAACGGCGACACGGCACATTTCTTTGTCACCGGCGACGAATGCTACCACCGCTTCCACGACGCCAACAACTACACCATAGTCCAAGCCATCAGCGGCTGGTGGGTCTACGCCCTCCCCGCCGCCGACAAGGGCATACAGCCCTCCGCCTATCCCGTCGGCACTGTCGACCCCGCCACCCTCAACATCACGCCCGGCCTCGACATCACCTACGACCAATGGCTCCAGCGCCGACACTACTGGGACATCCCCGAACAATACCGTGTCGAAAAGCCCAAAACCAGCGGACGCAACCACGGCGACTTCTGCAACCTCGTCATCTTCATCCGTTTTGCCGACGACACCCCCTACTCCCGCAGCCTCTCCAACGTCGACCACATGTTCTCCGACTCCTCGTCTGAAAACGCCGTATCCGTCTACAACTACTTCCGCCACGCCTCCTACAACAAAATCTCCATCCGCACCCACTACGCCCCCGCCCCCAACGGCGACAGCATCCTCTCCTACCGCTGCCCCCACCCGCGCGACTACTTCATGCCCTACACCGAGGACAACCCCATCGGCTACTACGGCAGCGATGAACGCCGCAGCCGCGAATTCGAACTCATCATGGGCGCCGTCAACTACATCAACGACTCCGCACCCATCCCCTCCAACGTCGTGCTCGACTGCGACAACGACGGCTACATCGACAACGTCAACTTCGTCGTCAAAGGCCCCGCCGCCGACTGGAGCGACCTCCTCTGGCCCCACAAATGGCAACTCTACGACCGCGAAGTCTACATCAACGGCAAACGTGTCAGCACCTTCAACCTCGCCCTCGAAGGGTCAGGCGACGAATACTTCGGCACCAGCACCTTCTGCCACGAAATGTTCCACTCGCTCGGCGCGCCCGACCTCTACCGCTACAACCGCGGCACCAACATCACGCCCGTCGGTCCCTGGGACCTCATGGCCACCAACTCCCGTCCCCCCCAGCACATGACCGCCTACCTCAAATACAAATACGGCAACTGGCTCGACAGCATCCCCCTCATCACCACCCCCGGCACCTACTCCATCCGCTCCATCGGCGACGGAGTCGACCACAACATTGCCTACCGCTTCCCCAGCGCCCACCCCGACCAATTCTACGTCGTCGAATTCCGCGACATTGAAGAAACCTTCGAGACCACCCTGCCCGGCTCCGGCCTCCTCATCTACCGCATCGACACCCGCTACGAAGGCAACGCCGGCTACAACGGCCGCGACTACTTCGACGAAATGTGGATCTTCCGCCCCAACTCCAACAGCAACCAAGAAAACGGCAACCTCGGCAACGCCTTCTTCACCCCCCGCCGCTCCCGCAGCCAGTTCACCCCCTCCTCCACCTACTACCCCTACCTCACCGAAGGCAACCCAGACGTAACCTTCTCCATCTCCAAAATATCCATGCCCGGCGACTCCATCACCTTCTACTACACCAACCACCCCAAGCCCTCACACCTCGAAGTGGAACGCACCACCACCTCCACCATCACCCTCACATGGCTCGGCAACTTCGACGCCTACGCCGTATCCTACCGCCCCTACGGCTCATCCGAGGCCTACAGCCGCCGGGTAGTCAGCTCATCGCACATCACCCTCGCCAACCTCCTGTCACAAACCGCCTACGAAATCCGCCTGACCGGCCTCTACAACCCCGAAGGCGACTCCTTCCGCGACTCCAGCGATTACATCTACACCACCATCACCACCCAGATGTGCAACAACTCCAACGAATTCGAAATAGCCGCCAACCAGTCGCAACCCCGCGTCGGCATACCCTACTACCAAAACCAAGACTACAACTACTCGCAGCAAATCTACCTCGCCGACGAAATGCAAGGCCCAATGACCATATCCTCCTTCAACCTCTACTTCGACTACTCCCAAACCCTCACCAAAAAGAACTGCACCATCTACATGGCCAACACCTCACTCGCCAACTTCAACGACTCCACACCCCTCGTCCCCGTCAGCCAGCTCACCCAAGTGTTTGAAGGCAAAATCCAATACAACCAAGGCTGGAACACCATCCGCCTCCAGACACCCTTCTACTACAACGGCACCGACAACCTCCTCATCGCCATCGAAGACAACTCCGGCACCCGCACCTACATCGGCGACAAATTCCACGTCCACACCACCTCCGACATCATGTCATACATCTACTACGGCACCGACATCAACCCCGACCCCAGCGCCGACACCATCCAAGGCTCACAAAGCCGCAACCGCTTCCGCAACGACATCATGTTCAACGGCTGTCCCGACAACGGCTCACAAGTCTACGCCTGCGTCTTCGCCGACAACAGCGAGCGCGGCCGCGCCACCGGTCAAGGACTCTACGACCTCAACGAAACCATCACCCTCCACGCCTATCCCCGTCCGGGCTACCGCTTCATGATGTGGCAGGACAACAACACCGACAACCCGCGCACCGTCACCCTCACCCAAGACACCGTCTTCGTCGCCTACTTCGGCACACCCCTCGGCATCGACGACAGCGACACCACCGCCGGCTGCCTCATTCTCACCCGCCACCTCAGCGTCACCGTCCAAGGGCTGCAAAACCAGTCGCTGGCCATCTACGACCTCATGGGTCGCGCCATAGCCCGCAGCGACGGCCGCCAAAGCGGCACACTCACCTTCCAACTGCCCCACACCGGCATCTACCTCCTCCGCATCGGCGACGACAAACCCATCAAAATCTTCATCCATTAGCCACTGCCACACCCGGCATACCCCCAGAGAGACACGCCCGCGCGTGTCTCTCTTTTTTTTCACCCCGCAACCCCGGCCACCACGCCCTCGCTCCGCCCGTAGGGCGGCAAAAGCCTTCCCAAGGGATCGGACTCAGACGCAGGGGGGCCATTGAAATGGTGGCGAACAACCACAAAAAGGGCATAGGACGAGCGAGCCTGGAGCGAAGCCCGCCACACCCATCCGGCGCGCGGAAACGGCCTCAAAATGGATCAACCTACATCAAAAACACAGGCCCGGCGCAACGCCGGGCAACAAAAAAAGGGTCCCCGCGACAACCGAAAGAAAAAAAACTAAGAATTATTCAGAAAAAAACCGTATATTTGTAAGTTCAACAGAACGGCAATTTAAAGCATAAATAATAATAAATCAAACAATTAATATAATGAAGACAACCCCTTACACAGACCTCCACATTTCACTTGGAGCCAAGATGGCCGAATTTGCAGGCTATAACATGCCTATCCAGTACACCGGCCTGGTCGAAGAACACAACAATGTCCGCAACAATGTCGGCGTGTTCGACGTGAGCCACATGGGCGAGTTCCGCGCCAAAGGCCCCGTGGCCAAACATTTCATGCAGTACGTCACGGTCAACGACGTCGAAGCCCTCACCGACGGCAAGGTGCAGTACACCTGTCTGCCCAACGGCCAGGGCGGCATCGTGGACGACATGCTGGTCTACCGCGTCAAGGACGACGAGTATTTCATGGTGCCCAACGCCGCCAACATCGACAAGGACTGGGCCTGGATGAGCCAGATAGCCGACAAGATGGGCATGAAGCTGGGCGAAGACTTCGTCAACGAGAGCGAACAGTGGGCACAGCTCGCCGTGCAGGGTCCCAACGCCCTTAAGGCTATGCAGAAACTGACCAGCGAGAACATCGTCGACATGGAGTACTACACCTTCAAAATCCTGACTTTTGCAGGTGTTGAGAACATCATCCTCTCCACCACGGGCTACACCGGCGCCGGCGGATGCGAGATTTACATCCCCGCTGCCAAGGCCATCGACGTGTGGAACGCCGTGTTCGAAGCCGGCAAAGAGTATGGCATCATGCCCGCCGGTCTCGGCTGCCGCGACACCCTCCGTCTGGAGAAAGGTTTCTGCCTCTATGGCCACGAGATGGACGACACCATCAGCCCCCTCGAGGCTCCGCTGGCATGGATCACCAAGCTGAAAGCCGAGAACAACTCTTTCATCAACAAGGAGCTTTTCCTGGCCCAGAAGGCCGCCGGCGTGAAGCGCAAAATTGCCGGCTTTGAGATGGTCGACCGCGGCATCGCCCGCAACGGCTACGAGGTGTGCAATGCCGAGGGCAAGTGCATCGGCGAGGTGCGCAGCGGCAGCCCCAGCCCCAGCACCGGCAAGAACATCGGCACCGCCCTGCTCTGCGCCGAGTATGCCAAGACCGGCACGGAGATTTACATCAAAATCCGCGAGAAACTGGTGAAAGCCATCACCGTGAAAATGCCTTTCTACGAGGGCTAATCCTCAGCCAGTCTTATAGCTGAAATCAACGAGGGTCTGCACCGCATGGTGCAGACCCTCGTTTTTCTGTCAACAACTTTATGGATTGATATTGACTAATGGCGTTGTGAGATGCAGAGGACCGGGAATTGCCGCGATACACGGCCGGCATGGCTTGCGCCTGAATCCTTTTTCAGCCCTGCATCAGGTTGCCGGGTGCGGATGGTCAATCGTCGACGTGGGTGACGCGGCCCTGCATGTCGAACTGGATTTCGAGACCATTGGTGAGTTTCACTTCGTACCCTCTGATCATCTTTTCACATTCGATGATGAGTTGTTTTGGGTAGCGGTTCACCACATAGCGGGTGATGTAGCCAGGCACCAGGGTGACGGGCAGGCCGTCGATGCACTTCATTTCTTTCCATACGCCTTTGCTGTCGAACTCGATGAGTGTGCCGTCGCTGAGGAGGACTTCATACTCTCTGCCGTCGATGAAGGCGTGGTCGATGACGCATGAGGGCCAGTGCTTCTGGATGAGTTCTGTGGCGGCCTTGGGCAGACGTTCAGGATCGATGGTACGTTTGTCGGTGCTAGCCCAAAGGCTGCTTCCCATCATAACAATTGTCAAAAGTGCAAGGATGATTTTTTTCATATTGTTTGTTGTATTGAAGGGTTTATTATGTGTATTAATGTTATCGGGTTGATGTTTTCTGTAATGGGTGCGGAGAGTGAAAACCGCTGTGGGCTGTTGCTATTTGTTGAACTTGAGTGGCATGGCGGTGCTTTGGCCGGCAGGCATCCCGTTGAGGAACACTTGGCGCAGCTGTGTGTGGAGGGTTTGCCCTTCGAGAGGGCTCCAGCCGCATTTGTAGAGCAGGTTCTGGCGGGTGATTGTGTATTCGCCGGGTTCGAGGATGGCGAGGTCGGCCCAGTAGCCGGGACGGATGTAGCCACGCTCGGCAATGCCGAATATCTCAGCAGGGTTGTGGCACATTTTGTAGACCAGCAGGGGAAGCCATTCGTGAAGCACCTCGTCGTGGTCGGGACGCTGGGTTGCGGCGGGGCTGAAGAAGCCTTCCACCATCATCTGCAGCGAGTGCTGGATGCTGGGGATACCGCCGGGGGCATCGAAATAGCGTTGCTCCTTCTCGGCCAGTGTGTGAGGCGCGTGGTCGGTGGCGATGGTGTCCAGCACCCCGTCAAACAGGCCGCCCCACAGGGCCAGACGGTCGTCGTTGCTCTTGATGGCCGGGTTGCATTTGATGAGGTTGCCCAGCTCGGCATAGTCGCGGTCGTCGAACCAAAGGTGATTGGGGGTCACCTCGGCGGTGAGGCATTTCTGCCGCAGGGGCATGTTGCTGAAGAGGGATAGTTCGGTGGCGGTGCTCACGTGGGCAATGTGCAGCCGGGTGCCGTACTTGCGGGCCCGCTCGACGGCTTTGTAGGTGGATACGAAACAGGCTTCGCGGCTGCGGATTTTGGGGTGCAGCGCGGCGGTCTCGCCTTCGCGGCCGGCAAACTCCATCTTGTAGTTTCGGAGATTGGATTGTATGATGCTCTCGTCCTCGCAGTGGGCCACGATAAGTTTGCGGCTCTCGCCGAAAAGGCGGTCGAGAATGTCGGCTTTGTTGACGAGCATGTTGCCTGTGCTGCTGCCGAGAAAAAGCTTGATGGCGGCATAGCGCAGCGGGTCGACGGCAAGGAGCTGGTCAATATTGTCGTTGGTGGCACCGAGCATGAAGCCATAGTTTACCGCACTCCGGCTTTGGGCTATTTGCTCTTTGGCTTCCAGTTCGGCAAGTGAGACGGTCTGCGGAAGGGTGTTGGGCATGTCGATGACGGATGTCACCCCACCGGCCAAGGCTGCACGGCTCTCGGTGGCGAAATCGGCTTTGGCGGGGAATCCGGGGTCGCGGAAGTGTACGTGAGTGTCAATCACTCCGGGCAGGATGTAGCACCCGTCGGCCTCGAAGGTCTGGGGGTTGTGGAGCGCGCCCTCATCCTCCACCAGCCGACCACAGTGCACGTATAGGTCGCGCCGGGTCATGGTGCCTTCGTTTACCACTATGCCATTCCTGATGATGTAGTCCATTCTGGATGTGTTATTGAGTTGACTTATGCATGTGTTGGTTTGTTTTTACCCCGTCAGCCTACTGACGAGACACACGCACTCACAAATTAACGCATTGAGTTCGACGAAGTGAAGTCAGAACTTCTTCTTGGCGCCCCACTGGCGGGCGGCCACGTAGGCATCGGCCGAGTTGTTGTAGATGGGTTTCACCACAAACTGACCGGTGTGGTCGATACAGCCCCAGCGGCCCTCTTCTTTGGCGGGGGCCACACGGTTGTTCCAAGTATTGATGAAGGGCTTGGCATCCTCCAGTCGGGGCTGGATTACCCACTCGCCCTCGAAGTCGACATAGCCCCAATGGCCAGTGGTGGGGTCTTGTATGGGGTAGAGCCAGTGGCCCAGTTCGGCCTCCTCAATCCCTTTTTGGTTGTCGTCCCACTCCTTGCCGGCCTTGGCTGCCTCGCTGCTGAGGGTGAAGACTGGTTTGGAGAGCAGACGCCCGTCCTCGTGGATGCTGGCCCAGAGACCGTTCTCGCATTTGGCGGTGGCGAAGAGTCCAGTGTCGTTGGGGAAACGGGACACTTCGAGGAATGTGGGCTGGATGGCCCATGAGCCATCGGCTTTCACCCAACCCCAAAGGGCGGTATCGGTGCGCATTTCGGGCAGACGCCAGCCATCGATGTCGCGACCATGCTCAATCTGCGAAAGGGCATAGACACAGTCAGACTCGCGACTGAAGATGAAATCGCTGATAACATTGCCATTGCGGTCGATATTGCCCCAACGGCCACCTTTGAGGGCTTGGGTGTAGATGTAGTTGTGCTCGCCGGAGAACTGGCGTACCATGGCATATTGCGGCTGCACCACCCATCGACCCAAGTAGTTCACTATGCCCCACTGGTTCTCGTTGCGGGGATTGGTGACAGCTATGCGCCAAGTGTCGTAGTGCCGACCTACAATCCACTGGTGGCCGGCCTCGGTGGCATCTTCCATGCTCTCGAATATGTTGTTGATAATCAAAATACCCTTGGCATCGATGCAACCCCAGCGCCCGTCCATTTTGACAGGAGCAAAGCTCATGGGGTCGGTGCCATAGTACTTGCCCGCGCCCTCGTAGGAGGGTTCGAACTTCCATTGGCCATAGTAATTAACGAAACCCCATTTGTGGTCGGCGGGATTCTCGGCGGGATAAATCCATTTGCCGGGTTCATCAGCGGCATACCACTGGTCGCCAGCCTCCTGGGCCTCCTCCTGGGTGCGGAAGATGTTGCGTACAATCATGTTGCCAGCCTCGTCGATACAGCCCCAACGACCATCGTATTTGACGACAGCAAATTTGCGGTCCTGATGCTGGAAAGCAAAGGCCACTTGGAACTTTGGCGGTATCTGCCAGATGCCGTTGCTGTTTTTGTAACCATACTTCATGCCTATGTCATCGAAAGCCAATGTCTGTGCCAAAGCATTGCCCATCAGCATGAATGCAGTTGTAAGAATCAAGATGTATCGTTTCATATTTGTGCTATTTTCGAAATTGCAAAGATACAGATTTTTTTTTGATTAATAAAAAATTATCGCGCGATGGTATCAAAAGCATGTTCAGTCACCCGTCTGGAATCTTGCCAGGGCGGTCATCGCCTCCGCCTCGCGACGTGGAGAGTGTCCCCTGGATGTTCCGTTTCCCTCTTTAGTATGCAGTTCGGCACAAAGATTGCATCAAGATTCAAAAAGGGTCATCTGTGGGGTGCCAAGGCATGGTAACGGCGCGTCGACCACGTCTGCACCAACAGGACAAGCCCGATGGCAACCCCGACAGCATAGGGGGCCGTGGCGATGGGGATGAGCCGGGACAAGGGAGTGACGATGAGAGGCGACAGGAACTGCCCCAAATAAAGTGCGGCCGAAATCAAAGGCATCACTGTGGTGGCGGCATCTTTGCCCCCTTTGATGGAGGCAATTGTGTTAAGGTAAGGCACCCCTACCCCGTTGGCCACCCCAAGCAGTGCCGAGCCAACGACAAGAAAGGGCAGCCCCGCGCCACAGGCCAGCACGGCATAGCCAGACATGAACCCCAGGGGAGCGATGTATTTGACCCGGCCGGGAATCCGTTTCATCAACTGGCCAAAACCAAGCCCTATGACAAAAGCCACCAAGTCGAGCCCCACCATGATGAGGGTAACGGTGTGGCTGTCGGCGCTCCCCCTTTCGGCCGAAATGATGGCAAAATTGGTGGGGTAGATGAAAAACAGCAGCATCACCAACAACATGCCCACAACCGAAGGGGCGAAACGTAGCAACGATTTGAAGGGATGGCCAGGATGTTTGCGGGCTTTGGTGGTGCCTGTCTCGCTCTCGTAATAGTCAGGCGAATGGTCGAGCGAGGGGTTGGTGTTAAGCTGCACATTGGGCAGGAACAAGACCACCAGCAGCAATGCCGGCAGGGCAAGCAAGTAGACGAGGAAAGAGAAGTTCCATCCCATGCCGGCCAGAATGCCGCTCAGCAGGGTGGCCACCACACCGCCCATCTGATTCATGGCCGCCGAAAGGCCCATGAGCCGCGCCTGCTCCTGTGGCGGGAAAAAATAGGCCAGCAGCCCCGTGGAAAGCGGCATGACCATGCCGACACTCACTCCCAGCAGGGCACGCAAGGCAAGCAGCAGCCAGATGTTGTCGACAAAAAAGGCGCCCGCACCTGCCAGCACGTAGAGACACAAGCCCACGGTGGCAAGGGTGCGGGTCTTCATCCATCGGCAGAGCCTGCTGAATGCCAGATTGGTGGCCACGATAAAGAGGGCTGGCAAGCTCACAATGAGCTGCACGGTGAGATTGCCGTAAGAGGCAAAATGGTTGTGGATTTCACCCAAAGCGGGTGCCATGGCTGCTCCGGCCATCACGGTCAGCAGCGAGATGGACAATACGGTGTAGGTAAGCCTACTGTTAGTTGCTTTTTTCATAGCGGTAAGTATTAATTAAAAACGGGGGAGTTGTCGGCTCTACCAAGCCGCTTAATCACCAGCTATCCACCATATTATCATCGGAAGACCTTGGCAATTTTGCAATGCAAAGATACGAAAAAAAAGCGACCTGACTCTTTTTTTCTTCTCAGAAAGAGAATAAAAAAAAGCCCGCCGAAAGTGCCAAGACGGCAAGGTCAGGGGAACAAAAGAGGAGCCTACTGCAGACTGCAAACCCGGCGGAGCGGTCGGGTAAAGGAAAAGGTCTTCCACTTTTTGTACAGTGGAAGACCTGAATGTTGGTTCTATTTCTTTTTCTTACGAGTGTCGAAATAGAGCATGCCGGCAGTCCAGAGGGCGGCACAGATGAGTGCCCACAATGCGCTGCTCATAGGCTGAAGAAGAGTTGGCGGTGGCTGTTCCAGTCAATCATCAGCTGTCGGAAGTCGGAATAGTCGGCACGGGTGATGAGGGCTTTGCGCAGCCGCAGACTGCGGGTGACCAACAGACGGCGACCCTTCTGCTTGACGATAATGTTGATGCTGCCGACATTGCGGTTATATTCGATATTGACATCGCCGCCTATCAGTTTAGCACCCTTTGGAAGTTCCATCGTATAGTGGTAGAACTCTGTGGTGGCGCGGGCCTGGAGATCTGATGTCCGCGAAGCGTTAAGCTTGCTGGGGTCGATGTCGATGCCGCCTTTCTCCACCGGGAGGTTGATGCGGACGTAGTTGTCAACTATAGTGTCAGGCTCCCACTCAATGGTGCGGTCCACATAAATGGGGGCTGCCGCCACCGCGGCCGCATCGGCCTGTTCGCGCTCGGTCAGGAGGGGTGACTTGTCAGTGGCGTTGATGCGGTAGGTCAGGCCATCGACAACCACTTCCACTTCGAGCGGTCTGTCGCCAAACACGTTCAGGCTGTTGTCGACAATGCTGGCGCGGAAACCGGCCTGGTTAAGCATAGCTGCCAGCAGACCTGTCTTGTCAATAGCGGTACCGCAATTGGAGGTGAAGACCTGGGCTGCGGGAGTCATGACATAATCCACACGGGCTGGGTCGACGGGGTTGAGGGTTACGTAATCGACCACCCAGTTTCTGATGGCGGCCACATACTCTTTGCTGTTCGAGCTTTGCAGCGAGGCCAGCAGTTTGCCCGCCTCGGGCAGGGACTGCTCGGCAGTATAGACAGGCTTCTGCCCGAGCTGGAACTCGACATCAAAAGCTTTCTGTGCGGGCATATAGGGGTCATTGACCGTTTGGGCAATGTTGTTGTGCACCTCAGTATGGCCGTCGGCATAGCGGACCTCATAACGCTTGACGGGGCAGTCCTGAGCAAGGTTGAAACGCTCGACCAGGAAAGAGGTCCGGCGGCGCAGCGTGTAGTCCAGCACGATGGTACAGTTGTATTCCAGCGCGGTGTGGACAATGGCAAGTTCGGTGATGTGGTTGAGCCGTCCGCAGCGGACACACTCCGAAGGCAGCTGCTTGATGAAGGCGTTGGGTGGGGTGTTCACCTTTATGCCGCCAGGACGGACAGTGTAGCACTCGTTGATAGTGAGACTTTCGAAGTCGGGGTTATAGGTGATGAATGTCTCGCCTTTATCGGCATAGGCCGTGATGGCGCGGTTGCGCAACAGCACTAATTCTTTGCGGAAACGCAATTCCATCACGCTGTCGCCGATGGTTCTATAGCTACGACGGATAAGATTATACTCGGCATCGGGCTGACGGGTCTGTCCAAAGGACGCTGCGACCGTGAGCAGCATTATGGCGGAAAGAACTATTTTTTTCATAAGAAGCTCTCTTTATTTTGTCATTACTTTATTTTGTGAGGATTACAGGTGTTTGGGCCAGTTTCTTTTGGTTGGCCACGGTCTGGCGGAAACAGGGCCAATCGTTGACATCGTAGACTCGCTTGCCCAAAAGCGCGCTCTCGGCAAAGGTGAGCGTGTCACCTTCCATCCAGTACTGGCAGCCGAAGCTGGCAGCGGGATTTGCCACCCCGTTGATAAAGGGGAAATGGAGATGCTTGTAGACCGCGGGCAACTTGACGGTCTCCTTGATTTCCACCAGCCGCGAACAGGCGTCGGCAAAAGGCTGTGTGCGGGTCTCAGGTGTCACGTCGAAGTAAAGGTGGCTCATGGCGCGACTGAAGAAGTTGCGAGCCGAAAGGGGGGTAAAAACAAGGGTGTTCTTGTCAAGAACCGCGTAGTGGGGGATGGAAAAGTGGTAGGTGATGGTGACAGGCTGGTCAAGATAGCGGTCGTTGTCAGTATGCTGTATCTTGGTGATACGGGCGGCGGGAGCAATCTTAAGCAGTTCCAGCTCCATGTTGCGCATCCATTCGGCGGTGCGGCAGCTGAAGATGCGGCGCACGGCGGCATCGCTCTGTCCCTCGGCAGTGATGGATATAGTCCCGTCGAGAGTGCCGTCCTGCGCAATCTGGGTGCTGGCATTGATACGGACGTAGTGGTTCTCAGGTGCCGAGAGAGGAGTGTAGGCCAAATCAGCCCCCTGGGGCAGCCCGATCAGGTAGCCCTGCTGCTGCTCGGCGCTGGACCACAGCTCGCGCACATTGGGCACCCATGTGGGGTCGAGCATCTCAAATGTACCATTGCGATGCTGCACGGCACACACGCTGTGGTTAAACTGGTCGGCGGGTATGCGGTCAATCCGCTCATGGGCCATAGTCATGGCGGCATAGGCCTTGAAGCCGGCGGCGCGGAGCATGGTGACCAGCATGCCGGCCTTGTCCTTGCACACTCCACAACGGTCGGTAAAGTTCATCTGGGCATTGTGGAGCGTGTAGCCCTCGCCCTGTCCCATGCTGATGCCGGCATAGCGGATATTGTCGGCTACCCAGTGGGTGAGGATGGCTATGCTGTCCTGCTCGCTTTTAGCGGTGCGGAGCAGCTCGTTGACTTTGGCCTGCACCTCGGGCGTGGGGACGAAACTGCCATAGTCCTCATTCACACCGTAGAACCATACCGACTTGGCTTGCCAGTCAGGACTGGTGCTGAGCAACAACTTGGGCTGGATGTCGTTGTCGGCCAGGGTGCGCGGCTCGCGTTTCAGGGGAACGATATTGTCCTTGGTGAAGGTATATACAGTGCGCCCATCCTGCATGGTGCTGTCAACCCTTACTCCGCAGCCTTCAGTGGGGTTGCAGTTGTAAAGTTCAAAACGGAGGTTCTTTTCACTCGGCACCGAGACTTGATACACTTTCTTGTTCACATTCACTGTGCTCCAGAAAGGGACGATGTCATAGAAATGGCCGCGCATGGGGGGGATGTACTTCTGGTCGTCATCTTCGCTGCCAAGCAGGGCATAGGTGAACCCTTTGCGATAGGTGACTGTCTCCACCTCGTCGCCGGGGTCGAGGTGTCCTATTTGCACCATCTTCTGGCTGGCCCCCCAATAGATGAGGCGCGCCGGTGCCACATAGTCGTACACACGCAACAGCACGTCTTCGGTGGTCCCGTCAGCATGGTGCAGCAACACCTGCCGGAACTCGACGTAAGCCGAGAGAGGGTCATAGTCTATGGTGGCGGTGGCCAAGTCTTTGCAACCGGCATAGTCGTCGGCCCGTACACGCTGGTGGTTGATGACGTGGGACAGACCCGACTCCTCCATAACCACGGAGGTACTGTCGTAAATGACGGTTTTGTGCTGCGCCACGGCGGGCAGTGCCAAAGCTGTCAGCACGGCTGAAATAAATAGGCTTTTGTGCTTCATATTATACGTTTATTTTCGCTCTTTTTGAAAGTGCAAAGATACACTTTTTTTGTGGATTGCGGACTCCTTACAGCATATTAAAATAAAAAAATGTATTTTTGCATCGTATTTATGAAACGCCATATACTATCAATATTACTGTTATTCATAACTTTCCGCTGCGTTATGGGGCAGGAGCCTGTCGCGCTGCAGCCCCCAGACACCGCTGACGTGGCACTCCAGCCCAAACCCAATATCCTGGCCCGCACTTGGGACTGGTTCAGCCGTTGGCGCGACAAGGCGCAAATCAGCGGCTACGAACCCGGCTATGTCGGCTACCCCAAAGGGCTTCCCTGGGTGGTTGGGCTCTATGGCTACATGGCGCTGACCAATGTGGACATGCACCTGCCCAACCTCACCGACGGCAGCTACTTCGACATCCACAACTCCACCGGACTCTCGTCCAAACTCTCCGCCGGCATCTACTACACCGGCTGGGGCATCAGCTTCGGCCCCCGCCTCAGCAACAAGTCCAATTTCTACTTCGACTTCTCCTCCTACGGACGGGTGTTCGGTTTCGACATCAAGATAGACAACTACAAAAACCTCCACAGCCAAATAGAATGGGACACCCGCGATGCCGAATCGCCATTGAACGGGGTGGTCAAGGGGTTGAAAGGCCCCGAAATGATACTGCTGGAGCTGAATACCTACTGGGTCTTCAACGCCCGCAAATTCTCCTACTCATCCGCCCTCTCGCAAACCACCTGGCAGCGCCGCAGCGCCGGGAGCTTGATAGCGGGCCTCACCTACAACGCACTCTATACAGGCTATGACGCCGACTTCTTCAACCAGATGGCCCTTGACCAATCCTATTATGCCGACACTCTCCACGTCCTGAGCCACAACGCGCTGGCCGGCATCGGCTATGCCTACAACAAAGTGTGGGACGACGGCAAGTGGATGCTCCACGCCTCGCTGCTCCCCATGGTGCGGTGGTCGTTCTATAATGCAATCGACATCAATCCCAAAGGCAACCTTTCCGACTGGCCCGAAAAATACCGCCAACTCTACGAGCAGAAAGTCGCCGAGCTGAAATCCAATGCCGCCATCAGGCGGCTTTCGCTGGCCGGAATGGCACGCCTGGCCGCGTTCTGGAACATCAGCACCCGCTGGGTAGCCGGTGCCACCTGCACCGTATCCAACTACTGGGGCGGCTACCGCGACGGCTTAAAACTCACCAACTTCGATGCCATAGCCATGATCTACGGGGCATTCCGGTTTTAGCGCTCCCTTTCATCCCCGTCCTGCTGCACAACACGCCGCCGCGTGTCCCGTCACCGTGCGCTTCCGCCACGCAACTGCGACAACAGGCGGACTATCAACATCAGCGCCACCGGCAGCAATGCAGCGTTGAGCCGCTGCGGCAAAGGGGCCAGCGTCATGACTGCGGCATAAAGCAGCATTACCACTTGTGCCAAGACCACCCACCGATTGCTCTTCTCTGCCCGGATGGCAAAATAGAGAAACAGGGGCGACGCCCACATCACATTCAAGTTCATCTTAGTGCAGTAATGGTCCGTGCCGAACCACAAGAACAAGGCCAGCACCGAAAGCACCGTCACCACTCCGAACAGCAGTCGGTCCATCCAGCGCAGATTCCACCCTTTGCGCCATTCGGCAAAAGTCAGTGCCAGCACAGCCAGGAACGCAATCCAAAACACCAGCGTGGGCGACACACTGCGGCGCGCTTCGGCCCGCGAGTCCTGCAGCAGCTGCACCGCATGATCGGCCACCCGCTCGCCGCTTCCGGCACGCGTCAGCGTGTCCAGCTGCCCCATCATCATCAATGGCGCGAACATATATTCATAGTTGCTGCACTGCCGGTCGCAACGCACACCCAGCGCCATGTCGATGGCCAAGCGCCACCACAGCAGCGTCCCCTCCGTCGACTGGTACAAGATGTCGCGGTAAGAGAGGTTGGTATCCGTCGTCCTTTCGGGACTCAGCCGGTCATGAGCCAAACTGCCCTCCACCATGTCGCGCACACGCGTGGCGCAGTTGTCGCGGAAAAAGTCATACATATAATAGCGGTACTCAGGCAGATAGTTCGTCTCCAGCATCAAGTACATATTGTTCACCTCCTGGGCCGAAAGCCTGAGACGCTGCTCCCACACGGCCCGCCCTTCGAAATAATACTCCGCCACAAAATCGGCAAAACTGCTGCGGCTCAGGCAGTAGTTGAGCTTGCCACGGGCAAACGACCAATAAAAGTGGGGGGCATCGAAATCAAACGTGCCGTAATTATAGACCAAATCCACGCCGCGCACTGTGTCGCAAATCCTTATGGCCGAATGGCCGAAAGCCGTATAGAACTCATCGCCCGCGCCGCAGGTCAGCACACTGGCGTAGGCCGAGTCGGACAAAGGGCGCTGCCCCTCACCCTCGGCACATGCCAGCAACGGCAGCAGCGTCATTGCTGCAAGCAGAAAAAACCTCTTCATCTTCAGACTGGAATATTATCAATCGTGTGGTTAAAATCATTTTTCCGAAACATGCACATCCACCTGCGGGAATGGAATCGAGATATTGTGGGCATAGAAAGCGTTATAGATATTCTCGCGGATGCGCATCCAGAGCGTCCAATAGTCCTCCGTCTTCACCCATATCCACACAGCCACATTCACCGAACTCTCCGCCAGCTCGCTCACCGCCACCACCGGGGGCTTGGGTTCGCGCAGCACCAGCGGATCGGCCATCACCACATCCATCAGCACCTCCTTCACCTTCTCCAAGTCCGACCCGTAGGCCACACTGGCCACCACGTCCAGACGAATCATATCCTCCTTCGTATGGTTAATCAGGCTCTTGTTGGAGAGTTCGCTGTTCGGTATCACGATAACGCGGCCGTTGAAAGGCTTCATCATCGTGTGGAAAATCCTGATTTCCTGAATATAGCCCTTAAAGTTGCCACACTCAATATAGTCGCCCACCTTAAACGGTTTCATCAGCAGGATAATCACCCCGCCGGCAAAGTTTTGCAGCGTGCCCTGCAACGCCATGCCGATAGCCAAACCCATGGCGCCCAACAGGGCAATGAACGACGTGGCCTTGATGCCCACCACATCCATCGCCATGATGATAATCATGGCCTTCAGCAGCACATCCACCAGCGAACCGAGAAAACTCTTCAGCGACGGCTCGGCATTGCGGCGGTCCAGCCCACGCACAATCACCTTCTTCAACATCTTGGCCAGCTTCATGCCCACCCAGAGAATCAAGATGGCAATCAGCAGTTTGGGCACAAACCCCACCGTCATTTCCGTCAGGGCCCTCATGCCGTCGCGCAGCAGGGTGTTCTCGCCCGTCACAACATCTTTCAGGTCGGACAGGTTCATATTCTTCAGACTGTCCGAAATCGTCTGCGTGATGCTGTCCGTAGTCATCAAGTTCTGGGCAAACTCATCTTTGGGCACCTGCGGGGGTTTGCCCTGCCCCATGGCCGCTGCCGTCAGCAGCGAAGACTCTTTTTCATCTATCAATAACATAAAACGCGAAATTAATGGTTTGAAAACGCACTTTGAGGGGAAAAAGTATGCCATGCGCGAAAAAAAACGTACCTTTGCAAAATCCAAAAAAAAGCACTCAACATGATTATCGATTTTGAACACATAGAATTAAGCGTCATGCCCCACTTCAAAGGGGGCGAAGGCGACACCAAAATGCACACCTTTTTCGACGGCACAAACAAAATCATGCGCGGCATACTTGACCCCGGCTGCACCATCGGCTACCACCTCCACGACACCAGCAGCGAAATCATCTTCATCGTCAGCGGGCAGGCACGCTGCCTCTACGACGACGGCCAGGAGCTGCTCGGCCCCGGCCAGTGCCACTACTGCCCCAAAGGCCACAGCCACAGCCTCATCAACGCCTCGCCTGCCGAACCACTGGTGTACCTTGCCGTCGTAGCCGAACAATAACCCACCCTCAAACCAACCTAAAATCCACTGCCCAATGAAAAGAGCCACACTAATCCTCATCGCGGCCACACTCCTCGTTGCAGCCTGCCGCCAGCCCCAACCCCAGCCCGAAACCCTCGTCCCGCTGCCCATCCACACCCTGTACGGACACAGCACTTTCGAACTCACCACCCGCGACACCATCCCCTTTGTCGAGGGCAATTACCTCGATGTCGACAACGAGTTCACACTCCATTGGCCCTCGCTCGACTCCTTCCCGCCAGCCACCTGCCGCGCCCTGATCCGCATGGCCTTTGACGACAGCACCTCCCCCACCCTGCAGGAGGCCGGCCGCCGCTTCCTGGCCCGCACATGGGTGGAGGACGACGACTACATACAAGAGCTGGGCATCACCGCCCGCCGTCCCATCGACTCGGTGCTGCACTACCCCTACAACAGTGCCGTGGTCAATGCCGACATGCGCCAGGACAGCAACCTGCTCCACTTCTCGGTCCACACCGAACACACGCTGGCCTACGCCCCCCACGGCTCCTACGCCTCCCATTCGCTCATCGTGGACCGCACCTCGGGCGCCATCATCCAACTGCACGACCTTATCGACACCACCGGCATCGGGCGTCTGCTGCTCCGCGCACTTGCCGAAGTGCCCTCGAACCACGAAAACGGCGACCCCACCGAGTGCCTCTCCGACGTTTACCGCCAATGCCTGCCCGCTCCCGACGGCTTCAGCATCGACAGCACCCGCTCCTCCATCACCGCCTTCTACAACATCTACAGCGTGCAGAGCTACGGCTGCGGCATGCTTTTTGTCGACATGCCCGTCAGCTGGCTGGCCGGCCAGAAAGTGCTGACCCCCTACGGCAAGAAGGTTTTCCGACAGGCGCAATAGCGGATTTTGACAAGTGGGCACCCCCTGCCCAAACAACCTCAAACAGCACTAAACCAGCATTTTCAGCGCACAAATACTGCTCCTATCCCGCTCGTTCATCGCAAATTTAACGATGAACGAGCGGGATAGGCACATTTCCCGAATGTGGAAAAGGTTAATGAACCGAGCTTCTGGCGGACTTGCGGGGAGTATATTGAAGTTTCACCAATCTGTACGACTCGGCAGTGAGCTGACACAGCAGGGCCTGGTCGGCCACGGCGGAAGGGTCGCCGTCGGGTGCGGCAACGGTCACCCCAATCCAGTGTTTGTGCGACATGTTATACGGGTCGCCGATGCAAGGGTGTCGTTCCTTCAGTCCCGCTACACGGTCGGGCTGGCATTTGAGGGTGACGATGGTGAAACTGTCGGTGTCGAAGAACGAGAACATGTGGCCGCAGACGTAGAATGCCAGCACCCCGGCGGCGGCCTTGAAGGCCCCGAAGGGCATACGTTCCTCGACATCGTCGCCCAGCGAGAGGCAATAAGCGCGGTAGTCTTCTATATTCATTGCTGGAGTATGCGGGAATCATCGGCTTCCCGGCCGGGAAGCGGCAGCCGGAAATCAGAGTTGGATGAAGGGGTCGTGGCAGTGGGCGTCGCAGAAGATGTAGTCTTTCTGGCCGGCGAGGGCGAGGATGTGTTTGCGGGTGACGACGGCGGTGCGGGGGTCCTGGTCGTAGCGGGCGCAGAAGTCGGGATGCTGCAGCTGGAGGTCCTGGGCATGGATGATGTCGCCCGCCAGCAGGCAGTTGCCCACGAGGAAGAGGCTGTGGCCCGGCGTGTGGCCCGGCGCGGGCATGGTTTGCACCAGTCCATCGAAGAGTTGGGCACTATCGGCAAACGTAACAACCCGACCGCTGTAGGCCTGTTGCACCTGCGCCCAGAGGTCGACCATGCGGGCCATGGCCCCATCGGGGGTGCAGGCTGCATTTTCCGTCGACGACACATAGAGGGTGGCGTTGGGGAAGGTGGCCTGGCCGTCGGTGAGCAGTCCGCCAATGTGGTCGCCATGCAGATGGGTGAGGCACACGGCGTCGACATCGGCCGGGGTGCGGCCGAGGGCTTCGAGTTTTTGCAACAGTGTGCCGCCCGCCTGTGGGCCGAGCCCGGCATCGAACAGGATGGTGCGCTTGGGGGTTAAGGCCAGGAAGGTGTTGATGGCGCTGGGGGTGCTGGCTGCGGGCATCAGCTGGAGGAGCAGCGAGTCGTCGAAGGAGCCGACAAAAAGGTCGCGCGACATCTCGTTGGCCACGTCCTGGAGGGCAACGACTTGGAGGGTGTCGTTCACGGTGTAGGTGGTCACCCCGGGTTGCAGTTCTTGGGGCTGGGCGGAGGTGGTGTCGGCGGGGGTGGTGTCGGCAGCGTGGTTGCCACAGGCTGCAAAGAGTATTGTCAGCATGGCGGCTGTTGCTTTGAGGATTTTGGTTTTCATGGGATTAACGATGTTTATTGTTTATGACTGTTTGTTTCTTGCTGCTGCTTGTTTGCCTGCCGGGGTCATAAGGCCGCGTTGTTCGAGGTCGGTGACCCGGGCAAGGTTCGTTTCGGTCCAGTGGCTGTTCTTGCGCCGGGGTGAGATGCGTTGCGCCAGTCGTCCGTCGGGCAACCGCTTGAGTGTAGAGTCAATCCAGCCAAAACAGAGTGCCTCCTCTACAACGGCGAGGTATGAGAGCGCGCACGGCATGGCAGATTTGCCCCGGTAGGTGGCCACCCAGCAGTGATGCGCCGTAGTATGGTTCGCCTCTAACCACCGACGCAGCTGCCCGCGTCCGCTGTATTCCAAAAGAATGTCTATCTCCATTATCGGCAGGATTCAATGTCAAAACATGCTGCAAAGATACAACTTTTTGCTGATATCTTGTTATTTTTTACATATATGAGAAAAAAGCCGTAACAACGGAGGGGTCTGCTGCGTGGAGGCCTACGGCAACTATTGGTCGTCTACACCCGGAAGCTCCAACCTCGCATAGTACCTCGGCTTCAGTTCCAGCGGAGTGGGTGTGGACGACAGCGGCCGTGCCTTGGCCAATCCGTCCGGCTTGTCCAAGATTTATGATTGTGCGTGCAGGAGGGCAATCACAGGATAATGAGTACTACGTTCTATTGCAGAACCATTTGCATTGGTTTTAATTACTAATTAAAAGGAGTTTTAATTGGCAATTAAAACTTTTTGTTGGTCTGGATTTTAGAACCAGTATATGCAACTGGGCGGATTCCCAGCCTATTTGCAGACAGAAAGAAAAGAGCTGCTTTCGGATTTGGCAGTGGATGTGCTGTATAGAGATATTCTTGTCCGCAATGGCCTGAGAGATGAGCTGTCGTTGAAGAATCTGATGACTTTCCTGATGGGGAATGTGGGCAACCTGATTACCGGCAACAAACTGACTCAGACTATCCGAGTTAAATCGGCTAAGACGGTGTTGGATTGATTCAGGTATGCGAGGAGATAATGACTGACAATCAAGACCGCGAGTATGGGGGACTTGTTGCGGCTATGAAGGAATTGCAAGTGGACAAGGGGGTTATCCTTACGATGAATCAGAGTGATATGGCTTGTGTTGACGGGTACTCAATTGAGACAATACCCGTTTGGCGGTGGATTACAGAATCTGAAAAGCAGTGATTCGAAAAGTCCCCCTTTATTGTGTTTCTTGCGTCTTGTGAATGGGACATGGCCGGTAGCTTTCGGTGCCGGCGGGATGGAGGGCCAGATTGCCGTTGATGGCGAAGGGCTGCAGGTAGTGGTCGCCTTCGGGGGTGACGAGGCTTACGTTGTCGTGTTCGCTGTCGTCGGGTTCGACGTAGAGCATGACGGTCTGGTTGTTGAAGGGTAGCGGCACGCCGTTCTGAACGGCTTCACCAAAGGGGTACCAACCGTAAACTTTGAAACGGACCTTGCTCTCCTCGTCAGAGTAGACAAGGAAGTTGACCCAGTAGCAAAAACTGACGTAGTCCATGGTGGGGGCAAAGGTGAGGAGAAACTGGTTCTCGCCCTCGCGGGTGATGGTGAAAGCTTCGTCGGCATCGGCATAGTCGTGGAAGTCATCCACAGCCTTTTTGAGTTGGTCCTCATTCATGTCGTACACACGGATGAAACGACTGGACGGGGACATTGTGACTTCCTTAAGGAGTTTGGCCCCATCCTTCTTTTTCCGTCGGGCAAAGAACAAGCAAAGAGCTGCCAGCACGGCCAAAACCAATAGATACATGGTATTCATAACAAGGTGTAAATAAAAAAAGCAGGTTGCCACCGAGGGGGTGGCAACCTGCATGGTTTCAATGTTAGCAGAGTTCGTGGATGACGAGGCCGGAGCGCAGTTTGGGCTCGAACCAAGTGGTCTTGGGAGGCATGATGTTGCCGGTGTCGGCAATGTCAATGATCTGCTTCATGCTGACAGGATAGAGGGCGAAGGCGACTTTCATCTCGCCGTTGTCGACGCGACGCTTGAGCTCGCCAAGACCACGGATGCCACCAACGAAGTCGATGCGCTTGTCGGTGCGGAGGTCTTTGATGCCGAGGACCTTGTCAAGAACGAGGTTGGAGAGGATGGTGACATCGAGAACGCCAATGGGGTCGTTGTCGTTGTAGGTGCCGGGCTTGGCGGTCATCTTGTACCAGTGGCCGTCGAGGTACATGGAGTGCTCATGCAGCTTGGTGGGTTTGTAGATGTCAGTGCCCATGTCTTGGAGGTCGTAGCTCTCGCCAACGGCGGCGATGAACTGCTCTTTGCTGAGGCCGTTGAGGTCTTTGACCACGCGGTTGTAGTCAATGACGTTGAGCTGGTTGTCGGGGAAGATGACGGTCATGAAGTAGTTGTACTCTTCCTTGCCGGTGTGAGCGGGGTTCTGCTCTTTCTTCTCCTGTCCCACGAGGGCGGCGGCGGCGCTGCGATGGTGGCCGTCGGCGATGTACATGGCGGGCACCTGCTTGTCGAAGATGTCGACCAGCTCGTCGATGAGTTTGCGGTCGTCGATGACCCAGAAGCGATGGCCGAAGCCGTCTTCCTTGGCGATGAAGTCGTAGATGGGTTTCTTGGCGGTGACGGAGGCCACGATCTCGTCGATGCGGGCGATGGCGGGATAAGCGAAGAAGACGGGCTCGACGTTGGCATTGGTGATGCGGACGTGTTTCATGCGGTCTTCTTCTTTGTCCTTACGGGTGAGCTCGTGTTTCTTAATGACTTTGTTGACGTAGTCTTCGCTGTAGGCGCAGGCCACAATGCCGTACTGCCATTTGGCGTTGGCGTCCTTGGGGTTCATGCTCTGGGCATAGATGTAGAGTTTCTCTTCCTCGTCTTTGACAAGCCAGCCGAGGTCTTTGAACTTGTTGTAGTTCTTGACTACCTGGAGGTAGACTTCGGGGGAATGCTCGTCGGTGCCTTGGGGAAGGTCGATTTCGGCCTTGGTGACGTGGAGGAGGCTGTAGGGGTTGCCTTCGCACTCAACGCGGGCTTCTTCGGAGTTCAGTACGTCGTAGGGACGTGAGGCCAGTTTCTCGACGATGTCGACGGGCGGGCGAAAGCCCTTGAAAGGTTTGATTATGCTCATTGATTTGTCTGTTTTATTGTTGATTATATTATTTTCATTGCTTCATCCAATCCTATGATGTCCACTTTGGGGAACTCCACCTCGCGGAGTATGTCATAGTGGCGGTCTTCGCTGACGATGTATTTGGCCTGCGCCGTGACGGCGCAATCAATGAACTTGTTGTCATCAGGGTCAACGGTTATCAAGTTGAACTTATAGAAAGTGTTGATGAACAACGTGTGAGGGTTGTTGAGTATCACCTCAAGCACTAACGATGCAAAAGTCTCGGAAGTTTCCCTTTGAAGTATCTCAACATATTCGTTTAGTATCTCGGTTGTAACACACATTTGATTACGCCCGTCAATGAACGACAACCACAAGTCGTGGTATCGACTGCGTCGTGATACGCATTGTATCAGGCTGTTTGTGTCAAGCACGAGTTTCATGCTTTAGCGTGAAGGTCTTTATGGCGTAGTTGTTCTAAGCGTTCCTGGTCAAGCACCCCCTCGTCCCACAAACGGTCGGCTTCGGCATCAAGACGACCTTGGAAGTAATGCATCAGTACATCTTTGATTTCCAATGCACGGCTTTCGCTCTTATCAAACGAAAAGAGCTTGAGTAGATGCAGTTGCGTTGGAGTTATTTGAGTTGCTTCCATCATAACAATATACTTTATTTCACGCTGCAAAGATACACACTTTTTGCGACATGGCGAAATTTATTTTTGCCATGTGGGATTTTCTTTGTATTTGTGCAGCAGATTAGTCAATCAAGTATTAACGAAAATTATTGCCAATGAAGCATAGCGCATAGGTTTATATGCACATCATAGAATAGAAAATAGCGAAGTAAGCTAAACTCTGGAATCTTTGAAACTTCGACAATTTCATCAAGACATTCCCAGCGTAAGGCAACGGCGCTCCTGCTGTATGGCGTGGGCTTATACATTGCAATTGGGAATGGAAGGTTGTCCAAAACCGCAAAATATCCGATGACAGCGAAGGCCTCATGCTAATTTTATGTGCGTATCTCATCGAACAATCAAAAATTCTGATAGTCATGGAACACTTTAAGTTAAGCTGAATGCAAAACAAAAAGTATTATTTATAGTTGAGGCGGATTTTCCTACTTGTCGGATTTAATAATCTACCTCGTTCAAATTATTATTGTTTGTTATTAATTCTCCTCAAAATAATCTGAGTCAATTCGTTTGACTTCATAAGTTTTCGATACGGATACTCCAAGGTTGAATTCTATCATGTACTCTGCAAGTTTTATTCCGTCGATGAATACGACAGATACGTCGCTCGGCAAATGGCTCAGAGATTCTGTCGCCTCTTTTGAGAATGTTGATGTGGTGATAAAGACTCCTTTCTTGGAGCTCTTCGACATGAGAGACCCAATAAAACTTGTTACGTCTTTGCGACCGACAGTCCCATTATTCCATCGTTTGGCTTGAAGATAGACCTTGTTTAAACCTAATTTGTCTTCAGTAATGATACCATCTATGCCTTCGTCTTTGGTATAGCGAGTGACCTCAGTGAAACCGTTTTGTCCATAGCCCATTTTTCTCAGCAGGTCAACAACCAGTTGCTCGAAGAATTGGGGAGATCGGCTCTTTACCAAGTCCAAGATTTCTGAAACCAATGATGAATTAATTTCATTAACGGCATTCTCGATTGCTTCGGATGGAGTGGCATCCTTAAAAATATCATTCTGTTGTATCTGATTATCACTTATCGTTTTTCCCCCAGATCCTCTCTGTTGGAAATCTACAAATGATTTGTATTGGCTGAGGAATTCTTTGGTTATTTCAACTCCAGACAAGTATACCTTTCTGCCCTCTTCTGTTATTTTATAGAGGCCTCTCGAAACCCTCTCTATTAAGCCCGCTTGATACAAATAGGTTATCGCCCAACTGGTACGGTCATTTACTTGGGTCTTTTTCTGACTTTTAATCATCTCGGCACATTCCTCTTCCGTCAGATGAAAATCGGCAACGGCCTGCTCCATAAATTGTTGTAAGCCGGCTGGTTCATTGATAATTAATGAGTGGAGAATGGGTTTTGCAAAGTCCAAGAAGAAAGGTATCATATCATGATTTCGATTGGTTATTACATCATACAGACCCAGCCGAACTTGCGGGACAAGTCGCGGAGCAGGTTGCGATCGCTAATGGGGATGGTGACAACCACATTCTCGCGCATGTCGGCTTGCATTGCGGAATCATGGTCGTATTGAGACTGCAAGTTCATCCACATCACTGCTGGGATACCCAGAGCTTTTTCAAGCGCAGTGGCTATGTCTTCTGTGACACTGCTGCGGGCATTGACCAATGAGCTGACCACGGAAGGTGTCAGTCCTGCAAGGGATGCCAACTGCCTCTGCGTCAGACCACGCTCACTCATCTCATCACGAATCAAGTCACCAGGATGGGTGGCCACAAATGGGGTTGTATTATTCATAGTGCTTAGATATTTCTTCCAACAATGCGTTTACAATAATTCCGTCGTCATTCGGAGTGCTGCTAAAGAGAAGTCGGTACTGAGCGGTAATCCAGACTGCCTCAACGCCTTTCATTGTACCGCTTTTCTTTTCATAATGCAACGAACCCACTGTGAACAAATCTTCAATGCGGCTTGCAGCCTTGATGTAGTTCACAACCTTCACATATCGTTTCACCACATTCATCGGTAAACGACAATACTTCCTTGCCGTTGTCTTTCCCGTCAGAAACAACTCCTCCAATGCTTTATCCTCGAATGTGACGTTCATACTTACAAGTGTTTCTTAATTAATATACGATTGCAAAGATACACACTTTTTGCGACATGGCGAAATTTATTTTTGCCATGTGAGATTTTATTCGTATTTTTGCAGCAGATTAGTCAATCAAGTATTAACGAAAATTGATGCCAATGAAGCATAGCGCATAGGTTTATATGCACATCATAGAATAGAAAATAGCGAAGTAAGCTAAACTCTGGAATCTTTGAAACTTCGACAACTTCAAATTCCACCCAGGGCAAGGCAACGGAGCTCTCGTCGTTTGGCGTGGACTTGTACGTTGTAATTGGGTGGAAAGGTAGTCGAAGACCTCAAAGATTCCGATGAAGACTAAAAGTTCCACGCTCTTTTTATGTGCATATCTCATCGGAACACTCAAATAATTATATTCAAACAAAAACCGATGTGCCGATGGGATATAACAGGCAATAAATACAATGAAAAAAAATAAACTATATTTATTAGGAATAATTGCCATTCTTTGCTTATTCACTTCCTGTGGAGATGATGATGATAGAGGACGCTACGTTGGCTATGATGATCACGATAACGAATGGGGAAAAAGTGATACTAGAAGTGTAGGCATTAACGATACAACTTTTATTTATAATAGTAATCAAAATGAGAAGTGACATGAAACGGTTATTATTTTCAATATTTATCACATTAGCATTAGGGATAAAGGTGAGTGCTCAAAACCCTCCCGATGCAACATATAGATGCAAGTTGCCAGGCACGTATGATTATGTAACAATAGACTACTTTAATGAAGGTAAGGGGCAAAGTTATATAGTTTTTTCCAACCAGTCTAATATGACCATCACCAGGATGCATGTCAAGGTCGAAGTGACTGAAGAGTGGATAGAGGAGAGGCCATGGAAAAATCAGTACACTGGCGAAACCACCACCCGTCATTATCCAGAAAAGGTAACACGATGCTTGTGTGACGATACTTTCTATGAAATACCTAATAACAAATCAGAAATAAGGTACAAAAGTCTTCGCGGACCTGTAAAAGGAGGCCCTGAAAAAGAAGGTCATACGTACACATACAAAGTAACAGTAATTGATGACCCTATTTGCAAACCTATAGAGTAAGTCTTTGCCATTAGGGCATATTATTTTTGACTTGAAATGTTCATGTAACATCTAGTTTTTGCTGGGGCGGATTTGCAATCCGCCTCAGTTATTACAGGATTATTGTTTGATGGTCTGTTTTGCGTGGTAGAAGATATCAAAACTGCGCTGTAGTTTGGCGGGGTCGGTGTGGTAAACGTTGTCGCCATAGTAGTAGTCGGCCATCACCTCATAGAGCCGACAGAATTCACCAAGTTCGTGCTTGCCCCGCTGTGCGTCAATCGTGAGCGAAAGCAATTCCAATGCACGGTCAGCAGCGCGGTGGCACTGTTCCAGGTTGCCTTTGGCTTTCCACCGGTTGGCACGCGACACTTCGCTGCCAATGTTAAGCATTTGTTCGGCCAAGGACATAGCCGCCCAGCGGCCTGCCGCCAACTCTTTATGTTGATATTCGCTCATTGAATCAAGCTTTGTACGACGTCAATTATTCTTTTTCTCGTTTCGGGGTCTTCCACATCTCGGCTGTGGTTATTTTGGTGAGGACGTGGTCCCCTTATCATGCCATGCTCTATTCAGTGGAGGATTTGTGTCTCTTCATTTTTTAAGATAACTTGGGACGAGTCGGCGGGGTCGCGCCTGAAAATCTTGTAGCCGAGCAGGGCGATGCAGATGGACATAAGGGGCGAGACGAGGTTGAAGAAGCAGTACGGCAGGTACTCGATGGTGGGGACTTTGAGCACTACCGACTGGGTCATGCCGCAGGTGTTCCACGGCACCAGTACCGAGGTCACCGTGGCCGAGTCCTCGGTCGAGCGGCTGAGCAGACGGCCTTCAAAGCCTTTATCCTTGTAAAGCTTTTTGTAGATATTGCCCGTAAGCACGATGCTGAGATATTGGTCGCCGGTGGTCATATTGGCCAACAGGCCCGTGGCCACGGTGGCCGACACCAACGACCGCCGGCCTTTGATACCCTTGGCAAGGGCCGCCGTGATGCTTTGAATCATGCCTGTGCCAGCCAATGCTCCGCCGAAAGCAGCGGCACAGAAAATGAGAAACACCGTACTCAGCATCCCCCTCATGCCGCGAGCCTGAATGAGATTGCTGAGCGCGTCGTTGCCAGTGTCGAGCGACGTGCCACTATAATAGGTGAGCATTACGCCACGGAAAGTGCTGCCCTCCCCTATTTGCTGCACTATATCGGGTTGCACCAGCAGCATAGCCACACCTGCCACCAAGGCGGACAGGAACAGCACGATGGCGGCCGGCAGCCTAAGCGCTATCAGCACACCCGCTATCAAAGGCACCACCAGCAGCCACGGGCTGATGGTGAACACCCGCTGCAGCCCATCGGCAAAGAGGGTCGACTGCGAGCCTCCGTCGGTGGCATGGCTCAGGCTGACCACCAGGAAAATGACCAGAGCGATGACAAAAGATGGCACCGTGGTGATAAGCATATAGCGGATATGTGTGAACAACGGCACCTCGCCGACCGACGCGGCAAGCACCGTGGTGTCGGACAGGGGGGAGATCTTGTCGCCGAAATAGGCACCCGAAAGGATGGCTCCCGCTGTCCAGCCTGGAGCATAGCCATGGGCCGTACCAATGCCCATAAGGGCGATGCCGATGGTGGCGACCGTAGTCCACGAACTGCCCGTAATCACTGACACCAGCGCGCAAATCAGACAGGCCAAAAACAGAAACAGTTGCGGACTGACAATCTTCATGCCATAAAAAATCATGGTCGGCACCACGCCGCTCATCATCCAGCTGCCCGACACGGCTCCTATCATGAACAGGATGAGTATGGCCGGACCTATGGCCTTGATATTATCTTCGATAGCATTGTTTATCCGTTCCCATGGCACCTTGAACAGAATCATTCCGATGGCCACAGCCACGCCTGCCGCCAAAAGCAACGCCGTCTGGCTTGCCCCGTCGAGGGCATCGGCACCAAACACACGGATAACGACCACCTGCAAGGCTATCAACACTGCCAACGGCATCAAGGCCATAGTCCAGTGGATCGGGTGCGGTTGGGGATGTTCGTTCTTTTCCATGAGAGATTTTTACTGGCTGCAAAGATACCAATATTTTGCGACATAAAAAGAATTATTTTGGCCTTACGGAAAAAAGAGTTTGTCCCGTGGCGCACCCATACATTTCCTGTCCGACCGGGTGTTACAAAATTGTTTGGTTGAACGGTTATCCCGCAGGGGTCAAGCGGATGCCGCCACATTGGGCAAAGCGTCTACCCATAGGGTAAGCAAACTGGAAGTTGGAAAGATAATCTTCCAGCACCTGGCGGAACTGAGCTTTCCACTCGTCCGACGGCTGCCGGTCGCCCGTCCATGCATAGAAGTAATGAGCCACCTTGCCGTCGGGGCTGAAATAGGCCCGTCCCCACAAGCTGTAAGGCTCATCCCAGTCCATACCGGCTTGGCGCAAAGCATCCGCCAACCCGACCACAAAGTCCTTCCACGCCTGCACATAGGCCTGTGGTACACTGTCGCCGAACATGGGCAACCCACTTGGATATAAGTTCTCAAGTGTGTCGAGGCCGATGCCACGATCACGCACTTCTGCGACAAGCATAGCTTTTTGGGGCATTGAGTTTAATTTGTGTTCGAGCGATTGGCTTGTGCCGCAAGACTCAATGACAGAAAAGCACAGCATAATTAATGTAATGTAATAGAATAGTGGATGTTTCATAATTGCAAGTATTATATTAAACTAATTATTTAGTTTAATAACGGCGCCGTCCACTTATTATTGTTTCAGCATAAAAAAGATGTTTCCCAACTCGCAAAAAAAAGCCGGGGCAACAATAAGTAGCCCCGACTCCTGAATGAAATATGAAAAAGAATTACTTCTCTAAACGGATGCGAGCGTCGACAGCCGTGACGTAGCGCGGATTGCCCAGCAGGGGGTTGAGGTCCATCTCTGCAATCTCGGGAGCGGCCTGAACCAAGGCACTCACGCGGGCGATCTGGTCGGCATAGAGGTCAAGGTTGACAGCCTCCTGACCACGCACACCTTGCAGAATCTTGTAGCCGCGCAGTTTAGTGAGAGCCTCCTTGGCCTCGGCGGCGCTGATGGGAGCCAGCGCACTCTGCACATCCTTCAGCACTTCGATGAAGATACCACCCAAGCCGAAGAAAATCTGGTGTCCGAACTTCGGATCGCGGATGGCACCAATGTAAACATCCGTACCGTCCAGCATCGGGTACATCTCCACAGCGTAGGTCTCGGGGATGACAATAAGGCGGTTGAACTCCTCCTCGACCGTTGCCAGGTCTTTCACGCCCAGCGTCACACCGCCCACATCACTCTTGTGCAGGGGTCCGACAACTTTCATCACCAGCGGCACATCCTTGCTGCATCCCACCTCTTTGGCGAATGCAAGTGCGTCTTCAACCTTCGACACCTCAACGCTTTTCTTGCGGCTGATGCCGGCGGCATCCAGCAGCTCATTGTAGTCGGCAATCTCCATATATCCATCCTTGCAGCGGTCCACAGTCTTGCGGATGCGGGCCACATCGATGGCGGGCTGCTCAACATTTTCGGGCTGAGGTTTGGGGGTGTTGTAAACCTTGCAGATAGCGTTGCCCAGCACACACTCCTCCGGGAAGTTGATGCGGCCGCGGTCGATGAACTCCTGGATTTCGTCCTTCACATTGATGATGGAGGGCAGCACGGGGAAAATAGGTTTCTTGCAAGTCTTCATCTTCTCGTCCAGCAGGGCATACACCTCGCGGTTCGAGAACAGTCCGGGCGAGCCGAAAATCACCACCGAGAAGTCGATGTCGGTGTAGTCGTTCTCCACTGCGTCAATGATATATCCCAACTGCTCGGCCGTTCCCGTAGCCAGGAAGTCGATGGGATTGCCTACCGACGAGCCGGCAAACAGTTTCTCCAGCAGGGCGGGGCTGGCGGGATGCTCCTTGAGTGAAGGCACCTCCATGCCGCCATTGCTCAACACGTCGGTCAACATCACGGCGGGACCACCGGCGTGGGTAATCACCGCACAGCGTTTGCCTTTGATTTCGGGATACATGAAAACGCCACACACCGTGGTCAGCTCCTGGCGGTTCTGGCAACGGACGATGCCCGCCTTGCGGAACAGGGCGTCGACAGCGGCGTCGTTGGTGGCCAGTGCGCCCGTGTGGCTGCTGGCGGCGCGGCTTCCGGCGGCGCTGCCACCGCTCTTGATGGCTGCGATGTGGCAGCCCTTATTGATGAGGCTGCGGCTGTGTTTGAGCAAACGCTGGGGGTCGCCCACCTTTTCCATATAAAGCATGATGACGCGGCTCGACTTCTCGGGGTCGAAAGTCTCGTCCAGATGCTCCAGCACATCCTCAATGCCCAGCTGGGCGCTGTTGCCCACTGCCCACACACTGTTGAAGGTAAGGCCATTGGTCATGCCGTATTCTTTGATGAACACAGCCGTGGCGCCGCTACCTGTGATAAAGTCCACACCGTGGGGATCGAGCGTGGGGATGGGGGTGTCAAAACATCCCGCATAGTTCGTGTTGAGGAAGCCTGTGCAGTTGGGGCCAATCAGCGAGCCGCCCACGGCATTGATGCTGTCCACGATATGTTTCTCGATGGCGGCACCCTCGGCATTCTCCTCCGAGAAACCGGCGCTGATGATGATGAAACCTTTCGTGCCCTTCTGCTGAGTCAGCACATCCACAGTCTGCGAGCAGAACTTGGCCGCGATGCACAGAATGGCGCAATCCACCTGGGGCAGGTCGTCCACCTTGGTGTAGCACTTGATGCCCTGCACCTCAGTTTCCTTGGGGTTGACGGCGTATACCGTACCCTTAAAGTTGCTCTCCAGCAGGTTTTTCAGAGCCTTGCCGCCAGGTTTATGAATGTCGCTCGACGCACCGCACACCACGATGCTGCGGGGATTTAAAAGTTCTTTTGCAATCATATATATAGTTTTAACCGTGGGGGCAGCCTCGGCCGTCCCCCACGGGCAGTTAATAATTCAATTATTTCACCTTGGGCATGTTGGCCAGGGCTGCCACCAAGTAGTCGAAGAACTTCTTGCTGCTCTCAATGTTGGCGCGCTCGTCGGGGCTGTGGGGGCTGTTCAGCGTGGGGCCGAAGCTGATCATCTCCATATCGGGATACTTGCCACCCAGCAAGCCGCACTCCAGTCCGGCGTGGATAGCCACCACCGCGGGCTCCTTGCCATACAATTTTTTGTAGGTCTCCTTCATGGTCTTCAGCAGGCCACTCTCCATGTTGGGCTTCCATCCGGGATAGGCACCCGACAGCTGACATTTGCCGCCGGCCAATTCGGCCAGACACACCAGCCGCTCTGCCAAAGCCTCCTTGGCCGAGTCTACCGAGCTGCGCAACAGTGCTTTGATGGTGAAATTCTTACCGTTGGTGTTCATGATAGCCAGGTTGAGCGATGTCTCCACCAAGCCTTCCATATCCTTGCTCATGCGGATCACGCCGTTGGGGGCAATCATCACAGCGTTGATGATCTTCTGCGTGTCGGCGTCGGTCATCACCTTCGGATACATCCGCACAGGCTCCAGTTTCATGAAGAAATCAGGCTCCACACGGCCCAGCTCCTTCTTCACCCATCCGGCCACCTTCTCCAGCTCCTCGGTGATGCACTCCTTGTGTGCCTTGGGCATGGCGAAGACGATAGAAGCGTCGCGCGGGATAGCGTTGCGCATATTGCCGCCGTCCACATTGATGAGACGGATGTCACAATCAGCCACCCAACGGATATGGCGGAACAGCAACTTGTTGGCATTGGCACGGCCCGTGTTAATCTCCATGCCGCTGTGGCCGCCCTTCAGGCCGCCGATAGTGAGGCGCATGGCGCAATAGTCCTTCGGCGCAGCCTCGGTGGCGTAAGGAATGGTGATGGTGGCGTCGATGCCGCCGGCGCAACCCACATACAGCTCACCCTCGGTCTCGCTGTCCAGGTTCAGCAGATACTGACCCTTCAGCTCGCCGCGTTTCAGGCCGAAAGCGCCGGTCATGCCGGTCTCCTCGTCGGTGGTAATCAGAGCCTCGATGGGGCCGTGCTTGATAGTCTTGCTCTCCAGCACAGCCATGGCTGCGGCCACGCCCAGGCCGTCGTCAGCGCCCAGCGTAGTGTCGCACGCATACACCCATCCGTCCACAATCTTGGTCTCGATGGGGTCCTTCAGAAAGTCATGCACCTTGCCGGCGCGGGCCTGCGGCACCATATCCATGTGAGCCTGCAGCACCACGGGGCAGACATCCTCCATGCCGGGCGTGGCCGGTTTGCTCATGATGATGTTGCCAACCTTGTCCACGCGGCATTCAATATTGCGTTCCTTTGCCCAGTTCACAAGATATTCGCGAACCACCTCTTCGTGCTTCGACGGACGGGGGCAACGAGTGAGGTTATAGAAATTACCCCACAGCTCTTTTGGCTCTAAATCTTTAATAGTCATAATAATATTGTTTTTTATGTTCAATTCTGCTGTCTGCGAAGATACAAATTTTTTCTGACATACTTGTTAAATAGCAGAAAAAAATGTAATTTTGCAGCATGAAATGTAACAACTGCCCCCGCCGATGTACCACAGACCGAGCCACCTCGCCCGGTTTCTGCCAGTCAGGAACCGAGCCCGAGGCCGCAGCCATCTGCGTCCATCACGGCGAGGAACCCCCCATCAGCGGCCAGCGCGGCATCTGCAACATCTTTTTCGCCCACTGCAACCTGCAGTGCATCTATTGCCAAAACCACGACATCAGCCGCGCCAACCCCTCGCCCGCCACCCCGCCGCCCTACGTGGGCGTGCGCGCCATCGTCGACCGCGTCGAACAACTCCTTGCCGAAACCGAGAACATCGTGGGCCTCGTCAGCCCCACCCACTACGCCCATGCCGTCCCCGCCATCGTCGACGAGCTGCACCGCCGCGGCCTCTCCCCCACCATCGTCTACAACACCGGGGGCTACGACAGCGTCGACACCCTCCGCGCCCTGGCCCCCTACATCGACATCTACCTGCCCGACTTCAAATACTCCGACCCCGGCCTTGCCGGCCGCTACAGCCACGCCCCCGACTACCCCCAGGTGGCCCTCGCAGCCCTCCGCGAAATGTACAACCAGAAAGGCTCCGCCCTCCCCACCGACGACCGCGGCATGGCCTTCCGCGGCATCATCGTGCGCCACCTCGTCCTCCCCGGCCAAGTCGACAACAGCCTCGGCGTTCTCGACACCCTCGCCGACCTCTCCACCGGCCTCCATGTAGCCCTCATGGCCCAATACTACCCCCCTTTCGGCGGCCTGCCCGACCAGCTGGGCCGCACCCTCACCCAGGAGGAATACGACCGCGTGGTCGACCACTTCTACAGCGTCGGGCTCTACCGCGGATGGGTGCAGGAACTCGACGCCCAAGCCTCCTACCGGCCCGACTTCTCACGCCCCGACGCCTTCAACCCCAACACCCTCTAAAACCCTCACGCCATGCAAAAAAAGCCCATCAACATCAAAAGCCAGACTCCGCCCTCACGCTATCTCGACGACCCCCTCTTCTCGCTCGCCAACAGCGCCATGGCCATGTTCAACACCACCCTCGTCAACTTCGAGTTCGCCATGGCCCTCAACCAAGCCTACCAGCTCCACCTGCTGCGCATCGACGACTGCCCTCTGGCCGACACCAACTACCCCTGCTTCATCTACCACGACCGCAACACGCTCCTCTCCTTCGTCATGCTCGACCGCCCCATGCACCTCACCGACGACCCCGTGTTCAAACACTACGACAAGATGCTCATCGTGCGCGGACGCGACGCGCGCCAATTCCTGCAACAACTCTACGACGACATCTCCACCCGTCTGCCCGAGCCCCCCGCCGACGAACCACTGCTGCACAACCACTGGCAGTCACTCCGCCAACTCGGCGGCTCCGTCATCGACTCCGCCACCTTCTTCTTCCAGCCCACCGGCGCGCCCCTGGCCACCTCGCTCCACCCCGACACCGCCCTGCCCATGCCCAAACAAGTAGTCGCCTACCTCGGCCGCGTCAAACAGTTCCTCACCGACGCCTTCGCCACCTTCGAGTGGGCCCTCAGCAACCCCGACGAACTTGAATAGCCCGGGTGCCGCGCCCCCAATCCCAATCCGCGCCAAGTCCAAACGTACAACACTTATTTTACACCAATTAAACCACATTATGATGCCTCATGCGGGCCGATGTGGCCCCTAAGCACGGCACACCGAACGGCACACGAGCGGACCTTGACCCAGCCCGCCCACATCCAGGGCCACGCCAACCCAAAGGGCGGGGGGCAGCCAAGAGCAGTCCGCCGCGCCCCCGGCGGACGGAAAGCAATTTGCCGCCCGCCACCAAAGGGCTTCCCGCCCCTTATACGGCTTGAAAAATAGCCACATCGGGAGGCCGGAGCCACCCCGGGCAAAGGAATAATCGAAGTCGGCACCGACGAGATTGTTGTTAATTGATATATTTTTTGTATTTTTGCAATCGCTAACAGTTGCGGCGCATGGCTGCAACTTATTAATAATGTATCTCATTGCCTATGCAACTGAAGAATATCATCTTTGCCACTGTCAAACACCTGCCCTTGCTGACCAAGGTGCTGGCGATGCTGGTCACCTCGGCGCTGATTCCCCTCATGTTTCCCAGCGACGGACGCGGCGGGCACTACGACTATGCCGAAGGGAGCATCTGGCGCAACGACGACCTGGTGGCCCCGTTCGATTTCGGAGTACAGAAAACGCAGGGCGAAATTGACCAGGAGACCGCTTCGGCCCTGGCCGACCTGACGCTCTATTACCACCTCGACCCCGCCGCCCATGGCAAGGCGGTGGAACGGCTCAACTCCCTCGCCCGCACACGCGCCGGACTCGACCTTCGCGCCCTGCGCCGCTCGGTGGACAGCATCTACGCCGTCGGCTATCTGGAAATCCCGGCCGACATGCCCGACTACGAAGGCCATACCCTCGTGGTGCTGGACGGCAACGTAGGGTCTGAGCACACGGCGTCCGAGTATGTAAGCCCGATGGATGTGACCAGCGCACTGCTGCGCGACAGCATACTGGAACCCAGCATCGTGTATGACGCCAACCGCACGCAACTGGAGATGGATTCGAGGGTGTCGCAGCTTATCACCTCCGCAGGAGTGGTGAAGCAGGGCGAGCGCATCATTGCCAAAGGCGAGACGGTGACCGCCGAGCGGGCCCGCATCATCCAGTCGCTCGAGCTGGAAAACGACAAACTCTTCAGGGAGAACTACCATCCGTGGGGCCGCTACACCGGACAGCTGATGCTGTGCATCATCGCCTTTATAGCCCTGTATATGTTCTTGAAAAACACACGCCACCCCATCCTTGAGGACAACCGCAAGGTGATTTTCGTGATGGTGCTGGTGCTGCTGATGTCGGCCTTGACGGCCCTGGTGTCGAGCCAGAGCCCCGGCTGGGTGCTGATTGTGCCGCTCTGCATCGTGCCCATCATGATGCGGGTGTTTTTCGACATGCGTGTGGCCCTCTATGTGCATGTCACCACTATTATCATCTTGGCCAACATGGTGCCAAACCCCTTTGAGTTCATTTTTTACCAACTCATAGCGGGTATGATGTCGATAGTGACGGTGCGCAATTTCGAGAACCGGAGCAAGTTTTTCCTGGTGAGCGGGGCCATATTCCTGTCCTACTCCCTCATCTACACTTTCGGTGTGCTCAGCCAGGAGAGTACGCTGGAGGGCATCACCGCCGGGCGCTACCTGGTGTTTTTCCTCAATGCCCTGCTCACGCTGCTTGCATACCCGCTCATCTATCTTTTCGAGCGGGCTTTCGGCATGACCACCAACCTCACGCTGATGGAGCTTTCGTCGACCAACACCCCGGCCCTGCGCGAACTGTCGCGCCACGCCCCGGGCACCTTCCAGCACGCCATGCAGGTGGCCAACATCAGCGAGGACCTGATTAACGAAATCGGCGGCAACGCCCTGCTGGCCAAAGTGGGCGCTCTCTACCACGACATCGGCAAGGTGTCGGCCCCCCTCTTCTTCACCGAAAACCAAAACGGAGGGTTCAACCCGCACGACGAGCTGGACAATGCCGAGAGCGCGGCCATTATCATACAGCATGTGCGCACCGGGCTCGAACTGGCCAAGAAATACCACCTGCCGGCACAGGTGCAGGACTTTATCCGCACCCACCACGGCACGACGATGACTGGCTACTTCTACGCCAAGCAGCTGAATGAGCATCCCGACGAGCCCATCAACCCGTCGGACTTCCAGTATCCCGGGCCCACGCCATTCTCGCGCGAGACCGCCGTGGTGATGATTGTGGACAGCGTGGAGGCCGCATGCAAGAGCCTGAAAAGCCACGACAGCGAGGCCATCAACCAGCTGGTGGACCGCATTGTGGACAGCAAAATCAGCCAGCATCAGTTGCAGAATTGCAACCTCACCTTCGGCGATATCACCCGTGTGAAGGCCATGCTCAAGTCCAAAATGCTGAGCATATACCACGCCCGCATATCCTATCCTGTAGTCACCCCCCGCACCCAAGAACAGAAAAGTTGACTGTCAGGCCTATCCCGCACATTCATTGACAAGCAAGAAAAAACAATATCGAAGAATCATAAAGCATCATTATGAAGAAGACAATCTTGACCCACGCAGCTATGGTGGTGGCCCTGCTGGCCATCGCCGCCATTTATTTCATGCCCATCCTGCAGGGCAAGGCTTTGCCCCAAGGCGACCTGCAGAAGTATGAGGGCATGGCCAAAGCACAGAAGGACTATCACTCGGCCACTGGCGAATATGCCACTTGGTGTCCCAGCATGTTTGGCGGTATGCCTGGCTATCAAATCACCAACAGCCCCCAGCATTCGGTGTTCACGCCGGTGAAGAACGTTTTGTCGCTGCAGATTTTCGGCCGCCAGAACGACATGGGCGTGCTGTTCCTCTATCTGCTGGGGTTTTATGTAGCACTGGTGGCCCTCGGGGTGAGTCCCTGGCTGGCCCTGCTGGGCGGACTGGCTTTCGGGCTGGGAAGCTATAATATCATTATTATCGAGGCCGGCCATATCACCAAGGCTTGGGCCATGGCCATGATGGCACCCGTGCTGGCCGGCGAGTTGCTCTGCCTGAAAGGGGCCGGGACATGGCGCGAGGATAAACGCCGGGCCAAACACATGTGGGTGTGGGGCGGCATACTGTTTCTGCTGGCCTTGGGGCTGCAGATTGCGCTGAACCATATCCAGATTACGTTCTACACTGCCATAGCGGGCGTACTGATGGGCATTGCCTACGCTGTGTATGCCATCAAGGACAGGTATTTCGGCCGTTTCTTGCTGTCGGTTGGCGTTCTGGTGGTCGGGGTGTTGCTGGCCCTGGCTTGCAACACGCGTCATCTGCTGGTGAACGAGGAGTATATGCAATACACCATGCGCGGGGGCAGCGAAATCACCGTCACCCCGCAGGACCTTTACGGCAAGGACTATCCGCGCAACAATAATTCCAACGACAAGGGATTGGACATCAACTACGCTTTCAGCTGGAGCTACGGCATAGGCGAGACTTACACCCTGCTGGTGCCTGGCGCGCGCGGCGGCGGCAGCATCGAGCCGGTGAGCAAGAGCAGTGCGTCGTACAGCAATTTCCGTCAGGAGAAGATGCCCCTCTATTGGGGCGACCAGCCGTTCACAAGCGGTCCAGTCTACTTCGGAGCCATTGTGATGTTCCTCTTCCTGTTCGGCATGATAGTGGTCCGTGGTCCGGAGCGGTGGTGGATTCTGGCTGCCATGGTGGTGGCCATCCTCCTGTCGTGGGGCCGCAACCTGATGGGCTTCAACGAATGGATGTTCAACCACCTGCCGCTCTACAATAAATTCCGCACCCCGTCGATGAGTTTGGTGCTGGCCAATGTGCTGGCAGTGCTGATGGCGGTGTTGGGACTGAGGGAGGCCACTACGCTGCGCGAAAAGGGCGAGACCAAGCGGCTGCTGCGCGGCCTCTATATATCAGCCGGAACCACGGTGGGCATTATCCTCGTCGGACTGCTGATGAGCGGAAGCCTGGACTACAGCGGTGCCGCCGATGCGGAGATGGCTCACCAGTATGGCGACCAATGGCCAATGATTCAGAGCATCTTTGTGCAGGACCGCAAAGCACTGTTTGTGGGCGACTCGTGGAGAAGCATCATCTTCATCGTGTTGGCAGCGGCCACGTTGTGGCTCTACCTGAAGCACTGGGCTTCGAAACCCAAGGCGGCGCTGCCCGTGGTGGCGGTGTTGGCTCTGCTGACGGTGATTGACCTGCAGGGCGTGAACAGCCGCTATCTGAACAGCGACAACTATGTGCGCAACGCCCGTATGCTGGAGATGCAGCCCGCACAGTACGACCGCGACATCGACGCCATTGCCCAGCAGGCCGGCGACCAGGACTACCGTGTGCTGAACTTGGCCGTGAACACCTTCAACGACTCCAAGCCCTCGGCATTCCACAACCAGGTGGGCGGTTACAGTGCCGCAAAACTGCGCCGCTACCAAGACATTATCGACTTCTACATCAGCGGCCGAATCAACACCGGCGTGCTGAATATGCTCAACACCCGCTACATCGTGATGAACAACGGGCAGGTGCAACGTAATCCCGACGCACTGGGCAACTGCTGGTTTGTGAACGGCATCACGCCAGTGGAAAGCGCCAACGACGAAATTTTGAAGCTGAACGAGTTCGACCCCGCCAACGAGGCTGTGGTGAATGTGGCCGAGATGGGCGAGGGATTGAAGGACTTGCCCAAGCACTTTGTCAATGGCATGGTAAGGTTTGGCGTGGACAGCAGTGCCTACATCGTGATGGAGCATAAAAATCCCGCCGACCTCAACACGCTCACTTATCGCAGCCACCACAACCTGGCCACCCCGGCGCTGGCCGTGTTCAGCGAAATCTATTATTCTCCTGATTGGAAAGCCTACATCGACGGCAAGCCCGCCGAGTATATCCGCGCCAACTATATACTGCGCGCCATGTTGATTCCCGCCGGCGACCACGTCATCGAGTTCCGCAATGAGGCTCCCACCATGCACCGCCTCGACACCATCACCCTTGTCTGCTCCATTGCCACGATACTGATTATCGGCGCCACACTTTTCTTCTACTACCGCAGGAGAAAATCCAGTGCCAAATAGACTCAACTATAAACCTTATCGCTTAACGACAAATGATTTCTGTAATCATCTGCACATACAACCGACAGAAGTACATATATAATGTGCTGAAAAGCGTTGCCGAAAACGACCTGCCCCGCACTGAATACGAGATTGTGTTGGTGAACAACAACAGCACCGACAATACAGAGCAGGAGTGCCGCCGTTTTCAGAACGATTTCCCCGAAGTGAAGTTCCGCTACTGCGTTGAGACCAGCCAAGGCCTCTCATACGCCCGCAACTGCGGCATACGGCAGGCGGCGGGCGACCTGCTGGCATACGTCGACGACGACGCCACCGTCAATAAGGAATACTTGAGCACTTATGCCCAGTTCTTTGCCGACCATCCCGACGCCGTGGCGGCTGGCGGCCCCATACTGCCCCGCTACGAGACCGAAGAACCCAAATGGATGACCCACTACACCCGCCAACTCATCACCGGCAAGCTCTACCTCGGCGAGAAAGAGCGAGAGTTTCCCCGTGGGGCCTTCCCCGGCGGCGGAAACGCCTGTTATCGCAAGAGCGTGTTCGACACCGTAGGGCTGTTCAACGTGGAACTGGGACGCAAGGGCAACAGTCTGATTGGGGCCGAGGAAAAAGACCTCTTCGACAAGATGACCACTCACGGGATGCACTTCTACTACCTCCCCACCGCCATCCTCTATCATATCATACAACCCTACAAACTGACCGACGACCACTTCGATCGGCTCACCTACAGCATCGGCGTGAGCGAGCGATACCGAACACAGCAGATCTCGCGCAAGAAATACCTCACCCGCCTGATGCAAGAGGGAGTGAAATGGGGAGGCACCCTCGTGCTGTGGTGTCTGCACGCACTGAAAGGGGAATTCGACAAAGGCAACAAACTGGTGGCCTTCCGCCGCAACGTCACCCGCGGCCTGCTAAATCACTAACACAAGCCCTGCTAAGCACCAGACCGACGCAATATCACACGACAGACAGCATCCGAGGCACTATTTTTCCTGTCATTTAGCCACAATAGATATTCACATTAAAAAAAAAGTTGTATTTTTGCATCATGCCATCAAGGCGATAAAACCCAGTTAAACGTCTGTAACGACATATTACAGAACTAATTCTAAAAACAATACACCATCAAAATGGAAGACCTGAATCAAAATGCAGCAAACCCCTCAACTGAGGAAACCGTTGTCAACAACGAACTGCAAACCCCCGTTGAAGAGCAACCCTCCACCGAGGCTGCCGAAAACGACACTGACACCAACAACACAACCACAGTCGACACAACTGTCACCGAAAGCCAGCCTGCCGACAGCGGCCAAGCCGCACACTCCGAGCCCAACACCGCCGAACCCGAAACCGAGCCCGTGGTAGACTACACCTCCCTGAGCCGCGAAGACCTTCTCGCCGCCTTCAACGAACTGATGGCCGACGACATCTCCCGCATCCGCAACCGTGCCAGCGCCATCCGCAACCAGTTCAACATCCTCAACAAGGAAGTTGAAAAACAAGCCTTCGAAGCATTCCTTGCCGAAGGCGGAAACAAAGAGGACTACAAACCTGCCAACGATGCCGTAGCCGAAGCATTCTACAAAGCCTACGACACCTACCGCGCACGCCGCCAAAAAATGCAGGAGGAACTCGACGCGCAGAAAGCCGCCAACCTCGAAGCCAAAAAGCAAATCCTCGAAGAACTCCGCACACTCATCGACAAAGACGAAGAAACCCTCAAACAAACCTACGACGAATTCAACGCCATACAGGAAAAATGGAAAGCCATCGGCGAGGTGCCGCGCGACCAGATGAACGACCTCTGGCAGAACTACCATTTCCTCATCGAGCAATTTTTCAACAAAGTCAAGATAAACAAAGAGCTCCGCATGCTCGACCTCAAGCGCAACCTGGAACAGAAAATCCAACTCTGCGAGCGGGCCGAAGAGCTCATCGTGGAAACCTCCGTGGTCAAAGCATTCAAGGCCCTGCAGGAACTCCGCGCCCAATGGCGGGAAATCGGACCCGTCCCCACCGAACAGAACGAAGAAACCTGGCAACGCTTCAACAACGCCGCCAACCAAATTGACGAGCGCCGCCGCGAATATTACGACCAGCGCAAAGAGGAACTCGACCAGAACCTCCTGGCCAAACAGGCCCTCATCGACAAAGCCACCGAACTCACCAAAGAAACGCCCCAGACCACCAAGGCCTGGAACGACACCACCGAAGCCCTCGACGAGCTGCTCAAACTCTGGAAGAGCATCGGCCCCGTGCCGCGCGAGCAAAACGAAACCATCTGGGCCCAGTTCAAAGGCATCATCGACAAGCACTATGCCGACAAGAAACTCCACTTCGGCCAGATGCGCGACGAGCAATCCGAAAACTACAACAAGAAAATAGACCTCTGCCTCCGCGCCGAGGCCATCGCCAAACGCGAAGACTGGAAAAAAGCCACCGAAGAACTCCTCCAGCTCCAAGCCGAATGGAAAGCCGTAGGCCCCACCAGCCGCAAAGTGAGCGACAAAATATGGCACCGCTTCCGCTCTGCCTGCGACGAGTTCTTTGCCAAAAAAGGCGAGTTCTTCAAAGACATCCGCAGCAGCGAAAACGAGAACCTGGCCAAGAAAAACGCCATCCTTGACGAAATCAAGGCCTACCAGTTCGGCGACAACAAAGAGGAAAACCTCACCGCCATCAAAGACTTCCAGCGCCGCTGGGCCGAAATCGGCCACGTGCCCATGAAAGAGAAAGACCGCATCCAGAAAGAATACCGCTCACTCCTCAACGGCATCTTCGAACAACTCAAAATCTCCGCCCGCGAAGCCGACGAAAACAACTACCGCGAGCGCATCCGCAACCACTCGGGTGCCAACAGCGAACGATTCCTCGACAGCGAGCGCAACCAGCTGCTCAACCAAATCGACAAAATGCGTTCCGACCTCAAACTGTGGGAAAACAACCTCGGCTTCCTCGCCAACAGCAAGCAGGCCGACCTCCTCAAAGAGGAATTTGAGCGCAAGATGGACAACACCCGTCGCCAGATAGCCCTCCTCGAAGCCAAAGTCCGCATACTCGACGAGGCCGAACAGGAAAAAGAGCAGAACAAAGAAAACAACCAATAAGCTGTGAGAAAGACACTCAACCTTAACGTCCTCCTCCCCCGGCCAGACACCGTCCGCCGCCGCCACACCCCGCTGTGGCTGCCCGCACTCCTGATACTCCTCACAGCACTCACATCCAGTTGCAAACAAACACCTGTCGAAGCGGTACAAATCCACCGCTTCGACAAGGTGCTTTTTGACACCCCTCCCAACCAACTGCCCCAAACACTTGCGCAGCGCCATGCCGAGTTCAACACCGACCTCATCAACCTCCAGCCGGACAACCCCGACTTCATGGCCCTCCTGGTCGGATTCGTGCAGGACCCCACCATGCGCGACATCTACCGCATTGCCGACAGCCTTTTCGGCGACATGAAGCCCGAAGCCGAAGGTCTCGGCGCGGCCCTGTCGCGCGCCGAAGAGCTATGCCCCACCATCCGCTACGACAAAGTCTACACCTTCCTCTCCGGCACCTTCGACTACGACATGCGCGTGGGCTGCAACAGCCACGAACTCATCATCAGCCTCGACCAGTACATCCTGCCCTACACCGAGCGCTACAACTACTTCAACAACCCCCTCTACCTCGTTCTCCAAAGCCGCCGCCAATACCTCCTCACCGACTGCATGACAGCCATAGCCCGCCAGCACATCGCCATCCCCGCCGACCGCGAAATGTCCCTCCTCGACTACATGATCTCCGAAGGCAAAGCCATCTACTTCGCCCAACAAACACTTCCCCAGGCCCCCGACAGCATCCTCCTCCGCTACACCGCCCAGCAAGCCGAATGGATGGAGCGCAACGAAGAGAACGTATGGACCTACCTCCTGCAATCCAAAATCCTCTACGAAACCGACTACATGCGCTTCCACAACCTCATCGACGACGCCCCCAAAACCAACGCCTTCCGCGACTCCTCGCCCCGCACCACCGACTACATCGGGTGGCACATCGTATCCCGCTACATGAAAAACACAGGCATCACCATCCAGCAACTCTTTGAAGAAACCGATGCCCAGAAAATCCTCACCCAATCAAATTACCGACCCAAATGACACCCAACCGCAAACGTGGCTGCATACGCACCAGCAACATATACGCCTACCTCCTCAGCAAAGCCCTCCTGGCCCTCCTCCTGCTGCTGGCCGCCCAGGCCTTCTTCTACCTCTCTAACACCCGCATCTTCCACATCGCCGACACCAAAGAATGGCTCGGCATCCTCTGGGGCAACATCACCTTCGGCATCGCCACCATCGGCTGCCTGCTGCTCCCCTACTTCGCCGCCAACCTCCTACCCTTCAAATTCCGCTGGAACAAACACTACCATCGTCTCACCGAAATCCTACTCTACTACATTCCCGTCCTCTTCATCATCATCTGCGACATCTGCGACGCCTCCTACTACCAATTCACCTACCGCCGCCTCACCGGCGAAATATTCAACTACCTCGGCATCAGCGGCAACATGGGCAGCCTCTGGCCCCACTTCCTTGTCGACTACTGGCACTCCACCCTCTTCGGCCTCCTGCTCATCTTCTCCACCTTCTGGTTCGGAACCCGCATCCAGCTTACAGGCCGCAACCAATATCGCAGCCACCGCCTCAACGACCTCGTAGGCCTCGTCATCGGGGTCGGCGTGATCCTCTTCCTCATCCGCGGCGGCTTCGGCCACAGCCTCGACTGGCAAGACACCACCAAATACTGCCAAGCCAAAAACAGCGCCCTCGTCACCAACAGCGGCTACAACATAGTCCGCACCTTCAACGGCGGCACCCTTGCCGACACCCACTACCTCGACGACCGCCAGGCGCAAACCCTCTTCAACCCCCTCTTCGCGCCCGACAGCACCGTCACCGCCGCCTTCCGCACAGGCTGGGCCCCCAACGCCGGCACCTACACCACCCTCGACACCCTCACACACCAGTCCGCGCGCCACTTCGACAACATCGTCGTCATCGTACTCGAAAGCTTCTCGCAAGAATACATGGGATGCTACAACCAAGGCATCATGCCCTCCTTCACCCCCTTCCTCGACTCCCTGGCCCGCCACAGCATCGTCTACCAAGGCCGCGCCAACGGCAAAAAATCCATCGAAGGCATCCCCGCCATCTTCAGCTCCCTCCCCACCCTCATGCCCTTCCCCATCACCCTCAGCGACTACGCCTCCAACGACCTCCACTCACTCCCCGCCATCCTCCGCGACAACGGCTACCACACCGCCTTCTTCCACGGCAGCTACAACGGAGTCCTCTCCTTCGACCGCCTCTGCCCACGCATGGGCTTTGCCGAATACTACGGCCAAAACGAATACATGGCCGACCGCCTCGCCCGCCAGTCCGACTACGACGGCTGCTGGGGCATCTACGACGAATACTTCCTCCAATACATGTCGCGCCGCATATCCACCTTCCCGCAGCCCTTCTTCGCCGGCGTCTTCACCCTCTCATCCCACCACCCCTACACCATGCAGCCCGACCGCGTGGGCCAATTCCCCGAAGGCCCACACCCCCTCTGCCAAGTCGTGGCCTACACCGACAACGCCCTCCGCAAATTCTTCGACTCCGCCCGCCAAACCGAATGGTACCCCCACACCCTCTTCGTCATCACCGCCGACCACAGCGGCCAAGGCCTCAGCCGCACCTACAACGACTACAACGGCTGGTACCGCATACCCATGATCATCCACCTGCCCCAGCCCGACGGCAGCCCCGCGCAGCCCGCCGACGGCGCCGCGCCCAGCGCCGGCCCCTTCGCGCCCGCCGGCCCATACGCCGCCGCCTACCCACGCCTCATGCAGCAGACCGACCTCATGCCCACCCTCCTCGACTACCTCGGCATCCCCGCACACGCCGTCTGCTTCGGCACCAGCGCCTTCCGCAACCCCTCCGACGGGTGGCAGATAGCCTACGGCAACAGCTACTACCAGCTCGAAACCGCCGACGGCAAAGTAGCCGTCCTCACCCACTCCAACGAAGAAGGCAACGGCCACATCCAACTGCTCAAATCCATCGTACAACAATACAACCACCGACTCATCAACAACCAACTCAAGTAACCCATGAAGAAAAAAATGCTCGTCATCGTCAACCCCATCTCAGGCGTTGGCCGACAAAAGAAAATAGAACGGCTGCTCAAAGCCAACCTCAACCCCGACCTCTACGACTACGAAGTCCGCTACACCGAGCGCATCCACCACGGCACCGACCTCGCCCGGCAGGGAGCCGACCAAGGCTTCGACGTAATCACCGCCGTGGGCGGCGACGGCAGCGTCAACGACGTCATCGCAGGCATGCACGGCAGCGACGCCACCCTCGGCATCATACCCTGCGGCAGCGGCAACGGGCTGGCACGCTGCATGAAAATCCCCCTCACCCCCGCCCTTGCCATCCGCGTCCTCAACCAAAACAACCCCGGCCTCATCGACACCATCATCCTCAACGAGAAATACTACATCGCCAGCATAGCCGGCGTAGGCTTCGACGCCTACATCGCGCGCCTCATGAAAGCCGCCAAAATGCGCGGATTCTCCGCCTACCTCAACCTCATACTGCGCGAATACCCCTCCTACGAGTCCAAAGACTACACCCTCGTCATCGACGGCAAAGAAATCCGCCGCAAAGCCTGGTTCACCACCTTCGCCAACAGCAACCAATTCGGCTACAACGCAGCCATCGCGCCGCAAGCCAAACTCGACGACGGCCTCATCGACATCAGCATCGTCGACAAAATACCCATCGAACACCTCCCCGTCACCGGCCCCCTGGTCTACGCCAACCACTTCGAACTCAGCCAGCACGTTGAAATGTTCAAAGCCCACGAAGTCATCGTGGAAGGCAACGTGGACAAATGGGTCAACATCGACGGCGAAGGCGAGAACGTGGGCAACGAACTCCACTTCGTCAACCACACCCGCAGCCTCAAAATCATGAAACGCGACATGAAACGCGCCCTCATCTCCCACCAAGCCTCCGAACACCTCCAAGTGGTGCGCGAACAGATTGAACAGACCCGCAACCAACTCCTGCCCAAGAAGAAATAGCCATGTCGAAAAAACACTCGCCGCGCAACGCAACGGGCGTGGTATACTCCACCAACCCCGACTTCCAATACCAGTACGACGACGGCGCCCCGCAACCCGAGACGCTCGCCCCGCAATCACAGAAACTGCGGGTACGCATGGAGCGCAGCGGCCGTGGCGGCAAGACTGTAACCGTCGTCGCCGGATTCGTCGGCACCGACGACGACCTCAGCGACCTCGGCAAAACCCTCAAAACCCGCCTCGGGGTGGGCGGCAGCGCCAAGGACGGCCTCATCATCATCCAGGGCGACTTCCGCGAGCGGACAGTGGCCCTGCTCCAATCCCTCGGCTACTCCGCCAAATAGTTCCGTCCCCGCCCCGCTCCACAACCCACACCGGCATCTCAGCCCCACACCGCCGCTCCGCACCCGGAGCGGCACTCTTTTCTCCCCACCGCCCAGACGCCCGCTCCCGCAAACACATCCGAGGCCCCGCCGGGACGCACCAAGTCCAATCGTCAGCCACCGTTTATACCACAATCCCACACCGTTTATACCTCCGCCACATGTCCTACTGCCGCAGGAAAAATCTGCATGCATTGCTTAAGGAGCGAAGTCAGGGGGAGCCGTGAGGGGCGGGGCCGGGAAGGCCTATGGGGGCGCGCTATTCGATGCGGCCGCCTTTATAAAAATGCTTGTGCCAGTAGCCCTCGTCCAGCCGGCTGATTATGACGCCGTGCGATGTGGATGAGTGGACGAAGAGACCATTTTTCAGATAGATGCCCACATGCGACACGCGGCCTTTGCTGTTGGTGAAAAAGACCACGTCGCCCTCGCGCAACTGGCTTCGCGTGAGGGGTTCGGCATCAAGCTGGATGTCGTTGGCCACACGGTGGAGGGTGCGTCCGTACACTTGGCGGTAGATATGGCCGACGAAGGCGGAGCAGTCCACCCCGTTCTTGTCGGTGCCGCCATAGCGGTAGGGGGTGCCCATCCATTCCTGGACGGCATCGTAGAGGGCTTCGTTGTCGCCGGGCTCGCGCTCGATGCCGAGGGCGTTGACATTGCCGGAGCGGCGCGCCTCGTCCGATACGGTGGGCACGTAGGGCACTTCTTTGACGTATTCGTCGACGTAGAGTTCGCCCATGGAGTAATCCTCCTCTTCCAGATCCTGGCTGAGGAAGCGTTTGACGCTCTCGCACGATGAGAGGAAGGCGAGGGTTGCAAGGCCGAGAAAGAGGAATGTGAGGGTTTTGCGCATGGTGGCGGTCATTCTTTGACGATGAAGATGTCTTCGTTTTGGCGTTTCATATAGTAATGTTCGCGGCCGTAGGTTTCGATGGCTTCGGGGTTGCCGATAAGCGATACGGCGGCGATGCTGTCCTGCTCGATGCCTTCGCGGATGAGCTGGGCTTCTTTGTTGAGTTCGGACACTTCGCGTTTCAGCTTGCGGGTGACCATCAGGTTGTTCTCCCCAATGAAGAGGAAGAAGAGCAGGAAGATGAGGGTGGCGGCCACGTACTTGTTCTTCACTATGCGCCAGATGACGAGGAGGGTCTTTTTCATGGTTGGGGTTGTTGGGTTGTGCTGGATGGGCGCGGCGGGCGCGGTTAGCGCACTTTGAGCCGCTGGCCATAGCGGATGCGGTCGGAGCGGAGACGATTGAGTTTTTTCAGTTTGCTGACGGTGGTGCCGTGCTTGGCGGCGATGGATGAGAGGGTTTCGCCTCGGCGCACTTTATGGTAGGCCGAGCCTCCGCCTCGGCGGCTGGAGGCACTCTTCTTGTTGACGGCGGGGCGTTCCTCGGTAGAGGTTACGGCTACGGGCGCGGCACTGAGGGAGTCCTCCGAGTCGCGGAAGATTTCCTCGGCATGTTGGATGAGGTCGTTCATCTTGTTGGTGGGCAGGCAGAGGGGGTAGGAGCCGTTCTGGCCGGGGATGTAGTCGGCGCGGTACTGGGGGTTGAGGGCGCGGAGCTCTTCGATGTCGATGCCGATATATTTCTGTATGTTGGCGAAGGTCATGTTGCGCTCAACCATGACGGTGTCGGTGCGCAGGGGGATGGTGACGCGCTTGGGGTGGAGTCCGTGTTCGGGATAGAAGTGCATGATGTAGGTGGCGGCAATGAAGGCGGGCACGTAGCCACGGGTTTCGCGGGGCAGGTATGGGTATATCTGCCAGAAGTTGTGCTTGCCGCCACTGCGGGCTATGGCTTTGTTGACGTTGCCGGGGCCGCAATTGTAGGCGGCGATGGCCAGATGCCAGTCGCCGAAGACGTTGTGGAGGTCGTGGAGGTAGTGGGCGGCGGCATCGGACGATTTGTAGGCATCGCGGCGCTCGTCGATGACGGAGTTGACCTCCAGGCCGTAGTTCTTGCCGGTGGTGTACATGAACTGCCAGAGGCCGGCGGCGCCCACGCGCGAGGTGGCCTTGGGGTTCATGGCGGACTCGACGATGGTGAGATATTTGAGTTCTTCGGGCACGTCGTAGCGCGCCAGCGACTCTTCGAAAAGGGTGTTGTAGTATTCCGAGAGGGTGAGCATGACATCCAGGCGGTTGCGCATACGGTTGAGGTACATGCGGATGTGCGAGCGCACCTCTTGGTTAAAGGTCATGGGGATGACAGTGTGGAGGGAGGCCAGACGCTTGGCGATAACCGAGTCGGGTATCTGGTCGAAGGCGTAGTCGGTATTGATGTTGGCGTGGTGGCGGCGGGTGGTGGAGGTGTATTTGGTGATAACGTAGCTGTTGAGCAGGCTGTCGTAGTTGGTTACAAATTGGTCGGCCATATCGAGGGCCTCCTGGTTGACATGGTGGTTTTGGGCTGTGGCCACGGGCGCGGCGAGCAGCAGGACGATGAGGGTGTATATGTATCGTTTCATCTGTTATGAAGGGGCAACCCCGGATTGTGTTTGTTTGGCCCGGCCGAGGGCCGACAGCGGGCGAAAAGGCTATCGCTCAGCATGTCGAAAAGGCACTCGGCAGTGTGTTCCTGTTATATTGAGGATGCAAAAATACGCATATTTTTGTTTCTGGCAAAATAAAAATGGACGTTTTTTCGCACGGTCTTATGTGGGTAAATAGTTATCCACATCCAACCTATTGATGGAAAAAAAATTAACCGCGCGGGGTGGGGAGAAAAAAAATATTTTGGGGCGGAAAGGGGGTGTGATAGGATTTTTTTTTGTATCTTTGCAGCATCATCAAAATGAATCAAACAACATTATAGTCATGGAAATCACGATTACAGAACAGAATTTTGACGAAGTTCTCAAGAACAATGCCGTCGTTATGGTCGATTTTGGAGCCACTTGGTGCGGACCCTGCAAAGCCCTCGCCCCGGTGGTGGAGGAGATTGCCAACGAGTATGAAGGCCGCGCCGCCGTGGGCAAGGCCGATGTGGACCAGTGTCCCGAAGTGACGGGCCGGTTCCGCATCCGCAACGTGCCGACAGTGCTGTTTTTCAAAAATGGCGAGCTGAAGGACAAAAGTGTGGGAGCCGTGCAGAAGAAGACCCTCACCGACAAGATTGACGCCCTGCTGTAAGAAAATTGTTCGAAGATTTAGAGAGATACAAATCGCTGGACTTCTATGCACGCCAGACGGTGGAGGGATTCATCGCGGGCCTGCACAGGAGTCCTTTTCACGGTTTCTCAGTCGAATTTGCGGAGCACAGGCAGTATTCGCAGGGCGAGTCGACCCGCAATATTGACTGGAAGCTGTATGGCCGCACGGACAAGTTGTTTGTGAAACGGTATGAGGAGGAGACGAATTTGCGCTGCCAGCTGGTGGTTGACCACAGCAGCTCGATGCTCCTTCCCACCGAGGGGCAGGGCAATATGCAGCACCCCAACAAACTCACTTTTGCCTGCTATGCCGCCGCCGTGCTGACCGAACTGCTGGTGAGGCAGCGCGACGCTTTCGGCCTGTCGCTGGTGAGCGAGGGCATCGACCTCCAGACCGACTGCCGCAGCAGCCGGGCGTTCCAGCAATATGTGCTCCAGTTGCTCGAATCGGAGCTGAAACCCACCGAAAAGACTAAGGGGAAACCGAAGGGTGCGGACGGACCCGGCCGCGGAACGCAGATAACGGAAGCCCTGCACTTGACCGCCGAGCGGCTGCACCGGAGGTCGATGGTGGTGATTTTCACCGACGCACTGGTGAGGCCTTCGGACCGCGACCCTTTGATGGATGCACTGAGGCATCTGCGCCACTGCAAACATGAGGTGTTGATGTTCCACACGCTCCATCACGCCCAGGAGGTGGAATTCGAGTTTGCCAACCGCCCCACCGAATTTATCGACCTCGAAAGCGGCCAGCACCTAAAAGTGATGCCCTCGGAAGTGACGGAACGCTACCGGGACATCATGCATCGGCAAACCACTGAACTGAAACGCCATGCAATTCAATACAGAATTGACTACCAACCAATTGACGTGAGCTTAGGTATTGAGCAGGTGCTGCTGCCATATCTTCTGAAGCGGAGCCGTCACCATTGACAAGAGGATTATTTTGTTAAAATATCACGCCGAATCGCATTAAATCAATATTTTTTTCTATCTTTGCAACTTGAAGTGATGAACGTTTAACCGCGTAAGTCAATAAATAAAAAAGTATCGAAAGAAAAATAAACCTAATACTATGAGTACAAAGAAATATACCTTAGTGATCAACCCCGGCGCAACCTCGACCAAGGCTGCTATTTATGACGGGGAAACGGAAGTGTTTACTGAAAACTTATCTCATCCTATTGAGGAAATACAGAAATTCAGCGAGGTTGCTGACCAGTTTGACTATCGCAAGGGCGCTATACTCGACATGCTGAAACGCCACAATGTCGGCACAGACGAGATAGCCGTAGTGATGGGTCGCGGTGGCCTGACCCGCCCCTGCGAGAGCGGCGCCTACCGTGTCAACGAACTGATGAAGCAGGAGTGCCACGACGGTATACAGGGCAAGCATGCGTGCAATCTGGGGGCCTTGATCAGCGACTCCATCGCCTCCGAAATCGGGCTGCCTTGCGCCTACATTGCCGACCCCGGCATCGTGGACGAGCGTCCCGACTATGCCAAAATCACTGGCCACCCTGTCTTCGACCTCGACCCCTCGCACGAGGGTGTGATTTGGCACTGCCTGAACCAGAAAATGACTGCCAAGCTCTACGCCCGCGAACTGGGCAAGCACTACGAGGACCTCAACCTCATCATTGCCCACATGGGCGGCGGTGTGAGTGTGGGTATCCACGAGCATGGCCGCTGCGTCGAGGTGAACCGCGCGCTGTGCGGCCTGGGAGCCTTCTCCCCCACCCGCTGCGGAAGCATCAACGCCAGCAAGCTGATTGAAGTGGCCTGCAGCGGCAAGTATACCGAGGCTCAGCTGAAAAAGATGGTCACCGCCGAAGGCGGATTTGTGGCTTATCTGGGCACAAACGATGCTTATGAGGTGGAGAAGAAAGCCCTGGCGGGCGACAAGAAGTGCCAACTGCTGGTCGACGCATTCTGCTATCAGGTGTCGCTCGAGATCAGCCGTCTGGCCGCTGTGGTGAACGGCAAGGTGGACGCCATCCTCCTCACAGGCGGTATTGCCTACAGCAAACCCTGGATGCAGATGATTACCGACCGCGTCAGCTGGATTGCCCCGGTAAAAGTGTACAAGGGCGAGAACGAAATGCTGGCCCTGGCTATCTGTGGCAAAGAAATCCTTGACGGAGTAGAGCCCAAAGAATACAAATAACCCCTGCCGGATTTTGTTCCGGACACCACGACATCAATGCCTACCGGCGGAAAGCCGGACGGCATTGATGTTGCATGTATCGGTCAGGAAGTCAAACCTATATTTATTAATAAATCTTTAACCGATGAAAAAAGTACTGATTCTATTGGCAGTATTGACTGTGGGAGCCACGGCCACTGCCCAGGAGGTAAAAATCAAACGTGGCAAAGTGACAATGAGCGAGGCCGACTACAACCTGTTGAAGCAAAAGGCCGATGCCTACGAGGCCACGAAGAAAGCTCTTGACGAAACGCTGGAAAGCTATCAGAAACAGCAGAGCTTGGACAACATGTACAAGCCTATCGAGCTCAAGACCTTTAACGACTCAGCCTCATACGCTATCGGAAAGGACATCTATCAAAGCTGGCTGCAGCAGAACCTGGGCATCAACGGCGAGGCCGCCGGACAGTCGATGATTGACTGCTACAAGGGACAGAACAGATGGGACGACGCCATCATGCGCCCCCTGCTGAACCGGTTCCAGCAGGAATTTGAAAAACGCCAGCGCGAGGAGCAGGAGAAGATGATGGCCAGCAAGGACGAGAACATTGCCGCCGGCAAGGCGTTCCTGGCAAAGAATGCAGAGAACAAATCGGTCTATCAGACCAAGAGCGGACTACAGTACAAAATTGAGAAGAAAGGCAACGGCAAGAAGCCCAAAGCTACGGACAAAGTGAAGGTACACTACACTGGCAAACTGCTCGACGGCAAAGTATTCGACAGCAGTGTGGAGCGCGGCCAACCCGCCGAATTCTTCCTCAACCAGGTCATCCCCGGCTGGACAGAAGGTCTGCAGTTGATGGACGTGGGCTCAAAATACACACTCTACATCCCCCATACACTCGGATATGGCGAGCAGCCCGTGGGGTCTATTCCTCCCGGTTCCACCCTCATTTTCGAGGTCGAACTTCTCGAAATCCTCCCCGGAGGCAACGCTAACAACGGCATTCAGGTTATTCGCAAATAAGTGAACACTTTCGGCACAGTATTCCGGCTGACAACCTTCGGCGAATCGCACGGCACCACCGTGGGAGGCATCGTCGACGGTTGTCCTGCCGGTGTTGCCATCGACACAACCTTTATCGGCTCGGAGCTGCGCCGCAGACGTGAAGGCGACAGCCCTGCTCCGCTCACCACCACCCGCCATGAGCCGGACCCGATTGAATGGCTCAGCGGCATACTGGATGGCCGAACCCTGGGTACCCCCATCGCATTCGCTATCGCCAACCAAGACTGCCGCCCAGAAGACTACAACGCTTTGCGACACTGCTGCCGCCCCGGCCATGCCGACTATACTTACGAGCAGAAATACGGCCTCCGCGACCATCGAGGCGGCGGAAGGGCTTCGGGGCGTGAAACGGTTGCCCGCGTGGTGGGAGGTGCCATCGCCAAGATGTGGCTCAAAGAGCGGCACATCACCATCAGCTCTCGCTGCAACGGATTCCTTGTCTCTTGCATTGTCACCGGCCTCCCCGCCGGGGTCGGCAAGCCCGTGTTCGACCGGCTCAACGCCCGGCTGGCATACGCCGCACTCTCCATCCCGTCGGCACAATCATTCGCCACTGGGCAGGAACCTGACGACTGGCGACTGCCCGCCGACAGTTACCCCGACCAATGGGAGCCATTCGGCAGTGGCCCAAATCTCACCACCACCAACCACTGCGGAGGCATACAAGGCGGCATCAGCAATGGAATGCCTGTGGTTTTCCACGTGGGTTTCCATCCTCCAGTCACCCGCCCTGAGGGTATGATGTGCCGCAAGGCCGACGGCTCTGTGGCCGAAGTGGCTCCCCACGGCCGCCACGACCGGGACCACAGCTCACGCCTTCCGGTTATAGTTGAAAGCATGGCAGCCATTGCCATTGCCGACCTCCTCTTGTGCAACCAATCTCGAGTCTGAGGCTCAATATTAAATCCCCGTCTCTCCATCATGCCCTCCTCACCGACCGTTATGTTATAATGAGAAACTCCAATTCACAACAATCCGAAACAAACAAAACCATCATGAGAAAAAGCAGATTCCTCTTACTCCTTGTCCTCCTCGCTGCGGCATCCTGCGGCAACAAAAACGACATCACAATTCAAGGCACGCTCGACGGGGGCGCAGGGAAAGTAATATATATCGAAGAGATGACACCCGACGCACGGCTGTTTCTCGACTCGATAACCCTCGACAAAAAGGGGCATTTCAAATTCCGTTACCCCATGCCATACAAAACCTTCTACAACGTCCATGTGAGCGACGCCGACTATATTGTGCTCCTGCCCGATCCCGGCGAGACCATCACCCTCGAAGGCAGCTACGACTCCCTCTCCACCACCTACCATCTGCAGGGCGGCCCCGAATCGCAACTGCTGTGGCAACTGCAGGACTACACCAACCATGGCAGCCGCGCCCTCCTCGACATTGTCAACACCGACCAGCACAACCAGCAGCTCCTTGCCGAAGGCCAGATTACCGAGGCTGACTACGACGCCGCACGGAAGGTCACCGACTCGCTCTATCTCGATGCCTTTGCCGACCAGCAGCAATACATCGTCCATTTCATACAGGACAACCTTGGCTCTCTCGCCACACTCATTGCGCTTTACAAGCCTTTCAACAATCGTCCCCTCATCAACCCCGAAGACAGTTTTGAATTCTATGAGGCCGTCCTCGAAGGGTTGCAGGAAAACCTGCCAGACAATCCGCACACCATCAGCTTCAAAAACCAAGTGGAACGTACCCGATTCCAGTATGCCCGGTAGCAAACTATATTTCATCACCGACGCCCACCTTGGCGCAGGGGCCGATACCCTTCAGCGCGAGAAAGAACTCTGTCGCCTGCTCGACGACATGAGCCGCGACGCAGCCATGATCATCTTCCTGGGCGACATGTTTGACTTTTGGTTCACCTACCGCCACGTTGTGCCGCGTGGCTACACCCGTCTGCTGGGGCGCATGGCGCAACTGGCCGACCAAGGTGTCGAGCTGCACTACTTTGTCGGCAACCACGACATGTGGATGTTCAACTACCTCACTGACGAAATGTCTATCACCATGCACAACGACCCCGACGTGTTGGAATTCGACGGCCACCGATTCCTCATTGGCCACGGCGACGGTTTAGGACATCTCGACAAAACCTACGACTGCCTCCGTTGGATATTCCGCAACCGCTTCAACCAGAAACTCTTCTCGCTACTGCCCGAATGGATGACCTTCGGCATTGCCTCTGGCTGGAGCCAAAAGAAGCGAAGCACACGCATGCAACGCAAACCCGAAATCCTCGAATATCAAGGCGACGAGCGCGAAGGCATTGTCATATACTGCAAACAACGGCTTCAGCACGAACACCTCGATTACTGCCTGTTCGGCCATCGCCACACCCCCCTCGTCAAACAAATAACAGCCGACAACGGCAACCACACCACTTACGTAAACGTTGGCGACTGGCTCCTGCACCGCAACTACGCCGTCTACGCCGACGGCAGACTCTCCCTCCACGACCTTTCCAACAATACCAAACCCATATCATAAACAATGAAATACGTAGAAATTCCCGAAAAGAAAGAACCCAACCCCAAAAACGACAATCGCAAAGAGAAATCCTCACGCCAAAGTCCCGGCAGCGGTCCCTGGCTGTGGGGCATCATTGCTGCAGTCGTGTTCCTCTTGCTGATTAACAACTTCTTGGCTCCCGCCATCACCGAGCGGGCCATGATGCAGACCGACTACGGCACATTTATAGCAAAAGTAGAGCAAGACTCTGTGAAACAAGTCGTCATTTCCGACAACCAAATCATCTACACCACCGACCACTGCACCTATCGCACTGGCCCAGTCGACGACCCTCACCTTGTCGACCGTCTTCTGGCAGCCGGCAGTCCCAACAAAGACGGAAAAATCGAATTCGTCAAGAAAATCAACAACCAGCGCTCCCCCATCATCGACTTCCTGATGTGGTGGATCCTTCCCGGACTGCTTTTCTGGATTTTCTACCGTGCCATGTTCCGCCGCATAGGACGCTCGTCCGCCGATGGCGGCGGTCTGGGTTTGGGCAACTTCATGTCCTTCGGCCAAAGTGGAGCCAAGGTATATGCCGACACTGACATCAAAACCCGTTTCGACGACGTGGCCGGACAGGACGAAGCCAAAGCCTCGCTACAGGAAATGGTAGACTTCCTCCACAACCCCAAGAAATACACCGCCCTCGGAGCCAAACTGCCCAAGGGCGCACTCCTCGTTGGTCCTCCAGGCACCGGCAAGACTCTCATAGCCCGTGCCGTGGCTGGCGAAGCCAATGTGCCTTTCTTCTCCATGTCGGGTTCCGAGTTTGTGCAGATGTTTGTCGGCATGGGGGCTGCCAAAGTGCGCGACCTTTTCAACGAAGCCTCCAAGAAAGCCCCCTGCATCATCTTCATCGACGAGATAGACGCCATCGGCAAAAGCCGTGAAGGCACCTTCAGCAACAATGACGAGCGCGAGCAGACCCTCAACCAACTCCTCACCGAGATGGACGGATTCGAAGGCGACAAAGGAGTCATCATCCTTGCCGCCACCAACCGACCCGACAGTCTCGACAAGGCTCTGTTGCGTCCCGGCCGATTCGACCGCCGCATACAGATGGAACTCCCCGACCTCGAAGGACGCAAAGCCATCATCCAGGTACACCTCAAACACGTAAAACACGACACCATTGACCTCGACGTGGTCGGACGGGCCACTGCCGGTTCCTCCGGTGCCGACCTTGCCAACATCGTCAACGAGGCCGCCCTTCGCGCTGTGCGCCAAGGCAAAGATGCCGTCACCACAGACGACCTCGAAGAGAGTGTCGAGACCGTCATGGCGGGTGAGCAACGCAAAAACGCCGTCATCTCCCCTGCCGAGAAGCGCATCATTGCCTATCACGAAGTGGGCCATGCCATGGTGGCCGCTGCCCAGTCCCAGTCCGCCCCTGTCCACAAAATCACCATCATTCCCCGCACCTCGGGCGCATTAGGCTACACCATGCAGGTCGACGAAGGCGAACACTTCCTCTACAGCCGGCAGGAACTCCTCAACAAAATCGCCACCCTCACCGGCGGGCGTGTGGCTGAAGAGATTATCTGCAACACCTGCACCACCGGGGCGAGCAACGACATTGAACAAGCCACCAACCTGGCCCGCGCCATGGTGACGCGCTACGGCATGTCCGACCGCTACGGCATGATGGCTCTCGAATCACGCGGCAACACCTATCTCGACGGTGGCTCACGCCTGGCTTGTAGCGACTCCACCGCCGCCGACATCGACAACGAAGTGAAAACCATCATCGCCCAAGCCAAAGACAAAGCCGCAGCCCTCATCACCGAGCGTCTCGACAAGATGCACGCCGTGGCCGAATACCTCCTCGAAAAAGAGACCATCACGGGCGAAGAATTTATGTCCATCCTCAACAAATAATAAACAAACACAAGAAAAAAAAGTAGAAGCCCTAACGGCTTCTACTTTTTTCTTTACATTGTCACTTCCACCTTTCACTTATTCTGAGGATTGTAGAAGACAAACTGGTCGTCGATTACATCTATGATAATCGTATCGTTAGTCTTAATCTTCTCCTCAAGAATCTGGCGTGAAAGCTCGTTCAGAATCTCGCGCTGTATGACACGTTTCACCGGGCGGGCACCCATAGCGGGGTCATATCCAATCTTGGCCAGATGGTCGATGGCCTCATCAGTGGCCGAGATTAATATCTCATTTTTCTCCAGCATCTTGGCGGCGTTGTTCAGCTGAATTTTCACCACCTCGCGAATCTGGTTCCTTGTCAACGGGCGGAACATGACAATCTCGTCAATACGGTTCAGAAACTCAGGTCTCACCTGCTGCTTCAGCAGCTCCAACACAGCCTTCTTGGTTTCCTCCAAGTCATACTCGCTCATCGAGCTGCCCTCCAACCGTTCACGTATCACATCGCTGCCCATGTTCGAGGTCATGATGATGACCGTGTTCTTGAAATCAGCCGTGCGGCCCTTGTTGTCCGTCAGACGGCCATCCTCCAGCACCTGGAGCAGCGTATTGAACACATCGGGGTGAGCCTTCTCAATCTCATCGAACAGCACAATGCTGTACGGTTTGCGGCGCACAGCCTCCGTCAGCTGGCCACTCTCGTCATAACCCACATATCCCGGAGGCGCTCCTATCAACCGCGACACGCTGTGCCGCTCCTGATACTCACTCATATCAATCCTCACCATCATATCCTCATCGTCAAACATCACCTCGGCCAGCGCGCGTGCCAGTTCGGTTTTGCCCACACCCGTCGTACCGAGGAACAGGAAACTGCCTATCGGTCGGCGGCCATCGCTGAGGCCCGTGCGGCTACGGCGTATGGCATTGGCGATGGTGCTGATGGCCTCGTCCTGACCCACCACGCGCTTGTGCAGCTCATCCTCCAGATGCAGCAGCCTTTCGCGCTCGCTTTGCAGCATACGGGTCACGGGAATGCCCGTCCACTTCGACACCACCTCGGCTATCTGCTCCGAGTCCACCTCCTCGTTAATCATTGCGTTGTCGGCCTGCATCTCCTTCAGCTGCTGCTTCAGGTCCGCCACATGCTTCTCGGCCTCCTTAATGCGGCCATAACGCAACTCGGCCACCTTGCCATAATCGCCGGCGCGCTCAGCCTGCTCAGCCTCGAACTTATAGCTCTCAATATTCTTCACCTCGGCTTGGATGCTCTCCACGATGCTCTTCTCGCTCTGCCAGCGTGCCTTCATCTGGTTGCGCTGCTCGCTCAAGTCGGCAATTTCCTTGCCCAGCTGGGCCAGTTTGTCGCTGTCGTTCTCGCGCTTTATAGCCTCGCGCTCAATCTCCAGCTGGCGTATGCGGCGTTCAATCTCATCCAATTCCTCCGGCACCGAGTCAATCTCCAGCCTCAGTTTGGCCGCAGCCTCGTCAATCAAATCAATAGCCTTGTCTGGCAGGAAACGGTCGCTGATATACCGGTTGCTCAACTCGGCGGCGGCAATGATAGCCTCATCCTTGATACGCACCTTGTGGTGCACCTCATAACGCTCCTTCAGTCCACGCAGAATACTGATAGTGTCGTTCACATCGGGTTCGTCAATCAGCACACTCTGGAAACGGCGTTCCAAAGCCTTGTCCTTCTCGAAATACTTCTGATACTCGGCCAGCGTCGTGGCACCGATGGCGCGCAACTCGCCGCGGGCCAATGCCGGCTTCAAGATGTTGGCTGCATCCATAGCACCCTCGCCTCCGCCGGCCCCGACCAGCGTGTGGATTTCATCGATAAAGAGGATAATCTCACCGTCGGCCTCGTTGATTTCGCGGATCACACTCTTCAGCCTCTCCTCAAACTCACCTTTATACTTGGCGCCCGCAATCAGTGCGCCCATATCCAGACTGTAGATTGTCTTGCTCTTCAAATTCTCAGGCACATCGCCGCTCACAATTCTGTGTGCCAAGCCCTCGGCAATAGCAGTCTTGCCCACGCCGGGCTCGCCAATCAGGATAGGATTATTCTTTGTCCTGCGGCTCAAAATCTGCAACACACGCCTAATCTCCTCGTCGCGCCCGATTACAGGATCCAGTTTGCCTGCCTGTGCCAGCTGGTTCAGATTTTTGGCATACTTGTTCAGCGCATTGTAGCCATCCTCGGCGCTCTGGCTGCCCACCTTGCTGCCCTTGCGCAGGTCGGCTATGGCGGCCTTCAGTCCGCGCTCGCTCACCCCGGCATCCTTCAGCGTCCGGGCCAGCTCGTCGCGTCCAGCCAGCAAGCCCAGCAGCAGATGCTCGATGCTCACAAACTCATCGCCCATCTCCGTGGCCAGCTGCGATGCCTTCACCAACGCCTGGTTGGCGTCGGCCGAAAGGTACTGGCTGCCGCCGCTCACCCTTGGCAGACGGTCCAGCAGCCCATCCACCTGCTGCGTCAGCCTCGGTACATTCACCTCCAGCTTCTTCAGCAGGAAAGGAGTCACGTTCTCATCCACACTCAACATACCCTTCAGCAAATGGGCAGTCTCTATCGCCTGGTGCTGACGCCCCATGGCAATCTCCTGTGCCTTCTGAACGGCCTCCTGTGCTTTGATTGTAAAATTGTTGATGTTCATAACTTTTTATTTTTTTATTGCCCTACCCCCATCAACAAACAGGCCACAACCCCAGAATCTGCCAATATGGCAGTCCTTCTCCCACTCCCCAAAAGCAATAACTGACAAAATGAAAGAAGTGAAAGCCTGCAGGGCTTCCACTTCTTTCCGTGATTGAGTAAATGGTGAATTGCAATCAGTCAGTTCACCCACTCACAAGTTCAGACATTACTTTCTCACAACGCGCTGGGTGTATACACCGCCGTCCGTCACAATGCGGAAGATATAAACTCCGCTCTCCATACCCTTCATGTCGACAACATTCTGAGTGGTGGAGGCAATAGTGCGGCCCGTCACGTCGAGCACTTCCACACGGTTCACACCCTCCATGTCAATCGTCACAAAATCCGTGGCGGGGTTGGGGAACACCTTCACCTCGCCCTTGCCGGCTTCGGCGATACTCACATTAGGCTCATCGCCCGTTGTAACGCGGATGGCCCACGTGCCGTTATACTGGCCGCCTGTGGCATCGGCTAAGGGAGACCAAGTATTGTTGTAGCAAATATAACTTCCATCGGGCACACCACAGTAATCGCCCATAGTCATCGGGTACTGTGCGGAACTGGTCAATGCCACCCACAACGACTGTGACTGGTCAATGGGCACTGCACCGCTCATATTGATGGTCGACCATCCTTGAGGCACACTCACCGTGCGGGAATAAACCTCCGTCGCGGGAGAAGTCTCACCGCCTTTATAGATGGTCACCTTCAGGTTGTTGTCGCCATCGTTGCTGTAATATTCCACATTCTTTACGTATGAGCGGCCCTCCATCATATAAGCCGGGAACTTCACGCCCCAAGTAATTTGACCGCCGATACCCAGCGAATTCACAACCTCGCCAGAGAAGTAAGTCATGGGGTTGCCCATAGTGTTCACCGTCACGGTTGCCGAAGCAGTACCCGTGCCGTTGGCGTTGGCAACCGAGAGGGTCACAGTGTAGGTGCCGGCCTCAGCCCACGAGGTAGTGGCTGTGGTGCCCTGAGCCGTGGGGGTAGTGGCACCCTCAAACGTCCAAGAGATATCCGTCACCGGATCCGCCGAACCAATCGAGGCGGTAAACGTGACATCGGCAGTGACAAATGCCGACGTGGGACCGACTATCGCCACGCGGGGGGCGCTGCCCGGCACTGGTCTGGTGGCCAGCAGGGCAGCCATGTTGGCGTTACATGCCGCAGTGTCGAAACTGCTGATGCCGTCACTCTCGCCATAGATGGCGCGGCAGCGGCCGGTGTAGCCTTCGATGTAAGCCACGAAAGGCACGGCATTCGTGTAGATGGAGGCGCAAGTGTTCAGAGTCGTGTGGTCATCAATGATGGGGATGGGGAACGTGCCGCCCAGAGTCCAGTCGCCCTGTGTCAAGCCGCTACGGGTGTTGCTCGTAGTGGTGCCATAAATCTGATCCAGCGTGTTGGTTTCCTCAACCTCAATCCACAACACACGCAACTCGTTGGTTCCGTTGGGTCCAAAACGGTTGTAGAAGCCCTCCAGCACACCCGCCTGATGCAAATTCCAGCACGGGCCGCACCAGCAGCACGAATAGTCAATCACCACGCTGTAGCCAGAGTCAATCCAAGACTGCAGGTCGATAGTCTGACCATCGATAGTGGTGGCAACAAAAGCCTGCCCAATCTGCGACCACGTTGCTTTCGCATCGCCTTTAGCACCCGGCTGGCCAAGGTTCACACTCTGGAACTGGGCAAAACACACACCGCCCAGCAGCAGTGCAGCCACAAAAAAAAATCTTCTAAACATAATTATAAACATTCAGTCTTGTTATTGGCCATCAGACACATCGGCTTTAAAAAATGAAACAAATAGATAAATTTAACCCTGCAAAAATACAAAAAAAAATTCACAATACAACTAAAACACAAAAAAAATCTCCGCCACTGCCCGCCGACACCCTGCAGCCCCGCTCCTCCCACCCTCCACCAACAACACTCATACCTCTTTTCAACCCAAGGCGGAGAACAGACTGCCAGACAAAGACAGCAATCCGACCGCGGAAAGAGCGGACCGAGGGCAAGCCATGCCCAGCCGTATGGCTAACGGCCTGGCAGACTGGGCAAACTGGTCACCATTGCGGGGCCGACGCTGGGGGCGTGGTCGCTATCGTCCTGGCCCTGCGGGATGAAGACCTCGGTGAGCAGACGTCCCTTGCGGTCGCACACCCACAACTGGGGCATCCCCTCGTGGCGGCAGCGGAACGGAAGCCCCGCGGCCGCACTGTCGGGCAGGGTGAAGAGCCGCCGGGCCAGCGGTGTGAAGACCCCTTCCGAGGCATGTTCCCAGTTGGGGTTATAGTGCAGATAAAGGTCGTCGGGGCTGTAGCCCAGCTGGGAGGCCAGCTGCCTGTAGCGGGCTGCAAAGTGGAACACGTTGCCAAGGGTGTCTTCGACCAGATTGCCTTCGGCGTCGGGTACCAAGCGGTGAATCCAGTTGAATCCGGCCACAAGGTAGAAACGCCACTGGGCTGTGTCATGGCCCAAGTACATGGCGCGGAGGTCTGTGCGCAGATTTTCAAGACAAGGCTTGCAGCAACAGTCAAAAATGTAGATTACTTTGTGATGCAGGGTGTCGGCGGTGATGAGTCGGACCAGTTGGTCGGTGGTGACGAGGGCTGGCTCGACAGCCTTGGCCCGCTCGAATGAGAGGGCTGGCTTGACGTCCGCCGGGCTTTGGTTGCGGCTGCATGAACCGCAGCCAGCGACGGCGCAGACGATGGCCGCCAGCAGGGCCAGACGCAGAGTGGGGGTACTACGCGATGGGGTCATTGTTGTGTTTGATTCAATGTGTTGGTTTGTTGAAATGTAAGTGTTGCGATGTGAGGTAGTGGCTCATACCGGGCTAATCGGCATTGCCGGTGCGGGCTTGGTTTTCGAGTTCGAGTTTGCCCAGGCGGACGGTGAGGCCAAACGAGATGTAGCGCGAGCTGTAGTGGGTGGAGTTGTCCATTGCCAGGTAGGGGTTGGTGGCCGAGGTGGAGGAGACGTTGCTGGCGAAGATGTCTTTCACATTCAGATAGAGCGAGAGGCGCCGCTCGAGCAGATCGGCACTAAGGCCGAGGTCGGCTGTGAAGCAGGGGGCTGTGCGGGACATGAGCGAGAGTTGCCGCGTGGTGTAGCGCACGTTGCCAAAGACCTGCAGCACATCCCAGAGCTTGCCCCATACGTTGAGGCGCACACTGCCGGACCACAGACGGTCGTCCGCCCACTCGCCCGGACGGAACTGGCAGTGGTAGGCGTCGTGCATCAGCGAGGCGGAGAGCCTCACGTTGAACAGGGCCGTGGGGCGGTAGGTGAGGTTGAGGTCGGCCCCGGCCATGCGGCTGCTGCCGATGTTGAGGTCGTGGGTGTAGGGCACTTCGCGCCCAAAGACAGGATGGTAGGCCACATCGGTGAGGGTGCCGAGCCCGTCGGTGCGGACGCGATAGTAGAGGTTCAGCTCGGCTGTGCCCAGATTCTCAAAGTACCTGCTCCAGCCGCCTTCCATGTTGTGGGTGCCGCTGGGCCGGAGGTCGGGGTTGCCGGTGCTGTAGCTGTTTTGGCTGAAGAAGATGAAGGGGCTGAGCTGCGACGCACTGGGCGTGGAGGTGCGGTAGGTGTAGCTGAAGGTGAAGTTGTGGAAGGAGGGGGTGTGGTAAGAGAGATGGAGGGAGGGGACGGGTTCCCACCAGTCGCAGAGGGTGGTGAGGTCGGTATAGCCGTGGTAGGCCACGCCGCTGTGGGTGCGGCCCAGCCGCATGCCTGCCTTGGCGGTCAGGTTGCCTATGCGGCGCGTCAGGGTGGCGTAGGCGCTATAGGACCAGCTCTCGGTGGTGCGGGTGTAGCTGCGCAGGGTGTCGCGGTGGCCGGAGGGGAGGCTGTCGCGCGTATAGACATAGCTGTTGGGCAGACCGTACTGGCCCGACGCGCCGACATCCAGTTCCCAATGCTTCGCAAAAGGCAGGGTGTAGCCGGCTTCGGCCATGGTGCGAGCCCAGTCGCTGCTGACGGTTTCATCCTTAATCACATAGTCCAACTGGGGCTGGGCTGTGTGGCGGCGTTCGCTGGTGGAGGGTGCCCGATAGGCAAAGCCAGAGCTGTAGACCCGGAACCACAGGCGCTGCCCGAGGGTGTCAAGGCTATGGTTGAAATGGAGGCCGCCATAGTAGCCGCCTTGGGGTATGTTGCCTTTCACTGTTTCGCGGTAGCTATAGTCGCCGGGGGAATAGATGCGCTCGTGCCACTGCATGTCGGCGGTGATGTCGCTGCTGATAAGCGACGGATAGGCACCGGCCCAGAAGCTGAGGGTGCGCTGGGTGTCGATGTCGTAGTGGCCGCCGATATAGAGGTAGCCACCATGCCGCTTGTGGTCGTAGTGCGAGGTGTGGTCTCTGACGGCCGAGGTATCGCCCTGCGGGGTGAGGAGAACGCTGTGGCCTTGACGGTCCTCCCAGGTATGGCTGTAGTCGTACTCGGCATAGACGTTGATTGAGAATTTCTTGCCACCATAGACATACGAGGCCCATGGGGACACCTGGGGGCGGTGGTTGCCGGTGAGGCCGAGACTGAGAAACTCGTTGCGCATCACCTTTTTGGTGGTGACGATATTCACCACCGGGCCTCCGCCGCCGTAGCGCGCCGAGGGGTTGGTGATTACTTCGATGCGGGCAATACTGTTGGCCGGAAGGGTTTTGATGTATTGCCGCAGGCTCTCGCCACTGAGGTTGGAGGGGCGGTCGTTGATCCACACGTCCACGCCCTGCGAGCCGCGCAGGGTAATGTTGCCTTCGGCGTCGACCTCCACACCCGGGGCATTCTGGAGGGCGTCGCTGGCGGTGCCGGTCTGCACGCTTGGGTCGTCCTCGGTGTTGTAGACCTGCTTCTCGCCGTCGACGGCATAAAGGGGTCTCTCCGCCATAATCTTCACCTCTTCCAGTGCCTTGACACTGGGCGAGAGGTAGATGGAGTCGGTCTGCACGGTGGCAGTGGTGTCGGTATTTTGGGCGTAGCTCGCGCCTGCTGCCGTCATCAGAGACAGCAGCAACAATAGTTGCTTTTTCATCTTTATATTGCTAAAAGGTTACTGTTCTATCGGATACATTTATTTTTCCCTTCCGGAATTGGGTGCGGAAGGCTTGAGGGTCAATTGCAGGATGAAACGGTCGTCCGGCATCAAAGGATTGAGCCCGCTTGTGGTGTCGTAGCGCTGGCGTGCATCGGGGGCGATGACTTTGTCATGGAACTCCCACTGGGTGCCCGTCTCGCTCACCGTGTCGCCTTGCTCGGTGGCGTAACGGACGTAGTACACCCCCACTACACCGCCCGTGGCCGAAGTCAACAAACGGTTGCCACGGTTCCAATTGTTCTGGTTGTCAATCGGACAGGGTACAACAATGCCCGGATAGACGGTATCGACCGACTCCACCGGATTCAGCTCGAGTATCTCACCCTCCTTGGTCCTGATGGATGTCGACACCTGCACTGTGTCGACACGGTAACGGTACTTGGGCAGCGCGGCCAACATCTTGCCCAGCCCCCCAATGCGGTCGGGGTCGACAAAGCGCACCACAATGCTGTCGGCTCCGCAACTGACGGTCTCTATCCCCATATTGAGCCAGGGGTTGCCGGTGCTGTCGTAGAGGTGCAGGCCGTCGTCGTCAATCTTATAGGTGCCGTTCAAATCTTCGGTGCCATGCTCCTTGTCGTACACTGTCAGCCTGCCGTCGCTGTGGAAACGGAACAGACGGTTTTCCAAGCCGAGAAACTCTTTGCACTCCAATGCCTGCTCGACGGGGTTGTCGGACATCAGTGTGATGCCGTCCACGGCATAGTAGCCCTCCAAGGCCCCGTCCGGCTTGCAGCCCGCCACCAGCATGACGGCCATCAAAGGCAACACTACCAAGGGCTTGAGCCATCCCCTGCGCGAAGGTTTTCGGATTATCATGTTCATACGGCTTTGCACAAGGCCGTAGTCGAAGGTGTTGCCAATGGGACTAAAGGGATGCCCACTCACCTGATGATAGAGAAGTTCGGCATAGTCGGCTCCGCTGTCGGATGCCAGCATAAGGTTGTCGACCTCGAACTCGTGCACCCGCTTCAGCTCCCGCTGGTAGAGCCACACTGCGGGGTTGAACCACAGCGCAACCTTTGCCACCTCACACAACAACAAATCGGCCGTGTGCCACCGGCGCGCATGCACCGCCTCGTGAGCGATGAGCTGCCGCACCTCGACAGGACTAAAGCCTCGGGTGCCCACCACAATGTGCCGCCCGAAGGAGAAGGCCGGAGTCTCGTCGTCCAGTTCACTGATGCGCATGCCGCCTTCCGACCTGTAGGGCAAACCGCGCAATCGTGAGCGCAGCTTCAGGAGCCTTACGCCAAACATTGCGGCCATCGCCCCGCAGCCCACCACATATACCAGCATCAGCCAGTGCGCTATCCGCTCCCAACGGCTTGCGGCAGGGGCAGCCTTATCGCGGTCAACAGTTATAATCGCTGGGCCTTGGCCGTCGCGGCGCAGACCTATCCGCGCAGTTTCACTCTTGTCGCCCTCAAAGCGCATGGCGGTGAGACCGTTTTCGGTGCGCATCTCCACCAGCCGCAGAGAACTGAAATTGTCGGCCTGATACTGAGGTGGAAGCAACGGCAGCTGCACCAGCGGCAATGCAAACGAGAGCAGGAGTGTGCCCAACAAATAGGCTCGCACCATTCCAAAACGTTTCTCGCGCCTCATCAACAGCCAGTAGGCACCGAGAAAGAGCAACGTACCGACAGTGGCAAGCATGAGATACCTCATGACTGCACCTCCTTTCCATTATTGTGGCGGGCGGCACAGTCGCGCCGCTTGGCCTCGATGATACGGCCCAGAGCTTCCAGCTCTTCCTCGCTCACACTGCCTCCATCAACAAAGAAGGATACGAGCGAGGTGTAGGAGGCATTAAAGTAGTTCTTGATAAGCGAGCCCAGCATCCGACCCGTGTAGTCTTTCTTATCAACCAGCGGGTAATATTGGTTGTTGCCCCCAAGCACACGGTGTGCTACATAGCCTTTCTGCTCAAGAATGCGGATTTGGGTCAGCATGGTGCGGTAGGCGGGCTTCGGCTCTTCTACCGCAGCAGCCACTTCGCCGGCAAACCCCTCTCCTATCTTCCAGAGCGCTTGCATCACTTGCTCCTCAGCCCGAGTGAGGGGGGATGGTGTGGTTTTTGTTGGTGTCATTGCTGTAATGATTTAAAATTTGAACATTGGATTAAGTATTTAATCACCCCCAAAACGGCATTGTGGATTGTTTATTGTGCCGCCCTGATTATTTTTTTAATCCAAGCTCGGACTTATCAGCACAACTATTTGATGCAGAAAGAAAAAGCCGATGAAAAAAAATATTCACCGGCCAAATAAAGAATGCAAAGTGTGTGGTCGTCGGGGGGGTCAGGCGGGGTAGCCGTCGGGATTGGTGCGCTGCCAGTTCCACGCGTCGCGCACCATGTCGTCGATGCCGTAGCGGGCTTTCCACCCCAGCTCGGCTTCGGCTTTGGCGGGGTTGCTGTAGCAGGTGGCTATGTCGCCCGCGCGGCGGGGCTGGATGGTGTAAGGGATGGGGACGCCATTTACCCGCTCGAAGGCATGAACCATGTCAAGGACACTATAGCCCTGGCCGGTGCCAAGGTTGTAGATGGCAAGACCGCAGCAGCGGCTGATGGCCTGAAGAGCACTGACGTGCCCCGAAGCGAGGTCGCAGACATGTATATAGTCGCGCACGCCGGTGCCGTCGGGCGTGGGGTAGTCGTTGCCGAACACACCCAACTGGGGCCTCTTGCCTACGGCCACCTGGGTGATGTAGGGCATAAGATTGTTGGGGATTCCGTTGGGGTTCTCACCTATGCGCCCGCTGGGGTGCGCCCCTACGGGATTGAAATAGCGCAGCAGGACGACGTTCCACTCTGGGTCAGCCTTCTGGATGTCGGTGAGCACCTGCTCAAGCATGCTCTTGGTCCAGCCGTAGGGATTGGTGCAAGTGCCTTTGGGGCATTGTTCGGTGATGGGTATCTGGGCTGGGTCGCCATAGACGGTGGCACTGGACGAAAATATGATGTTTTTGCATCCATGCCGGCGCATCACATCAACCAGCACCAGCGTGCCGCCGATATTGTTCTCATAATACTCCCAAGGCTTCTCCACGCTCTCGCCCACGGCCTTGAGGCCCGCAAAGTGGATGCACGCATCCAGCTTGTGCTGGGAAAAAACCTTCTCCAGAGCCTCGCGGTCGCGAATGTCGGCTTTGTAGAAAGGCACTTGCTTGATGCCCGCCAACTCGGCCACACGGCGCAAGGCCTCGGGGTTGGAGTTGGAAAGATTGTCTACCACCACAGCCGTATGTCCGGCTTTACACAGTTCTATCAATGTGTGGGAGCCGATGAATCCGGCCCCACCAGTAACGAGTATGTTCATCTGTTATTTTTTTTTGATAACGCCAATCTATCCATTTTATTGCAGACGCATTCAGATTATTTTCGTCTCTACTCAGTATTGTTCCTACAACAGGAATATAACATGCCGATAACCAAGCAATCTCAATAGTGATGGAAGCAAAAGATGATTGTTGGTTACCCGATAATCTCCTGGATATTACCATGCCCAAACAGCAAGCCAAAATTTATTTCCTGCGTATTATTAGAACATTTTTATAAACCTGAATATCCCTGGGAATCACCTCGTAAACACTTCCAGCCAGAGGCCTTTGGGCAGGGCCACCATAAGCAGGAACAGCATGGCCACTACAAACAGGCACAACTTGACCACCACAACTAGCACTCGCGCCCACACGCCAAACGGTCTTTCGTTCTTGCGCTCTTCATACTCCTTAGTCATAGGCTCGTTGGGGGATTGCGTCTGCGACAATATGCGAAGGCTAAAAAGCAAAGGAGCTAAGTATTGCGGAGCGCTGTGGCTCCCCAATACTTAACTCCTTGACCATAGTCACACGGTTTCTTACCACGCGAAAAGGGGACGGTTCTGCATCATCTCATTCACCTGGCCGGTGATACGGGCGCGGACAGCCTCGTCGGTGGGATTGCAGAGCACGGTGTCGATCATGTCGACAATCACCTGCATGTCGCCCTCTTTCAGGCCACGGGTGGTGATAGCGGGTGTTCCGACGCGCAGACCACTGGTCTTGAAAGCGCTGCGGCTGTCGAAAGGAACCATGTTCTTGTTGACAGTGATGTCAGCTGCCACCAAGGCGTTCTCGGCTTCCTTACCGGTCAGTTCGGGGAACTTGGTGCGGAGGTCGATGAGCATGAGGTGGTTGTCGGTGCCGCCACTGATGACTTTGTAGCCCTTGTTGACAAAAGCTTCGCACATCACCTTGGCGTTCTTCATCACCTGCTGAATATACTGGTCATAACTGTCGGTGAGAGCCTCGCCGAGGGCAACGGCCTTGGCGGCGATGACATGCTCCAGAGGGCCACCCTGGGTGCCGGGGAACACGGCGCTGTCCAGCAGGGCGCTCATCTTCTTGATCTCACCCTTCGGGGTCTTCTTGCCCCAAGGATTGTCAAAGTCCTGACCCATCAGAATCATGCCGCCGCGGGGTCCGCGGAGGGTCTTGTGGGTAGTGGTGGTGACGATGTGGCAGTACTTCACGGCATTGTTCAAGTAACCTTTGGCGATGAGGCCGGAGGGATGGCTGATGTCGCCCATGAGGATGGCTCCGATCTTGTCGGCGATGGCGCGCATACGCTCCCAATCCCAGTCGCGGCTATAGGCCGAGCCGCCACCAATGATGAGCTTGGGACGGAACTCGAGGGCTTTCTTCTCCATGTCCTCGTAGTCGACGGTGCCGGTCTCTTCCTTCACCTGGTAGCCGACCACCTTATACATAATGCCCGAGAAGTTGACGGGGCTGCCGTGGCTGAGGTGGCCGCCGTGGTTGAGATCCATACCCATGAAAGTGTCGCCGGCGTTGAGGCAGGCCAGGAACACTGCCATGTTGGCCTGTGCGCCGCTGTGGGGCTGCACATTAGCCCAGCAGGCACCGTAGAGCTGCTTGGCGCGCTCGATGGCGATGGTCTCGCTCTGGTCGACAATCTGGCAGCCGCCATAGTAGCGTTTGCCGGGGTAGCCTTCGGCGTATTTGTTGGTCATCACAGATCCCATGGCTTCCATAACCTGATCGCTCACGAAGTTTTCGGATGCGATAAGCTCGATGCCTTTGGTCTGGCGTTCTCTTTCTTTCTGAATGAGATCAAAAATTGCGGTATCTCTTTGCATATCAATTATATGTTTGATTAATGAATTATTTTTACGATTCTGCAAATATACGCATTTATTCTTATATAATCAAAATTTGGCTTCCGAAAAACGGAAAAGTGCCTCCGGCCTCGCTCGGCACACGACCCTTGGGCCGTGGTTGCGGAGCAGTTTAACACATGTATGACGAGGATATGAGAACCAACCGGCGGACATTCTCCGCCAAAGGGGCGAGGGAAGAGCGGGCGGAAAAGAAAAAAATGAATATGTCGGATTTTTGGTGTACTTTTGCAGAAAAATTATTGGTTACTACATGATGAGGAAATTCTTTGTACTGCTTTGTGCAGCAGGGATACTGGGCATGTGCACCGCCCAGGGGCAGGTGCGCGGAATGAAGCGGTCGGCCCGCAAGGGGCAGCATGCGGCCGCACAGATGAGACGTGTGAGCCCCCGGATGGCGACAACCTGGATTGATGCCAAAATGAAGGATATGACACTGCAGCAGAAAGTGGCGCAGCTGATGGTAATACGCGTGCCGCTGGACTTGGAAGGCGAGCGGCAGCAGGATTTCGAGCAGCTGCTGGAAGAGACCGAGGTGGGCGGAGTGTGTTTCTTTGTAGGCACGGCCGCAAAGACTCTGCCCCTGATAAGGCGCTTCCAGTCGTTGAGCCGTGTGCCGCTGCTGGTGTGCATCGACGCGGAATGGGGGCTGGGGATGCGGCTGAAGGACTGTTACGCATTCCCGATGAACGCCGACTGGGGCCGGCTGCCCCGCGAGATGGACACGCTGGTGTACGACATGGGGCGCGAAATCGGGGCCCAGTGCCGCAAGATGGGCATCCACGTCAATTTCGCCCCGGTGGTGGACGTGAACAGCAACCCCCGAAACCCGGTAATCGGGCCGCGCTCGTTCAGCGCCGACCCCCGGCGTGTGGCCGAACTGGGCATACAATATATGAAAGGGCTGCAGAGCCAGGGGGTGATGGCTGTGGCCAAGCACTACCCCGGCCACGGCGACACGGAGACGGACAGCCATCTGGACCTGCCCGTCATCAACCACACGCGGTCGTATATGGACACGGTGGACCTCTACCCGTTCCGCCGCCTGATAGAAGAGGGGGTGGAGGGGGTGATGACCGCCCACCTGCAGGTGAACGCCTATGAGAGCGAGCGGAACCGCCCTTCGTCGCTGTCGAGCCACTTGGTGAGCGAGCTGCTGCGCGACGAGCTGCATTTCGAGGGGATGGTGATTACTGACGGACTGGACATGAAGGGGGTGACCAAGTATTTTAAGGACGGGCAGGAGTCGCTGGCAGCCCTGCTGGCCGGGAGCGACATATTGCTGCTTCCGCCCGATGTGTCCAAGGCCATCAGCACGATTTGTCAAGCCGCCGAAGGGGACCCTGATTTGCAACAACTCATCGACATGCGGTGCCGCAGGGTGCTGCGCTGCAAGTATTACCACGGATGCGCCGACCTACAGCCCGACCGCTGGCAGCTGCCGGACAGGCAGGACAGTCTGCGCTGCGACTCGATTGTGAGGGCTTTGCAGATTGCCACCGTGACCAGCATCGACAGCTTGGTGAACAACGGCATTGCCAACGGGGCTTATCCGGGCTGCCAGGTGCTGGCCATGCAGAACGGCCGGCTGGTGTTCCGCAAGGCCTATGGACACTTGACCTACGACAGCAACGCCCCGGCAGTGACCATGAACACAATATACGACATCGCGTCAGTGACGAAGATGGTGTCCACCACGCTGGCTGTGATGAAACTGGTCGAGACGGGCAGGGTGAGGCTGAACGACCCCCTGAGCCGTTACTTGCCTTATCTGAAGCACACCGACAAGGACAAGATAACCATACTGCAGGCCTTAAGCCACATGGGAAGGCTGAAAGCTTTTGACGCCTACTGGCGGAAAGCCCAAAAGGCCGAAGACCCGCTGGCCAGCGTGATTGAGCAGGTGACGGCCACTCCGGTGCTCGCCAAGACGGAATATGTCTACAGCGACCTGGGGTTCATTCTGCTGGGGCAGTTGGTGCAGCAGGTGTCGGGCCAGCGGCTGGACATCTTTGTCGAGCGCCACTTCTACAGCCCTATGGGATTGAAACACACCCACTACAACCCCACCGAACACGGCATAGACACAAACCTGATTGCCCCCACCGAGAGAGACGAGCACTATCGCCACTGCCTGGTGCGCGGGGTGGTACACGACGAGAACGCCTATGCGATGGGCGGAGTTTCGGGCCACGCGGGTGTCTTCAGCACGGCCGACGAGTTGGCCAAAATCTTGCAAATGCTGCTGGACGGCGGTGTGTATGAGGGGAAGCGTTATCTGCGCCAGGAAACTATCGACATGTTCAACCAGCGGCATTTTGCCATGCAGGGATGCCGCCGGGGGCTGGGGTTCGACAAGCCGCTGATCCACGGCGTAGGGGGAAGCTGCTGCGACGAGGCTTCGCAGAGCAGCTATGGCCACACGGGGTTCACCGGCACCATGGTGTGGGTTGACCCGGAGTGCGGCATGGTGTTCGTGTTCCTCTCCAACCGGGTATGTCCCAACGCACACCCCAACAAACTGGCACAAATGAATATCCGCACGAATGTGCAGAGCGAGCTGTACCGCGCCATAAAGGGCGAGACCCCCAAAAACGGTGTGGCCAAATTCGGCAATTGAATGTCCGGAATAGGACAAGGAAGAGGAGCGAGGCGTGAATGAGCGACACGTGATTGGGCCATTTGCGAAATCACAAACCACGCGGTTCGCCGTTAGTTTTCAGAGGCGTTGTTCGCGAAAGCGATAGGGTGAGATACCTTTCATGCGCGAGAAGAACTTGCTGAAGGAGGCGAGGTCGGCAAAGCCGAGACGGTCGGCCACCTGACTGAGGGTGAGGTTGGTGGTGCGCAGTTGGAAAGCGGCTTCCATGGCAAGCAACTGGTTGAGGTAGCTGCCCACGGTGCGGCCCGACACTTTACGCACTACACGGGAAAGATAGACCGGCGAGATGTTGAGCCGCGAGGCATAAAACGCTATGTCGCGATGGTCGAGAAAATGTTGCAGCAACAACTGCATGAATCGGTAGAAGAGGTCTTCGGTGCGCTGCGAAACCAGATGTTCGGCAGTGGTTTCGGGCTGCACATTTTGCATATCGAGCAGGAACACGGAGTAGAGCATGCGCAACACCTCGGCCTTGTAGCGATGAGTGGAGTGGATGCAGCGAATGATGTCGTACATACGGCTGGCCAGGACAAGTGCGTCGGGGTGAGAGAGGGACATCCGCTGCTCGTGGAGCCAGACAAATGGGAGGTGCGAAAGACGCACGATATTGTACCCCGACGGGGTTTCGAGGGTGAGGCCCTCTTCGGCCAGAAGGCAGAGCAGACGGAGATCGTCAGAGGCATCCACAACGGTGAGGACTGTGCCGGGAGTGTAGATATACAGGTCGTCGGGACCGAGCTGAAGTTCATGGCCGTTGGAGACGATGTTCAGCCAGCCCCGCAGCACGAGATTGAACGTGTAGCAGAGCATCATGCCTTGGGTGCGGTTGGTCTCCAGGGCTTGGGTCCGAGCAAACTCCAGGCAATAGAAACGGCCGTCCCATCCCTCGACGGGAGGTTCGCCGTACATCAGTGTCCATGCCTCTTTTAAACTATACATAGAGAATGATTTTTGAGAGGGCAAAGATACGAAGTTTTTTTCAAACAGTATCGTTTCAGACAACTATTGTACCTCTACAGATTTGTCCATATAAGGGAAAAACAGTACTTTTGTATTTCACATCAAGAAGATAGACATTTATATAGAGTACATAATATCAAACAATAACAAAACAAAATTATCAACTATGGACGCAAAAAAATCAATTGAAGCACTGCAATTTTTCGTGACGAACTTGAATGCACAGTCGTTCCAACACAAACTGCAAGCTAAAATTTTCGGCTCTATCGGCTACAAGAAACTCGAAGCAAAATACCTCGAGCATGCCGAAGAGGAACAGGGCTTTGTCAATCAGTTTATCGACCGTCTGCTTGACTTGGGCGGCGAACTGAAGCAGGAAGCCGTTGATGCCCAGAAGCTCTACACCGACCCCGTGGAGTTTTTGAAGGCCGACTATAAGGTTTCGGTCGACGGCATCGAACTGCTGCGCAAATGCATGGACGGCATCAAGGACGACCTCACCACTTTCGACATGATGAAAGTATACCTCAAGGATGAGGAAGAAGACTTGTACTGGAGCGAGGAGCAACTGGGACTCATCGAAATCATCGGTGCAAAACCCTGGATCATGAAAGCAGCCATCTAATCATTTAATCATTCAAACACATACCGCAAATGGAATCCGTAAAGAAATTTTATGACCTCATCAATGAGGCTGGAGTTTTTTATCTCGCCACTGTCGATGGCGACCAACCTCGTGTGCGCGTCTATGGCGCCTCCCTGCTTTACGATGGCAAATTCTATATCATGGCCATGGCTGGCACCAATGCCCCCAAACAGCTGGCCGCCAACCCTAAGGCAGAAATCTGCACCATGAAAGGGAAGATTCTGCGCATGAGCTGCACCTTTGTCGAGGACCCGCGTCCGGAGGTGAAGCAGGCCATGGTGGACAAGATGCCCCACCTGAAAGGAGCGCTGGGTGAGCATGGCGAGGGGGCCCTTATGTTCTATGCCAAGGACGCCACCGCCACCATCAGCACGATGACAGAAACCCTCGAAACACTCACCTTCTAAACCAAGGAAAAAGGGTGGAACACCTGTGCCCTTGTCAGTAAAACAATGCCCTACAGCGGGCTACCCTACAAGCGGCATTCCTGCAGGAACGCCGCTTGTATTGTTTATAGAAAACAGGTGAAACACACTATGACTACACAATCAACGAAACCACAACAAAAACAACAATAATGGACATCAAAGCAATAAAATTCAGAGCAGACGGTTTCTATGGCCAGCCTTTCGCCTTTGGCGGCGAGGAGGGCACGGAGAAGTTTGACCCCAACATCCGCTATCGCGGAAGCCTGCAAAACTATCTTATTGATACCGGCAGTGAGGTGATATTGGTTGACACCGGTCTGCCGGCCGGAACACCCGAAGAGGTGCCCGACGAGAAGTCGCCCGCCTACGCCGGCAAAGACATTTGCAGCTACATGGAAGCCTTCACCAAGCTGGGTTATACACCCGACCAAGTGACCAAGATAGTGCTTACCCACCGCCACAGCGACCACAGCGGCGAGCTGCGCTCCTTCCCCAACGCAAAGATATACGTCAACGCCGACGAGCTGGGAGCCGACGAGCTGAAAGATATTCCCAACCTCGTTCCCGTGAAGTTCACCGACGGGGCATACTACAATTTCCCCGAAAGCCAGAAAATCAGCGACGGCATCTGGATGGTCAAAGCCAAGGGCCACACCCGGGGCAACAGCCTTGTGGTAGCAGAGAAGGACAACCTCTTCTATATGTTCCAGGCCGACATCACCTATGTGGACGAAGCCCTCTATGAGAACAAGTTGTCTGTAGTCTACGACGACTTGTCCGCCGCCCGCGAGACACTGGACCGCGTGCGCGAATTTGTCCGCAACCACCCCACCGTCTACCTCTCCACCCACTCGCCCCAGGGCTACGAGAACCTCGAGGCCAACAGGGTGATAGACCTCGACCACCCCGTGCCCACAGTGCTTGCCAAAGTGGACTTCTCGAACAGCAAGGCTACGGGGAAATATGTTTGCAGTATATGCGGCTATGTGTATGACCCGGCCGAAAACAAGGGTGTCCCCTTCGAGGAACTGCCCGCCGACTGGAAATGCCCCCGGTGCAAACAAGGCAAAGACAAATTCAACAAAGCATAAATACTGATTCGGCATGAAAGAACAAGTTCTACAAGCCATGCGAGAGGCTGGCAAACCACTCTCGGCTGGCGACGTAACCAAGGCTCTTGGTGCTGACCGCAAGGAGGTAGACAAAGCATTTGCAGAGCTGAAAAAGGAGGGCGCCATCGTGTCGCCTGTGCGCTGCAAGTGGGAACCCGCTAAATAGTATTGACCCACATGACACTGTGTCAAGCACCGCCAATCGCAGACGGGGCTTCTTAAAACCTTATCACCATGAAGAAGATAATGATAATTGACGGAGGTCCTCGCAAGACATTCAACACGGCATCTATGCTGAAACGCTTTGCCGAAGGCGCGGCTTCCGTAAGTGAAGAAATCGAGGTGAAGACCGTCCGCCTCTACGACCTGCACTTCAAAGGCTGCATGTCGTGCATGGCATGCAAACTGAAAGGCAAGGCATCGCAGATATGCAAGTTTCGCGACGAGCTGACCCCCGTGCTGGAAGACATCGCCGGAGCCGACGGGCTGGTCCTGGGTTCGCCCAACTATTTCGGCGAGGTGACAGGACTGATGCGGGCCTTTCTGGAGCGCCTGGCCTTCCCCTGGCTCTCGTACAATGATTACAGCATAACAGCGCCCAAACGTATGCCCGTGGTGCTGGTCGAAACCCAAAACGGATCGGCCGAATACAACAATTGCAATGGCTACGGCTCGATGGAGCATTGCATCGCCCAGGCCCTCGGCCAGCCCCAAAAGCTTTTTGCCCACAACACCTACCAGGTGAAAAACTATGCCAACTACGAATTGGCAGGTTTTAGCGAAGAGGCAAAACGCAAATACCGCGACGAACACTGGGAAGAGGACCTACAGCACGCCTTCGACACCGGCCGCCAGATGGCCGAATCCATTATGGCCTCTGCCACAATGGGGCGCTGAAACGAAAGTGGCCCCAGGCTAACACACCCGCAGAGCGAAGTGGCAAAAAACATTTACCCCAAAACAATAAAGAGGACAGCCAAGGGCTGTCCTCTTCTGATATATCGCACAGTGCAGTAAGTCATTTCATGCCGCGAGCGGCCTTGATTTGCTCATAAGCCTCGTTGATTTCGCGGAACTGGGCCTCGGCATTCTTCTTCAACGTAGCTTCGCGTCTGAGTTTAGCAATTGATAGTAATCTATTATCTCCATATAGAGCTAAAAGCATACCAAATAACTATTAAAAAAAATCCGATAAATCGAAGAGTAAGATCTATTACAATCAGTAGCAAATCAATCAATGCAAAAAAGAACCAGATTATAGCGAAAATAACATCTTGTATCAAATCCCAGAAATTGTTAACAGACCAATCAACTTTATAAGCCTTCAAGATAATCCAGTGAGGAATAATTACATCGGGGAACTCTGGCTTCAACTTGGCTTCTTTTTCCCTATAAAAATAATTCGTGATTGTTCTTGAGCTTATTGTGACGACAGTGGAACGCTCTTTTTCCTCTACTATAACTTTTGTGCTTCCACTGCTATGTGCTTCAAAATAATTGTTTCTTCGACTTAGCTCAAAAACCAACTTTGTACCATCCTTTCCATTAATTAACTGAACATATGTACGATGAGGCGTCAGATATTGATAGTCGTGTATGCTAAAAGTCCCAATGGGCGTACTGATATATATACCATCAAAAAGCAAAGAAAACCCATTCTCTCCTAACAAAAGAGTAACTGGTAAATTCTGACCTGCGAATCCAGGGGAATAGCCGATTAAAAACTTCTTTTCATTTGAACAACTTACAATCAAGAGAGATAACAGCGATAAAAAAAGGAATATCTTCTTCATAGCCAAAAAATTTACTTCATGCCGCGAGCGGCCTTGATTTGCTCATAAGCCTCGTTGATTTCGCGGAACTGGGCCTCGGCATTTTTCTTCACCTCTTCGCCCATAGACTCTACCTTGTCGGGGTGGTACTTCATGGCCAGTCGGCGGTATGCCTTCTTGACCTCCTCGTCGGTAGCGGTGCTTTCAAGCCCAAGCACCTTGTAGGGGTCGCGCTGGTATGTCCTCGATGAAGAAGAGCCGGAATAGGAGCGCGAGCCACCTGAATAGCCATAACTGCCATACTGCGAACCTCCATTATTATAACGTGAGGAAACATGGCGGGTAAAGATAGAAACATAGTCGCCCGAGTTAATCCCCAGCCGATTGGCAATGACGCGGAGAGTGGTGTTCTCGGCCTGGGTGAAACTGCCGTCGGCCACAGCCAGTCCAAACAAGAAGTCGACCATGTGGTAGCGGGTGGTGTAGTCGGTGTTCTGTTTTATCTGCATACATACCGCATCCAAGTCGATGTAGGTTTCAGGCTTGACCAAGTCACGCAACATGGCGAGGAGGTTTTTGCCCTTCACCTCGCCATAGTTTTTATGCAGGAACTGCTTGACATAATCCAACTCCGAGCGACGCACATCGCCGTCCGACTTCATGACCGAAGCTATCAACACCAGCAGAGCCACGTCGACGTCGTCTTGGGTGCCCGTATTACGGTAGCTGCCGCGATGGCTTGACTTCGGAGTGCCGTTGTTCATGTAATATTCTCCGGAGCCGAGACGATTGGACTCTTGGCCTAAGCCTTCAATCACACGGCCGAAAAAGTAGCCCAGCAAAGCCCCGATAGGGCCGCCACTGGCCCAGCCAAGACCGGTGAGTATCCATTTGAAAATGCTCATAAATATTTGCTTAATTGATTGGTATGAGATTATTCACTCGTTATTTTCACTATGTAGCCTTCGTCGGGGTGGTCGCTGTCTGTGACGGCCGTGTTGATGACAATCTGTTTTTCGGCCACGCCCAACTCGGCGAGATGATGGCGCAGTATCTTGTTGCGGCGCTCGTGGTTCTCGGCCTCGCGCTTTTTGGGTTCGGGACGGGAAACCAGCGTGAAGTTCAAGGTCACGGTCTCGTCTATCTTGGCCAGCTCAGCCACTTTGTCAATCTGATAGAACTGCTGTGAGGTGAAGTCATGCTCGTCGGCATCCACGGCAATGAACACATTGCCGTCTTTGTCGAGGCTGAGACTGTCCGAGCTGGTGACGGGCGATGTCACCACCTTGACAATCAAATTGCCGAGCGTTTTCCACACCAACTTCATGTAGTTGAACTTGGGACTGTCGATGTTGCCGCTCACCGGGACGGGAAGAATGACTTTCTGATCCTTGTCTTTCAGGATGTACAGCGCTGCCCGTATCGGAAGATGGAGCTGAGGCTTCACGTCGGAACGTTTGTCGCCGAGCGTGGGTTTGAATATGTCAATCTTGTTGTCGCCCTTCAGTTGGCTCTGTTTGATGGTATTGAGGCTTGTGAAGCTGAACACCCCGTCGGTGAAGGGCATGCCGAAATAGGCCACCATGTATGGGCTGAGGTCGGTGAGGTGAAGATTCTTGATGTTGAGGAGCAGACGCTGGTTGAGTTTCCAGTCGGATATGTTGCCTTGCCAGTCGACAATGGCTTTGCCGCCATTGGGCAGGGAGGCTAATAGGCGGGCATTGTTGTTGCCCGCCGTGGTGAGGTTCTCGGCATTGAGTTTGATTCCTGTCACGGCAAACTCGAATTCGTCGGGCAACGTATGGTCGGCAAAGATGATGTCGGCGTCCTTTATGCTTAACGACCCGACACGCAGACGCAATGGGGCAGGCGTGGCGTTGCCGCCGTCTAAGGCCGAATCGGACACAGCGGGCGAATCGGACGGGGATTGCGGCGACTGCCTGGCAAGCAGACGGGTCAAAGTGTTGCTGCTATCGGGGAAAAGCTCATATTTCAATTTCAGCCCATCCAGATTGACACTGTTGATGTTGTAGATGTTTTTCCCCAGTGTTACCTGTTCGGCATCGATGCCGAAATGGCGAAGGGCCGCTATCTTGCCGAGTTCACGGTCGCGCAGTTCGACATCGTCTACGCGAGCCTTGACTTTCAAGTTCATATTCATCAGGCTGTCCAGAATACCAGTGGCAGAGGCGGAGATTGCTAAATGGCCGCCGAGGCGGTCGATATGTGCCACGTCGACCACGTATGGGCGCACCTGGTCAAGCGCGAAGCCTTCCAAATCCACCGCCACGTCAAAAACGTTGGTGGCTGTGTTCATGGCCGCCCGCACACTGAGACGGCCCCCGTCGTCGAAAGTCAGGGCCAATCCGGCATCGGTATTCTCGCTGCCGCCGACGGTAAAGTCTGGCACGGCCAAGTTTAAATCATTCATGCCCCAACGGTTCTGCCGCTGCACATCGGTGTAGCCAAGCTTGCCCCGGACAATCTTCATGTCGTGGAGACTCACCACCCAACTGCTCGGAACGGTGTCTTCCTCGTCCTCTGCACGAGTAGTGTCCTGCTGAAAGTGGTCTATGATGCTGGTGAAATTGAAACGGTCGCCATCGTGCAGCACCTCCACATCAAGCCCGGAAAGCGTGAGGTCGCGCACATACACCGTCTTGCCCAGCAGCCGGAGCAAACTAACGCCCACATCCAAAGTGTCGAAACCGGCAAAGGATTTGATGCCGTCGTCTTCATAGACGGTCATCCCTTTTACCGACACCCGTCCGGTGAAGAGGTTGACACCCACACCGTCAACATTCACCTTTCTGCCCAGCAACTCTTCGCCGTGGCCATTCAGATAATGGCGGGCGGCACAGCCGCCAAACAGCGACCCGCACACCAAAATCAACAACAGGAGTGCCACCAACGACGCCAAGACGATTTTTGCAATATTTAAAGCCTTTTTCATAGAAGGTTGTATCTCTACTATTTGATATAAAATATTTTATTACAACGATGTACGCTCGTTCTTAATATCGATTTTCTGATTGGTCAAGAGTGCAAAGATACGAAAAAAAAATGATTATCCGCAATTGCCATCCAAGATGCCTTAACAACAATATAATTCAACAACACCAGACATCGGGGGACGCTGTCGGAATCGATAAGGAACAGCCGTTATTGGGGTTTCGGGGTGACGCGATATGAGAAAGAAACAGTGGTTTGTCAAAATTTACATCGAAAAAAACGCATAACTTCAAAAAAAAACGTACCTTTGCAAAAATGACTAACCTGTTACAGAAGTCAGTCATAATCACATAAACAGCTAAAGAACAACAAGAAACAATACATTAAAAAGAATGAATCAAACAATGAAGACCGCCACAACCACCAATCGCCCCCTTGTACGCACAATTATCCTTGACGCAGTCGTTCTCACTGTGGGGTGTCTCGTGCCCACCCTCTCCCATCTTACGTCCCTCCCACTCTACCGCTACAACCCCATGCTGGTGATGCTCGTAGTCAGTTTGCTGCTTTCGCCTCACCGCTTTAATACTTTCCTGCTGGCGGTGCTTCTTCCTTTTGTGTCCATGATTGCTGTGGGCATGCCAGACCCGCTCAAAGCCGTCTGCATTGCCGCGCAGTTGCTTACTACCGTAAGCGTATTCACCTTTGCCGAACGCAACTGGTCCTTGGTAAGCCAACCTGACATGCAATTTATAATCCTCTTGACCAGCATGCATATCGGCACTGCGGTCTACTACCTCCTGAAATGGCTCCTGTTTAACCCTACTGAACTTATGACTACCCCCTTTCTCACCCAAGTCATTGTCATGTCGGCGACATCCTTGGTTTTCGGTCTTGTCAAAATATTCCAATACCCATATAACGAATATACCGAATGAATAATCATTCCTGCACTATGAGATCCTTTGCCACAGTCCTGTTGTTCATCCTCTTGTCAAACCTGTTGTCGGCACAAAACCCCACGCCGGACAGCACCAGCAAGACGGCTGACCACTATTTCTCGGTGAGCAGCGATACACGCGTACGATTTGCCCCGGGCAACCTGCAGTACCAACCCTCAACAAAGATGTGGCGTTTCGCCCCGTCGCAAATAGAAACTTTAGGCTGGAAAGAGAGTTATTCGTATCCGCGCTATAGGGGATGGATTGACCTCTTTGGCTGGGGGACCGCTCTCTCGCCAACCAACTACTCTGACAACAGCCAAGAATACAACTTTGTTGACTGGGGACTCTTCTGCGGACTCCCGACCGGCGACGGCAAACAGTGGCGCACCCTCAGCCTGTCTGAATGGACCTACCTCCTCAGCCAACGGCCCAAGGCCCGCAGACTCTATGCTTTGGCTTACGTTTGCGGCCAATATGGCCTCATCCTCCTTCCCGACAACTGGCAGCGGCCCAAAGGTATACCTATGCGCACCGGCCCCAAAGAGGAAGGCACCAACATATACAACGCCACCCGATGGCAGACGCTTGAAGCCGCCGGAGCGGTCTTTCTGCCAGCATCTGTCCGCCGCATAGGCACTCTGGTGCAAGGTTCGGCCTCGGCATGCCGCTACTGGATATCGTCACCAAATCCCGATACCCCAACCGAGGCACTCTATCTGTTAGTCAACCCCTACCTGCCACAGATTAAATCAGCCCCTAAATCACATGGACTTTCCGTCCGTCTGGTGCAAAACTACTGATGTCATGACTACCAACATCGCCATCATCCTCGCCGGAGGCACCGGCTCCCGCATGGGAACCGACATGCCCAAGCAGTTTCTCCCACTCAAAGGCAAAAGCGTCATTGAACACACTATCCAAGCATTCGACAATGCCCCTGCAATACATGAAATTGCCGTTGTTGTCCACCCTGAATGGGAAGCCCACATGCAGCATATTGCTGAACAGAACCGCTGGGGAAAACTGACCCATATACTCCAAGGCGGTAGCGAGCGGTATCTCTCCTCCCTTAACGCCATTGCCGCATACCTTGACTATGATGAAGACACAAACCTCATCCTCCATGATGCCGCCCGCCCGTGGGTGTCGCAGGACATAATTCAGCGAGTGACAGATGCCCTGCAACAGCATCCTGCTGTCGGGGTCGCCATCCCCTCCACCGACACGGTATGGGAAGTGCGGCAAGATTTTTCTCCGAACCTTTCAACATTCATCGCACGCATTCCGGACCGGGCCACCATGTGGCGCGCTCAGACTCCTCAAGCCTTCCGTCTGCCTATTATACGTGATGCCTACCAACGGGCACTCCAAGACCCATCATTTCGAGCCACCGACGACTGCGGCGTTGTCCGCCGGTATATGCCCGAAATCAAAATCCACGTAATCCCCGGAGAAGAGCAAAACCGCAAGATCACCTTCCCCGAAGACCTGCAATAACAATCTCTGAGCGATGATAATGCCCGCTATATAATAATGCGGAATACTATCTTATAAGTGTTACTGTACCCACCATGACCTGCACTCCTTGAGGTACCTTGTTTGAACTATAAACTATTTTGTATACATATGTTCCCTGCTCACAGGGGACTCCATTCATTTTACCGTCCCAGGACTCGTTCAAGCCATCGAATGTTGTCACAGCATTACCCCATCTGTGATAAATAGACACCCGCGCTTTTGTTATCGCATCTGAACAAAAAATTTGAAATAAATCATTGCATCCCGTTATATCCGGAGTGAAGACATTGGGAACCCAGATGGCAACCGAGTCGACTTTCGGTTCTGGCTCAATAGGAATAGGTCGACAGGGATATGTTTCAAAAAACAATGTTACAATACTATCAGCCCCATGTTTTGTGAAAAGGCGTTGTATGACGACAGAGTCATAGGTAAACTCTATCCCTCTCCATATATATGGCAATAGAGTGTCGCAAACCAATGTGTCTAAATAGGTTGAATCGTTATACCATACCTTGAGACTATAAACGCTAATACTATCACAGCCGGACACCGTTTGCATGATAATTGTATCATTCTCAACATCTCCAGTGTAACGGTGCCCACCAAAAACAATAGGAAGTCTGTTTTCAACACAGGTATCGTGATAAAATCTGAAATAAGATGGCTTCACATGAATAGTCGTACATATTGTGTCAATAAGAAGTGGTGAAGTCGTGTCGCTATAATAAATATAGGCACAGACAGAATAGTCATCATCGCGATTAAACACATGATTAACCGGGTTGGAATATGAAAAGGAACCGTCACCAAAAGACCACAAAATAGAATCAGGTGTCATATCAGAAACAACATGAAAAACGACCTCATCACCTTCACATATATCATAGCCGTGAGGATAATTCACGGCCCGAGTCCCGTTCACCATCAAGTCAAAATTTGGCTGCAGAATATGTCCAGCAAACCCCAGCGAATATCCATAACTGACCCTATTCCCTGCGCCATAAAGGAATGCGACAAACCCCGATGCGCTTGTATCAACCAACGAATGTGAGCCTTGGGTAAGCGGATAGTGAAGAATGGAATAGCCAGGAGCACTGGCAACCGTCACAAAAGAAGAAGCCATACTTGCACCATCAAGCATAATTGATGGCACAGCTTCTGACCGGCAAACTACATTAATGGCGTGCTGACTGATATTTAATGATGTCAACACAGGGAAAGTAATAGATGTGAAGCTCTGTTCCAATGGTGTAATAGTGGTCATTGAGGGATCCCCCAAGCCGATACCATTGTAACTGGCAAAATAAAGATATACAACCACGGGCTGGCTAGTTTCAATATAATCAGGTACCGTAGTTGATGCCATTGTATACTGGTATGTTTGTGAACGAGATAATGTTGCCACGACGCTACCATTAAGCGAAACGGAGCAGTTGTCATTCAATGAGGTGATACGTACATAATCACAAAGCGTCAGGTTAGAGGGCGGCACAATAAACCTTTGCCCCCAACAGTTGGTAGGAGTGGCCTGCTCTACAACATGATCACAACTCGGACGGGTGTTATAGTTAGGAATATAGGCACAGGCATCCCCATTAAACACTGCAACTCTTTTACCATCAGAGACCGTAAGTCTAGTCCCTGACAAATCTCCTGGCGATTGGCTTCGTATTTGGCAAACCTGACCCGCATGAGGGATATGGATTGAATATAGTTGTCCAGAATAATGATTGTCCACAGTGTTGCCCCTAAGTGAAATAGAAACTGTAACATCATCTTCTGCAGCAACAATGGCAAATTCGCTACTATATCTGTCTGTTGGAAAAGTTTGTATAATATAATCAGATCCTAACATATTTGTTGGCAGGATGTTGGCATAATCTATGTTAGGGTATCCTTCGGTTATTGAATAGAGTGAAATAGTATCAGTCGAAACCACATGCAAACCGGTATTAGTTATTTGGCCAGAAAGTGTAGTGTATGCCTGATTAAGAGGAACATAAATACGATTCTGAGAATTGGGGTACACACTGAAAGTCTGACTCCACCCCGTGTTAGGGTTGCTAATTGTTGCTGAACAAGGAACATGTGATGTGGCAAAAATACTAAGAGCTTGACCTCTGCGAGTCGTGTCAATATTGTCCATGAAAGTAAGCCAAAAATCTGTACCCTCAGAACTTTGCGCCATAACAGAATGTATGCCGCCAAAAACAATAAACAATAGCCAGAAGCACTTATTTTGGAAATATTTCATACTGCAAAAGTACGAATAAAAAATGAAATATGTTGTATTTGAAAAAAAAAAAGTAATTTTGCAAAATGAAAAAAACAAACAACAGACAATAACTCATTGAATAATGCAATAAAAGGGCAGAATCTATGGACAAAAAAACAGTATATGTTGGGATGAGTGCAGATATGATTCATCCGGGACACTTGAATATAATCAAAGAAGCATGTAAATTAGGGTCAGTCACCGTTGGGGTCCTGACCGACGCAGCAATAGCAAGCTACAAACGCTTACCCTATCTAAACTATGAACAACGGTCTGAGATTGTTTCAAATATCAAAGGAGTTGACCGTGTAGTACCACAGACCACATTAGACTATGTGCCAAACCTTCTGATATACAAACCGGACTATGTGGTTCATGGTGACGACTGGAAAGAAGGTGTTCAACAAAAAACTCGACAACGGATAATCGAAGTCATGTCCGAATGGGGGGGCAAGGTAATTGATATCCCATACACCAAAGGGTTCTCATCGACGGCCATGAATCAGCGGTTAAAAGAAATTGGAACAACCCCAGAGATAAGAATGAAGAGGTTGCGTCGACTTATTGCCGCAAAGAAAATCGTCAGGATTCTCGAATCACACAATGGTTTGACTGGCCTTATTATCGAAAACACAAGTGTGGAAGTGAACGGAATTAAACAAGAATTTGATGGAATGTGGGCCAGTTCACTTACCGACTCAACAAGCAAAGGTAAACCCGACATCGAAGCTGTCGATGTAACAACTCGACTACATGACTTAAATGACGCTCTTGAAGTGACCACCAAACCTGTCATATTCGATGGTGACACTGGCGGCAAAGTTGAACATTTCGTCTTTACGGTCAGGACACTGGAACGACTTGGCATTTCTGCCGTAATAATAGAGGACAAAATTGGATTAAAACAGAATTCCTTGTTTGGCACGGATGCTATTCAAACCCAGGATAGCATTGAGGGCTTTTGCAATAAAATCAAAGCAGGGAAAATGGCGCAGATAACAGAAGACTTTATGGTTATAGCTCGAATTGAGAGTCTAATTGCAGGCAAATCCGTTGATGATGCCTTGGAGAGAGCATTTGCGTATACTCACGCCGGAGCTGACGGCATCATGATTCATAGCAAAAACAAAGATGGTAATGACATACGAGAATTCTGTGAACGCTTTCGTCAACAGGACTCGTCCACTCCTATTGTTGCAGTCCCCACCACATACAACCAATTTTTTGAGGACGAATTAGCCAGTTGGGGAATCAATGTAGTCATATATGCTAACCATATGCTTAGAAGCGCCTATCCTGCTATGCTGAATTGTGCAAAATCAATATTGGCACATGGTCGTAGTTTGGAGGCCTCAAACGAGTATTGCATGCCCATCAAAGACATATTAGACCTAATCCCCGGAACTAAGAAAAAATGAATCGATAACCATGAAACCCGAATTTTTCATCAATAAGCTAAAGAAACATGGTATAAACTTTTTTGCCGGCGTACCCGACTCATTGCTAAAAAGCGTATGCGCGTATATTTCAGACAACTTCGACAATAAGCATAATATAATTACAGCCAATGAAGGTGGCGCAATAGGTCTTGCTACGGGATACCACCTTGCTACTGGAAACATTGGGTGTGTTTACATGCAGAACTCTGGGCTTGGCAACATCGTAAACCCATTGACATCGCTTACAGACCCTGAGGTATACCATATTCCAATGCTATTAATTATTGGGTGGAGAGGCCGTCCAGGCGAACACGATGAACCCCAACATATTAAACAAGGAAAGGTGACAACTGGATTACTAAACATTTTAGGTATTAACTATGATGTCTTAAACCACGATGAAGAAATAGCCACCCATCAGATTGACAAAGCCGTAAATGAAATAAAGAATAGCGGCAATGTTTATGCATTAATAATAGAAAAGGGTACTTTCGAACCATATACCCTTCAGAAGCAAAACAACAACCATTCTCTTTTAAGCAGAGAGGAGTCTATTCAAGAAGTTGCATCAATAATAGAACCAAATGCTGTAATTGTTAGCACTACTGGCATGATCAGCAGAGAATTATTTGAGCACCGCACATTCTCCAACCAAGGTCATTACCAAGACTTTCTTACTGTTGGTTCCATGGGCCACGCTTCTCAAATTGCGCTTGGCATCGCCATGCAGCAGCCCCACCGGAGAGTATATTGTTTTGACGGCGATGGCGCAGCCATAATGCATTTGGGAGGTTTAGCCATTATTGGGTCCAGCGCTCAGACAAATTTTGTCCACATTGTCTTCAACAACGGGGCTCACGACAGTGTTGGAGGGCAACCCACTGTCGGATTTGATATTGATATGTTGAAAATTGCTACTGCTTGTGGTTATAGAATGGCACTTAGAATTGACGACAGAACCACTCTTGAAAAACTCCCGCAGATAATAGCCAACGAAGCCGGGCCCATTTTTGTTGAGATAAGAGTAAAATGTGGTAACAGAAAAGACCTCGGTCGCCCAACAACAACCCCAATTGAAAACAAAGAGGCTCTTATGTCATTCCTAAAAAAATAAATTTCACCTATGCTGCAAACAATAATATGGGGAATCGAGCATTTAAAAAACATTCCACCCATAAAGGAAGGGAAACGGCTGTTGGTTGTATCCGACAGCTCGTTTCCTCTGCTTCCCATTCATGAAAGCATAATGACATCGCTTAGCGAATACACTTTCTTTTGCGACTTCGGATCCAACCCTTTGTATGAAGATGTATGCAAAGGAGTTGAACTATATCATCGAAACAACTGTGAAGCCATCTTGGCTATCGGCGGCGGCAGTTCTATTGATGTGGCCAAATGTATCAAACTATTCTCCAATATGGAGTCTTCCTCCTGCTTTCTGAAAGAAAAATTTCGTGATAGCCCAATCCCACTATTAGCAATCCCCACAACGGCAGGCACTGGTAGTGAATCAACTCATTTTGCAGTAATCTATTATAATGGAGCAAAACAATCTATTTCTCATAGTTGCATTCTACCAAATTATGCAATCTTAGAACCATCTGTACTAACCACACTTCCTATCTATCAAAAGAAGTGCACATTTCTTGATGCGCTCTGCCAAGGCATTGAATCCTGGTGGTCGGTCAACTCAACACCCCAGTCAATAAAACACTCTTGCTATGCTGTCAGGACTCTCATTGATAACCTTGACGGCTATCTCATCAAAAATGAAAGGTCTTCAGCCCGAAACGTTATGGATGCTGCCAACAGGGCTGGACAAGCCATCAATATCACCCAGACCACCGCTCCCCATGCATTCAGCTACAAGCTAACATCTTTGTATGGCATTCCTCATGGGCATGCAGTAGCTGTATGCTTGCCTGAAATTTGGTTGTATATGTTACAACATGAAGAGAACTGCATCGACTCACGCGGGTTCGGATACCTCAATAATATTTTTCATGACATAGCTGCAGCCCTCCACCAGCCCACTCCGCGTGACGCCATAAATTTCTTTAAACAAATTCTAAACCAACTCAATATCGAACAACCGCAATCCCTATCAAAGACTACCGATATTGACATTTTGGTCCATTCCGTTAATCCGGACCGTTTGAAAAACAACCCAATATCCCTCAATCCCACCGCTATCAACGATATCTACAATTCCATTTTGCTATGAAGAGAGAACTCTTAGTGCAGATTGCCCTAAAAATGGGCATCTACAAAAAAATGATGAAACTGGACAACCGCATCCAAATGCACAGACAAAATAAAGCCTTTGCCTCATACGGTCTTGAAACCCTTCGCTTAGCTGATAAGGCTGCATCCGATTCCAACTGTGAGCTTTTTCTTACGTTTGGGACACTATTGGGTGCATATAGAAACAAAAATTTCATTCCTTATGACTGCGATTTGGACACCGGCATGCTAACTACAGACTACAGTGAACAGTTCCTCCTAAATATGAAAAAACTTGGACTCAAACATATTCGTCGCTATTATGTTAAAGAAACGGGTAGGATATGTGAAGATAAGTTCGATTATAATGGAGTCCATATTGATGTATATTATTACTACTTAGACAACCAAGGAATGTTATGTTGCGATTTATGCCTTCCCCATGAGTCTAAAGACTGGCGTTCCGCAAACAACAGCGATGGATTCCCATCCATTACAAGACGATGTCCTAATACTGCCTTTATCCGGCAACCATTTTTAGGAATAAACTGCTTTATGCCTCAACAAACCGAAGCATGGCTGAAATCACTGTATGGAGAGAACTTTATGACCCCTGACCCTAAGTGGTCAATGAACGACCATAAAAAGAGGGCACAAATTACAGGCGAGCGACTATATAGAATAGAGTATTAATTCATTACTTTTCTCTAAAAAAGGCCATTCCACTTAAGCTAAAATATACACTATTCCTCAATTCTGCCGGATCCATCCACCCTGAGCTTTAGCAATATTTGCCATAGCCATATTGGCGTGCTATAGACCTACTTAGACCAGCACACATACCCACTAATTCAACCAATGGCGGGGATTGAGGGGATCTCTTCCACACCAGAGTTGGAAGCTGAATTGCGAGGTGGGTTCTTCGCCTTGGTACACGGCGCCCAGGCTTTGTCCACTGCTTACTTTGGTTCCGACCCTGACATTTACCGTTCCCAGCCCGGCATACACTGTCAAATACTGTCCATGGCGGATGATGACGCCGTTTGAACCGTCCGGGGCCTCGAACACTCGTGCCACCACACCAGCGGCCACGGCTCTGACATTGGCTCCTGGAGCACAATTGAGGTCGATACCCAAATTGCGGTTCTGTCCACCCGATGCACGAGTGTAAAGGCCGTATTCTCGAGCCACAGACTTGTAGTGGACCGGCCACGGCATCTTGCCTTTGTTACGCACAAAATCGGCCGACGGGGCATCGGATGCAACTGCTGACGGTTTCGAGCCTGGCGCACTACTCTTCTGGGCTGAGCTTTTAGCCACCTCAGCATTAATCAGCTGCTGTATCTGCTCCTGCAGCCTGCGTTTTTGTTGCTCTTTCTTATTGATTTGCTGCTGCAAGTTTCGCTCTGCTTTCTGGCTCTTGTCGAGTCCTTGCTGGTGCTTTTGCTGCTCACGAGCCAGAGCTTGCTGCTGCTTACGTTGCTGTGCAAGGAGGGAATTCTTCTCATTGCGTTGGCGTTGAAGGTCCAAATCCAATGAGGAAAACACCTGTTCGCGCCGCTGAATGGCGGCCGCCTGATGCCGACGGTAGCGCGAATACTCCTTGAAATACTTCATCTTGAGGTAAGAATAGTTATACGTAGTATTATCAAACAGCAGTGTGACTGCATTGACATTCGTGCGCAAACCATAAAGTGTTTTGACGATATTCGCATACTCGGCCTTCATGCTGTCAATCTGACCGCGGACCACCCGCAGCGAATCTTCCGTACGGGTTATCTGACGATCAAGATGCGACATCTGGCTGTTAATATTGTTGATGAGGCGATTGCGCTCGTCAATGCGTTGATTGATGAGCTTTATCTGACGTGTGCGGTTGCGGGTGTCCTTGCGGGCTTTACCCAACTCACCCGTCAGCCGGGCGATTTCTTTTTCAATGCGGTCCTTGTCGCGCTCAAGTTGTTTCTTGGTCTGCCCCTGCACCAATGGTGCAGCCAGCATCAGGACGAGCAGTAGCGAGATTAGTCTTTTCACAACAGTCAGTTTAGGTGTTAATGTGGGAATGTATTAATGTGTGAATGCGTTAATTTGTCAATGCGTTAATGGGGGAATGAGTTAGTTCTATGACCGCGCCAGCCACGCACACACTTACACATTAACACATTCACACATTCAGTTTTTAATTCCAGTTGAGGATGCGCTTAAAATCATACTCCTCGGGGTTGGGGAGATATTTCTTCGCGGCCTCATAGTCGGCGGGGGTGATGTAGTCCATAATGTCGTTGATATAGGACTGCACCTTGTTAGTGTCCACGTTGACCTGACGGGGCGGAATCTTGCCCGTGGTGGGGTCTTGAAGATCCTTCAAATAGAGGGGCGACACATTGCCTTGATGGTCGGAGTAGACCATGCAACCCGTGCAGCCCTGGTTGAAGAGCGTGTGAACGCCCATACCCATCAGTGAGCAGTAGGTCAAATCGAAGGCTATTGGGGTATGACAACGGATTTCATAGCCCACCTCCACGGGACGGCTCTTCACTTTCAGCCCAAGGGCTTTCACTTTGCGCTCCAGCAGGTCGTTGAAGATATGAGCTTTCGACACCTTACCCAGTTCGGGGTGCCCATGTTCGTCATAGCTGAAATGGATGCCCGAATTTTTAATCTCCTCATCGGAGAGACTGTGGAACACACCTTCCGAGATCATGGCGCAGCCATAGTTGATGCCCATGATTTTGCGTTTGACGATACAGCTGACAACCAGATTGATAATCTTGTCTACGGTAATCTCTGTCTTGTTGAAAAATTCGGGAATGACTACCATCGGGTAATGGCAGGCGCCGGCAATGCCGAGAGCCAGATGGCCAGCAGAACGACCCATGGCCGACACCACAAACCAGTTCTCCGAAGTGCGGGCATCCTCCATCACAGCGGTGCAGATGACAGTACCCTGAGCCTTGGCACTGTTATAGCCGAATGTGGGCGAACCATTGGGCAGGGGCAGGTCGTTGTCAATCGTCTTCGGCACATGGATATTGGCTATGGGGTAATGCTTGCTCTCCAAGAACTTGGCTATGCGGTTGGCCGTCGAAGCCGTGTCATCACCGCCGACCGTCACCAGCAACTTCACCTCATTGTCTTTGAAAAAGGCCAGATTAAAACGTTTCTCAAAATCCTCGTCCGTAGGTTTAAAACGGCTCATCTTCAAGATGCTGCCACCTTTGTTAAAAATCTCGTCAGCTGTCAGGAAATCCAAGTCCTGCATACGGGGGCTGTCGGTGAAGAGGGCGCTGTAGCCGCCGTGCAGCCCTATGACGCGATAACCATCGCGCAGGAAAGTTTTGGCCACCGAGGCCACCACTGTGTTCATTCCGGGGGCTGGGCCGCCTCCCGTGAGGATAGCTATACTTTTCATGTCGTTCGTTTTTATTGTTGGGTTGATACTATTTTCTTCAGTTCATCTGCTGTAATCGTGATATCGAAAGGCTTCTCGCCAAGGGGCGATGAATAGTGGTAGTCCACCTCTACCCCCGCACTGACCAAATGCGAGGCCAGTCGCCGTCCCTCATCTGTGGCATAAGAATTATAGACTGCCGCCGTCAGCGCCTCTTGCAGCCTTGCACTGCGCAGCAACTCCATCATGGCCGTATCCGACAGCCTGTATTCGTATGTCAGCCGCCTGGCTGCCGTGTCGAGTTTACATCTCACCAGACTCGTATGCTCATCCACCTTCATCGGGCACCGCATATCCAGCTCGTCCGCTATGCTCTGCACCTGTCCCATCGCGCTGCCGTATGAGCCAGAGCCCCTCTCAAACACACTTTTCCACATCCAAGGGACAATCAGCATCTCCACCGAGTCGGTATGGCCTGCGTCGCGATACACATGACGCAGCACCACATCCCCCTTGTATGCCACAAAAGCCAGATGGTTGGCCGTGTCCATCACCAAGTCGGCTGCGCGGTCCTTCCTCACCCACTCCATATTCTCCACCACATACTTCCGAACCTCTGGCCAACGCTGTGTGTCATATTCATACACCGTGGTCATCACCTTCCCGGCCTCGTCATATCTGCACTCTACCATCGTCTCGCCAACACCTGTAGTGTGGGGCAGCCGACTGTCTATCCTGCGGGCCAGACTGGCAATGAATGTCCGGGCCTCGTCCTCAATCGGAGGGTCTATAGCAGCCTGAATATCCTCCGGATGGAAATTGAAGGCCGACGAACCCAAATTCGGATTTTTGGGTTCACGGGGATGCTTCAGCAACAACCGCAAATCGAAAGCATGCTCCAGCAGAGGTTGCAAATCCCATTTGCGAACCATATAATTCAAATACCAGTCCGCTTCATTCACCAACTGTCCTTTCGGCAAGGCAAATTCCACACGCAGAAAACGGCCATCCAAATTCAGTATCACGCCTGTCAGCGACAGATGACTCGCCTCATCATAATACGGCACCAGCCCCTTAAGCGTCGCGGCCAGCTCCTCCACATCCGAAAAGTCCTCATCTGCAACAGGTTCCTGTGCGCTCAACGGCTGACATATCAATGCCAAAAACAACAAACAAATGCTAAGCCATTTCATATACCAAAGAGATTATATCATTCACAATATGGCGATACGGCCCCTCACCCACCGCCGGTTGCGCAGTGGTCGAAGCCCCAGTCAGCAATGCCTGTGCCTCGTCAATCGCATCGGGAAAGAGGGAGTCAGACGCAATCTGAACCCTACTGATTACGGCCTGTGCCTGGTCCACCTCTGCGGACACCTCTACCCCTCCCCACTCAAACTGCGCGGCCCGCTGCACACGGAACTCACGCCAGCGGCCATACTTCCACTTCTCACTGGCAAACTCGGCGCGCTTACTCGCCACTTCCGGCCGGGCTGCCAGCTCATCAAAGTCCCATCGCGTGGCCGCGCCATACTCCCGCTCAAAAGCCTCTTCCAGCACTGGGACAAGTCCCTCGGCCGTAATCTCGGCCGCCAGCTCCGAGAGGTTCACAATCCGGCTCTGCACCGATGCCACCCCGTGACGCTGCAACTTGGCGGGCTTGGGCTTCAGGTACCGTTGCATCTCCTCCACATTGGTGCGTATCAAAATCGTGCCGTGATGCAGCTCATTATGTTCTCCTCGCGCAAAGGCATTGCCCGAAAACTTTCTCCCACCGCACAGCACATCGTTCCTTCCGCTCACCTCCGTATCCAATCCATAGTGCTTTAAAGCCTGCTGCACCACCCCCAGCTGCCTCAGCGTGTCATAGCAGCTATAAGGCGCCACAAACGAAAAGTTCAGGTTCCCCAGGTCGTGATACACTGCGCCGCCACCCGTCCGCCGCCGCATCAAATAGCCGCCGTCGGCCTCCAGCCGTTCCACATCGCATTCGGCGTATGGATTCTGGTTCTGTCCAATCACCACCGTGCGCCGGTTCCGCCACAGATATAGCACCACCTCCTCCAATTCCGGCAGTCCAAACAGGTAATTCTCCACCGCAATATTCAGGTAGGGGTCATACTGGTTGCTCACTACAATGTACGACATAACAAACTTCTCGTAAAGTGACTAACATTCATTTTCCCACCCCCGCAACATTCAGGCCAATGCACGCCCATGCCGCCGGGGCTTCAAATTGCAAAGATACAACTTTTTTTCCACATCATAGCCAAAAAACAGCCGCCAGCCCCCACCACATAGGTATCCCGCCCCTGCGCCATCATCCAACACACTGTATATCAAAACGCCCAGCGACGGCATTCCCGTTTTGGTCCTCCGTCCTGCCCACCGGCTTAAGACGCCCATTTCTCAAAAGAAGCGTTCCAAGTCCGTCGTGATTGAAATAAAATTGGGTGCTTGCGAAAAATGATAGTTATTACGCGAATAGGCTATACGGAACCCTTTCACCGTAAAACCGATTCCAAACGAAAATCCCGAAGTGTTGAACCTGTCTGCCGCCTTCATCTCCACCATCTGCCGGTAGCTGTACCCCAGCCGCAGAAAAAGCGACTGCTTGATATTCACTTCCACTCCCACACTCACATGGCGTCCCAAATTGTCCAACACCCGCTCCACATCCGACTTCCCCGTCACCTCATGCGTAAACGGGTCGGTGACCGACGAGGGATTCAACGGATCCTCATAGGCCAAATCCCATGTCTGCAAATCATTGAAAGCAAACATCAGGCAGAACGGGGCATCCTGCAGTTTGTACGACCCTGCCAGCGACAGCTCAAAAGGCATCCGCTCCGTCGTGCCGTCAAAAGTCATCAGCTGAGCCCCTATATTGCGACCCATCAAGGTTGCTGCAAAGGCCTTGCTCGTCGACACGTATGTGGCCGCCACATCGAAACAAACTGCCAAAGCGGTATACGACTCGTAATGCGAAAGCACAGGCTTGAAGTTGACCCCCACCGACACATGGTCGTCCACCTCGCGGCCCCAGCCTATGGTCATCACATAGTCCGCCGCCGAGAAAGTACCCGTGGGCTGGTCATACTCGTCATAGCCCTCAAATCTGCCATAACTGCCAAACTGAAGGCCAAAGCTGAACGACCCCAAATTCTTAAACGTGCGGCTGTAAGCCGCCGAGCCGAAATTGGCCCCGGCAAAGACATTCACAAACCCCAGCGCCACCTGGTTGTTCACCCGGTCCGACAACAGGGAGGGATTGCCCATGCCCAGCGTCAAGTCGTCGCCATACAGCGAAAGATAGTCAAACCCCAACCCCGCCGCGCGGGAAGAGAATGGCATGTCAAGCAATGCCGGGCGCGACAGCCCCGCCACCTGAGCCCGAACCGCCACCACGCTGCACATCAGCAGCAACAGGGCAATGACCTTTCGCATTCTTTCAGAAAGTTAAAATGTTGATATGTTTATATGCCGACAATTCACTCATCAACCTATAAACATATCAACATCCAACCAACTATAATTAGTTATTACGCTTCTTGTTGCGCTCGTGACGCATCAGGTGGCTGGGCTCGAGAGCCATGCGGTCGGTCTCCAACAGCGAGGCCACACCCTCTTCCACACGTTTCTGCGCCTGGCAAGCCTCGCAGTGGCACTCCTCGTGATACTCGCGCGGCTCGGTATAGGTGGTAATCACACCCTCGAAATTGCGCAGAATCACCTTATTGGGGCTCTGCGAAATGACGTAGTTGGGCATCACCGGGGTCTTGCCGCCGCCGCCGGGGGCGTCCACCACAAACGTGGGCACGGCATAGCCGCTGGTGTGTCCGCGCAGGTTCTCGATAATCTCGATACCCTTGCTCACGGGTGTGCGGAAATGCTCCAGACCCATGCTCAAGTCGCACTGGTAGATATAGTAAGGACGCACACGGTTCTTCACCAGCTCGTGCATCAGTTTCTTCATCACATGCACGCAGTCGTTTACGCCGCGCAGCAGCACCGTCTGGTTGCCCAGCGGAATACCTGCGTTGGCCAGTTTGGCCAACGCCTCTTGTGCCTCGGGGGTCATCTCGTTGGGGTGGTTGAAATGCGTGTTCAGCCAGATGGGGTGGTACTTCTTCAGCATGTTGCAGAGGTCGTCAGTGATGCGCTGCGGGCAAACCACAGGCGTGCGGCTGCCGATGCGCACAATCTCCACATGCGGAATGGCGCGCAGACGCGAAATGATGTACTCCAGCTTGGCGTCGCTCACCATCAAGGCATCGCCACCACTCAGCAGCACATCCCGCACCTCGGGCGTACGCTCGATATAGGCCAGGCACTTCTCAATACGCTCCTGAGGCGACTCGTCATCCTTCTGCCCCGCAAAACGACGGCGGGTGCAATGGCGGCAGTACATGGAGCACATGTCGGTGATAAGGAACAGCACACGGTCCGGGTAGCGGTGTGTCAGTCCGGGAGCGGGCGAATCCTCGTCCTCGTGCAGCGGGTCGTTCAAATCGGCGGGGGCGATATTACATTCGGCGCCCTGGGGGATGCACTGACGGCGGATGGGGTCGTAAGGATCGTTGGGGTCAATAAGACTCAGGTAGTAAGGAGTGATGGCCATACGAAATTTAGCCAAAGCCTTCTTGATGCCTTCGGCCTCTTCGGCGGAGAAGGTGAAGTATTTGCTCAGCTCCTCGTAAGTCTCGATGCGGTTCTTAACCTGCCATTTCCAATCATTCCACTGCTCGTCGGTGACGGCGGGGAAGAGTTCTTTTCTGCGGTTGACTTTCATATAATATATAGTTTATTTTTTTATCTCTCAGCACAATAGTATGCACGCGGGCGGGCCTCGCGCTCTTCTTAGACGATGCAAAGATACAAAAAAAAATCCAATCATAAACACATTTTTCTAACATCTTACTCCCTCCATGCTCGTTGCTTCCCCCCTCCTCCGAAGCCCGCCCCCCGCTCCTTCTTCGCTATCTTGGCGAAGAAGGAGCAGGGGACGGGCTTTATTCCATCGTCGGAGGAACGGAGGATGAGCGGGTTGCCGATGGGTCAGCTGTCGGCTTTCAGCATGCCGTTGTCGTAGCCACCGTTGTGGAGGGTCTTCTCGCCTTTGTTGAACCGGCGGCCGAAGTCCATCTGCCAGGTGAGGCCGAGGACTATCATGTTGCCGTTCTCGGCGGTGTGGTGTATGTGGCGGAAGGGGTGGACGGCGCTGAGGCCCACGGTCTCGTAGCGGTAGCCGTCGGGGTTGAGGGGGCAGAGCCACATGGCACTGGCCGTGAAGCTGCGCCAGCGGTACTGCACATAGACGGTCTGGGCCATCTCGCTGAGCTGTTTTTCCTCGCTGATGAGCCGCCATTCGGGCAGCAGTGTGAAGGAGGCTCCTGCCACCAAGCCCTTCCAAAAGAACTGCGCATTGAGCATGGCGGTGAAATTATCGGCGCTGTGGCTGAATTCCGGCCCCTCGGAGAGGTAGTGGTAATAGGTTCCGGAAAGCGAGAGGTTGAGACACTGCCACAGCCCCCGGGTGCCCACCTCGCCGTAGAGGTATGGCACATGCCAGCGGTCGGCGCTGTGGTAGCTGTGGACGAAGAGGTCGCGCGCGGCATCGTAGTGGTAGCCGTCGAGCCAGGTGTTGAAGATGTGGAACAGGCCCGGCTGGGCGAGGGCGTAGAAGCCTTTGGGGTGGGTGTAGCGCAGCATGAGGCTGGACTGGAGCTGCTGGGCGGGACGCAGGTCGGGGTTGCCTTGCTGCCCCTCCACATCGTCGGTCTGCTGGAAGACGGGCGAGAGGGAGGCCAGGGTGGGCAGTATGGGTGTGAGCTGCGCTGTGGCGGTGAGCGAAAACTGGGGGTTGATGCGCCATTGCAGACGGGCGGTGCTCAGGTTGCAGAGGTATGGTTTGCTGCTCTGTCCATCGCTGACGTTGAAAAGTTTGGCGCCAGTGCCGACGGAGTAGCCCACTTTGGGGCCGAGGGGGCCAGCCAGCTCGGCATAGAGGTAGGCGTTGTCCTTGGACATGGAGGTGACGGTGGATTGCAGGGTGTAGTCGTTCTCCGAGAAATTGTGCTGGTATTGGAGGCCGGTGCGCAGCTCGGTAGCGCCGAAGCGTTTGCTGTAGGCCGCCTCGGCACTGATGGCATAGCCGTGGCCGGTCACATCGGTGGCGTAGGTGGTGGGGATGCCGTCGCGACGATAGGTGAGCGTGTTGTCGTAGCGGTTGGTGGCATACTCGCCCACGAGGTTCAGCTCCAGTTTCTGTCCGGCCGCCATGCGGTGGGTGAAGTAGAGGTCAAGGCTGGGGAGATTGTCGCGCTGGTGTTGCAGCCGCTCGAGGGTCTGGGTGGAGGAAATGCCGCGGTCGGTCTCGGTCATGGTGCCGTGGGCCTGGAGGGTCTTGGTGAAGAAATCGTCCTTGAGGGCGGCGACGAACATAGTGCTGTCGTCGTGCTGGTAGGTATACTCGGCACTGAGGGTGTGGTTGATATACCAGAAAGGCATGTTGGTGTGCTGGGTGCGACGGACGGTGCGCGCAGGGTCAAGGTAGCTGTCTTCCAGTTCGTAGGGTACGTCGTGGTAGTTGCGGTAGCCGAGGTTATACTCCAGCACCCACTCGCTCTTGCCTTTGTGGTAGCTGCCTTGCAGGTAGCCGTTGACGAAACCCGTGGTGAGGGCGGACTGGCCGTTGGCCATGAGGCTGCCGCCGTCCTCGCGCTCTTTGAGGATGATGTTGATGATGCCCGTGATGCCACGGTCCAGATAGCGGGTGCCGGGATTGTTGGAGTATTCCACGCGCTTGATTTGGTCGGCCCGCAGATTGGCCAGGCGCGTGATGGGTACCTCCTTGCCGCCTATTTGCAGGATGGCCGGACCGCCGTCGATGGTGATTTGCTGCAAGGCCACATCGACTTTGAGGCCGGGGAGTTGCAGCATGTCGAGCAACACAATGGTGCGGCCCGCCGCCGCAGTCTCTTCGGGTTTGGGGAGCACCACATAGCGGTCCACCTGCTCGGTGACGCGCTGCGAGGTGACGGTGACGGCCTGGAGTTGCTTGGCGTTCAGCGTCACATCGCCGAGCTGAAGGCCTTGCGCCGGCACGTCGCACCGCATGGCAAGGCGTTCATACCCCGCCGAGGATACCGCGAGGCGGTAGGTGCCGGGCAGCAGCCGGAAGCTGAAACGGCCATCGTCGTCGGTGGTGGTGCCGCTGGGGCTGACGGAGGAGTCGACAGCCGTGGCCAGCACATGGGCAAAGGGCACGGCAGCACCCGTGTTGTCTACAATGCGACCCGAGAGGGGTGCGGTGGTGGTGTCGCGCTGGGCCAAAGCCTGTGGGACGCTGAGCGCCACGAATAACAGAAGGAGTAGTGTGTGTTTCATAGTGTGTGGATTTGAATGGAGGGGCAGGAAATGAAGGTGTGCGCACCGCCTTCAGATTCTACGCCCATCATGTTTTACTTTGTCTACACCCTATAAACGCGCCAGAAGGCAAAAAACTACAGCTTGGAAAAAATATTTTTGTACACCGCTGATTTCCAGCCCCGCCCGAGAGTCCTGGCCAGTGCCGTGGTTTATCGGTAGAAGAAGAGATAAGTGGTGGCGCTGCTGCCGCTCCCGACGGTTTTGGAGGTGATGTAGCCATCGGCGTCGTAGGTGAAAGAGCATTGGCCGGAACCAGCGAGCAGGGAGGTCATGTTGTTTTCGCACCAGCAAAAGGCGTAAGGGAGGAACGTGGCACAATAGCCAAACACCCCTTCGAGAATCATGGTCAGCCCGAGGCCCATCGTCTCAACTCCCAAGGGGAAGCGCATGGGGTTGGGCATGGTGTCGTAGGAGAGGTTGCTCAGCAACGGGCGGGTGGTGCCGTCGGTCTGTAGCGAAATGGCCGTCACATTGCCTCCGGTCCAGTCGAAGAGGTAGGTTTCGGACCGGGAGGAGCCGTCGGGCAGGGAGCGCGTGGCCACCACACGGTCCACCTTCCCCTCGGCATTGTAGGCGTAGGTCAGGCGGCAGGGCACAGCGTCGTCGTAGTGCTGCTGGCAGGGGTCTTGACTTGTACGGAGCGGAAGGATGAAATGCTGGCTTTGCAGAAGGCCGTCGGACCCATAGTGATAGTGCATGGCGCCATCGGGAAGGCGGAGGCTGTCGGGTCCAAAGGGGGTGATGGTTTGCAGACGGGTGCCGTCGTAGGCGAGGTCGATGCCTCCCAAGGTGGTGCCGTCGTAGAGGGTGCAACCGATGGAGGCAAGCAGACCTTCGCGCCAGGTGAAATCGTAGGTCAGATAATCGAGGGTGCCGACACGCTGGACGATGCGGCTGATTTGCTTTTGGGGCCACACTTGGGGAGTGGCCTCGGGGACTGGGGTGGGTTCGGGTTTGCCACATGCGGACAAGGCCGCTACAGCTACCAAGGCGGCCGGAAAGAGGAAAGTGTGTCGTTTCATGGCTGAGGGTATTGGCGGTTGTTGGTGGTGCTGATGACGAAGGTGAGGCTTGCGATGCCGGGATATAGGTTGGGGAGGGCGCGGTAGTCGACGGTGATGGTGCTGTCCGGCCAGTTGATGTCGAAAGGCTGAGGGTAGTCCATCAACTGGAGGGTTTTGCCGTCGGGGATGTGGAGGGTGACGGTGCCTGCCGTGCCGTCAACGGTGTAGGGCAATTGCTCGGAGACGGATTGCGTGTGGGAATAGCCGTCGAGGACTTGTGTCACGTCGATGGTGGTGATTAGGGTGGTGTCGTCGACAAACTTCCATGTGAAATCGTATACCACCGGGAGGGAGTCGCCCCCGCCGATGTCGGCGAATGTCCTATTGCCCTCCGACACCCATACGGTGCCTTCCAGGCTCGGGCAAGGACTTTCGGCCACGGGGTAGGCAGCCTTGTTTTGGCGGCAGCCGAAGGGGACAAGCATCCAGCCCAATGCTGCGGCGACTAAGCATTTGTTCATAAGCATGAGATGTTTTGTGTTGCTCATTTTGTTGTGTTATTTTGGTTCTTATTATTATCGTATTTGAACAGCAATGCCGAGTCGCATTCGGCACGGTTGCGGGCATGGAACAGGCAGGCCACACGCGCCTCGCGGTCTATGCACTTCAGCTCGTTGCTGTCGGGATGGAGAACGTCCATGCGCTGTTCGGGGTGTCCACGGCGGCATAGGGCACTGCTAACCCTTATGGGAGAGGCGCCGGGGCCATAGGCGGGCAGCCTGTCGGCGGCGAAGGCACGCTCTATCGCCGCCCAACCACTGTCGGAGGTGGCCTCGAGGAGGGTGATGTCCATGCGCAGCGTGTCGCCCACGGGGAAGGCATGGATATAGGTGGCGGCGACACCCGGCGTATGCTCAAAACGCAGGTAGAGGGGACTCACACTCCGCAGCGGGAGCATGTAGCGCGCCACGGCGACACACGCCACACCGATGACGGTCATCAGGCAGAAGGCTATGAACCACTTCTTCATAGTTCGGAAAGTATTTGGCATACCGTCGATGCAGCCCATTGGGGGTCGCCGCTGCGCGAGCCTTGCACTTTCATGCCGCCCGCAGGGGGCATCAGAAGTGCGGCCACGGCTACTGTTACGGACACTGCCACCACCAGGCATAGGCCCCGGCGAGCCGTGGCTCGGCGCTCACTGCGGCGGTGGCACCACTGGTCGAGACCGTCGGTCATGCGTTGCATCTGTTGTTTATAATCCTGTTCCATATTGCCTGCGTAACTTTTTGATAATCCTGTTCACCCGCTGATAGACCGCGTTGCGCTCTATGCCAAAGGCCTCGGCAATCTCGGCGGCATCATACCCCTGCAAACGCATCTGCATCAAGCGACGTTCGTCGGGGGTAAGGCTTGCCAGCAAGTGGTCCATCTCCTCGGCATAGTCGAGAGTGCTGTCGGCTACGGTCTCGGACATGGCTTCCGTCAAGCATTCTGTCTCCACCTCACGTTTGCGGTAGAGGTCGACCAGCACCGACCTCGCCACTCGCCACACCCATGCACGCTGCTGCAAGGGGTTGGCATCGACTCGGAGCTGGTCGAACTTCAGCCATAGGGCTATCCACACTTCCTGCACCATGTCCTTGCACAGCTCGGCATTGCCATGCGCAAAGCGCCAGCAGACCCGCCAGACAGTGGTGCGGTGTCGCTCCATCAAGGAGCAGTAATGGTCGTAGCGTGTTCCTTCCGTTCGATTCATCATAACGTAAGACGTAAAAAGGAGGCTGAATCTTACATCGGTTGAGAAAAAAGTTTATCCGCGTTTATACTTGAATGTTTCGGAGGGGTCGGATTTCAAGAACATCATACAAGGGCAGTGGGGTGACTGGCACCGGCAGAAAGGGACCATTGGGGATTGGGGTGGTTTTTCTACACCCGCTTCGAGGTAGAATCTCCGTAACACCGTACAAGCTATTTTGTATAGTTGACCTTTATTAAACATCCCAGCGGGGTAAGATTTCCTTAACATCGTACAAGGATTTTTGTACAGGATAGCTCTATAAATCACCCCGAAGGGGTGAGATTTCCGTAACACCGTACAAGCATTTTGGCGGGTGGCGCGACCGAAGGGAGCGCCACCAAAAAGAGGCGCAGTGCGGAGGCTGAGAGCCAACTGACTGCCAGCGTCCCGGAGGGACGTGACCTCGTGTATATGCCCAGATGCGAATTACCGTATATATAAAAACTGCCGCCGTGCGGACACAGGCGGCAGTTGTGGTGTTGGCGCATGAAACGCCGATAGGTGGAAGAATCGATGCGCTGACAGGTGTTTCCCTCAGCGGGAAGTCCTTTCAGCCCATCAGCCTATCACGCCTGTTAGGCATAGAGTTCTTCGAAGATCTTGCGCAGCTCGGGGCTCTCGCGGAGTTCCTGCAGGGTGAACTCGGCGTGGCCTTTGGTGTAGCCATTGCCCATGATCATGTTCACATCGCTGCCGATACCCTCAGCGCCGAGGCTGGCCTTGGTGAAGCTGGTGGCCATGCTGAAGAAATAGACAATACCGTCGTCCTTGGTGCAGAGCACAGCGGTCATCTCCTGGTCGGGCACGTTGACGCAGTTGATGGTCACGTCGGCCATCTTGCCGTTGGTCAGCTTCTCAACCAGTTCGTAAACCTGCACGGGGGTCATGCCGGCGGCTGACTCGACGATGTCGCAGAAGCCGAGGTCCTTGATACGCTGGGTGCTCTTGGGGCTGTTGGCGATACCGATCACGCAGCCAGTGACACCTACGCGCTTTTTGGCCTCATAGCAGCAGAGCATACCGCTCTTGCCACCAGCGCCGAGGATGACGACGGTCTGGCCATACTGGCAGAGCTTGGCAGTCTGGGCGGGAGCACCGGCCACATCGAGTGCGGAGAGGGCCAGTTTCTCGGGCATATCGGTAGGAATCTTGGCATAGATGCCGCTCTCGAAGAGGATGGCCTTGCCCTTGATATCCACCTGGTCTACATCGGGACGGATTTCGAGAATCTCGTCGATGCGCAGGGGAGTGAGGCTGAGGCTGACGAGGGTGGCGATACGGTCGCCCTCTTTCAGGTCGATCTTGCCCTTCAGGGCGTCGCCGATCTTCTCCACCTTGCCCAAGAGCATACCGCCCGAACCAGTGCGACGGTTGCGGTGCTTGCCTTGCAACTCCACGTTGAGGAACATCTCCTTCTTCACCTCTTCCATGATTTTCTCTTGGCTGGCGCCTTCGCCGGCCTGCTGCTTGGCATAGTTGTGGATGTCGGTGAAGCTGGCGGAGTCGATGTTCAGGGTCTGCACGTCGATGAGGATCTCATTGTCGTAAAGAACATCCATGTTATTGTCCAGCTTGTTGGCGGGCTGGGGAAGAACGCCCTTGGGTTCGATGACACGGTGAGTGCCGTACTTGTTGCCTTTTGGTTGCATAATGTAATATTTATTTTGTTGATTATTAATAACGTACTTCAAAACCTGAAGCCTTTTAAACGTACAAAGATACACATTTTTTTCGAATTGGCAAGAAAACCGCACCCCATCAAGTCAAAAAATGATGCATCCCACCACTCCACGAAAACGGAATACAGGAGGGGGACAGAGCATATCAAAAAGACTAAAAAAGAGGTCTGCAAAAGAAAAAAAACAATGAATGAAAAAAAAATAGTATATTTGCAAGTTGAAATGACACAGGACGAAATCATACAACGGATTAAAGTGACAGCTCAGCAAGTGCTACCTGCAGGAGCTACACTATGGCTGTATGGCTCACGTGCGCGAGGCGAAGCAAGCTCCGACAGCGACTACGACCTACTGATACTTATTGACGGCGACCACGTTACTCCGGCAGCACGCAGCGCCGCCTACGACCTCTGCCTGATGGGATACGAATATGGTGTAGACATCGCCCCGCACATCTATCCCAAAGAGAAATGGGCCGGGTGGACCTACTCCCCTTTTTACAAGAATGTAGAACAAGACAAAATCGTACTGATATGAGTTTAAGCGATGAAGAACGCAAAATAATAATAGACCTTGAAATAGGGAAAGCCCATCGCCTGTATCAGCAGGCACTGCTGATGCAAGCATCCGAGCAATGGGACGGCATGGCCAACCGCCTATACTATGCACTCTTCCACGCCGTAAGCGCATTACTGATACACGACCGACATGTTGTCAACACCCATAAAGGCTCTCACGCAATGCTGGGGCTACATTACATCAAAACTGGGAAATTGCCCAAATGGTATGGCGAGCTATACCAAGACATGGAACGTATGCGCGAAGAAAGCGACTACAACTGCACCTACACCCAAGAGCCCGAAACACTCCAACAAAACATCGAACCAGCAAAAGAAATGATAGAGACTATTGCAAAAATGGTCTCTACTCTCGACTGACACATGAAGAGGCTGTCCTCCGAACTGCCTCGGTGAGGAATGAACGTCCCACCGTTTATGCAATGCCGCAAGCACTGCCCCGCCGATTCGAACACGGCAGCTTGTGAAAAAAAACACCTATCAGCCGTCAACCTGCCGACCTCCTCTCTCCTATTCCGCCCCGACGGGGGGAAACAACCCTTTTGCACCAAATCTGATAAAAAAACACCCCGAATCAAAATTTATTCGTATCTTTGCATCGGTTTTCCGAAAGGTAGGAAAGCTGCGAAGCAAGAAAAGCATTGCAATAAAGTCCCTTCTTATCGAATTTCGCCAAAATTCTCACTGGGTGGACGGAGCAATTTTGCTTTCGCTTGATGTGTATGCTATGGGCACTCACGCCTACGGCATATCCTCAGGCGTGAGATATGTTCCATTCAACCCGTTACCCAGAAAGGTGTTTGGCGATACCTGATAAGAAGACGGACATGAGCACATAACCTCATGCCTTTTCTTTTTATGTAGGTGTATAACGTTCCGTTGGAGGTCCGGGGCAGAAAAACGGAATTGATGGAGACACATGTCACGTTGCCAAAGTGGCTTGACGACTATATCTTCAACGAACTGGGAGCTAAGTACTGCCGGTCGAACTCGGATATGACTGTCATCGACTGGGACAAGAGCGATATGCTCAACTACCTCGGCACCTACTTTCCCCGCAGCTACGCCGAAGCATGTTGTATCTTGGGCGATTATCTTGAAGCAGACAATTGTTTGATTCGGGGTAAGGAGGCAATCTCATTGTTTGATTTTGGATGCGGAACGGGTGGAGAGATTGTCGGCATTGTCTCGCAGCTGAAGAAACATAATGAAAGGCTGAAAGAAGTACATGTACATGCCTTGGACGGAAACCATGACGCGCTCAGATTATGTGAGTCAGTGTTGAACACATTTTCGCAGAAGAGTGGCATCGATATTAAAATATCTCCTATTGCTTACACCATTGAAGACTTCTATGATATGTCTGTTCTTAACAAAGTATTGCAGAATGAATATGATGTAATCATATCATTCAAGGCAATATGTGAGTTTGTCACCAAGGAGCGGTTTGAGAAAGATAATGCCTATGGGCATATTATCAAAACGCTACTGCCCAAATTGAAACAGAAGGGGATAATGCTGCTGGTGGATGTGACAAGCTACAATGACGTGACAAAGGAATGGCTTCCAAAGATGATGGATGCCGGAATAAAAAACAACCCTTGTAGGATTGTGCATAAAAACGAAGGATATAATCAACCCCTATACATAACCCATAGCCACAAAGCCAGCGATGTGAGCAAAGTGGCATGGAGAATAATAACCCATTAAAACAAATTATTATGCCTAAAAAAGACTGGATGGTTAAAGAATCTGACCTTGATGATGACCAATTGAATGTAATGCAAGCAATTCTTGACAAATCATGTATCGTTTCAGGATGTGCAGGCAGCGGCAAATCTGTACTCGCATTAATCAAAGCACAACGCATTCAAAGAGAAAAAGGGAAAAACTATCAAATTATCGTATACACCAAAGCACTATGTGAATATATGAATTCTGGTAGAGAGGCATTGGGTTTAAGCAATAATTTCTATTATCATTGGCAGTGGAAGAATAAGTTAGATATGCCCTCCGCCGACTACACTATTGTAGACGAGATTCAGGACTTTACTGAAGAAGAAATATCTGAGTTCATTGATGCAACAAAAAAACATTTCTTTTTCTTTGGAGATACGGCACAATCAATATATAAAGTCTTCAAGGACACTATTCCTGTCGAGGACATCTTATATCGTTTTAAACAAGCCAGAACTGCAACAAAGACCTTTCAGTTATTTAGGAACTATAGACTACCATTGCCTGTTGCAAAAATAGCACAATTTATAGGAGAAGATCTTCCTCCATTCGTTGACTCTATATATAAAAACAATGAGAAACAATTACCATACATTCTAAAATATGACAATGAGAACGAACAGATAGATGCAATAGTCACTATTATAAATAAAAGAAGTTTTGCTGACGTAGGTATTTTTATGCCAAACAATAAATCCGTTGAAGAGCTTGTAGACCGATTTCATGACAATGATATCGATGTAGAGTATCGATATAGTAAAGATGGTAGTTCTGTCGATACACTTAATTTCGAGACCGATCTCCCCAAAATAATGACTTATCACAGTGCTAAAGGGTTGCAATTCGAAACGGTTTTTATCCCACTACTGCCAAGAGTTATTGATGAAGAAAAACGATCTGCATTGTACGTGGCCATGACTCGGACATACCACTATCTCTACATGATGTATAGTTCTTACCTACCGGATTTGCTTGAGGACGTACCTGAAGAAGATTACCTTGCAACAACAGAGGATAATATCGACGATTTATAGTATCAACTATGGAACACATATTTTACATACCTTCATCGACACTCAATTTCAATGGAGTCGTCACTTCGGAAAGCATATCTCCCGCTTGTTTCTATTCTCAGCGGAGCTTTGGGCTTAGAAGATTTGTTGATATATTTAATGGGAAATTCAGCCAACATATCATACTAACCAACAATTTACAAGGCTTTTCTCGACCCAAATCTGACATAGAAGATCACCCTATGGTTATCGAGTTGAGACTTGACGAAAGTGAGGTCTTTCCTCTTGGACATGGATTCTATTCCACAGATAAGACCATCTATATCTCACCATACAATTGCAGGTTTCTATTCTTCACAGAACAGGACAGATTGGTGACGGAATCTCTTTCCGAACATAGTTTGGACGTGAAACTTTCCGACTTGTATATTCCAAGAATGGCGGTGGTTCAGCCTTCGGGAGAATATGATTTCTCTAAAATCAAGATAAAAGATTCTGCTGTACCAGTAGATACCAATGCTGTAGACGAGAGACTAAACCGACTGAAAGGAATGCTCTATGGCTATTATCTTGGAGCCATGCTTTCGACAAGCAAGGAAGAGGTGGAAAAGTTGAGAATATTGCAAGAGGTACAGAATGAGTTCTCTGCCATCATTTCAAGTGGAGCAAAATATCTGTCGTCAGAAAAAGAAGGGCGGCTTCGAGATCTTTCAACACGATGGCAGCAACTATCCCCGATATATATTGAATTGCAAAAACATGGATTTGACATGAGCGCGCTAACTATACTCTCTCAAATCTTAAAAAAATTCGGAGGGAGTCTCAGCCTCCCTCATACAGAAAACCTAGGTCTTATCCGTTATACTGAATACCTGTTACAACAACCTGTAGAGGGTGTAAGGAATCCAGCAATGGAGTGGATTGAGGGTGAGATTGAAAAACAAAGCAATTCCTTATTGCGATACGGGAAGAAAATCAATCCTGAAGACGGAGCAATTATCACTAACGGAGTGGATGTTATCAACATTCAGATTCCTGACCATGTTGAGTTGGTAAAGCACTGGTTGAACACGCTACTGCTTGACAGCAAACAAACCGCCCGCGACAGTTATAATCAACTGGACTTGGCCACTATGATAACGTTGTCTGCTAAAACTTACATGGGGAACAATTGGGATGGGTGCACAGAGCGAGACTTCCTCAACAAACTCCGTAAACACATTGCTGGAGAGGCTTTCGATGTGGAGTGGGACAATGGTGCGCTTTGCTCTATGGCGGCGGTAGTCCTGAGAGGAGATGAGTGGGACACTCTGCTTAGTTTCATGCAACGCAAGGGCATGTATGATTACCGGCTAGCATTTGCCCTGTATGGTGCGTTGACAGGTTACGCCAATATGACTCGCGACTTCGTCGACATGCTATTTGAAGACAAGAACTACGGACGTCAAGTCTATAAAGAATTCTACGGACAACTTCTTGATAAAGATCTAGCTCCATCCCCTAACACCACTCCAACTCGCATAAAAGCAAAAATACCTGAGGGTAAAGACACTCAAACTATCCCAATGTCTGGAGAGAGCTCTATCATCACGGCACCCATTCAAGAACCTATCAAGAATAATGAAGTGTATAGGATAGTGGATGCAATCCGAAATCATCCTGATTTCAAAGAAAAGTATGAGAAAAATATTAAGAAAATCGAAGAAGAGGGGTTGACAAACTGGGATGACATAGAGAAAATAGATAAATGGAAAATATTCATTGGGAAAGTTCGACCTGACAAACAGATAGCAAAACGCGCCACCAAAAAACAAGAAGAAACCATCTACACCCAAGGAACATTATTTGCGGAAAATAGGGATAACTTATTTTTCTGTGATGCAGCAGCATGGGATAAAATCAAGGATCTTGTACCAAAAGAATCCCAATCGAGGTTAAAAGATGATTTAGATTGGTACCAAAGAGAATTGAATAAAGGGATTAGCAGTAAGTACTATTCAAAAGTAAGACGCGACTCGAATAAAGATACAATAGCCATTTTTGTTAGGTTGAAAGATGGGAAAGGTGGAAAACAAAAAGCAGACTATTTCACTGAGGAACTTAGGGATATAATAAAGCAAAGGTTGATGTCGTTATATTGCAATAATGATGGAGAAAATAAATATAACGCTTGACGACGGGAGCGTGGTGGAGACCACGATGCACCCGGTGATTGTGTCGGCGAGCCGGGCGACGGATATTCCGGCGTTTTATGCCGACTGGTTTTTCTATCGGTTGCAGCGGGGGTACTCGGCTTGGCGCAACCCGTTTAACAACAGGCTGGGGTATGTGTCGTATCAGGACACGAGGTTTATCGTCTTCTGGTCGAAGAACCCAAGTCCACTACTGGAGCATCTGGACGAGTTGGTGCCCGGAACGCAGGTGGGCGGTGAACATGGCATAGGGTGCTACATCCAGTATACGCTGAACGATTATGCGGCGGAGGGGCTGGAGCGGAAGGTGCCGCCCGTGCAGGAGCGCATAGACACTTTCAGGCGGATTGTGGACCGGCTGGGTGTAGGGCATGTGGTGTGGCGGTTCGACCCGCTGGTGCTTACTGATAGAATTGGCACCGACGATTTGATAGAGAAGATAGCCCGCATCGGCGACCAGCTGAAAGGGTATACAGAGAAACTGGTGTTCAGTTTTGCCGATATTGCCACGTACCGCAAGGTGAAGCATAACTTGAAGGAGTCGGGCATCAACTACACCGAGTGGGACGAGGAGCGGATGAGGAATTTTGCAGCCCAGCTGGTGGAGCTGAACAGGCGCTGGGGATACCAGCTGGCCACCTGCGGAGAGGCGATTGACCTGCCGGGGGTGGAGCATAACAGTTGCATCGACCACGACTTGATTATCCGCCTGGCTCACCGCGACCGGGCGCTGATGGAATATCTGGGTGTGGTGAAGGTGCCTGTGCAGCGGGATATGTTTGGCAACGTGGAGGTACCCACCGGCGGAATCCTGTTAGACGACAGTATGGTGGCCATACAGCGGAAGCGGATGCCGGACAAGGGGCAGCGGAAGGCTTGCGGGTGTATGGTCAGCAAGGACATTGGGCAGTATGACACTTGTCCTCACCAGTGTGAGTATTGCTATGCCAATGCAAGCAAGGCGACGGCTTTGGAGAACTGGCGGCGGCACAGGGAGAACCCTTGGGGTGAGACGATTGTTGGGAGTTAGGGGGATGTAGCGGGGATAGACTTGATAGAGGGGGTAGTTTTTTTATCATTTATATCTCATCTTTATCCCATCCAGTCCTTTTCTCATTTCTATTTCACTGTCATTCTTTGTCCGGGGCTGGTGGCGCGGAATTCGGGGGCATAGAGGCATTGGAGTACAGCGGGAGGAAGGGTGAAGGTGCCGGGGTTGGTAACATAGTAGTCGGCATCGATGGTGTATTTGCCTTTTTCCAAGCGGTCGATATACACCGCGTCGTTGCTGTTGCTCACTGCCACGTAGTAGCTCAAGCCGCTTTGCCACACCCAACCTGATGCCGTGCTGACGGGTTCGAGTGCGGCGGCGCGGAAGGCTTTCAGTTCGACATATTCCAGATTGCGGTCGCAACTGACGTGCAGCCGCACGCGCAGACGGTCGCCCACGGCCACGCCTTTGTCCGACGGCAGCTTGGTCAATGTCCCGTCAGGCTCTACCTTGAAGAGTTCGCGCCGCAGGGTTATGCCTGTCTCGGAGGCCGAGATTTTGTCCATCTGTTCGGTGTACTGGTAGTAGAGTGCACCCCAGGCGATGCCCTTGCCAGGCCGTAAGATGGTGGCGGCGACGCTGCCCCGGCCCGTCAGGCGGGTGAGGGTGTCGGCGCTATAGGTATGGCGGAGATAGCCGGAGCCTTCGGCGGGGGCGACAAGCGTGTCGGAAAAGATTTTGCCTGACACAACTACTTTGTCGCCCTGCTTAATCCGGCCGAATGACCAATCGACCCTACCGGTCGGCATGAGGGCGAAGATTGCGCGAAGGGTGGCAATGTCGCTGCTCCAGCGGGTGGTTTGCTTCTGTTTGAGCAGCCATTGCTGCATCTGGGCAATGGAGAGGGTGTCGGAGGGTGTCACTTCGCGGAAAGTCTCGATAAGCAGAGCCTGTGTCTCGACGGGGCGCTGATAATAGAAATAGCCCGCGCGGTTGTCGCGCCAGTACATACCCATCTCGTCGCTGTAGAGGGCTTTCTGCTTGATGCGGGTCACCAACTCGCGGGCCAGACGGGTGTCGCCACCCCGCTGGAAGACGAGGGCAAGCAAGGCCTGGTCGTAAAGCGAGGTGTAGTCGGCATAGCGTTGTTTGGCATTGGAATAGAAATAGTCATGAGCCTCGCGTGCTGCCGCACTGAAGTTCTGCCCGGCGTAGTAGCTGCGGGTATAGAGGTAATCCAGCATAATGGGCTTGCAAGTGCTGCCGGGGTGCTTTTCGAGATAGCGTTTCCACTCCTGGTAACTGCGGTAGGCCTCCTTGTCGACGTAGGCCAAAGCGCGGGTTTGCATCGCGGTGTTGCCACGCGAAAGCTGCCGCGCCAGCATACCGTAGCCTTTCAGGATATATTGCGTGACGTAAGGACTGCTCCATCGGCCGCCGGGCATCCAAGGCCAGCCCCCGTCGGTGTGCTGCTCGCGCTGCAGTTTGTTTAAAGCATCGGTGCATTGCCGCTGCAACTCCTCGCTGTCGTAGTAGTGGGCTATATCCCTCAACTGTTCCACCTCTGTCGTACCCGCCTGTAGCCAAGGGGTCTCGTCCAGTAGGGTCTGCTTGATATCGCCGTTGCGCAACAGGGGGCTGTCCTCGCCAGTGGTCTTGTCGGCACAATGTTTCAACTCTGGGAACCGCTCAGCTACAGTTTTGCCCAACGTGTTGACAAAGTAGCTGTTGAAGAGGTATATATTGGAGGGGTTGCTGCACTGGCTCATGTAGGGCAGCGACTGGATGGCCAGCCAGAGAGGGTTGGAAGTATACTCAACTGTGAAGCTTACGGGGTGCGCCGTCGGCGAGGTGGGTATGTCCATGTCGTAGCGCTTGCTGCCCGCGCCGTTCATGTACATCGACAGTGAGCGGGTGACGGACTGCCGATTGGTGAGCAGAGGCAGGGGACCTTGCTCGCCGTCGCTGTGCTGCCCTCCACTGGCGGTGAACCGATAGGTGGCCACGGTGCCGCCCACTGGCACAGTGACGGGGAACAGGACAGATGCCGTACCCCGTGCCCCCACCTTCACCGTCTGGCGACCTTCCTGCGTATATTCCTTGCCGTCAAGCAGGGGAATAGCAAGACGGAAAGACACTTCGGCCGTCAGTGTGGAGTCGGTCTGGTTCATCACCTTGGCCATCAGGGTGGCGGTGTCCCCTTCGCGGAGAAAACGGGGCATGTTGGGCTGCACCATCAGCTGCTTGCGGGTGATGAGTTTGCGTTCCACGTTGCCCACCGACAAATCGCGCGTCCAGGCCAGTCCTTTCACGTCCCACTCCGTCAACAGGTCGGGAGCGGTGAAGCTGTATTCCACCGTCCCGTTGGCATCGGTGCGGAGTGTGGGTTCGAAGAAAGCCAGTGTGCTGAGATTGGTGCGCAGGTAAGGCTCTTCAGGTTTGACAGTTGCCTCCTGCACTACCTCGCCATATTCGTCATAAGCATCCACCACCTCCATCTCCATCGCATCTTCCACCACTGCCAGTTCCGTCACTACTTCAGGAGCATTGGGAACCCTGCGGCTCTTGGCCATCTTGACCGCATTGGTCGCCTCCATTCCGTCCTCGCCTCGGGCCGTGGCATAGCCCACTCCCCCAACTGTAGCCACGATGCTCTCCACCACTGTTGTCCCTCTCATCAGCCCACGGTCGCGCCATCCCCTATGGTTCAGGGCTGTGAATTCCCATCCCGCTGGAGTTTTCCCTTTATAGAAAAGCCAATTATGCTGCGACACCAGCAGTTGCCGAGTGTGCTGATACTCCCAGGCAAAATCATAGTGTGTCCCCATCAGGCTTTCCGATGTGGCGTCCCGCCACGGCCACCAGTTGAAAGACAGGTGGCCATAGCTGTTCAGCGCCGCATCATACATGCCGAGCAGCATTGCCGCATCGGCAGCCGGAGGGGTCTGGTCAGGGGTCGTCAATGCCGCCGCGCCGGCTTCATTCCGTGCCTTCGACACCCTCAGTGTCCATCGCTCATGTTCGCCCGGCGTCAGCTTGTCGCGGAAGGTGACGAACTCCACATTCAGCTTCTTATGCTCGTAGGGCACCTCCACGCGGTGGGTAGCCGTATGGGTGCGACCTTCTTTGATGGCACACAGCTCTATCTCAAATCCTCCCAGCAGCGTGTCGCTGACGGGTATGGATAGGCTCTCTATCCCGCCGCCCAATTTCAGTACGCGGCGTTCCAGCAGACGACCTCCGTGGGTAAGGCGGAACAGCACGCGCACACCGCTGTGGCGCGTGCCAACCCGCAGGGTCAGTGTATCGCCCACGCGAGCGGTCTCGCTACTCACATCGCTCCACAGCAACCGTTGGGTGTACACCTGATGGTTCCCGGTGGGGGTATAAATCACTACTGCGGTGTCGGCCACCGGACGCAATGCCTCTGGGCCGCTGTCGGGGGTCAGGATGATGCGGTAGGCTCCGGCCGACAAGATGGGCAGCTTGATGCTGTTCACGGCCTGCCCCTCGCTCTGCATCCGGGCCAAAAACACCCTCTCGGCCACTGGCCAGTGTTCCATCCGTTCCTCGTTATAGCTGTAGGGCGTCAGCGGGAACCGTTTGTGGAATTCCGCCTCCGAAAGCGTGTGGCACACGCCTTCGCGCAACTGCGGATGATCTATCCACAGATTGGCAGGCATACGCAGCCGCTCGACAGAGACGACGACATACCCCTTCAGCGGCGTTCCGTTCAGGTCGTTATATTGGTATGTCAGATTATCCAGCCGGGCCGTCTGCTGTGGCAGGGTGATATGCACATAGCTGTTCTCGTAGCCAGCCCTCAGCGTCAACTGCTGGCTGTGGGTCTCACCGTTAAGGTCGGTCACGTCAACCGTAAGCAGATACTGAAAACTGGGGCGTGTGGAAAGTTCCACCGAGCTGTCCGGATTGGCCACGAAGGCGATGCGGAACAGCCCTTCGGGGTCGGTGGTCAGCGAGTCCGAGGCCACTATGTGGGTCCCATAGTGTACTGCATTGCTATACCAACGGCGCCACCACGGACGCACCATCGAGCGGGTCACGCTCCACTTCACCCGTGCTCCAGCCACCGGCACCTGCGTATACGATGCCGCCAAGCCCTCCACCACCAGGCTGTCGCCCATCTGCGGGGCGAGGCTGTTGCCCTCGTTGTCGCGGCGGTCCTGCGATTTGAGTGTGACGGTGAACTTGGGTTGCTTATATGATTCCACATTCAAGTAGCGCTGCGCCACCATCTCCTCTCCCCGACCACTTCTCACTGTTCCCGCCTTGTTTGAACTCTTATCAATAGGACTAAAGGCCATCAGGCCGAAACTGCCGGGCAACGCCCGCGGTGCGATAACAAACTGGCCACTCAACCGGCCAAACTCATCGGTGACACCCCGCAGCGAGTCCACCGCCTTGCGGTTCACGTCGCGCAGTTCCATCCGTACCTGCTGTCCCCCAAGGGTAGACCCCTCGCGGCCTCCCTCAAAGCCTGCTCCCACCAGCAGGAACTGCACCGTGTCGCCAGGGCGATAGACGGGTCTGTCCACAAACAGCTCGTAGTCCCTTCGGTCGGCTGCGGCACCGCCCTTGCCCGAGAGGCTCAAGTCGCGGGTTATTTCCAACCCCCGGTGACGCATCATCAACCGGTAGTCGTAGTATCTATAATCCCCTTTCTTGGTCTCATCCTTACCCACAATCTGCTGCTCGAAAGCGAAGAACCCGTCGGCATCTGTCTGCACTGAACCGAGGTCTGTATACTTCACCGGATAGCTGCGGCTCCGCTGCAAAGCCACGCGCTGGTGCCTCACGGGTTCACCGCTTACCACATCCACCACATAGCCACTCACCCCTATGTTGTCGCACTGCGTCAACACGATAGCCGCGCCTGCCACGGTGAACCCCTGCACCACGAAGCCCTTGCTCTTGAAGTCTGCCGTTGGCGACACTAACAGCATATAATGCCCCGGTGCCAGCGCAGGCACATAGCCGTAATGCCTGTGGTACTGGTAGTCGTCCAGTTTCAGCGGGCGCCCGGCGGGGGTACCGTCTGTGAGGGTTTGATGCCACGACTTTAACACACGGCTTTTCAGGAGCAATGCCCGGGTATTCTCGTCATTATTCCTGTAGAGATCATAATTCGATGGGTAAGCTATAACACGGTAGTAAAGATCAGCAACGTTGCGGCTGTTCACCCTCACCAGCATGTCGCGTCCCGCGGCCTCCACCTCCCGCATCTCCACCTCTATGTGGCATTCTCGTATCTGATTCTTCATATTGGCGCACTGCACTCCGCCTTCGCTCTTGGGCCAGCGGTTGATGGCGCTGTCGCAATAGGCCACTGCTCCCACAAAGTCTTTCTCCTCCTCCGCCATGCTCGCCAACCGGCGATAGAGGTGAGCCAGTTGCTCATTGCCGCTGCTGCGGTAGCGGTTCAACCGTTCCTGCACCTGGCGGCGACGGTACTGCTTCGAGAGGTTGGGCTTGCTTTCCATCAGGCTCAGCCAGCGCAACTCATTATAGAGCGTCAGATTCATATCACCTCGGCTGCGGCTGTAGTCCACCAGTTGCTTTTGCAATTCCATGCCTTGTTCCAACGGCACATTCTGCACAGCCAGCTGCATCACCAGGTCGTACATCGTGGGGGTGATATTGAACAGTGCCTCTTTGGGTTGCGAGCAGAAGTTGGCAATATGGCTGTTAGGAACTCCGCGCAAACTCAAAGTGTCGGCCAAGGCTGAGTCCACTCGTCCTAAAAAGAGGTAGCACAACACACGGTCCACCGGCACAAGGTGTGGCATGATGGCCCGGAAGCGAGCCATGCTGCTGTCCATGGCATCCTCCTGATACTTCACTGCTGCCATCTCCATGAGCCATGTGGCCGTAAGCAACTGTCGCGACACGTCGGCATCCACCGTCTGCAACTGGGCTGTCATACGCATGGCCTCGACACGTATACTGTCGGCAGCCGCGTATGCCGAGGTGTAATGTTGCTGCATTATCAGCTTCTGGACGCGACCCACTCGCGTGGCCAATGTGGCATCCGGGGTTTGGCCTTGGACCGAAGTCATCAACACAAGAGCGAAAAACACAAAGGAAGCAATCTTTTTCATAATCCGTTTTCATTAAATACCTTTACAACGGACAAAGGCCACAATTATTGCATTATGGCTGGAATTTAGCCTAATATGCGACAAAAAGGGAAGGCTGCCGACAAGTGGCAGCCTTCCTCTATGAAAAGAAGTTCAAAATGGATCTTACTTACCTGTGGGGATGCCAGGATTCTGCCAAGCGCCATCCATGGTGCATGAATAGCTCTTCAGGACAGTCTCGCCACTTGCCTGATGGGTGGCAATGTCGAGCAGCTGACCCGTTGCGCTGAGAGTAATGCTGTTGGCGGTCATATCCAGTGCCGTCACATTAATCTGGCACGTAGCGGGGCCGCCGGTAGCATAGTGGGGATACATATCATTGACATAGTCGTTGGAACCGAAGATAACGGAGCAGCTCGTGTAGGTGGTTCCGTCAGCGGTCTGTGTGCCAGTGGAGGGGTCAATGCTAACAACCGAAATGGGGTCTGCTTCGCCCTCGCCGGTATAGATGGCCAGCATCAAAACACCCTGCTGAAGGCCAAAGCTTACAAGAGCCATTCCGTTGTAGGTGGTGCCATCGAACGAGAAGGAGGCATTGAACTCACCGGGAGTTTCGCCACCGCCGCCACCAGGGAAAGTGGTGTCACCACCGTGGCCAATCTCCGAGAAGTAAGCAGTGTAGGTCACATTCTCATTGACTGTGATGTTACGGGGGTTCTCAGTGTTGCCGTCGTTCCAGTGGTCAAACTGGTAGCCCACTTCGGGGGTACCCCAGATACGGGTGGTCGTGCCAGCATCGAACTCGCCGCTACCATAGGCTTTGCCCATCTGGTCGTTGGCACTAAGCACGGTGACTGTGTACTTGCCGTCAGTCGTGGTGTTTTCTCTTTCGCACGAGGCGAAGACCATGCCCACAAGTGCTGTGAGGCAGAGGATTCTTAAAAATGATCTTTTCATTTTGTTGTTTTTTTTGAATGGATATTAATAAATAAATTAATTACAATGTGAAAGGTCCATCATCAATGAATCTGATGGAAAGTGGTGGGGCCACCCACCATCTGGGGATCCTCCTGCGAGAAACCAGTATACACAGCCAGATTAACCGTGAAGGTACGGTTCACCGGGTCTACAGTAAAGGGGTCGCGCTGTTCTTCGCCATCCTCTATACTGATCAACTCGCCGGTCAGCCCACTGTAGGAGTAGGTGCAGGTCAGTTCCTGTGGCTGTTGAGCCTGGCCGCCGGTGGTCATCTCGAGCAAAATGCTTACTTTCGACTCGTCAACAAAATCAAGCGTCCAAGTCAGCACACACGGCACCGCTCCGGCCTGTGGATGTTGCACATGTCCATTATACACACCCTTCCACGATGTGTGGACCATATCAAACGTAGTCGGGAACTCGTCGCCGTTGCCTACGGGTTTTGCCTCTTCTTTCTGGCAGGCGGAGAAACCGAACACCCCTAAAGCCATTACGATTACAAATAACAGTTTTTTCATTTCAGTACAGTATTAAATTAGTTTTTAATGATTTTCTTCATTGCCACGCCCTCGGGGGTCACCACTCGCACAAAGTACACTCCCTTCGCGAGGGTTTCGATATTGACCTGACGCTCCATAGTGGCAACAACCACTTGCCCGCACGCATCGATCACCTCCGCACGCAACAGCTGCTCACAAGCGATGTTCAGGCGGTTGGTGGCCGGATTGGGCCACACCTCCACACTCCCCATCGCTCCGCCATTCTCGGCTTCATCAATTCCCACATGCACACAAGGCCATTCGATGAAATGGGTACCGCCATTCATAAAGGCGTACTGCACCTTCACCAATTCCTCGCCATACTGGTTGAGAACCCGATAGTTGATATAACGGTCAGTACCGCCTCCTTTGTGGAACACCACATTGACATCATGCGGAGGCACGCCTACATTGACCGTATTTGAGCTGCCCGAAGCCAGCGTCGCAGTGCCGTATACATAACCCGTTGGGCTTTCGAAACTCAGATAGGCTCCGCCTTCCCAACCGCCGCCGCGGGTATTCTCCATCTCGACCGTCAGCGGACAGAAGTCCTCGACCGAGTAATAAGTCTGCACCACCTTCACACTGATGGTCTCACCCTTCTGCGTAAAGGTGACAGTGGCTTGGCGCTCAGCACCGGTGGTATTCTCGGAAACATTGACAGTGATGGCCCCGGCATGTTCCACGCCGTTGGTCTCCACCGCCAGCCACGACTGGTCGGAACTGACGCTCCAAGGCTCGGAGGTAGTGTCGATACTGCTGAACAGGACACTTCCGCTACCGCCCTCACGGGTGAAATTAAGAATCGTGTCGCTCACATGCATCTTGAAATCGGGTATAGCCCTCACCAGTGCCTGATTGCTCTGGTTGAAGTGATAGGCCTCACCCTCCTCGCCGGTGGGACTCACATTGGGGCAGATGTCGTCGGCTGTGAAATAGCCGTCGCCACGGCCGCTCCATCCAAAGTTGAAATGGAAATATATCTGACCCTCGCGATACTCATAGCCGTCGCAAAGGAAGCCGTGCCCGCCCTCAGGAGCCACGCCGCAGTATATCATGGGCCGGCCGGCTTGCAATTCAGCCTTCAGACTGTCGGCCCACCGCTCATCGGTGTAATCGTCGTTCTTGAACAGTGCGCGCATATTCCGGCTGTAGTAGAAATAATCCATCAGCGAGTTGTCGATGCTGGCGATGCCCGGATGGCCAGCCAGACCGGCGGCGGCGCTGCCTCCAGGGGCATAACCCATGTTCAGGCTCACCCCAACATGATACATCAACGTCGATACCGCCACCTGCTCTTCGCGCGGACTGGACACATACACCCGTGCCGGCATATTGTCCCAGTCATAGAGTGTGTGGGCAAAATCGGCCGACTGCGCCCCGTATGGCTGGCAATAGTATGACTCGCTGCCATAGCCAAAAGCGGGGAACTTCCAAAACCGCATGTATTGCGACTGTGCCGTCGCGGCGCAACCCGTTGGGGTGCCGCTGGGGGTATACAGCGCATAGCCGCCGCTCTGGTCCCAGTTGGTCTCAAGCAAAGGCTCGACGCGATCAGGGTTGTCGCCATCCTTGCTCACCCCGCCGCTCAGCATCTGCTCCCATACGGCTGCGTCGCGGGCTGTGGCTGCCGCCTCCTGCCGTTTGCCAGCGGCAATCAAGCCGCTGTAAGCTTCCATCCGCTCAGTCAACTGCTGGGGCATAGCCGATGGGTCTATCCACCCGTCAAGCGAATAGGCTATCACCGGGCGGGCGCAGTCGTCTGCCGACACCATCACAAAACCCCTCTCCTCTCCCACAAACAGATACACATCCTCAAACTGCCACGGACTGGCTTGCAGCACTCCCTTCCCGTGCAGCACCGACTGCCAAAAGTGGTTGGCCACACGGCAGGCGGTGCCAGGATCCACGGGGCTTGCCGTTGCGCCCAAGGCTGCAAGGCAAAGGAGTATCAACACAAATATTCTTTTCATAGCATTCAGTCTATTCAATTCCTAATCACCTTTTTCACACTGACGCCCCGCTCGGTGACTACACGGATATAGTACACCCCGGCACCCAATGGACCCAAGTCGAAAGTACACTGTGCGGTGCGCATCAACTCACGGCCGGCAGCGTCGAGCACAACAATCTGCACCGGTTGCCCGTTCTCCACCCCGACTGTGACCTGCCCTGTGGTGGGATTGGGCCACACCTGGTAGTCGTCCTGGCCCGCCTCGTCTATTGACAGGGGGCTGCAGGGCCACGAAATCAACACATCGGCTCCGTCGAAGTAGGCATTCTGCACATCGACTATCACCTCGCCGTGGCGGTTCTTGATTTTGTAATTAATATAGCGGTCCAAGGCTCCGCCCCTGTGCCAGCGCACCATCACATCGTGCGGGGCCACACTGACGGTGGCCGTGCTGGTGCGGGTGCTGGCTGTATGCCGGGCCGTGCCGTACACTGTGCCGCTGAGCGACTCAAAACTCAGGTACGCATCGCCGGCCCACGGCTCGCTGTGGGTGTTTTCCATCTCCACCGTCAGCTGGCAAAAATCCGTGGCGGGGTCGTAGGCATTCTGCACCACCGTCAGCTCCACGCGCTTGTCGCCCTGGACAAAGGTCACCGTGCCGCTGCGTTCCAAGCCGGTGTTATTCTCGGTCACGCCCACAGTCACCTGTCCCAGGTGGGCAAAGCCCGTCCCGTCATAGGTAATCCAGGGTTCGTTGGACTCAATGCGCCAGTCGGCCGTCAGCGTGTCGCAACTGCTGAACCACACTTGCGTCTGTCCAGCGTGGCGGTCGAATCCCACCTGCGACACGTTCAGATAAATGCCGTATTCGGGATGCACCCCCAAAATGGCATCGTTTCCTTGGTTGAAAGCGTAAGCCCCATAGGTGATGGCACCGACTTGATAGAATCCGTCGCCGTCGCCATCCTCACCCAAGTTGAAATGGATATAGCGATGGGCGTCGAATCCGTCGGCCACAAAGCAATGGCCGCCAGCCGGACCGCTGCCACCGTGCAGCACCGGGCGGCGCAGCCGCAACTCTGCAATCAAGGTGTCGGTCCAGGCATCGTTGCTCATCGAACCCTTGGCGCGGTAGCGGATGTCGTGCTTGTTATAGCGGAAATATGTTTTCAAGGCGGGCTCGCACTTGTTGATAGTCGTACCGCTATAGATGGTGCTGTAGCCCATGTCGACACTCACGCCGCAATGGTACATCAGGATGGCCACAGCCTCCTTTTCGGCAGTCGACGAGCTGGACGTAAGCCGGTCGGGCATGTTGGGCCAGTCATAGCGGGTGTTGCCAAAGTCCGCGCTCTGCAGACCATAGCCCGAATTGTCGCTATACGAGTGGCTCCCCTCGCCGAAAGCGGGGTAGTTCCAATACTTCATCACCTGTGCCATGGCGGTGGCCACACACCCCGTCATTGTATACGAGGGGCAATACATATTGTAGGGCGACCGCTGATACCATTGGGTAGTCATCAGTGGCCCCACCTCCTCTTCCTTGGTTCCGTCGAGGGGTTCGCCGGCCAGCAGCGTAGCCCACTCCGCGTCAGCGGCCACACCCTTCTCAGCGGCCACATGGGCAATCTCCTGCCCATACTCGGCAACAATATTCTGCATCGCCACGGGCATGCGGTCCTTGTCAAACGTGCCTGTAGTGGAATAGGCCAGTACCGGGCGGGCGCAGTCGTCGGCGGCCACCATAATCCATCCCCCCTGTGGCTGGGTGAAGAGATACACTCCTTCGTACTGCCACGGGGTCAGTTCCAGTTGCTGCGACCCTTTTGTGCCGAGGGTGGCCGACCAGAACGACCGGGCTACGGCGGCGGCCTTCTTGGCATCGACTGGCGCGGCCACTGCCGCCACCGTCGCCACCAGCGCCACCCAAACCATTATAACTCTTTTCATATACTTTGAAGATTTGCGGAAGGTAAAAAACTAAGACTACCGGATTTGATGCAGGGTAGTGGGGCCGCCGTAGGTGATAATCGGGCCGTCGGCCACGTGCTGCACTTCAAACTGCAAATTCAACTCAAGGGTGCGGTTGACAGCATCGACCGTGTAGGGGTAATTGTTATCCCCATCCACGGGCCACTCGCCAAATCCATCGGACACAACGCCGCCGTTGTTGCCGTCATAGCTATAAGTCATCCGCCAAGTGTACTGGTCGGGGTCATAAGCCTGGCTCTCCTGCCACATCATCACCTCGCCCTCGCCATTGGCCAAGAAATCCACAGTCCAATGGATTACAACGGGATAAGTGCCATACTGTGTCTGTGTGGTAGTGTTGTAAGTGCCTTCCCACTCCGTACCCTCAAGCGTCTCGTAGGTAGGGATGGCGGGCGGTGTGCTGCCGCCTTCGGTCGGGGTCACCTTCTCTTTTTTGCACGAGGCAACGAACAACATTGATGTAGCCAAGACTGCTACAACCATCAGTTTGAAAAACTTCTTCATGGTTCTGTTTTGTTTTTTGATTATTGATTACTGTTTGATGAATTTCTTGACAACCGTGCCCGACGGGGTGACCGCACGCACGATATGAATGCCCGACGGCAGGGAGCCGACATTGATGTCGCCCGCCGGGGCGGTCATTTCCACCCGTCCGGCCATGTCCAGTATCTCCACCCGCACCTGCTCGGCATCGGCCTCGATGTGCAACCGCTCGGTTGCGGGATTGGGCCACAACCGCACACTCCCCTCGGCACTGCGCCGAGCCACCTCGTCAATGCCCACCACGGTGCCCTGCGGGCCGTCGGCACCGTCGGTGGTAATGTTCAGATAGATATTGTCCCACACCAGCATACTGCGGGCGTCGCGGCTGAACAGGGTGTTGCCGTCGGCATCGGTCACTGCGATAGTGCCGTTCAGGCCGTCAGCCCCGGTGTCGAAAAGTTTGAGCCTGTAAAGCCCCGCCGTCAGCGGCGAAAGGGTGTAGGAAACCGTCTGCCCGGCATTGGCCGTGGTCCCGTTCTGCTGATAGTAGAAACGGCAGTCGCCCACTCCGGCCAGCGTGAAGGACACCTCCTGCGGGTAAGAGTCATAGCCAATCGTCAGTGTGAGAGGGCCGGGAGCTGAGAAAATCTCGGCGTCGGCATAGCGGACAGTCAACTGCTCGCCCCCGGCGTCGACCTGGGCCCCGTCAGCGGTGTAGCCGACAAGCCGCACCGCGACCGTCTCGGCGTATGCCTGGTGGCCCTCCGACTGGCCGTCAATCGTCACCGACTTCAGCACAACCGTATCCTTGCAGTAGGGCGCAATGGTCTTGGAGCGGACCACAGTCTGCCCGTCCACCTCCAGGCGCAGGTTGCTGATGGCCTTGGAAGTGGGATTCACCACCTCGACAAAGGGACGGAAGTCCATGGAGCATTCCTCGCCGCCCGCAGCTCCGTAGGCGATATAAGCCTTGGAACCCGTGCGGACAGCCTCGCAGACGTTGAGCACCTCTTTGTGACCCTGGCACACAAACACCAGCACGCTCAGGTCGTCGAGATTGGTGACATCAAGGTCGCCGATAGTGTTGGGGATGACGTAGGCATACTCCTTCTTGAAAAGCGAACCCGCCTCGGTGTGGTGAATCGTGTCGCCCCACTGGCCGGTGAGCAGGTCGCGCAAAATATGGTTGTGCCGGTACTGTCCGCCCACCATGTTTTCGGGATAGTAGCTGCTGCCTCCCGTCTGCGAACCCAGCACGTTGTTCTGCAGCAGGGCCACGTTGAGGAGGTTGAAGTCGCCCGGACCGTTGCCGGGATAGTAGGCCTCCACCTTCACCACCATGAGCCGTGTGGCAGGGTCGATGTCGACCGTGGCGGCCACATTGACGGGGGCCTCAGTGTCGCGCATCTTCATCGCACAGGCGTAAGCCTGGCCGGGGTCAATATGGATGCCGCCCCCGCCAAAGTCGTGGCGGTTGAGCGTGGCGGAAGGATAACCCAGCACATTGGCCTGTGCGGCCAAAGCGTTGCCCCACGAAGTCGTGAACCGCGTGGCGAACATGCCTGTATGTATATTGATGGCGAAAGCGTGGCCAGGGAAAGCCCGCAGCGTGAAGTCGGTGGCCTTGTGCCCCAGGGGGCAGTACTGGCATCCCACCCCGGTATACTCCTCAATCAACACATTGCGATTGGTGGGTTGGGTAGACACAATAGTCTGTGCGGCAAGCATGGACACTAACGCCAGCGAGACCAAGAGGGACAGGGTTTTCTTCATATAATGAACAAATTTTGACTGTTGTTTCCTGCTTAGGTGCTACGGGGTGCTTTGTTTTAACGAGGATACAAAAAAAAAGTCATGTCAGAGCAAGTGGCCGCGCGGCTCGCGGCCAACATCCGGCAGTCGCGGCCCGACGGCCAGCCGGACGGGGCGCAACCCCGCTCGGCCGCCCCCTCTCCCACCCCCGCGGGAAATCTATTTGTCCCACGCGGGAGGACGGAATGGCAGATAAATGTGACGAAAATGGCGGCAGACGATTGGAGGAAGAGCGGACCCCGGCTTTGAGCCTGCGGGGCGAACCGGGGCATTGGTTGCCGCCGGGCAGGGAGGAGCAGGGTTGGACTGCGGAGTGTGCGGCGGGACTGGGACGGGTGCGGCAGGGTTAAAAAAAAACGTCCAAGAAAAACTTGGACGCTGAAAAAATTTCTTTTATTTGTGACTCCTACAGGATTCAAACCTGTAACCTTCTGATCCGTAGTCAGATGCTCTATTCAGTTGAGCTAAGGAGCCATCTTCTTGCTTCGGGCTGTCTTTCCCTCGAAAGCGGTTGCAAAGATACGACTTTTTTTCGACGCACCAAATTTTTTTTTGGTTTTTTTCGCCTTCAGCCGTTTAATGGTGTGAATTCTTGTGCTTTAAAAATTGATTTTTTTTTGTTCAGCGCATGTTGGAGGGCCTGCATTTGTAGACTTCGCGGTACAAAATATCGCGAATTTCGTCGAATTCGTCGTCGTCAATTTCGTATTTTGTCATAATTATCATAGGGACAGTGACTTGGTCGCCATGATAGGAGGGCTGGAGGTAGTCCTGCGGATTGGTGAAGAGTCCCATACTGGCGTAGAACTCAATGCGATGCTCGGAAGTCTCGTCGTGGGGATGCTCGACTTCGAGAACCACTTGCTGGGTTTGCTGCGAAAGGAAATTGAGGAAGACGGCTTTGCCGAGGCCCTGGTTGCGGAGGTCCTCGTCGATGGCAAAGTGCTCAATGTAGACGAACTCGTCGAAGGTCCAGTAGGTGAGGATTCCGATGGGTTCGTCGCCGTCGTCGTTGGTGGCGACCATGAAATGAAATCTGTCTTTGTTACGATGCTTTAACTCCCCGAAAGGAGGTCGTTCTTCGTCGGGGAAGGCCGATTCGAATAGATCTTTGGCGAAATGCGGATGGTCGGATTGCGAAAGGTCTGTTAATTGTATCATTTAAATGGGTTGTTATTTTGATATTGTGCGGCCGGCGGAGCGCGGGGGCGCGCAGGCCGCGGTTATTTACTTGAATAATTTGAAGTTGTTGATGTTGAAACGGGCGAAGACGGTGTGCTGCAGGGCGAAGGCGTCGGTGTCGTTGTAGCCTTTGTATTTGGTCTGCATGTAGCGGAGGGCGTAGCCGAAGTCGACGCTGGCACCCTGGAAGGAGTAGCCGAGAGCCACGGAGCCGAGGGCTCCGAAGCCGATGCCTCCTTGGTTGATGTATTCGTAGGAGCCAGAGCCGGCATAGGGGCTTTGGCCTCCCCAGACGTCGAGGATGCTGTAGGTGTGGCCGCCGATGACCATGCCGTTTTCGGTGACTTTGGTGTTGTTGATGTCGACCCCGACGGCCACTTCGATGTCGAGGAGGTCGGTGATGGGGGTGCGTTTGAGGATGGAGAAGTCGATGAGGATGCGCTTTTCGCGGCCGTAGATGTCGCAAGGGATGTACTGGCGGCTGCCGGGGATGCCGACTCCGTTGTCGGAGGAGAGGAGGAACTGGCCGGCGGCGACGAGCTGGCTGTAGTCGAAGTTGAGCATCCAGCCCCAGCCACGGCTGTAGTCATAGCGCAGGCCGACGCCGATTTGGTAGGTGAGCCGGTAGTACATGTTGGGGTATTCGGCTATGGTGAAGGCGCTGTAGGAGGGGATGGCGCTGGGGGAGATGAGGCCTTGGTTGACGAGGCTGCTCCAGATTTGGGAGCCGTACTGCTCGGAGCGGAGGACGCGGTCGATGGTGTTGGCGTTGCCGGGACGGCCGCTGTAGAAGTTGGCTTGCTTGGCGTTGGGGATGAGCAGGCCGGCGTCGACGGCGAGGGAGAGGCCGGAGATGCGCGTCTGGAAGGCTGAGTGTTTCTTTTTCTGGGCCTGCAGGGGTGTGGCGCAGACAAGGAGGGCAAGGAGAAAAAGGGGTATGGTATGCTTCATAGACTGGGTTTGTGTGACTTGATGATTTCGGCAAGGAGGAGGCGGGCCCTGCGGAGCTGTATTTTGACGGTGCCGAGGGGGAGGTTGAGTTTGGCGGCGATTTCGTCGTAGGAGAGTTCGTCGAAGTAGCGCATGTTGACGATGCGGCGGTAGCGGGGCGCAAGGCGGTCGACGAGCTGGCGCACCAGCTGGTCGCGCTGGCGGAGAATGAGTTCTTCTTCGGGGTTGGGGTCGTCGGCAGGGATGGGGTATTCGTAGGCTTCGTTGTCGTCGGTGACGGACATGGAGTTGAGGGGGACGAGGTGGAGGTGCTGGCGGCGGATGAAGTCGATGCCGTGGTTGCTGGCGATGGCGAAGAGCCAGGTGGCAAAGGTGTTTTGGGGGGTATAGGAGGACAGTTGGCAGAAGGCTTTGCCGAAAGCTTCCATGGTGAGGTCGTCGGCGTCGACGGGGCTGTGGGTCATGCGCAGGAGCATGAGGTAGATGGGCTCGCGGTAGAAACGCATAAGGTCGGCATAGGCCCGTTGGTCGCCTTTGTCGCGGGCGGCTATAACGAGCTGGTAATCACGTTGTGCCTTTTCGTTTGATGGGAAAGGTTCCATGCCTTGGGGTCCGTTATTTCAGTTTCTTTCGGTGTGATAACGGAAATAGGGCAGAAAAAGTATTTGCGATGAGAAAATAAATTTCGAAGAGTGGGGAGAGGATGTAGACGACGGGCTTGACGGCAAGGCGGTGGGTGGACTGGGCGGTGGAGAGTATTTGCCAGAAGAGTTTGAGGGCGAGGGCGGCGGCAAGGATCTGCCAGGGGAAGGTGCCGAGGACGAGGAGGAGGGCGCCGGAGAGGTAGAAGAAAAAGAGGCTGAGGGGCTTGGCAAGGCGCGAGCATTTGAGGCCGAAGCGGTAGTAGGTGTGGGTGGAGGCGCGGTGGCGGCGGTAGAGGTGCCACTGGCGGAGGGTGGGCTGGGGCTGGACGACGGTGTAGGCTTCGGGAGTGAGGACGACGGCGGTGTTGCGGCGGCGGGCGTTCTGGTTGACGAACATGTCGTCGGCTCCGTCGGGGATGTTGTAGTGGTAGATGAAGCCGTCGTTTTTGAGGAAGAGGGAGCGGCGGTAGCTGAGGTTGCGCCCGCTGCCGGTGAAGGGATGGCGGAGAGCGGCGGCACCGAGGTACTCGACGCTGTAGTCGAGGTTGTCGTATTGCTGGAGCCAGTTGAAGGGGGAGGGCTTGTAGGCGATGCCGCAATAGCCCAGGACGAGGTCGATATGGGGGTGGCGGTAGCCCTGGACCATGGAGCGGATCCAGGCGAAGTTGGTGGTGTCCATGGGCATGCATTCGGGCTCGGCGAGCAGGAGGATGTCGTTCTTGGCCGACTTGATGCCGATGGAGAAGGGGTATTTGAGGCCTTGATAGCCGTTGGCGTTCTCGAGAAGGGTGACGACTTTGAGGTGTTTGTAGTTTTCGGCCAGGAGGCGCAGGATGAACTGGGTGTCGTCGGTGGAGAGGTAGTCGACCACAACGACCTCGAAGTCGGGGTAGTCCTGCTCCAGGAGATAGACGAGATTGGTGCGGAGCCATTCGCCGTCGTTCTGGGCGGTGAGGACTATGGATACGGGCGGGAGGTCGGCATCGGGAGCGGGGTCGGCCTTGCGCGCGGGGGGCTTGAGATGGCCGACACGGAAGAAGAAGAGGCCGTAGTAGAGACACAAAATAACCAGACTCACGGCCATCACGATGGTGAGGGCCATGATGCAAGGGTCTGTAAGAATAGGAGTAAAGTCCATTGGGGTTGATAAATTTTTTATTGCAAAAATATGTATTATTTTTGGATTTTTTCGTATCTTTGCAGGATGAAATATTAACCGGTTGTTCATAACTGCTGGCTCTGATATGCTGAAAAGTTGAGAATTATGAAGTTCACGATAGAGAAAGCGGATAGTAGAAGCAATGCACGGGCGGGGATTATTGAGACCGCCCACGGCAGGATTGCGACCCCGATATTCATGCCCGTAGGGACGGCGGGGAGTGTGAAGGCTGTGCACCGGCACGAACTTTATGACGATATCAACGCGCAGATTATTCTGGGCAACACGTACCATCTGTTTCTGCGTCCGGGGCTCGACATACTGCGGGCCGCGGGCGGACTGCACGGCTTTGCGGGCTGGGAAAGGCCGCTGCTGACAGACAGCGGAGGTTTCCAGGTGTTCTCGCTGGCGGACAACAGGAAAATCAAGGAGGAGGGCTGCACTTTCCAGTCGCATATTGACGGGAGCCGCCATTTCTTCTCGCCAGAGGGGGTGATGGACATTGAGCGCGTGATTGGGGCCGACATCATGATGGCTTTTGACGAATGCGCCCCCGGCGAGTCGGACTACCGCTATGCGAAGCGGTCGATGGAGCTGACGCACCGCTGGCTGGACAGATGTCTGGCACGATTTGGGGAAACGGAGCCGCTGTATGGCTACGACCAGAGCCTGTTCCCCATTGTGCAGGGGTGCAAGTATGCCGACCTGCGGAGGCAGTCGGCAGAGTATATCGCCTCGAAAAACGCCGACGGGAACGCTATCGGCGGGCTGGCCGTAGGCGAACCCACGGAAACGATGTATGAGATGATTGAGGTGGTGAACGCCATCCTCCCGAAGGACCGCCCACGGTACCTGATGGGTGTGGGGACTCCGGCCAATATACTGGAGGCGATAGAACGGGGGGTGGATATGTTCGACTGCGTGATGCCGACGCGCAACGGCCGCAACGGGCTGCTGTTTACCGCTCACGGCACTATTAATATTAAGAATAAGAAGTGGGAAAGCTGTTTCGAACCGATAGACCCAGAGAGCAGCGCCGAGTGTGACCGGAGTTATACTCTGGCCTACCTGCACCATCTAATCCGCGCCGAGGAAATCCTGGGCCTTCAGATTTGCTCGATACACAATCTGGCTTTTTACCTGTGGCTGGTGCGCACTGCCCGGCAGCATATTGTGGAGGGCGACTATGTGGATTGGAAGTCGCGCTTGTTGCCTGAGCTGGGAAGAAGGTTGTAACCGGCAGTTTTTTAACGGAAAAATAAAAAGAAAGGAACCATATTTATGAAGCGTTTATTATCAGTAGTCTTTTTCATGCTGGGAGTCTGCACGGCGGGGATGGGCCAGAATGCCTGTCCAGGCTTACACAACCCCACGTCGTTCAATTCCACTCCCGGCGGAAATGGCTCGTGGTCGGCCCGCGTGGGCAACCGCGTGGAGGGTTCTGGGGGAAGCACTGGATCGAATGTGCTGAGTACCTGCAGCCTCCCCACCAAACCCATCATTACAGGTAATGCGAACATCACCTCGTCAACGCACAATTCGGGGTATGACAACAACCGCTGCCAGTGTAACCACTGCTCGCTATTCGACGGTCATGACCAGCGGTTCCGCATCTACAGAAGCGAGGATGCCGGCATGGACCTGTTTACCGTCAATTCGGCGGGACAGGGAATGCAGCGTATCCCTCCAGGACATGCGTCGAGCATCCGTTTGGGCGATATGCGGGCCACCGGCCATTGCGTACAAAACATCACCGACAATGAGAACGGCAACACTAAAGGAGCGGAGGCACTTTTCTATACAATGATGGTCACCCCGATGAATGCCCTGTTGTTTATCGACTACGCTATTGTGGCCTGCCGCTATAACCACACGCCCAGCGAGGCCGGCGAATTTATCATCCGGGTGGTGGGAAAGAACAATTCCACCGGGCAGTGGAACAACTTTCCGCTGCACGACAGCCTGTGGTTTAACGTGCCGGCGCCAGCCGTGACGGGAGCACTGCCAGCGCCGTGGGTGGAGGGCTTTTCGGGAACGCCCTCGTCGGCAGGTGCGACAAGCTGCTGCTATTGCTACAAGCCTTGGACCCGCGTGGCCATCAGCCTGATTAATTATCTGTATGACTCGGTGCGAGTGGAGATGTATACGAGCGACTGCATTTATGATGTGGACCCGATTTATGCCTATATTGCCGGAAGCTGCCAGCCGATGGAGATTACCTCGTCGGGCTGTCCGCAGGGAATGTCGGACGCCGTAGACACGCTCCGGGCTCCGGCGGACTTGCTGACGTATACATGGTATGTGTCGGAAAACGGTTACGAGGGTTCGACCACCAACTCGAATGAAATGAGTGCCCTTCCTTTCCGCCAGGTGGCACCCACATCGAACAGTCCTATATATGTCTCACGTGTGGAGGACTTCATAACCAGCGCAGCCGATGAGTCCCGCGGAATTGAGGTGGGCGACACGGTGGGCGTGACGACATATAAATGCGTGATGACATCGGCCATGGACCCCCAGAAACCTTTCCATTCAACAGTCTACTCGAAGGTGAGTAACATCAAGCCTATCATCAACGCACGCTTCACAACCATCTGCCTGGACACGTCGATGGTGATTATGGAGGCTATTGGCGAGGTACCCTATCAGGGAACCAATGCCCCCCGGATTGACCATGAGTTGACCCGCTGGGTGGTGCATGATGGAAGCATGGCAGACACCCCGCCACTGGACACATTGATAGGCGATTCGGTGATATTCCGCCACAGCCAGTCTGGCGACTATGCTGTGGAGCTGAATATGTATCTGGAAGACACAACTTGCTATACAACCAAGGTGTTCTTGGTGCATATCGACACTCCGCCCACTACCACTATTGACATCAGCAAACGGACGCTGTGCGTGGGGGAGACCACCTCAATCACCGACTTGACAGAAAACGTTGCCAAACGGGTATGGATATTTGCGGACACTACTATCAGCAGTGAGGTATCGGGCTTGGATGCCACAAGGGTCATCACCCGCGATTTCGAGGATTTCATGAACCCCTTTATGCTGATCACGACAAACGGTGCCGACTGTTCGGACACGCTGTATGACACCATCTATTTCTTCCACGATCCGGAAATCATCTTCAGCAACGACACGGTTATCTGCAACGGGCATGAGTCGCACGTGAAGGCATCGACCTCGGTGAGCGGCTGCACCTTTGCATGGTACAGGCATAAGGACCAGCCGGGCGAAGAGCCCATCTGCCGAGGCGATGTGCTGTATGTGCGTCCCTCACAGCCTCACACCACCTATTACTTGAAGATTATGGCCGATGCGGGCTGCGTGGCTTGGGACAGCGTCACCCTGTCGCTGCTCTCGACCAAAATCAATGCCTCGCCCAAACATGCCAAACACTGTCCGGGCGACAGCGTCACCCTGACAGGCTCGGGAGCGCTGTGGTATGAGTGGTCCAGCTATCCTCCCGACCCGGCTTTGGACAGCCAGGCCCACAATGAGACAATAGTGGTATCACCCAATCAGGACACCCGATACTATCTGGTGGGCTATGCCGCCGACAGCTGCGACATTGCCGCCATCGATATCTTGGTCAAGGAAGTGCCTCTGCCTATCCTGAACTTCGAGTACTCGCCACAGTATATAGACACCGAAACGCCAGTGGTGAATTTCACCGACAACTCGCAGTATGCCGACCATTCGCAATGGCTGTTCGGCGACGGGGCCGTGTCAACCGGGCAGAGCGTGACCCACCATTTCGACATCTATGCCGACAACTGCAACGAGATTACGCTGCACAGCTATAACGAGTTGGGGTGCGCCTCAGATACCACTTGGACAATCGAGATTGACACCTTCGGATTCTTCCGTCCCAATATCTTCACTCCCAACAAGGCCACGAACAATGTGTTCAGCATTTTCAGCAGCAGCGAGATGGAGTCGTTCCATATCTCCATCTTTAACCGCGGGGGCGCAAGGGTCTTCACTTCGGACGACATAGAATTCAAATGGGACGGCACCCACGACGGCACTCCCTGCCCGCAAGGGGCATACCCCTACGTCATTACCTACCAGCGCAAGGGGAGCGCACAAAAGCACACAGTGAGCGGCACAGTGACACTGATAAGATAATTGGCCAGCCAGCCAAGGACTCTCACCCCTGGGATTGGCCATTAAAAACTAACAGACTATGAGAGAACTAATTTTTGCAACAAACAACAAACACAAATTAGAAGAGGTACGTCAGCTGCTGGAGGGCAAGGCAACAATTGTGAGCCTTGCCCAGGCAGGACTGGAAGGCGAAATTCCAGAGACCGCCGACACCCTACAGGGCAACGCGCTGCAAAAAGCCCAATGGGTGTGGGAACGCACGGGAAAAGACTGTTTTGCTGACGATACCGGACTGGAAGTCAATGCCCTCGACGGCGCACCGGGCGTATACAGCGCCCGCTACGCCGGTGAGCATTGCACTTTTGACGACAATGTCAACAAGCTGCTGGATGCCATGGAGGGCAAGACCAACCGCAAAGCGGCGTTCAGGACGGTGATATGCCTCATCGAAGGGGGCGAACCCCGCTATTTCGAAGGGAAGGTGGAGGGCTGCATCCTGACCGAGCGGTACGGCAAAGGTGGCTTTGGTTACGACCCGGTGTTTATGCCCGACCGTTTTGCTGTGAGTTTTGCCGAAATGCCTCTGGAGGTGAAGAACCAGATAAGCCACCGCGGACTGGCAGTGAGCCAGCTGGTGCAATACCTTGCCAACTCAAAATAGAGAGCGCGATGGACTATACGCATGTTTATCCGTACCAGATTTCGCAGACCATGTCGATGAGCGATGCCTATGTGCTGGTGCTCAACGCGCCGGATACGGGCAAACAGGTTCCCATCATCATCGGCGAGGCTGAGGCTCAGGCCATCGTCATGGCAATAGAGCAACGCCGCGCACGCCGCCCGCTGACGCATACGCTGCTCAGCAATATTCTGGAGGAGTTTATGCTGTCGCTCAAGCAGGTGACCATCGACCGCTTTGAGGAGGGCATCTTCTACTCCACCCTCTATATCAGCGACGGATTTTCAGAAAAACAGATAGACAGCCGCACCAGCGATGCCGTGGTGATGGCTTTGATTGAGGGATGTGACATCTTGATGGCCAAGAATGTACTTGAAGAGACTTCCATGGAGCCCGGCGCCCTCGAAGCCAACCTGCCACAGAACAAAGCCCCCCTCGCCCAGCCCGAAGAGACGCTGGAACAGCTGGAGAAGCAGTTGCACCAGTGCGAAGAGAATGAAAACTACGAAGAGGCGGCCGAAATCATGAAACGCATCAATCAACTGAAATCATCGAACCAAAAGAAACCCTGAGAGTCTAATACTAACACACAGTGAACATTCAACAAATAGACGAGAGCGCACAGTTTGTCATCAGCCTCATATCCGACCCGATCCCCGAAACAGCCATCATCCTCGGCAGTGGCCTTGGCCCCATGGCCGAACATATCGAGGACCCCATCGTGATTCCCTATAGCCAGATACCCCATTTTGTACAGTCCACAGCCGTGGGCCACAAAGGCAACCTCATCGCAGGGATGCTGGGCGGCAAACGGGTGCTGGCCATGCAGGGCCGGTTCCACTACTACGAAGGCTACAGTATGGACCAGGTGACTTTCCCCGTCCGCGTGATGGCCCGCATGGGGGTGAAAAACCTCTTTGTCAGCAATGCCGCCGGGGCAGTGAATCCATCCTTCCGCGTGGGGGACATGATGATTATTACCGACCATATCAATTTTATGCCCAATCCCCTTGTGGGCCCCAACATGGACGAACTCGGACCCCGGTTCCCCGACATGACTACCGTCTACAGCCGACACCTTCGCGAGGCCGCCCACCGGCAGGCTGCCGCATTGGGGCTTCAGCTGCGCGAAGGCGTGTATGTGGCAGGCACAGGACCCACTTACGAGACTCCGGCTGAATACCGCATGTACGCCATTATCGGCGGCGATGCCTGCGGCATGAGTACCGTGCCCGAAGTCATTGTGGCACGGCATTGCGGCATGGAGATTTTCGGCATCAGCATCATCACCAACCAGAGCCACGACCTCGGCGACCAATGCCTCAACGATAGCGACGACGTGGTGCTGCAAGCCAACCGTGCCGCCGAAAACATGACAACCCTACTCCGCTCCATTATCTCAACACTTTAAACTATGATCAAAGCCGCCTTCTTCGACATCGACGGTACACTGCTCAGTTTTACAACCCACCAAGTGTCGCCCGGCACCATACAGGCGTTCAAAGCCCTTCACCAACGAGGCGTAAAAACCTTCATATCATCGGGTCGGCCCAAAATACTCATCCCCGACATGCCTGTCTGTTTCGACGGCTACGTCACCATGAACGGGGGCTACTGCTTTGTGGGCAACCAAGTGCTGTTGCGCAACCCCATTCCGCAAGCAGAGACCGACCGTTGGCTGCACTATGCCCAGCAGGAAGGACTCTGCACCATGATTTTCACCGAACACGACATGTTCGTGAACACCCACACCAACCCCGTCGCCAACGCCATCCGCAACCAACTCGAATTCACGATGCCACCCCTGCTCCCCATAGAACAGATGATCGGCCGCGAAACCTACCAGATTATAGCCATCATGACTGCCGACCGCGACAAGGCCGTGCTGGAGATGTTGCCCCACTGCCGTCTGCCACGGTGGCACCCGCAATTCAGCGACCTGGTGAAAGCCAATAACAGCAAGGCATCCGGCATTGAAAGCATTCTGAACTATTACGGAATTGCGAAAGATGAGTGCATCGGTTTCGGCGACGGCGGAAACGATGTTGAAATGCTCGACTACTGCGGCATTGGAGTGGCTATGGGCAATGCAGACGAAAAGGTGAAGGCTCACGCCGACTTTGTAACCACATCGGTCGACGAAGAAGGCATCCTACATGCACTCACCGCCCTCAGCATCATCTGACGGCACAACTGGACCGGCGGGGCTACATATAGCCATCCGCCAGCATACTGCCGCGCCCGTTACGACTCCTCTTTGAAATACACCTTATAGTATTTCCCCTTCTCGTCCTCGCCCTGCTCAATCAACTCGCGGTTGCCGTGGACATAGATGTGGAAATTCTTGTCAAGTTTAATAACGCTTTTGAAAGCCCGCGACTGCTTCTTCACAGCGCTCTCGCTTATATCATAGTTCTCAGGCATCTGCACATCGTGTTCCTGCTGATACTGCACGCGATACTCCTTAAAACTGTCAATCACTTCCGGCTGGGCAATCACCTCCTGGGCAAAAGTCTGCAAGTCGAAATTGTCATTCTGCTTGAAATAATTGCTGCAGCGGTTCAGCATGTCGGCCTGGTCGGCTTTGCTCACACCCTCAAACTGCTGAGGCAACTCATCTGTGACAAATTTCTTGTATGCCTGCATTTCAGTGTGGGTATTGTAATATTCATCTTCGCGCTGGCGGACTGAGAGAAACGTGTCTTTCCAATACAGGGCATCGACCGTGCGGTTGGTGGCATCCACCACGCTCACCACATAGCCTTTCTCAGCTTCAGTGTTAAAGACAATCGCACCCTTGTCCAGTTTGGCTGTATTAATGCCCTCCTGCACCTCCACCTCAAACTGCGACTGGGCACTCTCGTCATTCTCCTGTCGGCTCCATTCCTCCTCGCCATGGCTCACTTTAAGGAAATCCTCTTTGGTCTCCGATTTGAAAAGCCCCACAGCATCCATCTGCTCGCCGTTGAGCATGCATCCCTCAAAATAGACCACAAACAAATCACCGCCCTTAATATTGGCATGGGTCGACGCATCATAGAGCAGACCTGCCATCGCACACGACTCCTCAACCAAACTGTCAGGGTCGGCAAAAATGTTGGAACAGTGCTGGAAGACGGGATTCATGTCCACTCCGTCGTCGGCCTCAAAGTGATAATACTCTTCTGCCTTGAACGAGGAAAGAAAATACTGCACCAGCACATCCTGCAAACGGGGTGTGAGACGGATGGGGCTGTGGGAAATGACATAGCCCTCCTGTGTGGCCTTATTGCCGACACGGTGCAGAACTACAGTTTTGATAGACGAAGCTTCAAAAACAGGCATACACAATCACGATTAAATTACTTGAAAAGGACGATGCAAAACACAAGGCCGAGAACCGGCAGAGACCAGCACAACGGCCATTGCCGACCAACCCTCACTCCTTCCCATAATTGGAAATCCTGAACACCCAAGCCCCTTTGGTCTTGCTGAGGTCCTCGTAGGTCAAGTTGTTCAGCCGGATATAAAGACTGCCGGCAAAATAAAAGTGAACCACAGGCTTGTCGCATCCCAGCAGTTTCACACCCGAAAGCAATCCCGGCCGGGGCATATTTTTCAGCACCAGCATCTTGCCGTCAAGACGAGTCACCATAGCGTAGAGGTTGCCACCGTTACGGGTATAGAACACAGTGCTGTCCCGCTCGCACATCTTGCTATAAGGGCGCGAGCCGTAAATGGCCTCGCCGTTCACCCGCAGCCATTCGCCCAAATCCAGCAGACGCTCTTGCTGCAGCATGGGAATAGTGCCGTCGGCGTTAGGCCCCACATTCAACGTCAGGCCGCCGCCGGCAGCCACCAGTTTCACAAAATGCCTTATCAGAGAATCGGACGTAAGGTAATTCTCCAAAGGCTCATTCCTGTTCAGTCCAAACGACCGTCCTATGCCCCTACATTCAGCCCACGGGCGGAGCGTATCTTTAATGGCACCCTTATACTCCGGGGTTTTGAAACCATGCTGTGTTCCCTCGCCCCAGCGGTCGTTCACTATGGCCTCCGGCCCCACAGTGTTGTAATACCATGCTATCAACTCCGGGGCGCGGAATTGTTCGGCACTGTTTTGCCACTCGCCGTCGGCAAAAATCAGGCTGGGGCGGTACTTGTTCACCAGCTCCTTAAACTGCGGAACCATATAGTGGTCCACATACTCTCCAATGGCACTGTCCGGGTCCTGCATCCACACGTGCAGATTGTTAGTCCACTCCGTCAGTGAATAATAGAAACCCATTTTCATGCCCGCGTTGCGCACCGACTGGGTCAAAGCCCCCACAATATCCCTGTGCGGACCCGTCACCACACTGTTCCAGTTAGGCTGGTAGCGGCTGCGCCACAAGCAGTAGCCGTCGTGGTGCTTGGTCACCAGCACCACATATTTCGCTCCCGCCCGTGCAAAAAGGCTGGCCCACTGGTCCGGGTCCCAATGCTCGGCATGCCACGTCTGCGCATAGAGCGTATACAAATCAGTGGCCTTGGGGCGTTGCTTCACCCCCTGGCTGTTGCTCAACCGGCCACTCCACTGGTCGCCCAGCATATAGCCCCAACGGCGGTTGAAACCCTGCATTTCATTCACCCTTACCGTGTCGCCCGTCATCAGCCCGCGGTAAAACCACTCGGCATAGCCGTCGGGGGCCGACCAAGCCGGCACCGAATAAAGCCCCCAATGCACAAAAATGCCCAGCTTGGCATCGCCAAACCATGCGGGATAGCCCCGCTGGTTGATTGACTCCCAGTTGGGATACACCTTAGAACGGGTGGTATCAGGCGACTCCTGCGCACGGGCGCACACACTGCACACCACACACAGCAAAGCCACCAATATATATTTATATCTAAACATAATATCAACGTTTTCAGTCCACAATACAATTCGGCACAAAGCCAATCAAAATGCAAAGTTACGAAAAAAAAGTGGATTCCAATTTTTTTCGTAACTTTGCAAATTCAAATTAAAGGCATGACAACCCATTTAGACAACATTATCGTAGTGGGCGACAGGGTTTTAATTAAACCCAACGACTCCACCGACCGCACCAAAAGCGGACTCTACCTGCCCGCTGGCTATCAGGACAAAGAAAAGATTCAGTCCGGCTACATTCTCAAATGCGGCCCCGGCTACCCCCTACCCTCTCTCGACGAAGGCGAGTCCTGGAACCGCAGCGCCTCCGACGCACACTATATGCCCCTGCAAGTGAAGCCCGGCGACCTCGCCCTCTTCCTGCAAAAAAACGCCATCGAAATCAAATACAACAACGAAAAATATTTCATCGTCCCGCAGAGCGCAATCCTGCTCGTCGAGCGCGATGAATTCTAACACACACCCTTATGACCAGCAACGAAATACGCAGCCAATTCCTTAAATTCTTCGAAAGCAAAGGCCACCGCATTGTCCCCTCCTCACCGATGGTGGTCAAGAACGACCCCACCCTCATGTTCACCAACGCCGGCATGAACCAATTCAAAGACATCTTCCTCGGCAACGCCGACGCACCATACCCCCGTGCCTGCGACGCCCAGAAATGTCTCCGCGTCAGCGGCAAACACAACGACCTCGAAGAGGTGGGCCACGACACCTACCACCACACCATGTTCGAGATGCTGGGCAACTGGTCATTCGGCGACTACTTCAAGCGCGAAGCCATCGCCTACGGCTGGGAATTCCTCACCGAAGTGATGCACATCGACAAGCAGAACCTCTACGTCACCGTCTTCGGAGGCGACGAGAAAGACGGCCTGCCCATGGACACCGAAGCCTATGGCTACTGGAAAGAACACATCGCTGAAGAGCGCATACTGAAAGGCTCCAAAAAAGACAACTTCTGGGAAATGGGCGAGCAAGGTCCCTGCGGTCCCTGCAGCGAAATCCACATCGACCTCCGCTCCGAAGCAGAAAAACAGCAAACCCCTGGCCGCGACCTCGTCAACAAGGACAACCCACTCGTCATCGAAATCTGGAACCTCGTCTTCATGCAATACAACCGCCTGGCCAACGGCACCCTCGAACCCCTCAAAGCCAAACACATCGACACCGGCATGGGCTTCGAGCGCCTCTGCATGGTCATGCAAGGCAAACAATCCAACTACGACACCGACATCTTCCAGCCCCTCATCCAGCAGATAGCCCGTCTCGCCGGCCGCACCTACGGCGACAACCCCCAGGCCGACACCGCCATGCGCGTCATCGCCGACCACCTGCGCGCCGTCAGCTTCAGCATAGCCGACGGCCAGCTGCCCAGCAATGCCAAAGCCGGCTACGTCATCCGCCGCATCCTGCGCCGCGCCGTGCGCTACGGCTACACCTTCCTCGACCTCAGAGAGCCCTTCATCAATCAACTTGTCGCCACCCTCGTGGCCCAGATGGGGACCCAATACCCCGAACTCGCCGCCCAGCAGACACTCATCCAGCGCATCATCCTCGAAGAAGAACAAGCCTTCCTCAAAACCCTCGCCGGCGGCATCAAACGTTTCGACGACTACATCAGCTCCCACTCCACCAACGCGCATGTCATCGACGGAGCCTTCGCCTTCGAACTTTTCGACACCTACGGCTTCCCCATCGACCTCACCCAACTTATGGCCACCGAGAAAGGATGGACTGTCGACATGGACGGCTTCAACCAAGGCCTCGCCGAACAGAAAAACCGGTCCCGCGCAGCAGCAGCCGTCGAAAACGACGACTGGGTAGAACTCCAACCCGGCGCCAGCCAAGAATTCATCGGCTACGACAGCCTCACAGCCGAAGTACACGTCACACGCTACCGCCACATCAAAGTCAAAGACAAAGAATACTACCAACTCGTGTTCGACCGCACCCCCTTCTATGGCGAAAGCGGCGGACAAGTGGGCGACCAAGGCACCCTCACCCACCCCACCGGCGACACCGTGCCAGTCATCAACACCAAAAAAGAAAACAACCTCACCGTACACCTCGTCGCCAAACTCCCCGCACACCTCGACCAACCCTACACAGCCCAAGTCAACCAATGCCGACGCACCGCCACCCAGTGCAACCACACCGCCACCCACCTCCTCCACAAAGCCCTGCGCAACGTCCTCGGCACCCACGTCGAGCAGAAAGGCTCCAGCGTCGACGACCAGCGCCTCCGCTTCGACTTCTCCCACTTCGCCAAACTCACCCACGAAGAAATCCGCGAAGTCGAGAAACAAGTCAACCTCGACATCCGCCGGGCCATACCCCTCGAAGAACACCGCAACATGCCCATAGCCGAGGCCCAGAAACTGGGCGCCATGGCCCTCTTCGGCGAAAAATACGGCGACCACGTGCGAGTAGTCAAATTCGGCGACAGCGTCGAATTCTGCGGCGGCACCCACATCGACAACACCGGCCACATCGGCTCCTTCCGCATCGTAAGCGAAAGCGCCGTGGCCGCGGGCATGCGCCGCATCGAAGCCGTCACCGCCGCCGCCGCCGAAACCTACAACAACAACCTCCAGGACCAACTCGACGCACTCCGCCAACTGCTCAAAAACCCCAAAGACCTCACCGGCGCCGTACAGCACCTGCAGGACGACAACGCAGCCCTGCGCGCCCAAGTAGAGCAATACCAGAAAGAACAGGCCAACGCCCTGCGCCGCGAACTTGCCGCACAACTTGAGCAAAACCCCCTCATCGTACGCAAGACAGACACCGACCTCAGCCAACTCAAAGAAACCATGCTATCCCTTGCCGCCCAATACCCCGACATGGCCATAGTGCTGGGCAGCCTCCATGGCGGCAAGCCCTCTCTCCTCGTGGCCCTGGGCCAGAACCGCATCAACGCCGGCATCAACGCCGCCACCATAGTGCGCACCGCCGGCAAAGAAATACAAGGCGGCGGCGGCGGACAGCCCGCCTACGCCACCGCCGGCGGCAAAAACCCCGACGGACTCGACGCCGCCCTCCGCACCGCCACCGGCCTGCTCTGACGGCGACACCGCAACCCCGCGAGAAAAAAACAAACGGGCGGCAGTCCCAAAATACAATGAACCCCGAAAGTTGGACAAAAAACTTTCGGGGTTCATTACACCACAATAGACCCAATGAGACAATCATCGCGGGGAGTAGTTCAAGCATGGACTAATCACCACAATGATACACACAACTCGCTCTAAATTCGGTCGTTACCCACCATTTCCACAACACTGAGTCCCTATTTGGACGGTTGCCGGAGGTAACAATGGGAAGCTCGTGACGGTGGAACGGCGCGCGACGGGCGGACCTGCCCCTTTGCCGAAGTGGCCGATGGGCGGAAACCCACTGAGCCAATTCCAAGACCAACACAGCGGCAAGAACCATTTTCCGGGTGCCTCCGAATGTGCAGCCGCAACCAGCCACTGCCGTCCACCACAGCGCACAGCGCGAAAATCAGTTTTTGGAATGTGAGTTTTTTTTAGTATCTTTGCACTTGGTTTAGAGTGTTCGGCGGAATGGACACTTTATCGTAAATATTTAACATACTGCAATATACAAATCATATAAAAATAGAGTTGTCCGTAAAAAAATAGTAGGTTATGAAGAAATTGGCATTTTTGTTGGCGGCGTTGGCAATGGGATTTGCCTCATTTGCCGCCGAGACGCATTTGTCAGCCCTGTTCGGCTATTCGGTGTTTTACCTGCCGGAGAGCAACCAGCCTTACGTTGAGACTTATTTGAGTTTCGATGCCTGGTCGTTGGCATTCGTCAAGGAGGAAGAGGGTCGTTTCCGCGCCACAGTGGAGGTGACACTGGTTGTGCGCCGGGGCGATACTGTGGCATATCTGAAGAAGTATGACCTCCACAGCCCTTACACGTCGCGACAGGAGGCCACGAATTTCACGTTCCTCGATGTGCAGCGCTTCGGACTGGCCAACGGCATTTATGACCTGGAGCTGTCGATGCGGGACAAGGGGGCGGATGACGACCCGGTGTCGCTGAAAGAGAAACTGGTGGTGTATTATGCCGACGGCGTGGCTGATGCGTCGAATATGCAGCTTATGGAGTCCGCCACCCCCACGGCGACCCAGAACATGCTGTCGCGCAACGGTTACGACATGGTGCCTTATGTGAACGACTTTCTGCCGGAATCGGTGGAGAGGATTCACCCGTATCTGGAGCTGTACAATCTGCAGAGCGAGCTGCACGACATGCCCTACACGGTGAATGTCTATGTGGCCAAACTGGAGAACGGCCAGCGGATGCCGGGCATCGGCTGGCAGCATACGGCCAAGGCCACGAGGGCGTCGGAGCCAGTGTTCGCCACGCTCGACCTGACGGGCCTCCCGTCGGGCAACTATACCATCACTGCCGAGGTGACAGATCCGCAAGGCGAGGTTCTCCTGCTGAGGACGGTGGAAGTGATGCGCTCCAACCCCCACATTGTGGAGGCAACGGCCACGGAGGCCGAGCTGGCCACGTCGTTTGCAGCCCTGATTACGGACGAGAGCAAGCTGAATTATTATATCGACGCGCTTTATCCCATCTCGTCGGTGGCGGAGCTGTCGGCAGCCAAGGAGCTGCTGAAGCAGACGAACCTGGAGGCCAAGCAGTCGTATCTGTACCGTTTCTGGAAGTCACGCGACGCCGTCGACCCGCAGGGCCGGTGGAACGAGTATCTGAAACGGATTGTGTATGTCGAGGAGAATTTCACTTATCCCCTCACGCCCGGCTACCGCACTGACCGCGGAAGGGTGTACCTGCAGTACGGCCCGCCGGACTATGTGCGCGACGAGAAGAATTTTGTGGGTGCGCTGAACAATGTGCGCTGGTCGGCCAGGAGCGAGGTGAATAATTCGTATGGCGAGGGCACGAAGGTGAACGAGGGTTACATCTACTACCTGCCCTACCAGCTGTGGCGCTACAATACGATACCGGGCGACTACAGCAACCGCACGTTCCTGTTCTGGGACGAGTTTCGCGGCGGGTTTTACAAGCTGCTCAACTCCAACGCCCGCGGCGAGGTTATCACGCCCGGATGGGAGCGCATGCTGAGCCGCTACACGATGGAGGAGGGCGCCATTGGCGAAGTGGGCGTTCAGTTTAACCGGGGTTATTGAGTGTGACAATCCGCCGATTTGTTAATTCGTGAATGGCTGACACGGCCAAAGACCTACACATTAACACATTCGATTGAGCAGATTATTGTCCGACATATTATTCGTCATTGCCTATCACCTGCTGCACTACCGGCAGAGGGTGACAAGGATGAATTTGGCCAAGGCTTACCCGCAGCTGGACGACTCGCGGCGGCGACAGATTGAGGTGGCCTACTACCACCACATCTGCGACCTCCTGGTTGAGGCAGTGTACAATCTCTACGCCTCGCCCCAAAGCATCATGAAACGTTACAGGTTTGTGAACCGCGAGGTGGTGAACCGCTACTATGAGCGGGGGCAGAGCGTGGTGCTGATGTCGGCCCATTATAATAATTGGGAGTATATGATCACATCGCTGGGCTACCAGGTAATGCACCACGGCGTGGGTGTGGGCAAACCCCTTCAGGACAAGGCTCTGGCCAACTTTATCACCCGCCGGCGCGGACGCTACGGAACCGAGATCGTGGACCAGCACACTGTGCGCCAGACGATGGAGTTTTACCAGCAGCACAGGGTTCCGGTGGCATATATGATGCTCAGCGACCAGTCGCCCAACGATGTGCACAAATCGTACTGGACACTCTTCATGAACCAAGAGACGCCGTTCATCTACGGTGCCGAGTATTTTGCACGCAAGTACAACATGCCGGTGCTATACTATGAGGTGACGAAGGTGCGTCGCGGACGTTACGAGGTGCGGTTCACGCCCCTCTGCGAGAATCCGGCCGAAGTGCCGCAATACACCATCACGTCGCGCTATATCTCAATGCTTGCGGACACCATCAACCGCCAGCCGGAATACTGGCTGTGGTCCCACCGCCGATGGAAGCGCATACGCCCGCACGATATGCCCCTTATGCCGCCGGCGCACCCGTCCGCCACGCCCGGCACCAACCACGACTCCCTCCGACAACACGACACACCGATGACATCATGACCACAGCTGTAGTGATATTGAACTGGAACGGGCGGAAAATGCTGGAGCGTTTTCTCCCCTCGGTGGTTGAAAACACCACCGGCGACGCAGAGGTAATCATAGCCGACAACGGGTCGACCGACGACTCGCTGGCATACGTACGGGAGTGCTATCCGCAGCTCCGAATCATCGAGCTGGACAGGAACTACGGTTTTGCGGGTGGCTACAACCGAGCCCTCAGCCAGGTGGAGGCGGACTTTTATGTGCTGCTCAACGACGATGTCGAGGTTCCACCACGCTGGATAGAACCTGTCGTGGCCCACATGCAGCAACACCCCGGCACGGCCATCTGCCAGCCCAAGCTGCTGATGTACGACCAGCGCGACACTTTCGAATATGCCGGCGGGGCTGGCGGATTCATCGACAAGTTCGGTTACCCGTTCTGCCGGGGTCGTCTGTTCACCACCCTGGAGCAGGACTGCGGCCAGTATGACGACCGATGCCGCATCTTCTGGGCTTCGGGGGCAGCGATGTTTGTGCGCGCCGATGTGTGGCACCGCTTGGGCGGACTGGACGACGACTTCTTTGCCCACATGGAGGAGATTGACTTCTGCTGGCGCACCCTCAACGCTGGCTATGACATCGACTATTGCCCCGACTCGGTGGTCTACCATCTGGGCGGAGGCACTCTGCCCAAGTCCAACCCTCACAAAACCTATCTCAACTTCCGCAACAACCTGGCTCTGCTCTATAAGAATCTGCCGCCCCGCCGCGCCCGATGGGTCATCGGCTGCCGTATTCTGCTCGACTATGTCGCGGCATTCAAATTCCTGCTTGAGCGCAAGCCCAAGGAGTTTGCAGCCGTGGTGCAGGCCCACAGGGCTTTCTATAAGTGGCTGCCCCAGCTGCGAGCCAAACGGAGCCGACAGAACATCCGCCTTGACATTCCCTGCCTGTACAACGGCCTCATCATTGTCGACTATTATCTCCGTCGCCGTTCCCGCTTCAGTCAGCTGGACAACGGCCAATTCGGCCAACACCATTCCAACACCTCTGACACTAAATAGTAACAACAAAATAACAGCATCATTATAATGAGAAAAGTACGTGTTCGTTTTGCACCCAGTCCCACTGGCCCGCTCCATATCGGCGGCGTGCGCACTGCATTGTATAACTATCTCTTCGCCCGCCAGAATGGGGGCGATATGATTCTCCGCATCGAGGATACGGACCAGACACGTTTCGTGCCCGGCGCCGAAGATTATATCATTGAAGCCCTTGACTGGCTTGGCATCAAGTTTGACGAGGGTGTCCACATCGGTGGCAACTATGGTCCCTACCGCCAAAGCGACCGCAAGCCCCTCTACCGCCAGTATGCCGACCAGCTGTTGCGCGAGGGGTGGGCTTATTATGCATTCGACAAGCCCGAAGCCCTCGATGCCAAACGCAAAGAATACGAGGCTCAGAAGAAGACATTCCAGTACGACTGCACCACGCGCGGCACAATGGAGAACAGCCTCTCGCTGCCTGCCGACGAGGTGTCACGCCGCCTCGAGAACGGCGACCCCTATGTGGTCCGCTTCAAATTCCCCAAAGACATCGACATCACGGTCCACGACCTGATCCGTGGCGACGTGACCATGAACAGCCGTCTGCTGGACGACAAGGTGCTTTTCAAGTCCGACGGCATGCCCACCTACCACCTTGCCAACATCGTCGATGACCATCTGATGGAAATCTCCCACGTCATCCGTGGCGAGGAGTGGCTCCCTTCGGCCCCCCTCCACGTCATGCTTTACCGCGCCTTCGGGTGGGAGGATACCATGCCCCAATTTGCCCACTTGCCCCTGCTGCTCAAACCCGACGGCAACGGCAAGCTGAGCAAGCGCGATGGCGACCGCCTTGGATTCCCCGTCTTCCCCCTCGACTGGCACAACCCCGAAACCGGCGAAGTGTCGTCCGGCTACCGCGAGCGCGGCTATCTACCTGAAGCGGTGGTGAATATGCTGGCCCTTCTGGGTTGGAACCCCGGCAACGACCAGGAGCTGATGTCGATGGACGAGTTGATAAAGCTCTTCAGTATCGAGCATATCAGCAAAAGCGGAGCCAAATTCAACATCGAGAAAGCCAAGTGGTTCAACCACGAGTATCTGCAAAAATGCTCCGACGAGCGCATAGCCGAGATGTTCCTTCCCCAACTCAAGGAACACGGCATCGAAGCCCCCCACGACTATGTTGTCAAAGTATGCGGCATGATGAAGGAACGCATATCCTTCCCTTCCGAGCTGTGGGACCAGACCCACTACTTCTTCGTCGCCCCAACTGACTATGACCCCAAGGCCGTGGCCAAACGCTGGAAACCCGGCATGACCACCCACATGGCCAAAGTGATAGAAATCCTCAACACAGTCCCCTTTGAGTACGACGCCATCCACCAAGCCCTCCTTGAGGACTACATCAAAGGCAACGAACTCAACATGGGTCAGATTATGAACTCACTGCGCCTTGCAGTTGTCGGCACCACCGTCGGCCCGGACATGCTCACCCTCGTCATGACCATCGGAAAAGAGGAAACTATTGCCCGTGTACAGCGTGCCATCGACGTCCTTGGTGAACCCCAAGAATAATGAATCCCGATAATAATAAAAACAACAAATAACAATGGAAATCAATCAAGACCTCAACAAACCCGTCGACGACAACAGCCTCGACACCATCAGCATGAAAGAGCCCCAAGAGCAACGTCCCGCCAACCCTGAGCCCACGCCCAACGCCGAAAGCCTATCCGCACAAGCACCCGATGCACCCAAGGACAACTGCTGCACCACTAAGAAGAATTGCTGCCACACCGCCATCCTCGTGTGCAACATCATACTCCTCATCGGCCTAATCCTCCTCTACATCTTCCACTTCACCGGCATCGGCACCAAGACCATGCACAACCCCAACGCCACGGCACCCGTGGTGGCTAAAGACGGAGCCCTCAAAATCGCCTGTATCGACAGCGACACTCTCTTGGCCAAATATCAATATGCCATCGACCTTCAGGAGGAACTCAACAAATACAAGGAGTCCCAGGAAAAGAACTATCAGCAGCAGGTGACCCAGTTCCAGAAAGACTACCAGAACTTCATCCAGACCGGCGAGAATATGACCCTCAGCCAGCAGCAAGCCACCGAGGCCGAACTCAAACAGCGCGCCGACAAACTCGGTGCCCTCGAGGCTGAGCTGACACAGAAGGTAATGCAGAAACAGATGGATGCCAACATCGAACTCCTCAACCGCATCTTCGCTTTTGTGCGCGAATACAATGCCGCCAACCAGCAGTTTGACATCATCATGCGCAAAACCTTCAACGACAGCCCCACCATGTACATCAACCCCGCCATGGACATCACCGACGAAATCATCCAAGGGCTCAACGACGAATACAAAACTGTCAAAGGCAAGAAGGCCGGAAAATAGTCTCAGGCCACAGCCTAACGCAAAATGGGCATCCTGCTTCTTTTTACGAGCAGGATGCCCATTGGTTTTATGCGGCGGGGAGTAGACTTTCTTTATTCCTTGAAGTCACCCCGGTCCACGGAGCTTTCGTAACCTATGTTACGGATGCGATGCTCGGTACAGGCGCGGCACTCGGCAGCCTCTTCGCCGGTACAGATTTTGTTGTCATAGATGGCGTAGTCTTTGCGATGGGCACGGGGCGACAAGTTGGGCATAATCACGTTGGCACCATACTGAATGCCGAGTTCACGACCCATGGGATGCAGCGTGCCGAGAGCCGTGGTGGCGGGCAGCAACACATGCGGGTGCAACAGCCTTATCAATGCCAACAGTCGCAGAGTGGTCTCCACTTTTCCATTGGGGTAGCCCTCAAAAGGTGTGTTGTGCGTCGACACAAAAGGTCCGATACCCACCATGTGGGGCTGGAACGAGCGGATGAACTGCAGGTCGGCATACAGGGTGTCGACCGTCTGGAAAGGCGACCCCACCATGAAACCGCACCCCACCTGGTAACCTATCTCTTTCAAGGCTTGCAGACAGTCCATACGGTGCTGCCACGAGAGTTCGGCTGGGTGCAGCTGAGCATAATGCGCGGGGTCAGCGGTCTCGTGGCGGAGGAGATATCGATTGGCTCCCGCGTCGTAAAGAGCCTGGTAGCTCTCGCGGCTCCGCTCGCCGAGCGAGAGGGTAATGGCGCAGTCGGGGTAACGTTCACGCACGGTTGACACTATGCGGCACATCCGCTCATCATTGAACCAGGCATCCTCACCTCCCTGCATCACAAAAGTGCGGAATCCGAGTTTATAGCCCGTCTCACAGCATCCGTAAATCTCCTCCTCACTGAGGCGGTAGCGCACTGCCTCCTGGTTGCTGCGCCGCAGCCCACAATAGAGGCAATCGTTCTTGCAATAGCTGGACAGCTCCACCAGCCCGCGCATAAAGATTTTATTGCCATAGACGGCATCAGCCTCCTCTCGCGCCGACTGGCGCAGATGCTCTATCGCGGCAGAATTTTTCGTAGTGAGAATCAGTTCCAGCTCGTCACGGGTTATGTCGCGACGTTCTCTGATATGGTCTATCACATTCATTTTTTGCGACTTTTGGATTGTTCTTTCCTGTCAGAGGCCTGTCCTTCATCCTGGTCACTCAGCACCTTCACCTCGTAACCTATCTTGGCAAAAGCTTCTGTCAGCTTCTTCACGTCCGTTTTGGCGGGGTTGTAGGTGATTCTTACCTGCTGCTTCTCCAAGCTGGTTTCAATCTTGCGCACACCCGGCTCAAAACGGATGTTCTCCTTGATTCTCTTCTCGCAGTTCTGGCAATGCATCTCCGGGTTGGTAGTCACCACCAGCACCCGCATCTCCTTTTTGGCTTTCGTGGCCGAAAGCACTGCTACAATATTCCCATCCAAAGGGCTAATCGTTGTGCCGCACACGGGGCCTAAACCCAACATCATCGCTACGGCAATCATTGCTATCTGTTTCATTTCCTATCTATTAAAATGTTTTTATTGTCTCTAATTTAAAATTGGATTGGCTCTTCTACAGTCTCAAAGAGGCTGAATCTTTATAACACCGTACAAGCATAGCGCTGTGTGGTGATTCTCTCCCCCCCTCACAAATTCATCCTCACCCCGGCATAGCCCATAATGCCATGCACCGGACCCCACACCATCGTTGGCTCAAACGTGTTGCTCCACGGGTTGGCGGCATCCACCACAGGCACCGGCTGCCGATAGTTGGTCAAATTCTCACCCCCCACATACACCGTCACATGGCGGAAACGCCTTGTCACCTGCACATTCAGCTGCGGGTAGGCGGGGAAACGCTCGTCCCACGACGGCGACCCGTCGGCCAGCGCATACGGCTTGGGCATCCGTCCGCCGCCGTTCAGCTGCAAGGTCACATCCACCTGCCACAGCCCCATATAGGGTTTCCATGCCACCGTGAAGAGGCCTTTGTAGCGCGAAGTGAGGGGCTTTTCCATCAGCTGTCCGCCATAAGTGCAGCGCACATCGTTGTAGCGGAACGCCGCCGTCAGCTCCAGCTCCTCGTCAAAGTCTATCGAACCATCCACCTGCATGGTGTGCGAGTACGACTTCCCGTCCAGCATCACAATGCTGATGCGCCGGGGGTCCGTGTCATAGTCCACCACCACCTGCTGTTGGAAATCGGTATAATAGTATTCGGCGTTCAGCTTCAGGGTCTGCTCGCCCACGGGGATATAGAACGCGGCCGACACCCCGCTGTTCCAGGCTTCCTCCATGTCGAGGGCGTCGGCCACCTCCACTGGGCGGCCCGAAGCCAACAGATAGTGGTTCTCGGCCCAGGCGTGGGGCGAGCGGTAGCCCTTGCCCGTCGAGGCGCGGAGGGTTACCAGGTCGGAAACCATCCATTTCAGGTGCAGTCTCGGCGTGACGAAGGCTCCATACAGGTTGCTTCGATCCGCCCGCAGGCCTGCCATCACCGTCAGCCGGTGCGACGGCTTGTAGGTGTATTCGGCATACAGTCCCGGCACCACTTCGGTCTGCCTATTGGTGAGATGGGTGGCGCCCAACAGGCCGGGGGCCAGCCGCAGGGGGGCTACCCATTCGTCCAGTCTCTGCACCTGCACGCTGGCACCCGCCGACAGCTGGTGCCGCTCGTTGAAATCATGCTCAAAGATCAGGCGGGAATAAAGGTCGTTGTGCCGCGCGCTGTAAGCCCGCCGCCCGAAATCGCCGTCCAGCTTGTGAGTGCTGGCCGTGGCCATCAGGGCAATATTGGTGTTATGCTCATAGTCCAGCAACACGGCATGTTTCATATACGCCTCGTAGCGGTCGGCCTCCAGTTTCACAACAAAGGGGTCATCCGACAAGCCAGGCATCTGTCCCCCCTCGCGTTCCTCGCGCAGCATCCCTATGCCCCCGTGGAAGATGTAACGGCCGTTCACATACTTCCAGCGGTTCTGCATATTGAGCTGCCCTATGGCGGGCGAGTCGTGCCAGCCGTCACCGTTCATATCGTGGTGCAGCCAGTCCTTCTCGCCATGCACCAGCAGCTCGGTGCTCAGGTGCTTGTTCAGGCGCAGGTTGCCTACCACGTTGGCCTCGGTCTTCAGCCGGCTGTCGGCAAAGAGGTTCACGCTCACCCCCGGCTCGCGGTCGGGCTTCAGGTACTCCACGTCTATCTGCCCAGTGATGCTCTGGAAGCCCTGCTTCACGCTCGATGCCCCCTTGCTCACCGAAATGCTGTTCATCCATGCCCCCGGCACATAGCCCAGCTCATACGGCTTGGCCGCACCGCCCAAGGTGGGCAGGTTCTCAATCAGCATCTGCACATACTGGCCGCTCAGCCCCAGCAGCTTGATCTGCCGGGCGCCCACGGCGGCATCGCTGTAGTTCACATCCACACTGGGATTGGCCACAAAGCTCTCGCCCAGGTTGCAGCAGGCGGCGCGAAACAGCACCTCCTGCCCCATCTTCGTGCCGTTCTCGGCACCCCCCAAACGGCTCATACCCTCCGCACGGCTCCGCACACTCACCTCCGTCAGGGTCTTTTTCTTTTGTATCGTGTCGCGGCTCTGCCCCTGCACACTGGCCAAAGGCAGCAGCACCGCTATCAAAATCAATATCGAAATCTTTCTCATTGTAGTTTTTGAAGAGTTTTAATGAATACCAATAATAGCGTCATCGCGCTAACAACTAACGCACTAACGTATTCATTCATCAAACTCTCAGCACTACAGTTCGTCCCCATCCTCCCGGGGGACCACTGTCCACCACAGGCAGCGCCACAGGCTGCTGCGGACAGACCGCCGTGCAGCATACATCCTGCCACGGCAACAAATTGGGACACTCACACACGGGCACACCGGCAAACTCTACCGACGGCTGCTGCTCGGCGGCCGACACTTGTGCCACCCTCACGGTCATGCACGCACTGCTCTTGCAGCACCTGCCACCCGTCAGCGACACAAACGAGATCTTTCCCGTGCAGGCGCACCGCTGCACCCCGATGCCGCCAGCCCCAAAAGCCAGCAACATCAGCACAGCACACGCCACCATTATGCCCGACAACCGTTTCATTCCAATTATAAACTATTGCGCCCAAGAAACGCCAACAACCCCCTTTTATTGTGCTGACCACAACCAAAAAATCACCCATATCCTAAAAAATGTGTATATTTGCAATCGTGAACTCCTCTTAACTGCCATCAACCTCTCTTTTACAAAGTATTATTACACAACAGCTAAACACAAGAACAATATGGCACAATCACTCTTAACACCTATCAACAGCATCCTCCCTTGGATTGAAACTAACATCTGGAATATCGTTGGCCTATTAAGTCTCATCGTAGGCATACTCGGACTCTTCGGTTACAAGATTATAATACCCCGAACTCGAAAGTGGCGCAAAAAATACATAGAAGACTCTCTCAGACCTAAATTCCCTAAATACATTCCTTGTACTTCTGCCGAAAAGAAAAGATCCAAATACAAAACTATCCACTCCTCCCCTAATGACGAAATCATCGAAGGCGACATTTACATCCAGCCGTATTTCACAACCTTGCCCCCCAATGAGAATGAAGAACCTGATTTGCAAATAACCAACCCCATCCTCTTTCGTGATTTCTTTCTCAATGAAGTTTTTAAAAAACAGAGTAAGTATAACAAAGTCTTTTGTCTGGTCGATGACACTGGCACTGGCAAAACTGCCGCCCTTGCACACCTTCTCATCGACTATATTAACAGTCATACCAAAAACAACCTACCCTATGACATTCGCATCTTCTCTCTCAGTTCTGCCGAAATTCTTGACAAAATCAAAAAAATAGAATTAAATAACAATAAACACATTATTCTGCTTCTTGATGCCCTTGACGAAAACCGGTCAATTCAGGAAGACCCTAAAAAGCAAAAAACATTTCTTGAAGAATTATACAAAATCTTTGATGATGAACGATTCGCCTTTATCGTCTTCACCTGCCGAAGACAATTCTTCAAAGAAATCAGCCAAGAACCTGACAATGATGAGAACAATCAGTGGCAATATGTCAACAAACTGCAACTAGTACCTTTTAACGAACAGCAGATACAAGAGTTCCTAGACAAAACCTTCACTACCAGATCTTACATCAAACAACGCTGTGCAGCAGAAGACCTAATTAACAAACACCGCGAAATAGCTTCACGTCCTATCATCCTCACCTATATCAGAGATGTTATTAAGAGCAAACGAGTCCTTAACACCACTCTCGATTTCTATGATACCATCGTGGAGAGTTTACTCCAACATAATATCCGTCGCCCTCCAAAAAAAATCGTCAACCCCAAACTCATCCAACGGTGGTGGAATATGACATCAGAGGTGGCAGGATATATGTATTCCCACTACAAGGAACACATCACATACGATGAGTTGCATAGCATTATTAAAAAACACAACATCACTCTCCCCAACGACACAATCAATAAAGACCTGTTCCAACAACGCTCTCTCCTAACCCGCAACGAACAGGGATTTGAATTCTCCCACAGGTCGTTCTACGAATATTTCCTTGCCTACCGCTTCCTCCAACATCCTGAGGAAATCAAATCAGTAATAGGCTTGAATTTCTCGCTGCAAATATTCAATCAACTTTATGACGCATTCTCCAACGGAAATATGGAACCCTTTTTCAAACTTCAAACAGACATCCACGAAGAAAATTTCAATCAGGCATATGTATCTATAAGCAATTGCTTATATTATCTGAACTATTACTCTGAAGCCTTTCCCCGCCCGCTTAATACCTTAGACATATTCATCCGCCTCTCAAGAACACAAGGAAACTGTATTAAACAATCTGGTCAACCTCATCTGTAACATAGACAACCAAACTGCCACTGGAAAAGAACAGTTTTACACAATCTGTCGCTATTTGACGGATACCGAGCCTAACGTCTTCCTGTCTATAATCCAAATGCAGACACCACCCTCTGCACCCGTTGTGGCTTCGTTGAAGGTTCGTTTTAGATCCGTCGGGCGCGGGGGCGGCATCCCCGTTCCGCATCTGTCAATTTCCCCGTATCTGCAACAAGAGACAGACTTGCGAAAATATTTGTCCTGATATTGGAAAATTTTTCGTATCTTTGCATTTCGGTTTGGCAGTCCAAACCGACAACCCGCAAACCCAACAGCACAACCCGCGACATGGCATCGAAAACTCTCAAACAGCGACTCCGCCGACTGGTGAACATGGCCGACGACCTCGACCGCGAGGGGGCCGACCTGTCCATCCGGGGCGGTGTCCGTTTCCAGGGGGCCAACGTCTTCATCCTGGCCTGCGCCATCGTGGTGGCCTCGGTGGGGCTGAATGTCAACTCCATCCCCGTCATCATCGGTGCCATGCTCATCTCCCCGGTCATGGGGCCCATCCTCGGCTTCGGCTTCGGCCTGGCCATCAAGGACAACCCCCTGGTCAAATCCTCCATCAAGAACTTCCTCGTCATGGTGGCCATCAGCATCGGTGCCTCCACCCTCTACTTCCTCCTCTCGCCCCTGCGGCTGGAAAACCCCACCGAGCTGCTGGCCCGCACCAACCCCACCATCTACGACGTGCTGATAGCCCTCTTCGGCGGCTTTGCCGGCATGCTGGAGCAGTCGCGCCGCCAGAAAGGGACAGTCCTCTCAGGCGTGGCCATCGCCACGGCCCTCATGCCGCCCCTCTGCACCGTGGGCTACGGCCTCTCGCTCCTCAATGCACGCTACCTCTTCGGCGCCCTCTACCTCTTCCTCATCAACAGCGTCTTCATCGCCATGGCCACCTTCCTCACCGCCAAATACCTCCACTACCCCGTCGTGGCCGAGTCCGACACGCTCCGCCGTCTCTCCCGCCGTTCCATAACCCTTGTGCTGCTCATCATCATCGTCCCCAGCATCTACTCCGCCGTGCAGATAGTCCGCGAAAGCAACTTCTCGCGCCACGTGCAGCAGCTTGTCGCCGCCCACGGCACCATAGGGCGCAGCCTCGTCTACGACCACAAGGTCCACTTCTCCTCGCGCCACGCCACCGCCGAACTCCTCCTGGCCGGCCCCGCGCCCACCGACCGCGAGCTGGAAAACTTCTACCGCGCCGCCGAGAACTTCGGCATCATGCGTAACCAAATTATCATCAACGACCAGAACCTCGTGGCGAGCTTTGCCGCCATCGAGTCCGACATGGTGCGCGACATCTACCAAGCCTCCGAGCAGCGGGCTACAGCCTTGGCCGACTCGGTGGCCCGCCTGTCTGACAGCCTCAGTGCCTACCGCTCGCAGACCGCCGCAGCCGACGCCGTGGCCCGCGAGGTGATGGTGCAATACCCCGCCGTGCGCCGTGTGGTGGTGGCCGACGGCCGCACCCTGACGGCCGAAAACCCGTCAAAACCCGCCAGCCAGAGCCTGGTGCTGGTCGAGACCGCCAAAGCCCTGCCCCCTGCCGACCTCCAACGGCTCGAAGCGTGGCTCCGGGTGCGGCTCAACCAGCCGCAGGTGGCCGTGGTCCAGACCGTGACACCCCAATAGCCACCCCATGCCTATGCGTACCCCGGCCTTGTTCCTGCTTCTCGCGCTCCTCCCCCTCGCCGCCCGCGCCCAGTACTACACCCCCTGCCGCGTGCAGATTGCGATGGCCGACACCCACTATCTGGCCGACTCGGTGCGCTACACCCTTGTAGCCCCCGCCGATGCCGACAGCGTGTGGTGGCACCCCGCCGCCCTCTTTGCGGACAGCACTGCCCGGAGCCAGGTGGTCACCCTCGGCTGCGGCGACACCGTGCGCGTCGCCCTCACCGTCTGCTATCGCAACACCAACTTGCTGCGCTGGCGCGAACCCGGCCACCTCCAGTCCCACACCTCCTACACCTATCTCAACACCCCCGCCGACGGCGACCTGTGCCGACCCCGCACCCTCGCCATGGATGCCGACCCCGCCGACTTCTGCACCGAGCTGCCCGGCTCCTACCCGCGCAGCGGCATCGTCATCCGCTCCGACACCCTCCGCTGCTATGGCGACTCGCTCCCCGCCTTCTTCCCCTTCGACTCCAACCGCCGCACCGACTACCTCACCATGGCCCTGCCCCACATCCGCCAAGTCCCCTACGACAGTGCTTTCGTCCCCTTCTATACCGACACCGTCGACCTCTGGAACCCGTCCCGCACACGCACTTTCGTCCTCCGCATCAACCGCTCGCGCGTCTACTACGACGAAGACACCCTCTCCGCCCTGCCCGGCATCATCGTCGCCGTTCATATCGACGACACCGCCCGCATCTTTTTCGCCGAGGGGCATAACGTCCTCCTGCGCGACACCACACTCATCTTCCTGCCCTCACTCGAATTCCCCCGTCCGGGCGTGGCCCCGTCGCAAGCACAGCAGAGCGACTACTACTTCAACTCCGTACCCCGACCCCACGGACGGGCGGTGTTCCGATTCTACGAGACCCCCACCATCTACTACAACACCTTAGCCTACACCAACATCAACCGCATCGAGCTGCTCGGCGACTGCCGCCCGACAGACAGTCTGCTCCTCACCGCACCCCCCTGCGGCTGCATCGTCCACGACACCCTGCGGCACACCGTGTGCCGCTCGCAACTGCCCTACCTGTGGGACACCCTGCTTTTCCGCCGCGACTCCACCTCCGTGACTACCGTCCAATCCTTCCCCTGCGACACGGTGCGCGTCCGCATCCTCGCGGTGCGCGACAACGACACCATCCTGCGCCACGACACCATCGTGCAGAACGCCCTGCCCTGGACCGCCTTCGGCCACACCTTCGACACAGCCGGGCGCTACACCTTAGTGCTTCCCGGCCTCCCGCCGCAGTGCGACACCCTGGTCCACTACCAACTCACGGTCATCCCCAACGTGGCCGACACCACCCACAGCTATATCTGCCCCGGCCAGTTGCCCTATACCGAGGCGGGCGTCACCGTCTGGGGCGACACGGTGTTCAACACCGTCCTGCCCGGCAGCCGGGGGCAGGACAGCACCGTCACCCACTTCATCCACCTCAAACACGACAGCGACACCGCCCTCTTCGACACCATAGTCGAAAGCCAGCTCCCCTGGCCGTTTATGGACAGCCTCTTTACCGACAGCGTGGAGGACCGCCCCTTCGTCATCACCAACGAGGAGGGCTGCGACAGCATCATCCGCTACAGCCTCTTCGTCTACTGGGATGGCGACCACTGCGACAGCTCCCTCTCCTTCCCCAACATCGTCACCCCCAACGCCGACGGTTTCAACGACCGCTTTGTAATCGGGGGACTGGTGGAGGAGCAGTGCTACCCCTACAACGAACTTACCATCGTCGACCGCACAGGGCGCGTGGTGTTCCGCGCTACCAACATCTGCCGTCCTGACCAGTGGTGGGACCCCGCCGCCGACCGCTCGCCGGCAGGCACCTATTTCTACCGTTTTGTGGGGCATGGCATACACCATGCCACCCAGCACCAAGGATGTATTGAACTGCTGAAATGAAAACCCTTGTCAACATATTCGATCCCGACGAGCCTCTGGCCGCCTACCTTTTCCTGAAACAATATTATGAGGAGGGCGACCGCCTGCTCTTCATCTCCACACGCGAGGACCGCCGTCTGCTGGCCCCCTATGCCGCCCTTTTCCGTCTGCCCGACGAGGTGATAGACTTTATCGCCTTCAAGCGCGACGAGGACAGCTACATCTACGAGCGCATCAGCCGCCGCCTCTCCTCGCGCCTCGACCCCGAAGCCACCTACTGGGTGAACCTTGCTGGCGGCACCCGCTACCTGGCCCTGGCCGTGCAGCACGTCTTCGCACAGTTCAAGTCCAACCTCTTCTACGTGCAGACACGCGAGAATGTCATTGTCCGCTCGCCCTTCGACGACCGGCCCGACCTGACCCGCGACACGGTGGACACCATCCGCTACCGCATGTCGATGGCCGAGTATTTCCGCCTCCACGGACTGACCCACGACCTGGCGCAGGGCAACCACCGTCCCACCCGCAGCGAGGCCGAGGTGCAGCGCATTTTCGACTGCTTCCGCACCCGGCGGCTGCCCCACCGCGCCTTCGAGGCCATTGAGCTGCTGCGCCTCAACTATCGCGGCACCCGCCGCGCCATGCCCCTGCGCGACATCACGCTGGGTCTGCGCCACCACCCCGGCGGCGGCTCCAACCCCCGTCCCAACCCCCGCCTGGCCGTGCCCGGACTGCCCGCCCTGCTCGACGCCTTCGGCTTCGTACCGCGCCACAAGGATATGCTTCAGCCCGACGAGGTGGACTACCTCACCGGCGGATGGTTCGAGGAATATGTGTTCTACACCCTGCTGCGCCTCGTAGCCCCACAGCAGATGGCCATCGGGGTGCGCATAGCACGCCCCGGCATGCAGCACAACAACGAACTCGACGTGGTCTTTATCAAAGCCAACACCCTCTTCGTGGTGGAGTGCAAAACGGGCGTGGCCACCGACCACCTCTTCAACGAGATTGTCTACAAAGCCTCGGCCCTGAAAGAGTCGCTGCTCGGCCCGTCGTGCCACTCATACATCTTCACCCTCAAGCAAGACTACGACCACCGGCTGCACAATGTGGCGGCCCTCATGGGCATCACGCTCTGCCCCAAAGGGACACTGGTGAGCCAGGCCCTGATGGAGCAGGTGGCCGACCAGATACGCGCCACCTGCCACGAGCGGGACGACTGACCTCCACTCGTTCCGCTGTCCGGCGGCGGGCTCACCACCGGCGCCCGCCGAACCCGGCATACTCCTGCTTCATCTCCTCATACTCGCGGTAGACGAAGCTCCCCTCCAACAGCGGCAGCAGCTCGGGCCGCTCGCGACATCGCGCACGGCAACAGCCCATCAGGTAGCGGAACCGCACCAAGTTGGGGTGGTGATAGCTGATTTGGCTGTGGTCCAGATAGACGAAGTCCCAGTCGATGAGCCACAGGGCGGCATCCATCATTTTGAGCAAACTCTCCACATAGTGGCCGGTCTGCCACAGGCGGTCGCTGTACTCCTCGTCCCGACGGCTCTCTTCGCGCAAGGCAGCTGCACCGCCGCCGCACTGCCCGTCCACCGCGCGGCCCCGGCGGGCACGGCCCTCGCTGCAGGCCGCCACCAGCTCCCTCTGGAGCGAGGGGATGAGATGCGTCATCTCGCCGTTGCTCCACGCCGCCATCACACCTTTACTTCTGATTCTTTTTCTTTTCGCTTTCATACTTTCAATTATTTTGATGAATGAAACAACAAAAAAACTGCTTGCCGGATGCCTGTTATGTCAAATACCTCTCCGCCGTCAAGGGCAAACAGAAGCCCCCCGGCGGATGCCTTTGGCATCCCGCGCAGCAAATTCAAGAATCAAAAGCTATGACGCTGTGATGTTTATATCATAATTGCGATAGTGATTATGTGCTGCAAAGATACAACTTTTTTCAGAAATGGATTTTTTTTCAGCTCTTCGCTCTAACTCCACTCGCCCACCGGCATATTGGCGACACTTGCGCCACATTCCATCGGCCTCCACCCGAACAATCGGAGAGTGGCGGCGAGCCGTGGGTCGGCAGAGGAGCGGAGGCAGTATGTATGAGGGCGTTGGCATGGCATTTGGGCGACGGGCGAAGGCCCGGAGGCGGGAATGGGGGAAGGCCGCGCCGCACGGCAGGGGACAAAAAAACGCGGGGATGCCCCAAATGGGACATCTCCGCTATTGGAATAGAAAACGGGATTCGACGTTAGTGGAGGAATGCCAGGAGGATACCGGCGGCCACAGCGGAACCGACAACGCCGGCCACGTTGGGACCCATGGCGTGCTGGAGGAGGTAGTTGGTCTTGTCGTATTCAAGGCCTACATTGTTGGACACGCGGGCGGCATCGGGCACGGCACTGACACCGGAGTTGCCGATGAGGGGGTTGATTTTGTTGCCATCCTTCAGGAAGAGGTTGAAGAGTTTGACAAAGAGAACACCAAAGAAGGTGGCCACGATGAAGGAGAAGGCTCCCAGGCAGAAGATGAGGATGGAACGGCCGGTAAGGAACGAGGTGGCCTGGGTGGATGCACCCACGGTGATGCCGATGAGGAGGGTGCAGACGTTGACCACGGCGTTGCTGGCCACTTCGCTAAGGCGTTTGGTGACTCCGCACTCTTTGAGCAGGTTGCCGAAGAAGAGCATACCCAGCAGGGGCAGACCGCTCGGCACGATGAAGGCGCAGAAGAGGAAACCGACGATGGGGAAGGAGATCTTCTCGAGTTTGGACACCTGGCGCGGAGGTTTCATGCGGATGGTGCGTTCCTTGGGGGTGGTCATGAGCCGCATGATGGGCGGCTGGATGACGGGGACCAGGGCCATGTAGGAGTAGGCGGACACGGCAATGGCACCCATGAGGTCGGGAGCCAGCTGTGAGGAGAGGAAGATGGCTGTGGGGCCGTCGGCACCGCCGATGATGCCGATGGCACCAGCCTCGTTGGGGGCGAAGCCGAGGGCCAGGGCGCCGGCGTAGGCGGCAAAGATGCCGGTCTGGGCCGCAGCACCGATGAGGAAGAGTTTAGGATTGGAGAGCAGGGCTGAGAAGTCGGTCATGGCACCTATGCCAAGGAATATCAAGGGCGGGTACCAGCCGTTTTGCACTCCGTGGTACAGGATGTTGAGGACTGAGCCTGACTCGTAGATACCTATCTTCAGTCCGGGGTAGAAGGGAATGTTGCCGACGAGCATGCCGAATCCGATGGGGACCAGAAGCAGTGGCTCGAACTCGAACCGGATTCCGAGGAAGATGAAGACCAGTCCGATAAGAATCATGATGATATGGCCCCATGTGACGTTGGCGAACCCTGTGTACATGAGGAACTGTACCATCTGGGTCGACAGGAATTCCATGAAACCGCTTGATGCTAATAGATTAAACATTGCTTATTGGGTGTTTGGCCCAGCGGGCCGGGGCTGGCCCGCCGGGGTGATGACTGGAATTGTTGTATTAACTGATGACGATGAGGGTGTCGCCTTCGAGAACGCTGTCGCCTTTGCGGACGTTGATGGAGGTGACGGTGCCGTCGGTGTCGGCCTCGATATTGTTCTCCATCTTCATGGCTTCGAGCAGGACGACGGTCTGGCCGCTCTTGACTTGGTCGCCGACGTTGACAAAGACGTCGAGGATGGTGCCGGGCAGGGGCGTGGTGACTTTGGTGCCACCGGCTGCGCTGCCGGGTCTGGGTGCCGAGGCACGCTGCACATCGCCAGCGGCTGCCGAGACGCGGGGTGCGGGACGGTCGCTGATGACGGTGGTGCGGTGCTGGTGGGCCTGCAGTTCTTTGTCGATGGTGACGGTGTAGGGGGTGCCGTTCACTTCAAGTTTGATTTCCTGGCCTTCCACTTCGTTGATGTCGACGGAGTAGTTGTTGCCGTTTATTTTAAGTTTGTAATTCTTCATTTGTTGTTGTTCTATGCCCGGAACCCCGGGCTGGGCGGAGGGTCTCCGCAGGTTATACTATTGTTTGCTGTTGGCGGGCCGTCACTTGCGGACTGAGAAATAGCGGTTCATGTTGTAGAACTTGGCATTCCAAGGAGTCCAAGCACGCTCGGTTTTCTGGATGGTGATGATGGTGTCTTCGACATCGTGGAGATCCTGGCTGTAGGCGTAGATGGCGGCGGCGATGGCGGCGTAGACTTCGCCTTCGACGGGGCTGCCAGCGGCCTTGGCGGGAGCGCCGGCGGCGGCGGGCTGCGCCTTACGGTTCTGGAAACGCTGGATGAGTTTGCCGTATCCACCCATGAGGAACATGATGCAGATGAGGGCGAAGAAGACTACCGAGACGGCCACGATGGCGAGTCCGGCGCCGAAGGGGTCGGAGGCTTTGATGCGCTCGGCCTGTTTGGGCACGTGGTAGTGGAACGCGGAGGCCGCGGAGATGTTCTCCATGCCGTTGCTGAAGTTGACGAAGTTGAGGTCGTAGCCCACGGGGTTGTTGCCCACGACGATGATCTGGCTGGCGCAGGGGTCGACGCGGAAGGCGAAGGAGTTGCAATTGAAGCCGACACAGGCGACGGCCTTGAGGCTGTCGAAGCCTTGCTCGTCGAGACATTTGACGGGTTCCATGCTGACGACGGCGAGGTAGGAGGAGTCTTTCTTGGAGCTGGCCAGGACGAGAATCTTGTCGCCGCAGACGGATACGGAGCGGGGACGCAGGATGTTGACGAGGTCGTGGCGACCGGTGTAGCGGTCGGTGGTGAAACGGCCTACGCGCTGGAGACCGTCAGCCTGACGCACAAGGAGGTCGACGGCACAGTCGATGCTGTCGATAAGTACGAAGGCTTGTTTTTCGGGGATGTAGCAAACCTGGTTGGAGGCGAAGTCCATGGGACCGGGCACCGGGGCGGCGGGGGCCATGGCATCGGCCGGCACGGGCTCAGGAAGGGTGCCGGGGGCGGGGGATAGCCCGCGACCGGGCTGGGCAAAGGCACAGCCAACGGTAAGGCAGAAACCGACCAGGAGTGTGACTATGGGTTTAAAAATCTTATTCATTTCAAACAAAGAAAAAACAATCAAAATGTCGTTTTCGGGAAATTGAGGTGATGCCATGGGAGGGACTGGCCCGTCCCATGGCATTACTCAATCTTAAAGCTTAGTTGGCTTTTTTGCAGCACTCTTTCTTGCCTTCGCAACCTTGCTTGTCTTTGCAGCACTCTTTTTTCTGAGCGCAGCAGCTGTCCTGGCCGTCCTTGGCGCAGCACTTGTGGTCACAAGGCTTGCAGCAGTTGGTGTCGGTGCAGTTGGCGCAGTTGCTGGCGGCACAGGTGGTGTCGGCGCAGGTGCAGTCGTGATGCTGGCAGCACTGGTGCTCGGTCATCTCGGTCTGGGCGGCGCTGTCGACGGGCTCCTCAGCGGGCTGATTGTTGTTGCAGGAGGAGAGGCCGAAAGCAAAAGCGGCAGCCACAAAAGCAGTTAAGAAAACTTTCTTCATTTTGTTGTTTTGTTGTTTTATGGGGTGAAGAACCCCTGGTTAATAATTAATATTATTGATTAAAGAATCAATCTAATGGATTACAACGGGATGTTGTTGTGCTTCTTGAGCGGCAGGGACTCTTTCTTGGAGGCCAGCACCTGCAGGGCGCGGGTGACGCGGAAGCGGGTGTTGCGGGGCTCGATGATGTCGTCGATGTAGCCGAAGCGGGCGGCGCAGTAGGGGTTGGCGAACTGGTCGTTGTATTCAATCTCCTTCTGGGCGATGAATTTGGCACGCTCTTCGGGGTCTTGGATGTCTTTGATTTGACGGCCATAAAGGACCTCGGTGGCGCCGCTGGCACCCATGACGGCGATTTGGGCCGTGGGCCAGGCGTAGTTGAAATCGCCACGGAGCTGCTTGCAGCTCATGACGATATGAGCGCCGCCATAGCTCTTGCGGAGGGTGACGGTGACTTTGGGCACGGTGGCCTCACCGTAGGCGAAGAGCATCTTGGCACCGTGGACGATGACTCCGTTGTATTCCTGGCCGGTGCCGGGCAGGAAGCCGGGGACGTCGACAAGGGTGACGATGGGGATGTTGAAGGCGTCGCAGAAGCGGACGAAACGGCCGCCCTTGCGCGAGGCGTTGCTGTCGAGCACACCGGCCATGGCTTTGGGCTGGTTGGCCACAATGCCGACGGCCACACCGCCGAAACGGGCAAAGCCAACGAGCAGGTTGGGGGCGAATTTCTCATGCACTTCGAGGAATTTGCCGTCGTCGACAATGGCCTTGATGACCCCCTTCATGTCGTAGGGTTCGTTGGGGTTTTCGGGGATGATGCTGTTGAGGCTGTCTTCAAGACGGTCGATGGGATCCTCGGTGGGAACGTAAGGAGGTTCTTCGAAGTTGTTGGAGGGGAGGTAGCCCATCAGGTCGCGGATGAGCTTGATGGTGTCCTCCTCTGTCTCGCCGACGAAATGGGCCACACCACTCTTGGTGGCGTGCACCATGGCACCGCCGAGTTTGTCAACGGTGACATCCTCGCCAGTGACGGTTTTGACCACCTTGGGACCGGTGAGGAACATGTAGCTGTTCTCTTTGGTCATGAGGATGAAGTCGGTGAGGGCGGGGCTGTAGACGGCGCCGCCGGCGCAGGGGCCAAAGATGGCGCTGATTTGGGGGATGACGCCGCTGGCCAGAATGTTGCGCTCGAAGATTTCGGCATAGCCGGCCAGGGAGTTGCTACCTTCCTGGATACGTGCTCCGCCAGAGTCGTTGAGACCGATGACGGGGGCGCCAGTTTTCATGGCCTGGTCCATAATCTTGCAGATTTTGAGCGACATGGTCTCGCTCAGGCTGCCGGCGAAGACGGTGAAGTCCTGGGCAAACACGTAGACGGGACGGCCTTCGATGGTTCCGTAGCCGGTGACGACACCGTCGCCAAGGAAGGACTGTTTCTGCATGTCGAAGTTGACGCAGCGGTGGGCGACAAACATGTCGAATTCCTCGAATGAGCCTTCGTCGAGGAGGAGGGCAATGCGCTCGCGGGCGGTGAGCTTGCCCTGCTCGTGCTGTTTGTCGATACGTTTTTGGCCACCTCCCATTTTGGCCTCGCTTCTCTTGTCGAGAAGTTCTTTTATCTTTTCTTCAAATGCCATTATTTGAATTGTTTTGTTGGTTATTGAACATGGACGCTGCTCGCGACCTTAGCGATCGTCCGCCACGCCCGAAAAACTCGTGATGATTTATTTGCAGCAGAATTCGGTGAGGACGCCGAGTGTGCTCTTGGGGTGCAGGAAGCCGATGTGAAGGCCTTCAGCACCGCCGCGGCTTTGCTGGTCGATGAGACGGATGCCTTTCTCCTTGGCATCGTTCAGTGCCTGGTCGGTGTTGTCGACGCAGAAGGCGATATGATGCATGCCGCCTTTACCGCCGTTCTTCTCGATGAAAGCGGCGATGGTGCTTTCGGGGCATGTGGGTTCAAGAAGTTCAATCTTTACTTCGCCGATTTTGAAGAAAGCAGTCTTTACTTTCTGGTCGGTTACTTCTTCAATAGCATAACATTTAAGACCCATGACGTCTTCCCAATAGCGGATAGCCTCGTCAAGATTGGTCACGGCAATGCCGATGTGTTCAATGTGTGAAGGGGTCATTTCTCTGTATTTTTTAATTTTTTATATTCAATAAAAAGTGCTTACTGCACACGTTCTCAGCACCAAAACATTCGATGCAGAAAATGCAAAGATACAAATATTTTTTTGATTGGAGAAACATTTCTTCTCTCGGACAGTAAAATTAACATTCAAACTCTTCGGCACGAGAATCCACGACCGGCCGAAAGCTCGCGGGGAAAGGGGGTGAGGAGAGTGCGGAATGTACGGTGGAGGGGGGACTACCTCCGGGCAGCGGCGACGATGGAGTCGATGTCGATAAGGCAATCCTTGTGGAGCTGCGCCACAGAACCGTGGGTGACAAACTGGTCGGGCAGACCAAGTATCTGGACGGGCGGAAGGGCGGCGGCGGGATTGACGGCCCGGACGGAGGCAAAGTATTCAAGCACCGCACTGCCCAGCCCGCCACTCCGAACCCCGTCCTCGACGGTGACGATACGGCGGAAACCTTGGACTATCACGGTGTCGAGCAGGTCGGTGTCGAGGGGTTTGAGGTAACGCATGTCGTACATGGCGGCGGATATGCCTTCGGTTTCGAGACGCTGGGCAGCGGACAGAGCATCGTTGCCGATATGGCCGATGGCTATGATCGCCACCTCGGTGCCTTCTTTCATACAACGCCCTTTGCCCACAGCCAGTGGCTCGAATGGGGTGCGCCAGTCGGCGTGGACGCTGAGGCCGCGGGGGTAACGGATGGCCACTGCCCCCTGGCCAGGGAGCTGGGCGGTGTACATCATGTTGCGGAGTTCATGCTCGTCCATTGGGGCGCAGATGGTGAGGTTGGGTATGGGGCGGAGGTAGGCGAGGTCGAAGGCCCCGTGATGGGTAGGGCCGTCGTCGCCGACGAGTCCGGCGCGGTCGAGGCAGAGCACTACGGGCAGACGCTGCAGTGCCACGTCGTGGATAATCTGGTCGTAGGCCCGCTGCATGAAGGAAGAGTATATGTTGCAGAAAGGCAGCATCCCCTGTGCGGCCAGCCCGGCGGCGAAGGTAACGGCGTGCTGCTCGGCAATGCCGACATCGAATGCACGCGAAGGCATCTGATCCATCATGATATTCAGCGAGCAGCCTGTGGGCATGGCCGGCGTGATGCCGACGATGGCGGGATTGTGTTTTGCCAACTCGACAATCGTATAGCCGAAGACATCCTGGTATTTCAGCGGCTGCCCCTCGGGGTTGCTTTTAATCTGCATCCCGGTCTCGGCATTGAAGCGGCCTGGAGCGTGGTAGGTGACAGGGTGTTTCTCGGCGGTGCGCAGACCTTTGCCTTTCTTGGTGACCACGTGGAGCAGCTTGGGGCCTTTGATGGCTTTGAGTTGCGAAAGCACCTCCACCAGCTCAGCGACATTATGGCCGTCGATAGGGCCGAAGTAGCGGAACCCCAACGACTCGAACAGATTGGGTGCTCCCAGGGCGGCGGTTTTGGCCATGAAGGTGGCCCGCTGGAAGAAATTCAGCGACTTGCCCCGGCGGATGTTTTGGTCGGTGCTGTCGCCGCCCAGTCGCCGCCATATTTTTTCCTTTAATTTATTGTATTGCGGCGAGGCGGTGATATGCGTCAAGTAACGGCTCAGTCCGCCCACAGCCTTGTCGATGCTGATGCCGTTGTCGTTCAGCACTACCAGCATGTTGGCTTTGGATACCCCTGCGTTGTTGAGCGCCTCGAAGGCTTCGCCCCCCGTCATGGCGCCGTCGCCGATGACGGCGATATGCTGCCTCCGCGTATTACCCTGAAGAGTGGAGGCGGTGGCCATGCCGAGAGCGGCACTGATGGAGGTTGAGCTGTGGCCTGTGCCGAAAGCGTCGAAAGGCGACTCGTCCATGCGGGGGAAGCCACTGAGACCGCCATAAGTGCGGATGGTGGGGAACTGGTCGCGACGACCCGTGATGATTTTATGGGTATAGGCCTGGTGACCCACGTCCCAGATGAGCTTGTCGTCGGGAGTGTTGAAGACGTAGTGGAGGGCGAGGGTCAGCTCGACAGTGCCGAGGCTGGAAGCCAGATGACCGGGATGGCGCGAGAGGGTGTCAATAATATAGTGCCGTATTTCAACGCTCAACTGCTCCAGGTCGGCTACCGTAAGCCGACGGAGATCCTCCATCGTGTTGATACTGTCCAGAATCACACCTGTGGAAGGGAAAAGGGGAGCATGGTTGGCGGGAGTGTTTTGCATGTCAGTGACTGTTTTGTATGATTGCTGCCGAGAGGAGCTATTCGACCTGATAGGCGGGAGCCTGTTTCTCGATAGGCTCGAATTCTTTGTTGAGTTTTTTGTTGGAGTCGCGGCCTTGGGCGGTGTCGTGCAGTTCCCACTTGCCGTCGGAAAAGATATAGGCCATCTCCACACCCGAAGGGACATAGTATTGATATAATCCCTCCATGCCCGGCACCTGTGGTGTCACCTGGTCGAAAATAATCATGCGCTCTTTTTTGTCGGTGGTCTTATACGTGGGCCGGTTTGTGTTGTTACGCTGCACTGCAGCCGAGGTGCGCGCCGCTGTCGAAACCGGACGGCTGGCACGTCCTCTGCCGCGTCCCCGCCGCCGAGACCGGGACGAATTCGAAAAAAGGGATGAGAAGAAAGACGAAAACGAAAAACCTCCCGATCGGCGGGGACGGACTCTTTCAGTGATGTGGAGGTATTGTTCCTCATAGCTGAGGTTTACCATGGCATCATATTTATATTCAAGCACTATTCGGCGCACGTTGGGTTCACGCCTGAAGATATTCTGCCCGAACTGAGGAGTGCTGCCGCCCGACTTGAAGAAGATTGGCTCAATCACCTTGCGCTGCGTCAGCCGGTCCACTCCGCTCCACCCCAACAGGGTGTAGAAAGTGCGGCCCTCGTGGCTGGTGACTATCAACTCCTGATATACTGCCCCATACCAGCGGTCGGGACTTAACACCTCCTCCTGCCGGTTGACGATATCGATGGAACGGTCGTTGAGCTGGGACACATCGTACTCCTTGGTACGCTCATTCAGGGCTTGCACAAATCCGAAACACTCATACTCGCCGGCATCGTTGACAATGGGCCAAGTGAATATGCGGAACTTCTTGTCTGAAGCCGTCAGCACCGACACCCCTTTGCCAAAATCCCACTGCCAACGGAACGAGTTCTCCGCGCCAAGGGCTTCAGCAAGCAGCTGCACAGCCGACTCGTTGGCATGGTAGCGTTCATTGTCAGTGGGGGCCGTGAAGGCCTGCTCAAACAGCTGCGTCAACTCCGTCTGGTACTGCATCATTGCCTCCTTGTCCTGCGCCATGGCGGCGGGGCTGGCCACAAGCAGCACCACGAATAGGGTGAATATGGATTGTGCTATTTTTCTCATTACGCTTTTTAAACGCAACTGAGCCGTTTTTATTATTCAATGGCAAAAAAAAGACGCAAAACCAATATTTTTTTGTAATTTTGCATCCATGAACGAACAACAAAAACAGATTATCGAGCAGACTTGGGAGAACCGCGAACTCCTCAAAGACAAATCAGTACAGGACACCATCCGCGATGTTGTCAGCCTTCTTGACTGCGGGCAGTTGCGCATTGCCCAGAAAGAGCCCGACGGATGGCATGTCAACGAATGGCTGAAAAAAGCCGTCATCCTCTATTTCCCCATCAATCAGATGGAAACCGTAGAGTGCCCTCCCTTCGAATACCACGACAAGATACCCCTGAAACATAGCTACGCCGCTCAGCAGGTGCGGGTTGTGCCACATGCCGTGGCCCGCCACGGAGCCTATCTGGCCCCCGGAGTGGTACTCATGCCCTCATACGTGAATATTGGTGCATACGTCGACAGCGGCACCATGGTCGACACCTGGGCCACGGTCGGCAGCTGTGCCCAGATTGGCAAAAATGTGCACCTCAGCGGCGGTGTAGGCATCGGCGGCGTACTCGAACCCGTCCAGGCCGCGCCTGTCATCATCGAGGACCACTGCTTCATCGGCAGCCGCTGCATCGTGGTCGAAGGGGTGATAGTGGAAGAGGAGGCCGTCCTTGGGGCCAACACCGTCATCACCGCCAGCACCCACATCATCGACGTCACCGGCCCCCAGCCCGTCACCCTCAAAGGGCGGGTGCCGGCGCGCAGCATCGTCATTCCCGGCAGCTACACCAAGCACTTCCCCGCCGGCGACTACCAAGTCAACTGCGCCCTCATCATAGGCCGCCGCACCCCCTCCACCGACAAGAAAACATCCCTCAACAACGCACTGCGCGAATACGGCGTCAGTGTCTGACAATCAAACACACATACCCATGAAAAAATACCTTCTCCTCCTGTTCATCCCGCTCCTTTTCTGCGGCTGCAAAAAGCGTGTCGACGAATTCGCCTTCAAAGGCACCGTAGTCGGCTATGTGCAATGCTCAGGCATCGTGACCAGCATATCCGAGTTCGACATGGGCTACATCATCACCCTCGACACCCCCGACTCCATCGGAGGCGACTTCACTTACAACACAAAAAAAGTCTACCACAACTGCATAGTTCTCTACCACACACGCTCCCGTTTCGAAGACGGCGAAGCGGTCTCCGGCCGCATGTACCTCGACGACCAATACTCCGCAGCCTACTGCAACTTCCACATCGACACCGGCCTCCCCGAAGGGGTGTGCCTCTCGATCGACTGACCCTCACCCTCCCTCACGCAAACGCGCGTCCCCTCACCCTGGACCCCAATCCCCACCGGGCTGTTGAAAAAAAAATCCTCCGTTTTCCTGTTATATGGAAAATATGTATTATCTTTGCATTTTGAATTGGCCCTGCGCCCAAGTATATTATAATTGTCTTTAAAGTTATGAAATTCATCATCAACAGCCTGATCTTCTCCAAGCAGATTCAGTCGCTCAGCGGTGTACTCACTAACAACAACACCGTGCCCATCATCAATTGTTTCCATTTCCACCTCGACGAAGGTGTCCTCACCATACGCGCCACCGACCTGGAAACCACCTTAGTGTCGAAAGTTGAGGTCGAAACCGGGGCCATCGAGGGCTTGACCGACATTGCTGTCCCCTCCAAACTCCTCATAGACATCCTCAAGAGCCTCGACGACGTACCCCTGACCTTCGCCGTCGACGACACAAACTTCAACATAAGCATCACCTCGGGCGAAGGCCGCTACCGTCTGGCTGGCAAAAACCCCGAGACCTTCCCCACTATGCCCGAACCGCACGACACCTCCAGCATCTCGCTGCCTGGCAGTCTTATCGTCAACGCCATCAGCAAGACGGCCTTCGCCGCCTCCAACGACGAGCTGCGCCAGCAGATGAGCGGCATCCTGTGCGAAATCAACACCGAGAACATCACCTTCGTGGCCACCGACGCCCACAAACTGGTGCGCTACCGTCGCAACGACATCAAGAGCGACAACCCCGTATCCTTCATCCTTCCCCGCAAGCCCATCACCATGATGCGCAACATCCTTGCCTCCCACAAAGAAGAGCTGGACGTGAAAGTCGAATACAACAACACCAACGCGTTCTTCACCTTCGAGAACTTCTTCATCATCTGCCGCCTTGTCGAGGGCCGCTACCCCAACTACGACGCAGCCATCCCCAAGGAAAACCCCAACCGCCTCATCATCGACCGCAACTCCTTCCTTAACACCCTGCGCCGTGTAGGCCTCTTCGCCAACCAAGCCTCCCACCAAGTCCGGCTCTCCATCCAGGAACACGAACTCATCGTCAGTGCCGAAGACCTCGAATTCTCCAACGACGCCAGCGAAAAACTCCCCTGCCAATACGAAGGCGACCCCATGGAAATCGGCTTCAACGCCAAATTCCTCACCGAGATGGTATCCAACGTCGACAGCGAACAAATCCTCATGGAAATGTCCCACCCCAGCCGTGCCGGCATCATCTTCCCCGTCAACGAAGGGCAAGACACCGCCGAGGACATCCTCATGCTCGTCATGCCCGTCATGCTGGCCAACTGATGCCCCCACTGCCCACCAGAGGTCCACGGCACCTCGCGGGACACAACAGCAAAACAAACCGACCACTATAACAAACTAAGGTATGAGCAAAAGCAAGGTAAACCTGTGGGAAACACACACCTCCACCATCCTCAGCATCACATTAGTCATGTTTCTTCTGGGGCTATGTCTGATGGTGGAATACCACATCTACCGCGCCACCCGCGACATGCAGGAGCGCATCACCTTCAAAGTAGACCTCACCGCCGACATCACCGACCAAGACGCCGCCCGGCTGAAAGAGCAAATCGAGGCCATCAGCTACGTGAAGCATGTCGACTACATCTCGCGCGACCAAGCGGCCGAAATCTTCTCCGAAGACCTCGATGACGACTTTGTCGGCTTCATCGGCTACAACCCGCTCTACCCCTCCATGATGGTCAACCTCTACGCCGAATACCTTCCCGAAACCCGCCAGGACGCCCGTGCCGAGAGCATAGCGCGCTTCTCGGCCGACGTCAGCAACCTCGAAAACGTCATCGGCGTAGCCTATCAAGAGAACATCGTCAACGAACTCAACGACTTCTTCTTCAAGGCCACCTGGTTCCTCATCATCTTCATGGCCCTGCTCATGCTCATCAGCATCCTCATGATAAGCAGCACCATCCGCATCGCCCTCTACGCCCAGCGCGACACCATCCGCACCATGCAGCTCGTGGGAGCCAAAAGCGGCTTCATTGCCCGGCCCTTCCTTGCGCGCAGCATCTGGTACGGCCTCCTCGGCTCCATCATCGCCATCATCGTCCTGGCCGTCGCCACAGGCGTTTTCAACCAATCGCTCGACGGCCTCAACCTCCTGGCCGACATCCACATGCCTTGGTATGCGGGCATCGCCGTCCTCATCATCATCCTCGGCGTGGTCCTCTCACACCTCTCCACCCTCTTCGCCGTGGCGCGCTACCTCCGCAACAACTGCTGACAATAACACAATATTATTCAATACAAGCAACTCAATCATTATGGCAAAAGACATCAAGAACACCGAAGACACCAACACCGGATTCGCCTTCGTATTCGGCAAAACCAACTATATCATCATGATTGCCGGCATCGTCCTGCTGGCCCTGGGCTACATCCTCCTCTCAGGCGGCGGCAGCGACGACCCCAACGTCTTCAACCCCGAAATGTTCAATGGCCGCCGACTCTTCGTCTCTCCCATCCTCATCATCCTGGGACTCGTCACCGAAATTGTGGCCATCATGTACAAACCCAAAAACAACTAATCACAACACCCGCACACTATGGAATGGTTTGAAGCCTTAGTCTTAGGCCTCGTGCAAGGCCTTACTGAATATTTGCCCGTCAGCAGCAGCGGCCACCTCACCATCGGCGCACACCTCTTCGGCCTCAACGGGGCGGAGAACCTCGCCTTCACCGTGGCCGTCCATGTGGCCACCGTCCTCAGCACCATCGTCATCCTCTGGCGCGAAATCGTCTGGATTTTCCAAGACCTCTTCAAGTGGAAATGGAACGACGGCACCAAATACACCGTCAACATACTCATATCCATGATTCCCGTGGCCATCGTCGGCCTCTTCTTCAAAGACTCCGTCGAGGCCATCTTCGGCAGCGGACTCCTCGTGGTGGGCATCTGCCTGCTCGTCACCGCCTCGCTCCTGGCCTTCTCATTCTGGGCCAAACCCCGCCAGCGCGAAAGCATATCCCCCTGGCACGCCTTCGTCATCGGCATTGCCCAAGCCGTCGCCGTCCTGCCCGGCCTCTCCCGCTCGGGCAGCACCATCGCCACCGGACTGCTGCTGGGCAACAAGAAAGAGAAACTGGCCCAGTTCTCCTTCCTCATGGTCATCCCCCCCATCCTGGGCGAAGCCCTGCTCGACGCCAAAGACATGGCCGAAGTGGGAGTCAGCACCGCCATGGCCGGCCTCCCCACCTCCTCACTCATCATCGGCTTTCTGGCAGCCTTCGTCAGCGGATGCCTGGCCTGCAAATGGATGATCAACATCGTCAAGAAAGGCAAACTCATCTGGTTCGCGCTCTACTGCGCCATCGTCGGCCTGCTGACCATCGTCCTCCCCCTGCTCTGATGACACAGGACGAACTGCTCCAGGGCATAGTCATTCCCGTTGACAAGCCCCGCCAATGGACCTCCTTCCAAGCCGTCAACAAAATCAAGGCAACCATCAGACGGGTTTATGGCTTGAAGAAATTCAAAATCGGCCACGCCGGCACCCTCGACCCCCTTGCCACCGGCCTCTTGCTGGTGTGCGTAGGGAAAGCCACCAAGCGCATCGACGAACTGCAGTCGGGCACCAAAGTCTACACCGGCACCATGGTCCTCGGAGCCACCACGCCCTGCTACGACCTTGAGCGGCCTGTCGAAAGCTACAGTCCCTTCGCCCACATCACCCCCACCCTGCTCCAGTCCGTCCTGCCCCAATTTCTGGGCACCGTCCAGCAGGTGCCGCCCATCTTCAGCGCCGTCAAAATCAACGGGCAGCGGGCCTACCAATATGCCCGCCAGTCCGACACCGACCAGCCCGCACCCCTGCCCACACCCAAGCCGGTGCAAATCTACGATTTCGAAATCACCGCCTTCCGACCCGGCAACCCCGACGCCGAACCCCTGCCGCTGCAGCAGCCCGCCGGGGCCGATGCCCGCCGGCTCTACGACAACCCCTTGGGCGCCGTGCCGCCCCACCTGCCACAGATAGACTTCCGCATCCGTTGCGGCAAAGGCACCTACATCCGCTCCATAGCGCGCGACCTCGGCCTTGCGCTCGACAGCGGCGCATTCCTCTCCGCCCTCCGGCGCGAGCAGGTGGGCGAATACCACATCGCCGACGCGCTCAGCCTCGACAATGTGGAATCGTTCCTCAAATCTTAGAAATTGTATTTCACCATTGCGCACACGCGGTGGTTGTCCACCATGTGCAGCCGGTCGTTCAGCGCAATGCTGCCGTTGGCCGTCTGGTCGCCATAGGTGCAGGCCGTCCACTCATACTCCACTCCGATATTGAAATGCTTCAAGTTGTAGCTCAGCGACGGCGCCACACGCCACACACTGTTCAACCCCGTGAAATTCTCGCCGCCTTTCATAAATATCATATAACGCACAGCCTGCTCGGTGCCGAAATCAAACAAATCCTTCTCAGCGCCGAGGTTCTTCATATATCCCAAAAAGAGATTGGCGCGATACTTCTGCCCCACGGCCATGTTCAGATAGCCGATGGCGGCCCGCAGCGGCGCATACTCCCAACTGCCGTCGGGCAGAATGTTGCTCACTCCGTAGCCGTTCAGTTGGTTCACATGCGAAGTGTTGCTGGCCATCATCGCACGGAACTTCAAGGCATACAGCCCTTCCGTATACTGGAAATAGACCGTAGGGGTGAAACTGGTCAACCGCTCCTTAACGGGATAGGCCACCGTCCTCGGCACACCGTCCACCTCCACCTGCTTATAGCCTACCGTGCGGGGCTTCAACGTCTGGCAGGTCGACCCCAACTGCGCATACACACGCTCGTCGCGATACTGCACCCCCACAAACAACTCCGGCACCAAGCTCCGGTTGGCGAAATCGATACTCGACACACTGCTCCACACCCCGTTGCTGAACGACGGGCCGCTATACATATACTGCAACTGATACAGCGCGGCGGCAGTCATACCCCAATGGCCTGTGGTCAGCGTATAACTCAACTGGGGCGTGCGGCTGTGGGCGCGGAAGGGAGCTCCCGCCGCCATACCCAGCACCTCCGGCATAATGTCGCCGCTCAGCGGATGCCAATACTGGCCCACCAGCAGCTCCTGCCTCAGTCCCATGCCGTTGTCCCAACCCAGCTTCACAAATGCCAGGCGCAGACGCAGCACCGTGTTCGTGGTGCCGAAACCGCCAAAGTCAGCCTCCACCTTTCCGCTGGTGGCGGCGCCAAACACCGACGGCCCTTCAAGACTCAGGCCAAACCGCGTGGTCAAAGCCTGGAAACTGGTGTGCGGCACCGCGTTCAAGTCAGTCCGCTCCACGCCAAACGCGGCGCACTCCGCCGCCGACCCGTTCCACTTCTCATCGTAGGGCACCATATTGTACTGGTCGCCAACCACCGTATACGTGTTTCGCGAGTCGAAATTAAAATAATTCCTCACAAATCCGTAGGGTGTAATCTTCACCTTGTTGGGTTTCGCAGAGTTCTCCCGGACAGGCTTGGTGTCCGCCTCCTGCGCGGCGGCACACCAAGCCGCCACCAGGCAAATTGCCGAAAGTAATATTTTCTTCATAATGTAAAAATTTAGTCTTGTCAATACAACATTCCTATTGTTCAACCACATTTTAAACGCCGTTCCTCCACAATTATTGCCCCGCCACACAACAAAAGTTTCCTCATCGGCCCGCCTCCGGCACTCCGTCCTTCCTCCATTCCCTAAACGGCGGATGGCGCGTACTCCGCCTCCTGATCAACGCCGGCTGGAAGACCAATTGCCGTACATAGGCAACAGAAATGGTGGCAACCGAGCGGAGGAAGAACGGCGCAAACGCACACCGCTGGCCTTTTGTGGAAGGGCGAAAAACGAAGCAGAAGTTAAAAAAACAAAAACAACCAATATAGTATAATACAGATAATTGCGGCACATCAAAGAGTTAAAAGAGTTAAAAAACTTGACAACGGGTTGTTTTTTTCGTATCTTTGCACGTTTTTTATGATGATTGAGTATATGAAACTTTCCTATTTTAATTTTGTCCTCCCCAAGGAGCTGATAGCCGAGAAACCCACCAAGCAACGCGACGAGGCGCGCCTGATGGTGCTGCACCGCGACACCCAGACCTTTGAGCACCGGCTGTTCAAAGACCTGCTGGACTACCTGCACGAAGGCGACGTGGTGGTGGCCAACAACACGAAGGTATTCCCCGCCCTGCTCTATGGCGAGAAGGAGAAGACCGGCGCCAAAATCACCGTGTTCCTGCAGCGCGAGCTGAACAAGGAAATGCGCCTGTGGGATGTGATTGTGGACCCTGCGCGGAAGATACGTATAGGCAACAAGCTCTACTTCGGCCCCAACGAGTCGCTGGTGGCCGAGGTGATTGACAACACCACGTCGCGCGGGCGGACGGTGCGATTCCTCTTCGACGGCACCGACGAGGAGTTCAACAAGCACATACGCGGGCTGGGCCACACCCCGCTGCCGGAGGAACTGCAACGCCTGCGCAACATCGAGAATTTCGATGCCGAGCGCTACCAGACCATCTATGCCAAGGTGGAGGGTGCCGTGGCTGCCCCCATAGCCGGGCTGCACTTCAGCCGCGAGATGCTGAAACGATTTGAAATCAACGATATCAACTGGCAGGAGCTGACACTGCACTGCGGCATCGGCAACTTCAAAGACATTGAGGTTGAGGACCTCTCCAAACATCGCATGGACGCCGAGGAGATGCACTTGTCGCAGGAAACATGCGACGCCATCATGCAGGCCAAAGCCAACGGCAAGAAGATATGCGTGGTGGGCACCACAACCATGCGGGCCATCGAGAGTGCCGTGACCATTGCCGGAAAGGTGAGTGCCTACGACGGCTGGACCAACAAGTTCATCTTCCCGCCTTACAACTTCACTATTGCCGACATGATGGTGACCAACTTCCACCATCCCAAATCGTCGCAGTTCATCATGGCGAGCACTTTCGGCGGCGTGGATTTTGTGCGCCAGGCCTATGAGATCGCCATCCGCGAGAAGTATAAATTCTCCACTTATGGCGATGCCATGGTGATTCTCTAACCCCTCCGCGCCGTGAAACCGTTAGCCGAAATATTGAGGCCCTCCGACCTGGACAGCTATATAGGGCAGCAGCACCTTGTGGGACGCGGAGCAGTGCTGCGCACACTGGTGGAGAGCGGGCGCATCCCGTCGATGATTTTCTGGGGCCCTCCGGGCATCGGGAAGACCACCCTGGCCATGGTCATCAGCAACATGCTGCACCGCCCTTTCTACACGCTGAGCGCCATAAGCAGCGGCGTGAAGGAGGTGCGCGAGGTGATCGACAAGGCCAAAGGCGAGGAGAACGCCATCCTGTTTATCGACGAGATACACCGTTTTTCGAAAAGCCAGCAGGACTCGCTGCTGGGGGCGGTGGAGAAGGGCATCGTCACCCTGATAGGAGCCACAACCGAGAATCCCTCGTTTGAGGTGATTTCGGCTTTGCTGTCGCGCTGCCAGGTGTATGTGCTGAAGGAGTTCGGCGAGGCCGAGATGCGCCAGCTGACGGACAGCGCGGTACGCTACTATGCCTCGCAGGGGCGGCAGGTAGAGGTGAAAGAGACGGAGGCCCTGTACCGCATATCGGGCGGCGACGCCCGCAAGCTGCTCAACGCCATCGAGCTGGTGGTCAACAACAGTCCCGACGGGACAGTGGTGATTGACAACGAGCGCACCACGAGTGTGGTGCAGCAGAATCTGGCCCTATACGACAAGCAGGGCGAGATGCACTATGACATCATCAGCGCCTTTATCAAGTCGATGCGCGGAAGCGACCCCAACGCGGCTGTCTATTGGCTGGCCCGCATGATTGAGGGCGGCGAGGACCCAGTGTTCATTGCCCGCAGGATGCTCATCTTTGCCTCCGAGGACATCGGCAACAGCAATCCCAACGCATTGCTGTTGGCCAACGCATGTTTCGAGGCGGTGACGAAGATTGGCTACCCCGAATGCCGCATCACGCTGTCGCAATGTGCGGTGTATCTGGCCTCGTCGGTGAAGAGCAACAGTACCTACATGGCATTGGCCAATGCGCAACAGGTGGTTCGCCAGACGGGCGACCTGCCTGTGCCGCTGCACATACGCAACGCGCCCACCAAACTGATGAAGCAGCTGGGCTACAGTGAGGGCTACAAGTATGCGCACGACTATGCGGGCAACTTTGTGGAGCAGGAGTTCCTGCCCGACGCCTTGCGCGGCACCAAGTTCTACGAGCCCGGCCAGAACCCGCGCGAGGAGGATACCCGCCGCCAGTTGCGCGCCCACTGGAAGGAGAAGTACAACTACTAAAACCCCGCCACGATGATTACGGACAGGCAGAGTTACCGCCATTATGTGGAGCAAGACCTCAAAGCCCACGGGCTGACACGGGTGGGGCTTTACGACTATTGGTGGAGGGACTGCCTGCGGTTTCAGTTGAGGCTGCGGCGGATAGAGTATCTGCACAACACCTGCGGCGGCAATCTGCTGAAAAAGCTGCGCCTGTTGGTGCTGGAGGTGGTGAACCACCGGCTGGCCACCAGACTGGGGTTTACCATACCGAAAAATGTGTTCGGGCCGGGACTGTGCATCGTGCATTACGGCACCATTGTGGTACATCCCGACGCACGGGTGGGTGCGGGCTGCCGGCTGCACCCTTCCACCAGCATAGGCGATTACAACGGCACCCCGCGCCTGGGCGACAATGTATATATAGGTCCCGGAGCCAAAATCTATGGCCCGGTGGTGCTGGGCGACAATGTGGCGGTGGGGGCCAACGCAGTGGTGAACCACTCGTTTGGCAGCAATGTGACTCTGGCCGGTTCGCCGGCCAAGGTGGTGGCCGAGAAGGGCGCAATGGAGCAAGGCGTGTTCGGCACAGCAAAAGGGATTCCGGCGACCACAGATTCTACCAAACTATAGACACGACAAAACAAGATTTGATATGGCTGACGCACTACTCACCGTTGAGAACCTGACAAAATCGTATGGCGACAAGTTGCTGTTCGACAATATCTCATTCGGCATCAACGCAGGGCAGAAAACTGCCCTCATCGCCCGCAACGGATACGGCAAATCGACATTGCTCAATATACTGACAGGCAAGACGCTACAGGACAGCGGAAAAGTCACTTTCAGCAACGAGGTGCGCATGGCCTACCTGCCCCAGCAGCCCGAACTGCTGCCCCACCAAACGTTGCGGAACTTCGTGGCATCGGTCGAGCGGCCTGAACACGAGGACGAATGGACTTTCGAGCAACGAATTGAGGAGATTCTGAGCCGTCTGCACCTGACCGACAAACTGGACCAGACTATGGATACCCTGAGCGGAGGCGAACAGAAAAAAGCAGCCCTGAGCCGCATATTGATTGACCACACGAACTTGCTCCTGCTCGACGAGCCGACCAACCATTTGGACATCCAGATGATTGAGTGGCTTGAGGATTTCCTGTCGCGCCAACGGCTGGCCATCCTCATGGTGACGCACGACCGATATTTCCTCGACCATGTGTGCCAGGACATTCTGGAGATTGACAACAGCCGCCTGTACCATTACAGGGGACACTATGACTACTACCTCGAAAAGAAGGCCGAGCGGCAACACAACGAGCGCGTGGAGGTAGAGAAGGCCAAGAGCCTATACCGCACGGAACTGGAATGGATGCGCCGTATGCCACAGGCGCGCGGCACCAAGGCCCAGGCCCGTATCGACGCTTTTTACGAGCTGGAGGCCAAAGCCCACACCCGTTTTGACGAAAGCCGGCCACAGCTCACCGTCAAGACTGAGCGCATCGGGGGGAAGATTTTGGAGATGTACAACGTCACCAAGAGTTACAACGGGACCAAACTGGTCGACGATTATAGCTACACTTTCAAGAAGGGCGAAAAGATAGGCATAGTGGGGCCCAACGGAATTGGGAAATCGACTTTCCTCAACCTCATCACTGAGCAGTTGCGCCCCGACAGCGGCCGCATCGTCGTGGGGCAGACCATCCGCTTCGGCTTCTACACCCAGGCCGGAATGACAGCTCCCGCCGACCGCAGGGTGATTGAAATTGTGAAGGACGTAGCCGAACAAATAGAGCTGGAAGGCGGCAAGGAGATGTCGGCCCACCAGTTCCTCACCTATTTCGGATTTGACGACATGACGCAATACAACTACTTCGGCAACCTCAGCGGTGGCGAGCGCCGCAGGCTCTATCTGCTGAAGGTGCTCATGGCTAACCCCAACTTCCTCATCCTCGACGAACCCACCAACGACCTCGACATCTATACCCTCGAAATTCTCGAGCAGTTTCTGCGCGACTATAGGGGATGCCTGCTTATCGTCAGCCACGACCGCAGCTTTATGGACAACATCGTGGACCACCTGATGGTATTCGAAGGGGAAGGCCGCATCCGCGACTATGCCGGAAACTATACCCAATACCGCAACGCACAAGCCCTGCAACGACGCGACGAATCGCTCAAAAAGCGCGACGAGAAACCCAAATATGAACGCCAACGCAGCGACAAACCCCGCCCCACATACAAACAACAGAAGGAATATGAGTCGCTGACCCAGGAAATTGAAGCTCTCAACAAGGAGAAATCTGAACTGGAAAGCCTTCTCAGCAATGGGCAGGAAACAGATGTCGACCAGCTGACCAAAGCCTCGCAGCGCATCGGCTCTATCATGGCCGAGCTGGACGAAAAAGAAATGCGCTGGCTGGAACTGGACGAGATAGTGAACTGAATGGCAGGCATTGGGGAATTGTATGTGCTGACCAGCCAAGGCATAAGTGTCTCGCGGTGCAACGGCTACTGAATGAATAAATCCCAAAAGCATCAAGGCCGCGCTTTATTCCTAAATAAAGTTAAAAAAATGTAACAAACAGAATTTTTCCAGTCGTATAGGCGTATGAAGACCGACATGGAACAATTGGTGGAAGGCTGCAAGAGGAAAGACCCTAAGGCGCAGCGGAGTCTCTACGACGAGTACGCACCCAAACTGCTCGGACTGTGCATGCGCTACACCCACTCGCGCGACGAAGCCCAAGACCTGCTCCATGACGGATTCATCAAGATCTTTGAAAGCATCGGCACGCTCAGCAACCCACAGGTGCTGGAGGTATGGATGCAGCGCATCATGTCCCACCTCTGCATTGACTACCTCACCCGCGACAAACAACTGCGCTACACTGACCTCAACTCTATGGAGGAATACCTCAGCACCGAAGAGGATGACAGCGATGAGATGGCAAACGACCACAACGGCCTCTCAATGGAACAGATTGTGAATGCCATCCAAAGCCTTCCAAGCCACTACCAGTTGATATTCAACCTGTGTGGAGTGGAGGAGAGAAGCACCAAGGAGGTGGCCGAGATGCTGCACCTTTCGGAGAACAACATCCGCCAGATACTGTTGCGGGCAAGGTCATCATTGAAAAAGAAACTTAGAAACAGAATCAACACGATATGAAAATTAATCTGAATAACTACACAACCCCTCCCGACCCTGAAGTCTGGGACCGCATAGAGCGCACTTTGAAAAGGCACACCCTGCGTCGACGCATCACCTACGCCGCAGCAGGGCTGTTTCTTGTTGCCGCCATAGCGACAGCCGTCGTGACCCTCACACCCACTGACACTGCCGAGGCTCCCGTTGTGGCCCAAATTAATCCGCAATATACGCCCGAAGCAATCACACCTGCTATCGCACCCGAACCTGCCACCGAACCCACCACGGTTTCGGCTGTGCAGAAACAGGATGCCACCGCACCGCTTGCTGATCAGTCCGCAGAGACCAATTTAGTCCCCGAGCCAAAACCGGCAATAGAGACCCCCGCCGCCGCACCTGTTGCCCGCATTGCAGCCACACCCGCCTCACGGCCCATGAGCATCCCCGCCGCACACAATGCAGAAACAGCCGGAGCAGAGACTACCGCAATAACTGTGGCCGGCAATAGCGGAGAGCCGGAATCCGCCGAGCCTGAATGGGACAACACAATACAGAACTCCACACAGACCGCCGCCAAATCGACCTCGTCCAGTCCCTACGATGACACCATCCTTTGGATCCCCAATATCTTTGCTCCTGGTTCGGGCGACCCCTCTATCAGCACATTCAAGGTGAAAAGCAACCAGCCCAAAGAATATTTCACCGACTATCGCATCATCATCTTCAGCCGAAGCGGGCAGCAAGTATACATATCCCACAATATGGAAGAGGGGTGGGACGGCACCTTCAAAGGACGCGAGTTGCCCCAATCGACCTACGTATACGTCATTCAATATACCGACAGCCAGAAATTCAAACACCAGCGCAAGGGAACTGTCACCCTGCTCCGATAAAACAGAACTGACCGGACAAAGAAAGCCTGTTGCGGGGACAATCCTCGTTACAGGCTTTGCTTTTCTTTGGGCGCAGCGACGGCGGTATGGCTAATGCCTACACACTTTACACCTCTCGCACAATATCGGCATACTGCCCATGGGTCAGCACAAGCAAATCGGAGGGGGCTAACTCTATCTGATAGCCAATCTTGCCCGCACTTACAATGATGCGCTCCACTTCACGCGCCGAAAGGTGGAAAGTAGTCACATACAATTTCTTCATCCCTACAGGCGAGCACCCTCCGCGCACGTAACCAGTCACCTTGTTAATATCCTTGACGTGAATCATCTCCACATGTTTCTCACCTACACTCTTGGCACATTTTTTCAAATCCAGTTCACTCTCCACCGGAACCACAAACACAAAGAAGGCCCCGCTGTCGCCCCGAGTGACGAGAGTTTTGAAAACACACGCCGGGTCCTCACCCAGCAGGTTGGCCACCGTGAGTCCATCCACAGCATCTTTGCCATGGGGATATTCATGAGCCGTATAGTCGATGCCTTCCTTGTCAAGAATACGCATCACATTGGTTTTAAATTCTGCCATAATAGATCCAATCAACTTGTTTTTTGCACTGCCGCCACTTTGACCGGCCGACAAAAGCAGATGCAAAAATACAACTTTTTCCGTGAACAACAAACCTTGCCGCACCACTATTATTGACAAGCGGACAAGACTATGACAGTTTTTTCTTGTATGTCAGAAAAAAAGCGTAATTTTGCAGTCCGAAAAAACATATACAACAAACAATAAACCAGAGAAAAAATGAACGTTTTCCACAATAACGTCAGGCAGGCAGTAGCCACACTGGCAGTTATTTTTTTATGCTCCATCCCTGCATGGGGAGCCCCCGTTGACATCAATGTCGCCAAGCAATGCGCCACAAATTTCCTCCTATCCGAAGGGCTGATAAAAGAAACCGACACAGTTTCGCTCTATTCAGTCAACATCCCTTCGGCCAAAACCGACTTCCCCTGCTTCTACATCTTCAACACCGGCGACTTTGGCTTCGTCATCGTCAGTGCCGACGATCGCTGCACCCCCATCCTCGGCTACTCCACCAGCGGACGGTTTGACACAGAGCGTTGCCCCTCCAACATGAGAGTGTGGCTGGAAAACTACGCCCACGACATAACAGCCGGCATCCTTGCCCAAGCCCCGGACGACCCCGAATCACTGGCTGAATGGGACAAACTGAAAACGGCTGCCACGGCCTCCTCCTCGCCCAAAGCCGACGAATTCCTGCTCGAAAGCACTTGGGAGCAGGGATGGGGCTACAACAACTACTGCCCCACAATGGGAGGGCAGCATGTGGTGGTGGGCTGCGTGGCCACGGCCATGGCCCAGATTATAAGATTCCACGGCTACCCCCATCGCGGTTTCGGCAAGAAATCGTACCAGCATTCCGTCTACGGAATCCAGGCTGTAGACTTCGATACCACCAACTACGACTATACCCTCATGCCCAACCATATAGGATATGGCAGTACTGCTTCCCAACGCGACATGGTGTCACGTCTCTGCTACCACTGCGGCGTTGTGGTGAACATGCAATACCAGCACTCCGGCCACCCCGATGGCAGTGGTTCATACACCCACCTTGTACCTGACGGGCTGAAATATTTCGGCTATACCGATGCCATCTACTACAGCCGTTCCTCCATCACTGACGACACCGAGTGGCGCAAAATGATACGCAACGAAATTAACAACCGCCGCCCCATCGAATATGCCGGTGTCGACAGCGAACAGGGCGGCCACGCCTTCGTCCTCGACGGCTACAGCAGCGGCAACCGATTCCACTTCAACTGGGGCTGGGGCGGATACGGCGACGGTTTCTATACACTCAACACCATGCGAGGATTCACCTCCAGCCAAGAAATGGTCATCAACATTCACCCCTCCGGCTGGGAAGGCACACTGGCACGTTTCCACGTATCCCCCGACGGCGACGGCGACGGCACCTCATGGCTGCAGACCAACAGCAACCTTGACGCAGCCATCACCCTTTCAGCTATGGTCGACCGCGACATCTGGATGCGCGAAGGCACTTACTACGGCGACACCACCGCCCCCTTTGCATACACCATCAACGCCAAGACCAACATCTACGGTGGTTTCGCCGGCACCGAGACCTCCTTTGACCAGCGCGACCACCGCGCCCACCCCACCATCATCGACGGTATGGGGCGCCACGGCGTGCTGCAATCCATTGGCGGAGGCTCCAGCTTAAAGCAAATCAACCTTAACGGCCTCGTACTCCAAAACGGCTACTCGGCCAATGGCAACACCGTTGAATTGCGCAACGCCACATCGGCCCGCTACATAACCATCCGTAACTGCACCAGCGACAGCGGTGGCCACGTTCTCTACCTCTACGACGGACTTGCCCGCAGTTTCGTCATCGAAAACAACCAAGCCCCCGTTGTCTGCTGGATTGAAGGAAGCTCCATGCGGCAAAGTCTCATCAACAACAACCGCGGCACCGCCGCCTCTCTCCAGTACGGACGCATCGTCAATAGCGACATCGTCAGCAATGCCGGTCTTGGCGTAGCCGTAGGACTCAGATCCAGCATCCTCAATTCTATCATCTGGAACAACGACACCTCACTCCGTCTCAATGCCGACCTCACCGACACCACCCTGCGCCATTGTGCCTTCGGCCCCGACATCGACACCTCACTTCTCGACAGCACCTCTCTCGTCCTTGACAGCATGAACGGCCATCCCCAAGGACCCGGTTTCGTCAATCCTACCAGTCTCCGCGGATTAACAGCCCTCGACGAGGCCGACTGGCATCTTGCTCGTGGCTCCCGTTGCATCAACGCTGGCAAACGTACGCAGGAAAGCATCCGCGACGGCGATATGGATGGCTCCATCCGCTGCCGCCAAAGCTTCATCGACCTCGGCTGCTACGAGACCAACTATCCCCTCTCCGTCCCACAGACTGCGACGGGCAGTCTGGCTGTCTATCCCAACCCCGCTACCACCGCCGTCACCCTCACCGGTCTTGACGGCACTGACGTAGACCTTTTCGACATGACTGGCCGACGCCTCCTCCACCAATCCGCTTGCCACGCATCCTGCACCCTCGAGCTATCCTCCCTACCCCAAGGAGTCTACCTCATCAAAACCGCCGGACAGGCCATCAAATTAATCAAGAAGTAATAGAAGCCAAGCCTATCCTCCTCCTTCCGTAGCTTTACCGAGTTCCTGTTCAACATCCAGTTCCTACACCGCCACCATCCGCAGCCATACCGGCGGCTTCACCGACTGGAACAAGAACACCGAAGACTACCGCGACATCCAGAAAGGCCACTTTGCCACCGACCTCCAAACAGGCGTGCGCACCTACTGATACCCATTTGGGGCACCAACGCCTTGACCTATTTTAATACGTCAAGGCGTTGTCTGTTATCTACAATACCTGCATCCAAACCTTCCTATATACCTCTACAAAAAAAACGGGCATCCCGAACAGGATGCCCGTCTATCGACTAATGAAATACTTACTTTACAGGATGATCAGCATGGAATTTCTCCAGACGCTCTTTCAGGTCGGGGAACTGGTCGCGCAACACCAATGCCACGCAGGCGCGGATGCCCTGCTTATGGCTGCCTGTAATGTCGAGCGAGATGGCGCTGATGCCATAGCGGATTAACTCGTTCAGCAACTCGATGCCACCCATGCCAGGATAGCAGAACGTGAAGTAGAAACCGTCTCCCACGTCCTCGCCCATATCCTTGTCGTAGACGATATAGAAGCCATTGTCCGTGAACATCTTCTTCATAATCTTGGCCTTCTCGCCATATTCCCTGATGTCCTTCACAAAGTTGAACGTGCCATCGTTGGCCCCCTTAAGCATAGCGGCCATGGCATACTGCACAGAATGCGCCGTGCCGGAACTGAGGCAGTAGAGCGTGCCGAAAATCAGGGCGCGTCCCAGCTGTGTCTGGCTGTAATAGCGGCCCAGGTCAGGGCATTCCATATTGAACAATTTCGGGCTGCAAATCATCATCGCAATACGCTCGCCCGCATAGCTGAACGACTTCGAACCCGAAATCATCAGCACATAATTGTCCGTATACTTGGCCACCGTGGGCTGGTAGGGAGGCTGGCCAGGCACACTATAGTCCTTGCGGAAATCCATCAGGAAATAAGCATCATCCTCCAGTACCACCACACCATGCTTGTTGGCCATCTCGCCGATAATCTGCAACTCATAGTCAGTGAAGCAGAACCAGGCGGGGTTGTTGGGGCTGCTGTAAATGAGGCAGGCAACATCGCCGTCCTTCAGTTCCTCCTCCAGCTTGTCGCGCAGTTTGTCGCCACGGTATTCATACACATCGAATGTCTTCATCGGGATGCCGAGTACGCGGCACTGTTGCTTCTGCACCGGGAAACCGGGGTCAATAAACAACACCTTCGTCTTCTTGGCATCGTAGCGCGTCAGCGTCAGGAAACTTGCGAAACCGGCCTGCATTGAGCCCACCGTAGGCACGCAGCAGTCGGGGGTGACGTCAATATCAAGGAAATTCTTCACAAAGCGGGCGGCCTCGTTCTTGAAGTCAGCCGTGCCATAAATCTCTGGGTAGATTGAAGCCACACCACTCTTCAGAGCCTCAATCTGTGCCTGAACACCCACCTGCGGGGCGGGCAAACCGGGAATGCCCATCTCCATCTTCACAAAGCGCACTCCCGTCTCTTTCTCCACATCCTGAATCATCTTGCGCATTTCGCGGATTGATGCCTTGCCGGGATTGGCAATCTTGTTCTGTTGGGCTATCCTGTCGATAGTCTCTTTCTGTATAGGTATTTGTGTCATGATATTATTATTTTAAATTGTTGTTTACATTCATTTTGTGGCGAAACCCTTCAGCTTGGCGGCGTTGATGGGACTCACCTCTTTCACTATGTCATATACCTGTTTCTGCTCGTCGGCGGGAGCCGGGGTGAAGATGCTGACAATCTCCGACATCTTCACATCCACAAACTGCTGCACACTCAGCAAACCACTCCTGGCGCGGTGTACCTGTTGCAGCATCTGCAGTGCCCCGATAATATTCTTGCGTGCCTGCGGCTGGTCCTTCGTCATCATGTCCAACCCCATGCGGTGGTACAGATAGTACACCTGATGCAGTGCCGAATAGGCCGAGTTGGTGTGGTTCTCCATGAACCAATAGCGGGCCTTTTGGCTTTCGCGCCCACTCCAGCCTTTATACTGTTGCTGCGCGTCCGCTGTCTGACAGATTGTGCGGGCCATCTCATAGAAAGGCTCTCCCCCGCTGGGACCATAACTGTCAAAATAAATACCCAGCATAATATACACATAATACGACAACGCCGACGACAGGTTGCCATAGAACGTGTTAGGGTCAAAATCAAGAGGCTGGTTTTCGTTGTATGAGAAAATAAAATCGGCCGATTCTATATAGTTGAACAAACCCGTCGTGTACGTCGAATTATACACCGGCCGCCGCATTTGGACAGAAATCTGCCCCTTGAAATCCGTGGCCGACGACCGCTCGCTCAAAATCAGACTCAGCGAACAGTCTATACGTTCCTCTGGCTGCAGTTCCAAGGTCGTCCATCGGCGACCATTCACAAAGTCTTCTATGGCCTGCTTCATGCTTTCAAACACCCGCTTGTCCGTCGACTCATAGCCCTGCGTTGACGACAATAATTTCTGATTGTTCACCGACACCGCACAACGAAACTCTTGGGCATGCAGCACACCCAAGTTTATAAGGACCAGCAATATAGCCAATACTCGCTTTGTCATTTCTCCTTGCAAATATACAAATATTATTCGACATAAAAGTTAAAACATCATCTTTTCATACCCTACGTCTCCCGACAGACTCTCCTAAAGACCTGTCATTGTAAGTGACATAAAATTTTTCTATGCAGTACCCCCAAAGTGTATCCTCGCAGTATTGAAGGACTCACCACTTCAATGCCACTGGGCAAAAAGAGGACTATGAAGGGCTCAACACTTTGTTTATTCCCGAATCCAGTCCCCTGATGGGAGGAACGACTGACACCGATGGTCAGATACGCAGAAGTAACTGGTGGAGGGAATATCAAGTCGCGCCAGCAATACATTTTCCCGCAAGACACTGACGTGTCGACGATTGGCAATTTTGTAAATTTATGGATGGGCGACTCAGTCATTGGAAACTCCGATGCAATAATTAACACATGACCGGGCATTTATGAAAGGCGGTTAGTGGTTGGTGTAACCACCAACCACTTTTCACACGTTAAGACATTCTAATTTTCAATTTTTATTGCCGCCGTGTCGGGAAAAATTTGTATCTTTGCAAATTATTTGCGACAAAAACGTAGTATCTAAATATGAGCGAAACAACACGTAGCACTAACGAATATAGTGCAAGCAACATTACTGTATTGGAGGGCCTTGAGGCCGTGCGGGTGCGTCCGGCAATGTATATTGGCGATGTGAACTTCCGCGGACTGCACCACCTGGTTTACGAGGTGGTGGACAACTCAATCGACGAGGCTCTGGCGGGTTTCTGCACCAGGATTTATGTGAGTATCAACAAGGATAACAGCATCACCGTCGAAGACAACGGGCGCGGCATCCCCGTGGACATGCACGAGAAGGAACATCGCTCGGCCCTGGAGGTGGTGATGACGGTGCTGCACGCCGGCGGCAAGTTCGACAAGGGCAGCTACAAGGTTAGCGGCGGCCTGCACGGCGTAGGTGTGAGCTGCGTGAACGCACTGAGCGAGCACATGATTGTCAACGTGTATCGCGGCGGCAAGGTATGGCAGCAGGAATATAGTAAAGGCAAACCCCTCTATGCTGTAAAATCAGTGGGCGATACCGACAAGACGGGCACCCGCATCACGTTCCATCCCGACCCGACAATTTTCACCACAACGACTTATGACTACAACACGCTACTGGACCGCATGCGCGAGCTGGCTTACCTGAACAAGGGCATCGACATCACGATTGAAGACTTCCGTCCAGAGGAGGGCAAGGAGGACGCCGAAGGCCCCGCGAAGAGCGACCACTTCTACAGCGAGAACGGGTTGCGGGACTTTATAGCCTATCTGGACGAGAACCGCGAGAAGCTAATGCCAGAGGCCATCTATATCGAGGGCGAGCGCAACGGCATCCCCATCGAGATTGCCATGCAGTATAACAACACCTACAATGAGAACATCCACAGCTATGTGAACAATATCAACACCCACGAGGGCGGCACACATCTGGCCGGATTCCGCAGTGGACTGACCCGCACGCTGAAAGCCTATGCCGACAAAAGCGGTATGCTGGCCAAAGCCAAGGTGGAAATCAGCGGCGACGACTTCCGCGAGGGCCTGACAGCCATCATCAGTGTGAAGGTGGCCGAACCCCAGTTCGAAGGCCAGACGAAGACCAAGCTCGGCAACAACGAGGTGCGTGGAGCCGTGGACAGCGCCGTGAGCGAGATGCTGGAGAACTACCTCGAAGAGCACCCCAACGAGGCCAAGACCATCGTGGAGAAAGTGATTCTGGCTGCCCGTGCCCGACAAGCCGCACGCAAAGCCCGCGAGATGGTGCAGCGCGGCAACGTGTTCAGCAGTGCCGGACTGCCCGGCAAACTGGCCGACTGCCAGGATGGCGACCCAGCCATGTGCGAAATATACTTTGTTGAGGGCGACTCTGCTGGCGGAAGCGCCAAACAAGGCCGCGACCGCCGCTACCAGGCCATCCTCCCTCTGAGGGGTAAGATTCTGAACGTGGAGAAAGCCATGCGCCACCGTGCTTTCGAGAGCGAGGAAATCCGCAACATCTATACCGCCCTGGGCGTCACCGTTGGCACTCCTGAGGACAGCCAGGCCCTGAACCTCTCGAAACTGCGTTACCACAAAGTGATCATCATGACCGATGCCGATGTGGACGGCGCTCATATCGACACACTGATGCTGACCTTCTTCTTCCGCTATATGCCAGAGCTGATTGAGAACGGATATGTCTATCTGGCCACGCCGCCGCTGTATCTGGTGAAGAAAGGCAACAAAAGCTACTATTGCTGGACCGAAGAGGAGCGCGAGCAAGCCATGATAGCCGTGGGCGACAAAGGCGTGCATGTGCAACGCTACAAAGGTCTGGGTGAGATGAACCCCGAGCAGCTGTGGGAAACCACCATGGACCCCGAGAACCGCCAACTGCGACAAGTGACCATCGAGAACGCCGCCAGCGCGGACCGCGTCTTCTCCATGCTCATGGGCGACGACGTGCCCCCACGCCGCGAGTTTATCGAGCGCAACGCCACCTATGCCACCATCGACGCATAAAGGGAAATGAAAAACAAAAACTGATAGGTCTTTTTCAATCTCATTTCTCAAAAATATGCGAGACCTTTACTCATCCCAAATTTTCAAGATTCCAACAGAGTCTGCTGACTATCCTGTTGCATCGGGATATGTAGTCGCGCGGATTGATGCCATCTTGTCTGAGGCCATTGATAATGGACAAAACAGAATCATCATCAACACCAATCTCCGAAGGGGAATCCCTATGGAGAATGTAAACAAGATTGCAGGGCCATTTGTAGAGGCATGGGCTGGGGAGATGTTTGAACAAATAGCAGACTCACCCAATAACGGCTGGGACTTGGTAAACGTAGAGTCGTGCAGACGCCTTGACATGGCAGACGTAATACTACAATTCAAGCATAGATCTTCTATGGGGGAGATGGTATTGGCCAATGTGGATGTCAAAGCAACGGCAGAAGATTTCGTCAACTCTGGCAAATCGCCTAACATCACCTCATTCGAGAGGATTCGGAACGCCTACGTTGAGGACCCAGACTACATATTTATTATTCTTTCCCTTAAACATAAAGTGTATGGGGAACGCGATGATGAAACGGGACTATTCCACAGTGTAATGGAAATAGTTCGACACAGTGTATATGACCTCAAATATATATCAGAAGATGACATCAGCTACAACCCCGCATTAGGCACAGGGCAAATACAGATAAAAGACATCCACTACGTATCAACTACCCATCGCAACACATGGGATTTTTGCCAGATGATTGACAGAATGTATATTTCATCGAACAAGCACACGGTTGAGGATTGGTTAGAATTAGCAAAAAGGAACGAATGGGTAAAATAGACATCAGACAAGGCGACAGTTTGCAACTATTGAAAGACATAGCTTCTGGCTCTGTCGACTTGGTGATTGCCGACCCTCCATATAACTTGGGAAAAGAATACGGCGAGGGAAAAGACACTTTTACCCACGAAGAATATATACAGTTCTCAAAACAATGGTTGTCGGAATGCCATCGCATTCTAAAAAATACAGGAAGCCTCTATGTCTTTGCTGGTTTCCGTTTCATCTCCTACATCTATGAATTGCTGGAACAGCTGTTTGGAATGAAGTTCGTCAATTGGATCTGTTGGCATTACACCCAGGGCATCGGAAAAACGCGAGGATTCTCACCTCGTCATGACGATATATTGCTGTTCGCAAAAACCGACAAATACAAATTTAACATTGACAACATCCGTGTTCCGCAAAAATACTACCGTTCGGCAAACAATATGCGGGGAGCCAATCCTGGCGACGTATGGGAAATTTCACACATACACTATTGCCAACAAAACCGACAGCAACACCCCACCCAAAAGCCCGAGGCCATTGTGGAAAGAATGATACTGGCATCAACGGACCCCAACGATACCGTGGTTGATCCATTTTGCGGAAGCGGCACTACACCACGAGTATGCCAGCAAACGGAGCGATACTGTATCGGGATGGAAATCAATCCTGAGTATATAAACATGATTAATGACAGACTGGCATCTCCATTCTTGGGATTTGACAGTATTGATGAACGCATGTACCGAGTCCCCAATGACTTAAACGACATCTCAACACGTAGACAGTACATCGCCAACCACATAGAATGGTTCCTTCACAATCACCCCGACAAAGTCCAGCCATTCATCAATGAAGTAAGAAAAAAATATAACACACCTCAACAGAATTCCTTGTTCGACAATTAATCAAACACACCATGGATAAACGTAATCTTCTTCTTATCAGCAACAGCACCATGCGTGGCGAGGCCTATCTCGGCTGGTGCAAAGACATGATTGCCGACTTCTGCAAACGGCACAATGTAAAACGGGTGCTCTTCGTGCCCTATGCCGGTGTGAGCCTGGCCGAGGGCGGCCTGACCAAAAGCTATGACGCATACGAGGCCAAGGTGGCCAAGGTCTATGCCGAATTTGGCGTGAAGCTGACAAGCGTCCACCATAAGGCATTGCCCATTAATGCTGTTTACGACACTGACTGCGTGGCCGTGGGTGGCGGCAACACCTTCCACTTGGTGCGCCAGCTGCAGCGCACTGGACTGATGCAGGCCATCCGCCAGCGTGCCTTCGACGGCATGCCCTACATGGGCTGGAGCGCCGGCAGCAATGTGGCCGGTCCTACGCTGTGCACCACCAACGACATGCCCATCGTGATGCCCGACTCATTCGACTGCATGGGACTGGTGCCGTTCCAGATCAACCCGCACTACACCGACTTCTTCGACCCCAAACACGGCGGCGAGACCCGCGACGACCGGCTGAAAGAATACATCATGGTCAACCCGAAAGCCACTGTGGCCGCCATCCGCGAGGCAACCGCCTTGCTGCTCGAGGAGGGCAATCTGAAACTGATTGGCAAACCCAACAAGATGAAGGTCTTCAAGACCAAGATGGAGAACACCAAAGAATATGCCCTCGAGGACGACCTCAACTTCCTGTTGAAAGCTTAATAGTGCTATCACATGAAGTGGTTTATCAAATGTTTCAAACAGTATGCCGACTTTGAGGGCCGCGCCCGCAGGAAGGAATACTGGTGGTTTTGGCTGATATACCTTATTGTCACTGTAGCTTTGATAATCGGGTGGCTGGCTCCCATTGTAAAAATGGCCGCCACCACCTCGTCAGCCGATGAGCTTGATGAGATGGAGTTCTACGGCTTAATGCTGGACAATCTGGCCAATCCCTTCTTGATAATTTGGCTTTTGTTCTATCTGGCCACACTGATTCCGGGCATCGCCGTATCGGTGCGCCGTCTTCACGACATTGGCAAGTCGGGCTGGTGGTACCTCCTGCCCCTCGGCACCTCGCTGCTGAACTCAACAGCCGAGATGCTTGGCGAATCGCAGATGGGGCTGATGTTCATACTGATGTTGATATCACTCGGCGCCGGCATCCTCTTCTTGGTATGGATGTTCACCGACTCGCAGTACGGTCCCAACCAGTGGGGCCCCAATCCCAAAGACGAAGGCAACCCTACAGAAGAACAGAACACCCTCGAACCATGAAATATATCGGAGCACACGTTAGCGCCTCTGGAGGCATAAGCAACGCCATCCTCAATGCCGAGGCCATTGGAGCCAATGCCTTTGCCCTCTTCACCCGCAATCAGCGCAGCTGGGTGAGCAAACCCCTTGCCCAAGATGAGATACACACATTCCGCACCCTCTTGTCCGAGAGGGGATTCGAACCCCGCTATGTGCTGCCCCACGACAGCTATCTGATCAATCTCGGCTCGCCCGACGAGGATACGCTGGCAAAAAGCCGGGCCGCCTTCCTTGACGAAATGCAACGCGCGGAACAACTTGGGCTGACGATGCTCAACTTCCACCCAGGAAGCCATCTGAACAAAATAAGCGAAGAGGAATGCCTCGACCAGATTGCCCGCGAAATCAATTCCGCACTGTCCCAAACCCATGGGGTGACCGCTGTTATCGAAAACACTGCCGGGCAGGGCACCAACCTCGGATGGCGTTTTGAGCATATCCGCCGCATCATCGACGGCGTGGACGACAAGAGCCGGGTAGGGGTCTGCATCGACACTTGCCACACGCTGGCCGCCGGCTACGACCTCAGCACCGAGCTGGGCTACCAGTTCTGCTTCGATGAGTTTGAAAGTATCATCGGCATGGGTTATCTGCGTGCCATCCACCTCAACGACAGCAAGAAATCATCGGGTTCGCATGTCGACCGCCACGAGACGCTCGGCAACGGTTTCCTCGGCAAGGATTTCTTCGCGCGTTTCATGCACGATTCACGCTTTGACGACATGCCCATCATTCTCGAAACGCCCGACCCCACTCGGTGGAAAGAGGAAATTGCCTGGCTGCGCAGCCTGTAAAAGGCAAATATTGCTAATCTAACGTTCTCTAACATGGAAAACACAGATTATATAATTGACAATTCTGTAATTGAAGCCAACATCCATAAAGTGCGACAGGGCATCGACGTCCCGATATATGTGAATTTCACCACTTGGGTGAAACGAGACTGTTACGTAAAAGAAATGCTTACGCATTTCGCCAAACAAACTGTCTCGCCTACCAAAATAACATGTTGGTTATCCATCAAAGAATATAACCATATCATTCCCCCAAGCATTCAAGAATGTCTTGACTCTAAATTGATTGATGAAATACGATGGGTGAAAGGCAACACTTACTGTCATAAAAGATGGGAAGCCGTCAAATACTACAGCGATGGATACATCATTATGATTGATGACGACCTCTACTATCCAACAGACTATATTGAAAAGCTTATTGCTTATTCTTTATCTTACCCAAACGCCGTAACCTGTTACTATACAAGAAAATTAGATTTCATCAATGGCGATTGTTCTGTGATACCCTATACTGGAGATGCATCGCTAAAAAATTCCTTTCTGAGCGGCTTGTCTTGTTTCTCCCCACACAGCTATCCCTCAAGAGCCTTACGCCACCCCCTAAAAAGACGTATCTTTTGTGAAAAATGTGATGACGCATGGATCAAAGCGTGGCTTCTCCGATATAAAATTCCAATAGTCGGGTGCAACGCTTGGCGAGATGACTGCTTGAACCCCATAGAAAACACTCAGGATGACGGCATATATGAGACCGTGAATTCGGCAATTATCAATGGTGTCGGCAAGGAATATTATAATCTTGTAGATGCTATAGTTTGTGCTGGAGCCACGTCCGTAGCCGAACAAATTTGGCCCGAAATCAATATCAAACGTTTTCGCACCACCACTGGTCAAGTACTGAAATCTTTCCGCATCAAAAGGCGAATCCGAAAATTCATCAAGAGAATCCTAAAAAGCTGTTTTAGCTTCATTTGGAAGGCAAATTAAGACCTCCCATTGATGACGGCAACCAACTGCGGCGCTTAGCGGAAGTGCCGCCAATCAAAAAGAGGGGATGTCTCGCGGCAGACATCCCCTCATTGTTCACACACTGTACAAGAGCTACTGGTCGCAATCTGCCTGGAGCGTGGCAACCATCTGTTCTGCACCCTCAAAGATTTCGCTTATACGGGTTCCCACCATATAGGCAGGTGTGGTGTAAACACGGTGCTCACGGTCTGCACACACCTCGGTGACTTCGCAGGTCTGCACGCGGGCTCCCAGATGTGCCGCCGCACGGGCAGCATCATTATCCCCTCCGAGCGTAAGTGATACACCATAAGTGCCAAGTACCTTGGCCAGCACCATGGGGGCAATACACATGGCCAGAATCGGCTTATGCTGCTTGTAAACATTGAGGATAGCCTGCTCCACATCGGGGCGAACCGACATCCGCACCCCATCGAAGGCGTAAGTGGAGAGGTTGCGCGCAGCACCCATGCCTCCGGGTAGTGCCAACGCATCGAAACGGGATGCGTCGAACTGGGAGAGGGGATGTATGTCGCCACGGGCAATTCGGGCAGACTCAACAAGGATGTCGCGATGCTCGCCATGTTCTTTGCCATCGAGGTGGCTCACTACGGCATAATCGCCTTCAGGGGCGAAACACTGGAACTGCCAACCCCGGCGGTCGAAAGCAAGAAGAAGAGAAAGCGTCTCTTGCAACTCGCTGCCATCGCGGTTGCCACAGCCAGAAAGAATGATTGCAATATTCATAGTCCAATGATTTTTTCGATTTTATCTATATCTGCGATATTATCCAAACGGAAGTCAATGCTGTTTATTTCGCTTGTGTTGGCCTTCTCCAACAGCTCAGTCTGAACTGATATAAAAGACTCGAGTTGACGACAATAGACATAAACCTCGGAGGTGTGGTTGATAGCCTTGATTGTGATATAAGCCTTCTCCAGGCGCGAATAGGCCTTGCGGATGTTTCGATAGGGCTGGAGGACAGTTGCGAGAACATTGTCAAGCCGCCGATACTCATAATAGCGCCGGACAGTCAGCACACACTTCTCCTCGGTATCAAGAAAGTCTCGGAGCTCGGCTATAAAACGGCTCCCGTCAACGGTGCTGATAAACGAGGGGGTGAGAACCATTTGCTTCCGGATAGTCTGCAACCCGTTGTATATCATCATGTGGCCCATCCATCCTTTGGCAACAGAATCCTTCAGCCGGTCAATTTCTTTCCTCAGCTCGATGATGGTGTCATACTGGCGTTGAAGGGTCTCGCAGTAGTCGAGTTCGAGGCTGAAACGTGCCGCATCATCGACAGAGCGATAAGCCGGCTTAGGGGTCTCAGATTTGTTGTAGAGTTCGTTGACCATTCGGGTGTAGGCCTTCGAGACATCAGAATAACGGATAGAACAGCGCGCATCGATAGAGTCACCATGCTCGCGGATAAGGGCCAGCCGATTATAATCGCGTATATAACTTTCCTGAACCTCCACAAACTCTTTCATCTGGCCAATGAATGCATCAGCGTGGGACTGGGTGCTGAAAGTAGGAATCGTGTTTATACTGGCTGCCACCTCCTGATAAGTCTTCACCACCTGGCGGAACCGCGCACCGTAGAGGTTGCTTATCCGCTCTGAGTTGGCTGCAATTTTCTCGCGCAGGTCTACAACCGACAGGTAGCATTCCTGCACATGTATCACCCCCTTCAGGCTGTCGATATAGTCGTAGTAACTGTCAATTGATGAGAACTTGACCTGCGCGGCCGGAATGGCTGAGATTCGCTGATACGAGCGCAACACATCGTTATGGGCGTGTCCGCAACGTATCTTCAGCGTGTTGTAAAAGTTCTTGATACGGTTACGATAACTACTGGAGCCCAGCAAATTAGTTATAAGATGGTTTTGAAACTCAACAAAACGATCCAACTCCTCAAGATAAGACTCTGTGACATTGTCTTTGGAAAGGTCGTAGCGGTTGTAGACCGAAAGGTAGGCATAGTAGATGTCCTTTAGTTCCTTCTTGCGGTCAGCGTCACTCACGCCGAATCCCTCGCACGCATTGATAATCGTGCGGTGCAGCCGTGCGATTGTGTCCTTGCGCTGGTTGAAAGCCGTTTGCTGGATATACTCTTTGCGATAATGTTCCTGCTCAATATAGGAATGAGCCTTGCGCAGCACAAATGCCGAGAGGTCGTTGAGCCTCTGCCGGAAGAAGTCGTAGTCATTCAGGCAGGTGGTGGCATCCACCCAAACCGTGTCGCCCTTATGCTTGTAGTCATAGAGCATCGTGTTCTGGAATGCCAACACGCGGGCGTTGAGCGAAACGCAGGTGTCTGTAAGCAACTGGTTGTTGTCGGGAAGGCTGTCAAGGTAGCGGGCCACGGCAGCAGTATCGTCAAGAAAACGGGATGGCACCCCAAAAACAGGCGCAAGATTCTTGACTGAGATTACTTTGATGTCCTGCGCACGGAGTCCCACCAGCGGGAGTAGCAAAGCGGAAACGAATAGAAACTTCTTCATTTATAGCGGAAAGAGTATTGTGAGGATTGTACTATCAATTATTCACCATACGAACTGCCATCGAAGCAATGTGTGCAGAGGTCGCACTTGGGTAACCCGATGGCATTGCACACGGTCTCAAGTGAGTTGAACTTAAGGGTGTCGACACCGACTGTCTTGCGGATGGTTTCCACCAGCTGGCGGTATTGTGGCGATGTCTCGTCACGGTAGGCTTCGATATTGCGCACCTCGCCGCCTTCCAGTTCAGCTATGACTCGGCGGGTAATAAGTTCATTATCGTTCTTGGATGTGGAGAAGTTGAGGTAATTGCAGCCATAAAGCAGCGGGGGGCAACTGATGCGGACATGGATGCGCTTAACCCCGTTGGCATAAAGCATCCGCACCTGATCCTTAAGCTGTGTCCCGCGGACAATGCTGTCGTCGCAGAACACCACCTCCCGGCCTTCGAGCACCTTGTGTGAGGGGATGAGCTTCATTTTGGCCACTAAGCTGCGCGACTCTTGGTTGACCGGCATGAAACTCCGCGACCAAGTAGGTGTATATTTCAAGATGCCACGCTTGTAGGGAATCCCTTTTCCGGCGGCATACCCCAAAGCCATGCCCACACCCGAATCGGGAATGCCTGACACATAGTCGGCCTCCACATCATCTGTCATACCCATAGCCTCTCCCAGTCGGAAACGCACCTCCTCGGCATTGATGTCCTCGTATTCGACAGCCGGGAATCCGTAGTATATCCACAGAAACGAGCATATCTGCATTTTGTCGTTGGGGCTGATTAGCTGCTTGATGCCTTCGGATGTGACCATGACTGCCTCGCCTGGTTTGAGAAAATACTCGGTCTGGAATCCCAGATTGACGTAGCTGTTGGTTTCGGAGGCTACGGCATAGTCGCCATCGCGGCGTCCCACCACCAACGGTGTGCGCCCATAGCGGTCGCGGGCGGCTATGATGCCGTCGTTGGTCAGGATGAGGAATGTGACGCTGCCTTTCACCCGGTTGTAGACGTTGTTGATGCCGTCGGCAAAGGTCTTCCCTTGCGTGATGAGCAGGGCTGTCAGCTCGGTGGGGTTGGTCCGCCCCATGCTCAGCTCGGTGAACTGCTGATTCTTCGACAGGCAGATTTTTTCCAACTCGGGTATGTTGTTGATTCGCGACACTGTGCAGACCGCGAAACGCCCCAGATGCGAGTTGCACACTATGGGCTGGGCATCGGTGTCGCTGATCACGCCGATGCCTTTGTTGCCCGTCATCTCGTTGATGTCGGTCGAGAACTTTGTCTTGAACTGTGTGTTTTCGATGTTGTGGATGTTCAGGTGCATCACACCGTTGTCGATGGTGCTGAGTCCGGCACGGCGGGTGCCAAGATGCGAATGATAATCGGTGCCGTAGAAGAGGTCAACGGCACAGGGTTTGCGGGTAATGACTCCAAAAAGTCCGCTCATGATAATAAAATGATATTAAATATATAAATAAAAATACTGTGCAATAACCGTTTACAGGAAATCAGCTCTCCACTGAATCCTCGACAAAGATACACTTTTTTTTTCAATCTTCGCATGCGAAATTTTCAACAATCGTCACTGAATCCACCCTGCAAGGGGTGACCATTCCGGCCAAAGCGGCGTTATAGGGCCGCTGCAACCGAATGTAATTCTCCGTCCATCCCTGCATCATAGGGGCATCCCCGTCGCCATGGCAGGTGTGTTCCCACAGCACCTCATGTTCCGTATCCATCTGGCTTTCAACAAAAGCATGGCGCATCCTGTCCGACAGTTCATGCAGCTCTGCCCCACGCGCCTTGCGCACCTCTACAGGCACCTTCTCCCCCATCCGCAAGGCGGCAGTGTTGGGCCGGTCCGAATAGGGGAATACATGCAAGTACGATATCGGAAGCCCCGCAATAAACCGTTTGCCAGCCTCGAACTCTTCCTCCCCCTCACCGTTGAAACCGGTTATCACATCGGCTGCGATGCACGCGTCCGGCATCACCCGTTTGATATACTCCACCCGGCTGGCGTAAAGTGCCGTGTCATAGCGCCGGTGCATCATCCGCAGCACCTTGTCCGACCCCGCCTGCAGGGGGATATGGAAATGGGGGAGGAACGCGCGCGACGAAGCCACAAAGTCGACAACCTCCTCCGTTATCAGATTAGGCTCGATGCTGGATATGCGATAACGCACAATCCCCTCAATCTTGTCCAGTTCACGCAGCAGACCGACAAAAGTCTCGCCATGGTTCTTGCCGAAAGTCCCCGTGTTGACCCCTGTCAGCACCACCTCCCGCGCACCGCTTTCCGCAATGCGGCGGGCCACGCCCACCGTCTCGGCTATCGTGGCCGACCGGCTACGGCCACGCGCCATAGGTATGGCACAATAGGTGCAAAAATAGTCGCATCCATCCTGTATCTTGAAGAATGTCCGGGTGCGGTCCCCACCCGAAAAACAAGGCACAAAGCTGCGCGGCTCCGGCGTGATGACATAAGGTCCCTGCGCCCCGTCCGTCTGGCCGTCGCGTCGCCGCCAAAACTCCTCCACCACTTCTGGCAGACGGTGCTTGCTGTCGTTACCCAAAATAATATCCACACCCGGAATGGCGGCTATCTGCTCAGCATCGTTCTGGGCAAAACACCCTATCACCGCCACCGTGGCCGAAGGGTTTTGCGACAGTGCTTGACGGATGGCATTGCGGCATTTTTTTTCTGCCACAGCCGTTACCGTGCATGTGTTTATCACATACAAATCAGCTCTCTCCTTATATGTTACTATGTTAAAACCCGCTTCGGCAAAACGCTTTTGCAAATAACTGGTTTCAGCAAAGTTTAATTTGCATCCTAATGTGTGGGTAGCGACTTTCATTCGAGTTAAAAAGAATTAATTCTATAAACGAACCCTCTCTATATGGGGAAATGTTAGTATTTTTGCAAACGCATTTGAGAGATAAAAAGTTGCTTTTTCTATTAATCAATCAGATGCTTAGGTTTTTTTGTTTTACCTAAAAGGATTTTGTAATAGTGTTTAATGGGAAACGGGACGCCGTGAGGCGCCCCGTTTTTTTATCCACCCGCTATTCGAAGTCAAACTCGCCTCCTGCGTCAATAGTCTGCTGCTGCAGCTGCAGACTGTGGAGCATGCGTAGGCAATCCTCGTCGGGGTATACCTCAAAGTCGGGCTTGGGGTCAAGGCTCAGAATCTCGCGGCCCTCCTTGTCGTGGGTGGTCCCCACAATCAAATCCGTTGCCACCATGATGCGGGCCTCCTTGTTGGCGAGGGTAAAGCGGCCGTCGCCCACATGGGCATACAGTCTTTCCGGCTCCTCCTCGTCAACCACCTGGGTGCCGCTGGCCAGATACACTACCGCCTTGTTCTTTCCCCTGGGCAGCATATAATTGATATCCGACACCGAGACGAACATCTCCTCCGGCACCATCAGTCTCACCTTCCTGTCGCGCAGTAGCCCGGCCTTCCAAGTCTCATCCACCACGAGTTTCCCCTCCTCGTAATAGCGGTACTGCCCGTGGCGCTCGCCGTTCACATAGTGCCCTTCGCGCACCAGCTGTCCCTTGTCGTCAAACTCCACCAAGCGGCCTTCTATGCCGCCGTGCACGTATGTGGCCGTGATGTAACCGTTGAGCCCTATGCGTTTCCACCAGCGGCCGTGGCGATGGTTGTCGGCCCATGTGCTCACCTCGGCGGTGTCGCCCTTCGAGTTGAACAGCACCTGCTGCCCGTGGCGCACACCCATCTTATAGTTAGTCAGCTTCACCACCTTCCCCTGCTTGGAGAAGAACGTCCACAGTCCGTCGCGGTTCTTCTGGTTGAACGTGCCCGTGGCCAGCAGGTTCCCTTCAGCGTCATACACCGAGTGCTTGCAAATCTTGCCCGGCACCGAATACTCATTCCTGATGCGCACTTTCCCGTCCGGATAGTAATAGGTAAATGTGCCCGTTTCCATCCCGTCCACAAAAGTACCCTCATACACCTTGGCACCCTGGTTGTCGGTCTTCAGCCAGTGGCCCTGGCGTCTGCCCTGTTTGTCAATTTGGTTCTGTGCCTGGCAGGCCATGCCCGCCATCAGCAGCATCAATAAAGCAATTTTGCCTTTCATCTTTCTTTTACGTTTTATGACCCCGTAGGGCTTGTGATCAATAAAAAACTTTCCAACAGTAGCGAGCCGCGCCCGTCAAAATAATTTGCAAAAATACAATTTTTTTTGCAATAGTGCGTTTACTGGATGTTTTTTTTAATGAACAAGAAACTCTTTATAACTATAATGGCCTTACTGCCATGCCTTTTCTCCTCGCTCTGGGCGCAAGGCACACTGCAGGGACGTGTCCTCACGCCCGAAGGCGAACCCATCCCATACGCCACCGTAGGGCTGCCCGACGCCCCCGTGCCCACCGGCACCACCACCGACAGCCGTGGCCGTTTCACCCTCGCCGTCGTCCAGCCCGACTCCGCCACCGTCCGCTTCTCCTGCACCGGCTTCGAAAGCCAGGAACGCCGTTTCCGTCTCGTCGGCGGGCAGACCCTGCGGCTCGACATCACACTCCGGCCCGCCGCACGGCAGCTCAACACCGTCACCGTCAGCGACGACCGCCTCCGCGCCACCGACTTCACCCGCATCAACATCGAGCGTATCGAAAACAACGTAGGCCCGTCGGGCAGCGTCGAATCCCTCATCAAAACACTCCCCGACGTCAACTCCAACAACGAACTCTCCTCCCAATACTCCGTGCGCGGCGGCTCCTTCGACGAAAACCTCGTCTACATCAACGGCATCGAAATCTACCGCCCCCAACTCGTGCGCAGCGGCCAGCAGGAAGGGCTCAGCATCATCAACCCCGACCTGGTCGACCACCTCTCCTTCTCGCCCGGCGGCTTCGACGCCACCTACGGCGACCGCATGTCCTCCGTCCTCGACATCATCTACAGCCGCCCCACCACACGTCAGTTCAAAGCCTCCCTCTCCCTCCTCGGCGGCTCAGCCACCGCCCTCGGCACCATCGGCAACCACTTCTCCTACGGTGTCGGTTTCCGCCACCACAGCAACACCTACCTCTTCCGCTCCATGGACACCGAAGGCAACTACTCCACCGCCTACACCGACCTCCAAGCCATCCTCCGCTACCGCGTCAACGACAGCCTCGACCTCAACCTCCTCGCCGTCTGGACCCGCAATGTCTACGGCCTCGTCCCCTACAGTCGCACCACCACCTTCGGCACCTTCAACCAGTCGCTCAAACTCGACGTCTACTTCGACGGCCTCGAAGACGACCGCTACCGCACCCTCCTCGGTGCCTTCACCCTCAACTACCACCCCAACGACGACCTCCAGCTCCAGTGGATCAACTCCGCCATCTCCAACCGCGAACAAGAAAACTACGACATCCAAAGCCAATACTGGCTCTATGCCATCGGCGTGGGCGAGAACGCCGCCGACACCAACCAGTTCGACCAAGGCGTAGGCACCTTCCTCGAGCACGCCCGCAACCGGCAGGACATGACCATCTATGCCTCCGAACTCAAAATGGTGCGCTACGCACTCCTCGGCTCTTGGAACTTCGGCCTCAAAGCCCAGATGGAACAAACCCGTGGCGGCATCCGCGAATGGAAATGGGTCGACAGCGCCGACTACTCACTCCCCACCACCCACCACCTCCCCGGCCTCGACGACACCGCCGTCCACAGCCCCCAGCTCCAACACTTCTACAACGCCACCGGCACTGTCAACACCCTCCGGGGCAGTGCCTACCTGCAGCGCCACGTCAACCTCTTCACCCGCCGCGACGACCTCTTCCGCCTCACCGCCGGCCTGCGCGGCCAATACTACACCTCCCGTTCCGACTCCCTCCTGCTCAACCGCCAGTTCCTCCTCTCCCCTCGCCTCTCGGCCAGCTACAAACCCCACTCCGGCCCCGACATCCTCTATCGTCTCGTTGCCGGCATCTACCAGCAACCCTCACTCTACCGCGAGCTGCGCAACCCCGACGGCACCCTCCATCCCGGCGTCCCTGCCCAATGCTCCTACCTCGCCTCCGCCTCCGCCGACTGGAACTTCCGCCTTTGGGACAAACCCTTCCGCCTCACCGCCGACATCTACTACAAATACATCACCCACCTCATCCCCTACACCATCGACAACCTCCGCCTGCGTTACAACCCCGACCTCCCCGCCGTCGGCTATGCCGCCGGGGCCTCACTCCGCATCAACGGCGACTTCGTCCCCGGCCTCCAGTCCTGGGCATCCCTCTCACTCATGAAAACCCAAGAGGACATCCTCACCGACAACCTCGGCTGGCTCGACCGCCCCACCGACCAGCGTTTCAGCTTCAAACTCTTCCTGCAGGACTACATCCCCTCCCTCCCCTGGTGGCGCATGAGCCTCAGCATCATCTACGGCACCCGCACCCCCACCACCTATCCCGGCCAGACCGACCGCTCCGCCGCCTACCACATACCCCCCTACTTCCGTGCCGACTGGGGCAACACCATCCAGCTCACACGCTTCGAGCGCATCCGCCGCTCGCCCATCGGCCGCCTTTTCGACGACCTCTCGCTCACCGTCGAAGTCTTCAACCTCTTCGACCACCACAACGTCGTATCCTTCATCTGGGTATCCGACTACACCAACACCTACTGGGCCGTCCCCAACTACCTCACCGCCCGCCAAGTCAACGTCAAACTCAGCGCCACCTTCTAATCCCCACCCCCGACAGCCCAAACCCCCACCCCCCCACTAACACATTAACACATTCCCAAATTAACAAATTAACACATTCCCTCATCAGCCATGCTCACAGCCCCCTCCCTATCCCCGCTCATACCCGAAATCCACCGCCTGCCCAACGGCAACAGCCTGTCCCTGTTCCGCAACCCCAGCCTCGGCATCCTCAAACTCGACATCACACTCGAAGCCGGCAGTGCCTACCAAACCCACAAAAGCCAAGCCCACGCCGCCAACCAACTCTTCGGCGAAGCCACCGCCACCCTCCCGCCACAGGCCATGGCCCAATTCCTCGACTTCCGCGGCATCGTCGTCGAGCGTTACGCCGACGTCTGCAGCTCCAACATCTCCTTCTACTTCATGCCCAAATTCGCCGACCAGCTCCTCCCCCTCATAGCCGACATGTTCCGCCAGCCCCAAATCACCCCCCAGCTGTTCGACGCCTACCTCAGCCGCCGCACCGCCCAACTCAAAACCAGCTTCCAAAAAACCAGCTATCTGGCCCGCAACCTCTACTACCAACTCCTCTACGGTCCCAACCACCCGCTGGGCACCTACGCCCACCCCGACGACCTCCGGCAGCTCACCCCCGACCACGTGCGGCAATTCATCCGCGCCCGCTACTCCTTAGCCCACGCCCACCTCATCCTCAGCGGACCCGTCGACGACACACTGCTCCGCCTGGCCGACACCCACCTCGCTCCACAGCCCCAAAGCCCCGCACCCGTCCCGCTGGCCATGCCCGCCGTCCCCCAGCCCCCCGCAGCCCATGCCCACGCCCCACTGCCCGGCGCCGTACAGTCCACCATCCGCATTGGCCGCCTCCTCCCCTTCCCCTGGCACAGCCCCGACTACACCCGCTTCATGGTCCTCAACACCATCCTCGGCGGCTACTTCGGCTCCCGCCTCATGTCCAACCTCCGCGAGGACAAAGGCTACACCTACGGCATCTACAGCCAAACCCAGATATTCCGCGACAGCATAGCCCTCTACATCACCGCCGACGTGGCCGCCGAAGCCACCGCCGACGCCGTGGCCGAAATCAACCGCGAAATCGAACTCCTGCGCCGCGAACCCGTCAGCCCGACCGAACTCGACCGCGTGCGCAACTACATGATGGGCGACTTTATCCGCAGCATCGACGGCACCTTCGAGATTGCCGAGCGCCACCGCCAGATGGTGACCACCCAAGTCGACGAGCGTCTTTCCACCAACCTCATGCAGACCCTTGCCGACATCAACCCGGCGCAACTCCTCGCCCTCGCCCAAACCACCCTCACCGACCTCCTCACCGTCACCGCCGGCCCCGCCTAATCCGCTCCAACACCCCAAACCCCATAAAACACACAAAGCCGGAGCCATCACCCCAGCCTTGTGCGAATTGACAAGCCCTATAGACTACTCTCCCTCACCTTTAGGCGATTGATAGCCATATTTAACGTCAAGAATCAGGCGTATATACTCGCCATATATCTCCTCCGCTGTCAGCTTGTCATTGTTCAATGCATTGTACTTCTGAATCAATTTCACCAAATACTCAGGCACCAACTCCTCGATATAACCCTTCTCCAGTTTCTCTTTCATCTCCTCTCTCCCTAATTCCCTTCCATATGAATCTTTATATTCTGCATGACCGACTGGCATTGGGTATATCCAGCAATTGCCATGGTATGGTAATTCGAGACCCAGTTGTATGCCTTTTTCCTTCTTGACCACTATTCTTTCATACTCCTTGAGGCCATGTCCTAAACCATCTTGATTATACCAGTATTCTTTAATGTCATTAGGACTAATATCAACGAATCGAGGGTATTCCGCACCTTTTTCTATAATATAAAACCAATCATAGGGATTATTTTCATCTCTTCTGACCGTTACAATCCTACCACACACAAAACTTTCTGGGAGCGCAACAAAATCTTCAACACACAACATTGTATCATCAGATAACGATGAATTCTTTTTAAGATTATCTCGTAGTTCATCGGGTATTCTATAACTGGAGTCAATTACCACTGCGACCTTTGTTTCAAACAATTCTTTGGCTGTTACAGCATCACCATTCAATTTGATGATAGAAGCTTTACCCATTTCATAACCGCTCAAAGGTTGGTAATCCACATTAAGTGGATTTGGCAAAAACCAATTCTCACGACAAAACCTATAATACTGCTTTTGGAGAGAATCTTTATTGTCATCATTGTTTTTACAGGCATCCTTACATGCTTCCAGTAGTTTTGGGTATGTCAACCTTAAAATATCAGGTTTCAAATCCTCCCATGTTTTTTGACACCATTCCTCTCCTTGTGGAAGTAAACTGTCGCGAGAGATTGTCAAAAACCTGTCTGCCTGCCTACAAAAAAGACCCCATTTGTGTACATGTGAAGGTACATTACCACCATTGCTTATTGGAATATCTCGAAGCAATATGCCTTCGTAACTACGTAACTCCCCAAAAACCACCTCCATCTCAGAACCAAACTTATTCTCTTCGATATGGAAAAGGAAAAACGGTTCTCCAACATCACCATACGGTTCCCAACCAACTCTGAAATGCTCCTCTTCAGCAAATGTTTCGTAGGTATCATGCTTTTCCTCCTTACAAAACACCTTTGTCTGATAGGCTGAGGTATAATAGATAGGTACACTTTCAACATGTTCAAAAGTCTCATTTATATACGTTTCAACTTTACTCACAATATAATAGGGAACGCTGTCCGTATTTTTCTTCAGTCCCTCCAACTCATCCTCGTCTATTTCAAACAACTCTCCGAAATGGTCCGTGTCAATCTCGATGGTGACTGTTGTGCCGTGGGCAACATCCTTCGTCTGGTTGGTGCCCTCAATCGGGCGCTTAAAGTCGATATTTTCCTCTTCGATGGAGCAGAAACTGCCATCCACCGAGGAGCGGAAAACAATCCTCCGGGTTGGCTCTCTGGGGTAATGGGTGTCGACCGTAAACTCATTCGCGACATAGAATACCGTCTGCAGCCCCAAGCCGAACGCCGCAGTCGGCTGCAGGAAGTATGGCATCTCATTCACCGTGGCCTCATAGTTCTGGTCTGCCTTGCGGCTGGCCCCCACCTGACTGGTCATCCTTATCAGGCTCTCCTCCGAAATGCCTGTCCCCCAATCCTCGCATATCACCCGCACCACCTGCTCCTCCTCGTCATATTCCACTTTAAGGTTTATCGGATAGCGGTTGTAGATAGACTGCGGGAGGTCGCTCACAAACTTGATGTCCTCTGCCGATTTAATGTCACGCTCTGGGTTGGTCAAATGGTATGGGAAGTAGTAATCCCTGTCTTTCCATATCTGCAATTTAGTAGCATCCATGGCGTTTTGCACTATCTCACGGATAAACACCCTGCCAGGATTCTCATAAATTGCACCCCCCTTCAGCATCTCGAAAGTGCGTTTGCTTGATATGTCGAAACGGAGATTCCGCAACTCGGGACGCGTCTCCGACCCTTGGAAATAGATATTTTTCTTATCACTACGCAGCACCGGGGGGAGGCCTCCCAAATCGTCGGGGGCAATGCGGTTCCAGTTTTGGCTTTGCTTCTCTACCTCTTTCTCCAACATGTCGAACAACTCGCATGCCACGCGGTATGAAGCATCGGTGGGGCAGTCCAGCTCTAACTCAATCCGGTTGGGCGAGATAAGCAGATGTTTCACGGACTGGTGCTTGTCGAAATGCGCTTTGGAGGATTCCGGCACCTCTTTCAACGTGGCCATCGTGAATGGATTGAAGCGGTTGCTGTCCACATCGAGCAAATCGCCCAAACGGATCATGCAAGCAATGAATCGCGGGTGCACCTTGTCGCCCCGCAAGCCGTCATCCTCCTGTGGCAACACCATCAACTCATAGAAATCGGCTCCATGCAGGTGTGCCACATCAGCCAGCAACGACAAATAACGCTTCGGGAAAGCATCGCAGTGGAAATCGTGTGCCATCTTGGCAAACAGGTCGTCCTTTCGGTCCAGATAGTCCTTGCTCCTGTCGCCATGTCCCCCGCGCATCTGCTGCGCAATAATCAGGGTGACGGCATTGCGCAGCTCCAATGCCCACTTGAAGCTTTCTGTCGGCTCTTTAGGACAATGACTGTGATTCAACAGTAAGTTGGCCGCCGCAGCAATCTGCTTGTCGGCACTGGCCGTGTATGTCCTCAACAAATCCACCATCTCCGGCTTGTCCCACTCCTCCTCCAAAAATGTGTAGGACATATACATGCCAAGGTCGTGCGTCAGGCCTCCCATCAATATCAGGAAGGTGTCGGTAGGGCCAAGCCGCTCCACCCTGTCGCGCCCCAACAGCCGCTGGATATTATCCAGCAGAGTCATGGAATGGCTGTCGTCGTGCCGACTATAGTGCGGGAAATACGAAGCAATCGTACTCAACGCATTGTGAAGAGTATCTTTGTTGTACCACCACGAGGCGAGCAACAGTTTGCAACTGGCATCGGCCTCACACAATGCTTCCAGATGCTTTTCGAGGGAATAGTTCTTTGTGTCCAACATTTTGCGAATCAATTTGATAAAACAGAATCATCCTCTTGTTTCCAAGAACAATACAGAATGCAAAAATAACTTTATTTTTCCATATTTGCAAACCGATTTCATCGAATTCACCTACACACCCGGCGCACCCCCTCGCCCTGACGCAACCCACCCCCGCCGGCCTCCTCGCCGCCACCCCATTTTCTCTTCCCTTTGCCTGACTTTTTGTTTGGTGTTTACCATCTATTTGTCACTTGCCAAGAAACAATATTGTGGAGAAATAGAAACCAAATAGAAACAAAATAGAAACAAAGGAGCGGACCTGGAGGTGACTTATATGGTGCCCCATCGAGATTGCGCGCGCTCACACAGACATCCCGCGGCCGCCTAAACGGGGCGATGGCAGGGGGGGGCGGCGGCAACGCCACCGAACTGTTCAGCTAAAGGAAAGGATACAGCACAATGAAGATGCTTTCGATCAAGACAGCTGCCCTGATGATTGGGGCAGCGGGAATGCTGTGCCTTGCCTCGTGCCAGAAGCAGGGGGGCGGAGTGGCCCAATTCAGCGCCACCATCGACAATCCCGGCACGTCGCAGGACAAGACTTCCATAGCCATCGTAGAGGACCTGGGAGTGATAAGCTGGCAAGCGGGCGACGCGATAGCGGTTTACGACAACGCCGGCACCATGGCCGAGCTGACCACCACGGGCTGCGGCACGGGCGCGGACTGCTCGGAGGGACACGATTTCTACATCTATCTGCCCGCCAACACCTATACCGGCATGACCATCACCCTGAAGGCCACGGACGTCTCCATCTGCGTCAAGACCCTGAACGTGAACAGCTGGACCCTGGCCCGAGCACCTACTATTCGCTCAACTTCAACGAGGAAAAAGACGGGATCGACCAGGAGCACTGGTTGTACAGATTGCCTGTGCGGTTGACTCAAAACTTTAACTGGTAGAATGCCGCGGAGGCACGCTTGGCGTGCGCCGCACCCTCGGACGAAGCCCCAGCCAGCAGGCCGGGGCTTCGTGCTTCCATCCCGCTGCACGAAAGCCGTGCGGAGCCCTTGCGGCGGGGGCGGCGCGCGGCCTTTGGAGGCATAAATGTGACAGGGTTCTGTTTATTCAAAAAAAAAAGTGTAAATTTGCACTTTCAAACGCCCTGCGTCTGAAATATATAATAATATAGTAATTAACAAGATACATAGAAAATGAAGAAACTTGCTGTGGTGGCTTTCGGCGGCAATGCGCTGCTGCGCAGCGGCCAGAAGGGCACTTATCAGGAACAAATAGCTAATGTGGAACAGACTTGCGAGTCGCTGTGTAACCTGCTGAAACGGAACTACAATATAGTGATTGGCCATGGCAATGGTCCTCAGGTGGGCAATGTGATGTTGCAGCACGAGGAGGGCAAGCGCGCCGGGATTGAGGCCATGCCGATGGATTTCTGTGTGGCCGAGACGCAGGGTTCGATAGCGTACCTGATTGAGATGGGGCTGCGCAATGTGATGGCGCGCCACGACATACAGCGCGATGTGGTGACACTGGTGACGCAGGTGGCCGTGAATAAGTTCGACCCGATGTTCCAGAACCCCACCAAGCCTGTGGGCCCATACTACACCAAGGAGCAGGCCGACGAGCTGGCTAAGACGACGGGTGCCGTGTATAAAGAGGACCCGAAGGGACGCGGCTGGCGCAAGGTGGTGGCTTCGCCCAAACCGACCCGCATCAACAACATCAAGGTGGTGCAGGAGCTGGCCAAAGCCGGCCACATTGTGGTGACAGTTGGCGGCGGCGGCATCCCTGTGGTGGAGGAGAGCGACTATGTGAAGGGTGTGGAGGCCGTGATCGACAAGGACCTGGCCAGCGCCCTGTGCGCAGTCCAGATCGGCGCCGACGAGTTCTACATCCTGACTGATGTGCCCAAGGTGTATATCAATTTCCGCAAGGAGAACGAGAAGGCACTGGACACGATCACCGTGGCCGAGGCCAAGGAGTATCTGGAGGCTGGCCATTTTGCCGAAGGCAGCATGGCTCCGAAAATCCGCGCCGCCATCATGTTTGTGGAGAACGGCGGCAAAGAGTGCATCATCACCGAGGCAGGCCAGCTGGACAATCCCAACTGCGGCACCCGCATAGTGCGATAAACCAAGCAACGGCTAAGAAGTAATGGACAAAGACCCTCAGACATTGTCGGCCCAGCTGCGCCGCTTTATGAAGATGGTGGCAGTGATGGGTGGGGCGCTGGTGCTGGTGGCGCTGGTGCTGAAACTGGCGGGCGTGCACTATAACGACGCTTTGCTCACCACGGGCTTCGGCACGCTGGCCATCGTAGCTTTCTATCTGGGCAAGCTGTTCCCGGCTAAGCCCGACACCCCCATGGCGCAGATATGGAACTTCGGGATGACCCTTACGGGCTACAGCCTGGCCGCAGCGCTGATAGGGCTGCTGTTTGTGTTGCAGCACTGGCCCGGCGGCAAGATGGTGCTGGCCATAGGCGGTGGGGCGCTGCTGCTGACAGGGCTGATATGGCTGTACTACTTCCTCCGCCGCAACAAGCAATAGAGCAATTACAATTTAAATACACAAATACAATGGCTTACAATTTAAGAAACCGCAATTTTCTGAAGATTTTAGACTTCAGCCCCAAGGAACTTAACTATCTGCTGGATCTGGCCCGCGACCTGAAACGCGCCAAGTATACCGGCACCGAGCAGCCCACGCTGACGGGCAAGAACATCGCCCTGATTTTCGAGAAGACCTCCACCCGCACACGCTGCGCCTTCGAGGTTGGCGCTAAGGACCAGGGTGCCCACGTGACCTATTTGGGCCCCACCGGCAGCCAGATCGGCGTGAAGGAGAGCATGAAGGACACAGCCCGCGTGCTGGGTCGCATGTTCGACGGCATCGAGTACCGCGGCTTCAAGCAGGAGACCGTGGAGGAGCTGGCCAAATACGCTGGTGTGCCCGTGTGGAACGGCTTGACCAACGAGAGCCACCCCACCCAGATTCTGGCCGACTTCCTCACTATGCAGGAGCATGTTGACAAGCCCCTGAGCCAGGTGACTTTCGCCTACGTGGGCGACGCCCGTTTCAACATGGGCAACAGCCTGATGGTGGGTGGTGCCAAGATGGGCATGGATGTGCGCATCATCGCTCCCAAGAAACTGCAGCCCGAAGCCTGGCTGGTGGAAAAGTGCCAGGAGATTGCCAAGGAGACCGGCGCCAAGGTGACCGTGACCGACGACCCCGTGAAGGGTGTTGAGGGTTGCGACTTCATCTATACCGACGTGTGGGTGAGCATGGGCGAGCCCGCCGAGGTGTGGAAAGAGCGTATCGACATGCTGATGCCCTATCAGGTGAACGCCCAGATGATGAAGAACACCGGCAACCCCAAGTGCAAATTCATGCACTGTCTGCCCGCTTACCACAACCTGGAGACCCAGGTGGGACGCGATGTGAACAAGCAGTTCGGCCTGGACGGCATCGAGGTGACCGAAGAGGTCTTCGAGAGCGAGAACAGCATCGTCTTCGACGAGGCTGAGAACCGCATGCACACCATCAAGGCCGTCATGGTTGCAACTCTTGGCGACTAAGAAATTGTAAAAGGTAAAAACTAAAAACTGAAAGTTGCATCGTCCTCTTTTGGTTTTTAGTTTTTACTTTTGTTTAAACACATTTATACTTCGAAAACTATGTGGTTCACTAATTTACTTACCAACGGCGGCGTAGGCACAACGGTGCTGATGCTTGCCGTGTCTATTTTTGCAGGATTGCTGCTGGGCAAAATCAAAGTGAAAGGCATCACCCTGGGCATCACGTGGGTGCTTTTTGTGGGCATTGGGCTGAGCGCAATCGGTGTGGCGTGCAACCACGACATGCTGCACATCATCAAAGAATTCGGCCTGATACTGTTCGTCACCGCCGTGGGACTGCAAGTGGGACCCGGATTCTTCCGCTCGTTTAAGAAAGGCGGACTGGCCATGAACCTGATGGCGGTGGTGAACGTGGCCTTGGGAGTCGGCATCACCGTGGTGATAGCCCACATGGCCAACGAGGAGCTGACCGACATGGCCGGCGTCTACACCGGAGCCATCACCAACACACCGGGTCTCTCCGCCGCACAGCAAGCCGTGGGCGACCTCGGCATCGAGGGGGCTTCCGGACGGCTGGCAGCGGGCTATGCCGTGGCCTACCCGCTGGCTGTGGTGGGCATGATTGTATCCTGCCTGCTGCTGCGCTGGATTTGCCGTGTGGACCTCCAGAAAGAGCCTTCCACCGCCGACGCACCTGCCGCCACTGACTCCGCCCCCAAGAAGGGCAAAGGCGGCATCCTGCTCATCCCCGTGTTCGTCATCATCGCCTTGGGCATCCTGCTCGGCTCCATCCCCATCCCCGTGGGCATGAAAGCCCCGGTGAAACTGGGACTGGCCGGAGGCCCGCTGGTGGTGGCACTGATTGGCGGCTGGCTGGGCGTGAAGAAAGGCTGGTTCAGCACCGACTTCACCGAAGGCCAAGGGGTGCACATGCTGCGCGAAGTGGGCATTGCCCTCTTCCTGGCAGGCGTGGGCCTCGGAGCCGGCGAGAAATTTGTAGAGACCGTGCAGGTGCACTACATGTGGGTGGTCTACGGTGTCATCATCACCATGGTACCCCCCATTCTGGTCACCCTGTTTGGCCGCTGGGTGCTGCACCTCAACTACTGGACTCTCATCGGCTTTATCGGCGGTGCCCACACCGACCCGCCCACCCTGGCTTTTGCCAACAACATTGCCCCCGAGGGGTGCAAACTGCCCAACATGGGCTACGCCACCGTCTATCCCCTCACCATGTTCCTGCGTATATTCACGGCGCAGCTGCTGGTGCTCATGGCGGTATAACAACATGCAAACAACAAAATCCCCAAAAAAAATGAAAAGAATACTTATCGCAACCGCAATCATGTGCCTGGCTCTGCCCCTGTGTGCGCAGACCCCTGCACTCACCACCTCCAAAAAAGCCCCAAAAATGAACAACGGCAAAGGGAAGCAAGAGATGAGGGAAACACGCAACATGGAGAAGCCCTACGACGAGACCATCAACCCCATGGAACAAATCGACAAGGCACTGGACGAGGCCCGCGCGTCCAACCGTCTGGTGATATGCCAGGTAGGGGGCAACTGGTGTCCCTGGTGCTTGAAGTTCAACGCTTTCATCCGCGACAACAAAGAGCTGTCCGAATTGGTCGACAAGAACTTCGTCTACATCCATATCAACACCTCTAAGGAAAACAAGAACTACGAAGCCCTCAAACGGCTGGGCAACCCTGGCCGTTTCGGCTACCCCGTCCTCGTAATCCTCGACCACGAAGGCCGCGTGATGCACATCCAGAACAGCTCCTATCTGGAGGAAGACAAGTCTTATGACCTCAAGAAAGTAATGGCCTTCTTCCAAAACTGGACACCCGAAGCCATCGAGACACTCAAATAGTCCCGCCGCCCCCATGAGCGCGACACACCGACAGAGACCGCCCGCACCCAACGGACGGTCTTTGCCTTTTTCCATGACCCGCGTACACCGCTCCGCAAGTGTCCCATCATTTTTTTGCCTACTGATTCAACAAATATTCGTATTTTTGCAATTATTTTAATGCCTCACACTATGAAAAAAATCAGTATCCTTTTCCTCCTTGCAGCCCTTGCTGCGGGATGCGCCCAACGCCCTGCGGCCAGTCCCGACCTCAAATTCATGTCATTCAACATCCGCAACGGCAGCGACTGGGCTGAGCGCGAAGACGGCGACAACGCATGGTCACACCGCAAAGAAGCCGTCGTAAACATGATTCGCAAGGAAGCCCCCGATGCCATCGGCATGCAAGAAGTACTGCCCCACCAGCTCGACTATCTCGACAGCGCCCTGTCCGGACAATACAGCAGTTTCGGTCTGGGCCGCGACGACGGCCGCCGCGAGGGCGAAATCATGTGCATCCTCTACCGCACCGACCGCCTGGAACTGCTCGACCAGCACACCTACTGGCTTAGCGAAACGCCTGATTCAGTCAGCTTCGGTTGGGACGCCGCCTGCCGCCGCACCGTCACCGTGGGCATTTTCCACGACAAACTGACCGACAGCAACTTCGTATACCTCAACACCCACCTCGACCACGTAGGTCCGCTGGCTCGACAGAACTCCATCCTGCTGCTGTGCCGACTGGCCGAAGAATATCACAATCCCTGCGTGGTGGGCGGCGACATGAACTCTTCGCTGCAGGACAGCATCTTCATCCCGCTGGGCAAACACAATCTACTCTCGGCGCGCGACCTGGCCGACACCTCCGACAACGCCACCACCTACAACGCCTTCGGCAAAGGCAACCCGGCCCAGATCGACCACTTCTTCGTCCGCGGATGGGGCAAAGTCAAATCCTTCCGCACCCTCACTGCCGACTATGGCGTGCCCTACATCTCCGACCACTACCCCGTGGTCACCGTCCTCAGCTACTAATCAAAACCCTCGCCATTATGAAGAACGCCGTCGCCATACTGGCCATCCTCATGCTGAGTGCCTCCGGCCTTATGGCCCAGAGCCGGCCGGCCAAACAGCCCAAAAACCTCTCCAGGATAAAGCAGGAAGCCTCCATGCTGGTCCGCCACCTTGCCACCCCCAGCATCGACCCCTCCGCCGACTCCGTCGCCATCGTCAAGATGCGCCTCCGTATGGACTCCATCCGCCGCCACCGCCCCACCGTGGCACTGGTCCTGGCCGGTGGCGGGGCCAAGGGAGCCGCCCACATCGGAGCCCTCGAATACATTGAAGAACTCGGCATACCCATCGACATGGTGCTCGGCACCAGCATGGGCGGCCTCATCGGCGGCCTTGTGGCCATGGGCTATCCCTCCCACACCATCGACTCCATCCTCACCAACGTCAACTGGGGCACCATGCTCAGCGACCGCATCCCCATCCAGCAGCTGCCCTACGCCCGCCGCCTCTACAACGACCGCTACCCCATCCGCATACCCTTCCGCTACGAGGACGCCGAATGGGAACGCCGAGCCCGCGAAGAGACCATGGCACGCCATGCCTACGAAGCCTCCAACCACCTCTCCTCATCCGAAGTGGTGGAGCAGCACACCGCCAACATCGTGGCCAACCTGCCTGACGGCTACCTCTACGGCTACAACGTCAACAACGTCATCAACAGCCTCACCGTCGGCTACCAAGACTCCATGGACTTCACCAAACTGCCCATCCCCTACTGCTGCGTAGCCACCGACCTCGTCGACATGAAAGCCAAATACTGGACCTCCGGCCGCATAGCCGACGCCATGCGCTCCACCATGTCCATCCCCTTCTACTTCACCCCCGTCCGCCGCGACGGCCGCATCCTCATCGACGGCGGCACCCGCAACAACTTCCCCACCGACATGGCCCACGCCATGGGTGCCGACATCATCATCGGCGTAGACCTCAGCCAGCCTCGCACCTACTCCGAAATCAACGGCCTCGGCACCCTCCTGCTCCAGTGCATCAACGTCATGGGCAAAGACGCCTTCGACAACAACCTCCCCTTAGCCGACGTCTACATCCACCCCGACATGACAGGCTTCAACATGATGAGCTTCGACTCCGAATCCATCTCCGAGTGCGTTCGCCGGGGCCATGCCGCCGCACAGCTGCACGCCGACAAACTCAACGAAATACGCCAGCGTCTGGGCGACATCCAAAAGCCTCGCACCACCCGTCCCACCGCAGTCAACATCAACATCAGCCCCGTCCTCATCGGGGCCATACGCTACGAAGGCATCGACGACGAACTGGCCGACTACTTCGACGACCGCGACAACATAGAAATCGGCAACCGCTACTCCAGCCGCGAGATCGAAGCGGTCATGGCCATGATGTACGGCTCCGGCCTTTTCGACCAAGTGTCCTACTCCATCCAAGGCGCCTCCGAACCCTACACCCTCGTCTTCCACTGCAAACGCGGCCCCATCCACCGCTTCGGCTCCGCCCTCCATTTCGACACCAAGACCTACCTCTCCGCCATCATCAACATCGGCATCAACAAATACAAACACAAAGGCTTCCAGGCCGAATTCACCGGCATCATAGGCAACAACCCCGCCGCCACACTCGACATCAGCCACACCTCACCCAACACCCCCTCCTTCGGCCTGAGCATCCACACCCGCCACCAAACCCTCGAACTATACTCGGCCCAGCAAGCCATTATCAACCACACCATCCAGACACACACCATCTGGTACAACAAAGTCGACCTTTACGCCATCACCCACTCTTGGCGCAATGGCAGCATCCGCATCGGAGCCCTCTACGAAGTGCAGCCCTACAAAAAGATAGTCATGCTCACCGAAGCCGACCCCTTCGCCCCCGACACCTCCCTCTCCCCCGACTCCTCCCTCTCCCCCAGCCTCAAGTCGGGCAGCAACACATACTACGACGGCTTCTCAAACGTATCAAGCAAAGGCTGGAAAGAATACTCCCTCTCACCCTACCTCGACTTTGTCTACGACAACACCGACGACAGCTTCTTCCCCACCAAAGGCATCAACCTCGGCTTGCGTTACAACTACCTTATCCACATCAACAACTATTTCTCAATCATCGATAACGCAAATCGGACCGACATCTCACAATGGCACCTGATCCACGGCCACATCAAAGACGTGATACCCCTTGGCCAGCGACTGGCCCTCATCCCGTCCACCTACTTCAACATCAATCTAACGCACATCTTCTCAGACCCCACCGCCATCCTTCCCGAATGGTACCAGACCTCCATCGGCGGACTAACCCCCACAAGGTTCTACAACAACCAACTGCCCTACATAGGCTACAATCTCCCGCACTTCGTAATCTACAGCGCCAGCGACATTGTCGCCAACATCGACCTCCGCTACCAGCTCTCCCCCAAAGCCTACCTCTCCCTCACAGCGGCCGCCTACTCCAACCTCTTGCCTTTCGACCGCGACGACCCCGGGAACAACGAAGCCTTCAAAATGTTTCGTCTCAACACCATCACCGACTATACCTTCGCCCTCAAATTCGGCTACAAAACCTTTCTCGGCCCACTCAATTTCAACATCCACTGGTCGCGCTACAACGAACCCTCCCACTGGGGCACCTACCTCAGCATAGGCCACGAATTCTGACCCCCGCAACCCCTCAACCGACAAAGGGTGGGAAGCCGCAGCCTCCCACCCTTTGCCTTTGCAGCCGGCCGTAGCCGAAGGCTCAGGCCGTCATCTTCTTGTGTTTCGGGAACAGGAGCGAAAAACCTATCGAACCCGCCAGAATACCCAAAATCACCATCAGCGACACCACCGTGCCAATCTCCAGCCCGAAAAACTCGTGCCCGATCATCTTCAACCCGATAAAGCACAACAGCACTCCCAGCCCATACTTCAGCAGCCAGAACATATCCGTCACATTGCTCAGCAGGAAAAACAGCGACCGCAGTCCCATGATGGCAAAAATATTCGAGAAATAAACAATATACGTGTCCGTCGTCACCGAAAACACAGCCGGAATGCTGTCCACCGCAAAAATCACATCCGAAAACTCAATCACCAGCAACACCAAAAACAACGGAGTCATAAACCACTTGCCATCCTTCTTGGTGAAGAAATTGTGGCCATCCGTAGTGCGGCTCAGCGGCAGGAAACGGCTCGCCACCTTCACCACCGGGTGATTGGCCGTGTCGATCTTCTTGTCGCCCTTGTCGCGGAACATCTTGATACCGCTGTAAATCAATATCACGCCGAAAATAGCCAGCACCCAGCTGAACCTCTCGATAACCGCGCCCAACAGGAAAATGAACAGGAAACGCATCACAATGGCGCCCAGGATGCCCCAGAACAGGATGCGGTGATAATACTGCTTGTCGATGCCGAAACTCACAAAAATCATTATCATCACAAAAATATTGTCAATCGACAGCGTCTCCTCCAGGAAATAGCCGGCCAGATACTGCGAGAAAACCTCCTTGCGGTACACCTCCAGCGCCTCGCCGAAATCCATGCCCGGCACGATATGCTGCGCCAGCACACCCCCCTTCACATACTCCAGCAGCTCTTCCATGCACGTGATGCCGTGCACCCACTCCGCCTTGAACCTCAGCAACAAGCCGAAAAGCATGGCCAGCGTCACCCAGATTCCCGTCCAGATGGCCGCTTCCTTAATCTTAATTACGTGGTCCTTCTTGTGGAACACGCCCAAATCCATGGCCAGCATAAAGATGATAAACACCATGAAGGCCCCGAAAAACAAATAACGTGTTGTCATAACATTTATAATATTCAATACTCAAAAATAAACCGTTCGGCCCCGGGAAGCCAGCGGCAAGCATAAAAAAAAGACCATAGACGCGACCACACGCACCTATGAGTCTCATCGATTGCGGACAACGCCAAGCTTCGAGAAGCCAGTGATTTGTTGACGCTGTCCACGGCCTTTGCCGCCGATTACTCCCTCATAAAACCGGATGCAAAATTACACATTTTTTTCCACATAGCGGAAAAAACTTCTCCCTCGCCACCGCCGGGCCGCAAGTCCGCTCCTCACGCCCCATTCCCGCCCCCGCCGCCCACCCAAATGTCCGAGTGCAGAGGTCGAAATGGCGTACAAGGATGACAAAAATGACGGCAGTCGAGCGAAGGCAGGGCGAAAGCCCTCTTTTCGGCTTGGGGGGATGAAAACACTTTGCGGGAAGGGAGGGAGCCGGGTGGCGCGACAAAGTGCAAAACAGCGTCAAACGACCGGGTTCAGCACCAGCCTCGAATCGGCAAGCGTCAGGGCGCGGCCCTCGGCCTCGGGGTTGGCGGCAAGGTATTGGTGGGCCACAAGACCCATGGTGTGGCGGAGGTTGAGCTCGCTGATGTGGATGTGGCCTTCGCTGTCCAGAATGTGGTCGACGCCGAGGGGGCCTTCGTAGTGTGGGGCTATGTGGGCGAGCAGCCAGCTTTCGAGGTGCGAGCGCATGGCCTCCGTGTAGCCCACGCGGGAGGCAATCTGGCTGTCGGGCAGCAGGAGGTTAGAGCGGTAGACGCCGTGGACGGCGTTGAAGAGGGAGTAGCCCACAAAGCGCAGCTGCCCGTGGTGGATATGGTAGAGGAGGGCGAAGTCGGCCGCCACATGGCGGCGGGGTTCGGCTATGACGCATTGTTGGGCCGCCACCACCTTCTGCATCCATTGCTGGTCGAGCGGGGTGAGGGCGTGGTCCACCCAGCGCAGCCCCCTGCCCGATCCGGACCATGGGGCTTTGAGCACCAAGCGGGGGTGGGTGGCCAGGAGGGCTTCGACCTGCCGGGGTGTCTGCACGGCGTGTGAGTCGGGCTGAAGCGGAAGGAGTGTGGAGCGGTGTTGCAGTTGGCGCCAATGGGCAAGGGTGGCGGTGGAGGGGAGCCACTGGGCAGGGACACCGACTTTGAGCAGCGATGCGGCAAGGGCTGCGTTCCAGCCCCAGGGCACGATGGCGGGGATGTGGCCTTCGGGCTGCCGCGCAACCCATGCGGCGACGAAGGCTGAATCGACTTGGGCCACGGGCATGACTTGTGTACCGGGGTAGAGCACCTGCATGATGGCGGTGCCTTCGCGGGCAAAGCGGAGGGCCGAGGCCGGCGGCACATAATGGGGCCCGCCGTTGGCAAGGCAGAGGTCGTGCTCGGGGTTGAAGAGGCAGAGCATGGGTCGGGAGGTTGGCGTGGGAAATGGAAGAGGGGAAGTTTGCACCTCCCCTCTTTGGTATTGTCAAGCCGGGAAAAGGCTTATTTGTTCACCTGGAATTTGGTGCAACCAGTGGCAAAGAAGTTGCTGATCTGGTTGGCGGCGGCTATACCGGCATTGATGTTGGCCTCTTCGGTCTGGGCACCCATCTTTTTGGGAGTGGCGAAGTAGCGGCCTTCGAAAGCCTTGAAGTCGGCGTCGGCATCGGGCATGATGTCGGTGATGTATTTGAGGTCGGTGCGCTCGGCCATGAGTTTGAGCAGTTCGGGCTCGTTGATGACCTCTTTGCGGGCGCTGTTGACGAGGATGCCGCCCTTGTGCATCTTGTTGACGAGGGCGTAGTTGATGCTCTGCTTGGTCTCGGCGGTGGCGGGGATGTGGAGGGACACCACGTCGCAGGTTTCGAAGAGCGCATCCTGGTTGGCGACGGCCTTGGCCATGCCGGACTCGTTGATTTGGTCGGCGGTGAGGAAGGCGTCGTAGGCATAGACGTCCATGCCGAAGCCTTTGGCGATGCGGGCCACGTTGCGGCCTACGTTGCCGAAAGCGAGGATACCCAGTTTCTTGCCCATGAGCTCGGAACCGGATTTGCCGTTGAAGAAATTACGGACGGTGTAGACAAGCATGCCCATGACGAGTTCGGCCACGGCGTTGCTGTTCTGGCCGGGGGTGTTCATGGCCACGATGCCGCGGGCGGTGCAGGCCTCGAGGTCGAGGTTGTCGTAGCCGGCGCCAGCGCGGACCACGATTTTGAGGTTTTTGGCGTGGTCGATGACCTCTTTGGTGACTTTGTCGGAGCGGACGATGAGGGCGTCGGCATCTTCGACAGCTTTGTAGAAGTCGTTCACGTCAGTATATTTTTCGAGGAGGGCCAGGGTGTGGCCATTCTTCTCAACCACTTCGCGGATACCGTCGACGGCGACTTTGGCGAAGGGTTTCTCGGTAGCAACTAAAACTTTCATGTTATTGCTTTACTTTTTTTAAATGTAGGGAATCCTATGGGGCATAGGATTCCCTACTGGTGATTTTTTACTTGTTAGCTTTCTCGAAGTCCTGCATGCACTGGACGAGAGCCTCGACGGCCTCGACGGGGCAAGCGTTGTAGAGGCTGGCGCGGAAGCCGCCGACGCTGCGGTGGCCCTTGATGCCGACCATGCCGCGCTCCTTGGCGAAGGCCATGAAGGCGTCCTGGAGGTTCTCGCGACCCTCGGCCATGACCCAGCAGTGGTTCATGATGGAGCGGTCTTCCTTCTCGGCGGTGCCGCGGAACATGCTGTTGCGGTCGATTTCCTCATAGAGCATAGCGCTCTTCTTGAGGTTGATCTTCTCCATCTCGGCCACACCGCCGATGGTGTTCTTAACCCACTTCAGGGTCTCGTGCATGACGAAGATGGCGCTCACCGGGGGCGTGTTGAACATGGAGATGTTCTTGGCCTCTTCGGCAGCGTGGGTGCGGAAGTCCACCATGGTGGGCAGGGGGTTCATGTACTGGCGGTCGGTGATCTTGCCGAGGATGTCTTTGCGGACGATGTAGAAGGTGACACCGGCAGGGCCGACGTTCTTCTGGGCACCACCGTAGATGAGGCCGTACTTCTTCACGTCGACGGGACGGCTCATGATGTCGGAGCTCATGTCGGCGACAAGCATCACGTTGTTGATCTCGTTAGCGGCGAAGTCCTTGCGGATCTCGGTACCGTAGATGGTGTTGTTGGTGGTGATGTGGAAGTAGTCAGCATCGGCGGGAACGGTCCAACCCTTGGGGATGTAGCTGTAGGTCTTGTCCTCGCTGGAGGCGACGATTACGGTTTCGCCGAAGTTCTTGGCCTCTTTGGCGGCTTTCTTGGCCCAAACGCCGGTCTGCAGGTAGGCAGCCTTTTTGTTCAGCAGGTTGGCGGGGACATCCATGAAGCCAGTGCTGGCACCACCACCGAGGAAGAGGATTTCGTACTCAGCGGGGATGTTGAGGAGGTCGCGCCAGAGCTGGCGGGTTTCTTCCATGGTGCGCTCCCAACCGGGGGTGCGGTGAGAGATTTCGAGCAGGCCGATACCGGTGTTGTCAAAGTCGCGGATGGCGGCGATGGTGGACTCGATGGCCTCTTTGGGCAGGACACAGGGGCCTGCATTGAAATTATAAGCTGTTTTCATTTGATTTGAATTTAAGAGTGTTATATTACTTTTCTCGTTTTTTGTCGTCTTGATTCGGTTTGCAAAGTTACTCTTTTTTTTAATATAAAGATATATTTTCTTCAAAAAAAATATTCGGGGGGTCTGCGGAGGCTGGCGGACTGGGGTGCCGGAAAGGGTGGCTGACTGGCGCGAAAGCAAGGCTGGCGGAGGGGGACGGATTGCGAAGGGGCGATTTTTCCAACCCCGGCGGGGCTGAAAAAAAAACGCACTTTTGAACTGGGATATGTGAATAAAATAACATGGTTTTGAAGATTAGCGAGTTAAAAGAAACAGGGGTTCGGAGTGGGGTGTGATTATCAGCCTATTGGACGCAACATTATTATTCTCAAAACATTGCGAGAGTTATTAGACAATATCGACCTATTGGACAGGGAGTTGGTCAGATTATCAACAAAACGTGGCCGAAGGGGCGAAAAACCGAAAAAAAATCTTGAACTATGGGAAAAAAATCGTATATTACAAGGCCGGAAAAAGCGGTAAAAAACGCAAAAAGGTTATTTTTCAGTTTTTTTGAGAGGGGAGGTTTGAGGAATCGGGGGCGAAAAGTGCCGTTGCTTTACATTTTTTTTCCGATAAGTGCAAATTTATTTTTCACCTTGGCGGGTGATATTTTTGTTGCATTTTTGCATTGTGAACATCGGAACCGAGGATGGTTCATAAGTGATACAGAGACAGTGCGGGGACATGGACTTTTCAACAAGACGGTGTTTGAAAAAACGGGAAGAGCGGTGGGCATCCGCCAGCAGCCCGGCCAAACAAGAGACAACGAAGCAATGAACAATAATAACGAAACAAACAGCAGGACTATGGAGAAGGACTACCAAAAAGTATGGGAGGAATGTCTTGGGTTTATCAAGGACAATCTGACCGGGAAGGAAAACGAGAAGGTTTTCAGTACTTGGTTTGAACCTATCGTTCCGTTGAAACTTGATGGGAGCACGCTTATTATTAAGGTGCCGAGCCCATTCTTCTACGAATGGTTGGAACAGAACTATGCCGACCTGCTGAAGAGGGCCATACAGCTGACCCTCGGCAACGATGCCTGCCTGCAGTACAGCGTGGTGATGGACACCAGCATTGCCGAGCAACCCATCACTACCCGAATGCCTTCGACAGGGCGACAGTCGACTGTCAACCAACCCCGCGATGTGCCTATGGACATCCGCCGGGGCGACACGAGGGAGTTTCCCAACCCCTTCGTGATTCCGGGCATCCAGAAGGTGCGCATCAACTCGCAACTCAGTTCGTCGTACACGCTGCACAATTATGTGGAGGGCGAGTGCAACCGGCTGGCCCGCGCTGCGGGATATGCCGTGGCCGAGAAGCCGGGCAAGACAGCCTTCAACCCCCTGATGCTGCACGGCGGCGTGGGGCTGGGCAAAACCCATCTGGCCAACGCCATCGGGCTGAAGACTAAAGAGCTGCACCCGGAACTGACGGTGCTGTATGTCACATCGGAGCAGTTCATGCAGCAATATATGGATGCGGGCCGCAGCGGCACCACGTCGGATTTTGTCCACTTCTACGAGATGATTGATGTGCTGATAGTGGACGACATCCAGTTCTGGAGCAACAAGGCCGGTCGCACACAGGAGGCTTTCTTCCACATATTCAACACCCTTCACCAGGCAGGGAAACAAATCATTATCACAAGCGACAAGGCACCGAGCGAGCTGCAGGGACTGGAGACCCGCCTCACGTCGCGCCTGAAATGGGGACTGGCCGCCGAGTTGCTGCCCCCCGATGTGGAGACCCGCATGAGCATACTGCGCCAGAAACTGGCCAACGACGGGGTTGAAATGCCCGACGAGGTGATTGAGTACATCGCCTACAACATCAATACCAATGTCCGCGAATTGGAGGGCGCACTGATTTCGCTCATGGCGCAGTCGTCGCTCAACCACCGCGACATCACTATCGACCTGGCCCGCCAGATGGTGGACAAGTTTGTGAAGAGTACCAACCGGGAGGTGACAATAGACTATATCCAGAAGGTGGTGTGCGACTATTTCAACATCCCCATCGAAAGTATCCAGTCGCGCACCCGCAAACGGGAGATTGTCCAGGCCCGCCAGCTGACCATGTATTATGCCAAGAAACTGACCAAGTCGTCGCTGGCCATCATCGGTCTGCAGTGCGGCAACAAGGACCACGCCACAGTTTTGCACGCCTGCAAGACGGTTGCCAACCTGGCCGACACCGACAAGCAATTCCGCTTCTGGATTGAGGAGCTGGACAAGAAGTTCAAGGAATAACACTGGCTGTCATGAAAGTCCCTTTCAAGCCCGGCACGCTCATCTACCCCCTGCCTGCCGTGATGGTGAGCTGCGGCGACGAGCCTTCGAACTACAACATCATCACCGTCGCCTGGACAGGGACGCTCTGCACCGACCCCCCGATGTGCTATATCTCGGTGCGCCACGAGCGCCACTCGTATGACATCATCAAGCGCACGGGCGAATTTGTCATCAACCTCACCACCGAGGACCTCTGCCGCGCCACGGACTGGTGTGGCGTGCGCAGCGGTAGGGATTATGACAAGTTCAAGGAGATGCACCTCACCCCGCAGACGGGACAGGTGGTAAAAGCCCCTTTGATAGCGGAAAGCCCCCTGAACATAGAATGCCAAGTGACGGAAGTGAGGCCGCTGGGCAGCCACGACATGTTTATGGCCCGCGTGGTGGCCATCGATGCCGAGGAGAAACTGATTGACAAGACCACGGGCGCATTCCAGCTCAACCACGCTGGCCCCATCGCCTACTCGCATGGCAAATACTACTCGCTGGGCGAGAAACTCGGAAGTTTCGGTTTCAGCGTGAAGAAAAATAAAGGACGCAACAAAAATTAAAACTATCATCAGTCATGAGAATAGTATGTGTAGAACCCCTGGGCATAAGCCGGGAGCATTTCGAAGAGTTGAAACAGGAGATGGCCGCTGACGGTCATGTGTTTGATTATTATCTGGACCGCAAGGAGGATGCCGCAACGCTGGCCGCCCGCATGGCCGAAGCCGACATAGCGGTGATTTCCAACATCCCGCTGCCTGCAGCGGTGCTGGGACAATGCCCCAAACTGAAATACCTCTCGGTGGCTTTCACTGGGTTGGACCACATAGACTTGGCCTACTGCCGGGAACACCACATTGAGGTGCAGAACGCGGCGGGCTACTCCACCACAGCGGTGAGTGAACTGGCCGTGGGGTTGATGCTCGACGTGCTACGGCGCGTCACCAGCCTTGATGCCGCCATCCGCCAAGGCGAAGGCCGCGGAGCATTCCTGGGACGCGAACTGAGGGGCAAGACCGTAGGTGTGGTGGGCACAGGCGCCATCGGCACCGCCACCATCCGGCTGTTGCTTGCCTTCGGCTGCAAGGTGATGGCCTACAACCGCAGCCGCCACGCCGACGTGGAGCAGATGGGCGTGGAATACACCGACCTCGACACCCTGATGCAGCGCAGCGACATCGTAACCCTGCACGTACCCATGACAGCCGAGACCCATCACCTTATCAGCCGTGAGCGCATCGCCATGATGAAGCCTACTGCCATACTTATCAACACAGCACGCGGCAACGTGGTTGACATACCCGCCCTGGCCGAAGCCCTTAAGGAAAACCGCATAGCCGGTGCCGGCATCGACGTGTATGAGAAAGAGCCTCCTCTGCCTACCGATCATCCGCTGCTCAGTGCGCCCAACTGCGTGTGCGTACCCCATATCGGCTACGCCTCGCGCGAGGCTTTCGACATCCGGGCCGACATCGTCTTCGACCACGTGAAGCAATACCTGAACAGAAAGTAACCCGGGCGCCGCCCGTCTTTACCGCACAAGCGTCACCGTTCCGGCCATCACCTCTGACTTGCCCTCCAGTGTGGTGTAGTGGCAGAGGTAGGCGTAGGCCGACTCCGGACTCTTCACCCCGCGGTACGTTCCGTCCCAACCCTCTTCAAGGTTCTTGGTGTGGAAAATGCAGTCGCCCCAACGGGTGAACACTTGCAAGTCGTAATCCTTCACATTCACCCCATAACCGCGAAAGCGGTTGTTCGTCGGCAAATTAGGTGTGAAGACATTGGGGAACCATAGTCGCTGTACCTTGAAGAGTACTGTTGCCCATGCCGTATCAACACAGAAATCGTTGTTAGCCACAAGCATCACTATCACACTGTCCCTCATCTCCTCGACACGATAATGCAGCACCTCACTGTTGTCAGTTAGAAAAACAGAATCCACAAACCACTGCCGGCCTGTGGCATTCATACTGCCATCGACAGCCGTAATCTCCCGCACCATCTCCGTCAAGAAAGGGGGTTCCACCGCCATACGCGCCTCTACCAGCAGTACCGGCTCCAAGCGTATAGTGTCTTTCAGCGGACACAATAACGTGTCGCAGTAATCGGCAGTCAGATAGTAGACCGTGGTGGTATCTGGGGAGAGCAGCAGCGTGTCAATGCCTGACCCTCCGACAATTGTGGCCGAAGGAATCGAACTGTCCGTAGGGAAAGAGGAAACACTATAACACACAGAGTCCTCTAACATCAGCCTATATCCCCCAGCGTCTGTGCAGAACGGCTCAGTAGCCAACGAGCAGACGGGTGGCCGCCTCACAGCAAGATGCAGTACAACCAAACTGTCCGTACCCGAACACGATGTGCGATACAACGTGTCCGTACCCGCTTTGGTGAACACAACCCCCTCCCACTCATAAGGTAACTCCGACGAACACACTGTGCGATAATGCTCCTCTCGGCTGCTCAGATGCAACGTTACCAAACTGTCGCATCCATTCCTTGTGGTGTAGGTCACACTGTAACGAACCGGAGCGGCAAACACCTTCCCTTCCCACTCGTAAACTTCGCCAATTGTCAGCGTGTCATACACCTGCACATCATACTTCGGCCAGTGATGCAAATACAACACATGGCCCACACAACTATCCAAATAGAAGTGCCATCCTGGAGCCATAATCCTCTCGTTATGGAAAACGTAGGCTTCGCCCGCACAAACCGTGTCAAACACTGTATCCCGTTCCAAGACAAGGTAGAACGTATCCACCACAGAATCTACACAGGCCCCTTCCGCCAACATTGCATACAGTTTCACCCAATGCAACCCGTCCGTATTGTATTCATGAACCGGATGAGTCTCCGCGCTTGTCGTTCCGTCGTCAAAGACCCACAAATATTGCTCACACGGGAAAGGCGTTAGCTCCGTGTGGGCGCTGTCGCGGGCAATAACGCTGCGGTTCATGAAATGCACACGTACGCCGCACAGCTCGTCACTCTCGCGGTCAAAAGCGGATACAGGGTAGCGCGTCCCCGTATAGGTCGTCATCACAAAACTACACTCCGCACCCGACAGATGGTGACTGACTTGACAACAGTACAGCCCCGTGTCGGAAACGGAGAGCGAATCCGCAGTCGACAAAGTCTCCGTCGGCTCCGCAGCGCTATACCACCTGTACGAGAAACCCTCAGGAGCGAAAATCGTATTCTCAACCAAACCGCCACACCCTGTGGAGCGGAAATGCTTGTGCGCACCCTCCAGCGTGAAATAGCCATAGCCGAAATGCCCATCCTGGGCACAGTCGCGGTTGCTTAGCGTCACAACTATCGTCTGCCCCTGCATGGGTGCCAAGTCCACACCCACTGCCTCCCAGTCGCGCCACAACACATCATCCACCCCTTGCTCCCAGCCGCTCAAATCGCCCGACACAAAGAGACCGTGATAGCAGCTGCCCATGCTTACCCCGTTGGCATCCGTAATCTCAAACTCAAACTGCGGATTGTTCGTCACGCTGTGGTTCGGGTTTTCCTCCACCAAAGCATATCGCAACACCAGCAAGTCGTAATCATCCGTATCCACCTGAAACGTGTACGACACTGCCTCCCTCTCTGCTCGCACCCTCCAGTTGCCCAGCCTCACCGAGGCGCAATGTCCCTCTGGCACACATCTCAGTTGCCCCCGCGTATGCGGGTCGCGTTCCAAAGCGTTCGTATGCACCGTGTGGCGAGAATAGGGCGAGAGCGAACCTGAATCCACAACTCCCATACTCCAATTGGTTCCAATGACACCCGTGCGGCACAGCACACCCGCTGCCCCCAAGTCAAAGAACCGTATCTTCTCCAAGGCGTGCGTGTCGCACGGCGCACGCAACGCCACATGCGCCGGAGCCGACCAGAGGCTGTCGCCACACCGCGCACTGACATACACCTCGTAGTCCTCACCCGCCACAAGCCCAGACATTGTCAACGCAGTATCCTCCACCACGACTCCCGTACCCGTCCCCAGGGCAAAACCCATCGGGCCATACTCCACCCGGTACTCGTCATAACCGCTCGAACCGTGCCACACCACCATCACCGAATCAGGTGTATCCCACCGGCTTGTTGTCCCAACAATATCGGGAGGGTGACAAACCGTGTCCACCGGTGCAAACCTGTAGTAATGGTGGTTCCCCGGCCAACCTGTGTAAGTAATGCTGTTATCAATCGTAGTCCACACCACATTCCAAAGCGACGTATAAGCCGGCGACACCGCTATGAAACGCTCCAATCCAAACTGCAGCCCCACACGCCCTCCCACACGTGGCGGCACATTCCCGTTCATCTTTCTGTATACCAGCGTCACCGAATTGTCGCCTTCATACAGCTGAACCTGCCACAACAATGTGTCACGGGGATATATAAACTGAAATGGAGGTTCATTGCCCATAGCGAACTGGAACACCTGCAACCTGTTGCCGGTCGAGTCCGGCGGCGAACACCACACGCGGTACTCCAAGCACCTGTTGTTCATCACCTCCAAACCCCACACTCCTGCCATATCCCTCTCAAAAGGAAACGCCACATAATTCTTCCCCAACATCCACGTCTGATTTCCAAACAGCAACGTGCCATCATAGCAAATCGTCGCCTCCGAGTAAGACCTATTGTAGAGCGTGAAAACAAACGGCAACTCCACCGCCACGTTCGGCCAGTGGTAACCGATTGTTCTCCTGTCCGACACGGCCGAGATATCCACCCACAACGCCGAATCTACACCTTGGGCAAACTCGTACCCGTGAGCCACTACCGGCTGCCCTGCACCCATTATAGGGGCAAGCACGGCAACCACTGCTATCCAGGCGCAGCACACCGCAGCCCTCATCCTGTGGGTATAAACCAGACGGCAAGAGGAAGTCTCATCAGTCTTCATGTTATTACAATGCGACTTTAGCTGAAAAATATACCCCACATACATTCTCTTCCGAATTAAATTAAACAACCAATAGAAGTAACGCTGGCCGAAGCAAAATATTGTGTGGATGCCGTGGGCAATTACGCACGGCAAAAAGACCGTTTCGCTGACAACAAAACGTTCCAGGCCGCAATGCGCCCAACTGCGTGTGCGTACCCCATATCGGCTACGCCTCGCGCGAGGCTTTCGACATCCGGGCCGACATCGTCTTCGACCACGTGAAGCAATACCTGAACAGAAAGTAACCCGGGCGCCGCCCGTCTTTACCGCACAAGCGTCACCGTTCCGGCCATCACCTCTGACTTGCCCTCCAGTGTGGTGTAGTGGCAGAGGTAGGCGTAGGCCGACTCCGGACTCTTCACCCCGCGGTACGTTCCGTCCCAACCCTCTTCAAGGTTCTTGGTGTGGAAAATGCAGTCGCCCCAACGGGTGAACACTTGCAAGTCGTAATCCTTCACATTCATCCCATAACCGCGAAAACGGTTGTTCGTCGGAAAATCAGGTGTGAAGACATTCGGAAACCACAAGCTCTGCACCCTTACAGGCACCACATCACGCGCCGTGTCGCTACAATCGGGCGTGCTTGCCACCAACATCACCGCCACACTGTCGTCCGTGAATGAAGCCCGATAGGTGAGGACACTGTCTCCTTCTGGCCAAAGCGTCCCGTTCAAGAACCAGCTACGTTCATGCGCCATGGCGGTCACGTCAGAGACCGTAAGCTCCAAGTGTTCCAAATCCAACAATCGAGGAGAGACCGAAATCTCCGCTACCGCCGTCTCAATAGGGTTGAGCAGCAGTGTGTCGCTCCACGAGCAATGGATTGTGTCACACCGCTCGGCCTCCAAACAGTAGCGAGTCGGGCTGCGGGGGGTAAGCAGCAGGGGCCACTCCACCTCGGTTCCCCGCACCCAGCCCAGAGGCAATGCCGAGTCGGCCGGCGAAGCGGTAAAGCGGTAGCACAACGAGTCGGGCAGCATGATGCTATATCCCCCCGGCAAGTGGCAGAACGGCTCAGCCTCCACACTCAGTTCAGGCTTCTCCAATACCCGTAGCGCGAACACCCAGACACTGTCGGATCCCTCATCAACCCTGTGCCTTAAAGTGTCCGATCCCTCACCTTCGAAAAGAACACCGCGCCACACTACCGGAAGCGACGACGAGCAAACCACCGTATCAATTCGGGTGACACAACTCAGACGCAGTGTCACCAGGCTGTCGCAACCCATAGTGCTGACGAGATTCCTTGTATACACCCCAGCTTCGTCGTACATCTCGCCATCCAACCAAAAGCTTCCGCCCGCCGCAAACGAGTCCAAAACCTCTGTGGCGTAGACAGGGTTCACCCGAAGCATGAGCGTCGTCAGCAGGCAGCTATCCTGATGCTTATACTCACCCTCCCTTGTCAGTCTTCGTCCAAAAAAGTCATACTCCTCCCCCTCGCAAATCGAGGCATAAACCGTGTCATGTCCCAACGCCACCGTGACCGTCTGGCTCGCTGAGTCCACACACTCACCCCCTCCAAGCATGGCATAGAGCGTCACCCTGAACGTCCCTTCGCCAAAAATATGGGTCGGGCTGGGAGTACTCGACGAAGTCCCGTCGCCGAAATCCCAGCGGTACTCATCGCAGGGATAAGCGGTCAGCTGCGTAAGGTTCGAGTCAAGTGCCACCGCACTCTGATTATCGAAATGCACCGTCGATCCACATGAATCCAGTTGCTGCATGGTAAATGCCGCCGCCGGGAAACGCCCGCCCACGAATGCCGACGAAGTGAATCCGCACTCCTGGCCTGACAACTGATAGGTCATGTGACACTTATACACGCCTGGCGAGGTTGCAAGACAGGAGCGTGAGGTAGAGAGCGTAGCCGTCGTGTCGTCCATCGAATACCACCTATAGGAAAAGCCCTCCGGAGCATAAAGCATACTTGACACCACGTCGCCGCAACTCTCCACAAAGATATGCTTGTCAACGGCCTCCAACACGAAATACGCATAGCCGTAATGTCCCCCAAGAGCGCAGTCATAATTGGATAGTGTCACATTGATAGTCTGCCCGTGAAGAGGAGTCAAATCCACGCCCACAGCCTCCCAGTCGCGCCACACCACATTGATCTCCCCAATATTCCATCCCGACAAATCGCCCGACACAAAATTGCCGTAATAGCAATTGCTAATCCGAACCCCAGCCGTGTCAGTAATCTCAAATGTAAAGCGCGGCTGATCTTCTGGCAAATGGTTGGGATTCTGCTCCACCACCGCATAGCGCAGAACCAACAAATCGAACTGGTTAGTATCTACAGCCAACGTGTAAGTGATGGACTCCTGCTCGCCTCCGTCCTGCCAATTGCCTAACCGCACCGACGAGCAGTACCCCTCAGGCACTGTGCGCAACAGGTTGCGGGTGCGAACATCTCTCTCGGATACATCCTTGTGTACCGTATGCCTCGAGAATATCGAGGCACTTCCGAAATCCACCACATTCCGTGGCGACCCAGCACCCGAAGGGCTGTGAAAAGTACCCGTGCAGCACTTCACACTGTCGGCATAAAGACGGTCATAGTGCAGCCTGCCGGAACAGGATGTACCAACCGTCATGCTGCTCCAGCCAGTCTCTGAGAAGGGACATACACTGCGTACCCTCATCTCATAAACCTCACCGTCCATCAGTCCATGAATCACCACCTCTGTGTCCGCCACCGTAATCCGGGTACCCTCCCCCTCAGCAAAGCCCTCTGAGCCATACTCCACCTCATAATATGCGGCGAGCATGCAGCCATGCCACCGCAGCCGCACACCTGACGCACCATACAGTCCCATCTCTTCTGCACACAAATCCGAAGGTGCATCCGGGCAACACAGCGAATCTGACGGAATGAAGCGGTAATAGCGGTAAGCTCCCGGCCAAACATGTTGCAACGCCGGCTGCGCAGCCGAAGCTGTATGGCTGCTGGGGTTCACACAAATGACATGCTGCGCATCCAATGCCACACCAACCTCCGAGAAAACGTTGGGCTGAGTCGCCTGCGGGCCGTAAACCAGAGTCAGCGAACCGTCCGACTCCCTAAACCGAATCTGAAACCTGTTCACCAACCCGTTATTCACAAAACTGCCCAACTGGATGACGGCCATTCGCTGCCCCGGTGGGCAAGAACCCGAATCAAACTCCAAAGTTTGCATATAGGGCAAATCCGCAATACCCATACATACATTCCTCCACGCATAAATACCACCATCCATGTTTGAGTCAAAAGCACTCAGTCGTGACGGAAAATAAATGTATGGCAGCAGATTGCTGACCATCGCATGCCTGACAAAAAGCACCGTCCCGTCGCGAAACACCTGCACCTTACGGTAAGAATCGCCCCAGAAAAACGGGAACGGAAGCTCATAACACATCTCACCCGTGAAATTCCATGAGACCGCATTCGACATATCCACCCACAGCGACGAATCCACACCCGTTGTAAACTCATACCCATGCACCACCGTCGGCTGCCCCCCAGCCCTCAGCGGGAAAAGAAACGCCACCACAAGGGTTAAAAGCGCAGTTTTATAGCCTGTAAAATGCATATTCCTATTATTAATAATCATCATGCTTACTAATAATCCACATTTTGCACTTGCAAAATTACAAATAAAAATCAATTCAACAGAAAAAAAACAACAATTCAAATCCACATATAGCCGTTTCGGAACCCAAACAGCCCATTTCGCAACCATCGCAGCCTCCTCGGCAGAAAAAAAACACTACTTTTGCAATTCAAAAATAAGAACAATGAAACGCACATTTGTCATTCTTCTCGCCCTCACAGCGGGGCTCACTCTCATGGCGCAGCAACGGCTCACACTGGCCCAGTGCCGCTATCTGGCCACCCAAAGCAACCCCACCCTCAAGGCCGCGCAGGAGCGCATCGACGCCGCCGAAGCACTGGAGCGTATGGCCTTCTGCCAATTCCTGCCAAAAGTGGATGCCAACGGCACCTACATCTGGAACCAAAAAAGCCCCGCATTGCTCAGCGACCAGCAGGCCTATGATGTCAACCACATCGGCACCACCGTCGAAAACGACATAGCCTCCAGCCTGTCTGACCTCCTCGCCAATATCGGCATCCACGACCCCCAGCTGGCTCAACGTATCGTTGACAACCTCGGCGGCCTCCGCCTCGAAGAGAACCTCAACAACATGGGGCAGCAAGTGACCAATGCCCTCGACATCGACCTCCGCCACATCATCGCCGCCAGCGTCACAGTCTCACAACCCCTTTACCTTGGCGGTCGCCTCAGCGCACTCCACCGCTCGGCACAATACAGCTACGACATGCAGCAGGCCCTTGGCGACCGCGTCTACGACGGGCTTCTCATAGCTGTCGACGCCGCTTACTGGCAATATATTTCAGTGTTGCACAAGCAGCAACTTGCCCATCAGTACCAGAGCCTTCTACAGCAACTCACCAACGATGTCCAAGCCATGGTCGAAGCCGACGTGGCCACCCAAGCCGATGTCACCAAAGTGCGCGTCAAACTCAACGAAGCCCGCATGAACGCCACCAAAGCCGACTGTGGACTTGAACTGGCACGCCTCGCCCTGTGCCAAATCTGCGGCCTCAACCCCGACAGCAACTACATCTTTGCTGAAGACTCCACATTGGTCAACTACCTGCCCGTCGACTCCATCAACATTGACCATATCTGCGACCGTCGCAGCGATTACCGCATCCTCCGCGACGCACAGGGATTGGCCACCCAAGGGGTACGCCTGGCCCGCGCGGGGCTGCTCCCCAACGTGGCCCTCACTGGTTCCTACCTCGTCAGCAACCCCAATATCCTCAATGGCTTCCAGAAAGACTTCGGCGGCATGTTCACCGCCGGCATAGTCGTCAACATACCCCTCGCCCACCCCGGCGACATCTACGCCCTCCGCGCCGCCAAACACAAGCAGACCGAAACCGCCCTCCAACTCGAAGAGTCGCGCGACCTCATCCTACTCGAAGTCAACAAACTGAACCACCAGCTCAAAGTGGCCAACCTCAAACTCGTACAGTCCCGAAGCGACCTCGAAAACGCCGAAGAGAACCTACGCTTGGCCGACGAGTCGTTTGACGCCGGAGTAATCAACCCCACCGACCTCATGGCTGCACAAACCGCCTGGATGAAAGCCAAAAGTGAAGTACTTGACACTGAGATTGAAATCCGTCTCGACCACCTCTACCTCATGCAGGCTTTGGGCGAACTGAAAATGTAAAATCACCCGATATTAAGAACCAATAAAACAACACTATAAACGATGAATACAGATCAGAAAAATCTATGGATGGGCATCGGCGTAGTGATAGCCGCTGTCGCCGTGATGGCCATCATCGGCCTTGTCGTCCTGCAGCCCCAACCCGAAATGATTACCGGCGAAGTATGCGCCGACGAATACCGCGTGGCCAACAAAGTACCCGGCCGGCTGAGCCAGCTCTTCGTCGAAGAGGGCCAGCATGTGCGCGCCGGCGACACTCTGGCCTATATCTCCAGCCCCGAAGTCGATGCCAAGATGCAACAGGCCCGCGCTGCCCGCGCCGCCGCCGATGCCCAAAGCACCAAAGCCCAAAACGGCGCCCGCCAGCAACAGATTGCCTCCGCCTACGAGATGTGGCAGAAAGCCGAAGTGGGTGTCGACATCGCAAAAAAATCCTTCGACCGCGTCCAAACACTCTATGACAAGAAAGTCATCTCCGCTCAGAAACGCGACGAGGCCGAAGCCCAATACCGCGCCGCCGTGGCCACCTCCAATGCCGCCAAACTACAGTACGACATGGCTCGCGAAGGGGCACAGAGCGAAGACAAGGCGGCCGCCAGCGCATTGGTGCGCCAGGCCGAAGGCGCCGTATCCGAAGTGGAATCCTATGTCCGCGACCGCTATCTGCTGGCCCCCTGCGACGGCGAGGTTGCCGAAATCTATGCCAAACGCAGCGACCTCATCGGCACAGGTTCGCCCGTGATGTCCATTCTCGACATGTCCTCGCTGTGGATTACCGTAAGCGTTCGCGAGGACCTTTTGGGCGACCTCCGCGTGGGCAACACCGTCGATGTCCGCATCCCAGCCCTCGGCGAAAAGACCTACCGCTGCAAAGTCACCTACCTCAAAGCCATGGCCACCTACGCCGTATGGCGCGCCACCAAAATCAACGGCCAATACGACGTGAAGAGCTTCGACGTGAAACTGGTTCCTGTCGAACCCATCCCCGATGTCCGTCCGGGCATGACCGCCATAGTACTCTGAGCGCGTTATTTCTTGGATGAGGCCCTGCGCGAGTTGCCGACACGGCCCAAAGACTAACGCTCCCACACAAAAACATAACAGCACATGTGCCAAACACTATTGAGCCAAAAGATATAAAGATGCATACTTTCATCATTTCTTTGAAGCGTGAGCTGAGACGGCTATTTTACGAAGGTCAATCGCGCTACCTCGTACTCACCACTTTGGGGTTGGTGTTCTGCTACGTCTTTTTCCTCACACTGATGGACGAAGGGCAGCCCCAGCGGCTGCCCATAGCCATCGTCGACAAAGACGGCAGCTACCTCTCCCGCCGCCTGTGCCACGAAATCAATGCCTGCCAAGGGGTGCGCGTGGTGGATGTCTACAGTTCCCACACCGCCGCCCGTATGGCCATGCAGCGGCAGGAAATCTATGCTTTTCTCGAAATACCCGCCGGCACCTATAACGATGTACTCTCCTTCACCCGGCCCCATCTGGTACTCTACAGCAACAACGCCTACCTCCTCAGCGGCGCCCTCAGCTACCGCACACTTGCCACTATCAGCAACCTGGCCTCGGGAGCCGTGCAGCGCGAGGTGCTGCGCAAAAAGGGCTTCAACGAAAGCCAGATTATGGGACTCATCCAACCCATCGAACTCGACACCCACCTCATCAGCAACCCCACTGCCAATTACCAACCCTACGTCCTCACCACCATGCTGCCCGGCATGCTGGGCCTCTTCGTACTGCTGCTGACGGTCTATATGGTGGGCAAAGAGCGCAAGGACGGCACACTGGCCGACTGGCTCGCCCCCGGCACACTGCCCGCCCTGCTGGGCAAACTTGCCCCCTACACCCTGTGGTTCTCCTGCCTCGGCATTCTGGGCAATCTCGTACTCTTCGGCTGGTGCCATTTCGAACTGCACGGCAGTTTCCTCCTTGTGGCCCTTTTCACCATCGGGCTGGTGGCGGCCATGCAGTCGACAGCGGTCTTCCTGGCTGCGGTAATCCCCGACGCACACCTCTCCACCTGTTTTGCCGCCATCTACGGAACCCTGGCATTCACCATGTCGGGTTTCTCCTATCCCGTCCCCAGCATGCCCCCCGCCCTGCAAGGGTTCAGCCTCCTGTTCCCCTTGCGGCACTATTATATGGCGGTGTCGCGTATTTCGCTCTTCGGTGCTGGCTTCGACCTTTGCTATTGGCAGGCCATAGCCCTGCTGGTCTTCCTGCTCACCGGCCTTGCGGGCGGGCTGATGATGTCGCGGCAGGTCAAGTCGCTGCCACAATCTCAAAATGCAGTCTGACATAATCATTTACCCAAGCCTTACAACTTCAACCCATCAGTCAAGCCATGAAACTAATCAAAGATATTTGGGATGTGTACATCATTGAGCTGCGCCGCGTACTACAGGACAAAGGCGTAATACTCATCTTCTTTATCGCCACGCTCATCTATCCCCTCATCTTCGGAGCCATCTACAAGAATGAGCTGGTGCGCAACCTGCCCGTGGCGGTGGTAGACGAGTCGCGCAGCGATGCCTCGCGCCGTTTTATCCACAAACTGGACGCCACGCCCGAACTGTGCGTCGACTACCACTGCCCAAGCATGGCCGAGGCTCGCCGCCTCATGCAGCAGCGCAGCATCAACGGCATAGTACTCTTTCCGAAAGACTACGACGAGCGGCTGGCTCGCAAAGAAACGGCCCGAGTGTGCCTCTTCTGCGATATGAGCAGCTTCCTCTACTACCGCGGCGTGCTTTCCGCAGCCAACACAGTACTGCTGGACGAACTGCAGGATATCGAATTGCAGCGCTACTCGCTGGCGGGCATCACCGGCGAAGGAGCCGACGAGCTGGTCAAACCCATTCCCTACGACGATGTGAAACTCTACTCGCCCGCCGGGGGCTTCACCAGTTTCCTGGTTCCCGCCCTGCTGGTGCTGGTCATTCACCAAACCCTGTTCCTCGGCATAGGCATCCTGTTTGGCACCACGCGCGAGGACCGCCGCACACTGCGTGTGGTTCCTGCCCATCTGCGCAGCGAGGGACGCCCACGGGTGGTTGTGGGGCGCGCGCTGGCCTACCTGCTGCTCTACGTGCCAGTGGTGGCCGTCGACCTGGTACTGATGCCACGACTTTTCGACCTCCCCCACATTGGCCGCCTTACCGACCTCTGCCTGTTCCTGCTGCCCTTCATGCTGGCCACAATATTCTTCTGCATGACAGCGGGCAGTTTCGTCCGCGAGCGCGACACGGGCATCGTCACCTGCATCTTCTTCAGCATAGTGTTGCTCTTCCTTTCAGGGGCCATCTGGCCACAGGGCAATATGCCCGCCTTTTGGCGCACGGTGTCGTTCCTCTTCCCGTCAACGCATGGTATCCAAGGTTTCATCCGCATCAACACCATGGGAGCCACTCTGGCACAGGTGCGCTTCGAATACCTCATGCTGTGGCTACAGACGGCCCTCTACTTCGTCACCAGCTGCCTCTGCCTGCGCTTTGCCAAAGAATACCGCATAGGCTGAAACAATAAAAGCCCACACAATACGTTTACGGATAAAAAGTAAATTGTGAATGTGTGAATTGTGAAAAATGAATGGACACACCCCTCACACATTCAAACTCTCAAGCATTCAAAATGTCACCCACACCACGACCCATATTCAATGCCCTTGCACCCCTGCGCATGGAGCATCCCTACAAACCCCGCCATGCCAACCTCCTGGCCTTGGCCACAAGCGTCATCCTCACAGCCATCGTGCTGCTGGACGACCTGCGCTTCACACAGTACGCGCCTCTATCCACGCCCCATACGCTCTACACTTTTGTGCAACTGCTGCTGCTCAGTTTTGTCCTTTTCCACTTCGACTTTGCCCTCTTCCGCCGCCTGACGGACCATCCGGGCCCCCACCCGTCGCCCACGGGGGCTTTTGCCTGGTGCATCGGGGGGTCACTTGCCATCGCACTGGCTTTTAGCCTTCTTTCGGCATGGGTGGCAGGCGGGCTGTCCCCCTCACTTGGCATTGCGGTCCGCACCGATATCGGCATGATCCGCGACGGCTTCGTGGCCTTGACAGTGATTCTGGTCACCATCCTGCTTTTCAACCTGACGCGCCACCAGCAACAGCTGGTGGAGGAGGAACGGACCCACTCCGAGAGCATCCAGACCCGCTACGACGCGCTGGAAAAACAGATTGACCCCCACTTCCTTTTCAACTCGCTGAACACATTGGACGGCCTGATCGGTTTCGACGACCAGCGGGCACATGAGTATCTGCACCAGCTGGCCCGCTCCTACCGCTACATCATGCAGCAGAGCCGGGTGGTAACCCTCTCCGACGAGCTGCGCTTTACCGACAATTTCATAGCCATGATGCAGCTGCGCTACGGCGCGGGTTTCCGGGTACACAAGCAGGTCGATCCCGATTTCCTCTCAGACTGTGTGGTGCCTATCAGCGCGCAACTGCTGGTAGAAAATGCGTTGCAGCACAATATTGTCAGCGACCGCCACCCGCTCACTGTCACCATCACCACCCGCCGCTCGTCGCCGGCTGAGGGACGCCCGCTCCACTGGCTCTGCGTATCCAACCCCCTGCAGCCCAAGGATGCCCCCGACCCCGGCCACCACGGCAGCATCGGCCTCAGCAACCTGAGAGAACGGTGCCGGCTGGTGCTACACCGCGACATCTCAATCTCGCAGTCCGACAATACCTTCCGTGTCGAAATCCCCCTTGTACCAAACAGCGAGTTGTGAACAGGCACAAAGCAACCAGGCAGACCCTCACTCAAACATTCACTCATTCACAAACTATATGGCAACAGCATTGATTATTGAAGACGAGTACTTGGCCGTACAGCATCTCACCCGGCTTCTTGCCGAGGTGGCACCCGAAGTGCAGGTGCTGGGCCTGCTACAGTCGGTCGAAGAGTCCGTCGAGTGGTTCAAATCCCCAGCCGAAAGGGGCGAGGGGTGCACCACTCCCCCACCGGCCTCTTCTTCATCCCCCATGCCAGACATGGTGTTTATGGACATTCACCTGGCCGACGGCTTGGCGTTCCGCATTTTCGAGCAGGTCAAGGTCCCCTGCCCCATCATCTTCACCACGGCCTATGACCAGTATGCACTGCAAGCCTTCCAGGTAAACAGCATCGACTATCTGCTCAAACCCATCAGCGCCGCCGACCTGCGCCGTGCCCTCGACAAGCTGGGCAGCCGCGCCGCTCCCCCCGCCACCGACGACGCCCTGCACCGCGCCATCGAAATGCTGGACCGCCACTACCACCAATACAAGCGCTATTTCCTCATCCCCCTGCGCGACAAACTCGTACCCATTGACGTGAGGGACATTGCCTGCATCTATATCGACAATTCGAACCCCAGCGGCCACAGTGCCTCCATAGCCCTGATGATGGACGGCACAACCCACCCCCTCTCGGGCCCGCTCGACATCATCATGGGGCAGCTCGACCCTTCGGCCTTCTTCCGTGCCAACCGACAGTATATCGTGGCACACCGCGCCATCAAAGACATTTCGGTGTGGCTGCTGGGCAAGTACATGCTGACGCTCACTGCCCCGACACCGGACCGCATCATCATCCCCAAGGCCCGCATCGGGCAGTTCAAGCAGTGGTACACCGACGCATTGTCTGAAAACTAAAACTTGCAAGTTCCATATAGCGGTGGCTCTTGGCGGCTGTCTCTATGGCCGCCCGACAGCTGCTTGTTCCACTATCAAGATTCCCCCCTTCGACGGCTGGCGGCAGTCGAAGGGGGGAATCTGTGTCACCGATGCAGGGGTGAAGGAGCGGACTTAGACCGAAACGGCGGCAGCGGAACGGTCAGAAAACAAAGGTCAGGGGCAGCACGAAGGCTCCGGCCGGCGGGGCGTCGCCGGGCTGCGCGGGAGCCACGCGGGTGCGGACATAGTGGGCCAGCAGGGCCGAGGCGGTGCCGAGCAAGGCTCCGGCCAGAACGTCGGAGGGATAGTGGGCCCCGATGTAGAGGCGGCTGAAACCCACCGCCGTGGCCCAGAGGTAGGCGGGAACAACGTAGTACCACTCGGGGTGGAGGATGGCGACCGAGGTGGCGGCGGCGAAAGTGAAGGAGGTGTGGCCGGAGGGGAAGGAGGCACTGGCCACATGCTGCAGACATACGAGGTCGGACGGATAGGCCACCCAGGGGCGTGGCCGCCCCACGGCTTTCTTGATGCCCATAGTGGCGGCGGCACAGAAGGCCATGGCGAGGGTGGCGTCGAGGGCGTCGTTGCCGACAGCGGTGCGGCGGGCGGGATCGGAGGTGGCCAGGGCCGCGACGGCGTGGCCGAGGGCGGGCAGGGGCGCGAGGACGAAGGTGTTGCTGACGGCCACGACCACACGGTCGGCCACGGGGGTGCGGCGCAGCTGGAGCTGTTTGAGGACGGTGTAGTCAAATGTGACGGGGGTGGCCGGGAGAGAAGTGGCACGGAGGCTGTCGGCAGCCTCAGACGGCCGGACGGCGAGGGTGTCCACCGCCTGCCCCCTCAGGTGGAGGGGGATCAGCAGGAGGAAGACAGATACCCATAATCCCTTTCGGAGATTGTGGATTGGGAAATGCGAATTGAAAGTCACTGTCGGGATGGCGCGGGGGGTCATAGGCGGCGGAGTTCTTCAATCTGGGCTACTTTGTAGGGCTGGGTGAGGTCGAATATCTCGGCGAGGGGGCGCGAGAGCTTCTCGACCAGGATGTGGGTGTTGTCCTGGTGTTCGATGGCCTCGAGTTCGCGGGCTATGTGAGTCCAGTCGTGGGTGGAAGTGATGAGGGGGACGAAGGTGAGGAGGTCGAAGTTGAGGATGGTCATGTCGTCGATGCCTTCGTTCTCGATGCGGCTGTGTGCACGGGCAAGGCGGATTTCGCCCACTTCGGCCAGCACCTGCTGGTATTTCTCGTAGAGGACATATTCGTTGAGGAGGAAGGCGACGATGCGGTCGCTGAGGCGGTTCCAGACGGTGTGGGAGATGGGGCGGGACACGAAGCGGCCCAGCATGAACGAGCCGGCGGTGAGACCGGTGAGGCCGCGCTCGAGACAGATGCGCGAGACGGTCTGGAAGAAGTCGACCTGGTGGTTGGTGCCAAGGAGGAGGAAGACGCGCGACTGGTCGAGATGGGAACCCATCTTACTTTGCAGTACCTCCCGGACGTATTGGTCGGAGTGGAAGGTGTACCAGTTGTTGACGAGGGCTTTGGCGGTGTCAGGGAGGTCCTGGAGTTCGAGGCGGATGAGGCGCGCCAACTTGTCGAGGTCGTCGATGACGGAGGCCTGCTGGCTGGTGACGATGTCTTGGTAGTCGACGTAGGCACTCTTCATTTCGGCAAAGAAGCGGGCCTCGTCGGGGGTGAGTTCGACGGGTTCGCCATGAAGGTATTTGGTGAAGCGGGCGGGCTTGAAGTCGGCGGTGCCTTTGTAGATAGTCTGCTGGCGGCTGGATACTGTCACGCGATCCAGCTCGTGGAGGACGAGGCCGTCCTCGTTGATGACGAGGTCTTCGCCGTCGCGCCGCTCGAAACGGATGCCATAGCTGTGGAGGTCGAGGAGGGCCGGGATGCCGTAGCCACGGCAGGCGGTGACGACGTGGATGGCGGCAGGAGTCATGCTGAGGATGGCGTGGACTTCGTTGAGGGTGATGGTGTCCTCGGGCACAAAGCGTTCCTGGCAGAGGCACACCTGCTCGCCACGGGCCACCATCTCGCGGGCTTTGGCAGCGGAGAAGCAGAGCACGGCACTGATGGCGGTGCGGGGGAGGACGCTGATGCCGCGGCCAAAGTATTGAAGGCGCTGCATGGAGCGGTCGTCGATGGAGGCGGATACAATCTGGCGGAGGTGGTAGGGCTTGATGATGTCCATGACTTGCGAGCGGTTGATGCGGCCCTCGCGCAGGAGGTCGATGGCGGCGATGAGGGCGGCCCGCCCGGTCATTTCGCTCATGTTGAGCTGCAGGACGGAGAAGAGGCTGACTTGGCGCGGGCGTGTCTCGACGGCGAACTCGATGGTGACGGGCGAGTGGTAGCGCTCCTCAAGCTTGACGAGGAGGGGGTGGAAGTGGTAGACGGCGGGAAAATCGGCCTTGATGGTGTCGCGGTTGGAGTAGGCGCAGTCGTCGGAGGTGACGTCGCCGGTCATGATTTCTTCGCCGAAGATATTGCGGTAGCTCTCAATTTGGCTGCCTTTGCCGGTGCGGCTGTGGCGGCTGTAGAGGACACCGGGATAGGAGGCGTTGTTGCCGATGGTCCAGACCATGCGCTGCAGGATGAGCGAGGGCGAGGCCTGCTTGCCCTGCATGAAGGTGAGGATGAGGTCCTGGTTGTTGGTGTAGAACGAGTAGACATAGCGGGTGAGCTGGAGGGCTTGGTAGAAGGCGTCGGTGAGGAGGTTCTCGCCATCGGGGCGGGCAGCGATGATTTCGTCCTCCATCTCGGCAATGCGTTTTTGCTGCAGGGGGGTGGAGAGGGCGATGTCGGAGGTGTCGTATTTGCGCTCGATGCCGAGCATCTCGCAGAGGGTGTGGAGGGTGGACAGGTAGACGCGATTGCCCATATTGTTGTCGTAGGCACGGCAGAGGGCGCGGTAGGTGGTGCGGGTGACGCCGATGTTGAGGAGGGTGGGCATGAGGCCGGGGATGTATTGCGGCATGGCGCAACGGATGGCGAAGACGAGGGGGTGTTTGGCGTCGCCCAGTTTGAGGTTGGACATTATCTCGAGATTGTGAAGGGCTTGGGCAAGCCGTTCTTCGAGGTGTTCGGGATGACGCGAGAGCTGCGAGGTGAGGATGACGAAGTCGGGCACGGGATAGCAGTTTTGGGTGAGTTCGAGAAGCATGCGTCCCTTGTAGCTGATTTCCTGGTCGGTGAAGTCGCGGGCGGTGAGGGCGGTGATGAGTTCCTCGTTCTCGACGATGGGGTGTGATTCAACATAGTCGATAATCCACTGCCGGAAGTGGCGCCGATGCGAGGCGAGGGAGGCTGCCTGCTCAGGGGTGGCGGTGCCGTCGCGCTCGGCAAGCAGAAGGCGCAGAAATTGCTCTTTTTGTTCGCCACGGGTTTTGAGGAGGAGGTACATGTCGTACCAGCGCGGGGGGATTTCGCGTGGGGTGGTCTCGCCATCGAGGGTGTAGATGACGGTGCCGGGCTTGTTGCCTTCGAGGGTGTTGTCGGCATCGTCTACATCGCAGTTGAAAACTTCTGGACCGCATTGCGCATAGCGGCGTACCATGTGGTAGTTGGGGTAACTGGCTCTGATGAGTATTTCCATACTGTTAGTGATTGGTGAATGTGTTATTGGTGTACAATGATAAATAGTATTTGGCGATTGGTTAATTCTTGATGCTGTTAGATTGTGTTCTTACTGGCGGTGATGAGTAGGCAGGCGGAGTCGATGATGTTGTCGCGGCGGAGGCGGAAGGCCTGCTCGCGGTCGAAGGGGAGGAGTATGTCGGGCGGGACACCATTCTCGTAGTTGCAGCCGTCGAGGGCCAGTGTGCGGGTGATGGAGAAGCGGTAGACCCAGCCGTTGGGGAGTGTGCCACAGGTGGGGAGGCCCAGCCCGCCGCCGGTGGTGTCGCCCATGAGGAGGATGTTGTCGTAGGCCTGTGTGGCGATGGCAAAGGTGCTGGTGGCACTAAAGCAACCACGGTCGATGAGGACGACGACGGGAAGCGAGAAGATGTCGCCATCGTTGACGGGAGCGTAGGTGGGGACAAGGGGCGTGAAGCTGTCGTGGGCGGGGCCGGACTTAATCTGGCTACGATAGAGGACCTGCCCATGGGAGGGCATGACGCCGAGGATGCGGTCAATGTTGAGAAGGTTGCCACCCCCGTTGCCGCGCAGGTCGAGAATCATGCCCTTGGCATTGGGGTAGGAGGCTATGATGTGGCGCAAACCTGCGAGAGATACAGTGTTGGAGAAGGAGCCATAGTAGATGTAGATGACTTGTCCGCCACAAAGCGGGGCGTGAGCCATGCCGCCGGTGCTGTGGTAGCCGACACCGAGATAGCTCAGCACCACGGTCTCAATGTCGATGCCTGACTGGGCATAGAAGCGGCGATGGACAGTGTCGGAACGCGAAGCATCGAAGGAGGAGTAGAGGTTGACATGACCGTCGTTGAGGCAGTTGAGCATAGCGGCGCAGAGCGCAAAGAGGCTGTCGGCTTCCATGGTGTCGGTCACCTTCGGGCGGAGGGAATCGTAGACAGCCTGCCAGTCCACCTGCTTGACGTCGAACATGGAGTACTGCTGGTCGACCCTCTGCCAAAGGTGGTCGAAGGTGCGCACCGCATCGCCACGGGACTCGTACATGAAGGCCTTCTCACAGCCCGATGTGAGGAGAAGGGACATGAACAGTCCCACGGTGGTCAGCCGATGGAAGGATGACTTGTGGGGAAATATATGTTTCATAGGTTGACTATCAATTGGAATGTTAAACCATGTGAGGCTTGCTGGAACCGCCACGGGGCTTTGAGGCCGTCGGCCGAGACACGCGAGGTGAGGTACTGCCAGCAATAGGCAAGCCCCACCTCGTTGCCCGAAGAGAGGGAGCGGCGCACCCCCACCTGTGTGGCAAGACCGGTGCAGCCAGCCGGATACCACTGGTACTGGTCGAATGCACAGGCTACGGGATTGGACACATCGCGGTCGTAATTGTTGACATACGAGAAGCCGGGACGGAGCATCAACGCAAGGGGCTCGGCCCAAGCCTGCAGATAGGCCATCCAGCGGGCCCAACGATACTCACAGCGGCCAGAGAGCCGTAGCCTGATGAAATTGGACATGCCTACACTGGAGTTGTTGTGCTGCGGATTGTATCGGATGTCGAAGAGGTCGTCCACCCGGACACCAGCCCAAAGGGTCCAACCTCTACCACGATAGGCGCGCCGGAGCAACTCGCAATGAGCCGACAGCTGCCCCCCATAGGTGAATAAACTGCTCAGGCGGAAACTGTAGCCGTAAGTGCCGACATGAAGGCCGAGACCCGCGTCCCAACGCCATTGGGCGAGCGACTGTTCGACGCGGGCTCCGCCCGCCAACTCGGGGCCTTTGAGGATGAGGGGACCAGCCCCCATGTCACGGTATAGACCCACTCCGCCCGTGCCTTCGAGCGAGAGCAGCAGGGGGCTGGCTCCGCCCGGCTGCGCGGCAAGCGACAGAGGCAGAAAGAGCATTGGGAAAAGCAGTACAAAAAGAGGTCTCATAAAAATTTCTTCAAAAAATCATCTATTCAAAAAAAAAGATTTATCTTTGCATTCCGATTACAAAAGTACAAAAAAATATTCACATAGATAAATTTAAATACATAAATACAATGAAGACAATGAGAAAGGTATCTATTTTCAAGGTGGTCGCAGTGACAATTATGACTATCGGCTGCCTTGTTTCGTGCAACCAAAACAGTCAAAATGGACCCACTGTGAACGAAATGCAGACCCGCCTGAACGACATCATGAAGGAGTATCAGGAGATGCAGAGCACCTGTGACGACTATAGCCGCCAGCTGGCCGAGAAGGACAGCTCCATCCAGGCTCAGGCTGCCGAGATCCAACGTCTGATTGACCAACTGAACACTTCTGGATCTAAGGGCACGGTGAGCGCGAAGGGTTCGCGCACTGGTTCGAAGGTGAGCGGTGCCAAACTGAAAAAACTGAATGCCGAACTCGCTTCCCGCAAGGCCGAAATCAACCGTCTGCAGGAGCGCCTGAACCAACAAACCGCCGAACTCAACGCCCTGAAAGCCGCCGACAACTATGCCGACCGCGAGGCTATGGCCCGGTTGCAGATGCTGGTGAAAGACCAGGATGCCCGCATCGTTGCCCTGACCAACGACAAGGTGGCCCTCACCTGCATCAACGACTCGCTGGTGGCTCATGTGGCTTACCTCATGGGACAGCGCATTGAAAGCCAGAAGGTGGTCAACACCGACTGTGCCGCTCAAGTGGCTTCGCTCCAGGAGCAGGTGGCCAACCAGCAGAACGAAATCAACCGCCTGAGAGAAGAACTGGCCAAACAGGTGGCCCTGGCCAATGAGGCTACCAAGAACGCCAACAACGCCGCCGCCGAGACCAAGTCCTCTGCCGCCAAGACCAAGGGTTCCATCAACAAGAAACTTGCCCAGCTGCAGGCCCAGTGCGATGAGTACTACGAAGAGCTGGAACGTCTCCGCGCCGAGAATATCCTCCTGAAAAACGAGAACGACAGCCTGCGCAGCCAGGTGGTGTCAATGAAAAAGAATGTCGAGAACGTGGCCGTGGAGAACGCCAAGATGGCCGCCAAGATGAGTCGCGCCTCCGTCCTCTCCACATCAGAACTGAACGTCACCCCGCTCAAACGCCTCAGCAACGGCACCGGCAAACCCACCTCGCGTGCCTCCGCAACCCATGCTTTCCGCATCGAGGGCTACCTGATGGGCAACGCTGTGGTCGAACCCGGCACCATCACCCTCTACGCTGTCATCACCTCGCCCTCTAACGTAGTGCTGCACAACGGAACTGTCGAGCAAAAATTCGATGCCAACGGTGTCCGCACCACCTACACGATGGTTCAGGCCTACGAATTCACCGGCCAGACCCGTCCGTTTGACATGAGCTGGAGCTGCGACGACCAGACCGAACTTGAGGCTGGTGTCTACAGACTGAGCCTCTATGCCAACGGCAACCTCATCGGTGTCACTGAGTTCAAGTTGAAATAATAAGGCTGCGGCCAAGCCGTTGCGAATATAAAAGATGTCCAACCAGACAAAATACGATTCTTTCCGCCAGACATACCCCGAGTTTGTCTATGAAAGATACACCTACGATGTGCAGTCCGACGGGCTGCACATCGTTTTTACCTTTCGCATCGGCAGCCACGTTTTCACTCCTACTGCGTTTATCCCCTTTCGCCGATTCCTCAGCTTCGACACTCCCAAATCCATATTGGACACGCTGGTATTCAATATCGGCATGATTGAGTTGATAAGCTACTGGAAATCTTTTTGTCCCAAAAGGCTGACCGTGGAATGTGGAATGCTCGCCCCAGAGCAGACCGCTTTCTGGAAGAAGATTTACTTCCACGGGTTGGGCGAGTTTTTCTATATCAACGGCATCGAGGCCTCAATGGACGATTTCATGCAGATAGAGAGTGCCGGGGGTCCGCAATATATCGAAAACGCCTCGGCATCCTTGAGCGAAACGGACCGCTATATTGTCCCCATCGGAGGGGGAAAGGATTCGGTGGTGACGCTCGAATTGCTTGGCCAGACCAACAACGGAACAGTCCTTCCTCTCATCATGAATCCCCGTGGCGCCACGGAGAACTGCATCCGGGCCGCAGGCTATTCGATGGAGGATGTGCTGGTAATCCATCGTACCATACACCCCCACCTGCTGGAGTTGAACAAGGAGGGTTGTCTCAACGGCCATACCCCTTTCAGCGCCATGCTGGCCTTCTACACCCTGCTGGCCGCAGAATTGTGCGGCATACCCAACATTGCCCTCTCCAACGAGTCAAGTGCCAACGAGGCCACAGTGGCGGGGACGAAAGTGAACCACCAGTACTCAAAAAGCAAAGAGTTTGAGGATGACTTCCGCAACTACACCTCCCACTGGGTGGGAACAGGTTTCAACTATTTCAGCTTCCTGAGACCACTGACCGAGCTACAGATTGCTATGCTATTCAGCCGCCAGCCCAAATATTTCAATGTTTTCAGAAGCTGCAACGCAGGCAGCAAGCAAGACATCTGGTGCTGCAAGTGTGCCAAATGCCTGTTTGCGTTCATTATTCTATCCCCGTTCCTCCCCCCCCGGCAAGTTGAGGCCATTTTCGGCAAGAACCTGCTGGACGACCCGGATTTGGAGTCCTACTTCATCGAACTGACCGGCAAGGGTGATACCAAACCCTTCGAATGTGTTGGCACTATCGATGAGGTGAATGCTGCACTCGGCATGGCCTTGAACAGGTGGTACAAGGACTCCCGTCCCCTACTGCTAAAGCACTTTGAACCCTCAGCCACCAACCTCTCCCTTATCTCGCTCAACAGCGATCACAACTTGCCCCCTTCGTTAATCAACATATTGAAAAAGCATGTACAGGCAGCAGCAACTGATTGACCTCCTGGCAAACCGCCGCATTCTGGTGGCGGGCTATGGACGCGAAGGCAGGAGTACCCACTCACTGCTGCAACAGCTTGTGCCTAACAGCGAAGTTGTCGTAGCCCGCAACGATGAGGAAATATATGCTGCCCTGAATCAAGCCAAAGCAGAAAACAGGCCTTTCGACCTCATCATCAAATCGCCTGGCATACCGACCATGAAACTTGAAGGTCTGTGCAGTCTTGACACAATCACATCGCAAACCGACATATTCCTGCAAGTTTACGGTTCCCAAACCATCGCCGTAACGGGTACTAAAGGTAAGAGCACGACCACCTCTCTCATCTGGCATGTACTCAATCAGTCGATGGGCAAATCACACCACATTATTCTTGCCGGCAACATCGGCATCCCCCTTTTCGACATACTCCCCCAACTGGACGAACAATCCATCACCGTGGCCGAATTCTCCTGCCACCAATTGGAGAATATACACTGTGGCCCGCATATTGGCATTATACTCAACCTGTATCAAGAGCATCTGGACCACTACCACAGCTATCAGGACTACAAGATGGCCAAGATGCAAATAGTCCTCAACCAACAGGCCGACGACCACTGCTTCTACTGTACCGACAGCCGCGACCTGAACATCCTGACTGAAGAACTTCATCCCCTCATCCACTCCACTCTTCACCCCTACTCCCTGCAGCAAGCCCTCTATTCGGACATCGCAACGATGCAGACCCGTCTGCAGGGCGACCACAACCTTGCCAACATCTATGTGGCCCGACAGGCCACTGCGTTATTGGGTGTTTCCCCCACCCTTTTTGCACAAGCGTTGGCCAGTTTCGAAGGGTTGCCCCACCGACTTGAACGGGTGGGGACATTCAACGGAATCACCTTCTACAACGATTCCATAAGCACCATACCCGAGGCCACAATGGCAGCCGTAACGGCTCTTAAGGAAGTTGACACCCTTATTCTCGGCGGTTTCGACCGCGGCATTGACTACTCCTCGCTGGGCCGTTTCATATCACAGCCCCCTACCCCCTGCCAACCCATCAACAACCTCGTTTTTGTCGGGGACGCAGGATGCAGGATGCACCAACTGTGGTCTGGCCTCGGCATCTTGGACGGAAAAAACTGCCTAATCGAAAACGATTACAGTACCCTTGTTTCCTGGTGCTACCGCCATACCCGTCAAGGCGGCATCTGCCTGCTCTCACCGGCGGCTGCCAGCTACGACGCCTTTACCAATTTCGAACAACGTGGAAACGTATATAAACAATTAATAATAAATCTGCAATGACTCCCATCAACATCAGACAAACCCTGCACCAACACCCTGGCATCTCTGGCGACGAACACTATGCTCACGACCTCATAGTGAAAGAAATCACCACCTGTCACCCCGACGAACTTCACACCCACGTGGGTGGATTCGGGGTCGTTGCCATCTGGGGAACGAACTTTTCCAACCCCTCCATCGCCATCCGCTGCGACATAGACGCACTCCCCATCGGACATCGGTGCGGACACGACGGCCACACCGCCATCCTGCTCCAAGTGGCAAAAGAGCTGGCCCAACACGAACCCTACCACAAGCGCAATATCATACTCATCTTCCAGCCCGAAGAAGAGACGGGTGCGGGAGCCCAGAAAATCATCAACTCCGGCATCCTGCAACCGTACAACATCCAAACCATCTTCGGATTCCACAACCTCCCCGGCTTCCCTTTGGGCACAGCCGTGCTGAACTATCACACCTTCGCCGCCGCCTCCACCGGCATCATCTACCGGCTTGAAGGGCGCAGCACCCATGCTTCCACCCCCGAAAAGGGCATCAATCCCGGCCTGGCTGTGGCCGAAATCATCAAAGAATTCGACAGACTGAACAGTTCGCCCGACAAAATAGGTGACGATTTCAGACAGTGCACTTTGATATGTGTACATCTGGGCGACGAAACTTTCGGCACCTCGGCCGGCGCGGCTGAGGTAATGTACACGCTCCGTGCTTTCTCCAATACGACAATGCACCAACTGATTGCCGAGACAAACAATATCGTTGCTCTCGCAGCCGCCCGGCGGGGCCTGAAGGTATCCAGCACACTCCGCGACACATTCCGCGCCACCCAAAACACCTCGTTCCTCGTAGAGAAACTGGAAGAAGCATTCGAGCAAGGCGGCATTCCCTACAGACACAACCTTATCCCATTCCGTTGGTCGGAAGACTTTTCCAACTACCTGACAGTGTTTCCCGGAGCCATGTTCGGCATTGGCAGCGGCGAAAGTCAGCCCGAATTGCACCATCCGGACTACGTGTTCCCCGACAGCCTCATCACTCCTGCCGCAAACACGGTGATGGCTGTCATAGACCATTTCTGCAAGAACATTTCAACAGATTAAAAAACAAATAGTACGCATCATTATGAAGAAGTTTTTATTTAGTATTGTCCTGGCAGCAATATTCCTCCCCGTCACCGGGCAGGAACTGAGCCAACCGGAGTTTGACGGGCAGAGCTGCACCAGCATCATGGTGGGCAAAATTGCCTCGCGCGACGGAAGCGTGGTCACCTCCCACACCTGCGATGGCCGCTACCGCACCTGGATGTACATGGAGCCTGCCGCTGACCATGAGCCCGGCACCGTTCACCCCGTATACAAAGGCACGCTGCATACCACCTTCCGCGGCGACACCACCGGCGTGCGCCTGGTGGGTGCCATCCCCGAAGCCGCCCATACCTACGCTTATCTCAACACGGCCTACCCCTGCCTGAACGAGCACCAGCTGGCCATCGGCGAAAGCACTTTCGGTGGCCCGGATACACTGCGCAACCCCGCAGGCATGTTCTTGATTGAGGAATTGGAACGTGTGGCCCTGCAACGCTGCACCACTGCCCGCGATGCCATCCGTCTCATCGCCGACCTGATTAAAGTCTACGGCTATGCCGACGGCGGCGAATGCATCACCATCGCCGACACCAAAGAAGTCTGGCAGATGGAAATTATCGGTGAGGGCCGAAACAGCATCGGCGGCGTGTGGGCTGCCCAGCGCATACCCGACGACCACGTGGGCGTCAGCTGCAATATCCCCCGTATCGGCCGGCTCCAACGCGGCAACACAGAGTACTTCATGTGTTCTGACAACTGCGAAGCCGTCGCCCGCCGCTATGGTCTCTGGGATGGCAAAGGCGACTTCGTATTCTGGAAAGCCTTCAACAGCAGCTATGCCAACGGAAAGAATTTCCGCGAGCGCGAATATTTCATCCTCAACGCCCTGGCCCCCTCAATGGGTCTCACCATGGACACCACCGAACTCCCCTTCTCCGTCCGCCCGGACCAGAAAGTGGATGTCCGAAAAGTAATGGAACTGCTGCGCAGCACCTATGAAGGCACCGACATGGACATGTGCAAAAACCTCCGCATGCCCGTCACCCAGAAAGACAAAAACGGTAAAGAATTCACCGACACCATCATCAGCCCCATTGCCAACCCCTGGCTCAGCTCCTCCATGCAGCGGACGCTGAACAACATTGCCCCCGGCACAGTCGAATTCCGCCGCACGGTGAGTGTGGCATGGTGTTCCTACTCCTTCGTGGCACAGCTGCGCGACTGGCTGCCCGACTGTGTGGGCGGTGTCTGCTGGATGTCGGTCGACAACCCTGGCCAGTCACCCCGTATCCCTATCTTCTGCGGTGGAAGTGAACTCCCCCAGCCCTTCAGCATCTGCGGGCAAAAAGAGTACAACCCCAATGCCATCATTTGGAAATACCGCCGTGCCAACAAATTGGCCACCGTGGCCTGGCAGCGAACCAAGTCATCCATGCGCAACGAGCTGAAACGGCTCGAGGACAATGCTTTCGACCGTCTTGAAGCCGTTGAGCGCGAAGCCGCACGTCTGGACCGCCTCAACCGCATCGACGACCGCCGCGCCACCCTCAACAACTTCACCCGCGACCAGTACGAGAACACCTCCTTCGCTTGGAGCCAGCTCGAAGCCAAATACTGGCAAATGTTTGGAATGGGTTTCTAATCCCCCACTCCATTGCAGCCGATTCACCCATTTCTCTAAATCGGCCCTGACAACCCTCAGACAAATGACAATACTCCGGATAGCGTGTCCCTGGCACGCTATCCTGTTTTCGGACAACAACTGACAGCAATCGCCACCCCGACCCCGACAACCCACAATGGCAGACCTCGACACAAAATACAATGAAATGACGCAGACCCCCATTCCACGGCTGGTGCTGCGGCTGGCCGTACCCTCCATGATCAGCATGGTGGTCACCGCCCTCTACAACGTTGTCGACGCCGCCTTCGTAGGCCGACTCTCCACCGAAGCCACTGCCGGCATCGGTATCGCCTTCGCCTACATGACTTTCATCCAGGCCGTAGGGTTCTTCTTCGGCCACGGGTCGGGCAACTACATCTCGCGAGCCTTAGGAGCCCGCCGTCGCGACGAAGCCGGTCAGATGGCTGCCGTCGGATTCTTCTCCCCCCTCATCGTCGGGGCCATTGCCGCCTTGATAGGGCTGCCCCTGCTGCCCCGCCTCGTAGTCCTGCTTGGTGCGCCTGCCCCCGTTGTGCCCCATGCATGCAACTACCTCCGCTTCATCCTGATGGCATCCCCCTTCATGATGTCAGCCCTCACCCTCAACAACCAGCTCCGCCTACAGGGCAATGCGCGGTTCGGCATGGTGGGCATCGTCAGCGGAGCCATACTCAACATCGCGCTCGACCCTCTACTCATCTTCGGCCTTGGCATGGGCGTGACCGGAGCCTCACTGGCCACAGCACTGAGCCAACTCTTCGCCTGGGCGCTACTGCTCAAAGGCACCACCCGTGGCGAAGCCGTACACATCAAACTCACCAACTTCAAACCCACACTCGCCTGCTACCGCGAAATCATTGCCGGAGGACTTCCCTCCCTGCTCCGCCAAGCCTTCAATTGCACCTCGGCCATCATGCTCAACTACGCCGCCGCCCGCTACGCCCCTGCCGGGCAGGAAGCCTCCTCCGTCGCCGCCTTTGCCATCGTCTCGCGCACCACCATGTTTGCCTACTCCCTCATTTTGGGCTGCGCGCAGGGCTTCCAGCCCGTGTGCGGCTATAACTATGGAGCCCGACTCTACCGCCGTGTGCTACAGTCCTACCGCTTCACCTACCTCCTCACCACCGCCATGCTGGCCCTACTCTCCGCCCTCGGCTACATCCTGGCACCGCAAATCGTAGCCCTCTTCCGCCGCGAAGATGCCCTCCTGATTGCCATCGGCGCGGCCGCCCTGCGCTGGCAGTGCATCATCTTCCCCCTCTGCACCCTCTCCACCACCACCGGCATGCTGTTCCAAAACATCCGGCTCACCCTTCCGGCCACCATCCTCTCCATAGCCCGCCAAGGGCTCTTCTTTATCCCGGCCATCCTGCTTCTGCCCCGTTGGTTAGGACTGCAAGGCGTAGAGATGGCACAGGCCGCCGCCGACCTCTGCACATTCATCCTCACCCTCCCCTTTGCCATCCAGGTAAACCGCCGACTCACCTCTGCCAAAACCTAATTAATCCGACATGTGTAATAATTCAAAAAAAAATAGTATTTTTGCAGCAGCAAAAATAAAACACAAAAACACCAACAACATGAAAAAGACAACCATCATTGCAGCCCTTGCATGCAGCCTGATGCTCAGCTCATGCACCTTTCTGGACAATCTGGCCAACAACCTCTCCAGCATCGCAAACCTTGCCAACTGCGAATACTCATTGCAAAATGTGTCCAACGTCTCTGTGGCCGGGGTCAACGTGCGCAATGTAGCCTCCGGCCAGATTTCCGCCACCGATGTCATCATGCTCGCCTCAGCCATCACCTCCAAAAAAGTGCCGCTGGCTCTGAACGTCAACATCGGCGTCAAAAACCCCACTGACCGCAACGCCCTCCTTACCACCATGGACTGGGCCCTCGACGTGGCCTCGCGCGAGTTTGCCACCGGCGCCACCAACCAAAACCACACCATCAACGCCAAGAAAACCACCACCGTGCCCCTCGGCGTCAGCACCGACCTCTACCAAATCTTCTCCTCCTCCGGCGTCGAAGCCCTCAAAACCTTTGCCAGCAGCTTCACCAAGGAAGGCACCTCCTCACAGCTCGGCCTCCGCATCCGTCCCTCCGTCTCCGTAGCCGGGCAAACAATCAAATCCCCCTCCTACATCCAAATCATGAAACCCGCTGCCGCCACCAGCACTGGCTCAACACCCAAACCCACCGGTGCCTCATTAGTCCGATAACCCACACACAGAACCCGAACCACAAAACATCCATTAAAATACCATACTATGAAAAAGATTATCATCTGTTTGGCAACCGTTGTCATGCTATCCCTCGGCCAGAACCTCTCGGCACAGACACTCATCAACTTTGGCTTGCCCGTCACTGCCACAAAGATCGGCGAAGCCGACCCCACAATTTACACCGGCCTTTTTGCCGGAGTGTCACAAAACCTCAAAATCACCAGCCACTTCGGCTTCACGCCCGGAATATACTACAGCTTCATGTTCAACGACATACAGAAAGAAGTAGTCGGAGCCAACACACACAACAAATTCGTCGGCCACTCGCTTGCCATTCCCGCCGTCCTCAACTTCCGCCTCAACATCTCCGACCGCTCATGCCTCTACGTCTTCTTCGGACCCGAAGTCACCGCGCTCCTTTCAGCCCAGCAAGACCTATGGATTGAAAACATCAACCACCACCTGACCACCAACCTCCTGAACAGCAACGAAGCCGGCAACGCCCAACTCAACCGCTTCAACCTTGGCCTCACCGGCGGCATCGGAGCCAAAATAGACTTCCTCAACCTCATGGTCGGATTCTCAACACCCCTCCTCAACCGCTACGCCAACATCAACCCCGACGAAACCACGGCACGGATCTTCGTGGGTCTCGGCTTGGCCCTGGGCAAATAACCCATCCCCTCACAGGCATTATCAACCAACGCCATCCCCACCCCGCGAGGCCATGCAAGCGGCAAGACTACATATCGGGCAGCAGAATCCCCGACACCGCACTGGCCAACGAAACTGCCGGCCATGCCCCGCATCCGAAGTTCCTCCTCTCCCTCAAAAACAGCCCATCAAGAAAAAAACAAACAATATTATAAACACCAAAACATCAAACATCATGAAAAAAGTTTTTTCAATCGCAGCCGTGGCCATCGCCATGCTCTTTGCCGGCACCACGCAGGCTCAGAAAAACAACCTGACTGTCAACATCGGCTATGCGCCGCAGACCTTCAACACCGTCACCACCATCCTGAACACCGACACCAAGACCTCCATGGACATGACAGGCTTCTTTGCCGGCGTCGGCTACACCAGTGCCGTCACCCCCAACCTCGGCCTCACCGTCGGTCTGCAAGCCCGCTACAACTACGGCAACGAAGAGAACTCACTCCTGAAATTCAACCACACCCAATTCCTGGTTGACGTCCCCGTAATGCTCAGCTTCGGCATCCAAATGGGCAACGACATCCGCCTGGGCATCTTTGCCGGTCCCGCCTTCAGTTTTGCAGTGCAAGGCAAAACCGAAATCGTGGGCAAAATCAGCGGCAACGACGACGATGAAGACTGGTACGAAGACGGCGACGACAGACAGCGTTTCGACATCTCCGGTGCCGCCGGCCTCTCACTCCAGTTCCGCACCGTCCGTCTCTATGGCGGCTACCGCATGGGCTTCCTCGACCTGAACAAAAACAACAACATCAAAACCACTACGCAGGGTCTGTTTGTCGGTCTGGGCTACTGCCTCTAACCCTACAGTCCTCCCCGCGCAGGGGCATTGTTAGTACAATCATCAACAGCACAATAACATGAAAAAAATACTTGCTTGCCTGGCTGCCCTCGCCGCCATGATTGCGGCCGGTGGCGCACAGGCGCAGAAAGTGAGTGTCAGCGTGGGCTACGCATCCGAATCCCTCCCCTCCTTCGCGGTAGTGGGGGGCTCCCAAGTGATCAGCCCCAACCTGACAGGCTTTTACCTCAATGCCCAATACACCTACAACTTCTCCACCCACTGGGGCGTCACCGCCGGACTGGGCGGACGCTACAACACCCGCGACTACCCCTCCTACCTCACCATGATTCCCGCCACCACCCAGGAGATGCAGATAGTGGTTGACGTGCCTGTACTGCTGTCATTCACCGTCCCGATGAGCGACTATGCCGACATCTCCCTTTTTGTCGGCCCCATGGTCAGCTTCGGTGCCATAGGCACAAGCACCATCACCGAGTCGCTCTACGGCAACAGCGTGAAAGCCGACTGGTACGGATCCCTGGCGCTCTACAAACGCCTCAACGTGCAGGGTACCGGCGGTATAGCCATCGATGTGAAACATCTGCGGCTCTTCGGAGGCTACAGCATGGGCATCCTCAACTTGAGTCCTGCCGAGGGCAAAACCATCAACACCTCCGCCCTCTATCTGGGCCTCGGTGTGACGTTCTGAACCTCACAATCCCAACCATCATGAGACGGGAGCTGCCGGCGGCAGACTCCCGTCTCATTTTTACATTCCCGCAGCCTGCTGGACGCGGCGGGCCACGCGGCCCGCGCACAACCACTCCGCCCAATCAAACGGCGCGCCTTCATCGCGCCTTCGCCGCGCGTTCATCGCTAATTTGCGATGAACGCGTGCAAGCGAAGCACCTAAAGTACGGATTTCGTGCGCACTAAGAAAGACCGTCCCGGAACAGAGCCTTCCGCTGACTGGAGCCCGGCCTGCGGCGGGGGGAGTCGGAAGCAACGGGGCTGCACGCCGGCAGCCTGTGGTCCCAACCGCTGGGCGCTATGGGAAAGATGGGCGGCAAATGATTTTTTTCTATGGAATTACGGTTTTTTTTCGTATTTTTGTAGATTAATGCTTTATGCGCATTAACAAGCAATTAATAGATAATGAATAATTTATAAAGATGGAAGACAATCTGTCACTGAATTTTTTGGAAGAAATCATCGAACAGGGGCTCCGCGAGGGCTCCTACAAAAGCATTCTGACGCGCTTCCCGCCAGAGCCCAACGGCTATCTGCACATTGGCCACGCCAAGTCAATCTGCCTCAATTTCGGCCTCGCCAAAAAATATGGCGGCCAGACCAACCTGCGCTTCGACGACACCAACCCGGTGAAGGAAGACACGGAATATGTGGACTCCATACAGCAGGACATCCGCTGGCTGGGCTTCGACTGGGCCGGGGTACACTACGCCAGCGACTATTTCGAGCAGCTGTACGAGTGGGCCGTGGTGCTCATCAAGAAAGGGCTGGCCTACGTTGACGACCAGACTCAGGAGGAAATCCGCGCCGGGCGCGGCACAGTGACAGAGCCGGGCAAGAACAGCCCCTGGCGCAACCGCACGGTGGAGGAAAACCTCGACCTGTTTGAGCGGATGCGCAAGGGCGAGTTCGCCGATGGCGAGAAGGTGCTGCGCGCCAAGATCGACATGGCTCACCCCAACATGCAGCTGCGCGACCCCATCATGTACCGCATTCTGCACGCCCACCATCACCGCACTGGCGACAAGTGGTGCATCTACCCCATGTACGACTATGCCCACGGCCAGAGCGACTCGATCGAGCACATCACCCACAGCATCTGCACGCTGGAGTTCGACATCCACCGACCGCTCTACGACTGGTTTATCGAGCAGCTGGGCATCTTCCCCAGCCACCAATACGAGTTCGCCCGCCTCAACATCAACTACACTGTGATGAGCAAGCGCAAGCTGCTGCAGCTGGTCAAAGAGCATTACGTGAGCGGCTGGGACGACCCCCGCATGCCTACCATCTGCGGCTTCCGCCGCCGGGGCTACACGCCTGAGAGCATCCGCAACTTCTGCGAGGACATCGGTGTGGCCAAGCGCGACAACATCATCGACTATGTACGCCTGGAGAACAGTCTGCGCGACCACTTGAACAAGGTGGCCCCCCGCCGCATGGCGGTGCTGAACCCGGTGAAACTGGTTATTGACAACTACCCCGAAGGGCAGACCGAGATGCTCACGGCGGTGAACAACCCCGAAAACGAGGCCGACGGCACCCGCCAAGTGCCTTTCAGCCGCGAACTGTATATTGAGCGCGAGGACTTCATGGAGGAGGCCCCCAAGAAATTCTTCCGTCTCAGCCTGGGACGCGAGGTGCGGCTGCGCTACGCATACTTCGTCACGGCCCAGAGTGTGGAAAAGGATGCCGAAGGCAACATCACCTGTATCCACTGCACCTACGACCCTGCCACCCGGGGCGGCGATGCTCCCGACGGGCGCAAGGTGAAGGGTACCCTGCACTGGGTGAGCGCACAGCACGCTGTGGAGGCCGAGGTGAGGATGTTCGACCGCCTGTTTGCCACCGAGGCACCGGACGAGGCACCGGAGGGCAAGACATTCCTCGACAACCTGAATCCCGAGAGTCTGCAGGTGCTGCAGGGCTGCAAACTGGAACCCGCACTGGCCGAAGCCCGCATGGTGGTGAACGACCGCGGCATCGAAGAGCCGATGCGGTTCCAGTTCGAGCGAATGGGCTACTTCTGCACCGACCGCGACAGCACGCCCGACCATCTGGTCTTCAACCGTTCCTGCTCGCTGAAAGACAGTTGGGCAAAAATCAACAGCTGAGACTTGAACCCCCACAGAACTGAAAAGATAAATGAAAAACAGCTGTCTGTCATACACCATCGTGGCATCGATATTCCTGATGCTGATTAGCGGTTCGCTGCTGACCACGGGGATGTTTATGGACGGCTTGATATACGGCAACGTGGCGGACAATATGGCGTCGGGGGCCTGCACTTTCTGGCACCCGTCGCACTCGCCCTCGCTACACCCTGATTTCTATGAGCATCCGCCACTTGTCATGGGGCTGCTGGCCCTCTTCTACAAGCTGCTGGGCACTCATGTGTGGGTGACGAGGCTTTTCACCATGGCGACCGCCGTGCTTACGGCCTGGCTCACGGTGAGGCTGTGGCAACGTCTGGGCTATGCCCGCCGCACGGGCTGGCTGGCTCTGCTGCTGTGGGTGCTGGTGCCGGCCATGTCGCGCAACGCCCACGACAATATGCTGGAGTGCACGATGGCCATTTTTGTGATGGCGGCAGTGCTGTGCCTATTGCACCTCGGCTCGCGCCGCCGGCTGCTATGGGCGGCGCTGGGCGGCGTGATGCTCTATGGCGCTTTCCTCTGCAAAGGGTTCACGGGGCTGTACCCCTTCGCCCTGCCCATGATTGTGTGGGTGGTGGACTTGTGTCTGGGCAACCACCGGCGATGGGGACAGGCGCTGATGCTTGCCGCAGCCGACACGCTGATGGCCGTCGGAGCCTTTGCGCTGTGCGTGGCCGCGACGGGGCTGTTGTTCCCTGAGGCGGTGACTTATTTTGAGCAGTACCTGTCGCACCAAGTGCTGGGCAATCTTGACACGCCTATTGTGGACAACCGCTGGACCATCGTGTGGAACTTTGTGGAGCAGACGCTGGTCGTATGGGCGGTGGTGCTGCTGGTGGCGGGCATCGGGGTGGCCACAAAGACATCGAAGCCCTCCCGCAAGGACTGGCGCAATTTTGCCATCTGCCTGTTGCTGGGCCTGTCAGGGGTGCTGCCTATTGCCATCAGCCTGAAGCAGCACGGTTTCTATATCCTGACTGTCTATCCGATTGTGGCCTGCGGGGCCGGCGCGTTGGTGCAGGGACCCGTGTCCGCCTGGACGGACAGAGGGGGAGTCCGGCTGCACCGGGTTTTGGCAGCCGTAGCCATCATCGCGGCAACGGGAGCTGTGGCTCTGAATGCAGCGCACTACGGAAAGCCCGGACGCGATGTGGCCCTGCAGGAGGATATGCGGCTGATAGTCCCTCGGCTGGCCGAGGGCGAGCAAGTGGGCATGCCGATAAGCATGGCCCAGGAATGGAGCCTCTACGCCTACTACTACCGCGAGAAACATGTTGACCTTGCACGCATCGACCTGCAGAACCCGCCCGCCGACCTGCCCCGGCATCTGCTTACCGACGGCAGCACGGCGGTGCCACCAGAATTATACAGAGAAATCGATATTGCCACCAGGCAATACAAACTATTCGAATTGAAACAATAAAAACAACAATAGATGAAGATATCGTACAAATGGCTGCGTGAGTATGTCGACACCGACCTCACCCCCAACGAACTTGACGAACTGCTCACCTTCAGCGGACTGGAGATTGAAGGCGTAGAGAAGGTTGAAAGCATCAAAGGCGGACTGGAGCATGTGGTGATAGCCCAGGTGCTGACCTGCGAGCCCCACCCGGACAGCGACCACCTGCACCTGACCACCGTCGACGTGGGCACCGGCACACCGCTGCACATCGTTTGCGGCGCTCCCAATGTGGCCGCCGGACAAAAGGTGGTATGCGCCCAAATCGGCACCAAGATTTATACTTCGGACACTGAGTTTTATGAGATTAAGAAAGGCAAGCTCCGTGGTGCCGTGAGCGAAGGCATGCTCTGTGCCGCCGACGAGTTGCAGCTGGGTTCTGACCACGCAGGCATCATGGTCCTGCCCGACGACGCCCCCGTGGGTACACCCGCCAAGGAGTATTTTCATCTCGAAGAGGACTACACCCTCGAAGTGGCCATCACAGCCAACCGCAGCGATGCCACCAGCCACATCGGCGTGGCCCGCGACGTGGTGGCAGTACTCAACACCCGCAACCATGCCGACAAGCATATCCAGTGGCCCCAGGTGGCCGACCTTGGCTCCGCCAAGGGCCAGAACGGGGTGCGCGTCACGGTGGAGGAGCCCGAGCTCTGCCCCCGTTACACCGGCATCACGCTGGAAAACGTGCATGTGGCCGACTCGCCCGAATGGCTCCAGAACAAACTGCGCACGGTAGGCATCCGTCCCATCAACAATGTAGTGGACATTACCAACTTCGTGCTGATGGAGGTGGGGCAACCCCTCCACGCCTTCAATGCCGACAAGATTACGGGCAACCATGTGGTGGTCCGCACCCTGCCACAGGACACACCCTTCGTCACCCTCGACGGGGTGGAGCGCAAGCTTGACCACCGCGACCTGATGATTTGCAACGAGGAAGAGGGGATGTGCATAGCCGGCGTGTTCGGCGGCGAGAAGAGCGGCGTGACTTTCGACACCACCCGCGTTTTCCTGGAGAGTGCCTATTTCAATCCCGTCAGCATCCGAAAGACAAGCAAACGCCACGGGCTGAAGACCGACGCCTCGTTCCGCTACGAGCGCGGCTGCGACCCCAACATCACCCGCTGGGCATTGCAGCGTGCCGTCTACCTGATGCAAGAGCTGGCCGGGGCAACAGTGGCCTCGGAGGTGGTGGACATCTATCCCAACCCCATACCCCGCGCACAGGTTGAAATCAACTTCAGCCGTATCTATGGCTTGATCGGCCAGACAATACCTGTCGACGCCATCCGCACCGCCCTCACCTCGCTCGACATCGAGATTGCCGGCGAAACCGACGAGGGCATGACCCTCCTCATCCCCACCTGCAAGGTGGATGTCACCCGCGAATGCGACGTGGTGGAGGAGATTATGCGCATCTATGGCTACAACAACATTCATATCGACGAGCGCATCAACAGCTGCCTCAGCTTCGGAGCCAAACCCAACCCCAACAAACTGCAGAACACCGTCAGCGACCTGCTCACCTACAACGGGTTCAGCGAAATCATGAACAACTCGCTCACCAAATCCGAATACTACGAAAACAATCCCGACTTCAACGCCGCCCGCAGCATCCATATTCTCAACCCCCTGAGCAAAGAACTGAACGTGATGCGCCAGTCACTCCTCTACAGCGGACTGGAATGCATCGTACGCAACATCAACTATAAGATACACGACCAGAAACTCTATGAGTTTGGCCGCACCTACCAGCTTGCCCCTGAGGCTTTGACAGCCAGCGACGGAGAGGACATGCCCGTCACCAAGAAATATATCGAGACCCCCCATCTGGCCATCTTCATGACCGGCAACACAGAGCCTGAGAACTGGAAAACCAAAACCACTCCCGTCGACTTCTACCACCTTAAAGCGCAAGTAATGAACATCCTGCGCCGGATGAGGGTCAACTTCACCCGTCTGCAGGTAGTCCCCGCCACCGAACACTACTATGCCGAGGGGCTGGCCTTCGTGTTCCGCGACAGCCACAAAACCCTCTGCACTGTAGGCCGGCTGAAACGCGACACCCTGAAACGCATGGACTGCAAACAAGAGGTATTCTATGCCGACATCGACTGGTCGCTGATACTCAAGAGCTACCCCACCAAAGAGGTGCAGTATGCCGAGATACCCAAATACCCCGAAGTGCGGCGCGACCTGGCCTTGATTCTCGACTCCAAGGTTTCATTTGCCGAAATAGAACGGGTAGCCTATGCCACGGAAAAGAAACTGCTGAAGCATGTGAGCCTCTTCGATGTCTATACGGGAAAAGGCATCACCGAAGGCATGAAGTCCTATGCCGTGAGCTTCATCCTGCAAGACAAAGACAAGACACTCAACGACAAGCAGATTGAAGCCGTAATGGCCAAACTCCAAAAGAACCTCGAAACCCAACTGGGCGCCACCATACGCCAATAACTCTGACATGGCCGCAACAAGCAAACCAACCGACAAAGCCATCGTGCGCCGCGGGCTGCTGGCCTACAGCCCACGGGTATTGCTGGCACTGGAACAAGCCATCGGCGGAAACAAAGACTTCTTCCAATGGCTTGTGTCGGCGGGATATACCGAGCTGGCGGCCTTCAGCAACTTCCTGCAGGACGATGTCGAAGCCGAACAATGGCTCGTCCAGCACAACTACCACTGGCTGGGACTTCTCAGCCACGCCATTGACGGCGACCCACGCGCCCGCCTATGGGTACAGAAAAACCTGCACGAGGCCAACCTCATGTTCGCCCTCGCCTGCCGCAGGGACGACAAGGCCGTCTCGTGGCTCAAATTCATGAAACTCGAAATCCTCCTGCGCCTTGCCAACCAAGTGGCATCCCTGCGCAACAAACAGGAGCTGGATGCCAGTTTCCCATACAAAATGAGATTCTAAACAACACCATGGAAAACAACAAAGACAACAACCCCCGCCGGCCCCGCTTCGGCAAAAACAACAACTCACGGTCCTCCTCGCGCCCTGCCAAACAGAGCCCCGGCCGCCACTTCCACAACAACGACGAGCATCCGCGCCGCGACAACGATAATCGTCCGCGCCGCGACAACGACGAGCGTCCCCAGCGCAACCCGCAGGCCGAGAAGTCCTTCCGTAAAGCCAAACGGCCCAAGGACCCCAACAGACCCAAGCAGCGGCCAGTACCCCGCGTCAAAACCCCGCCTCCCTCTCCCAAACCCTACGACGGCACCACACGCCTCAACAAATACATTGCCAACGCCGGCATCTGCTCGCGCCGCGAGGCCGACAAACTCATTGCCGCAGGCAGCGTGATGGTGAACGGCAAAGTGGTCACCGAGATGGGGTTCCAGGTGCATGAAGGCGATGTGGTCAACTACGGCGGCGAGACCCTCCGCTCCGAGCGCAAGCGCTACTTCCTGCTCAACAAGCCGAAAGGGTTCATCACCACCGTCGACGACCCACAGGAACGCCAAACCGTGATGATGCTCATCGACGGGGCATGTCCCGAGCGCATCTACCCCGTAGGCCGACTGGACCGCAACACCACAGGGCTGCTCCTCTTCACCAACGACGGCGACCTGGCCCGACGACTCACCCATCCCTCAACCGGGGTGTACAAAATATACCAAGTGGAACTCGACCGGGCTGTCACCCGCGAAGACATGCGCCACATGCTCGAAGGCATCGAACTCGAAGACGGCCTTATCCGGGTGGACGACGTGCAATACGTCCAAGGGGCCAACGACAAACGCATCGTGGGAGTGGAACTCCATTCGGGCAAGAACCGCATCGTGCGCCGAATCTTCGAGCACCTGGGCTACAGCATCCACAAACTGGACCGCACAGTCTTTGCCGGCCTGACCAAAAAAGACCTGCCCCGCGGCCACTACCGCGAACTGACAGAAAAGGAAGTCGGATACTTAAAAATGATTTAATGGCCGCCAAACTCATACTGTTCCCTGTCCCGATAGGTGATGGCCCGATCGACACGGCACTCCCGCCCTACAACCGCGAGATGCTCAACACCTGCCGGCACTTCATCGTCGAGGACATCCGCACCGCCCGCCGCAACCTCAAGCGCATGGGCTATGAGGCCGAAATCGACGACACCACCTTCTTCGAACTCAACGAGCACACACCCGAAACCGACATCGCCCACTATCTCGACCCCATAGCGCAAGGGTCCAACGTGGGGCTGATGAGCGAGGCCGGGCTGCCCTGCATTGCCGACCCCGGCAGCCTTATCACCTCCATGGCCCACCGTCAAGGCATCGAAATCCTGCCCTTAGTGGGGCCCAGCAGCATATTTCTTGCCCTCATGGCCTCAGGCTTTAACGGGCAGAACTTTGCCTTCAACGGCTATCCCCCCATTGACACCAACAAACTCACGGCAAGTCTCAAAAGCCTGGAAACCCGCATTTACCGCGACAGCCAGACGCAAATCTTCATCGAGGCGCCCTACCGCAACGACAAACTCCTGGCCCTCCTCGCCTCGCGGCTCATGCCCACCACACGCATCTGCGTGGCGTGCGACCTCACCCTCCCCACCCAATACATCCGCACCCGCATGGCCCGCCTGTGGCTCACCGAGCCACCCCAACTGCACAAAAGGCCAGCCATCTTCCTCCTATACAAATAAACCGGACAAACAACACAATAATAATCAACATAAACTTATAAAACCAACAACATGAAAAAATTCGATCCCGCAACCGCCATCCAGCGGCTCGACGGCCGCGACGCCAACCGCGGCGTAAACCCCGCCATCTGCGACAGCGCAACATTCACCTTTCCCGAAGCACACCTCATGACCGAGACCTTCCACGGCGAAACCGAAGGCTTCTTCCTCTACAGCCGCCACTGGAACCCCTCCAACCTGGCCCTCTGCCAGGCCTTGGCAGCCATGGAAGGCACCGAAGCCGCATGGGTCACCGGCTCAGGCCTGGCGGCCATCACCAGCGCACTGCTCCACGAAGTGAAGGCCGGCGACCACATCGTCAGCTCCATGACCACATACGGCGGCACCTTCGCCTTCATGGCCAACTACCTCAAGAAATTCAATGTCGAGACCACCTTCGTCAACATGCAGAACCTCGACGCTGTGCGCAAAGCCCTGGCCGAACACCCCAACACCAAAGTTGTCTACACCGAAACGATGAACAACCCGCTGCTGCGCATAGCCAACGTGCCCGAACTGAGCAAAATCGCCCATGCCGCCGGTGCCAAACTCATTGTCGACAACACCTTTACCCCCATGATTTTCAACCCCTGCCAGCTGGGAGCCGACGTGACCGTCTACTCCATGACCAAATACGTCAACGGCACCAACGACTGTGTGGCTGGTGCCATTTGCGGCAGCGCTGAATACATCAACAGCCTCATCGACGTCAACAACGGCACCTGCATGCTCCTCGGCCCCGTGCTGGACCCCATGCGCTCCGCCTCCATCCTCAAAAACCTCCACACCCTCCACATCCGCATGAAAAAGCACGGCGAGAATGCCATGTACCTTGCCAAGCGTTTCAAAGAAGTGGGATTCAAATACAACTATCCGGGACTGCCTGAACACCCCGACTACGAGCTCTTCAACTCCATGTGCAACGAAGGCTATGGCTACGGCGGCATGATCAGCATCGACATGGGCACCGCCGACAAGGCCAGCCGCATCATGGAAATCATGCAGCGCAAAGGCGTGGGCTACCTCGCCGTCAGCCTCGGCTACTTCAAGACCCTCTTCAGCAACAGCGGCAAGAGCACCAGCAGCGAAGTGCCCGAAGACATCCAGAAAGAGATGGGCATGAGCGAAGGCCTCATCCGTTTCAGCATGGGTCTGGACAACGACATCGAAGCCACCTTCCAGCTCATCAAAGAATCCGTCGACGAGAGCAACCGATAGTTGCCTCATTCCGCTTAATTACCCTTGCACAGGGATGCGGCCCCGACCGCACCCCTGTGCTTTTTTTTGCTTAGAAACAAGGACAAAGAAAGAGTGGGCCTTCGGGAAACCAGTCTGCCAAGTTCACACTCGACAATTCCACCGGCGGCGGCGTCACCGCGCGAATAGACAGCACCCGCATCGGCCCGTGCCACTGCGACATCGGCCAAAAAAAATCCAGCTCATTTACCGCACTTAGCCATTGAGTTGTTTGTGCGTTGACTGCATATTTTTTCTGATTCAGAAATAATATACAATAAACATGCAAATTAAAGAGAAAATATATAACGACCGACCGCACCATTTCGGTCAAGCCGCTGATGGGGCCAATCCGGCCAATCGGAATTTTCACAACAGGAATATTGCAGCGCAAATATCGCCTGCCGCTCAAATTAGCCCATGAACGCCGTTAGCGGGCCACCCCGACTCGGTGCCCCTCCACAAGGCTATTACGCACCGCAGGCGAAGTCGCCAAACACCACCTCGGCAGAGAATCTGGTGGCAAAATAGCCCGAGAAGGCGGTGGAGAAAATGCCACGGGGCGACCAGACAAAGATTGCCATCCGCAGCATTTTACAAATATCGTTAAAGGGCGGGGAGTCTCTTTTTGTTTGTGAATTATTTTTTGTATCTTTGCAAATTCGGTCTTATATATAGGCCGAGACGCAACATATTGTATAATAAACTTATAGTAACAAAAGAAAACACAATAATGGCAAATTTCCTATCCAAACTGTTTGGCACCAAGTCGGACCGCGACTTAAAAGAGGTGAAACCTTTCCTCGATGCCACTTTGAAGATTTATCCCGAGATTCAGAAACTGACTAACGACCAGCTGCGTGCCAAGACCATAGAGTTCAAAGAGCGCATTCGCAAAGAGGTGGAAACCGAGGAGCAGGAACTGGGCACCCTGCGGTTGCGTATCGAGGAGGAATATGACATGCCCGTGGCCGAGAAGGAGGAGATATACAAGCAGATCGACAGACTTGAGAAAGAGTCATACGACAAGACGCAAAAAGTGTTGAACGACATATTGCCCGAAGCCTTCAGCGTGGTGAAAGAGACGGCACGCCGCTTTGCCGAGAACGAGGAGGTGGTGGTGACCGCCACCGACCACGACCGCGCGCTGGCCGTGAAGCGCGACAGCGTGAGCATCGTTGCCGGCGACGACGGGCAGGACAAAGCCGTATACCAAAACCATTGGATGGCCGGCGGCAACATGATTACATGGGACATGGTGCACTACGACGTGCAGCTGATTGGCGGCGTGGTGCTGCACAGCGGCAAGATCGCCGAGATGGCCACCGGCGAGGGTAAGACCCTTGTGGCCACCCTGCCTGTATACCTGAATGCCCTGCCGGGCAAGGGTGTGCATGTGGTTACGGTGAATGACTATCTGGCCAAGCGCGACTCGGAATGGATGGGAATGCTGTTTGAGTTCCACGGCCTGACGGTGGACTGCATTGACAAGCACGAACCCCACAGCGAGGAGCGCAAGGCTGCCTACCGCGCCGACATCACCTACGGCACCAACAACGAGTTCGGTTTCGACTACCTGCGCGACAACATGAGCCGCAACCCCG
>CAMVMX010000002.1 GCA_947168665.1 uncultured Bacteroidales bacterium
CAAGTCATAAACTTTTTTTCTTTTGCCATAATTGCTTAAACGTTTAAGGATTAATATTGTATGAATTATTTTACATTATCAAGTTAAAGCATTAAAGATAGTTGTTTTGGTTGTTTAGTTGACACAAGAGAATATCTCATGGTTTTTCCTTCTTTAATTTTGCTAATGTTTTTCATCTTTGATAACATACTAGCCATTTTTTGCACACTAAAGTCAGACAGGTTCAAACCATCTATAATTTGCTTTGAACTATAAGTACCCTTGGAAAGGAGGTCATATATTCTGTCTTCAATGCTATCAATGGGTGAGAGTTCTGAAGCCAAATTATTTACTGTGACCTCTTTTATCAAAAGAGGATAATCTGTTTGAATCTCGTTCCCATCAATATCAACAGGGATTGCGCCCATTGAAATTAGAGTTTGGTTGGCACATTTTTCTCTTTTCTCAGGCACCCTTACATATATTTGCCTGCCTTTCTTTAGTCCCTCTGTAACTCCACTCCACGTGCCACCTTTGTCGTCAGATTGTGCAGCATAGATTTCTGAAGCAAGACCATAAATGATGGAATTTCTTGCCATTGCCAAGTCTACACTCCACGGTAGTTTTGGATGGAAAGTGCTTAATACCAAAACATCACCCTCTATAATTTGTTTATAGTATTTTTTTATTCCAGATGAAAAAGTAGTAATTCCTTGTGGAAGCACAATTATACTTTGTCCTTTATAGGCTAATGCAGAATCAAGAGCTTGTTTGTCAACGCCTTTAGCGAAACCACTAACAACAACTTTGTTTTCCGATGAAGCCTTTTTGGCAACATTGTCGGTGAATAGCAAGGATTTCTCGTTGGCATTTCGTGAACCGACTATTGCGATTGATTTTTCTTGCAAAATCTGTTTGTTGCCTTTTGTGTATAAAACTATTGGTGAATTGTATTTAAGGTTGCTTTTTAGCGTTGGTGAGCACTCTTTCGATGTTACGGGGATAATATCATATCCTTGATCAAGAAGTTCCTCCACCATAAAAGCGTAGTTGGCCAGCTCGTTTTTTGTTTGTTGCAGTAATTCAATTTCCTGTGGTTTCAGTTCCATTCCAAGAAACTGATCGGAGGAAAAGAAATCAATGATGCTTTTCCCCTGTTGAAAGCAGAATGCTATAATCTCGTTTTTTTTGGCAGTCCACATCTTCGGGGTATGCGCAAGGGCAACCCAATATGTCAGTTCTTGATTCATAATATATCTCCTCCAACAGTTTTTGCTATGGCGATCGGAACAATAAGTTCTGCACCCATAGAGGTTAATAATCTGCCGATTTCTTTCATCGTTGCACCGCTGTCGTAAATATCGTCGAGTAGCAATATCTTCTTGCCGTCGATATCGTCAGGATGGTCGTATGTGAAAGCATCCTTTATGTTTTCTTGTTTTAAGTAACTGTTTTGATAAATCTTCTGCTCGTTAGTTGCCCGAACCTTTAACAGTCCTGATGATAACGGAACATTTATTGAATTGGCAAATTTCTCTGCAAAATTCTTTACCAAGTCACCAGAATGTGTTGGCGGGACATATAGCACAAGGTCAAAATTTATATCACTTAATTTTTTCCAAAATGCCTTCAATGTCGAACGTAGCAAGAAGTCCGGAAAATCTCCACCATTTTCATATTTGGAGCGGTGAATAGCATTTCCAACGTTTGAAACACCATAATATGAAGCAGCAACCCCATTAATCATATTTCCGCTTTTTGCGCCGGCTTCAAGTATTGGAAAATAGTTTTCGTGAAATTCTGCTATTCTGCAAGCCCATTCATCGGTCATTTGAACCGTCTGTTTGCTCAGAATTGTATTGTCGCAGTTGGAAGAAACAGTGATAGTATCATCGTCCAAGAAATCACAAAGATATTGCATTCTCGGTTTGTTTGTATAGACATAGCCAATCATCGAGTCTAAGTCCTTCAACTTGGCTATTCGAAGATTCTCGAAGGCTTGAGTGTCTAGTTCTGGTGCACCGTACTGGTATTCCAATGTTTTGCTCTTGCCAGTCACCACTTCGCGAACAATTCCTTGTTCGATAAGGTCAGCCTTGATAACTCGCACCTGTGTCTGTTTAAGGTTGGTCGCTTTCATCAGTCCACTTATCGTCAAAGGTTCTTCTTTCAAGGCATTGATGGCTTTGATATATTTGTCTTTCGAGGGACGCGCGCCATCTATAAATGCCTTTGGCAACCTATAGTCAACTGCTGTACCATTGTCATCAATATGCTCATTGTAAAAAAGAACTATTGTTGTTGGCTTCCCGTCACGTCCCGCACGACCTATCTCTTGATAATAATGAATTGGGGACGCAGGAATCTGTGTGTGGATAATAAAGCGAATGTCGGCCTTGTCTATGCCCATACCCAACGCATTGGTAGACACGACACACTTGTACCTGTTCTCCATCAATCCATTTTCTATGTCTTTTCTGGTTTCTGCATCGTGTCCAGCGTTATAGTTGACGGCATTCACTCCATTCTGCACAAGCCATTTTGCATACGATTCGGTGTCAACTCGTGTTCCGGTATACACAAGGCCTGTTCCGTTAATATTGTTTAAATGTTGGGCAAGCCAAACCATTTTCTCGTCATCAGACTGGACCCTGATTACATATAGGTTAAAGTTAGAGCGGACAAGGCTTCCTCTTATTGTTGTTAATTGCCCACCGATCTGCTTCTCTATGTCGTTCTGAACACGTTTTGTGGCCGTCGCTGTTGTTGCGAGTACTGGCAAATCCTGCGGAAGCAGTTTTATCAGATTTATGATACGTCTAAATGCGGGGCGGAAATCGTGTCCCCATACAGAAATGGTGTGAGCCTCGTCAATAACCACCATCGAAAGATTCATCCTTCGTGTAGCCTCTATCCATTCTTGATTCTCCTGACGTTCAGGAGCTATGTAGAGTATCTTTATTTCGCCATTCAATGCAGCTTGAATAGTGGCACTGTTTTCTTCCGGTGATTGTTCTGAATTGATATATCTTGCTGAGATGCCTTTACTGTTAAGTGATTTGACTTGGTCGCGCATCAAGGCTATTAAAGGAGAGAAAATGACAGTAAGACCCGAAAATTGTGTGGCCGGATATTGGTAGCACAAAGACTTTCCAAATCCTGTCCGCTGAATCATCAGTATTCGTTCACCAGAGAGAATACGACGTATAGCATCCCACTGCTCATCGAAGAAGCGGTCCATACCAAATATCCTTTTCAGGTTTTTCTCGTGTTCTGTTCTGTCAATACTCATTGTATCTATACGTGTCCTGGCAATAGAAGAAAAAATTTCACTCTAGTCCACTGGGGTGGTGGGGTAGATAGCTGCTACCTCGCTGAACATGTTTTGGTTCACCACTTCGCTATCGAAAGTCCACAGGACTTTCTTCTCATGCGCCGCAGCGCAGTTGCCGTCACAAGTCATGAATTTTTTTTCTTTTGCTATAAGCTTAAACGTTTAAGGATTAATATATTATTTTGTTTTTCCGTTTTATTATAAGGATACAAATATAATAATATTTGCCGAATTATCGGAAAATATTTTACACGAATAAGAGAAAAACAGCCACGAGTAGATTCCTCGTAACTGCATATTGTTGGTCATTTGTAGGTTACTGCTCCTCGTCTGTCGGAGTGTCGCTCTGGGCTATCTGTTTTGCTTGTTTCGTGTTTGCTTGCCCATTATCCTTTGCAGTTTGCACGGTTTCGTTTGCGGACTTTGGGGGCACGCTCAATCTGTAGTGCGGTCCATCGCATCAAGAAAGTCTCTAATGGCAAAAAAGGAATGCTTGGTGCTTTCCAAAAAATCACAACAGTCTACCTTGTTGGAGTAAATCTCGCGAATATGAGAATAATTATTGTTGCTAAGTTTCGCCGCTATTAAGCCAATAATACAATGGGTATCCATCCCTGAGCAATTAGGGTTGTACTCATACAGTGGATTTGTATTATACATTTTGTCTATTGACTCTACACAAGAATTGGTATTGATATAGTTGACTGCATTGTCAAGCATTGGGATTAGTCGATTGATGATTTTACCAATATCTTGTATTGAGTGCACTGAAAATCTTTCTTTTTGATTGATTTGTAGTTTCCATTGTGTATCAAATGTATAGGTATTATTTAAAACGGACTCCAAAACGAATAGATTGATAAAAGCCGTGTAGTTAAGGTTAAATCCATTTTTTTCACATATGTTGTGAATAGCATCTATCTTTATCTCAACATAGGGTTGTATTTGTATATTGTCCAACCCCGACAGATGTTCGAATGAGATTGAAGCAGATCCCATCAAGGTCTTTTTGTTCATCAAAAATTGCCCTTTGTTTATCTTAAATCCATTAGTGGAAGCGAAAGGGGTCAGCCTGACTATCAGTTCATTCTTTACTTCTCCAAGGTTCATGTTTTTTTGTCATTAAAGTTCAGTCACAATGTCATCACAATTTGTGATGACACGCTATGATGACCTCATTGTAGGCCTTCGTGTGCATAATATGCTTCTCTGCCTTGTTCATGTGGCCCCGCAGGTTAATCTAATATTTTGTTACATAATCTATTATTGTCAATTCCCCTTTTATTATTAGGTTACAAATATAATAATAATTTTTGGAACTGCGGAATTATTTGTTTCAATCGCCAGAGATTCCGCTGGTATGAAATAGGGCAAACCCCACCGAAACCGATGGGGTGGTGAAATGTCCAAGCATTAGTAGTTTACGCCGGTTAAGATTTCCCTGCGTTGAGGTATTTCTTCAGGGCTTTGACGTAGGCGCGGAAGGCTTCAGTGCCGGAGGGGGTGATGCGGCAGGTGGTGCGGGGCATCTTGCCGCGGAAGCCTTTCTCGACGGCTATGTAGCCCGCCTCGGCCAGTTTGTCGATCTGCACACTCAGGTTGCCAGACGTGGCGCCGGTCTGCTCTTTTAGGTAGGTGAAGTCGGCTTCGTCCACCCCCGTCAGGATTGACATCACGGCCAGGCGCAGCTCCGAGTGCAGCAGGGGGTCCAGTTTGGGCAGCATAGGGCTATCGGTATTGACGTTTGACAAGCAATCCTGTGAACATCAGCACTAAGCCGGCGAAGGTGAATATGAACATCATCTCATATCCGAGGCCCAGAATGTAGTAGATGGCCAGCCCCCCGATGCCGGTGATGAAGCCCGCAAACTTCATTATCCAATTCTTCAATGCTACGCCGCAGGCACATTCGGCCAGCCCGAAAATGAGGACAATCTCGGCCGAAAGGCTCCCCAAAGAAACCAAGGTACGTATTATGTCAGTACCCAGCTCGGAGAAAATAAGGGTAAAGGCGGCAACGGCACTGGAGAAGATGCCAAACGATGTCCAGATGCCCTGTGTGATGCGGCTCACGTCATTCTGCACGTGTGTTTCGGTGTCTTTGCGACTCATCAGCCGTGCCAGCAAAAAGCCAATGACGGGCATGGCAAACCACAGGCAGTTCCATGCTGGCTTGTCGGTCAGCTTCCATGGTAAATAGATAATAAGCGAGAATACTGTCAGCAGCGCACCCCACAGGATGTAGTATTTTCCGCTGCGCTGGGTAATCTCTTTGCGGCTGTTGTTCAGCGTCTCGGTGATGAGCGACAGGCTCTCTTCGGCTGTCATCTCTCTGTTCTGTTCTTTGGTGTTTTCCATGATTGAAATGTTTTTAAAATTTAAACCAAGAGTGTACACGTCTCCTTTTGTTCAATTGACAGTGCAAAAGTAAACAAGTTTATGAAATAAACAAGAATATTTTTTACAATCAATTTGCATATCACTGATAAATAAACTAATAAGCAGTAAAATTTTTTTTCGAAAGGGAAAAAATATCTGTTTTTTCGGGGCAAAAAGTGACCGAAAAAAAAGATTTTCCGGCCGTTGATATTGTTTACGTCCCAAAACGCAAGAATCAACATTGCCCTTCAGCACCTGCCAGATTGCGTCAGAGTCCCCAAGGGTGCGGGGTTGCGTAAGGGCAATGGGGCTCTTCTTCCGCTCAGTGTGTGCGCTTTCGATGCCCGTACCCCGTTGGTTTTTCGATTATTGAACGAAGAACGAGTTGGGAACGAGGATTGAAGGAATGTGGAAGGATACAACGAACAACGGCAAAGGGTATACATTGCCGTGTGCCACGAGTTTGAGACGATAGGGGGTGAGGGCGCGGGTGATGCTGGTTGGGCTGTAATGATGCGGGTGCTGGTGAGGGTGGAGGAAGGGTTGCGCTGCCGTTTGCCGGCATTTAGCAGACAGCGGGTAGCAGGCTGGTGCCGAGGCCGTGGGGAGGGCGATTGGCGCAAGGGGATTTTTGCCGTGGTGGCACTGGGGCAGGGGGTGGCGTGGCAGGCGGGCTGGGCGGGGTCAGTCGAGGGGAGGCGCGGCAAGGCGGTGGCGGAACTGCGAGAGGATGTCGAGCATGGGCCGGTCGAGGTACGATAGCCCCTGCTGGGCGATGGATTCGGGGATGCCGTAGTGGGCTTCGGCCAGGGCTCCGGCTATAGCCCCGATGGTGTCGCTGTCGCCGCCGATGCTGATGGCGTTGCGGAGGGTGTCTTCGAAACTGGTGCCCTCGAGAAAACAGACGAAGGCTTGCGGCACGGTGACCTGACAGGTTTCGTCGAAGGTGTTGAAAAGCCATCCCACGGCGCTGACGCGCATGGCCGAGCCGTTGCCGAAACTGCCGTAGGGCTGGGGGTTGGGGCTGCGCAGCCAGCGGGCGAAGGAGCCTCCGTAGGCTCCTATGGGGTTGGGGTAGCGGTGGCACCAGGAGAGCAGGGCGTCGCGGTAGGGGGTGGCGTGGAGGGCGGCGTCGGCCACGGCGCAGGTGCAGATGGTGTCGTCGGTGAAGCCGCAGCCTGGCCCGAAGAGGTCGAAGGTCTTGGTGCGGATGTTGTTGAACTCGAAACGCGACCCTATGATGTCGCCTATGATTGCTCCTAACATGGTGTTGTTTTTTTATGGGTTAAATGTTGTTTTTGGCTCGTGCTGCGGAAGATGCGTTGTGGCTAAAGGGGATGCCGTCGCTGAGCGTGGTGTCTAACCAGCGCTCGTTGAGCTGGCGGAGGGTGATATGGCCCGCGCGGCGGATGGTGTCTACAATCCAGACATATTCTTTGAAGAGGAGGGAGGCTTTCATGGGTGAAATGGGCGATGGGTTGTGAGTCGATTTGATGTTTGGGCGATTTGCATTGTGGCGGCTTGCCGATTGTGGGTTGGGGATGATTAGGGAGTGTCGGTGGTGGATGTGCCAAAGGAGGGTTCTTCTTCGGCGGCCATGGGCAGGGGGTTGTCTTGCAGGTGGTAGGTGGGAGGGGTGTGCTGGTAGAGGGCCAGCATGTTCTGGTTGAGTTGGAGTTCGACCTGGCGCATGGTGCTTTCCAGCTGCGCGGGCGCGAGCTGGCATTCCCACACCACAATCACATGCCAGCCATTGTCGCGCAGCAGTTGGTAGTTGCGCTGGTCGCGGCTGCGGTTGCGGGCTATCTTGGTTTGCCAGAAGTCGGAGTTGGTTTGCGGCAGGCGGAAGGACTTGCAACCTTCGTGGCCATGCCAGAAACAGCCGTTGACGAAGATGGCCGTGCGGTAGGGCCGCATGACGATGTCCGGCTTGCCAGGCACACTGCGGACACCGATGCGGTAGCGGTAGCCGTGCCGCCACAGCCAGCGGCGCACCTTGAGCTCGGGCTTTGTGTCGCGGCTGCGGATGTGCGACATGCAGCGGTGCCGCTGCTCGGGTGTCATGGTGTCGGTCATGGGCTGGTGGTTAGTATGGGGTTGATTTGCGGGTCGACAACCCTGTCGCGCAGTATTATTTGTAGGATTTCAGTTCGAACTGGACTTTGTATTTGCGGTTGGGTTCGGAATATGATGTTCTACTTTTGTAGTACGCGTAATTCTCGCGGCATCCATATCCTTTCAGCGAAAAGCTCTTCACCATTCCCGGCTCGATGGTGACGGACTTTGAAAAGTCTTGGTAATCCAGCATATTGCCCGACATGTCGTAGTATATCATTCTCCCTGTCAGTTGAGTGATGGTATGTTCGGTGTTGTTTTTCAAGGCCACAGTGGCATCGCTGCTCACCCAGTCGTGGGAGTAGTTGGCCAGCGTGACGGCATTGGGGGTGACTGCCCGCTGGGTACTGCTGGCCGAGGGTGCTGCAGCCACAGGGGCGGCTACGGGCTGTGCGGTAGTTTTCTGCTGCGGGGCAGTGCGGGACGGGGACTTGCCTTTCAGCTGGTTTACCTCTTGGCGCAGCTGTTTAACCTCCTGTTGCAGGGCTCGCCACTCGCTTTCTGGTACGGTGATGGCTTCGTCGTCGCTGAAAACCTCCTCGGCATATTCACTCTCGTCATCGGTAGAATCCTCCCAGCGGATTAATCCAGTTGCCCAAAACAGGAGGACAAGAATCAATACTCCGGCAAGCACAAGCAGGAGGCGTTTGGGCTTGTTGCTTTCTTTCCTTTCAAAGCGGTCGTCGTTCATGGTGGTGGTTTTTAGGATGTTTTGTCGGTCAGTTCATTGTGGCGGGCAGGGTCGGGGAATGTGGCTGCTCCCGGCTTCCACGTTGCAAAGATACACTTTTTTTTCGAATCAGGCATTGTGTTTTGCTGCCAATTCTGCATGGGTGTCTAAGAGCCGTTGGAAATCGTAGTCTGTCTTGATTATTTGCAGGATGAGCCGCACCACATTGTAGATGTCTTTCCCTTCAGAGTAGTCGGCGGCGCAGGCAAAATTGGCACGCTCCTCGTTGATGAGGCGCATGGCGGTGTCGCGTTTCTTGGGGCTGTTGTAGACGGCGATAGAGTGGCCGCCATGCTGTTTGACCATCTTCATGCAGGGGATGTCCGTTTCACCGTCGCCGAAATAAATCATCCGCTCAAAGGGGATGCGGCGTTCGCGTTCAGGTATGAACTGATTCACTTTCGAGTTGTCGCTCACCTCGCTGATTCCTTTGTTTATCTTGAAAAGGAACTGGGTCTTGGCGGTGTAGTCCACAGCCACGGCCGGCCAGTTGGCTACGCCGTCGATGTCGTAAAGGAAAGAGCAGGCATAGATGTTTTCGAACTCGTGGGCGATCGGTGTGCCTTCAATCATCTCTTTCAGCCCCGAGGAGATGATGAAATGCTTGATGTTCAGCCCAAGGCTGGCTCCATAGTCGTTGATGGTGCCGAACCACTCCTCAACTCCGGGAAACAGTTCAATCTGCCCCCCAAACTCTACAAACGATTCACGTCTGAGGCCGATTTCACGGTATTTGGCTTCCTTCAGCATCCGGCTCATATAGCATAATATCTCGCTGGCATCGTTCTTTGTGGCCATGTCGTGCACCTCTCTCCAGAAGTCGGCCGCGTTCATCCCGATAGCCTGCACAAATCCAAATTCCTGCATGTTGCCGGGCGAAAGCGTCCCGTCAAAATCATAAATCAGCGCAACCTCGATGTGTCTTTTTTTCGACATGGATTCAGAATGTTTTAGTTCAAATGTTGTGTTTTTATTTTGTGATTATATTGTGAAAGAAAGTAAATGCTGTTTTAAGATGATAGTCAGCAAGGCGTGTCGATCACGTCTTTGCCTATCTCCCGTTTTGCACCCTCCTGCATCATCACCACCTTCTGCACCCCTTCGCCCCAATGGTAGGTGGAGAAGAGCCTCTCCCTGCCGAGGAAGCCCAGCCCCTTGTCCCACATCCGTTGGAACTGGGTGCTCTCCACCGTCAGCGTGAAATCGTCGTGTATGATGCGCAGGAGGTCCATGTAACAATTCTCGTGTTATTTTTTTCTCGAAAACTTAACATGACAGCAATTACGTGTTAAAGAAAACGATATTTCTTAACATGAAGCAGAAATATGTACCCGAATACCTGTTTTTGAGTACATGTTCATAGGAATATGTACCCGAATTCGAGTTTTCGGGTACATGTTTGCTATAAAGTGGCATTCATAAGAATTACTCATTTCTGCAAGTTGTTTTATGTCCAGTAGCTGGTGAAGCCGGGGCCTTTCAGTTTATTCAGCATCTCCGTTATCTTGGCGGCGGAGATGCTTTTGGGTTGGGGCTTGTCCTCTTCGGTGGGAGGGATGTGGTCCTCAATCTGTTCTTTGACCAGTTTTTGCAGCCCCTCCAGTGCATTCTTGGTGCAATCGCTGTCGCCCTCGATGCGGGAGAGAATTTTCATCGAGGTCATCTCGTCCAGCGATTGCCACAGCTGGCTCTCCTTGTCCAGTTTCTGCCGGTTCACGGCATACATCAAGAACTCGTTCCTTGTGCGGTAGGCAATCGTATAATATTTCATTTCTTATATCTCAACAATACCAATGGATTTTAAATAATTGTATGTCCCATCATAGAATTCTGGTAGTCTGGTGTGGTCGTTTGGATTACCTGTTGGAACGCAGATAATCATTCCTTGTCGTGCACGAGTCATTAATACACGATAAGCGTTGATTTGGTAAGATTGGGCTTCGGTAGACCTGATTTTATTCCATCTACTACCTTTGAAGGTGTTGTGGTCCCATCCATTTGGAGTATAACGAAAATCCCCGTCCCAAACTAAGCATGTCCAATCCAATTCTAGCCCTTGAATATCAAACTCTGTTGCTGCATCTTCCAAAAAAAGTGAAGATCGAACATCCATCTTGTCAGCCAAGAACCAATGTTCTACGTCAGGCTGCAAACGAACGTCAATGGCCAGCGGTTTTAGGCGATACGCTTGTGAAGATACAACAATACCATAGCGTTCAGAGCCACGAGCTTTATTCTCAAGCCACCTCTTAGCTCTTTCCAAATTTCTTGTTAAAATAAGAGGGTATTTATCTTTGAACTCAATATACAGTTTGTGTGCTTGCTCGATATTTCTATTTAACAAGTAATGTACAAAGTTTGAAAGATTCTCTGCACGGAACGAACGCATAGAAACGGATAAATGTAGCTGGTCTACCTGTTGCGCATTCTTATTATTTGCTATAAGTTTAGCAACATTACCTTCTGCATATTCTTTGTCTGTAAGGTGTTTGGAAAGATATACCTTCCAATTGGGGAAAGATTCGTTTACGGCACGGATCCATTCTCCGATACCAGCTTCACCTGTATTGATTTCTTGTCCACCGCCTACTAGACAAACAATAACTGCCCAGTCTTTTCGCAAGTCTAGAGACCATATCAGAAATTCTGCTTCCGACATCGGAAAATCTGGAATCTTCTTCATTCCACCTCGACTGCCACCACGAGCTAGCCAGCCTGACAAATGTTCAAAATCCCATGAACGTTGTGCTTCATCAAAGATGGCAACATGTTCCACCTCGCCGTGTCCTGCTGTTTTGTGTGCAATAGATTTTGTCTCGTCAATCTCCAACCGTCCGTCCTCAATAGGCAGCTTTATTTTTGCCAGCATATTGGAACGGTATCGATGGATGATTTGGATAAATTGAGACACCTCTCTTTTAGCATCCGTAATATTGCACCTATTGCCCTTCTCGCGTTCCTTGCGTTGCTTGTCTTTTGCCAGTGCGGCTGTCAATACCGTTACTAAAGGTCTATTGCCGGAAAGGTATACGGCCAGATTGCGATCGTCTGCAGGATTATCCTCTTCTTTTATAGATTGCTGGATGGCTACATTCAATCCAACAAGAGTTTTACCAGCACCAGGTACACCTGTTACGAAACAAATACTCTTCTCCTTATTTTGTTTACTCTTTTGGATCACATCTAATACGAACTGTGTAGTTTCTTTAAGTGCAGACCCAGCGGCCTCATGCCGTGTTATATCTTCTACTGAATGATTCAGATAAAGTGCACTTGCTGCTTCAATAATAGTCGGTGTAGGCGAATATCGACTTATTGCCCAATTGGCAAAATCCGTTCTATCTGACGGTTTTGCATTCTCATGTTCTATTACATTACTGATAACTCTTTGTAAACTGTAAGCATTTGACATTAGCGGATTAAAGATTTTGTCATCATAGATTGAGAATACCAAAGTGTGACTAACATTTTCAGCATTAGTTGCAACAAGGATAGGTACAATTATGCGATGGTGACTGTCTAAGTGAAAATTCTTTAAATCAAGTGCATAATCCAGTACTTGTTCCATATCTGACTGTAGATATGAACTTTGCCCTGCCTTAAACTCTATTGTGAATACAATACTTCTAAGCAGCAAAACTACATCAACACGTTTCCCTAATCGTGGGATGGAGTATTCAAAAATAATTTCAGCGTTTTCATTACTCCAAGGTTTTACAACTTCTTTTAGGATTCTTATTTCTTCTAACCAAGCATACTTCTGTTCAGATACACTGTTTCCCCCATCCATCGATGCGATCTGTCCGAAAATTGATTCTTCGGATGCATCAATGAACTTTCTCAATGATTCTTTATAAAAGTATCTCGTTTCCATTTGTTTATATATTTTTTATAGAAGATGTCAAAACAGGACTTCTTTGTAGGGACTGTATGATGTATCCCCCTTCTTGATCCTTTTGGTTTAATTACTCTATAGTTAGCTTTATAGATAATCACCTATGGCATGTCGGGGTTCGACATGTTCAGGGAAAGGTTGACAGCTTCCAACACCGAACTCTTGCCAGAGCTGTTCTGCCCCACAAGTATGTTGACGCGCCCCAAGTCATCAATCCTAAGGTGGTCAATGCCCCTGAAATTCTTTATCTCAATGTTTCTGAATCCGTCCATCTTTGTTGAGTGTTGACTGTTTTCGGTTCGATAATATATAAAATATGCATTTGCAAAGATACGGTTTTTTTTCGGTTCGATGAGTTTTTTTCTTCTGCTTCTCTGTGTTGTTGCGGGTGAGGGCTTTTGTCTGTTTGGCGATGCAAAGGTACGGACTCATTGTGGTATGGGGCGTGCTGGGGTATCACTTCTGGCTCTTTTGCCCGAAAGAGGCTCTCTTTTTGGAGGAAGAGACTGTGAGCGGCATTTCTTTTGATGATGGGATGGGTGCGGTGACGGCTCGGAAGGCTGGGTGGCCCAGGGCGGGGGTGGTTTGAAAATCGTCAAAATGAGCAATGATGCTTTTCTGGAAAAAGGCTTCGCTGTAGCTCTGTCGAAGGTTTGTTGTAGGTTCGTTTCTACAGGTGATGTACAGCCCCGTTTTCCACCGGCATGCTGCCTTTCGTGATGAAGCCTTTGGGGGTGGCACAATAAAGGGGCTGGTTGTGCGTTTTCTCTTTATATGGCGCAACCAATTAGTCTTTCCGAGCATTTCGGCTACCGCAAGCTGCTACGGTTCACGGTGCCGTCGATGGTGATGATGGTCTTCACCTCCATCTACAGCATTGTGGACGGGATGTTTGTGTCCAATTTTGTGGGCAAGACGCCGTTTGCGGCCATCAATCTGGTGATGCCGTTCCTGATGGTGTTGGGGGTGATAGGCTATATGCTGGGCACTGGTGGCAGTGCACTGGTGGCCAAGCTGCTGGGCGAGGGGCAAGAGCGGAGGGCGAGGCGTGTGTTCTCGCTGCTGGTGGTGGCGGGAGTGTGTGTGGGCGTGGTGTTCGGGGCTGCGGGCATCGGGCTGTTGCCGAGGGTGTCGGTGTGGCTGGGGGCCGACGAGGCTATGGTGAGCCATTGTGTGCAGTATGGCCGCATCATTCTGCTGGCGTTGCCCTTTTTCGTGTTGCAGTATATGTTCCAGTCGCTGATGGTGACGGCGGAGCGACCCAAGCTGGGGCTGTGGGTGACGGTGGCGGCTGGGCTGATGAATATAGTGCTGGACTTTGTGCTGATTGTAGTCCTTGGCCTGGGGCTGAAGGGTGCGGCATGGGCCACGGCGGCGTCGCAGGTGACGGGAGGACTGTTACCGCTGGTTTATTTCCTCTGCCCCAACAGCTCGCGACTGCGGCTGGTGATGCCGGTGATGGACTGGCGGGCATTGGTGCAGGCTTGTAGCAACGGGCTGAGCGAGTTTTTCGGCAATGTGTCGGGCTCGATTGTGTCGATGTGCTACAACTACCAGCTTATGAAATATATAGGCCAGGACGGTGTTTCGGCCTACGGCGTGATTATGTATGTGCAGTTTATCTTCTTCGCCGTTTTTTTAGGCTACACGATGGGGTCGTCGCCCATTGTGAGTTTCTGCCATGGGGCGCGCAACCACGACGAGCTGCACAACCTCTTTAGTCGCAGCCTCCGCATCATCGGGGCGCTGGGCATCGTGCTCACCGTGGCCATCGAGCTGCTGGCGTGGCCGCTCACCAAGGCTTTTGTGGGCTACGACCCCGCGCTGTTCGACCTCACGCGTCGGGCGTTCATGATCTATGGGGCGTCGTATTTGCTGGTGGGGTTCAACTTCTATGCGTCGGCTTTCTTCACGGCGCTGAACAACGGGGTGCTGTCGGCGGTGCTGTCCACGGCGCGAGCCTTGGTGTTCGAGACGGCGGCGGTGTTTGTGTTGCCGGCTTTGTTTGGGGCAGGGAGCATCTGGTTTTCGGTGGTGGTGGCGGAAGTGCTGTCCCTCGGCCTCTCGGTCACGCTGCTCGCCACCAACCGCAAGAGATATAATTATTAGAGATAATCGATATGAGAACTTATCAGCATGAAGTGAAGTATTATGAGTGCGACCGGATGGGGATTACGCACCATTCGAATTATGTGCGCATCATGGAGGAGGCCCGGGTGGACTGGATGGACCAGTTGGGTTATGGTTTTGACCGCATGGAGGCCGAGGGGGTGGTGTCGCCGGTGGTGGAGGTGCAGTGCAGTTATAAGCATTCCACGACGTTTAAGGATGTGATTGATGTGGAGGTGCATGTGGCAGAGATGAGCGCACTGAAGATTACGTTTGCCTATACGATGCGGGTGGGCGAGCGGGTGGTGTGCACGGCCCGAAGTGTGCATTGTTTCCTGGAGGGTGGACGGCCTGTGGCGCTGGCAAAGCGGTTCCCGCAGCTATATGAGGCTATTCAGAATTTGTAAATGTGTAAATTTGTGAATTTGTAAATTTGTGAATGTGTTAGTGTTCTGACCGCACCAGCCACTAACATATTAGTACATTAACGAATTAACACAATCATAAACGACCGCGCCAGCCACTAACACATTAACGCATTAACGAATTAACACAATCATAAACGACCGCGCCAGCCACTAACACATTAACACATTCTCAAAGCTCTTCGTAGTGGTAGGAGACCTGGTCGGCGCAGGTGACGACGAGGTAGGAGGGAGTGTCTTTCGTTTCGTTGAGGTTGTCGGTCATCACGTAGGGCACTCCGCCCAGGGTGTGCTCCTCTTTGTGGTGGAAATGTCCCATGAGGAATAGGCTGACCTGGTGGCGGCTCATGAGGTCGACCAGCTGGTAGTACTCCTCCTCGGGCAGGTTGGCCGCCGGGGTGGTGCTGTAGTTATAACTGGTGCGGAAAAGGCAAGTGTGGGTGGACACCACCACGTGGCGGTATTCGTCGCGGTGCTGGAGCAGCTCGCGCAGCCATTGCAGCTGGCGCCGTCCGTGGGTGGCGTTGCCACTGTCAAGGAAGATGAAGAGGTCGGTGGCTCCGCCGAGGGTTTTCACGGCGACGGTATAGGTGGAGGTGTGGAAATATTGCTGGTAGTACTGCTGGCAGTCGAAATAGATGTCGTGGTTGCCGATGGCGGTGAAGCAGGTGTCGGCTGCGGAAGGGGTGCGCAGCAGGCTGTCCAGCTGGCGGAAGGGCCGTGGGCCAGGCTCGTTGGCTATGTCGCCGTTCACGATGCTGAAGAGGCCTGCTGGGTCGGCTCCTTCGGCACGGAGGAAACGCTCCACGCGTTCGGTGTTGCCTTCAAGGTGGATGTCGGAGCAGACGTAGATGTTGTAGCTGTCGGGGGCATCGGCTATGACGGTGGCGGGATGTTGCTCGTTCCAGGCCAGCCATTGGGCCACGCGGTCTTCGGTGTGGGTGCCGCTGGAGAAGAACATGCCCTTGACGTCGAGGCGGTCGCACGACCCCAAGGTGAAGACTATGGCAATGATGAAAATGTTACGTAGTTTCATGTTGTGTGCTTGTTTCTTTGTTTGTTATGATTTCCTGACCTTTGACTAAAGAGATTTATGCATTGGTCAATGCTTTATAATTGTTTGGTGGCGCCGAGGTGGAGGAACCATCCGTCGTAGGAGGCGGTGAGGTTGAGCGAGCCGACGGGGTGTATGCCCACTTCGGCATAGAGGTCGGCTCCTTTGGGCAGGGTGTAGAGGGCTTTGGCGCTGAAGAACCAGTTGGCCACACGCTCAATGATGAAGTCGTTGTAGTTGCTCCATCGCAGCCCGATGTTCCAGGCGTGGGGGGTGAGGAGGTTGTGCCACCATCCTTCGGCGGCAAACATCACGTTCATGGGTTCGAAAACGGTGCCGCGGCCGCCATCGGAGCGCTGGATGAGGGCGGCGGTGTAGCGGTTGCAGAGGCCGAGATGGAGCTGGATGTGCCGGGCGTGCCAGCCCACTTGCAGGGCGCCGGTAAACTCTTGCAGGTCCAATTGGGGGAAGTGCCGCCAGAGGTAGCTGTTTCGGAGCGTGAGGCGCCGGCCTTGTGGGGTGGTGAGGAGGGTGGCCTCGCCGCCCAGTTTGGCGGCTATGCGGTTGGAGCTGGCATATTCGGCCCCGGCTTCAAGGCTGAATGTGGGCGACACGTGCCACGCCAGTTGCAGGGCTCCGCCGCCGATGTCGCCGGTGGCATAGTGGAAATCGTATAAGCCATAGCCTGTCAGGGTGAGGCGGTGGCTGGGCAGGGGTGTCTCTTGGCCGATGGCGGGGGTGGCCAGGGCCAGCATCAGGATGAGCGGGAGGGTGTGTTTGATGTTCATGGCGATGGGGCTGTTTGGGGGATGTCGGCGCCGGGTACGGGCGGCATCAAGCATTTGTATTTTGGTTTATGATTTGCTGTATCTCTTGGCGGAGTTCGTTGTCCCGTTCAAGGAGGTTCCATATTCCGTCCTCGCTCAGCACGCCCCGTTTCAGGTCGTGGGGGAGGAGGCCGCGCTCGTCGTCGGCCAGGTCGCGGCGGCGCTCGTCGCTGTTGAGGTAGGCGCTGAGCATGGCTATGTCGGGCAGGGTTGCCTGGTAGTCGGCAAGGGCTTTCTCCATGTCGGCCACGGCTTTCGTGGCGCGGTCCAGGCATTGTTCCATTTCGCGTATTCGTTGCATGGTGTGGGGTGTTTATTTTTTTGCAAAGATACGAAGATTATTTGGCTCAACCGAAAGAGGGGGCATTTTTTAACTCGCAGCGGTTTGGCGGGGCATGGTCATTGCTCGTGGCGGGGCATAGTCTTTGCGTTGTGCTGGATAAGGGCTGCCGGAAGGCTGTGGGGTAGCCCTCATGGGGAGGCAGGTGTGGGGTGTCCGTTGGGTGGGTTTGGGCCGTTTCGTACTGCTGCCCGTTGGCTTTGCGAAAGGTAATGTTGTCTTGTTAATATCTCTCCTGCCGGTGCACCTAAAGGGGAGTAGGGAAGAGGGAAGGCCGCTGGCGGGATGTCCAGCCTGGGGGCAACCGGTCCCGCACATGATTTGTAATTTGTTAATATGTATAGTGATATGAAGAAAAACTTACTCCTTTTGACTCTCCTGCTGATGGGCGGTATGAGTGCCAGAGCCTATGATTTTGAGGTCGACGGCCTTTGCTACACCAAGATTCCGTGTGGCGAGTTGATATGCACCAGCTATCAGGTCACCCTCTCGCCCAACCCTTATGGCTATCGGGGCGACATCGTTATCCCCGCCATGGTGCACTACGATGGTGTCGATTATGAAGTGTTGCACATCGGAGCCAACGCCTTCGAGGGTTGCACCGAGCTGACCAGTGTCACCGTGCAGGATGGCTATCTGGCCATGGTGGCCTTCAACGCTTTCAAGAATTGCCCCCAACTGCGCAAGGTGGATCTGCCTGCTTCGCTCAATGTTCTCGACGACAATCTCTTCACCAATTCCCCTCTGCTCGATACCATTGTTCTGCGAGGCAGCACACCGCCCACCCCGGCTTTTATCAACCCCTTTGATGGGCTGAACGACCATGCTGTCATCTTGGTGCGCTGCGGCTGCCGGGGAACCTATCAGTCCAACCCGACCTATGCCGGCCTCACCATCGTCGACGACTGCAACAGCCCCCTCGCCATCGAGGTGCCCGATGCTCAGAAGCGTGGGCTGCGGGCTTGGCCCAATCCGACTGTGGAGCGTGTGACCGTCGAAGCCGCCTCTCCTGTCAGCCTTTTCGACCTTTCCGGCCGTGAACTCAGTCGCCAAACCCCCATCGACGGCCAAGCCAGCATCAATCTGCAAGGCCTCCTGCCGGGTGTCTATCTGCTGCGCAGCGGTGCCGAGACCCTCCGGCTGGTGGTGAGATAACACTGCCCGATAGAAAACACAAAAGGAGGATGCCCCCAACGGCACCCTCCTTTCTTTGTGTAGTGCGGCAGCTTAGTCCACGTCGGCGCGGGCCATAGCGTCTTTGTAGTATTTCTGGTTCACGAACACATCCTCCTTGTAGGGGTTGATGTGGCGTTTCTTCGAGACATAGATGATGTAGCCCAGTGCTATGGCGTTGGTGACGAGAGCCAAGGCACTGATCACCGTCATGGCTGTGGGGTTGGCGTTGGCTGTGCCACCTTCCACTATGCCGTTCAGGGTGCCGTCAGCATACGTGGTGGGAAGCACCACCCAGTCGAACTTGTGATACCCGTCGTGGAATGTTTCCTGGAACAGGGGGAACACCTGTGCAAACATGCACCAGATGGCCAGCGTGTTGGCGCGGTTCTGAATCCAGCCGCCACGGTTCCAGAGCAGACCGGCCACCGTCGGGGCCAGCAGCAGGGCTATGCCGCAGTACCACGTGTGTGTGGGCAGGCAGTTGTAGGTGTAGGCAAAGTTCCAGATGTCATAAATCACGATATACACCCACGTCATGTCGGCCCAAATCATGTCTTTCTTGTCCTTCGACGAATAGACATTCCACCAAGCCGTCATGCAGAAGATGTTGAGCAGTCCGGCCACACCGTTCATCACGTTGTGCCAGCCGCCATACAGCCACACACCCTCGCTGCTCAGCCACCAGCAGTTCCATCCCTTCACCGCCGACTCGAAGTCCGACACCACGGCTATCAGGATATTGATGGCCACAATCACAAACGGGAACGGCTTGAACCAGTGTTTGGCGCCGATGCCCCATTTGTATTTTATCATCATGAAGCCGATACACCCCGTCAAGGCGGCATACAGCTTGGCGTAGTGGAACCACCCGTTCATGTACAGGTGCGTCTGGTTGTTCAACGCCCATTCGGCGCCCGAGCGGGCCCCGATGGCGATGGCCACAAAGTACACTGTCAGTGCCAGCGGGATGGCCAGGAAGGTGATGATGCCGCCCATCTTGGTGCGGCGGGCAAATTCATTCCAAAGGATCAAGCCTGCCAGTACCACCAGCAGCATCCCCCATTGCAGTAGCGCATGTGCGCCATAAACATGGAAAAACATAACTGTTCTTTGTTTTAAAAGGTTATTACTATTTGTTGTATATCATTGTTGTTCTTTAATATCTCCCGTTTCATGACTGACCTTGTATCGCTGCAAAGATACAAAATTTTTTCTTAAATACAGCAAATTCGCCACCGTTTCATCTTTTTTCATCTGCCTTTATGGCTTTAGAGGAATATATTTGTTGCCGAATAAACTTTTTTCTGTATCTTTGCACTCCCTAACTGACACCCAGCCCCACAGCCTATGCCCACCGCCATCCACCCTCGTCCGCTTGCCCAGCCTTTGTCCCGCCTCATGGCCCGGGCTCCTATGCTGCGTGTGGCGATAGCCCTGTCGGCGGGCATAGTCGCGGCCAACCTTTTGCCCGCCATCGGCGCGGTGCCGCTGTGGATACTCCTGTCCGTGTGTGTGGCATGGCTGCTCCTCTCCGCTTTCGTCAGGGTCAAATGGCTGTCGCGCATGTTCCCCGTCGTGCTCTGGGCTTTTTTCATCGGCTTGGGATACCTCGTTGCCACCCACCACCGCACCGACCCTTCCGACGGACTGCCCGCCGGGGGCTGGGGCGACATGCCTGGTGGGCAAGTCCTCTTCCAAGTGCGGCTGGACGATACTCCCCGCCGCGCTCCAAAAACCTACAAAGTGCCCGCCCATGTGGAACACATCTGGCACCACGGCACCTGGCTCCCGGCGCGCTGCCCCATATTGCTCTACATCCACACTGACAGCCTTTCCGCCTTCCTCCGCTATGCCGACCGCCTCACGGTCCAGGCCCGTCCCCAACTGCCTGACAGCGGCCGCAACCCCCATCAGTTCAACTACCGCCGCCACCTGCTCCGCAAGGGTATTGCATGGCAAGCCTATGTGGCCCATGGAAAGTGGCAGCTGCAACCCCGTTCAGCCACCCCGCATCCCCGTCTCCGAGCCAGGGCCAAACAACTGCAGCTGCGGTTGGTGCGGCGGCTCCAGTCCACAACCCTCAGCCCCCAGCACAAAGGCATGGCGGCCGCGCTGCTGCTGGGTTGGCGCGATGACCTCGACGACCTCACCCTCCTCCATTTCCGGCAGGCCGGCATCATTCATCTGCTCTGTGTCTCGGGCTTGCATGTGGGACTGGTGGCATGGATGGCAGGGCTGCTCTTCTTCCCCTTGGGGCGGCTCAGGTGGCAGCGGGTGCTGAAAGGCTCCGTCCAGCTGGCGGCCATCTGGGGCTTTGCCTTCATCACCGGTCTGGCGCCCTCCACCCTCCGCGCCGCCGTCATGTTCACGCTGCTGGTTTTGGGCAACATCATCCAGCGGCGGCCCGTAGTGGCCAACAACCTTGCTGCCTCGGCGGTGCTGCTCCTGCTCCTCGACCCGAATCTACTCTACGATGTGGGCTTCCAGCTCTCATATACTGCCGTGCTGGGCATCCTGTCATGGCAGGACTCCCTATGGCGCATTGTGGCGCCCTCTACCGAAAAGTGGTGGTATCGCCCTGCACGCACTCTCTACGGCTCCGTGGCCATCACCTTTGCCGCCCAGCTTTTTACCGCTCCTCTCCAGTTGTACTACTTCCACTCTTTCTCCTGCTGGTTTTTCATAGCCAATCTGCTCATCGTGCCTTTTGCCGGGCTGTTGCTGGCCACGGTGCTGGCAGTGGTAGCCCTGCCGTTGGTCTCGCCGGTGGGGCAGGGCTGCGTGTGGCTGCTGAGCCACGAGCTGGCTGCCGTCGACGGGGTGGCCCGATGGGTGGCCGGCCTTCCGGGTGCCACATTCTCCAACCTCTACTGCGATGGCCTCCTCCTGCTGCTCCTGTTTGCTGCCCTGCTGCTGTTCACGCTCTTCCTGCATAGTCGCGTCCGCTGGTCGCTTCCGGCGGCCTCGGCGGCGTTGATGCTGGCTGCGGCCTATCTCACTGCCGTCAACGGGCGCGCTGTGCACCAGCATGAGGTGGTCATTTACGATGCCGGAAAGCGGATGGCTGTGGAATGCTTCGACGGGCGGCGCAGCTATCTGGTCTGCGACCGCGAGGTGGCTCTCAACCCCTCCCTTGTGCGCTACGAGCGTGAGGGCTCGCTGCTCCACCACCGCACGCAGTCCACCACTGTGCTGCCCGCCGACACCGTTTTCGACGATGGCCGCTGCCAGCTGGCGGGTGGCATATTATGTTTTGGGAACGAAAGTGTTGACATCAATGCCCTGTGGCCACACAAGCGTGGCTCAGGCACGGCTGTCAAACCCTGAAGGGCTGTCAGCGGCGTATCAGCACCACAAACAGATACACAATCACCAGCGTAAGCACCACGCTGTACAGCCGGGGCCAGATGGCCGTCAGCATCAGCGCCACACCGATAATGGCCAGCAGTTTCACGGCCATTTGTTTGCGCTCGGGCAGTGCCTGTAGGGCCATGCGGATTTTGCCGCGCAGGTCGTGCCATTTTGTCACGATGCTCTGCCACCACTGCCCGGCGGCGCCCACTTTGCGCCCGCGGTGGTCCACTGTCTCTGCTTTCACGGTGGGCATTTTCTTCACCCGCACGTCAATCTTTTTGCGGTAGGTCTTGCCCCCCATCGTTACGGCGATGGTGAGATGCGTGCGGCCCTTGGACCGGTTGAGGCGGAAACGTTTCGTGCCGCTCGTTTCGAGGGGTATCTGTGTGGTGCGGAAGCCGTTGTCGATGGTCAGCTCTGTCCGCTCGCTGCCGGGGCAGTCCCACGTCAGTTCCACCACGTCGCCCTCGGTGACGCTGTGGCGGTCTATCTGGAATATCATTCGTTGCTTGTCCATGCTTTTTCGGCAATCAACTTTTGTGCCAGTCTGTGCGGCAGCTTCCGCCCTCCCTCCGCTCGTTTTTCGCCATTTGTATGACAGTTAGTCCTCATTTCATCGTCCGCTGTCCGAGGAAGTTCGTCCGCTTGGAGGCGCAAAAAATGTGGGTCGATTGGGGCTGCGGCCCGCGCGCGGGGGCTGCGGTCAGGGCGTGAGGCGGTTGGTCACCATGCGCTGCATGTAGGACTGGATGATGGCCTGTGTGCGCTGCAGGTGGTGGCTGAGGGCGGTGTCGGGGGCGGGGAGGAGGTTGTTGTGCAGTTGGGGGTCGGCGTCGAGGTTGTACCAGCCCACGGGCTGTGTGCCGTCAAAAAGCAGCAGGCGGCCGCCCTGCACGTATTGGTAGACCCCGTTGTTGTAATGGATGGCCCAAGTGAGGCTGTCGGGGGTGTGGAGGAGGTCGGTGCCGTAGGCTATGAAGGGGTCGGGGGTGCCGGTGAGGGCGAGGATGGTGGGCATGATGTCGGTTTGCTGGGCGATGGCGGGGCTGATGCCGGTGGGCAGCAGGCCGGCGGGTGAGTAGAGGATGATGGGGACGCTGAAGGTGCCGAGGGGTGTGTTGTAGGCCGGCTGCTCGTTGATGTTGGTGTGGTCGGCGGTGATGACGAAGATGGTGTTGCGGAACCAGGGCATGCGGCTGGCGGTGGCAAAGAAGCGGCGCAGGGCGTGGTCGGTGTAGCGGATGCAGGTGTGGAGGGGGTGGCCGTCGGCGCGGAGGCTGTCGGCGTAGCGTCCGGGTACGACGAAGGGGTGGTGGGAGGTGGCGGTGAAGAGGGCGGTCATGAAGGGTTGGGGCAGTTGCTCCATGGTGGCGGCGTAGTATTGGAGGAACTCTTCGTCCCAGATGGCCCAGGTGCCGTCATAGTCGGCGCTGCCGCCGAAGCGCGGGTCGGCCTCGTATTCGGTGCGGCCATAGTAGTGCTGGAAGCCGGTGGTGCGGGCGAAGGCCTGGAAGCCCATCGAGCTGTTTTCGGCTCCGTGGAAGAAAGCGGTGGTGTAGCCTTGACGCGACAGCTGGGCGGCCAGTCCGCCCACGTCGTTGAGTGAGTAGCTGGTGACAAAGAATGGTTCGACAAACATGGGTATGCCGGACAGGATGGAGGGCATGGCGTCGATGCTTTTGCGCCCGTTGGCATAGGAGTGGCGGAAGGTGAGGCTATGGCCGATGAGGGAGTCAAGGAAGGGGGTGTAGCCGGGATAGTCGTTGTATGCCCCGATGTATTCTTGGCCAAAGCTTTCGAGGATGAGGACTATGATGTTGGGCTGGCTTTCGAGGGTGGGCGGCATGGCGGGGTGGAGGGGGGAGTAGAGGGCGTCGAGGTCGGCATCGGGCAGGTAGCGGGGGTCGGCGAAAGTGGTCTTGCCCATGGTGCGGATGAGGGAGAAGGGGGTGTTGAGCACGATGGCGGCTTGGGCGGGCTGGTTGACGTATTGGTTGGCGTTGCTGATGGTGATGGGGCGTATGGCGGTGGAGGCACCTCCCCGCATGCCGATTACGGCTAAGGGGGCATAGACGATGACGCAGAGCAGGGAGAGGAGGATGTATTGCCAGGCCGGGGCGGCGGCGGGGCCTGTGTGGGCCTGCACGGGGCGCGGGGCGCGGTAGGGGTGGCGGTAGAGGAGGATGAGGGCGGCGATGAAGGCAAGGCCGATGAGGACGAGGTACCAGTGGCGCAGCAGCTCGACCCCGACAATGTCGCCCAGGTTGCCTTCGTTGCTGAATTCGGAGAAGAAGGTCCAGGTGGTGCGGCGCCCGGTGTAGCGGGAGTAGACGGTATCGATGAGATTGGCGACAAGCATGAGGGAGTTGACCGCCACAAAGAGCGCTTTGAGCGAGGTGCGCCAGGCCGGCGTGGCTGTGAGGCGGCGGGGGAGGGGCAACAGCACAAGGAGGATGTAGAGGGTGTTGGTATAGATGATGGCGGAGGTGTCGAAACGCAGACTTCCGGCCAGGAGGCTTCCGAGGTCGAGGCCGCCCCAGCCGTCGGCATAAAGGTCCCAGAACTCGCAGACGTACACCACACGGCTCAGCATGTAGAGCAGGTAGACCAGCAGGATGTTGACGAGCAGGCGGGGCAGCGAGACGGGGAAACGGGATGGGGACATGGCTTGGGGGGATTAGAATTGGAAATAGATGAAGGGTTGGAGGTCGGCAGTGATGAACTGGTAGGCCACAAAGACGGTGACCACCACCACCGCAATCATGAGCCACAACGGCATGGAGGCAAACCACAGGCGGTAGCGCCGTTTGAAGCGGTCGGGGAGCCAGTGGATAATCATGCCGAGGACGAAGACGATGAAGACGGGCAGGTAGTTGTCGAGGATGGAGGGGACCTGCTGCCAGTTCCACTGGCCGCCGATGCGTTCCACCATCTGGGTGGCGGTGCGCCAGGCGGTCTCGTTGGCTTCGGCGGGATCGAGGTTGGAGCCGGAGCGGAAGAACAGACGGGTGAAGCTGATGAAGACGAAAGTGAGGAGGGTGTTCCAGACGGTGAGGAGGCCGCTTTTGAAACCCGACTGGCGGTATTTGGAGCCCCGCAGCAGGGGGACAAGGTTGAGCAGGATGATGGCCGGCGCGATGACCAGGAAGGCGAAGTGGAACATGCTCAGCACCGGAATCGGGAAGAGGCGGTACAGCCCATAGAGCAGCAGATACACCATGACGACGGTGGCGATGCGGGCGGCGGGGGAGCGTTTTTTCCACCACTTGTAGACCAGGATGCCCAGGCCGTTGAGCGCACCCCAGGTGATGAAGTTGAAGGAGGCTCCGTGCCACATGCCGCCGAGGAGCATGGTGTCGAAATTGTTCATGTTGGTGGAGAAGTCGCGGCGCCCTTCGGGGAAGGCGACATAGATGAGTACCAGCAGGGCCACCAGGAAGGCGGCGGCCAGGGAGAGCCACAGGCTTTTGGCCATAAGGAGCACCACGGCCAGCATCACGGCGGGGATAATCCAGGTGGCGGCAGTGGCGTTGCGGTTGCCGCCGAGGGGGATGTAAAGGTAGTCCTTCAGCCAGTTGGAGAGGGATATGTGCCACCGTTTCCAAAAGCCAGCGGCGTTGGTGGCCTTGTAGGGCGAGTTGAAGTTGAGCGGGAGGTAGAACCCCATCAGCATGGCCACGCCGATGGCGATGTCCGTATAGCCCGAAAAGTCGGCATAAACCTGCAGCGAGTAGAGCAGCAGGGCCGAGAAGTTTTCGAACGGGGTGTAGAGGAGGGGGTTCTCAAAAACACGGTCCACAAACGAGACGGCCAGCCAGTCGCTGAGGATAAGTTTCTTGCACAAGCCGTTGAGAATCCAGAAAACGGCCACGCCGAACTGGCGGCGCGTAAGGAAAAAAGGCTTGTAGAGCTGGGGGATGAACTGGTCCGCCCGCACAATGGGTCCCGCCACCAGCTGGGGGAAGAAAGTGGTGTAGAAGCCGAAATCGAGAATATTGTCCGCATGGCGCACCTTGCCTTTGTAGACATCGACGATATAGCTGATGTTCTGGAAAGTGAAAAAACTGATGCCGACGGGCAGAATGATGGCGTCGGCTATGGAGAAGTGGGTGGAGGCGATGGTGTTGAAAATGTCGGTGAAGAAATAGGCATATTTGAAGTAGCAGAGGATGCCCAGGTTGAGAACCACGCCCCCCACCATCAGGGCGTGGCGGTGTGCGGCGGTGGGCCGGCCGGTGGTCTCCTGGCGGCGGGCCAGATGGTCGAAACGCATGCCGAGGAAGTAGCCCACCACCGTGGCCAGCAGCAACAGGGCCACCAGCGGGATGTGGGGTCGGAAGTAGCCCGCCGTTTTGTGGTAGAAGAAAAGGCTGACGAGGAAGAGATAGCCGTTGCGCCACAGACGGCGGCCACGGGTCATGCCCTTGTCCTTGCTGCCCACCGACACGATGAGGCAGAAGAAAGTGTAGACGATGAAGAAGAACGCCCAGAAGTGGAACTGGGTGAAGAGGAGCGGATGCTCCGAATTGAAGGTGAAGAGGCTGATGATATATGTGAGGAGGTCGTTCACTGGTTGTTAGGAGTTCTATTGTTCTGGATGTTCGTATTGCTGCCTCCCCTCTTTAGAGGGGCCGGGGGTATGCCTCCCCTTTTGAAAGGGGTCGGGGGTATGAAGTCCCTTCTTTAGAGGGGCTGGGGGTATGTTCTGCAGCTCGTTGTAGATGGCGTCGAACAGGAGGTTTCCCATAAGCCGATAGCCAGCACGGGTAAAGTGGACCTTGTCGGCTTGGGCAAGGCCGGCTTTCTGCCATTTCTGCATCGATTTGAGGCCCCCCATGATGTCGAACTGGTCCCAGACGGCGCCGCCCGTGAGCTCAGCCAGGCGGTAGAAGACGTCGCGGGCCAGCGGGCCGTTGGTGTTGACGGCATAGCGGCGGCGGCCCGTTTTGCGGTAGCTGTCGTTGTTGGTGACAAAGATGAAAGCACATTTGGGGTTGACCCTGCGGATGGAGTCGCACAGGGCAAGGTAGTTGTTTTTGAATGCCACGGTGTCGAAATTCTTTTCGTGGGCGTCGTTGATGCCGATGCCGAAAATGACCAGGTCGGGCCGCAGCAGGCGCAGGTCGTCGGTGAGGCGGCATTTCAGATAGTCAGGCACGGCGGCCCCGTTGACCCCGATGGAGTGGTAGGAGAAGCCCGGACGGCGGTTGCCGAGGCATACACCCGTCAGCGTGAAGGTCTGCCCCTCGCAGCAGGGGAAGAAGAGGTCGAAAGAGTCGACGGGATGCATCAGGTTGAAGACATAGCGGTGGGTGGCGGAGTCGATGTAAGAGGGGGAGAGTTCGTGGCCGGCCACGTCCAGACGAGGCACCACCCCTTGGGGCGAGGAGCCAAGCACCACGATGTGCTGCACGCTGTAGTCGATGCTCTTGTCGGTGAGGAGCATTTGTATGCGGGTGGGTACGTCCTTTGCCGTGACGGAGATGCCGCAAAGCCCCATGGGATATTCGGGAGTTTTGTAGACATTGCGGGTCAGCACAACCTTTTCTTTGCAATGGACTTTGTAGTCGTCGGGGTTGTTGCATTTGGCGGCCGCCGAATAGGGGAAAATCATGCCGCGCCCCCCCACGGCCCGGGGCCACTGCTGCATGATGCGGACACGCACCTGGTTGGGGAACACGCCGGCTTGCACGTGCGAGCCGCCTATGTGGATGATGTTCACAGTGCCCTGTCCGGTGGTGGCTACCCGCTTCATTTTGGTAAAACAATGTTGCAGTGTGGGGGATGTGCTGTCGTAGTGCAGGACGTTGTTGTCGTAGCGAACAAAAGGATAGACCTTTGTTTCGGCGCCAGCGGGTTGCTGGCAGTGGCAGCCGCCCAAAGTGGCGGCCAGCAGCAGTAGGGTTGCAATAAGTTTATTGTTGTTCACTGGATGACTGGATTTGGGGATGCTCGGACGGCTGGATGTCGGGGCCGGCGGCCTTCCGCAATTTGTAGAGTTGGTACATGGATTCGAATGCTTGGGCCAGGCGGTCGCCCATGATGTCGGCCCCGCGTTGCGAGAAATGGATATAGTCGCCGCTGCCCAGCCCCTGTTCGACCCAGGCGGGCATCGAGTGGGCACCGCCCATGGCGTGGAAGATGCTCCAATAAGCCGCACCGTGGGAGCAGACGGCTGTCCGCAATCCCTCCACCACCTTCGGCAGCCAGGGATAGGTGATCAGGTCGCCCTCCTCGGAGCGTTTGCACATGTCCGAAGGGCCGATAAAAAGAATCAGAGCGTTGGGACAGCATTGGTGCAGGCGGTCAATCTGCGCCCCCATATTCTTGCAATAATTCTCGATGGAGCGGTCGCCGGAAAGGTATGGCACCGAGTTGCCGCCGAACTGCATGATGATCAGTCCCACATCCATCAGGCTGTAAGCCTGGGTCAGCTGGTCGCGGTTGATCTGCGTGAACTGGTGTCCAGAACAGCCCCGCATGGGGATATTGTCCACCGCCACACCAGGTCCCCCGTCGACCATTACTCCATACAGGTCCGCCGACCCCTCGACGCTGATGCGTACTTCTGAGGCTGTGGTGTCGAGCTGCCAGTCGAACAGATGGACCCCCTCGCCGTCGGCGGTCTTTTGGTCGGTAAACTGTCCGGCGGAGATGGTGGCCGTCAGGGGTCCCGGACGGTTGCAGAACAGGAGGCGGACGCGGCCCAGTTGCGTCAACCGGCTGTCGCGGTTCTTATGGGTGGTGGCCCGGATAGTGCTGGTGGCGGAACCCTCGACGTGGAAGTCCTGCACCATGGGGCCGTAGTTGCCTCCTGCACGTACCACCAGCGTGTCGCCAAAAGGAGACTGGCGCACAAGATTGCCCGTGCCGTAAGTGCTGACGGAATAGGAGGGGATGAGCGTGGCAAAGGGGACCAGGCCGGGCCCACCGCCTCCGAACAGAGCCTGGAGGCGCGACCTCAGCCGGTCGGACATGCGGTCCATCTCAATCTGCGAGTCGCCGTAATGCACTATGCGGATAGTGCGGCCCGTGCGCCCGGTGCGTTCCAGCTGGGCAAAGAGGGTGTCGAAGAAACTGTCGTCGTCGCCCGGAAACCAGAAGCGGGTGTCGCTGCTGTCCAGCTGCCGTTGGAAGCAGGCCATCGAGTCCTGGATGGAGTCGAGGAGCGAAGCCAGCGAGTCCTGCTGGCGCAGATAAGCCTCCACATCCATCTCCTGCCGGGGATTCAATATCTTTGTGAGGGTGGGGAAACGGAGGCTCACCGTGCCCACGTGGGCACCTCCCTGCGGAAACACACAGCAGACCCCCGCCAGCAGCGCCACCACCCCGGCAATAAACAACCAAACCCGCCAAGCTTTCATCGCGTACCTTTCAAAGAGTGTTTGGTGAAAAACGGGGGGTTACTTCATGCCCTTTTTAAGCTCTTGGATGTCGTTGTACATCTCCTCCAGCTTGCGTTGCATGACGAAGATCTTCTTCTGCCGGTCGGCCGGCATGGCGGGCGAACCCAGCACCACCGAGTCGTCAGCTACATTGCGCGTCACACCCGACTGGGCGGCAACCGTCACGCGGTTGCCCACATGTATGTGCCCCACAATGCCCACCTGGCCGGCAATCACACAGTTGTCGCCCACCTTGCCGCTGCCCGCGCAGCCCGACTGCGAGGCCATCACCGTGTTGGCACCAAACGACACATTGTGCGCAATCTGGCACAGGTTGTCGATTTTTGCGCCCCGGTGCACAATCGTCGAACCCATCGTGGCACGGTCCACACAGGTGTTGGCTCCGATCTCCACATCGTCCTCGATTACCACATTGCCAATCTGGTCAATCTTGCTGTAGGTGCCGTCCTCCTTCGGGGCGAAACCGAAACCGTCGGCACCCACCACAACCCCCGCGTGGAGAATGCAATTGTTGCCCACCCGGCATTCGCGATAGATCTTCACACCGGGGTAGAGGATAGTATTGTCGCCTATCTGGCAGTGGTCGCCCACATACACCTGGGGGTAAATCTGCACATTGTTGCCAATCCGCACATTGCGGCCTATCACCGCAAACGCCCCCACATAGCAGCCCCTGCCCAGCCGGGCCGTGGGGTGGATGCTGCTGCGGAGCGACCGCCCTTTCTTAGGCCCACCGTTGGCATTGAACATGTGCAGTACTTTGGCCACACACAGATAGGGGTTGTCCACACGGATCAGGGTGGCCGCCACAGGGTGCTCCGGCACAAAGTCGCGGCGCACAAGGATGGCCGCCGCCCTGCGCTCATAAATATAGTGGGTGTATTTGGGGTTGGCCAGGAAGGTGATGCCACCCTCGTCCACCTCCTCAATACGGCAGGGTTTCCATATCAAGGCGTTCTCGTCGCCCTCGACGGTGCCCTTCAGTTTCTGGGCTATTTGTTTGGCTGTAAATTGCATATCAGATAAGGTTCTATACGTTTAAAAGTCTGGGTATCGATAATCGTGATGTTGAGCAAATCCTCTACCTGCCTGAACGGTCCCCGCGTCTCGCGCATTCGCACCACCGCCTTGGCCATATAATAGTCGAAATAGGGGTGCCGTTTCAATTGGTCGATAGTGGCGGAGTTGATGTCGAGGCGTGTTATCAGCAAGGGGTTGACAGTGAGGTGCGGCGCAATGTCGGCATAGCGAGTTGAGTCAATGCCATAGACCTCGCGCAGCTGCCCTATGCTGACATACCCTCCCAGCAACGAGCGGTATTTTAAAATACGGCGGGCAATGGTGGGGCCGATGTTGTAGAGCTGGACGAGGTCCAGGCTGTCGGCTTCGTTCAGCTCGAACACAAGGGGTTTCTTCTTTGGGAAGGGAGGATTCTGCGGATACTGGGCTGCATGGTCTGGCTGTAGGAGGGCATTGGCCGAGTCAGGCATTGTGGCGAGGGTCTCTGCGGGGGTGGGCGGCAAGGAGGGGTCACCCCCCTTGGGCTGGAGAGCCAGCAGCCCGGCACTGATTGCCAGGAGTAGCACACTCAGCCATACATAGCCGCGACGACGAGTCATTCCTCCTTCCATTCCAGGGTACCTCTTTGGTGGATAATGTGGGGTTCTTTAAATGCGTCGTCGCTCTCAAAGCGGTCGCCCAGGGTGATGCGGGCTCCGTTCTTCGAGCGGAGGGGCTTGTCGCTGAATACACGGTGTTCTGCCTGGTTCCATGTGAGGTCTTGCAGATATACGGTGTCGCCGTTTTGGAGGTCGATGATAACCACGCTGTCGCGGATTTCTATTATTTGTCGTTTGTCGTACTGCACGGCATGGCGGGCGGTGAGGATACCGGTGGGGCGGTCGATGCCGTCGAAAAAACGCATGTGTACCCCTTTGGGGTATTCGGTTTTGGCTTCGGGGTCGCTGTATTGTTTCACCACGGGAGCCGTCATGAGCAATTGGAGCTGACCGTCGGAGCTGCGACGGATATTGGCGTTGACGATGGTGCTGTCGGGCAGTTTGTGCGGCTCAAAGATGCGGGTTTTTTCGATGTCGTTGCCGCATGACGATAAAAAATAGACAAGAAGCAGAGCCGTGGCTCCGCTTCTTGCAGTGTGCAACAAATGGAAAGCGCGTTTTATCATTCTCGGAGTTTAGCGGGTTCGCACGATGGTGGAACGTCCAATCCAGCCGGGAACGGTATAGCTGTGGCCATCAATGAGGTCGAGCATGAAGGCGTCGTTTTTCTTGGGGAAGTAGGACGAGTAGGTGCCAATCAGTCTGTCGGCCACTTTGATAATGTCTTCGGTAGGTTCTACTTGTTTGGCGTGGCGGGCTTCGTCGACAGCGACCCAGTAGGCGGAACGGCCACCCATGCCGTCGTCAATGCTGCGGCTGCTCATGGCGTAGGCTTGGGCAAGCTGCAGGTAGGGTTCGCCCTTGGTGCGGTCAGTTTCGGCGGCATTCATGAAGGCAGTGCGGGCTGCGCTGTAGCTTCCCTGGCCGGAGTAGGAGAGGCCCAGGATGATGTAGGCACGGTAGCGGTCTTTCTTGTCGGTGAGGCTCTTGAGGGCGTCCTGCACGTACTCGACGGCTTTGCCATACTGTTTCTTGCTCCAGCACATCTGGCCCATGCGCATGGCGGTGCTGGGCGAGGGTTCCAGTTCGTAGAGCTTCTCGGTGGCGTCGAAGAAGAGTTTGTTGTCCTCGGTGCAGCCTTTCTTAATCATGATGCCGGTGATTTTCTTCAGCAGAGCAACATTGTTGGGGTCGGCTTCGAATTTCTTCTGATAGATTTCGTTGAGTTGGTCGCAGGTGGCGTAGGGGGCGAAGACTGACTCGACGCTGGCGATGTAGGTGCGGATTTTGGCAGCGTTGACGCTGTCGTCTTTCTCAACGTTGAGGGTCAGCAGCGAGTCGAGCAGGTCGGAGGCGATGTCGTAGTTGTCGACGACGAGGGTGGGGTCGTCGAGACCAGCCTGCACGTAGTCGACTGTGGCTTTGAAGAACAGCGTTACGTAGTTCTCGTCCAGGTCGTGGGCGTCGGCACGGATGGCGTCGGCATAGTTTTCATAGATTTCCTTGACAGCTTTGGGGCGCAGGGTGCTGAGGTCCTGGGCTTTCATGGCTTTCACCTTAGCCTCTTCGCCGAAGTACTGGATGCGCTGGTCGTACATGCGCATCAGTTCGTCAATGTAGGCGTTGCGCTCTTCGGCGGTTTGGGCGACGTTGATCATGGATTTGATGATGGTGGAGCCACGCTGGTAGACGGTCTTGCTGAAGCGGGGGCAGTGCAGCAGTATCTGGCGCCAGGGTTCGTAGCAGTCGGTGTAGCTTTTCTGTTTGTAGAATTCTTGATAGAGGGATACGTTGCTGATGCAGGCGACGCTGTCTTCGGGGGTGTCGCCCCATTTGCTTTGGGCGTTGGCGGCGAAGCCAAGGCTTAGGGCTGCTGCCGCAATAATGACAATTTTCAGTTTTCTCATGGCTAATAAATTGTTATCGTTGTTTTGTTGTTTAGTATTATTCTTGTTGGGTTTCTTGCATGGGGCTGTTAGTTGTATTTACGCTTCACAAACCAGCGCTCGCACGACCCTATGGCAATTCCGAAAGTGACTACGTCGCGCCGCAGCAGGTCGGTGGTGCCGATGGATGAGTAGCCGATGCCCAGCGTAAGGAGTGAGCGGCCTTTGCGCATGGGCAGTTTGAAGGCAATGCCGCAGCCTGTTTCGTTGATGGCGGTGGGGGCCGCGGCAGAGGAGGTTTGTAGTGAGAGTTTGGCGCGGTTGTGGTAGACGCCGGCACTCATGCCGATGCGCCCCCAATAGGTTGAAGAACTGGGGTTGCCCTTCCATTCGCCACCCAAGGCCACACGGTAGTTGGGCGCGGTGCGCAGGGCCGAGCTGCCGAAGAGGTTGTAGTGGGGGTCCTCCTCATATTGCATCCCGCTGTAGGGGGAATAGTAGCCGTCGAGGTCCACTTCCCAACGTTCGTTGCGTTCCAGTGCCACGCCGATGCCCACGGCTATGGGTTGTCGCAGGGTGCTGTTGTAGGTGTCGTTTTGGCCGGGGGCGGGGAAGATGGTGTCGAAGAGGTATTCGGTGGTCGAGCGGGTGCAGAAGGTGTAGCTCAGCGATTGGTCTTCAACTTTCATGGTGCGGGGCAGACGGCAGGTGGCGCCCATGCGCAGGGTGTAGTTTGACCCCAGGGGTTGGCTGTACTGTATGCCAAGGTCAATGAGCAAGTTGTTGACAAAGGTGTTCTTTTGATTCCGTGAGTTGATGGCATAGGTGGTGTCGTTGCCTACAAAATCGTATGTGATGGCACGGGTGATGGTGCCATACAGGTAGTTGAGGTTAAAGCCTACGGAAAGTCGTTTGCCGATATTGAAGCCGTTGCCCCAATAAATCTGCGACACGCCGCCGTTGCCGGCATAGATGGTTTGGACGTCACCCAGATCGGCTGTCCGCCGGGTTTGGCCGGATTCATAATTGACGGTACTGTATGGCAACAGTCCGGCCGACATTTTCCACCATTGTGTGATGGGGAAGGCTACGGTGAGGTAGGCCAAGTTGCCGTCGGCATCGGTCAGGCGGTCGGCATCGTTGCGCAGTACACAGGTCTGCAGGTTTATGCCGATGTCCAGCACGAAACTCTCGGTCTCGATGGCAGAGTAGGAAGCGGGGTTGAAGGGGTTGATTGTGTTGCGAGCCGAGCGGGCGTAGACGGTGCCTCCTATGCCAAAGGCTGAGGGCATGTTGTAGGGTTGGTCGCTGAGTCCGATGCCGTATTGCGAGAATGGGATGTTGAATCCGTTTTGAGCCTGCATGGCAAGGGGGCTGGCGATGGCTGCAAGGGCCAGGGCGATGATGAGGGTGTGTCTATTTTTCATCGTTTTCATTGTTCGTTGAGTATCGTGTTCAATCCGGTTAGTACCAGGTGGGGCAGCACTTCGGCGGCTTGTAGCGCGGCGGTGCCGCCGGCTTTGAGGAGGGTGGCGTCGCCTCCGCTAAGCAGCACTTGCACCGCTCCGTAGTGGGTTGTGTAGTGTTGCACAAAGCCTTCCACAGCAAAGCGCGTGGCGGTGAACACTCCGGCGACGATGCTTTCGGAGGTGCTGCGGCCTGTCACTATGTCGCCCGCGGGGTTGACGTGTTGAAGTAACGGTAATCGGGCTGTAAAAGTATGCAGGGCCCGTAATTTCATTTCCAGCCCGGGCAGGATGGCGCCTCCGTGGTAGATGCCGGATGCGTCGAGGAGGTCGATGGTGATGCATGTCCCAGCATCAATTATCACGCAGTTGGAGCCGGGATATAGACTCCAGGCGCCGCAGGCGGCGGCTATGCGGTCGGGACCGAGGGTTTGGGGGGTGGCGTAGTCGAGGGTGATGGGAATGGGTGAAGTGTGCGACAGCCGATGGACGGGACGCCCGATGGCTTCGAGTTCGTGCAGGTCGGCACTTCCGGATGCGCAGACGGCGGCTCGCTCCCAGGGCAGGCGACGGCCCAGGGAACCCAGCTCGGCTGGCGCGACGGTGCCGTGGTCGGCGCGACGGTCAGCTTCGAAGAGCGCCCATTTGATGCGGGTGTTGCCTATGTCGAGGACGAGGTTCATTTGTTGTACATGTTCATTGCGCGGTCGGCCCCTTGTGTGGCAAAACAGGCTATGGCTTGGCAGGCATCTTCAATGCGGGGTGCCAGTCCCGCCTGTTCTTCGGGGCTGAAGGGGCCGAGGACGTAGTCGATCTGATGGCCACGACCGAAGTTGTTGCCAACCCCGATGCGCAGGCGGCAGTAGTCGGTTCGGCCCAGAAGGGTTTCGATATTGCGGAGGCCGTTGTGGCCGCCGGCGGCTCCTTGTTTCCTCATTCGGAGGGTGCCGAGGGGCAGGGCGATGTCGTCCACCACAACCAGGAGGTTCTCTATGGGCACTTTCTCGGTTTGCATCCAGTAACGCACGGCTTCGCCGCTGAGGTTCATGTAGGTGGTGGGTTTGATGAGTATGAGTGTACGGCCTTTGATTCTGAGTTCGGTGCGGTAGGCGCGGCGTTCCAGCGACCAGCGGGATTCCGCCTGTCGCGCCATCTCGTCGACTACCATGAAGCCGACATTGTGGCGGGTGCCTTCGTATTCGGCTCCGACATTTCCCAGTCCCGCGATGAGGTATTTCATGCTATTGTCTGTGTTGTCGGCTGTTTTACAGCGCGAAAACAGTTTTTTTATTATTCCCATATTTAGTTTACCGGCTGCAAAGGTACGAACTTTTTTTGAATTACTGTTTTTTCGGCATTGTGGGTCGCGGCGGGGGGTGGCGTATCTTTTTTCTTCCGCTTCCGATTTTTTTTTGTATCTTTGCATTTTGTTTCAATATTTATTTTTTTGTTGTGTTATGAATATTCTTCTTCTTGGTTCGGGTGGCCGTGAGCACGCTATGGCGTGCAAGATTGCGCAGAGCCCCCAGTGTTCGACTCTTTTTGTGGCTCCCGGCAATGCGGGTACGGCCCGCGAGGCGCGCTGCCGCAATGCGGCTGTGGACCCTATGGATTTTGAGGCTTTGCGCCGCTTTGTGCTGGAGCATGAGGTGCGGATGGTGGTGGTGGGCCCGGAGGCTCCGCTGGTGGCGGGGGTGACGGATTTTTTTGCCCAGCACGCGGATCTGCGCAATGTGATGGTCATAGGACCCGGCCGCGCGGGAGCGCAGCTGGAGGGCAGCAAGGTGTTTGCCAAGCGTTTTATGCAGCGCCACGGCATCCCCACGGCGGCTTACCGCTCGTTTACGGCGGCGCAGGTGGAGGAGGGGGTGGCTTTTCTCCGCGAGCTGAAGGCTCCGTATGTGTTGAAGGCTGACGGCCTGGCGGGGGGCAAGGGTGTGCTGGTGGTCGACAGTTTGGAGGAGGCGGAGCGCGAGTTGCGCGCGATGCTGGTGGGCGGCAGGTTCGGCCAGGCGTCGGCGTGTGTGGTGGTGGAGGAGTTTTTGAAGGGGGTGGAGTTGAGTGTTTTTGTGCTGACGGACGGCAAGCATTATAAGATTCTGCCCACGGCGAAGGATTATAAGCGTGTGGGCGAGGGCGACACAGGCCTGAACACAGGCGGCATGGGTTCGGTGAGTCCGGTCCATTTTGCCGACAGGGGTTTTATGCAGAAGGTGGAGGAGCGCATTGTGGCTCCCACGGTGAGGGGGCTCCACGCGGAGGGAATCAAGTATAAGGGTTTTATTTTTGTGGGGCTGATGGCTGTGCCGGACGCGGAGGGGGTGCTAAATCCGTACGTTATAGAGTATAATGCGCGCATGGGCGACCCGGAAACGGAGTGTGTCTTCCCACGTATTGAGAGTGATGTGGTGGAGTTGTTTGAGCATGTGTGGAGAGGCAGTCTGCAGCAGGTGCCTTTGGTTATCTCACCCCGGGCGGCGGCATGTGTGATGATGGTGTCTTACGGCTATCCGGGGCATTATGAGACGGGCAAGGCGATTGAGGGGGTGGAATTGGTGAAGGATTGCAAGGTGTTCCACGCCGGCACGAAGGAGGGTGAGGACGGCTCGCTGCTGACGGCCGGCGGCCGGGTGTTGTGTGTGACGGCGATGGCCGACGCGATGCCCATGGCGCTGCTCAACGCCTATCAGGAGCTGGAGAAGGTGTCGTGGGAGGGTTGCTATTTCCGGCACGACATCGGTCAGGATCTCCTCAAGATGCTCATCTGACTTTTCCCTCCCCGGCGCGGGCGGGAAATGGGCTGCGGCCCTCGTCCCCCTTTTTTGAAGGGTGGGTGAGGACCGCAGCTTGCCTATGTGGGCATTGGGTTGGGGGCTATTGCGGCAGCCCAGCCTTCGTGAGGCGGCGCCAGCGGATGATGCCCATGATGCACACGATTTCGAAAATGATGTAGAGCGCGGCCGAGGCGTAGTTGCCAGTGGTCAGGAACAGGTATACCATGAGTGGCTCGACGATGAGCCACAGCAGCCATTGTTGCCAGTATTTCTGCGCCAGCATCCACATGGCTACGATGGAGAGGGCGGACGAGAGGCCGTCAATCCAGGGCGCACGGCTTTCGTCCAGCAGTCCCAACAGCCATCCCAGCAGGAGGGTGAGCAGCACGACTGCCCCGGCAATCCATGGCCAGAGGTGCCGGGGACAGGAGCTTACGGGGCGCTCGGAGTGCTGCTTGCTTTGTATTGCTCCCCGCCACACGAGCAGTCCGTAGACGGACATGACGAGGTTGTAGCAACAGATGGTTCCGTTGGCATAGATGCCCGATGAGAAGTCAATGACGATGTAGAACACCGACATCAAGATGCTGAGAGGCCAGAACCATCGGTCGGCGCGATATTCACTGACGATGTAGGCCAGGCCGATGGCGGCTCCGATTATTTCGAATGTGTTCATGTTGTCTTAGAATCTGTATAGCAACCGTGCCATAAAGTTGCGGCCGGGCTGTTGCAGCCATCCCCGGCTGTGATAGTAGTACAGGGCTGTGGGACTGCTGTAGTCGTCTACCCAGTCGCCCACCCAGGCGCTCAGGCGGTAGTTGTGGTCCAGCAGGTTGTTCACTGTCAGCTGGGCTTCAATCTCGTTGTTGTTCTTGAGGCTCCAGGTGTATGAGGCTCGCAGGTTCAGCAGGAAGTAGGGGTCTATCGCATAGCATTCGCGTCCTGTGTTGTCGGCATATTGTTTTCCTACATATTTGCCTATCACTTGCAGTTTTGCGCCACGGCAGGGGGTGAATGTGGCGATGGCTGCACCCATCACGGAGGGGGACAGGGCCAGCGGGGTGTTCTCTTTCACGTCCAGGCTGCTCCACAGGCCGTCGGCTTGCAGGGTGATGCTGTCGCCGTTGGCAAACTGGCTGAAGGTGTAGCCGATAATCATGTTGGTGCTCAAGGTCAGGTTGGCGTCCAAACGGAACCATTTTGTCAGTTCGTAGCCACCTTGCATTTCAATGCCCGCGCGGTAGCTCCGCTCCACATTCTCCATCAGTGAATAGCCACTACTGCTCAGCCGTCCGTTGGGGGTGAGTTGGTCTTTATAGAGCATCGCGTAGGCATTGGCGTGGAAACTCCACCGATTTCCAGCGGCTTGGTATCCCAGTTCCAGGTCCAGCATCTGCTCGGCCCTCACGGTGTCGCCGTTCCCGATGGCGTCCTTGATGTCGCTGCGGGTGGGTTCGCGGTTGCTGATGCCTGCCACAAAGTAGGTCCGCTGGTTGTCGGATATGCGGTAGTTGATACCCGCCTTAGGGTTGAAGAAAAGGTAGTTCTGGTTGAAGTCCATGTCGAACAGGTCGTCTGCCATCCCGTGCAGTTTGTAGTTCACCAGTCGCAGTTGCAGGTCGGCATAGGCGTTCAAGCTCCGGTTGAAATCGTAAGTGGCTTTGGCATAGAAGCTGTTGTCCTGCTTGATGCCGTTGTTGTGGTACCACTCATAGGGATTGTCGAGGTGTGCTGCCGTGTCGCGGACCCAGATCACGTGCCCGTAGTGGAGTCCGTCGAAATACTGGTAGTTGTCCCCCACAGTGAAAGTCAGCCGCTCGTCCTCATAATTGGCCGCCACATTGGCTGTCACCGAATTGTTGCTCATCAGTTTCCGCGTCACGAAGTCTGTCCTTCCGCTCAGGTCGAGCGCATATTTCGAATATTTTTTGTCGGCCTTGTATTGCTCATAGTAGCCGTAGCCGTGTGTAAAGTTAAGTGCGCCTTTCAGGCTCCAGTGGTCAGACAGCAGGTGGGATACATAAAGCTGGTAGTGCTGCTGCCAGTAGTTGTCCGTCTCGTTGGGGTAATACATGGTGTTGCCGTCCATGTCATATTCGCCTGATGGGTTGTACCGGGGGTCTGCGTCCAGCTGCTCGGCTTCCGCTCCGTCCCACGTGATGCCCGTTGTCTGGCTGCCCACTATGGCCAAGAGTTTCACCAGAGTCCGTTTGCCATACCATGAAAGGCCTCCGAAGAAACTCTGCTGGTCGGTGCCGCCGCCGCGTACAAAGCCGTCGCTGTTCAGTCCGCTGTAGGCGAAGTCGAAACTCAGTCCGTTCTTCATTATGCCGGTGCCGCCGCTAATGCTGTACTGGCGCGTGTTCCAGCTGCCGAATCCGATGTCTGCAGTCCCATAGGATTTACCCTTGGGGTTGAGAGTCTGCAGGTTGATGGCTGCGCCGAAAGCGGGGCTGCCGCCTGTCGAAGCTCCAACACCGCGCTGAATCTGCATACTCTGTGCCATCCCGCCCAGATTAGGGATGTTGTACCAGAACACGGTCTGGCTTTCCGGGTCGTTGAGGGTAATACCGTTGATGTTCACGTTAATACGGCTGGCGTCCACGCCGCGTATCCGCAGTGAGGTGGCTCCCACCGTCCCGTTTTCGCCACTGGCAATCACCGAGGGCTGGGTTTCCAGCATATAGGGAATGCTTACGCTTCCGCGGGCTTCCTCCAGGGCTTCCGCAGTCACTGTTGTGGTCGTCAGGGGAGCCTTGTTGCTCACCTGCACATCCCGCACCATTACCTCATCGAGTGTGCGTACAGTGTCTCGGCTTTGGGCGTGAGCCGTCGCGCCGCCTAATAATACTACTGAGAATGCACAGCAGGCTATCATCTGCTTGGCACCGAATCGTGTGGCCTGTTCTTGATAGCGACCACCATTGTATCTGTGTGTTTTCATAAGTCTTTTCCTACGCCGGCATTATCCGGATCAGGTTCGAGGGTGTAATCTCAGCCACAACAAGTTGCAGCACCCCTAAACGAGTTCCTCCGCTCGGAACGATGGTGCAAAGATACAACTTTTTTGTTATATTCAAACTTTTTTCTCTCAAAAAGTTGCGTTTCTTATTGGAACTTCTCGAGAACCTCTGCCGGTGGCGCACCTCCGTAGATATTAGTCACAACCCGCGGCGGTACGCCGCCGCTTTGCCACCGCCTCCCGGTCGCTGACAATGACGTGGAGGTTGTGATAGGCTCAGTCAATCAACTGCTGCATGACGGGCATGAAAGAGCGGCCTCTGTCGGTGAGGGCATACTCCACGCGTGGAAGCAACTCTGGATACACGGTGCGGCTCACCATGCGGTCGTGTTCAAGGCCGCGAAGGGTCTGCGTGAGTATCTTCTGCGAGCAGTCGGGGTTGGAGGCCGCTATGTCGCGGAAGCACATCGGCGCGCCCTGCCTGTCGAGCGTGTAGAACGCCGCGAGGGTCCACTTGTTGCCTATACGGGCGAGCACGTTCCGATGGGGTACTCCGGGAATACAGGGTCTCGGATAAAATCTTTTTGCGTACTATCTACATTTTGAAATCGGGGTCGACGAATACGGAAGGATCGCACACTATGCCGTCCAGGCTGTCGCAGCCCTTGAATGAATGGGCGAATATTTTTCTCATGCCGCTGCCGCAGCGCACCTGTCTCAGCCGCTTGCAGTCCATGAAAGTGTAAGGAATTATCTGTGTCACCCTGTCGGGCAAGACGATGGTCTCCAGCCCGCAACGGGTGAAGGCATACTGCCACATACTCTCCAGCGCGGCGGGCAGATTGATGTGCTTTAGGTTGATGCAGCCGTCGAAAACAAAGCCGCCAATCTCGGTCACAGTGTCGGGGATGGCCACCGAGCGGACTTCGGCATGCCCCTTGAAGAGGTCGTCGAAGAGTATCGTTACCGGCCTGCCCCAATGTGTCTGCGGGATAACCACCTCGGCGGCATCGCCCTGATAGCAGACAGCGCAAAAGCTGTCGCTCTCTTCTACATATTTAAACAGGAACTCTTGCATGGGTGAAAAAAAGACTGACTAATTGCCCGCAGCGGCGCGCAGACTGTCTATGTCGTCCAGTATCCGGCCGATGTCCTCTGTGAAAGACATGAAGCGCGGCAGATTCTGGATATAGGGGTCGGGGTCGTTCAGATTGAAGCGCACGAGGGTGGTGTGCGGCAGCCTCTGCGCCAGCTGTTCGAAAGGCAGGCGGATGATACCCGGAGTGTTGTATCCGATGCCAAACTCCAGCAGCAGCAGTCTCCCCTGCCGCGCCTCCTGCACAAAATCGGTATACCGTCGGGCCTGCCGGTGCCAACGGGAATCCTCCACAAAGGTGTCGTCCACACGCAGGTTCAGCGCCACGGCGCTGCCGTCGGGCATGTGGGGTATCGCCTCGGTCGGTATACGGCAGCCGCTGATGAGAGGCAGCACTCGCTCCACCCACTCCCGGTTGTCGACCAGTGTCTTGGGTGTGCCGGAGGCAGGCTGAAACCAACCATAATCGCCCTGTGTGGCGAAGATGTTCTCCAAAGGGAATCCGGCCTGTTCGAATTGTGCGTCGACATTGGTCGTCACCACAAAAGCCCGGGGGAAAAGCTCCAGCAGCCGCCTGTAGAGCGGCAAGGCGCCGGTGCGGTAGCGGCAGAACCATATATGCTTGGCCCAGAAAGCCCAATACTCCTCTTGGCTCTCAAAAGGATAGAAACCAGCGCTGTAAAGGTCGGTGAATCTATAACGCTCAATCCATGGGGCAAACTCGTGTCGAAAGTCCTCTCCGGCATAGTCGAGACCCGCCGCAGTGGTCAGCCCTGCCCCCGCGCCAACAATGATATGGTCGGCCTCACGAATGGCTTCTTCCAGCCTCCGGATGCGTTCCGAGTAACTCGTTGTAGATGTCATAGTCGGTATCCTTGAAAACATTAAAAACAACACTCATCGGTGACGGCGGTTCGCTGTCGTTCTGCTGCTTGACCGTCGCCACAGCGATTTCGGCGGCGCGGTGGTTGGGGAAGCGGAACTCGCCCGTCGAGATACAGCAGAAAGCAATGCTCCGGCAGCCCGCCTCCCCGGCCAAACGAAGACAACTCCGGTAGCAGTCGGCCAGCTGCCCGTCCTGTTCCTCGGTGGGCATGCCGTCCGGGACGACAGGCCCCACCGTGTGGATAACGTATCGGGAGGGCAGGTTGTATGCGGGGGTGATGATGGCCTTGCCGGTGGCTATCTCTCCTCCTCCGAGCACGCGGCCAGCCTCCTGCCGCAACTGAAGTCCTGCGGCGCTGTGGATGGCGTTGTCTATGCACCCGTGCAGCGGATGCCAGCACCCCAGCCCTCCGCTGTTGGCTGCATTGACGATAGCGTCGACCCGCAGCCGCGTGATGTCTCCCTGCCAGAGTGTGGGGCGGGCATCCCCCGGCGCGGCGATGTCCTCCAAGTCCACGATGCCCCTGTCCTGCAGCTGCGCCTGCAGCTCGGCATCCTGCGCCCGCAGAAACTCATCGTCGAGGGGCTGCGGTGGCCACACATTCATCAACGCCCGCAGAAGGCGCTGTTTGCCCTCCAGCGTTGTCGGCAACTCAGCGTGCACACCCTCCTGCCGCAGCAGATATCCGATGCAAAAATCCAGATTCTCTCCCCGGTCCATAAGGTTTGCTGTCATTTTGAGAAACGCGCGCCGACAAAGCCGTTGCGGCTCTCGCCGGAGACGAGGTCGAAAGACCTGTGAACGGGCGGAGTAGGGCGCAGGTCGTAATAATCCATCCGTTCGGTGGCAAGTCTGAAATACACCAGCGTGTCGTAGCTCGGATAGAGGCGGCGCAGCACCTCGTTGTGGTCGTAAATCCAGCGCTCAGCGGCATCGTCCACATCAAAGACTGCCCGTCCGGAACAGCGTACCGACACCCCCTCGTGCATTATGAGAAACTCCACACGGGGGTTCTGACGCAGCTGGCGGTACACCTCCTTGCGCTCCGACGTGGCGAAATAGAGGTCTGTGTCCTCCTGCTTCATAATTTGGAAAGCCCTCAGGCACGGGCGGTCGTCGTCCACCGTAGCCAACACGCCCTCGACATGGCTTTTTAGGAAGTTTATAGCCTGTTCAATCATGGTGCAAAGATATAACTTTTTTTCAGAAAATGGGCAGGCTTTTTCGGCACCTGCCCATTTTGATTATACGAAAATAAAGAAAGTGTCTCTACTTTAATCCATTGAATTTACCATTCTGATGCTTCCATTCGCTTTCTGGAGCGATGGTTTCCATGACATCCCAATGCTCGGCAATCTTGCCGTTCTCAACGCGGAAGAGGTCATAATAGGAAGTGGGCTGGCCGGCGAAAGCACCCTCACTGACGGCCAAAACAAAGTTGCCACAGCCTAACACAGTATGAATGGTAAAGTACTCCATCTTTATGCCTTGTTCGGCCATGGCGGCGAGGGCAGCACCGAGGCCATCAAGACCATCGGCTATGGAGACATTGTGCTGGATGTAATTGTTGCCATCGAAATAGTTTGTCAGGTTCTCGGGGTGTTGACCCATCAGTACATCCTGTACGAAATTGCGCACGAGGTCCTTGTTGGCAGCAGTTTTGTCAAGGTCTTTCACTTCGGTGGTGCCGTCGAAAGGCGTGTGGCCGCTTGGATTCTTGCTGCCGTCATAGGGCATGAGGTTGTCCCAATGTTCCACGATTTTGCCGTCCTCGAAGCGGAAGATGTCAAATCCAGCCTTAGGCCCGAAGAAGTTGTAGTCAGTTTGGCATACCACAAATTCACCATCCTCAAAGGCACGGACGGTGTTGACGCGGGCCTTCTCGGGGAAGTCGGCCAGCCCTGCCAGTGCGGCACCAAATCCGTCGAGACCGTCGGCAACACCGAGGTTGTGCTGCTTGTAGTTCTGGGCATTGATGTAGGAAATAGGTTCGCTGGCACCTGTTTCGATGGACTTAAGCACGGCCACTGCTTTTTCTTTGTTGTCCATTTCTTCTTGTGTTTGGGGGTTATTATTACTTTTGCAGCCTGTTGCAAGGATGGCGGCTGCAGCCATCATGATGACTGACTTTTTCATTTCTATTTTGTTATTAGTTTTACCAATTCAGCGCGTCGGGCAGGATATTGCCGTCCATCATCGGGCTGTCGGCCTCGGTAAAGTTATTGGCCTTATACTGGATGCAGAGCATCGTGAGGTTCTCGCTGCCCGTGTTCTTCAAAGCACGGTGACCGTCGGGGCTGACCCTCACGATGGTGCCTTCGCTCACGGCAAACTGCTCGCCGTCCACCTGATAGGTACCCTCACCGCGCAGGATGATGTAGAGTTCTTCGTGGGTCTTGTGCGTGTGGAGGAAACCGCTGTCCTGCCCCGGCACAAGGGTCTGGAACGACAGCTCGCTGCCCGTGGTGCCCATGGCCTGCCCCACAAAAACCTTGCCCTTGATCACATTCGGCCCCATAGGCAGTTCGTGCTCGATAATCTGGTCAATGCTTCCTATGCTGACGGCCTTGTAGTTGCGGCCGCTCTTGATTGTTTCGATTGATCTCATCTTGTTGTAATTTTATAAGTTTGTATTTTTAATTGGGCTTCATGCCCCTGATTTCCGGCTGCAAAAATAAGATACTTTCTTAAATCCTGCAAGAAGGTACCCGGCAGTTACCCACTTACCTTTTGGTAAGCATAACAGCCAAAATTGCCTTTTGTAAAAACACTTTTATGTATTTTTTAACAGTCTGCGGGCGGAAAGCCAACACCCGAAGCCCAGTATTATCGGCCGCCCGTCCGGCCATTTCACGGCAAAAACGGCGGCGCAATATAAGAGTATTGTTTATAAGCCCCATTCATTTAACAATTTAGCCCATGTTGTGTGATACTCCCATCCCCGCATCAGCGGCAGATAAGTGTCGCGCATAGCCTCCTTGCAGCCCGCGCAGCAGTAGCTGTAGACGATGAGAATCTTGTAGTGCGACGTGTCGTCTGCAAGATAGCGGCGCAAGTCCCCGGCCGTGAGGAGCGTGTGGTCGGCATACTTGGCCGAGGCTTCGTGCAGCAGCCTCTCCGACGGGTGGCACACCCTTACGAGCAAATGCCGGCTTTGGAAACATCCCGCCGCCAACAAACTCAGCAGGACGATGGCGGTGATAGCGATTTTATTCATATCAGATAATCATTTTGCCCGTAGTCGCACAGCATGGCCGAATCTTATACTCCGCCGATATTTTTTAATGATTATCCGCATTGTTCCGAACCATAGGTTCTGTGTTTGAAACTCGGCCTGTATGATGTTGCAGCCAACACTATCTGGTCAAACATTCTGTCTCCGAAATACATTCTGTTGAATTATCCTCGTCCGTTGTGTCTTCTGTTGTGAAAAACCCCTCGTCCAGCTCGAATGTGTCTTTCAGTTCATACTGCGAATCACGCGTTCTCATAACGCTGCGTATCCTGTGTACCATCTCCCATATAGGCTGGTATTGCTTGTGGCCCAGCTGTCGCTGTATCTCCTTTGCCGAGAACGTCTTCTTGGTCGCCGTCAACAGGTGGATGGCTGTGAACCAATACATCAGGGAGAGCTTGCTGCCGGACATCCCGTGCATCGTCTGCCCGCACAACTTTCGCGGCTCCCTCAGCCTCTCTTTCCTCAAATCGGCCAGCTCCGGGGCCTGTTTCCACGCTTATCCCCGTCTGCCACCATTCAACTTTTTCCCATCTGTGCAGGGGGGGAGGAACATTTCCTCTTCCTTTGCCGAAAAAAATCCTTTCTCAGCCTGTGTTCTCTCTCAAAAAGTTGCGTTTCTTATAGGAACTTATCTGGGGATGACTGGCGCGTAGTGATTGGGGGAGGGGGAGACGGAGAGGGTGACAATGCAAAACAAAAGGCCGCCTCTGACTCAGAAGCGGCCTAATATGAATAGGATTTTGTAATGTTCAATATAAATGTCAAGATGATTCTCCGTGGCCAATTAAGTCCCAGGTGCTAATTCACGAGCAAAAATAATACTTTTTTGGAGAAATAAAAAAGTTACCCATAAACTTTTCTTTAATACGCTGTTTATGAGATATAAATACTTGTGATATGGGTTGCTTGTCGCGACTCAGCAACCTGTTGCTGACCATTAAAATTTATTAATAGCATAAGCAACCGGCCCATTATCCCTTTCTGCCAAGGTTACCCCAACCTTGTGGTTTCAACAAAATTGAAAAGTTCCAGACCCCTCCTTCTCTTCTGGGTCAGGACCAAATGCTTGGGCGGGCCGGTTCTGGTATTTCCGGAAATCGGATTTTTTTGTGTATCTTTGCAGTCGCTATGGCACAACACAACGACACTGGAAAAGAGGGTGAGTACTTGGCTTGCCGCCACCTGGAGGAGCAGGGCTTCGCCATCGTGGAGACCAATTGGCGCAAAGGAAAACACGAAGTCGACATCATCGCCTACAAAGAGGGGCTGATAGTCTTTGCCGAGGTGAAGACACGGTCATCCACCAATTTCGGCAACCCCGAAGAGTTTGTCACCCGTGCCAAACAGCGAGCCTACATCCGTATGGCCAACGACTATGTAATCCGTCATCAGCGCCAGGAAGAGGTCCGTTTCGACATCATCTCCGTAGTCAGGTCGGCCGATGGCTCCTGCGCCATCAGTCAGATCGAAAATGCCTTCACCGCCTACGAGCAATGCTGACGATTGTCCCCTCGGTCAAAATCCCAACGTCAGTCCCACCTCATGCATCTTCTCCAGCGGCCCCGCCACATAAGAGGGCAGCAGGTTGGCCGTCAGCCCTACCCGTCGCAGCCATCCCTTGGGCAGCGTCATCCCCACGCCCAATGTCAGTTTCCAAGGGTTGATGCCGTGCAGCGTCACCATCCCCACCTGGTTTGTCACGGGGGTCACTGCCCGGCCGGGGGTCAAGCTCAGCGACAGACCCGCTCGCTCGCGTCCGCCGGGATAGAGGTCCACCGTCAAGGGCAGGGTAGCATAAAGCGCAAAGGTGGGATAATTCCACAGCAAGGATTCTACCGGCTCGAGTTCATCGGATTGCGTATATCCAAAGCCATCGATAAAGTTATGGTGGGTGAAGTTATCGTTGGCCGGGAACGACGACTCCATGTGCAGATAGCCGTCCATGCCCACCCCTATGCCAACCTCATAATTTGAGGCTGCGGCCAAAGCCACATTCAGCCCAACCCCGGCATTGAGGTAAGAGCGCTCATAATAGGAGGTGGATGCAGTGGCCCCCACCTGTGCTGTGAGGCGCAACCGAGCCCACTGGGTAGATTCGGGTGTGCGGCATACCCCCGGCCCCTCTAAAGAGGGGAGGTCAGGGGCATGGCTCCGACCTGCGGGACGATGCTTTCGGCTGTCGCTGTGGGCTGGTTCTCCCGCTCCCTCGGCTGCTGACGAGGGGCGGCATTCATCGGCTGGGAGCGGGGCGGGGCGCTCATTAATTGGAGTATCCTCGGCCGTGGGCGAGGCGGTTGGCAGGGTTGGAGCCGCCGGGCGGTGCCAGTGGGGAACTGCTGTCGGCGGGGCTGCTGGCTCCCTTGTCGCCGTCGGGGCTGCAGGCAGGGGAGCATAATGGCGGGGCGAGGTCGAAGCCGTAAGGGGGCCGCTGATGCTGGGGGTGCTGGCAGCATCCGTCGGCAGCATCCGCAGGGCTGCCAGACCCACCCCCACCAGCGTCACCATCATGGCTGCCGTTAAGCCGTTCCGCCGCCTGCGCCGTGCCAGTCCGCGCACCTGACGGGCGGCCTCCATCTGGTGGCGGCGGTCTTCGCCATATTGTGCCAGCAGTTGTTCTATGTCTCGATTGTCGTTGTGGGTCATTGCATTTTCTTTCTTAATAATGTGTATATACGGCTCATGATGGTGTCTACATTAGTGACTGTGAGGCCTGTGAGGGTGGCAATTTCCTTGGAGCTGCGGCTCTCCACAAAGCGCAGCCGCACCAGCTGTTGCTGCATCGGAGTGAGGGTGGCCACCGCTTCGTCCAGTCGGCGGTATAGCTGTTCGGCTTCGGCGGCGTCCTGCTCAGCCGTGTCCGCTATGTTGTCAGCCAGGGAGTCGGCGTCCACTGTGGGGCATTTCTTTCGCAGCATGTCCACACACTCGTTGCGCAGTGCCCGCATGCAATAATTCCGCTTGTCCTCCACCCAGCCCAGCCTCCACCGTCGGCTCCACAAGTGCGTCAAAGTCTCCTGCACGGCGTCGGCGGCAAGCTCTTCGTCGTGAAGCATTCCCTCGGCTATGCGCCGCATGGCGGGCTGAAGGGGAATGATGTCGCGGATAAACTCCTCAGTGGTCAAGTGGTGGTGCCGTGGATGTTTTTTGGGGGTTAGAAAGTATAAGTGCAGCCCAAGTGGAATGTGCCGCCCGGTGCCCCGACCATCGCCAGAAATCTTTCGGTCAATAGGAGGCTATAGAGCTGCTCCATGGCTCGCGAGCCGAAAAAGAATATGCCCGCATGGGTTGTCGAGATGTCGTTGGCCTTATCGGCGGGTTCGGCAACAGTAGATTCTTTTTCCGACTGCATGAAGTGCGAGTAGCCTATCTGCAGCATATCGAGCCACAGCTCGGCCGTCCAGTGGCTGCCTAAGCGGCAGGCCACGCCCGGTGTGAGGCGTAGGTCGAAGGTCCTCAGCTGGCTGTTTCGGTTGCCGAACTCGTTGTACTCGGTGCGGACGGTTTCCCGCTCGCCTGTCAGCTCATCGAAATGTGTGTATTCTCGTACCGTGCGGCTGTACATGCTGCCTGCCCCCACACCTAGATTGGCGAAGAGCGACAGCCGTCCGCCCAGTGGAAGGTCGTAGCGTACCCATGCTCCGCCTTGCCAGCTCAGCACCTCGGTCGTCGTGCAACGGTCGCCGGACTGGTAGAGGGTGGGATATGGTTCATTGTAGGATACTTCCGTGCTGCCGCAGACATAGGTGAGAGACCCCTCCATGCCTGCCGACAGTCCACTGGCCCAGCGGTAGCCCATTCGCAGCGAGGGCGTGAGGGAATATTGATTGTCGAGGTCGACGCCGTAAGAGTTGTTTTCACGTCCGAGGAGGCCGTTGGCCGAAAAGCCCGCGCCGAGGGTGAATTGGGCCTGAGCGGCCACACTGGCCGCCACACAGAAGAGAATGAGAACTGTTTTTTTCATCGTATTGTTCTGTTTAAATTTTACTACCATGACGGGAAAGACGCAAAAATCTTACAGTCGAAAATGTTAAATAATGCTAAACCCCTGTTCTGTTCAGCGCCCTGATGCGTTGCACCTACTCGGCATGGCCAGCCTTCATGCCATGGGTTCCTTCAAGCCCGCGGCCCTACCGCTGCTGGCTGTGGACAGCGTAGACACCCTCTTGGCCACACACTCGAAAAAACTGATACAGCCCATCCCGGTAATTGCGAGAATGCTTTAATAAAAAAGGGAAGGACCTGTGCCTCAGCACGGGACCTCCCCTCTATCGGGATGCATACCCCCCGGCTTCGCCGTACCCCTTTTGAAAAGGGGATGGGGAGAGAGACTGCGGTCAGAGCAGTTTCTTCTTCAGGTTGAGTATCATGTCGTCCGTCATGCGCTCCAGATCGTACTGGGGGTTCCAGCCCCACTCGGCGCGGGCGCAACTGTCGTCCATCTTGTTGGGCCAGCTGTCGGCGATGGCCTGCTTGATGGGTTCGGGCTCGTAGACCATTTCGAAAGCGGGATAGCGTTTCTTGATGGCGGCATAAATGATTTCGGGGTCGAAACTCATGGATGTGACGTTGAAGCTGTTGCGGTGGACCAACTTCGAAGGGTCGGCCTCCATGATGTCAATCATGGCCTTCTGAGCGTCGGGCATATACATCATGTCCATGTAGGTGCCCTTCTTCAGGGGGCAGACAAACTTCTCGCCCTTCACGGCGGCATAGTAAATCTCGACGGCATAGTCGGTGGTACCGCCGCCGGGCAGAGTCTGGTAGCTGATAAGGCCGGGGAAACGGACGCTGCGGGTGTCAACGCCAAAACGGGTGAAATAATAGTCGGAAAGCAGCTCGCCGGTCACCTTGGTGACGCCGTAGATAGTGTTGGGGCGCTGGATAGTGTCCTGCGGAGTGTTGTCGTGTGGGGTGCTGGGGCCGAAGGCGCCGATGCTGCTGGGGGTGAACACGGCGCAGCCGAAAAGGCGTGCCACCTCAAGACAGTTCACCAAGCTGCCGATTCCCACATTCCAGCCCAGCATGGGGTTCAACTCGGCGGTGGCGCTGAGGATGGCGGCGAGGTTGTAGATAGTGTCGATGTTGTACTGCTTGACGGCGGTGGCTATCTGCATGATTTGGGTGCTGTCGATGCGCTCCACGGGGCCGCGCTCGTAAGGATCGCCCTTGAGGGGACGGAGGTCGCTGCAGACAACATTGTTGTCGCCATAAATGTCTCTCAGATTACGGGTCAGCTCGGAACCAATCTGTCCGCCGGCGCCGACTATAAGGATTCTCTTCATTGTATTGATGTTTTAAATGCCTGTTACTTGATATTGTTTGCAATTAGTATACTGTTTGTCAAATCATTGTAGCGATTGGCCACGATGGTTTGAACAGGCAAATATACAAAAATAATCCGAAATGGCAGGGCTGCGTGTGGCAAAAAAGCCAGATTGGGGAACTTTTTTGTCTTTCAGCCAGCCCGGAAAGAAGCTGAAAAGGCATGCCAAACACAAGCGTCACGGCGCGGCCGGCAGTTCAAGCCGCCTCTCACCGGCAAAACCCCACCCTCCCCATTCTTACAGGTAAGAAAGTCCGTATTAAAGAGAAGAGACGTTAGTCTTTCCTCCCCACCGATATGCTTGGAACAATGTGAGCAACCAGATATAGGGGTACCCACATTTGCAATACCGCCCGCCCTTAGCTCGCTCTTCCTCCGCTCAGTATCCACCACTGTCCCCCTCATTCTCCCACATTCCATCTACAGCCAATAGTATATATGGAGGCCACCCGCCATTGGCAGAGCGGGGATGGAGCGGACCGACATAAAATGCGGCTGGCACAGAAAGGAGTCAGAGCCAGGAACGGAAAGGGCTTTCGCCCTGTCAAAAAGAAACTGGACTTTTGCAGTTTGAGCGTATGTTTAAATAATCGGTTGTTGCTAATTTGCATGTGGTCTTCAGTTTATCGTTGAGGGTCTCAATAACAGACCGTTTGCGCAGCAGGTGGGCATACCCCCGGCCCCTCTAAAGAGACATACCCCCAGCCCCTCTAAAGAGACATACCCCCAACCCCTCTAAAGAGGGGAGACATACCCCCAGCCCCTCTAAAGAGGGGAGACATACCCCCAGCCCCTCTAAAGAGGGGAGACATACCCCCAGCCCCTCTAAAGAGGGGAGGCATACCCCGGCCCCTCTAAAGAGGGGAGGTGGGGGTTCACGTCTGGGGTTCTCTCCATCTCTGACAACGTACTTGTCATGGGTTTTGTAAAATTCTTTGCAGAAACTGTCTGTGAAATAAAAAAATTCCGTAACTTTGCCGTTGGATAAATTTATGGGATTGTTTGTTTATTTGTTTGATTTTCAATTGTAAATATGCGAAAAATTCTTTGATATAATAGGGCAAAACAGGTTAACACTTATCATGTACCAAATTCAACGTATTGACTATTAGTTAATTTTAAAATCGAACTCAGGTTCTAAGCTCGTTTAATGTCATGAAAAGAAATTATCTATTATTTTTTCTCTTGGCGGCGTCGTTTTCCGCGAATGCCACCGTGCGTTACGTTTCCATGCTGGGAAATGATAACAACAATGGTCTGGCATGGTCAACGGCCAAACGCAATATTGATGGTGCCATGAACGATGCCGTGCAGGGGGATACGGTATTTGTGGCTATTGGGACATACCCCAAGTTCTCGGCCAAAAATGGCGTGCATGTTTTCGGTGGCTTCCTTGGTACCGAGCAGAACCTTGCCGAGCGTCAGCCAATGCACCATGGATACCTGCAGGACAGTTCCTGCACACGGATTTTTACAGCTAACCAGTCGGCACAATTCTTGACCTCTTATTATTCGTGCATTGACTATGAAGAGTCTGCCACCGCGCCGACAGTTATTGATGGATTTGTGGTGAAGGTGGATAGTGTCTACAACACTTACGCCATCCTGATTTTGGCGCTGCTGGACGGAGACTATCATCTGTCCAACTGCACTCTCGATGGTGAGTACGCTGAAGTGAATGCTGTTTACGGATGGAGCTATATGGAAAAGGCCAGTTATGGGTACTCTACCACCGCTTCTGGTAGCGGATTCTATGTATATGATTGCGCGATAAGACACTGCTTCCGAGGGGGCTTACTCTCTCATGGGTCCCACACAAACAACTGCATATTCGAGTACAACGACCGACCGATAGAATCACGCCAATTGAACGGCTACACCCCATATGGGCTTATTACTATAGAGGACTGTCTGTTCCAGAACAATCGCCGTGAAGTGGGTCATGTGAACAGTGGTTATGATTTAGGGGTGCTCATGCTCTATTCAAATGTGGATATGAAACGTTGCATCATCCGCAACAACGAGGTTGTGATCCTGAATGACAATAATATTCAGAGCGCAGCCATCATCGCATGCAGCCACCGATGCCGCATAACAGACTGCCTGTTGGCTAACAACAGCATCAGGGCTTCCAGAACTAGCCCCAACATCATCTACCTGCACCAGGGATACAATATCCTTCAAAATAACACCATCGCCAACAATCTGTTGTGGGATTCGGCCAGCTACGTTCCTTCACGTCTTCTGCGAACAGATGGTAGCATCAACCTCTACAACAATCTTTTCTGGGGCAATACTGGACACAGTCAATTCTTCCATGGCTTTAATTCTTCGATAGACAACGTGATGTTCAATGCCATGCAAGACACCCTGTTGGGGCAGACTGGCAATTTCAGACTTGACCAAGACAGCATCGGCCCTCTCTTTGCGGGTCCTACCACCTTTGCCGGGGCACGTTTTGACGCTGACAGCATGCAGCAAGTGCTGACGGCAGACTGGCATCTGTCATCCGGCTCATCGTGTGTCAATGCCGGACATCCCTACCATGTGTCGCTGCCTTATCAGTCAATCACTGACTTGGATGGACTGAACCGTGTTTCTGGCGGTCACATCGATATAGGATGCTATGAATTCCCCGAGGCCGATGCAGAACAGCATATTGTCTGGGGGCAGTCGTTGGATGCATACCGCAGTGCAGGACAGTTGTCCTTGACCGCCACGGCAACAAGTGGACTGCCCGTTTCCTACAGTTCCTCAAACTCCAACGTTGCTACGGTTCACGGGGACACCCTGCTGTTGGTTGCCTCTGGCCGTTGTACAATTACTGCCGCTCAAAACGGAGACAGCATTTGGTTGCCGGCACCCAGCATCAGTAGGATGTTGACGGTGTATGGAGACACCGTTATGGTTCATGATACCGTATGGGCAACCGATACCCTGACTGTTTATGATACGGTGACAGTTCAGATATTCGACACCATCACCATATATGATACAGTTACGGTGTTCGACACAGTGACCATCTACGACACTGTGCAAGTGTCTATTGAGAATGTTGATATTACTTCTCTTCCTTGGACTATAAACGTGGAAGGTGAATACATCTCTGTGTGTGGTGCCGAAGGAGAAATTATCCGAGTATTTGACGCATTGGGGCGGCAACTGCATATACAGCCAGACTCATCTGCGGCTGTTCGCTTCCGTATGCCGTCCTCGGGTGTGTACCTAATCAAAGTTGGCAGTTCACCTGCCAAGAAAGTAACAATAATACGGTAGTGGTCATCAACAGATGGCATCTAAAAACCCGAGTTCGATTATAGACGGTACGGTTTCAAGAGGGGAAAGGAAACGGCACGGCAATCCTGACCCACAGAGATATATCCCCAGCCCCTCAAAAGAGGGGAGGCATACCCCCGGCCCCTTTCAAAAGGGGAGGCATACCCCCGGCCCCTTTCAAAAGGGGAGGCATACCCCCGACCCCTTTCAAAAGGGGAGGCATACCCCCGACCCCTTTCAAAAGGGGAGGCATACCCCCGAGCCCTCTAAAGAGGGGAGGTATACCCCGGCACGATTTGCCATTTGGATTTTTCTTCGTATCTTTGCATTTTGAAATCCACAAGTAAAAACTTACAGATTATGACGGAACTTCTTATCCTTTTTGCAGTGTCGCTCGCGGTGAGTGCCGTGGGCTGGAAGTATTTCATCTATTTCTTCAGCCTGGGCTATGGCTACGGCATCGTGGCGCTGGCGGTGGCCATGATGGTGATGTTTGGCGGCGCGCTTTCGGCGCCCACGGCGGTGTTGTGCTGTCTGCTCATCGTGTTCGGAATGCGGCTGGGCACCTTCCTGCTAATGCGTGAGCGCAAGGCTACGGCCTACCGCAAAATCCTCTACGACCCCTCCCTCCAAAAGAAAAAACCTGCTGGCGTTGTCGTCACCGTATGGCTCTTCTGCGCCATCCTCTATGTGCTGCAGGTAAGCCCTGTTGCCTTCCGCCTGATGAACACCCGGGCTGGAGCCGCAGTCAGCGACCTCTGGGCTTGGATTGGTGCCGCCACGGTGCTTTGCGGCATCCTGCTCGAAGCTTTTGCCGACATGCAGAAAAGCGCCGCCAAGAAACGCAACCCCAAGCGTTTTGTGGACACCGGCCTCTACCGCATCGTGCGCTGCCCCAACTATCTTGGCGAAGTCACCATCTGGACGGGTGTCCTGCTCAGCGGCATCGGTGCTGGTCTCGCCTGGTGGCAATGGCTCGTCGCCGCCATTGGCTACGTCGGCATTGTCTACGTCATGTTCAGCGGTGCCCGCCGTCTGGAGCTGCGCCAGAACGAAGTCTATGGCTCTGACCCCGAATATCAGGCCTACGTCAAGAAGACCCCCATACTGATTCCCTTCCTGCCCATCTACAGTGTAGAGCGCTACAAATGGCTCCAGGCCTGAGCTCGACCTCAGTATGCCCACCGCCATCCACAAAAATCCAGCCCAGCGGAGTGTTTCGGATTGCAAATCCTTATGCTCAATGGGTCTGGATTGCAAATCCAGACCAACGGCAAAAATAATTATAAAATGCAAGAACAAAAAGACAATATCCGCCAGCTGCGCAAGCGGCTGCAGGATTGCGAGGACTATATCCTGCGTATAGCTAAGCCCTTCGAGGGCTATTGGGACAAGGCGACAGAGGAGGTGATCGATGACCATCTCGGCACCCGGCAGTGGATCCTCAATGAGATGTTTGCAAAGCATGCCACCGAGGCCGAGGTGCGGTGCTTCGAGGTGGTCAACGAGCGACTGCTGGCGCTGACAAAGCAGCTGAACGAGCGTCACCGCACGCTGCAGGACCAGATGTCCGCCATTCATACCCTCAGCGGCGAGCCTTTCGAATTGGAGACCACGCTCCTCTACAGTCACAACGAAAATGATCCGCACCTCTTCACGATGGAGGAGGATGCCTTCTACGGTTCGCGGTGGAACGAGATGCTGTGGGTCATCGGCGATAATTCGCGTCTGGACGACATCTGCTGGTGCTGTGGTGACCATCTCTGCAACCTCGACGACGGCCAGACTTGGGCCGAAGGCCCCCTCCGCATCCCCCAGCTCGACCACCTCTGCGTCTGCTACGCCGTCCATGCCCTCTGCACCCACATGAACTACTCCATCCCCGACCTCCTCCGCATGACCACCTACGCTTTCAACTACCAGATAAATACGAATGTCGACCCCATACTGTTTGAAGGATAAAATGCACCTGTATCAGAAAATATTCGTATTTTTGCATAGTAAACAAACAACTATTTAATGCATTATGAAAGACTTTGTTGCTGAGAATGAAAGAATTCTCGAAAAATGGAGGAAACACAATGAAGAGTGGCATGAGACAAATTTTGCAGATGATGGGATAATGTATCGTGGAGTAATCAAGACGATAGAGAATGGCACTGAACGCTATTCTGATGGAAAACAAGAAAACGAAATGTGGAATAAGGCTCCATTGCGAGTTTTATTTCTAACAAAGGATCAAAATGCAGGTGGATATGACGCTTGGGATGTTAGGGGAGAAACAGGCAATCTATCCTATGCATTCTTTCGAAATCTAATGTATCAGTTATATGGATTAGTCAACACAAAGCCAGGATACAAAGCTGATTATATATTTACAAATGAACAGGCGATTGAACTATACAATACGTTTCCTATTGCGAGAATTAATGCGAAGAAAGAAGCTGGCGGCAATTCTGTCTCAAACAACACATTAAGGTATTATATAGAAAGAGACAAAAATTTACTTAAAGAACAGATACTAAATTTAGATGCAGATATAATTGTTTGTTGTGGCTATTCGGATTGCATAGAAGAAAGTGGTAACTTATTGCTGAATTTCTTAAAGAGTGAGTGTTACAAATGTTTAGATAATAGGGATGATAGTGGATGGGTTGATGATGATGGTTGGGTATATTATGATACGAAAGAAAACAAGATAGCCATCAATAATTGGCATTTTAGTGCAAGAAAGAGTTCCGAAGAATGGTATAATAGTGTGATTAATGCATATCAAATCTTTCTTAACACTCATCCTAACTTCACAAAAACTCATAGGAATTGATACACTACATCGCAGACAGGGAGCATTACACAAAGGTGTTGACACTTTGTGAGAAGGTCAAGCACGATTTGTGGATTGGTACTGCCGACCTGAAGGACTTGTACGTGGCGGGAGGTCGGGATGTGGTTCCGTTCCTGTCGGCGCTCGACAAGCTGCTCAAGCGCGGTGTCGACATTCGTCTGCTGCACGCCAAAGAACCAGGTGAGAACTTCCGCGAGGACTTCGACAAGTATCCTGGGTTGTGGAGCAGGTTGGAACGGAAACGACCCCGAATACCAGGCCTACGTCAAGAAGACCCCCATACTTCTTCCCTTCCTGCCCATCTACAGTGTAGAGCGCTACAAGTGGCTCCAAGCCTGAGCTCGACCTCAGTATGCCCACCGCCATCCACAAAAATCCAGCCCAGCGGAGTGTTTCGGATTGCAAATCCTTATGCTCAATGGGTCTGGATTGCAAATCCAGACCAACGGCACGGTGTCGAACATCCGCGGGGTCGGGTACTGGCACCTCTGGCACTTCAACCCCGCCGAAGAGGATGAGGGCAAGAACGGCTTCCACCTCGACTCCAAGGAGCCCGACTGGAGCAAGTTCCGCGACTTCATTATGGGCGAGGTCCGCTACAACTCGCTGATGAAGACCTTCCCCCAAGAGGCCGAAGAACTCTTCGTCGCCACCGAGCGCAATGCCAAACTGCGCTACGAGGGCTACAAGAAACTCTCGGAGATGTAATCCTGCATCGACACACTAAAACGACGAAAGCCGAGGCCAGCAATGGTCTCGGCTTTCGGTTTGTGTGGCTATTGCGCCGATTGTCTTATTCCACGCGACGATAGGTGAATCTGAATACGGGATGGTTTTCTGGAACTACATCGGCATACTGATAGTACATGGTCTTGGGGAGGCCTTGCTCATTGTACTCATACTCCCAGGTTTGAAGACTTTCGATGTCGTGTGTCAAATTGTTTTGGGAGTAGTTTCTGATATACTCCGAATAGGTATTGCTCATACCAAAAATTGGTTCGTATGCAAAAACATCGTCCATATTGAAGTTCGGGCGAGGACTGTTGTCATATTCACACTCCAACGTCCTCATTTCATATTCGCCCGTGGGCTCCCCTATCATATTCACTACTGCTACACGCGCATACACTTTCGTGATGTTGCCTCGTTCGTCATATTCCAATGTGGCATACGCCTCCGGGTCTTCAGGGGAATAGATGCTGTCAAGTCGTCCGTTGCGGTAGGTAAAGCAGGTGATATTGTATCCATATTTGGTTCTGACCAAACGCCCTTCGTCATCGTAATAGAACAGGCGGTCGGAATGCCATAAGTCGTCATCAGGAGTTACGGTTTGGGTTATTTTATACACTCTGCCGTCTTTGTAATACACTGAGTCAACCCACACATCGTGTTTTATGCCATCCCATTCTTCGTAAGTGCTGTTGACCGTCCTTTTTGTCAGACGGTTGTTTTCGTCATATTCATAGGTGGCTTCTTTATGATTGTTGGCATTGTCATACCAGGTGATTTTCGTCACCACATAGCCTGTACGGTTTGCAGGCAATGGCCAATTCTCTCCAGTCGGTGTCGGCATAGGCTCAATCTTCTCTGGAGTACAGGCGGCGAGAGCGAGAATCGCCGCGCATATCATCAATGTTTTCTTCATATCATAAACCCTTAAAAGTTAATCACTGAAACAAACGCCACTTTGCGGTTTTTATTGCCCGCAGGGCGGCGGAAAAATGCCGTTCCCGTGCAATTTTGCCTCGCACCATTGCAAAACCCTCTTGCAGTCGTGTAAATCGGTCTCGCACCATTGCATTGGGCGTTGCACGGCTGCAAAATGGCCTCGCACCACTGCAAAACGCTTTTGCAGCATTGTTTCATGTCCTTGCAGTGGTGCGGTATAAGAAGCTCTCCGAGATGTAGTCCTGAAGCGACACACTAAAACAGCAACGGCTGCCGTTCGCAAGGATGGCAGCCGTTTTTTAATCCGATTGGAATTTCCGCGCCCCGCGACAGGCGGTGTCAAAAGCGGCCGGGGCTGGCGCAGGGTTGAGAATAGGTGTTATTTTTTGCGGTGGTAGAAGTATGAAGTTGCAGACATGCCTTTAGGACACTTGAACGACAGGAATGTCTCGACGGCAGGCGGAGTGATGGTCATGTTGTCCTCGTGCAGCTGTAGTTGGCAGACAACCGTTGCATCTTCGGTTGTGATGGTGATTTCAGCCACGCCGCGGACATCTTTGCCGATACTCCATTTCGCCTCGTAGGTGGAGAACATATAGTTCCCGTCGGGGTCTCGGTCGACAGCCACCTGCACCGAAAGAGTCCCGTCGGGGCGGAATTCAATGTCGCGCATCAAGGAGAACACCGTTTCGCCCACGGCGGCATGTTCTCCATGTAGATACAGACCAACGTTAGGAGACTGGAAATTTTGCGCTTCTTTGAATTCCCATTTGCCAACAATGTCGCTTTCGGTTACATTTTGTGCCGAAACATTGGCGGTCATCATTCCGAGGACGCACACCATCGCGCCGAGTAAAAAGAGTTTCTTCATATTCAATTTATTTTAAAAATTACAAACTAATCCCGTTATTTTAGAAATTACAAACCAATCCCGCCCCGCCGCAACATTGCGGCAGAGAGAGGCAAATGAATTAAAAACAAAGAGGAAATTCTCCCGACGATTACTTGTGCAATTCGTGGTGGGGGTAAAAATCAGCGAGTTATGAATATGAACTTTCATCCGTTTTTTCCTGTTTTGTCCGTCAGCCTACGGATGTCCGATAACTTTATCAACTGCGTGTTTTTGTGCTGGCCGAGGACGAGAAGGTCGGAGTCGCCGCTGACAAGGTAGTCGGCGCCTACAGTTTCCGCCAACGAAAGCAAGTAGAGGTCTTTGGGGTCGCGGACGGCAGACGTAGCCTTGTGAACGAGCTCGACGTTGCGGCAATAGGCACGGATGATGCGTAGCAAGTCCTCCACATCGGTATCGGTCACGTAGCGGCGTATCTTGTCACGGCCTGTAACGTCGACCACTTCTGCCATCAGCTGTGGGCAACTATAGACCTCCACCGTCGGCGAGGTGAGCATCTCTCGCACTTCGGTCAGATAGTGGCCTATGAGGAACGAGACCCAGATATTGCAGTCGAAGATTACTTTCATATTTTCGATATGTTCGTTTTTCGCGCTTCGGCAAATAAACCCGTTTATTTGCACTCAGCTTAACGAAAAAACGTTCTTCACATTCCGTATCTAACTGCACTCACTTCATCCATTATCTCCTGCTCGGTAAGCGGGGGCTGTTGAGGACGGCTGGCAATGAAACGGTCGAGCAGTTGCTCGCGTGTCTCGCTCTGCCATCCGAATTTGCGGATAAGTTCTTTCAGCAGCGACCAGTCGGACATCGGCACATTAAGGTAAACGCCCTGCGTGGAAGGATTGTTCGCATTGTTGATTGTTGCGGTTTGCATTGCTTTAGCTCCTTATCTTTGAGGTTTATATGGATTAAACGTGTAGCTTTGCATAAGCCTCATCCAGTTTGCGGTGGAAAATGCTTCCGAATTCGTCCAGCGACATATAGCCTTGGCTCCATAAAGTCGCCGACCACAGTTCGGGAATGTGCTTCGTCTTCCACACCTCTTTGCGAGTGTGCGAAACATTAGGTTTCGTCGGCGTTGTGTATGCTACCTGTGTTTCCATATTGTTATTGTTTTCGATTTGCAAAATTACGAAGAATTATCGGATTGACAAAATAAGATTACTTGTGCAATTTGTGGGTAGGGGATAAAATCAGCGAGTTATAAACATTGTAATTCATCCAGTCGCTGTTACTTGTCCTTGTAATATTGTCCGACTTGAACCACGGTAACTGTGATGATTTTATCCTTCACACGGTAGATCAGGCGGTCTTTCTGGTTGATGCGACGTGACCAGTAGTCGGCATAGTCGCCCACCAGCGGTTCGGGCTTGCCAGTGTCCTCGTATGGATGAACACGCAGTTCTTCAAACAGGCGATAGACCTTATTGATGCTTGCCTTGTCGGCACTGCGGCCAAGCGCACGAAGTTCTTCCTCGGCCTTCGGAGTCAGTTCTATGCGGTACATCACAGGCTGAGCATTTGTTTCACGTCGTCAAAGCTCACCTCGCGGGCAAGTCCTTGTTTCTCCTGTTCCACGCTTTCGTGGAAAGAGCGAAAGGCCTTCTTGTCGGAATAAAAGTCGTCATCGTCAGTCGCGGGCTGAAGGACTTTCGCCCCGGCAGCCAACATCGCCTCGATGAGGTGCTTCATCACGCTGCTCCTTCCGTCGTAGGATATTGTCAATGTTGCCATAATATACTGTATTTGGCTTCTCTGCCATAATAACGTCCACATTCTTTTTTATTGTGCAGACGGGAAACAATAACTACCGCAAGCTTGTAGCAGGTTCAGGCAAATGAATTAAAAACAAAGAGGAAATTTTTGTTGTCGGCCTAACCGACGGCATACCACTCCGCTACGTTATCGGAACGGCCACCGGCAGTTCCTTCATCCTCTCCGATTACTTGTACAATCCGTGTGGGGAGGTAAAAATCAGCGAGTTATGGATGTTGGTATTCATTTCGCTATCATTTTTGACGGGCGGATGCGGTCGAGGATGACGGTGTCATCCTCGGTGTGGAATATGAAACACCAGCGGCGGTTGTGGCTCACCATTCGGCGGGCCTTGGGGTGGTACTGCCGTATGTCGGCCATCGTGCTCGGCCGGTACAGGTCGGCATACACCGATAGCGACTGCACTTCGGCAATCATCATATCAAGATACCTGCGTGAGCCTTCGATACTCATCACCGTGAGCAGGAAGTCGGTCAGGTCTTCGATGTCGAGCCTCGCTCCGCGGGAAATTCTAACCCTGTAGTTTTTCATATTTCTCAAGGTAGCGTTGCCAAACCTCGTCAAAGTATTCTTCCACCGTCATCAGCTCGCTTTCGGGCGTTTTGTCGACACTTTGTGTTGTGCCGATAGGCTTTTGGCCGCGTGCTGAATGCGCGGTACGCACTGCCTTTGGATTTTCTATTGTTGCTACAGATTCCATATCTGATTGTATTGTTTTCGATTTGCAAAAGTACGAAGAATTATCGGATTGACAAAATAAGATCACTTGTGCAACTTGTGGGGTGGGGGTAAAAATCAGCGAGTTATGAATATTTCAGTGTTTCATTGATTCTCGATTTCCTTTACCAGTTGGCGCAGATAGGTATCAGTTACGTTGCTGATTTCGGCCTTGTCGTAGATGGACATCAGCGTAATTGTAACATCAGCATCCGTCTGCTTCAGATTATAGGTGATGACCCTTGCACCGCCGCTTTTGCCTTTACCCTTTGATGCGATGGCCATACGGTGCTTGTAGGTGTTGCCGCCGAGCGGAGTGCCACCAAACGGATTGCGTTCCAACTCGTCGAGGAACGTGTTGTAGTCGTCCACAAACGAGCGGTATTTCTTGGCCAAGGCTTTGGCGCGGCGCTCGAACTCCGGAAGATACTCGAAAGTAACCATCATGCGAAGAGGTTTCGTGCGTCTTTCATAGCCTTGCCGGCCCGCATCTCGCTGAACGCCGTCGTAAGACTTTCTCTGACCATCTTCGTCTGCTCCTCCTTTGGATTGTCTGAGGGCGTCACCTTTGCGCCAAGAGTGAGCAACACACCAATCAGTTGCTTGATGGCGCTGTTGCGTCCGTCGTATTCAAGTGTTATTGTTGCCATAGTAATTCGATTTATGATATCCGATTTTATAACGCAGCAATAATCTGATTATTGTATTCTGTTGCAGAAAAAATCCGAGTGTAGATCCAACCACTCATGTCCGCCCTCCATGCCACCGACATCGGAACTGAGTTCGCCGACCACAAATATATCGCCAAAATGCTCCATACCAAGGTTTATTTCGCACACCTATACTCCTCCTGGGAGAAAAGCCTCATCGAAAACACAAGTCAGTACATCCCAAAGAACACCGATTTCTCCTCCCTCTCTGCCTGCGTCCAAACTGAAATCAACCTCCGTCCAAGAAAACTTCTGGACTTTTCTTCGCCAAAACAAAAATTCTTACTATCTTTGCACAACAGTGTTGCATTTCGAGGTTGAATCTACACATCTTGGAAAGAAGAGGATACACAAAGTTTGAGAATGACAGGCAAACTTTCAGTTACGCCAAAGTAAAATAAAAACGTAAGCAATAAGTAACCAAAATGTGGATTTGAGAACTGAAGTAAACCCTTTGAAAGGTATAGAAGATATTATACACTTATCGTTGCAATACTTGCACTTATAGTCACCATCGTTTTGGGCCTACTGCAATACACTCATTGCTAACGACCATGAGTATCTTTGCAGCCAGAATTAAGATCGAAACAAAACAATGCACATCAAGCAAACCATCGGTAACAGGGAGCTTTGGCAGCGGGAGAAGACGCTTTTCCTGACGTCAAGGATGGCGCCGCTGTCGTGCTATGAGAAGGTGTTCCGGTGGGTGGAGGAGTTCGACAGAGGGCAGTGTGCTGTATGCTTCAACACGTCAGAGCTGGAGGAGGAGGTGCTGAAGGCGCTGCTGGTGTGCCACGTGCCGACGGTGCTGGTGGTGACGGGCAAGTTTCGCAACACCTATAACGTGCAGATTGAACAGGCGCTGAAAGAAGAGCGGTTGCTTATCCTTGTGTTGCAACGCGAGGAGATCGACGGCAAAGGCTTCGAGGCACGCCTTCGCAACCAATGGGTCATCAGCCAGGTGCAGCACATCGTCTGCGGTTATATCAATCCAAATGGCAGCATCTTCGGCCTGTTGGCGGGACACAACAACGTCACCCACCTGCTCGACAACACCGACTTGAAAGCGGCAGAACCCATAGAGAAATCCTATCGCTGGACGGTGGCCGAGGACAAACGGCTGTTGCGCATGTACTACGAAGACATGGGCATCCACGCCATCCATCAGGCCATCGACCGCCCCTACAGCACTGTCTACCTGCGCATCAAGTCGCTCACCATGAACGACGAGGTGCTGAAAGGCCGCGAGTTTGAAGACCACGTGCTGGAGCTGCTGGGCGTGGCGAACAATGACAAGCTGACCCTTAAAGAATGGCGAGGCGACAAGAGCCTGCCTGGCATCTACCCCGAAGGCAACAGCAACCCCGACCTGGCACTCGAATACGACGGAAAGCCCTTCGCCATCGAGTGCAAATGGCGGAACCACATGCCAGAAGACCTCAGCAAAGAATTGTTGCCTCCGGCCAGAGCCGCCCTCTTTGAGAGATTTGCCAAGGAACACCACATGCCCGTCTTTATCCTCCTCGGCATAGGCGGCCTGCCCTGTGACCCCGACGAACTTTACATCATGAGTGACTTCAAAGCTCCCTTGCCAGAAATTATCCAGCCGGAGTACCTGCTCGAAAACCTTGTGAAACTGATTTCCACACCTAAAAAGAAAGAGCGAGACACCCGACCGCTAATCGAACTTTACCCCAATGCTTACTCTCCGTGGAGTATTGAGGACGACAAACTGCTGGAAGAACTATTTGAAACCGGCAAGTCTGTTCGTGAGCTTGAAAAGATTTTCGGTCGCAACAGTGGAGGTATAAAATCCAGACTACGCAAACTGAACCTTATTTAACTATAGCACAGGTAAAATTCCGGTTCGTCCCCCACGGGGAGAAAGGTGACTTATGGGTCGGCTAAGGCAAATGGGTTTGGGGAGTAGCCCATGGCGGCGCAGCGTCTGCAGGACCAGGGATGCGTCGTCCCCGTCCGTCGGGCCATAACCCATCCCTCACCAAAAGGCCTCCGGCCTTCACAAGCCAAAGGCCGCTGCCTGCACGGCGACAACTACAGTCCAAAAACCGTCTTGAAAAACTCCACCGTATGTGCCACCACCACCTTGCGCTTGCGGGTGATTGTGTGGTTCTCGCCTTTGACCACGCTGAGCTTTGCCTGCTGGCCGTAAGTCTGCAAATACTTCTCGCTGCACCACATGGGCACAATCCCGTCGCGGTCGCCATGCAGCAGCAGCACCGGTCCGCTGTAGGTGCTGGCCGTGCCGTAAATATCCAGTTGTTGGGTCGACACCAAATAATCCCTCCCCAACTTCATGGTGCCCCAGCAACGTATATACTCCGGGGGATTTGCCGGGTCGAAACGGGCGTTGAAAAACTTGCCGCCCTGACAAGCCTCTTTTATAACCGCGCCGGGGGCTATCAGCACCATCCCGGCAGGAGCCATCCCCTCCATGGCCAGACGCCCCGCCGTCATTGAGGCCACCACGCCCCCCTGCGAATGCCCCAGCAACCCCACAGCACTCACATACGGCAGCCCTGCCACATAATCCCACACCGCCCGCGCGTCGGCCAGCTCCTTCTCAATCGTCATGTCCTGCATACGCCCCTCGCTCTTTCCATGCCCGTCGAAATCAAAACGCACCGAGGCAATGCCCGCCGCTGCCAGCCCATTGGCAATTTGTGGCATAGGGATGAAATCCTTGCTCGAAAAGATGCCATGCATCAATATCACCATCGGGCAGTGTCCCGTGGCTGTGTCAAACCCGTCGGGCAAAGTGATTTTATAAGCAATCTTCCCCTCGGGTCCCGATATTTGGTTCTGCTGGGCGCGGCATGATGTAAACCCCATCAGCGCGATAATCATAAGTCCCACTGCGTGTTTCATAGACTATAATATTTTGATATTAATATACTATACTATACTCCATGACGAATCATCCAAACCATTCGACATGCAAAGACACATTTTTTTCGCCAAGTAGATAATTAATGTCCAGCAGCCACAATTCCTTATTGAGTTTAGCCGGTAGCTGCACCTCGCTCCTGCATATAGTATAACCCCGCTCAGATTCAATCGCCTCGCGGGGTTGTCGCATTGTTCTCTTTAGGAATAAGCAGTGCCGGGGTGTGTCCGCCTCAGCGCATTTGGTGCAACACTGTCTCGCCGCCCAGGGTGGAAGTCATGTCGGACTCGAACTCGGCGTCGAAAGTCAGTGTTATGGTCATGGTGCGGTTATAGGGGTCAATCACAAAGGGGCGGTCGCTCCCGAAACTGAGTGTCCCCCTGTTGCCGCCTTCATACACGTATGTACTCTCGTGCGTATCGATGCCCGGGTCGATGCCTGGCGACTCCAGCCACCACATCACTTCGCTTTGGCCGTTGGCGCGGAAGTCCACAGTCCAGTGCACAATAATGTCGAATGTGCCATGGCTTTGCGTCACTACATGGTTCAGGCAGGTGCCTTCCCACTCTGTCCCCACAAGGGTTTCATAGACTGGCTCCTCGGTGGTGGTGGGGGGTGTGGGCTCCTCGGTGGTGGGTTCCTTCTTGCATGAGGCAAGTGCAATTGTGCTCAGCATCAAGACAGATGCAACGATTGTGGTCAATGTCTTTTTCATAGTTGTTGTGTTGATATTACAATTGTAATGGTGCGATGGGCTGCCGCCCCTCAACACATATTTAGGTGCTGCAAGGTGTCGCCTTTTAACGGCCTGCGTCCAAAAAAATCACTCCCCAGTGGAAGGCTTCCTTCAAAAAGCTGAGCTCTGCCTCCTTCATGCCGTCCCCCATGCGCTCACGCTCCCTCTCTCCGCGGCCACATTCTGCACCTCCCCTCTTTAGAGGGGTCGGGGGTATGTCTCTTTAGAGGGGTCGGGGGTATGTCTCTTTAGAGGGGTCGGGGGTATGTCTCTTTAGAGGGGCTGGGGGTATGGCCGTCAGCCCGCCCTATTCCGCATCAGTTCCGCTGGCCTTTTTTTCTTTTTTTTCAACTTTTTTCTTGCCATATCGGATTTTCTTTGTAACTTTGCAGCACAAAGTACTCTTGAATATTATGGACAACAACGACGCAATCAACACACTCAGAGAGATTAAGGACATAATGAACAAGTCCTCCCGATTCCAGACAATCAGCGGTCTCTCCATCGTCATCATAGGAATCTACGCCTCAGTAGTCTCGCTTGGGGCGTGGCTTCTGCTGGGCAACCACCAACCCTTCGGCTGGCTGCCGGAGTGGTGCGGAAGCTTTGCCATCAACACCCCCTCGCGCACATGGTTCGCCGTGGTCTGCGCCGCCGTGTTGGTGGTTGTCTCGTTTGGCACCGTCAGTCTCATGTCCTATCGCAAAACCGTGCGTGTCAACCGCCGATTCGTCTTCGACCGCACTGTGCGGCGGTCGTTGCTGAACTTTTTTATTCCCGCTGCCACCGGGGGCCTCGTCTGTCTGGCCCTCCTCATGCAGGGGCATTACGGCCTTACCTCTACCTTCATGCTGGTCTTCTACGGCTTGGCCCTCATCAACTGTTCCCATTCCACCACCTCCGACCTCGCCCTTCTGGGCTATGGCCAGCTCCTGCTCGGCATTGTCGACTGCTTCGTGGTCAGCCACGGCATCCTCTTCTGGTTCCTCGGCTTTGGGCTGTGGCACATCGTCTTCGGCGTCTTCTTCACTCTCAAAAACCGCCGCTCATGAAACCCCTCGACCCTCTCCAGCACCTCGGCGGCCTCAACAAAGCTTTCGAGAGCAAAGCCCGACTCGGCATCATGTCCATCTTGATGGTCAACGAGTCTGCCGACTTCGCCACCCTCAAGCAGCTACTCGCCCTCACCGACGGCAACCTGGCCAGCCACACCCGCGCCCTCGAAGAACTGGGCTACATCCAGTGCGAGAAACGCTTCATCGGCCGCAAACCCAACACCTCCTACTCCGTCACCCAGGCCGGGAGCCAAGCCTTCAAAGCCCACCTCAAGGCCCTTGAAAGTTTCTTGGCTCAGACTGCTACATAATTTTTTTTACTCTTTATGCTTTGCATCTCAAAGTTCTTTTGCAGTTAATAAACAATTAATTCATCAATAAAAACAAACAACAATGGAAAACACCAATCCCCAAATCGCCCCCGCCAATGAGGGCCGCAACAATCTCCGCTTAGGCATCAAGCTCTCCATCATCCTGGTCATCAGCCCACTGCTGCTCATTCCCCAAGCCATCATCATGAATGTGGTGAACGAGCGGGCAAGCACCGAGCAGGATGCCGACCTCGAAGTGTCCGAGAAATGGGGCACTGGCCAGACCCTCACAGGCCCCGTGCTCTTCATTCCTGGCGACAGCGCCAAAAACAACGTCTACATCCTGCCCGAGACCCTCGACATCGACGGCGACATCAGCTCCCGCACCCTGCGGCGCGGCATCTACGACTTCACCGTCTACGAGTCCACCCTCACCCTCGCGGGCCGTTTCGTCCTGCCCAAGGAACTAAAAGCCCATCAGCTGCGCCACCTCCGCACCGGCCAGGCCAAACTCCTCTTCGCCATCAGCGACTTCAAAGGCTTTGCGGACAATCCCAGCCTGCAGCTCGGCGGCCAGCGGGCCGAACTCACTGCCGAAGACCTCGCTCTCGGCTCCGACAATGCCCTCTCGTGCAGTGTCGACCTGCAGCAGCTGCTGAACGGCGGCACCGTCGACTATCGACTCACCGTCCCCATCAAAGGCTCCAACCACCTCTACTTCCTTCCGGTGGGGCGCACCACCTCGGTGCAGCTGCGCTCCGACTGCGCCACACCCAGCTTCACCGGCCGCTACCTCCCCGCCGACCGCGAGGTGACTGACCAAGGCTTCGCCGCCCAGTGGAAGGTGCTGGCCCTGAACCGCGACTTTGCCCAAGTGTTCAACTCGCACACTGCGTTGCGCAATGCACAGTCGTTCGGTGTCGACCTCAAAGTACCCGTCATGCAGTACCAGCAGACCACCCGCAGCATCAAATACGCCTACCTCATCATCCTGCTCACCTTTGCCGTGGTCTTCTTTGTCGAAATCCGCCGCCAGACGCCCATCCATCCCGTCCAGTATGCCCTTGTGGGCATAGCCCTCATGCTTTTCTACACCCTCCTGCTCTCCTTCTCGGAGCATCTCTCGTTCCTCCTCTCTTACCTCATCGCCTCCGTCATGACCATCGGGCTCATCACCCTCTTTATGCGCGCCCTGCTCCACAGCACGCGGCCGGCCCTCTTTGTGACAGTACTGCTGGCCGTGCTCTACCTCTTCATCTACATCATCATGCAGCTCGAAAGCTACGCTCTGCTTGTGGGCAGTTTGGGTCTCTTCGCCATCTTGGCCGCCGCCATGTATGCCTCGCGCAAAATCAACTGGTACCAAAAGCCGCTCTAACCCCCGCGGCCGTAGGCCGGAAATGCCATGCCGCGTCCCCGCCTTGGCGGGGACGCGGCTATTGTATACATATCCAGCGGAATGTCACCGCCCTGCCCGCCGCATTGCCGCACTTTCGCCTTGCTGGCCGCGCCCCGCGCCCGGCAAGCCTTTTACTTTGTATTTATTTTCCACTTATTTTCTTGTTATTTTCTATTTTGTTTGTGGGCGAGAAACAAAATGCGGGGTAAGCGCAAAACAACATCAAAGCAACGGGCGGCATAATGAGGTGCGACCCGCGGTTTGGCTGGCAGGGGCAGCAGCCGATGGGGTGCCATCAGGTGAATATCCAGCCGCCGGAGAGGAAGCAGTTGAAGAGGTTGGCCGTCCAGAAGATGTTGAGCAACAATGCTACGGCCAGCACCACGCGGTCCACCGCCTTGGGTTTGAGGGGGGCGAAAAGCACCAGCATCAGGAAAAGGAAGGTGATGATGCAGCCCAAGGTCTGCCCTTTGAAGAGCATGAGGCGGCACAGCACGGCGGCCAGCACCATGAAGCCGACCACAACCCACCGCCACACACGGGCCTCGCGGCCCGGACGGCGCAGGGCTCCCTCGAAGTCGATGGCCAGGAAGAAGAAGAATGGGGTGCAGGTGAGCAGCCGCGCCTGCGAAAACATGCAGCCTTTCTGGGTGAAAAGGGCCAGCATCACATTGCCCACGAAGAAGAGGACCGACAGAACTCTGACCAGCCACTGGACGCGGACGGCGGGGGCGTCGGTCGCGGCAGGGGTGTCCTGCTGTTTCGCGGCGGCGCAGCCGCCGCGAAGGTTCTTGACCAGTTCTGCGCACAGCCAGCCTAACGCGGGCAGGAAGAGGATGAAGATCAACGGCTGGGTGACGCACTTGCCCTCATCGCTCCAGTCGGTGAGGGGCCACGAGGGCAGCGACCACTCTTTGCCCCACTCGGACTGCGCACGGGCAAAGTCGAAGGGACTGCCGCCACCGCTGAGGACCTGGATGGCCACGACCACCGCCACACCAGCCGCCACGGGGGCCAGATGCAGGGCCAGACTGCGGAGCAGCCCGCGCCACGAGGTGCGGTAACGCAGGGCGTAGAGCACATCGGTTATGACCCAGGCCACAAGCAGGATGCTGCCCGCCGCCCGCGTCATGCAGCCCAGCATGAAGCCGATGAAGAAAATCCAGTAGCGCTGTTTGAACAGTCCGTATAGCCCCAGACTGATGCAGAGGAAGAAAAGCCCCTCGCTATAGGGGATGAGAAAGATGACCATAAAGGGCATGCAGAGCAACACCAGCAGTCGGCGCAGGGAGTCGGTGCCGCCACTCGCCGCCGGCCCGGCGCCCAGGCTGGAAAGCCCTTTGCAGGTCTTAAGCAGCAGGAGCAGTCCCGCCACAAAGAGCAGGAAGTTGAGTACGCACACCCCTATCGGCGAAAGGCCTGTCAGCCGCCACAGGAGGGGAAAGAGGGGGAAGAAGGCTTTGTAGCCGGGCCAGACGTACTGGGGGTCGTAGAGATGGTCGGCTATGAGCTTGTAGTTTTCGGCGTCCCAATGGAGGAGGAGGGTGTCGTGCACCGGGTTGAAGGGAATCCTCTCGCGCGTGACCTCGATAGTGTTGTCGGCTTGTTTCTCAACGCGATAGGTTTTGGCCACGCCACGCACGGCATGGTAGACGGTGGGGTTGTGCAGCAGGGCGAAGCACAAGGCCACGGCACAGCACCACGCAGCATAAATTGATATGGTAATCAGAATGGTACGGTGTTTCATAGGGGGTTGATTTATGATGCAAAAATACATTTTTTTTTGATTGCAGGGAAATCCTTTTTGGGAGAGAGGGAAAATGCGCCGCACGGGTAGCCAAGGGGCACCCCCCGCCGACACCTCTCGAAAGCCCGAAAGGGCTGTATCCATTCAAGCAAAGCGGCGGCAAAATGAAGCCGACAGGGGAGGAGGGGGGACATTGAGAAGGGGGATAATGCAGCGATGGCGGTTTTTTCTTTCAAACGGCGAGTGTTGACAAGATGATGTGGCAGCACACTGCAACAGTGTGTGTTGAAGAGACTGGCAGGGCAGTTTGGGACGGAGGGTGGGGGACAGGAGGGCAAACTTTTTTTGTTCAAACGGAGAAAAAAGCGTATTTTTGCACCGCTTTTTGTAGTATAAACTGGCATGGTTATGTTTGACTTTGAAGCCACAGTGGTAGAGATTGAACGTAAGGTTCGGAAGTTGGTCGGGGAGAACCAACGGTTGCGTGTGGAGGCGGAGAGGGCAAACGAGCAGTGCCGGCAGCTGCAGGAGCAAGTGGACAAACAAAATATTGAAATTAATAATTTAAAGGAACAAAACAACATTTTAAAATTAGGGAATACGCTGACTCAAAAGGGCGATTCTGTAGAGATTAAACTGAAAATCAACCAACTGATACGAAGCATAGATAAAAGTTTGGCATTAATCAACAAAACTGAATAGTCATCAAAAAACAAAAACGACAGGCAGACCAATGAGCGAACTACCGGCCACAATACGAATCATGGAAAGGCCATACAGGATGAGAATCAACGCGGAAGACGAGCAATATCTGCGTCAGGCCGCTGCATTGATTGACTCTCAAGCCAACAGTTACGCCAAGAAGTATGCCTATAATGACCGACAGGATTTGTTGGCGATGGTGGCGCTGACCCAGATTACGCAGCTCCTTAAACTGCAGACCACGCACCGGTTTGAGGACACACAGCTGGGCGAAAGGCTCACCGAGATAAACCGGCTGCTCGACAGCGTTGATTGAGCCATGGCCGCAGCACCAGCCCCCGGCACCCGCACAGAGGGGGATGGCCGACAGGACATGAACTGTTCAGAAGATTAACCTGCATCGAATCCGAAACAGTTTGTAAACTCAACACCATTTACAAACCGAGTAAGCTCAGGGGTGGGTAGGTTGTATGGCTGAGACACCCGGCACTCAAATCCTAATGTTCCAGAGTTTACCATAACTCCCGGAGGATTGCGGTGCAGGTTTTTTTCAAAACGACTCCGAAAGAACTGAAAGACCCGATGGCGGGAGGCCGTTCCCCAAAAAACAAAACAACTCAACATCACACTATGATTGTAATAGGAATCATTATCGGAATTGTTGTTGGCGGCGGCGTAGGTGTATGGCTGGCCACCAACACGCTGCGCAACCGTCTGCTGGCCAAGAGCCAACAGGTGCTGAAAGACGCCGAAGAGAAAGGCGAGATGATTAAGAAAGACAAAATCCTGCAAGCCAAGGAGAAGTTTTTGCAACTGAAGGGGGAGCATGACAAGCAGGTGAACGAGAAGAACAGCGCCATCCGCGAGCAGGAGCAGAAGTTGAAGCAGCGCGAACAGTCGCTGAACCAGAAAGTGGAAGACCTGCAGAAGAAGAGCAACGAGCTGAAACAGGTGAGCGAAAACCTGAATGGGCAGATTGAGGTGCTCCGCAAAAGGCAGGCTGAGGTGGAGAAAGTGTATAACGAAAGCATCGAGAAGCTGGAGCACATAGCAGGCATGACGGCTGACGAGGCCAAGCAGCACCTCATCGAGATGATGACGGACGAAGCCAAGTCGGAGGCAGCCAGCAACATCATGGACATCGTGGAGGAGGCCAAAATCACCGCCAACGAGCAGGCCAAGAAGATTGTTATCCAGTCTATTCAGCGCACTGCCACCGAGAACGCCATTGAGAACACGGTGAGTGTGTTCAACTTGGAGAACGAGGAGGTGAAGGGCCGCATCATCGGCCGCGAGGGCCGCAACATCCGCGCCCTCGAAAGCTTGACAGGCGTGGAGATTATCATCGACGATTCGCCTGACGCCATCATCATCAGTGGCTTCGACCCCGTGCGCCGCGAGATAGCGCGCCTGTCGCTGCATAAACTGGTGACAGACGGCCGTATCCACCCCGCCCGCATTGAGGAAGTGGTGGCCAAGACCCGCCGCCAAATTGAGCAGGAGATTGCCGAGGTGGGCAAACGCACCTGCATTGACCTTGGCATCAACAACATGAACCACGAGCTGATGCGCATGGTGGGCCGCATGAAGTACCGCTCAAGTTATGGTCAGAACCTGCTGCAGCACAGCCGCGAGGTGGCCAACCTGGCCGCCACGATGGCTTCGGAGCTGGGCCTGAACCCCAAACTGGCCAAGCGCGCCGGTCTGCTGCACGACATTGGCAAGGTGCCTGAGACTGACCCCGAGCTGCCACATGCAATCTTCGGCATGAAGCTGGCCGAAAAGTATAAGGAGCATCCCGATGTGTGCAACGCTATCGGTGCCCACCACGACGAGACGGAGATGACCAATCTGATTTCGCCCATCATACAGGTGTGCGACGCCATCAGCGGCGCCCGTCCCGGCGCCCGCCGCGAGGTAGTGGAGGCCTATATCAACCGCCTGAAGAAGCTGGAGGATATGGCCATGACTTACCCCGGAGTGGTGAAGACTTACGCCATACAGGCCGGCCGTGAGCTGCGCGTGATTGTGGGGGCTGAGAAGGTGAGCGATGCCGAGGCCACGAAGCTGAGCTTCGACCTGTCGCGCCAGATTCAGAACGAGATGACCTATCCCGGCCAAATCAAGGTGACGGTCATCCGCGAGACACGCGCCGTGAACTACGCGAAATAATGGATTTGTAATACTTTGTATCAAAAGTCATGCTGCTGAATTTCATCAATTGGAATGTGGATCCGGTGATGTTTCACATCGGCTCGTTTGCGGTGCGCTACTACTCGCTGGGGTTCCTTTTCGCCTTCGTGCTGGGATACCTGATTTTCGCCAACATGTTCAAGCGGGAGAAAGTGGACTCGAAGTATTTGGAGAATCTGCTGCTGTGGATGTTCGTATCCACGCTGGTGGGTGCCCGCCTGGGCCACTGCCTGTTCTATCAGCCAGACTATTTCCTCACCGCTGCCCATTGGCCGGAGATTTTCCTGCCTTTCGACCTCTCGACAGGCAAGTTCACCGGCTATGAGGGACTGGCCAGCCACGGGGCCGCCATCGCTATCCTGTTTACCATCTGGCTCTACTGCCGCAAGAACAAGTTCAACGCCTGGTGGCTGTTGGACCGCTTAGTGATTGTGGTGGCCTTGGGCGGGGCTTTCATCCGTCTGGGCAACCTCTTCAACAGCGAAATCTACGGTGTGGAGACATCGCTGCCGTGGGGCTTTATCTATGAGCGCAACGGCGAGACGGTGCCCAAGCACCCCACGCAGATTTATGAGTCGCTCTCGTATTTCATCATCTTCGCGGCGTGCTACCTCACCTACCTTCGCAAGAAAGGCAAGCTGCACAATGGCCGCCTGTTCGGGTGGTGGATGATTGCGCTGTGGGGCGTGCGCTTCCTCGTAGAGTTTGTGAAGGAGGAGCAGGTGGCTTTCGAGCGTGGCATGACTCTCGACATGGGGCAGTGGCTCAGTATTCCGATGATTCTGGCCGGAGTGGTGATAGTGGTGCTGTCGCACAAAGGCCGCCTAAAGGAAGGAATATTCACTGCTGACTATAAACAGAACAACAAGAAAAAATAATTGTATTATACATGAAGAAATTGATTTTAGTACGCCACGGCGAAAGCGAGTGGAATAAGATGAATCTTTTTACTGGCTGGACGGATGTGGACCTGACCCCCTACGGCATGTGCGAGGCCTATATGGCTGGCCGTCTGCTGAAAGAGGAGGGCTACCGCCCCACCATGTGCTACACCTCTTACCTGAAACGGGCCGTCAAAACCCTGAACCAGATACTGGACGCCATGGACATGGATTACCTGCCTGTGGAGAAAAGCTGGCGTCTTAATGAAAAAAGCTATGGGGCCCTGCAAGGCGCCAACAAGGCCGAGACCCTGCTGAAATACGGCGAAGAGAAGCTGATGCAATGGCGTCGCAGCTACGACGTGCAGCCTCCTGCACTGGACATCGACGACAAGCGCAATCCCCGCAAGGACCCCCGTTATGCAGCCGTGAGCGACGCCGAACTGCCCGCCACCGAGGCCCTGTGCGACACCATAGCACGCCTGATGCCCTACTATGAGGGAACCATCCTCCCCGCTTTCCACCAGCACGACGAGGTGATGGTGGTGGCCCACGGCAACAGTCTGCGCGGTATTGTAAAGACTCTCAAAGGAATAAGCGATGCCGACATCGTAGGATTCAATATTCCCACCGCCGTACCCTATATTTTTGAATTTGACGACCAGATGAACCTCAAAAATGACTTCTATCTGGGTAACCAAGAAGAAATTCGCAAAAAGATAGAAGGTGTTAAGAATCAGGCTAAAAAGAAATAGTTGAAAGCTGAAAAGTGCAAAAAACGAAAAAAGTTTTGTCCAATTCAAAAAAAGTTCGTACTTTTGCACCCGATTTCGCTGAAAGAAAACACAGGTTTTTGAGTAGAAATCGAACAGCTACGGAGAGGTGGGTGAGTGGCTGAAACCAACAGTTTGCTAAACTGTCGTACTCGATTAGGGTACCGGGGGTTCGAATCCCCCCTTCTCCGCCAAGCAAGAGAGAAAGACGTCCGTGAGGCGTCTTTTTTCTTAGAGGCAACGGGATATGGCGTAGTCCGGTTAGCGCGCCTGCTTTGGGAGCAGGAGATCGCCTGTTCGAATCAGGCTATCCCGACAACAATGAATCGAGCGGTTCCGTAGCTCAGCTGGATAGAGCAACTGCCTTCTAAGCAGTAGGTCCTGCGTTCGAATCGCAGCGGAATCACTTCCCGACGAGCCTTCACCCCCTGTGAGGGCTTTTTTTCTTCCCCGCTGCCCAAAGCCGTCCGGCTTCTCCCGCCACCTCCACAACGCTCCTCTACTTTTTTTTCACAAAAAATGTCCTCCGAGTGTAGTTTTTTTGAGGTGAGTAGTGTCTAAGGGGCAAAACCGAGACTCGGAAAGAATAAAAAAGCAACAACAATGAACAAGAAACAACAACGCGAACTCGACTTCGAGCAGCTGGTGGAACGGCAGCGACAAACCATCTACTCCGTCTGCTACCTCTTCGCCGACGAGCGACAGCAAGCCGACGACCTGTTCCAGGAGACACTCATACGCCTCTGGCAGGGCTTCGACACCTTCGAAGGCCGCAGCCAGGAAAAAACATGGGTATACCGCATAGCCCTAAACACCTGCATCAACCTCGACCGCAAGCACCACCGCCGCAAAGACACCTCGCCCTTAGAACTGAGCGTCGACTACTTTGCCAGCGCCGCCACCTGGGACAGCGGTGAGGAGCGCAACCCTGCGGCACAACGCCTCCACCGCCGCATAGGCAAACTCCACCCCTTCGACCGCGCCCTTATCCTCCTCTGGCTCGAGGACCTCCCCTACGACGAAATCGCCGCCATCCTGGGCATCACCGTCAAAAACGTAAGTGTGCGCTTAGTGCGCATTCGCGAAAAACTCAAAACAATAACCGACTAAAACAAACAACCATGGAAAACAACACCGACCTCAAACAAGAACTGCAGCGCGACCTCCGCGACCTGCAACAAGACATAGCCCAACACAGCACCTTCAACAACGACCTCTGGCGCCGCTCCATCAAACGGTCTGCACAACGCCTATACCGCGTCAACCTCATCTCCTCCATAATCTTGACAATATTCGTGCTGGTATACACCCCCTTCATGCTTCTCGGCCGCCAATGGCCCTGGTGGTTCGTCCTGCTGTTCGACCTCTTTATGGGCTACCTGATAGTCCGAAGCCTCATAGCCCTGCGCGGCATGCGCCGTCCCGATGTGCACACCCAGACAGGCCTTCTCTCCCTGCGTGACAGCGTCCGACAGGCCAGCAAATCCTTCCCCCTCCGCGAACGGATTCCCTACATGGCCTTGGGCGCAGTCCTCATGATCCTCTTCTTTATGCTGCTATACAAAACAGAACCCGACATCTTCAAGCCCGTCCTGTTCGCAACACTGCTCTCCCTCCCCACCGGCTACCTCGCATCAATGCGGACGAACAAAAAAATCAAAAACCTCAGCAAAGAGATCGACGAACTCCTGAAAGAAGAATGACCCCGGCACACCGCCGCCACCTCATGCAGGGGACACGGGGCAAGGCAACCCCCTGTCCCCTTTATTATTATATCCCACACCCCAACCCTTTCCCCCGCAGCCAACAACCTCAAAAACCACCCATCCCACCCTCCAACAAACACCAATCGGAGAAAAAGATGTATCTTTGCAAAAAAATACACTTCTATAGAGACTACACCTCATCGTAATAAAATATATGACCCATGAACAGACTCGTAATCATCGGTAACGGCTTCGACCTGGCCCACGGCCTCAAAACCAGCTATCAGAATTTCATCAACTGGTATTGGAATCAATGGGGTATGCGTTTACTAACAGCATCCACATATCAAGAATCAGATGGATTATGTTCCTTTGATTTGTTGAATCATGTAAATGGACACTATTATACATGGTTTCAATTTCAGCAATGCCATTATATTACAAAAGATGACCCATTTCAACCGTGGGACGGGAATAAGGTGGTAGAACAGATTAAACTGAATGAATATTGTAATTTCCAATACACAAGCCGTTTCTTGGAGAGGATTGACCAAAACATCGAAACCAAAGGCTGGGTTGATATTGAGAACGACTACTACCATTTGCTTGTCCATGACGAAGTGAGAAACAGTTCTTATCAAGAACTAAACAATCATTTGGACATTTTGCGAGAGAAGCTAATCGAGTACTTGCGGACGGTTGAAAACACAGAAATCCAAATAATACCTGAGATCAAAGACAAAATATATCGCCCCTTCGATATGAATGAACTTTCCATCGACTATTCTTACCTTCCAGAAGAAGAATGCTCGCTTTCAAACATCATGCTGCTCAACTTCAACTACACCAAAACTCCCGAAATGTATTTGAAAGACAAAACAACCATCAATTATATTCATGGCAAATTAGATAACCCAGAGAGTGTGATTTTCGGCTATGGCGATGAACTGGATGAAGATTATAAAAGGTTGAAAAATCTTAATGACAACGAGTGCCTCCGACACATGAAATCCATCCGCTACCTCGATGCTGGCAACTACCGCAATATGCTTCAATTCATCGAGGCAGGCCCATTTCAGGTCTGCATCATGGGCCACTCATGTGGCAACTCAGACCGCACCCTACTCAACACCATATTCGAACACCGCAACTGCGTATCAGTCAAGCCTTATTACTACATCAAGGATAGCGGTGAGGATAACTTCAGTGAAATGTCTATAAACATCAGTCGTAACTTCAACGACATGAAACTGATGCGTGACCGGGTGGTGGCAAAACCCTATACGGAGCCACTTGTAAGCAAGTAATAACCTATCAATATCAAATAAGACAGGAAATGAACACATTATCCCCAAAAACATCCTTATCCAGACTATTCCTCTTTGTGCTTATGCTGGGCTGCACAACACTGCTGGCGGCCTGCACCAAGGAACGTGTCACCCCCATTTCGGACAGTGTCGAAGCCATTGCCGACCGTGTGTGGACCTACAGCCAGAGCCACCCCGACGGCTTCACCCTCAACATCCGCACCATGGCCGAACCCTCCGAGGGAATAGCCGTCAGCTATGCCGCCACGCAGCACAGCCACTCCCGCAGCCAGCTCACCTCCGTGGTGCGTCACGCCCTGCTCCACGACGGCTATGTGGGCGGCTGGCTCAACACCGACGACAGCCTCTACTACTTCGACAGCTCCCGCCTCTTCCCCGAAGACTCGCTCCCGGCGGCCATCCGTTTCGGCAAGGACAACAACCAACACTCCCTCTTCATCATCTCCACCTCCACCGAAATCCCCCTCGACGGCACAGTGGCCCAAATCGTGAGCCGCGACACCCTCCGGGTGGGTACCACCGGCGACTACCGCCCACTCTCCTTCTATGAGTCCTCCACCGGCCAGTACTGGGGCTTTGGCATCGAACTGGCCCAGACCATCGCCCGGCGCATGGGCGTGGATATCCGGTTCGTACCCACCTCCTGGCCCTCACTCTCGGCCGACGTGCAGGCCGAACCCCAGCTGTTCGACTTCGCCATAGGCGGTATCACCATCACCCCCACCCGGTTAGAGACCATGGCCATGAGTGATGGCTACCTGGCCAACGGCAAAACCATCCTGTGCCGCGCCGCCGACACGGCCCTCTACCACTCGCTGGCCGACATCGACCGGCCCGGCGTGCGCGTCATGGTGAATCCCGGCGGCCTCAACGAGCAGTTTGCCCGCCAGCACCTCACCCAGGCCACCATCGTCGTCCACCCCCGCAACGAGGAAATCCCCTCGCTCATTGCCGAAGGCCAGGCCGACATCATGATTACCGAAATAACCGAAGCCCCCTACTATGTGCAGCATGACGCCCGACTGGCGGCCCCGCTGCTGCACGAGCCCTTCACCCACGGCGAAATCGGGGTGCTGATGCGCCGCGGCCAGGACGACCTGATGGACTTCATCAACGGCATCATCGGCCAGATGAAGGCGGACGGCTCCCTCCGCGCCCTGCACCAAAAGTACGGCCTGGTGTACAGCTACTGACCCCACCTCCCCAACCACAGAAGCACACCCGCCGCAATTGCGCCACCCCAGCTCACCGGCATTTATGACCCTTGGTGACGCCGCAGCCCGCGCCGACGGTTGCGCAGCTCCGGACAGACCCAATGCCTGGTTCCCGTTTCCACACTCGGTTCCCTGCATTTATTTTGTGGCGGAGAAACAAACCAGAAAGGAAAAAGAAAAGAAACAGAAACAAAATACAAAACAAATACCGCCACTGGGGATAGGCAATTATTGATGCTGGAAGAAAGGGTGCACAGCTTGCTGCCACGGCATGGCGGCATGGGGAGACGCCGGGAGCGGACGGCACCAGCCCAAACGGCGGGCTGGTGCGACGGCATTGCCCTCACTCGGCGGCGTGGCCAGCCAGGAGGCCACAGGCGGCCATGATGTCCTCGCCGCGCGAAGCGCGGATGGTGCAGGTGAGGCCGTGGGCGTTGAGGTAGTCGCGGAAGCGCTCCATGGCTTGGGGCGTTGAGGTGCGGAAGGGAGTGTCGGGCGAGGAGTGGAAACGGATGAGGTTGACACGGCAGTAGAGTCCCTTGAGCAGCCGCACCAGCTCGGCGGCATGGCGGGTGTCGTCGTTGAGGCCGCGGAACATGGTGTACTCAAACGATATGCGTCGCTGGCCGCTCCAGTCGTACTGGCGCAGCAGCGCCACTACGTCGGCAATGGGGTAGGCCCGCTGCATGGGCATGATCTGCTCCCGCTCGGCGGCAAAGGGGTTGTGGAGGCTTACGGCCACATGGCACTGGCTTTGGTCGAGGAAGCGTTGCAGTCCGGGGATGATGCCCACGGTGGAGACGGTGATGCGCTTGGGGCTCCAGCCCAGGCCCCACGGGGCGGTGAGCACCTCGGTGGCACGCAGAACGTGGTCCAGATTGTCCATCGGCTCGCCCATGCCCATGAAGACGATGTTGGTGAGCCGGCGCGACTCGGGGATGGAGAATATCTGGTTGAGGATGTCGGCGGCGGAGAGGCTGCCGTGGAAGCCCTGCTGCCCCGTGACGCAGAAGCGGCACCCCATCCGGCAGCCCGCCTGGCAGGATACGCAGAGGGTGGCGCGGTCGGCGTCGGGGATGAAGACGGCCTCGATGTATTGCTGGGGGTCGTCGGATTTTTGGAAGAGGTATTTCTTGGTGCCGTCGGCGGATACTTGGCAGTTGACTGGCCCGCTCTTGCCCACGCAGCAGATTTCGTTCAGCCGGCGGCGGGCTTTGAGAGAGAGGTTGGTCATAGCGTCGATGGTGTCGACCTGTTTGTTGTAGAGCCAGTCGGCTATCTGTTTGGCTGTGAAACGGGGCATACCCTCGGCGGCGCAGAGGTGCTGCAGCTGGTCGAGGGTCATGCCCAGCAGGGGCTGGGGAGCCGCAGGGGCTGACGGGGTGTGAGGCATAGGGCTGTCCATTGGGCGGTCAGAAATCGTATTCGGGGGTTTCGTCCATGATTTCCTGCTGGAAGACGGAGCAGTCCATCTCCACGTCGAGTGGCACATTGGGGCGGTCGAAGTCGCCGCGCGGGAATTTGAGCGATTTGTCAGTGTAGATGCTGCGCATATAGTGGCCGAAGATGGGCAGTGCCTGGGCTGCGCCCTGGCCGTAGGTCATGTTGCGGAAGTGGATGCTGCGCACTTCGCCGCCGGTCCAGATGGCGGTGGCCAGTTTGGGGGTGATGCCCACAAACCAGCAGTCGGAGTTGTTTTGGGTGGTGCCGGTCTTGCCCGCAATGGCGTTGCTGAACTCGTTGAGGTGGTATTTGTAGTTGAGGCGTACGCCGGTGCCGCTCTGCACCACGCCTTTCATCAGTTCAATCATCATGTAGGCGGTGCGCTCGCTGATGGCCTCGTGGCGGTCGGGGGTGAAGCGGTCGAGTACGGTGCCCTTCTTGTCCTCGATGCGGGTGATGAAGATGGGTTCGACATACTCGCCTTTGTTGGCGAAGGTGGCCATGGCGCCGGCCATTTCGTAGACGGTGATTTCGGGGGTGCCCACGCAGATGGCTGGCACGGCGTCGATGTCGCTGGTGACACCCATCTTGCGGGCGATGGCTATCACCTGCTCGGGCGACCCTTGTTTCATGAGGTAGGCGGATACCCAGTTGATGGAGTGGGCCAGGGCCCATTTGAGGGTGACCATCTGGTTTTCGCGTTCATGCGAGGAGTTTTTGGGGCACCAGTCGGGCTGTCCCCACACTTCGAAGCAGACTTCGGAGTTGGGCACCTGGGTGCAGGGGTACATGCCGAGGTCCTGCAGGGCCATGGTGTAGACGAAGGGTTTGAAGGTGGAACCCACCTGGCGGTGGCTCATCACGTTGTCGTATTTGAAGTAGCGGTAGTTGATGCCGCCTACGTAGGCTTTGACGAAGCCGGTGCCGGGTTCGACGGACATGAGACCCACGTTGAGGAATTTCTTGTAGTAAAGGAGTGAATCCCAGGGCGACATGAGGGTGTCTTTGCTCCCTTTCCACGAGAAGACGCGCATCTTCACCTTCTCCCGGAATATTTTGCGGCACTCTTTCTCGCTTTTGCCCTGGACTGTGTGGAGTTGGTAGTAGCGGTCGGAGCCTTTCATGGCCTGGACCATGATTTTCTCTTGCTGCTCGGGCGATATGTCGCAGAAGGGGTTTCCGCCACGGGCGCGGAGTTCGCGGTCGAACTGAGGCTGCACCTCTTTGCTCATGTGCTCGCGGACGGCGGCCTCGGCATAGCGCTGCATGCGGGAGTCGATGGTGGTGTAGATGCGGAGGCCGTCTTTGTGGACGTCGTAGTGTTCGCCGTCGCTGTTGCGGTGGTGCTTACACCAGTCTTTCATATAGTTGCGGATATACTCGCGCAGGTAGGTGGCCAGGCCGTCGTTGTGGCTTTGGGGCGAGTAGTGCGACACGTCTATTTTCTCCTCCTTGAATTTGTCGAAGTCTTCCTGGCTCAGGTAGTCGTAGTGCAGCATCTGTGCCAGCACGGTGTTGCGGCGGCCCAGGGCGGCTTCGGGGTGCAGGATGGGGCTGTAGGCCGTGGGGGCTTTGAGCAGGCCCACCAGCATGGCGGCCTCGTTGACGGAGAGTTCGGCCGGGGTCTTGTCGAAGAAGGTTTTGGCCGCAGTCTTGATGCCGAAGGAGTTGCTGCCGAAGTCCACGGTGTTGAAATACATGGCAATAATTTCCTGCTTGGAGTAGTTGTGTTCCAGTTTGACGGCCACGACCCACTCTTTCAGTTTGGAGAAGACGGTGCCCAGTTTGCTCTTGTGTTCGCGGGGGAAGAGGTTTTTGGCCAGCTGCTGGGTGATGGTGCTGCCGCCGCCGCTGCTGCGGTTGCGGCCCAGCAGGGTTTTGAAAAAGACGCGCACCAGGCTGCGGGGGTCGATGCCGGAATGCTTATAGAACCGCACATCCTCGGTGGCGATGAGCGCATTGACAAGGTTGGGCGAAAGGTCGTCGTAGGTCACGTTGGAGCGGTTCTCGATGCCGATGAAGCCGAGAATCTCGCCGTCGGCTGAGAGTACCTCGGTGGCTTGGTTGCTTTGTGGGTTCTCCAACTGCTCAAACGAGGGCATGAATCCCAGCCATCCCAACGACAGCAGGATGAAGAACAGGAATATGAATATCCACACGCCGGCGAATATCTTCCAGGCGGTGCGTATCACGTTGCTATTGCTCTTGCTACTTTTCTTTGCCATGCTATTTTATTTAGGTTTTTGATTGTTGTATGGGTTTGTGTGTGCGCCGTGCTGCACTGCATCTTCAGTCGGTCAGGGGGCCGGACTATGCGGGCAGTAATCGGCTGGCAGAGGAGTGCTTTACTGTTTGCCTCCGAATTTGACTATGTGCAGCCCCACGCTCTTCAGCCCGACTACGTTGGTGTCGCGCATGCCGTGCGCCACCTCGAAATGGTAGTTGCCCGTGCGGGGAAAGATGACGTGGCGGCGGAAGACGTAGCGACTGTCTACATAGCGGCCAGTGCGTCGGCCATACCAGTGGCCCTCCACATCGGCCAGTGGGCACTCCAGCGTGTCGTAGGCCACACTCCCGTCGGGGAAGGTGGTGTTGATGAAGAAGAACGTGTTGGCCTTGGGGTAATGGACGCTGTTGCGCACATCGACAAAGAAGTCGTACATCTGCAGGGTGTCGTCAATCTCTACGTCGAAGGTCACCTTGTCGTTCATATTCCAGCCGGCCTCGTCCACATCGCGCTGGGCGGTGTAGAACACGTTTTTGTTGCAGCCTGTGGTGAGGACACAGACCCCGAACAGCAGTGCGGGTATTAAATATCTCATCTTTCTCTTTTTGCTCATATTGTGGGTTTTGGACTGTTTTGTTTGGGCCTTGGTGGGACTATGGCAGCCTTCCGCTGTCATTCTTTCCCCTCGTGGCGGTCTCTGCCTCCTGCACGGCGGTCGGCATGACGGCCCGAGCCGGGATTGTTGCGCGGGCGTTGATACTCGCTGCGCCGGGCGGAGCCGGCATTGGAGTTTAGTCGCCGCTCGTTCTGCTCTCCGCCGCGTCCGGGATTGGGTCTGCGGTCAGGGCGGTCGGTTCTTTCGGGGCGTTCTTTGGGCTCGGCAGGACGCTGTCGTCCCCGCTGCCCAGCATTGTTGCGGCCTCGGCGGTCGCCCTGCTCCTTGGGGGCGGGCTGGGTGTCGCTCTCGCCCATGTCGTCGGCCATGCGCCTCAGCTCGCGCTCAAACTCGGCATTGTCGGTTTCCTGCGCCAGGGCAGCCGTCGACATCAGCTCCACCTGGTAGTCTTCCAGCTTATCGGCATATTCCTGGTTGCGGTTCATTTCTATCAGCTTCTTGACGCTCTCGGCCGGGATGGCATAGAGGTCGTTCTCGCCTTCGTAGGCATACCACATGATGCCGCGGAACACATCGGTCTTCTTATACAGGGCCAACCCTTTCTTGAAACGGATGGCGGTATTGGCGGGCGGGAATTTTTTCAGCGCGTCTGCATAGACTTCGCACTCAAAGTTCAGGCAGCATTTCAGTTTGCCGCACTGCCCGGCCAGTTTCTGGGGGTTGGGCAGTATCTGCTGGGTCTTGGCGGCACTGGTGGTCACCGACTTGAAGTTGGTGAGCCATGTGCTGCAGCACAGTTCGCGCCCGCATGTGCCCAGGCCGCCCACTTTGCCGGCTTCCTGTCGCACACCAATCTGCTTCATCTCGATGCGTACATGGAACTCCTCGGCCAGCACTTTGATGAGCGTGCGGAAGTCGACGCGGTCGTCGGCGGTGTAGTAGAAAATGGCCTTGGCGTTGTCGCCTTGGTATTCTACATCGTTCACTTTCATCTCCAGGTTCAGCTCCTGCGCTATGCGGCGGGTTTTGAGCAGGGCTTCCTGCTCGTTGTTGAGGCTGGCCACCCAACGCTCCAGGTCAGAACTCTTGGCGCGGCGGAACAGTTTGCGGATGCTCTCGTCGGCGGGGTTGACGTGGCGCTTTTTCATTTGGATGCGGCACACCTCGCCTGTCAGGCTCACGATGCCGATGTCGTGGCCCGGGGTGCCTTCCACGGCCACCACGTCGCCCTCGGTAACATCCAGCCCGTCGGGCAGGCGGAAAAATTCTTTGCGGTTGTTTTTAAAACGCACTTCGACGCAGTCGAAAGGCTTGATGCCGGGCTGGCGGATGCCGCGCATCCAGTTGCAGGAGGTCACTTTGCTGCAGCTGCGCGTCTCGGTCTCGCTGATGGGCACGTACGACTCTGGGCAGCGCTTGCATCCGCGCGAGAGGAACACACTCTCCTCATACTTCACCCACGGCAGGGTGGGGTCGGGCTCCAGATAGGGGTCGATGGAGTTCTCGGGCGCGAGATGCTCGCCGAAGATGTCGACATCCTCGTCTTTGCCGCGTTCCCGTTTTTCCTTCCTTTCGCGGTCGCGGCGGTCGCGGATAAAGGCGGCCACGTCCTCGGCGGTTGCCACGTCGTCGTCCTCATCGGGGGCCGGCTGGGGCTGTGCGGGGCGTGAATTTTCTTTCTCAGACGATTGTTCTCTGTATTTCTTTTCTTCCGTTTTTTTCTCTTCCATTGTATTACTCATTGTGCTTTTGCGCTCGTTGTGTCGATGCTTGCGCATCGGGGGTTGATTATAAAGATTATTTCTTGATTCTCAAATAACGGCTCATCTTGAACGAGAGTTGCATGAAGGCAATCTTTGCGCTCGCGTTGCGCTCAATGGCAAACAGGGTCTCGTTCAGCGCTTCGTTCATCTGCGCGATGTTGCCGGGGGCGATCATGGCGGGGAAGGCTTGGTCGAACTTGGGGTCGCCAAATTCCAGCTCGTCGCCCAGTTTGATGCCGGCAGCCGTTTTCAGGAAGCAGGCCCGCAGCGATTCCATCGCGTATTGGAGAAATAGTTTCTGTGTTTCGCGTCCGGTGGCGGCAATCCGGTCCACCCAGTCCGAGAGGGGCTTCATGTTCAGTTTGAACAGCAGACGCATCCACGAGACGAACAGGTTCGAGAATTCTTCGCGCCGTCCGGCTGACAGGCCGGTCCCCCGGTCGGGCACCACCACTTGCTGCACCCTCGACACGATGGTGGACAATAGCCTGTCGCGGCTTTCGGCCACAAGCAGCAGCAGGGTCTTCCCCTCGGGCTCTTCCAGCGTCTTCAGCAGTGTGTTGGCGGCGGCCAGATTCATGCGTTCCGCCATCCAGACCACCAGCACCTTGTACCCTCCCTCATACGACTTCAGTCCCAGCGTGCGGATGATATTGTCGGCATCCTTTTCGCGTATCATGCCCTGCTTGTTCTCCACCCCCAGCCGCACATACCAGTCGTCCTCGGTGCCTACCTGGCGGCACTCCTGCATAAAATCGCGGAATTCTTCTTGGAAATCTTCGGCGCAGGGCTTGCTTGTCACTGTGGCCGTCGTGGTGGTGGGGAAAACCATGTGCAGGTCTGGATGGACCAGCTCGGCATACTTGCGGCAATTGGGGCACACCCCGCAGCTGTCGGCCCGCAGAGCCGAGCCTTCAGGATAGTGCTGCCGGTTCTCGCAGCCAAGATACTGGGCATAAGCAATAGCCAGTGCCAAACTGCCGCTGGCCGTGGGACCAAGGAACAATTGGGCATGGCTGATGCGCCCCGAATCGATTATTTCTGTCAGCCTGTTAGCCAAAAACTGCTGACCCTCAATATCTTTAAACTGCATAAAACGGTCAAATTAATCTACAAAAATAAGAAATAAATCCGACATAATGATTTTTCACGATTTTTCTGCCCAAAAAGTGGAGCGGCATGGGGCTGCACAATAATTGGCTGTGGTGTCGCGTTATGGTGGTTGAATGGCTGGGATGCCGGGCGGGGTAGGGGACTGCCTCGCTTGTATCCCGACCTGTGGTAACATGATAATGACAACGGTATGCAGACACGCAAGACGGACAGCATCAGGCTGATGTTTGATTCAATAGCCCGCAACTACGACAGGCTGAACCATCTGCTCTCGGTCGGAGTGGACCGGAGCTGGCGGCGGCGGTCGCTGAGGTGGGTGGTGGACCGCAGTCGGGAGCAGGAAATTCTGGACTTGGCCTGCGGTACCGGCGACTACAGTCTGGCCATCGCCCGCCGGACTCACCCCGCCACACGGGTGACGGGGCTGGACCTCTCAGAAGGAATGCTGGAGGTGATGCGCCGCAAGGTGGCCGAAGCCGGCTTGGCAGGCCGTATCAGCACCCTGGTGGGCAATGCCGAGGAGATGCCTTTCGGCGATGCTCAGTTCGACCGCGTCACCATCGGGTTCGGCATCCGCAACTTCGAACACCGCGAGCGGGCCCTTGCCGAGATGCTCCGTGTGCTGAAACCCGGCGGACGGGTGGTGATACTCGAACTCTCCGTGCCCGCCTGGCAGCCGGCCCGCTGGTGCTATAACCTCTATTTCACCCGTGTGCTGCCCGTGGTGGGCGGCATGGTCAGCGGCCAGCGGTCGGCCTACAGCTACCTGCCCGCCTCGGTGCTGGCATTCCCTCCCAAGGAAGAGTGGATGGCCACCATGCGGGCCTGTGGCTTTGCGGCGGTGCGCCACCGCGCCCTCAGTCTCGGAATTTGTAGAATGTATATAGGCGACAAACCATTATGACACTAAAAGCTTGTTTGAAATCGATGCGCCTGCGCACCCTTCCCCTCTCGCTGTCGGGTGTAGTGCTGGGCATGGCCATCGCCATGAGCCATCACCCTGTGTCGGTCGGCACGGCGGTGCTGCTGCTGGCCACCACGGCCCTGCTGCAGGTGCTGTCCAACCTCAGCAACGAACTGGGCGACACCCTCCACGGCACCGACACCGTCGAGCGGCAAGGCATACACTATTCCATCCAAGACGGCGAGATGACCGTCGGGCAGATGAAGACGCTCATCGTCGCCGTGGCCGTAGCGTGCGCCCTGTGCGGCACGGCCATGACAGGTGTTTCGTTTGGCACCCTCTGGGGCGTGGAACCCGTGCTGCTGCTCCTGCTGGGGGCGGCGGCCATGGCGGCGGCCGTGCGTTACACTCTGGGGCGCAACCCATACGGCTACCGCGGTCTCGGCGACCTGTTTGTGTTCATCTTCTTCGGCCTTGTGGCCGTGATGGGAAGCCACTACGTGTGTGCCCACACGCTGGGCGACTGGCGCATCGTGCTGCCCGCCGCCGCAATAGGCTGCTTCAGCGTAGGAGTGCTGAATGTGAACAATATCCGCGACATGCCCACCGATGCCGCCACCCGCACCACCGTGGCCCTGCGGCTGGGCGGCCATCGCGCCCGGGTATATCAGACGGCCCTCGTGGTCTGCGGCTGGGTGCTGATGGCGGCCTACACCCTCCTTGCCACCCAAGGGTGGACCCCCTGGCTCTACGTCGCCGCCCTGCCCCTTTATGTGCTGCACCTGCACGGCGTGTGGCACCGCGACGGGCGCGCCCTCGACCCCATGCTGCCCCTGCTGGTGATGAGCACCTTCCTCCTCGCCCTGCTGGCGGGCATCGGCACGTTTCTAAGTTCACTTTAGCTTTTAGATATTGTTTCTATTTCCTTTCTGTTTAGTTTCTATATTGTTTCTCATTCTGAAAGTAACGAGAACGGAAATGGTGGAGAAGACGAAAGGAAGGATTGGGATTGCGCCTATGTGGGGGAGGCGCAGAGGTGTTGGTTTGTGGGTCGGGGAGGGGTGATGGGCTTTGGCCCGTTACGGCATGGGAACAGCGTGGGGAGCGGCACGGAAAAAGGCGGGGCGCTGGGGCCGAGGGCGCCGATGCCGCCGGGGGTGAACACGGCGCAGCCGATGAGGCGTGCCACCTCGAGACAGTTTTCCAAGCTGCCGATACCAACATTCTTACTGCCGACCTGTTGTATGGAGCCGCCACATCGGTTTGAACAGGTAAATATACAAAAAATGACTATCCGCAATTGGAATGCGCACGATGTCGCGTCTCTCCGAGACGCCGGTAGTGTGCAGGTTTTCAGCCACCGCACTGCGTTTCGCCTGCACGGTGTTATTGAAATTAAGCCTCTCCGAGGCTTTTTGTCGGTAGCTGCGGATAATCATTACAAAACAAAAATATTCTGAAATGGGAGTTTGGTGAGTGAGGAAAAAGAGAGTTTAGGATTTTTTTCGTACCTTTGTTGTCAGAATAATATGAAGCAATTGATGATAAATGACTGTGGCACCGTGGAATTGTCGTTCCACACGTTGACCGCTGCCGACAAAGAGTCTGTGCAGCGGGTCACCCTTTCGTCAGGCCGACGGAACTGCAATTTCACTTTCGGCAACCTGATTGGCTGGCGTTTTTGGTTCAACACGGAGATTTGCATCGTGGAGGATGCGGTGGTGTTCCGTTTCAATATGGAGGGACGGCGTGCCTATATGGTGTGTACGGCTGGAGTGCCTTCGGCCGGGCTGTTAGAGGCCATGTGCCGCGACGCGGCCACGGAGGGATCGCACATGCTGTTGATGAATGTGGAGGACGAGCCGGCCGCCGCCATCGCGGCCCTGTGGCCGGAGCGCACGGTGGTGAAACCCCGACGCAACCAGTATGACTATATCTACCTGCGGCAAGAGCTGGCCGAGATGAAAGGCAAGAGCCTTAAGGCCAAGCGCAACCATGTGAACAAGTTTCTGTCGGAACATGCCGACTTCCATTTCCAGAGGCTGGAGCCGGCGCTGTTCGGCGAGTGTCTGGAACTGGAGCGGATGTGGCGCGGCGAAGTCAGCCGGGACGACCATGAGTACAACATCGCCGCCAACGCCGAGCAGCGGGCCATGGAGACGGTGTTTGAGCACTGGGACGAGCTGGGCATGTGTGGCGGATGCATCTATGTGGACGGGCGGATGATTGCCTTTACCTATGGCTCGCCCGTGACGCATGACACTTTCGATGTGTGTGTGGAGAAGGCGGACCGCAACGTCGACGGGGCTTTCAACATCATCAACCAGCAGTTTGCAGCCCACCTGCCGGAGCAGTTCGTATATCTGAACCGCGAGGAGGATATGGGACTGGAGGGGCTGCGCAAGTCGAAGCTGTCGTACCACCCCCATGAGTTGTTGACTTATAATAATATCGTGATACAATGCAGATGAACTATACTTTGCAGCGCATGACGGCGGCCGATGCCCGCGAGACGGTGGAATGGATGACCCGCCAATATGGGTTCGACCCCGCAGAGGTGGAGGACTGGGTGGCGCACTTGCATTTCAACTGGCCGCTGAGCGTGAAGGCTGTGGACGAGAACGGAAAGACGATTGGGCTGCTGAACATGAGCGACTACCGCATTGAGGAGGAGACCACACAGATGGCTGCCGAGCAGCCCGCACTGCTGGCTCGCCTGGATGCCCTGCGGTACGTGGCCGTGTTCTCGTTCATCGTGGCGGAGCCATACCGCGGCACGCGGCTGAATTATGACATGATTATGTCGATATGGGACGACTTGCAGGGCTATGACTTTGTGTTCATCCCCGTGATGCACCACCTGAAGACGCACCGCTACTGGAAACGCTGGGGGGCGGTGGAGTTCTTCCGCGACGGGATGTCGGTCTACTACCTGCTGCCCTTGTCCCCTGCCGCACGGGCTGAGGCCGCTCGGCTTTCTTTATAGCAACTGTCTGGCAAACGATACACCCCTTGACCTTTTCGTGGCAAGGGGTGTATCGTTTTGTGCTGGATAGGCGGCAGGGGGCTACTCGGCTTCCCGTTTGCCGGCGAGGAACAGCTGTCGGCTGATGTTGGCGGCGGGAGCCGTGATGTTTTCGGTATTGACGGTGGTTTGTTGGCCGTCGATGTTGAACTGGAGGGTGGCTCCATCTTCACGCACGTCGATGGTGACGGGCGCGCCCATGACTAAGGGCAGGTTGACGGCATCGTGGCCGGCGGGGAAACCGCAAAGGAGCGGGATGTTGTATTTGAGCAGGTAGGGACGGAGCATGGCTTCGACACTCTCGTAGGTGAACTCAGTGCCGCAGTCGGTGAACTCGCCCAGAATAACGCCCCGGCAGCGGGAGAGGACACCGTTCATGGCCAGGATGTTGAACTGGCGGTCGATGTTGTGCATGGACTCTTCCACTTCTTCCATGAAGAGGATGATGTCGCGGCCCATGGTGGCATCGGCCTGTGAGCCGAGGTTGGGTACGAAGGTGCACATGTTGCCCCCCACCAGTATGCCGGAGGCATGGCCGGTAATGTTTTGAGGATGGGCAGGCAGCTCGTAGCGGGGCACTTTGCCCAACAGGAGGTCGCGCATCAGTGTGCTTGTGAGGTCGGTGCCGCCTTGGGCCAAGAAGGAGCTCATGGTGCCATGTATGCTCATCACTCCGGCACGTGTGAAGAGGCCATGCAGGGTGGAGATGTCGCTGAAGCCCACTATCCATTTGGGATTGGCGGAGAGCTCTTGCAGCGACAGGTGGTCGATGAGCTGGATGGTGCCGTAGCCACCCCGGTTGCAGATAATGGCTTTGATGGAGGGGTCGGCTAAAGCCCAGCGGAGGTCGCTGAGGCGTTCTTCGACAGTGCCGGCATATCGCCCGGCGTCAATCTTGCCTACGTTGGGGCCAATGACAGGCACCAACCCCCAGCCGCGCAGCACGTCGGCAGTCTTTTCTACATTCTCCATAGGAGTGAAATAGGAGGGCGAGATGAGGGCCACGGTGTCGCCCGGTTTCAGGAAGGCGGGCTTGCGGCAGTCGAGGGACAGGCCCCCGGTGTTGGGAATAACGTGAATGTTGTCCTCCTTGGTGCAGGAGGTGGTTGCCAGAACGCCGCAAAGGGTAAGGATGGCGGCTATCACCCGTGTTTTCTTTCGCATGTTGTATAAGATATTAAGTTGTTTAAATAATTCGTGTCAGCATGTTTGATGATTCATGACGGCTGGGTACTGTATCTTGTCGGGGATTGCTTGATGACGCCCGCGCTGGAGCGGAAACGACTGCCCTCCCCATGTCCGCGCAAAAGCCCTGAGGTCAACCGCTTCGATCTGCAATTCACTCCGCCTGTAACAGCCTTTTTCTTTATCCCTGCCGCCATAACAAACTGCAATTTGGAAATGCAAAGATAAGGTTTTTATTTCAAATGTCAAAATTACATACTAATGCATTCAAACATTTACACATTCTATATTTTACATATTGCTACATTTACGCATTCCTGTTTAAAGTTCTTCCAGTTCTTCGTCTTAGGGTTGTTTCTTTCGTGTCAAGTCGAGGAAGATGTCGAGGAAGCCAGAATTGCGATACAGGGAGTTGGGATTGTCTTTCAATTTTTCTGCTAGGTAGTAAAAACCATAGTTGGCATATTCGTTCATAGCGTCGGTCAGAGTGCTAACAACATCGCTGGCTTCGAGTTCTCCTTTCTCGAGTGCAATCAAGTCTATATCTGTCTTTGCAATTAATGCGGCGAATATATGTTTACGTATTTCTGGGTATGACTTTCTGCCGGTCCTGGAATCGAGGTTGCCCCAGTATTGGATTGGCTGACCAAACCCCTTGCGTTTGGATGCATCTTCCACTAACGGTTTTGTCTGGTTGGCATAAAGTCCGATGAAAAAGGCTATGATATACAGCTCATATCCGGCACCAAAAGTCTTTCCACGGGCATCTTGGTATTGCGACGAACCGCGACCATAGTCGGTGAACTGACGTAGCAGTTCTTTCTCGTATCTAGTTTCCCACTGAGGGTTACGTTTTGCCCAAAGGTCATATAGTCTTTCCATAATCTTACTTAATCTTGTTTACCATTGTTCTGATTGTTGAGAGATTGTTCTGATCAAAACCGGCCGCTTTCTGGATGCGATAGACGGAGCATGTCAAACGATTGATATCGTCAGTCCTTACCTTGCCTTTTGTGATAAAATCTTTGATAACAATGATGCATTGTGTGTGCTTTGCCATATTTTTTTTGCTCATTTACAAAAAAATCATACAAAATCCTATCGTAAATATTGCCTATTGGTGGATAAAATATTATTCCTCAAATCCTTTGCTTCTCTTTCATTTTTTATAGTTAAGTAGATAAGCCACATACGATATAAAAAACTATAATACCGAAACAGAATTCGCCAATCGTCTCTCTTTGTCAACAGGTGTAGTATAATATCGCTGATTGATTCCATTGAGAAGTTTGGTCATTTCCACCTCATTATTTACCTTATAACCATTGTCTGTTTTTTCAAGTTCCGGACAATAGTCATGTAAATATTCATCCAGCAACAATTTCTGCTCATCGGAAAACGATTCATATTTCTCTTTGGCCGCCTTCAAGCGTTTTCTGTTTTGAGTTTTTATCATATCGCTTTCATAACCTTCACCCATATCCACAATGGCACTTTCTAAGAATTCAGTTACCTCGTCGTTGGTGGCCTCTCGAAATAATACTTCAATTCCTTTAAAAAGGGATGTAATCAGTGACAGATTCTTAAAGTATAATTTATCGTTTCGTACGTCAAAGTATGCACTTGGTTCGTTTGCTAACTCTAAAACATCACTTTCATTCTCTATTAGCTTAGGTTCATTGTTAAGTAACTGTATGAGAGGATTTTTAATATAACGGCCAGGGGTGACATTTAAAAACCACAATATATTTTCATTGTCCATTGTGCCAAAAATATAGTCTATTCTTTTGTAATCATTTCGCTCAATAGAACTATATAATGGCTGAAGAGGATTCTTCAAATACTCTGGGCAATAATCCTTATTACTGAAAGCATCAATGCAAAACCATTGATCATCTTCTAATTTACGCTCATCATCATATTCGATGCTATTGTCAAACGATGGCACACCATAGACCACTTGATCATTGAATATCTGACAGAAAGAATCTGCGGAGCGACCTCGATTCTTAAGCTTAGCTATAACTCTGTTACTCATGTTCTATATCAATATAAGTTAAATCGTTAATCCTTCTCAATTCAGAATAGGATGGTTTGGCCTCCAATAATATTCTGCGACGGGTTGCTACAAGAACCCTAATGTCATCGTTGGTTGTCACATAATAATACTTGTAGCGGAACACATACATGCAAAGGTTGAAATAAGCGGGCGTATAAAAGCACACCAACAACAAAATCAAGAAACTTAGCGCAAGGGTATAACTGTTGTTTATGCTCAATGCGATAAATATGTAGCCCAGTGCGATAGGGAATTGGTCTGCCCCCGCTGATTGTACAGTTTTAATTTTGCTATCTGTTAACTGTTGATGTTGTAACTTGTCCGCAAAGAGAATCAACAAGAAAGTCAAAACGAAAGGCAAGGACAATAGCAGAATATAGAATATCCAATTATACAAGGTCTGATGCGACTCTATTGCAAACCATTGCGCAATATTAACCTTTCGGTTGAACGCATATATTGGAAGAAGCAAAGTCACAGAAGACAGCGTATATAAAAGTCGATATAAAAAAAGCATATTATAAACTTAGATTAAACACAATACCATTTTAATAATCAATTCCTTTCCTTTATCGTGGCAAAAAGATTGTCAATTTCCTTTTCTTCTTTGTCTGGATAGTCATCAGGCCAATGGCGGTATTCTTCCTCGTAAGCTTCAGCCTGTGCATCAATATAGTCGTAATACTCCTTGAGCCTATTATTGATATCCGAAACAATAATTTCGTCTTCTAACCATGGTGTGAAACCGCACAGTTCCTTCATTTTGGAATCAAGTTCTTCCAAATCGGTATCTTTGGCGTTTTCAAGATCATGTTTCAAGCATTCAGCTGCCACTCCACAAAAGTCCTTGGACAGTAAATAATCTATATGATTGGGGAACACCTTCTCAATAGCTTTGGCAAAGTCAACACATTCATCAGCAATAAATAGCCTCATTGAGTAACTATTGAAGAGGGCTTCCATATCCAAACTGGTTTTGGAGATGTCAACACGCTGAAGTAAAGCCAACTGACTATAAAAATCGGCATCCTCATCTTCCATTATCTCTTGTGTCATCTTTTGCTCTACATAAAAAGGCCGTGTTTTCAACAACTCTTCGTAATTGACAAGAGTGAACAACGTCTCTGCTTTTGATTGAGGCGAATGTCGATAATACTTGTCATTGCCATAATTGCTGTACAATGCAGTGTAACAACTCCTATAATCATCCCAAAGTCTGTCGAACGCTTCAAAGAAACGATCAATCAGACCCACAGGCAGAACAGCTTTGGTACGGGCTCGACCATCCTCACGAATCGCACCAAAGGTTTGTTCTATAAAGTAAGCGTTTTCAAGCAGGAGGTTTCTGATGATATTGTCAGAACTAATATAACGTGTCAATACATCATTCACACCCGGGTTATGAAAATCAACATGCAACTTACCTCGGTCGTTACCTATCTTGATAAAATTGTTTTGCAACACTTTTACCGTCTCATTCCATTCGGTCTCTTTCAGATAGTTAGTCTCATGATGAACCATCTTGAAAAAATACATGTAAGCCTCTTTCCAAAGGTCATACATTACTGTTCTCTCCATTGTAGCCAGCACCAGCAAAGCTTCCTGCTGTATCAACGAAAGCCGTTTGAATGCATCGAGCCAAACACTGTCGGGATGGTCGAAGAAACCTTTAATCTTTCCGAAGTACTCCTCAGGCTTGCAATGTTCATGGGTTCCATTAGTGAGAAAAGTCTCGATGATACGTGGGCTGTAATGAGGATGGTCGATGATTTTCAAATAGTTCTTATCATCCAATATTGCATTTATGTATTCCTGTGGTATCTCGTTTGCAACTAAATGGTTGTAGAGGATTTGCGCTCTCACAAAACGGGTGTATTTACCCATATCCACAACACATTTTGACATTTCAATACCTTTGCCTTCATGGAAGCAACTGTAACGAGCCAAGCCCTGCTGAAGGATGTACTCACGGGTGGCAAGTATAAAGAGTTTATCTTTCTCACGTTGGCAAGCTTTGATGAATGAAACAATACGACTGTCAAAGTTTTTCTCACCCTGCTCAAGGGTTATTTTCCCCAAGAAATCATCATAGAAAAACACTTGGCGTTTACCCTGCTGCATCACCTTTGCAAAATCGTCGATATTACTATTAGTGTAGTAGAATTCCTCGAAATTTGTTGGGTTGTCTTTGTCGGTGAACTTGTCGGATAGCAGATGTACTATGAGAACACGTGCCAAAGTAGTTTTTCCGATGCCTGGTTCACCCGAAATGACTACATAACGATTCTCTAACAGTTTTGTCAGTGCATCGTTAAAACTGTCGTTCATCACATAGGTTCTGACAGTGTCTTTAATTTCCTCCTTTTCAAAGCCCGTCCAGTTGACAATATTCTTGTTTAGAATATTATTAAGCACATTCGTGCTGGCTAGCCATAGCTTGTAGTATTTCTGTTCAACATCGGTGTGCTTGGCAAGATGCTTATTCAGATCCTGCTTTGCCCAAATATCGTTTTCGTTTTTGATATATGGACTGAACAGGGTGATGATTTCTTGCTTGTTGGCTGGTGTTAGGTCAACCGAAGTGGTAATCATATACCGCTGAGGGTTAAGACTTTTCACCTTTGCGACCTCCCTCTTTAGTTCAGATTTAAGTTCCGCGTAATCCTTGTATCGTTTTGCCTGTACGATAACTGTATTCCCTTTGCTTCGCGTGAAGCGAAGATCTATGCCACCGTCTCTACCCTCGGCAAAATTAGCCAAGTCAAGACCCTCGTGAGCATTAATCAAGTCACGAGAGAAACATTCGAATTCGAATGAGCTTAGCAAATTCCGGAAATCGTAATTTATCATAGACCAACAATTATAACAATTTTATTTTCGAGCCGAATGCCTTATCGTATTCTTCTTTCAAGTTTTCCTTGGTCAGTGGTTCTTTTTCTTGCACAATCTTACGGAGGCGAAGCTCGATGGCTCTCTTGCTACGGTTGAAGAGTTTCGATAATTCTTCGATGGTTGTCTTTTCGATGAATAGTGTCCATAGACGTTCGTCATTCTTAGCTGTCCATTTTGCTCCATGATTGGCATACTTCTGACGCATCTTGTTTTCAGATACGTAAGCTGACGGAACAGTTTGCGGACTCTCTTTCTTCGTCGAATAACTCTGCTTACCGGGTATTACGCCACGAACACCTCCTTTGGGATTTGGCACATCGCCTTTGTAGCGAGGTATCAAGTGCATGTGAACATGAAATACCGACTGACCGGCGGCCTCACCAACATTGATGCCAACATTATATCCGTCAGGATGGAAACGCTCTTCTACTTTCTGCCTGACATATTGCAACATCACGTTCATTGCTTCTCGCTCATGGTGCGTGAGCTCGAAATAAGAGGCAACATGTCGTTTGGGAACGATGAGCGCGTGCCCAGGAGAAACAGGGTAACCATCATAGAAGGCCACACAAATAGCCGTCTCGCATATCACTTCCACCCGACGAGCCAACCTACAGAACGGACAGGTCTCTCCTTCGATGCGGGGAAGTTTATTGAAATGATTGTATTGGTAAAGTTCATAAGAGCTGTTACTCACCAAACTCTTATAGGGCAACTTAACGTTGCATTGATAGGTGTACTGCTTATGGATGGCATGAAGCCGGAAGCCTTCTTCCTCCAAGTCGCGACGAACTGCATAATAGGCCGTTCCCGTTGGCTTCAGCAAATTCGAGACATTCATCAACACCTCCGCCTGTGCATAAGGTTCAAGAACATTAAGAACATAATTGCAGATGATTGTGTCAAATCGTCCTGTGGGATAATCGGGACGATAATAATAGTCGTATCCGACAATATCCAAACCTTGCCGGTGCAACTCATCCGTATCATATCCGAAACCGCATCCAAAGTCGAGGATGCGACCTTTCAGAAGTCCTTTGCCCAAAAGATAACGTGTGGGAACAGATAGGTCTGTCCGTTTGATGGCAGTCAAATACGGATGGTTTATTTTATCTGGTTCTATGTGCGTCAGTTTCTCCATAGTTCAAATCCCATATTTAGTGCAATTTGGCTCAAGGGGTTGAATGTGCGGGCAAAACAGTTGCGGAGTGTAGTGCTGTCCATCTGTATCAATTCCCGTGGAGTGCATCCAAGGGATATGTAATCCTCAAGTATTTCTTGCCCGCGATAGTTTTCACTTAAGCAAATACGAACAGCTTTCTGCTGTGTGCTGGCAAGTTTCAACAAGTAGCTGTTCAGATCTGGCAGACGGTCGCTCTTTGATGAATTCACGCTTCCATCAGCAGGAATAAGATTCCACAACAGGTTATGTGAAACAAAACTCCAAGGAATAAAATGGTCAAGATCGTAATTGCCAACCGTTATAGGTTTGTCTGTATAAATGCACTTCTGCCCGTCATTGTGTTCCAAAACGAAATCCCAATAGTTACGCTGGCGAGTTAGAGCTTGGCGGTTTTCTGCTTTCACCAACTTGTTTATGATACTTGGCACATTGGGATTCCGTACTTGAAGAAAAGAGGAAAGATTCCAATAAGCGTAGTCTTTCAGAATAACATAGTTTTCTTTCAAATATGGTAACCAACATGGATTCAGCTCAACCCATATTGTATCATCATCTTTTGTAAGTTTGTAAAGACATTTATTCTCAAACGATTGTGAACGTCGCATTATCTTTTTGGTGTCAGCGATGTCGATCCACGGACGCATAAACCAATAGGGAACGTTCTTGGGTATAAAACCGAGTGTTTGTCTGACTTGAGTGTCGTTCTTATGTGAGTGTAACCATTTGCGTAGTTCGTTAAGATTAATGTTCATCGGTAACTGGTGCACTTCTTGAAGGGAAATGATTGCATCACGCAAAGAATCACTTTTACCAAAGGACAGTCGGAAATAGATTACAGGATACCAAGCGTTGACAGTCATCTCAACCATGATATCCCATATGTTCATCCGAGTCATATCTCGTTTAACATACAGGTCGAGAATCCCCATAAACCAGTAGAACTTATAGGTGGCTGACGTGTTTTTGAAAATACGTGTCAACGGCTCTATTGGCAATGTTCTGGATGGAGGAAGTGTATTCATTTGTTTACTCAATCATTTGCATTTTGATACATAAAGGACAAAGAACCCACGAAGAAGGGGCAAAGAAGGAAAACTACAGACAGATTGCCGAGAGGTCACTGACGAATTGCCAATAGATGGTGCCGCGCCATCCTTACCTCCAGATATGCCTAATATGTGCCTTACATTCATTCTCCCGCTCCTTTGTTAATTGTATTCAATTGTTCTATAAACCTCTGGAAGCCTAAGTTGTATTGAGCTATGCGAGGGATGTCCTTTCTCTTCATTTTTTTCAGAACTTTTTGATACACAGCTATGGCTTCGGGTGAATTTTTCTTCTCTTCAGGGATCCCTATGCCATCTTTTTGAAGTTGCTGATTTAAAATATAGATGCAGTTGGTTGTAGCACAACGTTTCTTGGCATCATTTGAATAATAGAGTGGGAGTAGCCAACATTCTGTTTCATTAAAACAGATGGCAAATATAATCTTATCGGAATAGGCATTCCATACTTCATCACTAATATTTTGCTTCAAGCGGGCACAAACTCTGTCATACAGAATACTGTCGGGAACTTTATTGTGCATTTCATCATAGATATCAACATCGTAATTTTTCTGAATACAGGTATCGGTGTCAATTTGAATGACTATGTAGTCGTTGGCAGCCATATTATTTGTGATGGTGTTGTCGTTGCAATGATTGAGTACCTGAAACCATCCCCCCTCATCGTTTTGCTTCTCTATGCCATGGGACAATCTTAATGATGGTTGTATGCGGTTGATAGCCACGTCGTCTCCCAAATATCGATTGATGATATAAGTCAAAATCTTTACTTCAGATGTGCCTTCACAAATCAAACCTATAGTAATCATAACGAGGTGTTTTAAAAGTTGTCAGGTAGTCCGCCAATGAACCCTTTTTGCCAAGCTTCGGAGAGTGGCATCGTCATTTCGCCTTTCAACGTCACACGGTTGGTTTTTGTGTATCCGTCAATGGTACGACGTACAACAAGTAGGCGTACATCGTCTTCGTACAGGTTTATGCCATCAAGCACTGCTGGATTATGTGTTGTGGCAATAATCTGTTTGTTATGTTTTCTGGCCAGTTCAATAAGGCGACGCGTTACCTCACGGCAGAGCTTGGGATTAAATGCTGTATCAATGTTTTCAATGGCAAAGAAACGCGGTGTCTCGTCAGATATGATTAGGGTAAGATAGAACAGCAGGTATAGAAAACCCTCGTTGGTGCTGCGCTGGTCGAAAGTGTTGAGGGTCTCGGTCAGGTAACTGTCTTTGAGTTTAAGGTTGAACTCCATAGAGAGTTGTCCCGTCGGCACCTCCAGATCGTCAAACCAGTCAAGGATTTTCAAGTGTTCTTTTATCTCCTCGAAAATTGTGTTGGAATCTGGTCGTTGGGATAGTTCTTTCAGGTAAGCGAAGAGTCCCTCTCCGTGACGGCCTAATGGGTAGGTTCGGTTAGAGTTGTCGGCTTGACGAAGTTTGGTTTCTTCGAGGGAATATATAAGGAATTGGCTTATTTCAGGATTAACCGACATTAATTCAGTATGGTCGTCTTTTGTTCGTTTCAATCGTATAGGATACTGGATTTTTTCCTTGGATTCTTCAATTTGAGCTATCATCTTAAGCACATCTCCAGACTTTGGGTGACCATTTGGTATTAGCTTCTTTATTTCCGTTAAAACAGAATTTATGTTTTGGGAATCCGTCTCCCATCGCGCTGGTTTTACGCTACGGTTATAAGAAATGTTGAAACTAGGAGAATATTTTTCACCACTATCTATGGACAACGTGATGACCTTGTCATCTATGCCATCAAAAGCGGATGTCATAAGATGGGGTTCGACAACACGAATACCTCGGTTGGCAAAATACTCATAGTCCAATTTGTCTGAACTGGCTGCGGCACCCATTGCAATGCCTTCGAGGATGTTTGATTTACCACAACCATTGGCGCCAATCAGAAGGTTGAATCTTCCTAGTGGTAAGCTAACATCCACAACGGACTTGAAGTTTTTTATTGAAATATCGCTGATCATCTTATTTGTTTATTTTCTTGTTCAAAATTGAAAGTAATGTACATACATCAACATTGTTGTTGCCAGAAAGAATTCGATTTATCTTGTCTTCCAGTTCGGAAGATTTTTTCTTGTCTTTTTCGGGAAGAATATAGGTCTGCGTGCGGATGTTTGTGCCTTGATTGGTCACCATATCGAATGAGTAAGCGTCGCTATTGTCGGCCTCTTTCAACCGTCGTGATATGTCGGAATATTTTTCACATTCACGGAACATATAGATGAGGTCGTCAACAAGTTTATCTTCTTGCTCATCACGCAGAGTGTCGAGGCGCTGGTCAAGTATGGTATAACAGATAGACTGATACCACTGCGTGCGATTGTCGTATTCGGTCATCACGTGGTGATAAAACTCCTTCTGTTTGCCGGTGAGCAGATGCGTCTTCACATTGGCCAACCGCTGACGGATTTCGGTGATGTATTCTGAGTAGTCGCCTGAATCAAGCCTAAATTCATCAACAAGGCGTTCTTCGATACGGTCAATCAGGTTGGTGTAGCATGTGCGGAGCTCACGGATGGCGCGCTCGATGACCTGGCCATACTCATTGATGGTTTGTTTGTCTTTCATTTTGGCTCGATCGAAACCCAAAGCATCGGGTAGGTCTTCGAAGAAGGCTTGTTCTGGGTCTTTGGCTTTGGCGAGTACATCGCGGAATCGCATCGTGGAACGGTGGTTGAATTTGCGAGTGTGTTTGGTGTAGTCGTTCAGCCGGACATAGAAGTGGAGGAAGGGCTTGATGGTCTCAATAAAACTCTGAGTGGATATCGAGAACTCATCTCCGAGATTGACATACCGACGGTATTGATTGAAGAAATTAAGTTTAACTCCGTCGATAGCAAACTTCTTCACCTGATAGTCGCGAGGATGTTTCTGTAGCAGGTCAAAGAATTCCATATTGACATTTGGAATAAAGCTGCCACGAGTGGCATCATAGAGGGCAAAATCCTGCCTACGGATAAACAGATAAGTGGGAATCCAGAAGTCAAGCAAACCCTGTTTCACCTTGTAGGGCTTGTCTGTCAGTATCCCTATCAGTTCGGAAATGCGGCGAGGTTTGTTGACGGTACTTTGTAAAAACTCCTCGGAGGCGTCCCATAGTGGCTTGAACCCTTTTTTGATGTCGGCATCAGAAAACTCACCATTTTGGTGTAGCTTGGTGTCCTTCAATAAAGAGTAGTAGATAGTCTTTTCTGGCGGGAACTTGTCTTGAGGAAAACCAAGGTCTTCTTCTGCATAGTGTTCGATAAGCGCTGTCAAATAGTTTTTACGGGCCGTCGAAATACTGCCGCTAAGTTTGTGACGGTTGAACAATTCGTTGTTCATCACGGGTGTCTTACAGTAGACTTCATCACATACCTGAGAAAGCAGCTTATTGAAATCACGATGAGAATGTATGTTCTGTTCTTCGCCATTGTAAATCCAGATTACTTTGTCTCCGTAGGAGAAGAGGCTGTCGCTGAGCTCCTTGTTCAACAAGTCTTGCTCGTACTCTAATAACTTCTTGAATTCGCCACGGGCCACATTGTCAGTTTCTACAACCACCTTGTCCAACAAATACTCGTATTTGTCTATGTTATACAGGTGATTGACCAAGCTTTCCGTCTCTTTAAAAAATGCAAATACTATTGCAGAGTCTGTATTAGTGCTATAATCTTGCAATTCCTTCAGGGCATTTTTCTTGGTTGAAAAAATCAGTTCTATGTAGCCGTCGGTATCCCCTTCAGGAGTTGTCTTCTCAGGTGTTTCGAGTATTTTATAGTCGAAGAAACGGGGTGTGCCTTTCTGGTAGAAGTGGGCTTTGACTGGCGCAATACGTTGGTGGAAGAAATGGTTTAATCTGTCAACAAAGTATATTGGACGAGGTACGATGAGCCCTGCTTCATGGAACTCGGCTTCCAGGTTGATATCGGTGCCTTCAAACAGAACAAGACGTTCTTTATATTCTGCATAGCGGACAATTTTCATTTCGACAAGTCGCCGAATGACATCATCTGCTTTCGAGATATTCATCGCCCATTTGGCATAGCGTGAAAACTGCTGGATATCAAGCTGGAAGCCAGCATTGCCAAATATATTCAGCAAACCAAGTGCCTTGATAAGACGGATGGCGACAAGTAATTGTTCATCAGACTCCCACTTTTTGGTTTCCACACGCTCAATGGAGTTCCGTATCGTTGCCCACGACATAGAGTCGGCATTAGCGTCGCTAAGTGTCGATTGAAAATTGTATGTGATATAATCGTAGACTTTAGCCAGGTTGTATGTTAATCGGTCCTCGGGACAAAAATCAAGAACAGAGTCTTCGCCTCGTGTGGAAAGGAACGAGAAAAGGGAACGCTCATTCTGTCCGTAGCGTTGTATGGCGGAGGTGATGACATAGGCAGAGAAAAGATCCAAAGGGTAAAGCTGTAAGGCTGTGGATTCTTCAAAATCTTTTGCCACAAAACCTGTCTCAACGGCGAGTCGGTGAAGGTTTTTGGCATTGGTGCAGGCTACCGGTTTTGATTCTTCCTGCAATTGGACAGAAGCAAGGTGCAGGAGTTGCTCTACTGGCTCAACAAATGCGACCTCCATAAAGCGCCCTTTTACCTTCTTCCATTCATTTTTCTGTTCCTCGTTCAAACTCTTGGCGTAAGAACCGAAATTCTGATGGAGAGTGGTAAGCAATAGAATCTGACGAGAAGAATTGTTAGCGTATTCGGCCAATTGCTGTAAGAAATACAATTCCTTTTCAGGGTTGTTTTTTGCCGCGTGTTCTAGAATCTTTCCAAACTCGTCAATGACAATCACCAAGAATTTACCTTGTTTTTGACATTCTTTGTAATAGCGATTGAGAGCATCGATAACGCTTTCTCCAGATCTGACATTATTCAGTTTGTGCTGCAGGATGGTAAAGAGTTCACTGTAGTCTCCGACAATGTTCAGTATCTCATAGTTGGTTGCATCAGAAAGAGTACGCGGGTCAAACAAAAGTGGCTCCTGTTTTCGAAGCAAATCGGCTTCCAATGCCAGCAAGAAACTTGATTTTCCTGTGCCGTATGTTCCGATGATTGTATACGAATGCACACCTGACTTGAAGCCATTGACAATATGGCTGATGGCTTTCTTTGCGTTGGGGGTTACTATGTAGTGAGAACCTTTGACAAAGCCATTCTCAATATTGGCCGACAGATTAAATGCTCGCTTCATAGTAATCATTTAGGATTGTTTCGGATGCAATGTCCTTGATAAATTGTATTTGTCGGATGCCTGCTTCGTCGCTATAGGCTACATAGTCAGAGTATCTATCAGATAATTGCTTAAGCATATCGATGATTTCTGCGTCGGTCATACAAAATGGCATACCAATATAGTGGCGTATGTCGTCGTATGGAAGCGTATTGTCATTTTCTTTCTTCCTGAGTTTGGATAATGCATAGAGGAATATTTGCATCGGAATTTTCCGTTTGCACTCGGTATTAAAATAGTACTCTTTGTTATTATCGCTAATACGGAGCAAATCCAGATCGATGAACAATGCTGAGAAATCCTCGTTGGATTGGGGTTTTCTGGGTAGTGCATAGGTATGGAAGAGGACATCGATGTCTTTCTTTACCGTATTTTCGTTGTATGAGTTTTTCAGACCTTCGTCGATTAGTTTGTATTTGATGCGGCTAACGAGTTGTTCTTTAGTGAAGTGTGTTCGCTCTCGCTGGAATTCACAGAAGAAAATCTGGTAGATTGAAGCTTGTGAGCCGAAAACAAGATTGAAGTGGAGTAGCCAAAGTGTTGCCAAATCTTCAAGATAGGGGTCTTTGCCATCTTGGTCGTCAAATAGATAATGGCCTAAATCGATAATACTGTTATCCTCATATATGCCACATACCTTAAGCCAATAACGGATGGAGGAGACCATATTTTTGCCAACACCGAGGTGAATCACCGCATCGGGAGCATTGAAATCGCGTTTCTGTACAACAAAATCATACCCTTTTTTAAGCCATAACGACTTACAAGCAAATGATTCATGTCCAGAAAAGCCGTAGTGTGCCATATTTATATATTCTTTATTTTAAAATGCAAAGATACATTTTTTTTCCAGAATGACAACTTTTTTGAGCGGAATAGGAGTAGCCAAGAGGTTGTTTTGATAGTGTGATGAAAACAAGAATTTTAAGGCTGATTGCCCTTATGTTTGGTTTTCAGTGCTCACTATAGTTTTCACCATCAAATAGATGTTGTGGCATCATAGCATGTTGAAAAGCTATGCTGTCTTGGCTCCTCAAATCAATATTATTTTCATTGTCTATTCTGTTTCTTTTCTATTTTGTTTGTATTCCACAAAAAAAGTGTCAACTAATCTCCATCCAAATGCCAACAAATCGCCATTCAAAATACGGCCTGCTCGGCATCATTCTGCGATGGGCCAGGTTGCGGCTTTTTTCACCTTGTAGTGGGCGGTTTGGCGGATGTCTGTGGATGAGGCTCCGAACAGCAGCACGTATGTGCCAGCGGACGTCTCCCATGCGGTGGTGGACTCGTTGAAAGAGGCCAAATCGTAGGCGGAGACCGTCAGCGTCAGCTTTTCGGACTCACCCGGCATGAGGGTTTTGGTCTTGGCAAAGGCCTTCAGCTCTCGCGAAGGCTTCTCCAGTCCGCCAGCGGGGGCGGAAACATAAAGTTGCACTACTTCACGTCCGGGTACGTTTCCTGTGTTGGTTACGGTGATGGTGGCTGTAAAGCCGTCTTTGTTAGCTTTTACCTTGGGCTGCCCATAATCGAAGGTGGTGTAGCTCAGGCCATAGCCAAATGGGTACGACACGGCCACGCCATGTGTGATAAAATGGCGATAGCCGACCCAGATGTCCTCCTCATAGGGAGTGAAGTCGACGCCTCGCCGCTCGCCCTTCTTGCCCGACATATCCCACCGGTAGGGGAAATTGGCGGCGGATGGGATGTCCATATAGTTGACTGGAAAAGTCATAGACAGTTTGCCCGAGGGGTTCACCTTGCCCTTGATGATGTCGGCAACGGCATGGGCCCCTTCCTGCCCGGGAGTCCACGGAAGTATGATAGCATCGACGAGGTCCTTCCATGAGGCCGTTTCGACTACGCCCACTATATTCAGCACCACCACTACCCGTTTGCCGACCTTATGGTAGACTAAGCTTACATTCTGGATAAGCTCGCGCTCGGGAGCCGTCAGCTGAAAGTCGTCGTGGAACACACGGTCAGCCCCCTCGCCGGCAATGCGGCCCAACACAATTATCGCCACATCGTTTGCCTGAGACTGCCGTTCAATGGCTCTTACCGTCACCTCGGGCTCTGGACGGTGGCGCTTGTCGATGGCGGAGGCCTCCATCCGTTCCTTGTCCTGCTGTAGGGCATAGAGATGGCGGTAGTAGTCGGCCAAATCCTGGTCCAGCGTGAATCCCGCCGCCACTAACGCCTCCTGCATATTGGCGACATGTGAGGTATGGACAAATCCCGACCCGGTACCCACACCAAAGAAATCCACCGAGCTGATGCCATAGAGGGCCACCCGCTCACTCCCATTCAGGGGCAGGGCCCCGTTCTCGTTGCGGAGCAGCACGATGGACTCGGCAGCAGCCCTGCGTGCCATCTGTGCATGGGCTTGCAGGTCTGGGCGATTGGAATAGGAGTAGTTCTTATAGCGAGGTGTTTTCACAATATACTCCAACACACGGCGCACAGCCCGGTCCAGTTCGGTCAGGGAGAGTGCGCCACTCTCAACAGCTGCCATCAGCCGGTCGCGCTCCCGTTGGTTGCCCGGCATCAGCAAGTCGTTGCCAGCCTTGACCGCCTTCACCGTGCTGTCCTTGCACCCCCAGTCGGTCATCACCAGACCCTCGAAACCCCATTCGTTGCGTAGGATGGTGGTGAGCAGTCGATGACTCTGCTGGGTGTATTCGCCGTTGAGCTTGTTGTAGGACGACATCACGGTCCAGGGGCGTCCTTCCTTTATGGCTATCTCGAAGTTCTTGAGATATATTTCACGCAGCGCACGTTCGCTAATGCGTGAATCGTTCTCCAGCCGGTTCGTCTCTTGGTTGTTGGCGGCAAAGTGTTTGACCGAGCATCCCACCCCCTGCGATTGTACCCCCCGTACGTATGCCGCCGCCATGCGGCCGGACAGCAGTGGGTCTTCGGAGAAGTACTCAAAATTGCGGCCACAAAGTGGGTTGCGGTGGATATTCATGCCAGGGGCAAGGAGTACGTCAACGCCATATTCCCGCACTTCGTTGCCCATCGTCTTGGTCATTTCCTCGACCAGTGCGGGATCCCAAGAGCAGGCCGTCAGCGTGCCGACAGGAAACCCGGTGCAATAGAAAGTCTGGCTGCTGCTTGGGCGGGTAGGGCTGAGACGCAGTCCCGCCGGGCCGTCGCTCAGCACCGTCTGGGGAATGTTCAGCCGTGGAATGGCACGGGTGTACCCCGCCACATTTGGGACTCCAGAACCCTCATCTGCCGCGCCCACCAGCAGGGAGCATTTCTCCTCCGTGGTCATGACCTGCAACACTTGGTCGATATTGTCGCTGCGCAGGCGGATGCTGTCAGTCTTTTGGGCAAAAGCTACCTGCGGACACACCTGCAATGTGGCTATCAGAATGCTTATGAGGAATAACGATTTGGCGTACATACTACAGTGTTCAGAAATCAATACAGGGAAAAGTGGGATGCGGCATTTTCTTTGCCAAGTACCTATGAGACCGGCCTTATGACTCTTTTAGGTCAGGGCCATTGATGTCGTCGATGGGGGTGGCGGTGGCGCTCTCTTTGATGTCGCGCAGGCGCTTTTCGATACGGCGGAGGCCGAAGAAGGCCACAATGCGGATGATGCCGTTGGCCAGGATGCCGAGGCCGATGAGGACACCGAGGAATGCGCTGGTGGTTTCGGGTTCGCGCAGGGCGAGGAATCCCAGCACTATGCTGCACACGCCCAGTATCAGCATGAGCCACCAGCGGTCGTAGTGGCTTTTCCGGTAGTCGATGGAGAGGACGGCAAGGGAGATGCCTTCAAACATTACCCACATCGAGAAGACGGCGATGAGGGCTACTTCGGAGGCCAGGATGTTGGTGGCCAGCATGAGTCCCACGATGATTTGGAATACGGCCAGCAGGGTGGTGGAGCCGGCATTGGGCAGGAACGCCTGGGCACGGAGTCCGAAGATGAGCGACGACACGCCAGACACCAGGATGACTAATCCCATGAGCCAGGCTGCGGAGGCGAAGCTGGCACCGGGGTTGAAGATACACACAACGCCGAGGACGACAAGCAGCACGGCGGTGACAATAAGATATATGTTGATTCTCTTCATGGCAAGGTTTTTGTGGTAATAAATGAAGGGTGTGGGTCAAGTCCCAGCACCCTTCGTGAAAAAGCATTGCGATTGTTAATTAACTTTCTGAGGATCGTAATTCTGAATATAACACCCTTTTTCCTGATTTTCTACAACTTTCGAAATGTTATACTTGTCTAACATTATCATGTAAGTGTGGTGAAGACTCAGTACTGCATCTTGCAAATGCTGGTCGCTTTCCAAATCAGTTATTTTAAGACCTACACTCTTACAGCTCTCTTTAGAGATGTGTCTACTATGAGAATAACTGTTTTTATTATTCAGAAATAGTTCTTTAATTGGCTCTAATGGTATCTGACCTTCGTACACATCATTAATATAATTTTCCATTAAATGCTCAGACCACTGAATGGCCTTTTTACAAGATGTAATGAAAGTCGGGTTTAATCTGCTATAAATCACTTGCCATAGCGGTGCAGAGGATGGTTTATTTGCAATGTCCCTTACTGCGGTCTCAAATTCTTCTATCACTGATTGACATGCTATACCTCCTAATTGGGGGTCTATCGGTCCTAGGCTAGATTGTTTCCCCATAATAATTTCTTTGCATGATAATGCAATAATTGTACCTGCGGACATTGATATTTGTGGTATGATTGCTCTAATGTCATGATTGAATATTGTTTGCAGGTAATTAATTAGGCTCTCTGTTGCTGCAAGGTCTCCTCCTGGGGTATGAAGTATCAAATCTAACCCTTTCGTTGTATCTAATCCATGAACAGCATTCATGAAAGCATTCATGTCCTGATCATTTACAGATGAATTTGGCGCACCAGGTGTCTTCAACCAACAAGAATAATAAGAAATAACATTGCGATGTGTGATTGAGGTTATTTCTCTCAGATACTTCTCACGAAGGGAGTTGAGTTCTTGACCCTCATTCACAGACTGAACTTTGCTTAATATATCACTCCAATTTGGCATTAGTGTTCTGATTATTAAATGATATTGGAGATACAATTGGTTTCTTTGGTATAATAATACTGTGGGTATATGGAGAATTGCTTATAGTTTTCACCGCATTTCTCCCACTCTGAATGCCTCCAGTTTTCATGGTATCCTTTCATAAGTCGATTGTAATCTGATTGGATTTGAGGATCAATGCTAATATTATTGTCTCGTGGCATATTGCTATTATTTTAGGGGCGTGACTTCCATTTATTTGAATGTCACGCCCATGGTTATTATTATCTATTTGCCTTCGATTTCCTTGCGGACTTTCTTGAAGGCCTCGATGCACTTGTCGAGGTGCTCGTGTTCGTGGGCAGCGCTGATCTGGACGCGGATGCGGGCCTGGCCCTTCGGCACGACGGGATAGTAGAAACCGGTGACGAAGATGCCTTCTTCCTGCATCTTGGCGGCGTACTGCTGGCTCTTGGCGGCGTCGTAGATCATGACGGCGCAGATGGCGCTCTCGCTGGGTTTGCAGTCGAAGCCCTCTTCCTTCATGCGGCGCAGGAAGTAGTCGGTATTCTCGTGCAGCTTGTCCTGTAGCTCGTTGGTCTCGCTCATCATCTCGAACATGCGGATGCCAGCGGCCACAAGGCCGGGAGCCATGCTGTTGGAGAAGAGGTAGGGACGGCTGCGCTGGCGGAGCATGTCGATAATCTCCTTGCGGCCAGTGGTGAAGCCACCCATGGCGCCACCGAAGGCTTTGCCGAGGGTGCCGGTGAGGATTTCAATCTTGCCACGCAGGTTGTAGCGCTCGGTCACGCCGCGACCGGTCTTGCCGACAACACCGGCGCTGTGGCTCTCGTCCACCATGACCATGGCATCGTATTTCTGAGCCAACTCGTAGATCTTGTCTAACGGGCAGACATTGCCGTCCATGGAGAAGACACCGTCGGTGACGATGATGCGGAAACGGTTCTTTTGGGCGGCCTTCAGCTGCTCTTCGAGGTCGGCCATGTCGGCGTTGGCATAGCGGTAACGCTGAGCTTTGCACAGGCGCACACCGTCGATGATGGAAGCGTGGTTGAGGGCATCGCTGATGATAGCGTCCTCATCGGTCAGCAGGGGCTCGAACACACCACCATTGGCGTCGAAGCAGGCAGCGTAGAGGATGGTGTCCTCGGTGCCGAAGAACTCGGAGATTTTCTGTTCCAGTTTCTTGTGCAGATCCTGGCAGCCGCAGATGAAGCGGACGGAGGCCATGCCATAGCCGCGGGCGTCCATGCCCTCTTTGGCGGCCTTGATCAGTTCGGGATTATCGGCAAGGCCGAGGTAGTTATTGGCGCAGAAGTTGAGGCACTTTTTGCCTTTCACCATGATTTCAGCGCCCTGGGGGCTCTCAATGATGCGTTCGTGTTTGTACAAACCGGCGGCTTCGATGTCGGCCAGCTCTTTCTGAAGGTGTTCTTGAAACTTTGTGTACATAATTACAGTGATTTATGCGATTATTTATATATTTATCTAATCCACAAAGATACAGTTTTTTTTCAAAATAATAAAAAACTATTTTCTGATGTTGCCGGAATGTCTGTTCCGGGAGTGGGGAAGGGGAGGTGTTTGATGTTGCGGGTTCAGTGCTGGAGCCGGTTCTGTACCCGCTGGGTTATATCTTTTTGGTCCAGATGTTTTCCATCGGGGCTGCGCCAGCTGCGCTGCGGGTCGGCCAGATAACGCGGGGGTACCGCCGCAGCCAGCCGCTCGATGGCTATATCGGGTCGCAGCCGTCTCAGGAAATCGGCCACCAGTTCTACATACTCCTCCAGCCCGAAGGGTGGCGGCACAGCCGTCGGGTTCTCCTGCCACTGCCGCTCCAGCGCCGACCCTTTCAGCAGTTGCAGCTGGTGCAGCTTCAGGGTGTCGAGTGGCAGGGCAGAGAGGGTATCGGCCTCGGCCAGCATCTGCTCACGGCTCTCGCCGGGCAGTCCCAGAATCAAATGGCCGCCCACGGCAATGCCACGCTGGGCTGTGGCGAGGATGGCCTGGCGTGTGCATTCGAAGTCGTGACCCCGGCCGATGCGGCTCAGTGTCGCGTCATAGCAGCTCTCTATGCCGTACTCCACCGCCACATATTTCCGCTCGCCGAAAGTCCGTAGAAGGTCCAATGTGGGTTCGTCCACACAGTCGGGTCGGGTGCTCACCACCATGCCACTGACTGCGGGGTGCGACAATGCCTCCTCGTAGCGGCTCCGCAGCACCTCCACAGGGGCATAGGTGCCGCTGTATGCCTGGAAATAGACAAAGTACAGTGATGCCTTGCGACGCCGCCGCTCATGGAAGCGTAAGCCCTCGTCTATCTGTCTGGTGATGCTGCCCGCCGTGCGGCAATATGCTGGCACGAAAGCCTCGCCGTTGCAGAACGCGCAGCCCCCGTGGCCTATCGTGCCGTCGCGGTTGGGACAAGAGAAGCCCCCGTCCACGGCAATCTTCTGCACGGTGCTGCCGAAACGTTTTCGGCAATAGTCGGCATAGCTGAGATAGCCTTTCCTCATTGTCATCGCTTCTTCCTCCGGCTTCGGTTCAACAGGGTCAAGGCCTCTTTCCGCAATGCTCTGTAATCATCCATGTCGGGGTCGAGCCTCACCGCTTTGTCCGAGAATACAAGTGCCTGCTCATAGTGTTTCTGCATGAAGTGAATCTCCCCAAGGCAGAAATAGCACATGGCCTTATCCTCGTTGCTGTCGAACAGCTCCATAGCCCTCATCAGGGCATCCTCCGCCTGCTCCCAATGCCCCATATCCTTCTCGCAAAGGGCGATATTGAACCAACAGGCATCCACATAGGGCCCTTCCGGGAAGGTCTCTAATTGCAGCGTGAAACACCGCATGGCCTCATCATACTCCTGCAAATTCTTATAAGCCACCCCCAGCAGGTAGGCCACCGGCCGCCCGTCCTCCTTGGCAAAAGGCAGCAAGGCAAGGAGGGGTTGCACCATCTCCTTGTACCGCTGGGTGAGGTACATACACTGCGTGGCGGACGAGAGGCACTCCCGGTTTCCATTGATTTCGTAGGCTTTCAGATACCGTTCCTCGGCCATGTCGTATACCCGGCGCCCCATATACACGTCGGCCATATTGCTGAGGGCAAGATGGTAGTCGGGATTCAGCTCCAAAGCCCGCTGATAGCAGGCCAGGGCTTCGTCGTCGCGTTGCAGGCGGTGCAGCGCCACCCCTTGGCAATTCCAATACCAATATGCGGCATTGTCGTCCACATGGCTGGTGGCCTGCTCGCAGCACGGCAGGGCTTCGTCGAAACGCTCCAGCAACAACAGGACATAGCCCTTGTTGGCCCATACCGACCAGTAGGTGGGGCAAAGCTCCAGCGCACGGCTGTATTGCTCCAAGGCCTCCTCCAGTTTTCCCGTATCCACCAAGGCATTGCCCAACAGCTCATATCCGTCTTCATTCTCCGGGCGGAGGCGTGTCAACTCCTCGGCGATGGGTCTCACCTTGTCGTAACAATCCATCATCTCGTAGCATCGCGCCAAGTTATACAAAGCCCGCCAGTCGCCAGGCAGCCGGTGGACCAACTCCTCCAGCACCTGTGCCGCCTCGTCGAGCTTCGCCATCCTCACCAGCGTGTCGCTCTGTTCCCAAAGTGCCTGTACGCTCCCGGGGTTGATAATCAACGCCTGCTCGGTGCACGCCAGGGCTGCCTCGAAGCGTCCTTGATTATAGTAGCAGATGCCCCATTCCAGAAACACCTCCTCTTTCTCGGGGTCGAGGTTGGAGGCTGTGGCGTAGGCCTCCTCGGCCTGTTCGTATCTGCCCAGCCGGTCGTAGCTGTTGGCCATATTCAGCCATGCATCGGCATTCTCCGCATCGAAATGCAGCAACCGCCGGTAATACTCCACAGCCTTATCGTCCTGCCCCGCTTCGCTGTGGGCAATCCCCAGATAAAACAGCACCTCGGGGTTGTCCGGCTGCAGCGCGTAGGCCGCCTCGAAGTGGGCGATAGCCCCCTCCGGGTTTCCTTCATTCAGCTCCTCTCGTCCGAGCTTGATGTATTCATCTGTCATGATAGTTTCTGTTAGGCTGTTTGATGATACGACGATGCACACGACCCTCAATCCGGGGTCTTGCCACCGCTCTCCAATTCTGCTATATGCTTCCGAATATACTGCGCCACCAAAGGCACGAGAGGCTCGCTGCGGTAGGCCAGCGCCAGCGCGTCGTCCTGCGCCTCGAACAAGTCCAGCGACAGCAACAGCTGGTATCCGTCCTGAGTGGCACTCTTCACACACCGCTCCACTTCGTCCCGGTGCTGCAGGTATATCTCTCGGGCTTCCTCCACAATGGCCGCATGCCGTGTTGCCCCCACGGCCATCAAGCTGCTGTACAGGTCGATGCCGTCGTCGCTATGGGGATTGTAGTTGCTCTCATAGTAGTAGAACCACTCTATGTAGCGTGGCCCTCCCCTCTTTAGAGGGGTCGGGGGGTATGTCTCATAGTGGAGGACTGTGGCGTAGTATATCACCCGCTCGCAGAGATTGGTGATGTCCTCCGGCTCCTCGATGTTGTACCATGCCAGCAGGTCAATGTCGCCCCACGTGGCTGCCACTTCGGGGGTGAGACGCGGCGTGGGGGCTTTGTGTTTGGAGTGCTCAAACCGCTCCACGCCATCCGACTCCATCTTGGCAATCTGCACATAGAAGGCCAGTGCCACAATGGGAATCCAAATCACCGCCCCTACCGATGCACCCGCTTGCTGCAAGAGAACCATCAGCGCCACGCTGCCGAGAATAAAAGCCGACAGGATGGCCACCGTGCCCCACGGCCCCCAGGTCCGCGGAAATGCCCAAGTGTAGGGCAGATAGACCGTCTTGCCGCAGTGGGGACAGTGCAGCTCGAGGAAGTCGCCCCACCTCCCCTCTTTAGAGGGGTTGGGGGTATGCCCGCGCAGGTCTTCCACCTCCTCGTAACGCCCTTTCAGACGGATAGTGTGGCCACAATGGCAGAGAGCTTTTACCGATGGCATATAACAATCTCGCTGATAAAGTCATTCCCCCGCCTCATCCACACCCCTGGAATATCAATTCCACACCCCTTCAATCTTGGCAGAAGGAGTGTGGAACGGGGGGTAAAGAGTCGGAAAAAACGGGTTGATCCGACCAGTTTAATGCTGTCTTTTAACTATTTTACCACCAGCTTCTTCATGCTGTTGCTGCCCAATATGCCGTAGGCATAGATGCCGGCGGGCAGGTTGTCGACCACGGCGGTGCCGTTGCCGTTCACCTTCACTTCCTTCACCGTGCGGCCCTGCATGTCGACGATGGCCAGTGTGGCGGGCTGGTTCAGTTCATAGCTGATGCTCACAGCTCCCTGTGCGGGGTTGGGGAAAGCCACCATTGCCACCTGCTCTTTGGCTTCGGCAATGCCGGCGGTGCCCACCTGCACGCGCATCTTCACGGTGCAGTTCACCATGCCGTTGCTCACATTGATGCTGTACACACCATAGGCGTTGGCCACGCTGTTGTCCAGCGAGATGTCAATCGAGAAGGCATCGTCCTGTTGGCCGGGAGTCATCGTAAAAGCCGTGCTGGTGAGGGCGGGCACACATGCGCCGCCGCAGCACACACCCCAAGCCTCGATGCCCGACTCCTCGACGGGGGTAACCGTCACCACCAGATTCTGCAGCACACCGCTGCCCAGATTCTTCATGGCCACACCCGTCACGGCATGTGCGTCAGCATTGATGTACACGCACATCGAGTCGCCATCCTGATAAGTGGTACCGTTGTAGATAAAACCGACCTGACCCTGCACATTGGCCAGGAACAAACTGCACATCAGCAGTGCAAATGATACAATTTTCTTCATTTTGCTATTGTGATTAAAGATGGATAATTCATTTCGCCATTAACTCGTCCACTACCTTTTTCACCCCCGTGCCGGCCTTCTCCTGGATGATGGTGATGGGGCGTGAGATGGGTACCGCCTTGGGGTCTACCAGATAGCAGGGAGTCGAGCGCGGCACATAATGTATCAGTCCCGCAGCGGGATAGACGTTCATCGAAGTGCCCACCACGATGAAATAGTCGGCCCGCTCGCACAGTTCGGCGGCGGGTTCGATATTCGGCACCGCCTCGCCAAACCACACAATGTGGGGTCGCAGCTGCGCTCCGTCCGGGGCCTTGTCGCCCAGACGTATGTCGCGGTCGCCTATCTCCACAATCAGATTCTCGTCGCGGTCGCTGCGGGCCTTGGTCAGCTCGCCGTGCAGATGCAGCACATTGGTCGACCCCGCCTGCTCGTGCAGGTTGTCGATATTCTGCGTGATGATATGCACATCATATTTCTCCTCCAGCCGTACCAGCTGCCGGTGTCCCTCGTTGGGTTTCACTGCAAACAGCTGCCGGCGACGCTCGTTATAGAAGTTCAGCACCAGCTCGGGGTTGCGCAGGTACGCCTCGTGCGTGGCCACATCCTCCACGCGGTACTGCTCCCACAGCCCGTCGCTGTCGCGGAAAGTGCTGATGCCGCTCTCCGCGCTGATACCTGCCCCAGTCAATACTACTACCCTTTTCATCGTGAATTACAAATTGTTGAGTAATTTATAACACCATATTTATCATTGCAAAGATACACATTTTTTTTGAATGTGTTAATGTGGGAATGCGGAAATGTAGGAATGTGTTAATGTGGGAGTGCTGGTGCCGCCAAAAGACTAACACATTCCCACATTAACACGTTAACTCATTCAAGAACTCATTTGGCCACGATGGTGAACACTGTCCGCCGGTTCTGGCGGCGGCCTTCGGGCGTGCCGTTGTCCGCCACAGGCTGGCTCTGCCCATAGCCCTTGTAGCTCAGCCGCTGAGCCTCCACCCCGTGCTGCACCAAGTAGTCGTACACCGCCTTGGCACGTTGTTCGGACAGTTTCTGGTTCGAGGCCTCGTTGCCCACATTGTCGGTGTGTCCGCCCAGCTCGATGCGCATGGAGGGGTGCCGCTCCATCATCTCCACCACCTTGTCCAGCTCCACAATCGAGATGTCCAGCAGCGTGTATTTGCCCGTCTGGAAGAATACATTCTTCAACGTGATGCTCTCGCCCACGGCCAGTTCCGGGGCCACCTCCGTAATCTCCTCCTTATACACCACAGGCTCCGGCCTCACCGGTTCGGGCAGTGCGAATGAATAGAGGTCCAGCTGGCCTTGGCCGCCGAACTTGTCGCTGCTGAAGATAGCCGTCCGCCCGTCGGGGCTCACAATCAGCGAACTCTCGTCACCGTGGGTATTGATGGGGTAGCCCAGATTCTGCGGCTCGCTCCAAGATGTGTCGCCCGTCCGACGGCACACAAAGAGATCCATGCCACCCATCCCGATATGTCCGTTGCTCGAAAAATAGAGTGTCTGGTTGTCGAATGAGATGAAAGGACTCTTCTCGTCGCCCTTGGTGTTGATGCCGGGCCCCATGTTCACAGGTCTTGTCCAGCGGCCCTCCACCAGGGTGCTGCGCCAAATATCCATGCCGCCCAAGCCCCCGGCGCGGTCGCTCACAAAATAGAGCGTCTGCCCGTCGATACTCAGGCAAGGCTGCGACTCCCAGCCCGAAGTGTTGACAGCCGGTCCCAGATTCTGTGGCCGGCTCCAGCCCTTCCCTTTGCGGTAGGAGATGTAGAGGTCGCACCGTCCGGCCCCGTCGGGTCGTCCGCACGCGGTGAAGTACAGTATGCGGCCGTCCTGCGACAGGCAGCCCGCGCCCTCGTTCTCGGCGCTGTTCAGCGGCTCGGCCATGCGCACCGCGCGGCTCCATTTCTCGCCCGTCCAGCGGCAGGAATAGAAATCCTCCTCCATATAGTCGCGGTTGTAGCGGGTGAAGAGCAGCGTCCGGCCGTCGGCCGTGAGGGTGGGCAGATACTCGTCGTCGCGGCTGTTCACCTCCGGCCCCATGTTCTGCGGGGCGAAAGGCACGGGGTTGGCCAGCGCCTCGCGGCGGAAAGCGATGCACTGCAGGTCGTGCTCCGCCCCGGCGCCCCACCGCTTGTGCTTTCCCTTGTCCGTGCGCAGAAAGGTGCGCAGATGCTCCTCGGCGCGGTCCAGACTGTCGTGGTCCAGCAGCCAGGCCGCCATCGTCAGATGCACCTCGGCAAAAGCCGGCTCGGCCTTCAGGGCCTTCTCGAAATGCTCAAAAGCCTTGGCCGGGTTGCTGTCCAGGGCGCGCTGCCCTTTCTCAAACTCGCCCACCGCCTTCTTGTTGTCAACTGTGTATTGCGCCACCGCGGCCGATGCCGCCAAGACCAATACCATCAAAGTCAATATCCGTCGCATAACCATAAATTGTTTGGGTTGTGGAAACATAACGCCGAATCGCCCCGCATATTGTGCGTCCCCGCAGCTGGAACCCAAATCGGAGGTGGGCGGGGGGATGCAAGGCCGCCCCATGACGGGACGATGGACAGAGTTGGGACAGCAGTTGTCCCCCTGCCGGATGTCGGAATGAAGTTTTAATGTTGTGGAACAGAGGCGGAATAAGCGAAGTGAGAGCGAGAATAGAGGATGTGGGGGAAAGTGAGGGAAGGGGGGCGACAACCGTCTGCCGCCCCCCGGAAAGAGGCGCAGCCCGCAGGGTGCGCCCTCCGGGGAGCGGCAATCCAGCCATGCCATCTGGGGCAGCGGCCTTGTTTTTTTGTGCGGTTCCGGTCACTTTTGGACGGAAGACTGGCTCTAATGGAATGATAAAAATGGCGCCAGACGGAACGTCACTGACACACCCATTGGCATGCTGCCCACATGAACGACCTCTCGATTAGAAAAAAAATTGTAACTTTGCACCCACAAAACGACACATCACGGCAATGAAGAAAACAGTCCTCCTGCTTATGGCTATGGCCGCCCTCGCAGCCGCCACGGCGCAACCGGCCAGCCATCACAAATGGAATCACCTCGACTCGCTGATGATCGAGGCTCAGTATGCCACCGCCTACCCTTTGGCACAGGGTTATTACCGCCAGGCCGAGGGGACGGAGCTGCTCACGGCGGCTTTCTATCTGACGATGCTCGACGAGGGCTATAGCGAGCATGCAGCCGACTCGGCTTTGCTGCGCTACGGGCTGCTGGCACGGCAGCTGCGGGGCGTGGACCGCGCGGTGGCGTATGCCCTGCTGTTCGACACGTATAACAGAATCTATTCAGAAAACTACTACCGCATAGGTCGTCGCCACCCGTCGGACGACCCCAACCTGAGAGCATACCAATGGCATGCGGCACGCATGGAGGACACGTTGCTGCGGTGTGCCGACAGTGTGCTGGCATACGCCGCACAGCTGCGCACTGCCTCCGCAGAGCCTTACGCCCGCCTGTTTGTGGACGACACGGCGGCGGGGTTGCCACCATTGGACAGCTCGCTGCTGGGCATGATGGTGCAGACGCTGCTCAACAACAATTATATGCATCTTAATTTGATTGAGCTGCCCGACACGTTGCGGCCACAGGTGATTGCGCCGCTTGCCACATTCGGGTCGCTGTCTGGCGCCGCCAGCCCGAAGTCTCACTACCTGCTGCGGTTGCACCACCGTGTGGCGCAGGTGTATACGGACGATGCCGAGGCCATGCTGTGGCTCGACCTTAAACGGTATGACTTGTTCTATTATCTGCCCCGGCTCGACAGCCTTGTGGCTTACTACCAGCCCCGCATTGAGAACCCGGAGATGAAGGCTCTGCTGGGGTTGCGGCGCGCGCAGTATCAGAATGAGAACTACCAAAGGGTGGAGGCGGAACGTCTCTGCCTCGAGACAGAACATCTCTATCCCGGCACTTACGGGGCCAAAAACTGCCGCACGCTGCGCAAATACAGCATCTGCCAGCCGGAGTACCGGTTGAAATTTGCCAGCATCGAGTCGTCGCGCCGTAGCCGTATGGCAGTTGTGGAGGCGAGGAACATCCGTCGGCTGCACTTCCGCATCGTTGAGCAGATAGACCTGCCCTACTCCTACAGCGATGAGCAGAAGTGCGACTCCTTGATGACTCTCAAGCCCGTCAAGGAGTGGGAGCAGACATTGCCCGACTCGGGCGACCATAACTGGCATGAGTATCTGGTGGCGCTGCCGCCCGTGCCGCAAGGCAACTACGTCCTGCTGGCCTACTGGGACAGCACCGACAGCCATACCCCCAGCCCCTCTAAAGAGCCATACCCCCGACCCCTCTTAAGAGACATACCCCCAGCCCCTCTAAAGAGGGGAGAGGGGGTGAGTGGGTCGGAATACTTCTCGTCGGATGCTACGTTTATCACCTACACCACCCTTGCCACCCATGGGCGCACACAGCTCTGGCCCTCGGCGGGGTATGTGGTGGACCGCCTTACGGGACAGCCGATAGTTCACCATCGCGTGACCCTGCACGGCGAAAGGGAGCTGACCGAGCGTCCCTGCCGCCATCGCACCCGTACCGACCGCGAGGGACACTACAGTTTTTCCTCTTCATCGCCCCTATATTGGATGATTGACTTCAACCAGCTCTCGGTCGACATGGACGGGTATGAGTTTTACTATACCACATACGGCGGCCGGGGTGCAGTGCGGACATGGCTCCGGGACAAACAGAAGACCCGCTGGCTTGAAATCGTGATGACAGACAGGCCGGTGTACCGTGTGGGCGACACGGTGCGCTTCAGCTGTGTGGCATACCGCAAGCACACCCGTGGCAAGGAGCAAAACATCCGCATCCGCCCGGCAAAGCAGGTGAAACTTATAGCCACCTTCGGCCAACAATACGAAAAGGCTATTGATACCCTGCGGCTCACTACCGACGAGCATGGCCGCTGCCACGGGCAGTTTGTCATCCCCGCCGAGGGGGAGAACGGCCGTTACAGCATCGAGGTGCAATCGGCGGGCTACGAAAGCTCCCCCTATGAGGACTACTGCACCACCCGGACTATCAAGGTGGAGGCCTATAAGCCGCCACACTTCATGGTGACGCTCTCCGCCACCCGCGACAGCGGCGAGGCGGCGGCGCGCCGTTTTGGGCAGCCCATCACCCTTTATGGCTCAGCCATCAGCTACAGCGGTGCCCCGATGTCGGGGGCACGGGTGAAGTGGGAGGTGAGCCGCGAGAAGATGCGCAATCCCCTGACATCGTCGTCAATGGCTGACAATTATCCCCACCGCGACAGCCTTACGGTGGACGACGAGGGCAACTTCCAGTTCACGTTCACACCCGAGAAAGACACTGCCGACTCGTCCAGTGCTACCCATAAGACCACTTATATCTACACGGCATACGTGCGGGTGATGGACGCCGACGGCGAATTGCACGAGCAGCACCTCTCGTTCCACGTGAGCGATGCCGACGGGTACTGCATGACGACCAATGATGACTTGAGCCACCTCACCTTTGTTTACAACAACTTCGACCACCAGCCCCTCCAAGGCAACGTGCGGGTGGAGTTGTACCAGCTGCGCCAGCCGGACACGGTGCGCACGCTCGACACCCTGCAAATCGTACACCCCGAGGCGCGATGGACGGGGAGCAAGGCAGAGTTCCATCGGTTGTTCCCCTACCGCGCCTTCAGCCGCGAGGAGGGCGACCGGCATTCGTGGCCTGTGGTGGCGAAACGCTATGACGGCACCACCGCCGACCGCACAATCGTCATACCCGGCCTCCCCTCGGGATTGTATCGCGTGGTGTTCCACACCCCCGACGGCAATCGGCACGACACGCTGGTCAACTACGTGGCGACGAATGGCCGCGTGACGGGCGACGAGGTGGTGTGGCTGCGCACCACACCCCGCCGCGACTGGATATACTATAATCAGCTTACATGCAAGGTGGGCGACACGGTGCGCATAGAGCTGGGCAGCCCCTACGGCAACCAGCCGCTCTACTATCGCGTGTGCCATGCCGCCAAAATCTACCAGCGGGGTATGATGGTGATAGACAGCAGCCACACCTCCACCCTCCTCATCCCGATAACCAAGAAAATGAAAGACGGCTGCACGGTGCATCTGTCGGCCGTGCGCGAGGGGCGCTCATTCACCAAGCGGTATGTCATCCGCGTGGTGCGGCCTGATCAGGTGCTGACCATCAGCACCGAGACCTTCCGCGACCGCCTGCAACCCGGCGCGCAGGAGCGGTGGACCTTCCGCATTGCCGACGGCGACTCCGCAGCAGTGGCCGCCAACCTCTGCCTGAGCCTCTACGACCGCTCGCTGGAGCAATACAACAGCTTCAATGCTGGTTTCTGGCCCTGGACAAAGAACGCCTACATGCAAAATGACGACATATTGGAAACCAGACTGTCGACGATGGCAAACAAATATTCTATCATGTCAATCTCCAAGTGGGACCAGCCGCAGTTGGGGTTCGCGCTGATGGACAAGAAGACATTCTACGACCGTCTGCTGAACAGCTATGGGGCTGCCTTGTTTCGGGGAACGGTGGTGGATGCCAAGACGCAGGAGCCAGTGCCCTTTGTCAACATAGTGGCGCGCCAACAAGGCCATCGGGTGGCGGGCACCACAGCCGATATGGACGGGAATTTCTCCTTCAAAGGGCTTCCTGCCGGGCTGTACGACATCGTGTTTTCGTCGGTGGGATACTCTGGCTGCTCTTATCAGGTGGTCATTCGGTCGGACCAAATCACCACATGGACCGTACCGTTGCGGCCCTCTGCCACCGCTCTGCAAGAAGTACAAATATTGGAATCAAAATCACCCCGCATAGGCACTTCACAGATTCCCGTCATCGAGATTGGAACACCCGAGAGCGGCATGCGCCTCTCCTCAGACGACATTTCGCACATGCCGGGCAACAGCATGGAGGATCTTGTGGCCTCACTGGCTGGTGTAGGGAATGCCCGTGGCGAGGATGGCATGGTGACGATGCGCAAACGCACGGGGGTAAATGTACCCAAAGAGGCCATTGCCGAGGTATCCACCATCTTTAATTTCGGCACGATGGCGGGCGACCACCCCACCGCCATGCGCAAAAATCTCAGCACCCTTGCCTTCTTCGAACCCGCCCTGCGCAGCGACAAGGAGGGCCGCGTAAGCGTCCAGTTCACCCTGCCCGATGCCCTCACCCAGTGGCAGCTGAGGGGCTTTGCCTGGAGCGACCGCTTCCAGACAGGCACCATAAGCCGCACTATCTACTCGCAGCGCGAGCTGATGGTGCAACCGCTCATGCCCCGATTCCTGCGGCAGGGCGACACGGTGGTGATTCCCGCCAAGGTGTCGAACCTTACCGACAGCACGGTAGAGGTGATAGTGGGCTTCGAGATGGCCAATGCCGACAGCTCGCAAAGAGGCTCCAACCAGGAGTATGCCACCTCCTTCACCCTTGCCCCGCACAGCAGCGGCATAGCCACCATGCGTCTGGCTGTCCCCACCGACTGGCACGCGGCCACCTATAAGGTCATGGCCCGCGCGGCGAGCTGGGCCGATGGCGAGCAGGGCGCACTGCCTGTGCTCTCCAACCGCGAGCGCATCACCACCAGCCATCTCCTTTATGTTCCCGGCAGCGCAGACGGCACCGAAGTAGTCCGCACCTTCGACATCGCCCTGCCCGCCCCAGTTCCGGGCGACAGCACCACCCTCGCCTTTACTGCCAACCCCCTGCAATACGTCATAGATGCTCTGCCCCATTTCAAACGCCTCCTTATGCCGGGCAATATATATCTGGCCAACAGCCTTTATGTCAACTACCTCACCGCGCAGCTCGACACCTTGCCCGACGCGCAGAAGCAGGCCCTGGCACGCTGCAAGGCCGACCTGCGCCGCCTGATGCAAGCACAGCAGGCGTCGGGAGGATGGAGCTGGATGCCCGGAGGCAAGACCGCTACTCGCTACGTCACCGAAACCATATTGCAACGCCTGGCCACCTACCCGCTGTTTGTCTACACCGAGGGCAGTTACGACCGCTATGACCGCCAGCGAGAAAAAGCCATAGCCTATCTCGACAAGCTCCTTGTGGACACAGACAAAAAGATGAACACCAGCTCCCTCCCGTGGTTCGACGACTGCCTTTCGCTGCTCTACACCCGCAGCCTGTTCCTCGATGCCAAGCCCCTCGACCAGTGCGACAGCGCCACGCAGGAGGCCTACCGCTTCTGCTACCGCATGTGCAAGATGCGTGGCAAAGACTACACCAACCTCCACACCCAAGGGCAGCTGGCTCTGCTGATGCTGCACATGGGCGACACCGCCGATGCCCGCCGCCTTGCCAACCGCATCAAAGGCTCCGCCCGCACGGAAGACAATAAGGGCATGTACTGGCCGGGCAACAGAAGCGGCTACGGCTGGTATGAGCGCCCCATTGAGACCGCCGCCCTGATGGTGGACGTGATGGCCGACGTGTTGCACGACTGGGAGGCCGTGAGCCGCATACAGCAGTGGCTGCTCACCTCCAAGCAGGGCACCGCCTGGCGCACCGACATGGCCACCGCTGCTGCCCTCCGCGCCCTGATGCGGCACCCCGAAGTCCAGACTGACGACAAATCCAACGAACAGCGCGTCCTGCTTACCCTGAATGGCGACACCATCAGCATCGAGAGTCGCACCGGTGAGGCCATCCCCTCACAGGAGGGCTGCCCCGACAGCGGCAGGGCATGTATGCTCCACTTCCGGCTCGCATCCACCTCGCTTTTGCCCGCCTGGGGCGCGGTGTTCCACAGCCACGACACACCCATTGACAGCATCCAGTATAATGGCACAGGCATCAAGCTCCGCAAGACCCTGAGCCGTGTGAACCCCGACGGAAGCCTCACCCTCCTCACGCAGGGAAGCACACTCCGCGTGGGCGACCGCGTGCGCATTCACATCGACATCGACTGCCAGCACGATATGGACAACATGGTGCTTCGCGACTACCGCGCCGCCGCCTTCGAACCCGTCAGCACCACCAGTGGCTGGCAATGGAACGACGGCCTGCGCTACTATGTTGATGTGCGCGACGACCGCACCGACTGCTACATCGACCGCTTGGCCGAGGGCCACTACTATGTGGAGTACGACCTGTGGGTGCGTCACAACGGCACATACAGCACCGGCATCGGCACGCTGCACAGCGTCTACGCACCCGAGTTCCGCGCCAACACGCCGCATACGACGGTGGTTGTGCCATAGGCCACAGGGTCATTACCCCCATCAGTCATAGTCTGCGGAAAGGGTTAAGGATTAGGATTTAAGGTCTTGCTGGCGGGTGTTGGCAGCAGGGCTGGAGTTCTTAATCCGTGCCGTTTACACTGTTTTTTTTCTGCTTAGATTAAATATATTTTGTATCTTTGCAGTCGCTAAGTGTGTATCAAGAATTAATATTGAATAGTACAACAAATTAATATAGTAATATGAGAAAACTCAACTCCATTATTGCAGCAGGCCTGTTCTCACTGAGCATGTTGGCCGCCCCGACGGCTGATGCCTGCACGAATTTCCTGTTTACGAAAGGTGCCACGAAGGATGGCAGCACGATGATTACGTATGCCGCCGACAGCCACACGCTGTATGGCGAGCTGTATTACCGCAAAGCGGCCGACTATCCTGCCGGCACGATGTTTATGCTGGTGGACTGGGACAGCGGCTGCAAGTTGTTCGAGATTCCGCAGGTGGCCCACACCTACAGTGTGGTGGGCAACATGAACGAGCACCAGCTGGCGATAGGCGAGACCACATACGGTGGCCGCGAGGAGTGCTGGAAGGACGAGGTGAAGGGCATTGACTATGGCTCGCTCATCTATGTCACCCTGCAGCGCGCCAAGAACGCCCGCGAGGCCATCTACTGGATGACCAAGCTGGTGGCCGACTATGGCTATTGCAGCGAGGGCGAGAGCTTCTCGATTTGCGACCCCAACGAAGTGTGGATTCTCGAACTTATCGGCAAGCGTGCAGCCCCTGTGAAGGCCGATGTTGCCAAGAAGCTGAAGTATAAGTATACGGACGGAGCCGTGTGGGTGGCCCGCCGCATTCCCGACGGTTATGTGAGCGGCCATGCCAACCAGGCCCGCATCACCCAGTTCCCCTTGGAGGGCAAGAAGTTCAAGAAAGCCAAAGGCAAAGGTCTGCACACCGTGATCAGCAGCAATCACATGGATTATATCTATGAGCCGGAGGTTGAGTGCGTCTATTCCGCCGATGTAATCACTTACGCCCGTGCGTGCGGCTGGTTCAACGGCAAGGACGAGGAGTTCTCGTTCTGCGACACTTACGCTCCCCTCACGTTCAGCGGCATCCGTGGCTGCGACGCCCGTGTGTATGCCATGTTCCACCGTGTGAACCCCGAGGCCCGCAAGTATGAGAAATATGCCATGGGCGATCCCAAGGCCGAGCGTATGCCCCTTTGGATTAAGCCTGCCCATAAGGTGGATGTGCATGAGGTGATGAACCTGATGCGCGACCATTATGAAGGCACGGCCATGGATATGAGCAAGGATATGGGTGCCGGTCCCTTCGCCTGCCCCTACCGCTGGCGTCCGATGGGCTTTGAGGTCGACGGGCAGAAGTATGTGCACGAGCGCGCCACTTCGACCCAGCAGACTGGTTTCAGCTTTGTGGCACAGTGTCGCAGTTGGCTCCCTGCCAAGGTGGGCGGTATCCTGTGGTTTGGTGTTGACGACACCTACAGCACCGTCTACTGCCCCATGTATTGCGGTATTACGAAGATTCCTGAGTGCTTCCGCGAGGGTAACGGCGATATGCTGACTTACAGCGAGACGGCCGCTTTCTGGCTGTTCAACCGCGTGACCAACTTTGTCTATAGCCGCTACAACGATATGATTGTCGACCTCCAGAAGGTGCAGAACGAGCTGGAGACTAACTTTATCAATGAGGTGGGCCGATTCGACGGCAAGGCAAAGCAGTTTGCCGACAACAACGAGGCTCTCACTCACCAGCTGAACGATTTCTCCAACCGCATGGCGGACCGCATGATGAAGTCGTGGAACAACTTGGACCATTATCTCCTTGTCAAGTATATAGATGGCAATATCAAGAAGGAGAAGGACGGCAAGTTTGAGCGTACAGAGACGGGCAACGCCGCTTTCCCCATGCAACCTGAATATCCCAAATGGTTCTACAAGATGATTGTCAACGACCACGGCGATGTAGTCCGCCAAGCTTTCTGATATGTCGATAGCTCATTATTTATCACCCATACAACCAAACTCGCTGGGCTACTACCCCAGCGAGTTTTCAGTAACGCTCGGTTCGTGCATCACATCGCATACGCCCGAAGAGGGCTGTCCCGATATACCCGACGACGGTTTGGTACTGTTGGGTGTGGGCGAGGACCGCGGGGCGGAGAACAATGCGGGATGTGCCGATGCGCCCGATGAGATACGCCGCTATCTGTACAAACTGGCGGTGCCTCATGCCGATGCGGCAATTGTCGATTTAGGAAATATCATCCTGGGCCAGACAGTAGAGGACACCTACTATGCAGTGGCCGAGGTGGTTGCCGAGGTGGTGCGGCATGGGAGTACCCTCGTGCTGCTGGGCGGAAGCCAGGATATAACTTTTGCGGCTTACAAAGGCTTTGAACTCCTGGGCCGCATCATTGATATCGCGTCCGTCGACTCGCGTTTCGATATAGATCATAACGACGACTTTACCTCACGCACGTGGCTGCAGAAGATTATCATGCAGAATCCCAACTACCTGTTCTTTTATGCCAACATAGGCTATCAGACTCATTTTGTGGGGCAGGACTTTGTGAAGCTGATGGATGACCTGAAGTTTGATGCCTACAGGGTGGGGGAGGTGCAGCAGGATATGTCGCGTGCCGAGGCGCTGATCAGGAATTCCGACCTTGTCAGTGTGGACGTGGGTTCGGTGCGGCAGAGCGATGCCCCTGGCAATCTGGCCCCCTCACCCCATGGGTTCTACGGCGAAGAGTTTTGCCAGATGATGCGCTTTGCCGGTATGAGCAATAAGACCCGTTGCTTGGGCCTTTTCGAAGTGAACCCCCGTTGGGATAACCGTGGGCAGACTTCGCACATGGTGGCACAGGGGATATGGTATTTTATTGAAGGTTTTTACCTGCGCAAGCATGATGACCCCCTGCTGTTTCCCGAAAACTGCAAGCATTTTATCGTCAAGATGGAAGACCCGGAAGTCGACATGGATTTCTATAAAAGCAAACTGAGCGACCGATGGTGGGTTTATGTGCCTTGCGAGAACGAGGAGTTGCAGGAAATCTATTCGAGCCAGTTGATGTTGCCCTGCACTTATGGCGACTATCTACAGGCCTTGAAGGGAGAGTTGCCCGCCTTGTGGATGAAATACTTCCAGCGGCTTAACAGCTGACAGGGACAAAAGGAAAGCCCGGCGGATGCCGGGCTTTCCTTTTGCTAATTGAGATAAACTTTAATTTTCACATCTCCCATGCGGATGTTTTGAAAGCACCGTGCATATTGGAGAATGTTTTGTACAACTTCGGGTGACGGTTGTACGGGTGTGCCTACATTTCCAGAGGATGTACTTGTGCTGTAATTGAATTCGTAGTCCTGCATCATACGCGCCAGTTTAAGTTGAACAATGGGTTTGTGTCTATCTTTTTTATCATTTAAAAGTTCACCCCAGTAACTCAAAACTGCCACGAATATTGTGCGGCCAAATGTTAATTAACATTTAATCTTGAATTTGCCCTTGCCGACACAATCGGCAGGGAGGCAAATCAAGGTGGGAAAGGGACACTTACAACTCGATGAACATGTTGTGTTCTTCGGCCAGTCGGCGCAGGTTGATGATGGCATAGCGCATTCGGCCCAAAGCGGTGTTGATGCTCACACCCGTGCGGGCGGCGATGTCTTTGAAGTCGCATTTGCCATAGTGGCGGAGAATCACTACGCGGCGTTGTTCGGGAGGCAGCATCTTGACCAGTTTGCGGATGTTGCTGCTGGTCTGTTGGCGCATGATGCTTTGCTCGACGTTGTCGTCGTGCAGTTGCAGTGTATCAACGATGTCGTAGTCGGGACGATTGGGGACGATGGGCATTTTGCTGTTGCGGCGGAAGTAGTCCACAATGAGGTTGTGGGCTATGCGCATGACCCAGTGGATAAACTTGTTCTCGTCTTTGTAGGCACCGCCGTTGATGGTGGCCACTACTTTGAAGAAAGTGTCTTGAAAGATATCGTCGGCCACGTCCTTGTCCTTCACAACCGAGAAAATATAGCCATAAACCTTGGCCTGGTAGCGGGCAAGGAGTACATCGAAACAGGCGGCATTGCCATCTCTATAACCCTGTATCAGCTCGTTGTCGGGGAGCGTCGTAAGTGATGCGTCTATCATTCTTATCGCTGTTTAAATTGTTGAACTGATAAGTCTTTCCTCGATAGTGTTCGTATTAGTTTATATTATTTTCGAGTTGCAAAAATACATAAAATTTTGCATTCAACAAATTTTTCTACGTGTTTTTTTCACTTTTAGTATGTGGCCATGCAAAAAAATTGCATTTCGGTCAGCTTTTCTTGTAGTTCCCTGTGGCGGGCATACCCCAGCCCCTCTAAAGAGACATACCCCCGACCCCTCTAAAGAGACATACCCCCGACCCCTCTAAAGAGGGGAGGAGGGGAGGGCGGCTTTGATTGGCTCAATTGGCCGAGTGGTTGAAGCTTATCCCCTGCGAAGCCGGCCCGGATAAGGAGGTGGGGTCCCTCCGCAGGTTCCATATACGGGGGTCGCTGGGCGAAGTAATCAGCAGCCCCATCTGCTCCAGCGTATTTCTGCTTCGGGCCACGTTTACATTGATGGGTGGCAGGCAGATAATACGTGTGGTGTCCTTATTTATTTTCAACCTTAATTCGGTGTCCGTGTCCAGCTTTATATTATCCTGGAAGACTGTCAGTCCGTTCAACCCAACTTTGATTGAATAGACTCCGGCGGGGATGCTCTCTAAAACGAATACACCCTCAATATCGCTCAATGTCGATGCCCTCACCATCCCGCCTTGCACAAACTGGATTTTGCAGAACGGTTCAGGCTTGTCAGTCTGCAGGCTGACGACCGTCCCCATGACCATTATAGAGTCTGTCGACAGTGTGTCCTGAGCCATGCACTGCCCTGCGGCCATCAGGACCCCGAGCAGCAAGAGTCTATTTATTTTCATAGTGGTAAACTTTTCTCAGCTTTTCGTCCAGTAGCCGCAGCGGCAGGGTGTCTACTGCGATACTGTTATACTTCCCCCAGTAGTCGGAAGTGTAGTCACTGGCCTTAAACATCCATCCTAAGGGCCGTGCATACATGTCAAGGGTGTCGCTCACCGTATCCGTAGGTTTCTTCAGCGAGAAGTCTGTCAGCACCCAGTCCTTGCAGAACTGCCAGGTTTGCTGTTTGTCCGTCTCGAAACGGTGGTGAGACACCAGGCGGAACACTTTGTTGTTGTAGTAACGGGTTAGGGTGTAATGCCCGTCCCTTATCTCGTAGGTGAATACTGACGAGTCTACGTCATGCACTATCTGGTTGTACATGATGTTCACCCACTCCTGGTTGGGTGCTCTCTGTGCGGCAGACGGGGTCGATATGGATGTGATTTTTACAATGGCGTGGTCGCTCCTGCGGATTATGTACTCTATCCTCCACCTTCCTTTCATTGCCCGCACCTGGTAGTACCTCACCCCGTTGTCTTCAAATTCCATGATTGGGGCATAGCTGTACTGTTTCAGCCATCGGTCGGCCAACAGCCAGGTGGCTTCTGGTGTGTAGACGGGGTCGAAAAACTGCTCGTTGTCCGAATATTCCAGCATTTTGCTGACTCCAATCCGGCTTCCTGTTTCCCGTATCAGCTGCATGGGGTCGTACACCAGCAGCCGATGCTTCAGCAGCATCCGGTAGTTGTCGTCCAGTTCGCGCTTCTCATAATCAAATTTGAATATTTTCTTGTCGTCGAAGTTGGAGTAGCCTATGCGGCTCAGCCTTATGATGGCTTCGTCAAATAAGAACAATTCCCCGTTCACAGCCCGCCAGTCGCGATAGTAGAAGGTGGAGTGGGACGTGTCCTTGTGGTAATTGGCAGCCACTTTCGACAGCGCCACCTGCAGCAAATCCTTTCCAGAACGGAATGTTTTTATCTTCACTTCCCTCAGTGTCACTGCGCTGGTCTTTAGCTCCACATTGCCCTTTTTGCGCAGTTCTGCCACAGTCACCTCTGCCGGTGTATATCCCACCGACCGTATCTCCACAGTGTCGTCTGCATGAGCCTGTGGTACCTTGAACAGGTATTCTCCGGCGTCATTGCATGATACCCCTATCGAGGTTCCTTTCAGTTGTAATGAGGCGTATGGCACGCCTTTCCCTTTGCATTTGACGGCCCCTTTCAAATATATATAGTCGGTCTGCCCCATCAGCAGGGTGGGGGCAGACAGCAGTATCAGTATTAGAATAACTTTTCTCATCGTACCCATTGGCTTGTCCGTTTGCATAGTTGTCCTGTGTGTGGCAGATTCCCCTGCTCTCCCTTTTTTGACGATGCAAAGATACATTTTTTTTTCAATATCGTCTTTTTTCGAACCGAATTTGCCTGGACGGGGCAGTGCTGTTTGCCAAGAATGTCATGGAGGCTTTTCTCCCCCCAAAAAGAATTCCCAGCCCCGTGGCGGGGGTGTTTGTTCCAAATTTTCGGCACCAAAATCATGGGACGAATGCATTTTTTAAGACCAATTAAGGGGCTTTTTATCCCCGAAACAACCCAAAACACCCCCTTTCGTCACTTTTCGGGCTTGGCGTCACGTTTATTTTGTCACATGGCAAATACTGCGTATTTTTGCATCGGATTTCGAGTCGGACGCACCCCGTCCACCCTCCGAATCCACCGCCCGCAAGGCAAAACAATAAGTAAAACACAAGCACCATTTCAAACGCCATGAACTACACCATCCTGACAAGAATGTTCCATTCAGGCAGCAGCGGCACTCGCCGGGCTGTCGGCAGTAGCGGCACCCGCGCTGTCAGCCCCGCATCCCCCCAAACCCTCATTCTCCGCATCGGCACCCATCGCAGCCGTCACAACCGCTGGCTCGACCGCAGGCTTAAGAACATCCACGAAGGCGACACCGTAGTCCTCGAATATGGCGGCAACTATTGCGAGTTTGACTGGGCTGCCATCGCCGCCCACCCCGATGTCGACCATCTCCCGGCTGTCAACTTTGGGCAGTTCCGCGAATTTTACCATAGTGCCATCGGCAAGTGCCTTGCCAAGGGCGCGCGGGTGGTCCTGCTCACGCTCCCCACACTCTTGCCCCAGCGCTATTTCGACTTTGTCAGTCGCAATCTTGACCGCGACAACATCCTCCACTGGCTGGGCAACGATGCCTGCTCCCTCAGCCATTGGAACGAACAATATAATGAAGAAATCCTCAGCCTTGCGGCGCAATACCAGCTCCCCGTCATCGACATCAACCCCACTTTCCTGCGGCACCACTACCTCGAGGACTGCTATGCTATCGACGGCATGCACCCCAACAGCATCGGCCATTCATTCATAGCCGAGCTGGTTGCCGAGTGGGAGCGTAATAACCGTTAGCGTTAGTGGCGGGCGGGCGAGAAGCAGCTCGTCTTGCAGAGATAGTAAGGGTGAGAGAACAGCACCTGGTCCGACCGCTCAGGTGTGATGAACAGATTGGCTGCCGCAGCGTCGGCTTTCCGGTTGCGAAGCACGTCTATCACTTCATCGAACGTGTAGCCGCTGAAGTGCACCGGCCGTTTCACAAAAATGCTGAACCGCATCATCATCTCCACCTCAAGCCCCGTCCACACGTTGTCCTTATAAAAGCTGAAAGGAGCATTGTCGCTCAGTGTTGCCACCTCTATCGGGTGACCCTTCAGCCCCTCCAGTTCGGCCATCGCGGGCATCTGCACCGTGTCTATCCTCTCCGTGCACCAGCGGGCAAACATTTCGTCCAGCGTGCCGTCAGACTTTATCTGCACCAGAAAGTCGTTGAAACTGTGGCACAGCTTCTCATCCTTCATATTGAAGGCAACGGCCACATCAAATCCTCCCGGCAGGTTGAAGTCCACGGCCATACCGTGGTCAGCCATCCCCAGCGTGGACAGCACCACCGTGTCTATGATGGCGCAGTCGGCTGTCCCATCTTTCACCAATTTGAACAGTTCTGTGGGCGTAGTGCAACGGATGAGATCCAGGTTTGAGAAATTGTGCGTGTCGCTGAGCAACACGTCGCTCGTGCTGCTGTTGATCACTGCCACGGAATGACCCTCCAGGTCTTCCAAACTGGCAAATCCTGCAACCGTGGCAGGTGCCTCTGGCACTTCGTTCTTGCAGCCTGTCAACATTGCCACAACCAAGGCAACAAGGAGGGAACAGGCCACCCTCCATAAGTATAAACTTCTGTTCAACATAGTTTTATTGGCACACAGCCATTTTGTTATTCCAAGGCAAAAATACACCTTTTTTTTGGATTAGCCGCACTTTTCCCCATCTTATTCTTCCACCAGTCTGAACCTCACCCGCCATGTGCCGTCATTGTAATCATGGCTGATGATTTTGAAACGGGGAATCTCCCGCGTGTTCTTCACATGGTCGCCCGCGCAGGCGCAGATGTCGTAGTCGCCCACCCTCACCAGCCTTAGCGTCTCCGAGGCGTCGGCAGGCAACTTGCTCAGGTCCACCCCTTCGGGCAGCTTGTCGCGTGTGGCATACTCCACCGTCACCTCCAGCTGCCTCCCGATCACCTCGTTCACGCGGTTCTCAATCTCCTGCACCTGCTCCGCCGTCGGGGCTGTGGGCAGCTGATAGTCGCACTTGCTCTTCTTCCGCTCGATATGCGCATTCCTCGACCGCGGGCATCCAAACATCCGCACCATCGTCTGGTTCAGGATATGCTCAGCCGTGTGCATCGGCGGATACTCCTGCTTGTTGTGTTCATTCAAAATAGGTTCCTGTTCCATATTAAAGTCGTATTATAAGTTTTTTTTCTAAGACTATCCCCCTCTTCAGCAGCATCCAGCCGCCTGATACGCGATGAGTTTAATGATGATGAACCACCTCATACCACCTTATCGCGTCCGGGTCAAATCCCACCTCCACTATCCACGGATTCTCCCGAAGCAAAGTTTCCTTAGCCGCTGCTCCGTCCCTCCCCCGGGCCAATCCCAGCAGTTGACAATTATCAACCTCCTTGCCCTCAAGGGGAGGCCTTGTCCAGCCGCTATTGTTTTTACTGAGAGGATTCCTCGTCTCTCCGTCACACATGGCGGCTTTCTACCCAGGTCGCTATGTCCTCGATGCCGTTGGGGTCGACCTTTGGGGTTGCGTAGTCCTGTTGGTAGGGTTCGGGGAGGCCGTCGGGCTTCACCTCTCTCTTTTGGTTCACAAACGCCATCACCTCCTCCTCGCCGATGCCTATCAGCTCCATATTGACTTTGTTCTTATACCTGATATAGGCTGCCAGATAGCGGTAATAGCCCGAGCGCACATGCAGCGTGGCTATGGCTTGGCGGAAGTCCCCGTCGCGCAGACATTTGGTCTGGCGGCTTCCACCCGGATAGTCGTCCGGGTGCATCACCACCCTCAGCTGTGCCTCCTTCAGCCGGTCGATATACTCGGCGTAGTCCGTCTCTATCGCAGCCATCGAGCTGAAACACTCGCCCACATTGTCGATGAACTGGAAATTACCCATGTTCTTCCAGGTCTCAATCGAGTTGGAGAATATCTTCTCCGCCGTCTTGTCGTAGCTCAGCACCGTGGCCGCCGTGGCGAGGAACGCCTTATCGGTATAAGCCGTGTTGGCCGGATCGTCGAGCGAGTCCATGGGTATAGACAGCAGGATGGTGGCCAGCGTGTCGCGCCATGCCAGAGCCTCGCCCACGGCGTCCAGCGAGCGGGCAAACCGTTCTATATTCCCCATCACCATCAAGGCCGACATCTTCCGGTCCTGGGCCTGTCGGTGCAGCTGCAGCAACTGACTCGTGCCGAAGGTGAGAATGATAGAAATGGTAGTGCCGAGGAAGGTATACAGCAAGTTCTTCCACAGGCCTCTCGTCCGGTCCATCTTCTCGGGTTCGGGCACACTTGGGGGTGTTTCCATACCTGGAGGTATTAGTACAAAGGGTTTCCACACCGAAGCGGGAAACCCTTCGCGACATACTGAAAAATATTATTTCACCAGGTTGTAAGTGTCGCTGGCAATGACATACTCCTCGTCGGTGGTCACCACCACGACAGCCATTTTCGAGTCGGGCGTGCTCAGCACGATGTCCTCGCCCATCACGTTGTCGTTCTTCGAGAAGTCCACCTTGATGCCGAGGCACTCCATGTTCTCCAGGATAGGACGGCGCATAAACCAGGCGTTCTCGCCGATGCCGCCGGTGAACAGCAGCAGGTCGCAGCCGCCCATCTCGGCCATATAGCCTCCGATGTAGCGTTTCACGCGCTGGGCAAACATGTCGAAAGCGTAAGTGCAGCGCTCGTCGCCGGCGTCGCGGCCCGCGCGGATGTCGCGCATGTCCTGCTTGCCGCCGCTGATGCCCACCAGACCGCTCTGCTTGTTGAGAATCTTGGTGATGTCCTTCCAGTCCTTCCCGTTCTCGGTTATCTCCTTCTTGATGATGAACTCGATGACGCCGGGGTCCACATCGCCGGGGCGCGAACCCATGATGAGGCCCTCCAGCGGAGTCATGCCCATCGTGGTGTCAAAGCTCTTGCCCTGCTTAATGGCGCAAATCGAGGCACCGCTGCCCAGGTGGCAGCTGATGATATTCAGTTCCTTCCAATCCTTGCCAATCATCTTGGCGGCCTTCTCGGCCACAAACTTGTGGCTCGTGCCGTGGAAGCCGTAGCGGCGCACACCGTATTTCTCATAATACTCGTAGGGCAGGCCGTACAGGTAGCTCTTGGGGGGCAGCGTGCTGTGGAAAGCCGTGTCGAACACCGCCACCTGCGGCACGCCGGGCAGCACCTCGCGCATGGCGTAGATTCCGGCCAGGTTGCCGGGGGTGTGCAGCGGAGCCAGATGGGTGAGCGACTTGATGGTCTCTATCACCTCGTCAGTCACGATGACACTGCGGTCAAAAGCCTCGCCGCCGTGGGCGATGCGGTTGCCGACGGCTCCAATCTCCTTGAAATCCTTGATGACGCCCATCTTCGGGTCCACCAGTGCTTTCAGCACAATCTTGATGCCTGCCGTGTGGTCGGGGATAGGCAGTTGTTCATAGTGTTTCTCGCCGTGGTACTTGTGAGTAAACTCGCCCATTTCCAATCCGATACGCTCCAAAAGGCCTTTGGCCATCACTTCGGCATTGTTTGCCATGTCAATCAGCTGGTATTTGATTGACGAGCTGCCGCAATTCAGAACTAATATTTTCATAAATATAATCTATATGTTTGTTTGTTAGTTTATTCCAGTCGAACAGTGTCGCAAAATAATTTTCAAAGATACAAAGAAAACTCCAATACGAAAAGTTAAAACTTCGCCCTATCCTTTAATACATTGTATTCTATGGCGTTAAAAACGCCTCGTCCCGACCGTGCCCGCTGCCGTCCTCCGTCCGGGGCTGTCCGTGTTTGTTTTTTTTAACACATTCCTCTGTAAGAAATCCCTCCCTGCCGCGTTTCTATAGGCAGAAAAATCCGTGTGGCGCGCGGCCATTGGGTTCCACCGCCACCCACACGCACTAATAACACAGTGAACCCGGACAACAAACATCAAACACCACAACAATGAAGAAAACCATCGCACTGACCCTTGCCGCAGCCGTGGCATGCATCTTCGCCTCCTGCTCCGAGAAAGAAGGCGTCTACAACCCCTCAAAGAAAATCTCCCACATCTACGAATCGTCCGTCAACATCGACAGCCACCGCGACTCCGAGTCCGGCATCTGGTATCACGACACCGTCAGCTGCCCCAAATCCCCGGCCGAGGACTGGACCTGGGACGGCGACAAACTCACCAAACTCACCATCTACGAAGTCGCCAATGTCAACCACAAGTCCGACATCGCCGATGTCATCAACTTCTCCTACGACGGCAAGCAGATGACTCGCGCCGAAGGCGAGGACCAAATCATGACCTTCGAATACGACGGCAAAAAACTCAAACAGGCCAAACTCTTCGAAAAGGATAGCGCCACCACCCAGCTCATAGCCACCATCACTTTTGAGCGCACCGACAACCGCGTGACCAAACTCAACATCACCGGCGACATGGAGGACTTCATGGGCAAAGGCCGCAACCTGACCAAAGTGCTCTTCCGTTCCGTGCTGCCCACCGTCGGCCATGCCGACCGCGCCGTGGCAGCCCTGGCCAAAGCCGCCGACCGCGCCGCCGGTTCCAAAGCCAACATGACCATCACCTTCAACCTCACCTGGACAGGCGACAACGTCTCCGCCATCTCTGCCAACTTTTCGGGCATGACCATGAACGGCAAGTTCACCTTCGACAACAAGCACAACCCCTACCAGAAATTCCCATTCAGTCTGACCGGCGTGGCCGACAACATAGGCACCGACTTCTTCAACCAAAACAACACCACCAAATCCGAGATGACCATCTCCATGCCCATCTTCGGCACCCAAACCGATGAGGAAACCTTCGCCTACACCTACTCCGGCGACTGGCCCCTGACCCAGACCGCCACCACAGTCGACGGCGACGAGGACGACGGCCACCGCAGCCAATCCACCACCACCCGCTACTTCGAATACAAATAATCACCCCATCCGCCATTGCCCGGCGGCCGCCTCCGCCCCGGCCCCCGCCCCGCCACCCCCACGGCCCTGCCATCCGGCATCCGCCGCCGGGGTGGCAGAGGCCCGGGCCGGGGCGGAGGCTTTTCACCCATCGCCGCCACCAGCTGCCGGGGCTCTGGCGATTATGTTTTTTTAACACTCCCGGCTGTAAGAAACAGCCCTCTTTTGCGTCTATATAATCAAACCCAATTCACCCTCCGCGCCTTTGGCAGTCCCTTTTGCCCCGTCTTCCCCCTGGCCGCCGCAGTGTCCAGCTGCGCGTTGCGGTAATTTCGCGAATGTTGGCCCCGGGTTCGGCCTTCGCTCCAAGTCCAATCGTTCCATGACATTTCCATCACATTTAAACCCTATTTCGTCCTGCCCATAGGTCGAAATAGGTTCGCCGGAGGGCGGGAATGGGGTCGGCCGAGCGAAGTGAGAGCGGCGCGGGCCGCGAGCGATTTTTTTTCGGGTGGGTTGAAATAAAAATCCGGGCCATACGTTATAAATCGGTTTTGGGGTTACTGCCGGCCAGAAGGAGTCCACCGGCTGAAGCCCCCCAACGGCAATGCGGACTCCGTGTAACAAAGTCAATCAATATGAGAACCAATATTTTTTGCGCTATGGCTCTCGGTGTTCTCTGCCTGGTAGCAGCCTGTTCAGAAAAGGAAGGCGCCTACAGCCCCAGCCGTAAGATTGCGAAGGTCTACCAGTCGTCGCAGACGGTGACGGAGTACTACGACCCCGCCACGGGAGTGTGGGACACCGCCGACCAGTCGTCGACCCCCAAGGCACTGGCCGAGACGTGGGTGTGGCAGGACGACCAGCTGGACAACATCGTCTTCAGCAAAGGCGAGTCGGCCGGCGGCACCGAGCGGTCGGCCTTCTTCACCTACAACCAGGGCCGAGTGTCCAAAATCGAAACCGCCAACGAGCGCATCACTTTCGCCTACTCAGGCAGCAAGTTGAACAAAACGGAACTGTACGACAAGCGCTACTCGGACGAGTCGCCCTACGTGACAATCCATTTCCACTATGACGGCAGCAGACTGTCGCAGTTGGACATACTCACCACTGGCCGGGGCAAGGCCGCCGCCGGCGGCCCGCTGAAAAGCCGTCTGCTGGACTATATGCAACAGGCCGTGGGCATGCCCCGGGCTGCGGTGGAGCGGGCTGCGGGTTCGGCCGCGCAAGGCAAGCTGGTGCAGACGGATTTGATGAAACTTTCGTGGAGGGGCAACAATGTGAGCCGTGTGGAGGTGGAGAGTGACCTCGGCATGACGCGGGTGGACTATACCTACGACAACAAGACTAACCCTCTGCGCCACTTTGTCTACACACTGGGCGGCTTATATGGCGGAGGGGACATTGTGTTTGCCAACAGCAATAACATCACCAAGGCTGTATCCACCCTTACCCTGCATGAGCAGGGGCAGGTGATGGAGGAGCAGTTTGAGGAGAACTACTCCTACTCCTATAGCGACGACTGGCCTGTCGAGAAGCATTGGACGAGGGTCTATGGATCGGTCGAGGAGGAGTACCGCATCACTGAGCGGACGGTCTATTACTATGAGTATGCCGATTGAGGTCCGGGCAGCCTTCAGGGGCTGCGGGGCGTGCCTGGCGTGCTTGCGGACGGAATGTGCCACCCTCGGCCACAAAAATGCCGATGACCGCCGCCCGAATCGCGAATTATTTGTATCTTTGCAAAACAAAATATATTACTGATATATGCAACAGTTGTTGATTTACAATACTCTTTCGCACCAGAAAGAACTCTTCAAACCCGTCACCCCCGACCATGTGGGCATGTATGTCTGCGGTCCGACGGTTTATGGCGATGGCCACTTGGGCCATGCCCGCCCGGCCATTACGTTTGATGTGCTGTATCGCTATTTGATGCACCTGGGCTACAAGGTGCGTTATGTGCGCAACATAACCGATGTGGGCCATCTGGAGCACGACGCCGATGAGGGCGAGGACAAGATTGCCAAGAAGGCCCGGCTGGAGCAGCTGGAACCCATGGAGGTGGCGCAATACTACACCAACCGCTACCATGCGGCCATGGACGCGCTCAATGTGCTGCGCCCCAGCATCGAGCCGCTGGCTTCGGGCCATGTGATGGAGCAGATTGAGTTGGTGCAGCGCATCCTTGACGCCGGCTATGCCTATGTCAGCAACGGGAGCGTCTATTTCGATGTGCGCAAGTATCACGAGGATTTCAAGAGCTACGGACGGCTGAGCGGCCGGGTGATTGAGGAGATGCTTTCCACCACCCGCGAGCTTGACGGCCAGGAGGAGAAACGCTTCAGCGGCGATTTCGCCCTCTGGAAGAAGGCGCAGCCTGAGCACATCATGCGCTGGAACTCGCCCTGGAGCGTGGGCTTCCCCGGCTGGCACACGGAGTGCACCGCCATGGGCACCAAGTATCTGGGCGAGACCTTCGATATTCACGGCGGAGGCATGGACTTGATGTTCCCCCACCACGAGAGCGAGATTGCGCAGCAGACCTCGGTGTGCGGCCACGGCCCTTGCCGCTACTGGATGCACAACAATATGATTACCATCAACGGACAGAAGATGGGCAAGTCGCTCGGCAACTTCATCACCCTTGAGGAGTTCTTCACCGGGAAGCACAAGCTGCTGACGCAGGCCTATGCCCCGATGACTATCCGCTTCTTCATCCTCCAGGCTCATTACCGCAGCACGGTGGACTTCAGCAACGAGGCTTTGGTGGCGGCCGAGAAGGGCTACACCCGCCTGATGCAGGCCTACAAGACTTTGGGACGGCTGCAGCCGTCGAAGAGCAGCAGTGTGGATGTGAGCGGCTACAGGCAGCTCTGCTACGACGCCATGAACGACGATTTGAACACCCCCATCGTCATCAGCCATCTGTTTGACATGGCCAAGGTAATCAACACCGTAAACGACCGCAAAGCCACACTGACCCAGGCCGACATTGACGAGCTGAAGGGGGTGATGGACACCTTTGTGTTCGAGGTGATGGGCTTGCGTGACGAGTCGGCCACGGACAACACGGCATTGGTCGACGGACTGATGAAGATGATTCTTGATGCCCGCGCCACCGCCAAGGCCAACAAAGACTGGGCCACGAGCGACCGCATACGCGACGACCTCTCGGCGCTGGGCGTGACGGTGAAGGACGGTAAGGACGGCGCCACTTATGAGTTGAATTAATAGATGTTGTGCAACGGCGGCGGGCAGGGGAGTCCCTCTCTTGCCGCCGCCCGACAATCGGTATCTGTCATGGAGAATGGATATACTTACCGTTACCCGAGGCCTATGTTGACAGCCGACTGTGTGGTGTTCGGCACCCGCGGGGGAGTGAGGCACTCGTTGCTGCTGGTGCGCCGGGGTGGCGAGCCATACAAGGGCATGTGGGCCCTGCCGGGCGGTTTTATGGAGATGGATGAGACCTTGGAGTGCTGCGCCCGCCGCGAGCTGCGTGAAGAGACGGGTTGCAGCCTGTCCGCGCCGATGGAGGAGGTGGGCAGTTTCAGCCGGGTGGACCGCGACCCGCGCGGACGCACGGTGACGGTGGCCTTCATGGCCGAGGTGGGGGAGATGCCTGTGGCCGGGGGCGACGACGCCCGCGAGGCACGGTGGTTTCCGCTGGAGGGCTTGCCCCCATTGGCTTTCGACCACGACGAGATTGTGCAGAGAGCTCTGCAACGTCTTTGCCGTGGCACTCATGTGCAGGCGGGGGCAATAAATAATTGACTCGTCCGTTATGGACAACTGATATGACTGAGAAGAAGAAATACACTTTCTCGATTGGCGTGGTTCTGCTGGCTGCGGCATTGGGTGTGCTGTCGGGCGTGCTGCTGGCACCTCACAGCGTGGACGACCGTGCCGAGAGCCTCTTCAGTACCTCTCACAACGAGCGCTTGGACGCGCTGATGGAGATTATAGGCTATTGTTATGTCGACACTGTCGACCCCGACTCGCTGTCGATGATGGCGGCGCAGAATCTGCTTTCGTCGCTCGACCCCCACAGCACCTATCTGGCCCCAAAGGATTTCGACATGGAGGTGGAGATGATGCAGGGCCGTTTTGACGGCATTGGGGTGATATTGGTAGAGATTAACGACACGGTTTATGTCTCGAATGTGAAGCCGGACAGCCCTGCAGGCCGTGCGGGCATGGCGCCGGGCGATGTGCTGCTGATGGTGGACACGGCAAAGGTGGCTGACGTGAGGCGTGAGGGAGGCCTCTCTTCAGTGGTCGACCTGATTCGCGGCCCCCGCCACAGCACGGTGACTCTCACTCTGGACCGCAAGGGGTGCAAGAAACCTGTCAAGGTGAGAGTGCAGCGCGATGTGATACACCATGCGTCGGTGCTGGCGGCACTGATGATTGACAAGCGGACGGGCTATATCCGCGTGGCACGCTTTGCGGAGACTACGGCATCGGAATTCCACAACGCCCTTCTGCAGCTCAACAACGAAGGGATGAAGCATCTGGTGCTGGATTTGCGCGGCAACGGAGGCGGATCGCTGGAGGCGGCTGTCAAGATGGCCGACGAGCTGCTGCCCGCCGGGGATTTGATAGTGTATACACAAGGAGCACACAGCCGCCGCCGTAACAACTATGCCACCGAGGGCGGCCTGTATGAGCAAGGGCGGCTGACGATATTGATCAACGAGTTCTCGGCCAGTGCCAGCGAGGTGGTGTCCGGAGCCATACAGGACAACGACCGCGGCTTGATTGCCGGGCGGTGCAGCTTTGGCAAGGGACTGGTGCAGCGCCAGTTCGACCTGCCTGAAGGCGATGCGGTGCTGCTGACTATCGCCCGCTACTATTCGCCCTCCGGACGCTGCATCCAACGCCCCTATGACAAAGGCAGCGATGCCTACTATATGGATTATTTGAATCGGATTTTCTCCAACTATACGTCGCCCGACTCGCTTTTCAACGCCACGGCCGACACGTCGCAGTGGTTCCTCACCAAGAAAGGGCGCAAAGTGTATGGCGGAGGCGGCATACAGCCTGATGTGACACTGCCCTATGTGCTGGACACCAACTGGGCTTACTACAACCGCCTGGTGGATGAGCGGGTGCTGGAGGAAGTGTTGCACCACCAGCTGCATGACCATTATGCCGAGCTGATTGCGAAGTACCCTACTGCCGAGCGGTTTGTGGCCTCCTACGAGGTGGACACGCAGACGTGGAACTGTATACTGAACACCGCCAAGGCGAAAGGCATCCAGCCCAACGGGGGCAGCCTGACGAAGTATGGGCGCCACATCCGCAACCGATACAAGTCGCTGATGGCGTCGTCGATGTTTGGCGACAATGCCTATTACAGTGTGGCTGTTCACTCCGACAATGAATTGCAGAAAGTAATAAAATAAAACGTGATAGCATTATGAAACGTATAGTCCTTATCATCGCAATGGCGGCGGGAATGTGTGCCGCCGCCTACGCCCAGACCTCCACATTGAGCGGTGCGCTGCGGGGTGTACCCGACGGGGCGCGCCTCGTCGTCAGCCAGATTGTCAAAGACCGGCTGCAGCCTGTCGACACGCTGCGGTTAGACAAGAAAGGTGAGTTTAAAGTGAAATTGCAGCACAAAGTGCCAACCTACTATGTGCTGCAGACCACCGAACGGGGCAGCGGCCTATGCCACATACTGCTCGAACCAAAGGACAAAGTCAAAGTCAATCTGGTCTATTTTGCCGACCGCCATGCGTTCAGCATCCAGTCGTGCAAGGGGTCGCGCAACGTGGAGCTGTACCGTCAGTTCAACGACCTGCTGCTGGCTGCCATGACCCCGGAGCAGCAGGCCCAGCTGCCCGACAGAGCCTCGCGGCTGTTGGCCTCTAACTCGGACATCCTGATGAGCGCCTTCCTTGTCACCTTTTTTGAGAAAAATTTCGACAACTACGTGTCGCTCTACGCCAAAATACGCAACGACCTGATGCCGAAATATCCCGAAGACCCCTACGTAAAACATGTGGACGAGCGGTTGCAGGGCGTGGTCTATCCCGGCATGGAAGCCCCCGAAATAGCCATGAAAGACCCCGAAGGCAACGAGCGTCGCCTCTCCTCACTGCGCGGCAACGTGGTGCTGATAGACTTCTGGGCATCGTGGTGCGGCCCCTGCCGCCGCGAAAACCCCAACGTGGTGCGGCTGTATGAGAAATACCACGACCAAGGATTTGAAATCTACAGCGTCTCGCTTGACAAGACGAAAGACGCCTGGCTGAAAGCTATCAAAGACGACAACCTGAGCTGGCCAAACCACGTGAGCGACCTGAACGGCTGGACCTCCACGGGCGGAAAAACCTACGGCGTCATGTCTGTGCCCAACACCGTGCTGGTGGACCGCTATGGCAAAGTGGTGGGGCGCAACCTGCGCGGAGCCGAACTGGAAAGCAAGATCGAGCAGCTGCTCCAGCAGGAGTGGACACCCCCGGCAGACGACCAGACCCCGGAACCCGCAGAGGAATAGTCACAGCCCACCTCATGGCCCGACGCGCGCGGGCCCGCAGCGAAAACACACGAAACGCAACAACAACCACCTGAATCATCCAACAACTACAAACAAAAACATGATAACAACCACAATGATAGAAATGGCCCTGAGCCATGTCAACGACCCCGACTTGGGGCGCAGCCTCACCGAACTGGGCATGATAGAGAACATAGCCATCGACGGCAACAAAGTGTCGTTTGACCTCGTCCTCACCACCCCCGCCTGCCCCATGAAGCAGCGCATGACCGACGACTGCGTCAACGCCATACACGAATACGTCGATGCCCAAGCCGAAGTGACCGTCAACCTCACCTCGCGCCCCTATGAGCAGCCCGACCCCCACGACCTGGTGCCGGGTGTCAAAAACGTCATAGCCGTGGCTTCGGGCAAAGGCGGCGTCGGCAAAAGCACCGTGGCCGTCAACCTGGCCATCTCGCTGGCCAAGACCGGAGCCTCTGTCGGACTCATCGATGCCGACATCTACGGCCCCTCCATCCCCATCATGTTCAACCTCGGGCAGGAAGACGTGATTGGCGAGGAACACGACGGCAAGACCTACATGCTGCCCATCGAGCGCTATGGAGTCAAACTCATGTCAATCGGATTCCTCGTTGACCCCGACCGCGCCCTTGCTTGGCGCGGCCCCATGGCCTCCGGCGCCCTCAAACAGCTGGCCACCGACACCTGGTGGGGCGAGATAGACTACCTCGTGGTCGACATGCCTCCTGGAACGGGCGACGTGCAGCTCACCCTCGCGCAGACCCTTCCCGTCACCGGCGCCATCATCGTCAGCACACCGCAGCAAGTGGCCCTGGCCGACGTAGTGCGCGGTGTCGAACTGTTCCGCAACCCCGGGCTCGACATCCCCGTGCTGGGCTTTGTGGAAAACATGGCCTGGTTCACCCCCGCCGAGCTGCCCGACCATAAGTATTACATCTTCGGCAACGGTGGCTGCAAACAGTTGGCCGCCCGGATGAACGTCCCGCTGCTGGGGCAGATACCGCTGGTGCAAAGCATAGCCGAAAGCGGCGACAGCGGAAAGCCCGTGGCCCTGTGGTCAGACAAAGAGACCCCCGAAAGCACCGCATTCATGCAGCTGGCCGAAAACACCATACGTGAGATATGCAAACTGCAACCCAACAAATAACCCCCAGACAATGACAGACCAAGAAAGAATCGCGGTTGAGGGCCGCGTCAAAAACGCCCTCCAACAGATACGCCCCTACCTGCAGCAAGATGGCGGCGATGTTGAGTATGTCGACATCACCAACCAGGGAGTGGTCATGGTGCGCCTTACTGGGCATTGCGGCTCTTGCCCTCATGCCCTCCAAACCCTCAAGCAGGGAATTGAGACAGCCATCAAGCGTGTCATTCCTGAAGTGAAATCGGTTGAGAGAGTATAACCCTATTGCCTATGATTTATACCAAGACAGGGGACGGCGGAACCACATCGCTGGTGGGCGGCACAAGGGTGCTGAAATGCGACACCCGCGTCGAGGCCTACGGCACGGTCGACGAGCTGAACGCCCACGTGGGTCTGCTGGCCGAGCTGATTAAGGCGACCGACTCCACCCATTATGCAGCCCTCAAACAGGTGCAGCGGAACCTCTTCGTTGTGCAGACACTCCTCGCCACTGAGAAGGAGGTGAAATTCGAGCTGCCACAGCTGCCTGACGATGCTGTTGAGGGGCTGGAACATCTGATTGACCAGCTGCAGGAGGGGCTGCCGCCATTCCGCAGTTTTGTGATGCCGGGCGGGACGATGACTGCGGCCCAGTGTCATGTGGCCCGCACGGTGTGCCGCCGGGCGGAGCGCTGCATAGTGAAGCTGAGCCAGGAGGCTACGGTCGACAACTGTGTAGAACGCTATGTGAACAGGCTGTCGGACTACCTTTTCGTCCTTTCGCGCCATCTGGTTCTGTCACAAGGGGCAGAGGAGTCACTTTTCAACTAAAAATCCTTGAACATTAATTATTTGAGAAAAGAATAAAGTATAAAAACAATTAAAAACCCCGTTTGGCTGGAAAATAATTTGCGAAAAAAGAAAAAAAACGTACTTTTGCAAAATAATTTGATGCATATCGAACTCTAAACAATTCATCAACTGAAAGAAGTTCAAATTGTTATTTTTAGGAAGGTAAAGAGATTAAAACTTAGAAATTATGTATTGGACACTTGAATTGGCAACAAAATTAGAGGACGCCCCGTGGCCTGCCACAAAAGATGAGCTGATAGATTATGCCCAGCGGACTGGAGCCCCCATGGAAGTTATAGAGAACCTGATGGAGATTGAAGATGAGGGAGACCCCTATGACAGCATCGAGGATCTATGGCCGGATTATCCGACAAAAGATGACTTCTTTTTTCAAGAAGACGAATATTAATATAAGACTATGAGAATAACTTTTATTGGCTCGGGCAATGTAGCAACACACCTTGCCCTTGCCATGTACGGCCGTGGACACGTGATTGAGCAAGTGTGGTCGCGCAATTTAGAGCATGCCAACCTTCTGGCAGCACGTGTTGAAGCCAAACCTATCAACAAACTATCCAAACTGACCGACAACTCCAATGTGTATATCATTGCCGTCACGGACGATGCACTGCCCGAGATGGCCAAGGAGATTCATGTGGGCAATGCCCTTGTGTTGCATACTTCAGGCGCCACTGCGGCCGATGTGTTGAAGCCCTGTAGCTCCCGTTACGGGGTGCTGTGGTCGCCACAGACCTTTGTGCGCGATGTGGCGTTGGAGTATGGTGAACTACCATTCTGTATCGAAGGCTGCGATGCCGCCACTGAGGACGATATTGCCGAGTTCGTGGGTATGATTTCATCCCACATCTTCCGCACCAACCTCGATCAGCGGCTCTATCTGCATCTTTCGGCGGTGTTTGTGAATAACTTCACCAATGCCCTGTATGCTGTTGCCCAGCAGATTTGCCGCGAGCACAATGTCCCCTTCGAGATTCTTCACCCCCTCGTGATGACCACCGCCAAGAAACTGCAGTGGGGCGATGTACGGTTCCAACTGACGGGTCCCGCTGTCCGTAACGACCAGCAGACCATCAACTCCCATCGCGAACTGCTGTCGAAAAACCCCTCAACCTTGGCCCTCTACGACAGTCTCACTGCCTTGGTGAAGAAGATTAAGCATGATTGACACCCATTGCCACCTCTATGACGAGGCTTTCGACGCCGACCGCGATGCAGCCGTAGAAAGGGCTGCCGCGGCCGGTGTCGGGCTCATGCTCCTGCCGGGAATTGATAGCCTGAGCCATTCCAGGCAAGAGGCTTTGGCCAACCAATATCCCGGGCGGTTTAGACAGATGATGGGATTGCACCCAACGTCCGTCACCGCCGATTTCGAGCCGGAGCTGGCCATCGTCAAGGACAAACTCTTCTCGCCCCAGGCCCGCTATGTCGGGGTGGGGGAGATAGGGCTGGACCTCTATTGGGACAAGACTTTCCTCGAGCAGCAGCGCGAAGTACTCAAAAGGCAGATGGTTTGGGCCCGGCAGCTCGGTCTGCCCGTATGTTTGCATGTGCGTAAGGCCTACAATGAGCTGTTTGGCCTCCTGCGCGACCTCAATTGGGGTTCCTTCCGGGGTGTGATGCACTGCTTCGGGGGCAGTGTGCAGGAAGCGCACAAAGCCATCGAGATGGGGTTTCATCTCGGCATTGGTGGCGTAGTGACATTCAAGAATGCCACAATGGCCGATGTGGTGGCCTCGGTGCCGCTCGAAAGCCTCCTGCTGGAGACCGACGCCCCATACCTTGCACCCGTGCCCTATCGTGGCAAACGCAATGAAAGTGCCTATATCCCTGTCATAGCCCAAAAAATTGCTGCCATCAAAGACGTCTCGGTGGCCCAAGTGGACGAGGTGACATCCGCCTCGGCCACCGTTCTGTTTGGTCTGTAGTGGCCGCCGTGTTATAGGCGGTAGCCTATCCGGGCTATGAACATCAAGGGGTTTATGAAGTCGCCTTTGAACGCCATGCTTCCCTGTCGGAGAGACCTGTCCCCAACGGCCCGGTAGTTGAAGTCCTCATAGCCCTCAATCAGTACGGCCCCCATTCCCCACAATCCCAGGTCGGCCAGCCAGTGCTTGTTCTCGGTCAGTCCGACCGCCACCCGCCAGGCGGCCGTCACCTTAGTGCTGTAGTGGTCGACATAGGAGTAGTCATATAGTTGCATGTTGCCAACTTCGATGGGTTGGGCGCCGCCCAGCATCTCGGCACTGCGGTTGGTAATGATGTTGAAGCCCAACCCGGCCTGTGCTGTAACATAGAAATTGTACTTCGGGCTGATGGGGGTCTCGTAGTGGAGGCCCGCCAACACGGGGATATGTAGAAAAAGGGGCTGGGTAAGCTTCACAGTGGTAAAATTGCGGCGCAGATTGGCCAGTGTAGTGATGCGGTTGACTCTGATTTCGGAGTTCACCCCATTGATGACGAAGTCGGTGCTGAGGGCGATGCTCATCCGGCTGCTGTCACGGGTGGGAATGTGGTAGGCCACGCCCAGATTGCCTCCCATTCCGGCGCCGGCCAGGCTGCCGCCTGTCGTCAGTGCCCACTTGTTGCTGGCCAGGTCGGCTTTGGCATAATCGCCCAGCGGCAATGTCCAGCCGGCATAGAAGTTCCACCTGTCATGTTGCGCTGCGGATGTGAGGGCCATGGCCGCGAAAAGGATAGTTGCAATTGCTTTCTTCATAGGATGATTGATGTTTTGTCTTTGCCGGGATATACGCAAAAGGGGGGGGAATATTGTATGGCGGTACATTTTTTTTCGACGAAAGGCACAATAAAACTGCATGAATAAAAAAAAATATGTAAATTTGCAGTCCGAATGTAATATCAAAATTGTAGAATAAAACTATTTTAATACTATGGGTATCAGTATCTTTGCTCTGATTATCGGAGCCATCTTCGTCAACAATGTTGTGTTGGCTCAGTTCCTTGGCATCTGTCCTTTCCTTGGCGTTTCGAAGGATGTGAAGAGTTCAATCGGCATGGGTGGAGCCGTGCTTTTCGTCATGTTGCTTGCCACCCTTGTCACCTACCTTATCTATAATTATGTCTTGGTGCCCTTCAATCTGGGCTACCTCCAGACCATTGCCTACATCCTCGTCATAGCCGGCCTTGTCCAGATGGTAGAAATCATCCTCAAGAAGATTGCCCCCGCCCTCTACCAGACCCTGGGTGTCTTCCTGCCCCTCATCACCACCAACTGTGCCGTCCTTGGTGTGGCCATCCTGGTTGTGCAGAAGAACATGAACCTGCTGGAGAGCGTTGTCTATGCCGCCAGCATTGCCGTCGGCTTCACCCTGGCGCTTGTCATCTTTGCCGGCATCCGCGAGCAGATGGAGCTCACCGGAGTGCCCAAGGGCATGAAGGGTGTCCCCATCGCCCTGGTCACCGCCGGCATCCTCGCCATGGCCTTCATGGGCTTCAATGGTCTTGTTCCGCTGCCCTAATACCGCATCAAAGTAGCCCAATTTTCTGTTTTTCGCACCTAAAAATGGCTGAAATTCAAGAAAAAAGAGTCCCCGCTTCTTTAAAAACCCGAATTTTAACATTTTGAATTTTAACATTTTGGGCGGGAGTTAAGATTTTTTGACATTTTTTTTCTTTCTACTCTTGGAAAATGTAGTACTTTTGCATCCGATTTGAGACAGCGAGGACTGCTCTCAATCAATGGCAACGAAAACACTTTAAATAAATAGTATAGATAACTTTAAAAAATTCAAAGAGATGAAAAAAGTAATGTTCCTTATGGCTGTCGCCGGCATGTTTGCCTTTGCAGCTTGCAACAACACCCCCGCTGAGTCCGAAACTATCGACACCGCTGCTGTTGTTGAAGAAATGGTTGAAGAGCCCATCGTTGACAGCGCCGTTGAGGCCATGGCCGAAGAGGCTGTTGCCGAGGTTGCTACCGAGGTTGCCGAATAATCATTCGACATTACCAAAAGATGAGGGAGGCCACCCCGAGGGGTTGGCTTCCTTTTTTTGTGGCCTCGAGGGGTTGTTTTTTCTTGGCATTCGGCTTTTTTTTCGTATCTTTGCATTTTGTGGACTCCGTCCCGGCATTGGTTTTGTTTAATCTTTTATTTCTCTATTTGTATGACTGATAGCATTAAGCGTGAGATTGTGTGCAGCGGCATCCGCCCCACAGGCAACCTGCATCTGGGCAATTATTTCGGCGCGCTGCGCAATTTTGTCAGGCTCCAGGAGCAGTATGACTGTTATTTTTTCGTGGCCGACTATCATTCGCTCACTACTCATCCCACGCCCGACAATCTTTATCTCAACGCGCGCCAGATATTGGTGCAGTATCTGGCCGCCGGCCTCGACCCTGAGCGCTCGACGGTCTATTTCCAGAGCGACCTCCCTCAGACCGCCGAGCTGTATCTCTTCTTCAACATGAACGCCTACCTCGGCGAGCTGGAGCGCGTCACGTCGTTCAAGGATAAAGTGCGCCAGAATCCCAACAATGTCAACGCGGGCTTGCTGACTTATCCCACTCTGATGGCGGCCGACATCCTTATTCACAAGGCCACGCGCGTGCCGGTGGGCAAGGACCAGGAGCAGCATCTGGAGATGACGCGCACGTATGCCCAGCGGTTCAACAGTATGTATGGCTGCGAGGTGTTCCCCCTGCCCCAGGCCGTAGGCTCCGAAGGCGGTCTGGTCAAAATCCCTGCCCTCAATGGCAGCGGCAAGATGGGCAAGAGCGAAGGCGAAGCCAGCACTATATTCCTTACCGACGAGCCTGCCGTGATCCGCAAGAAGGTTATGAAAGCCAAGAGCGACAGCGGCCCCACAGAGATGAACCAGCGCAAACCCGAAGAGATTGAGAACCTTTTCAGTCTGCTCCGCGCCGTGTCGAAACCGGATACTGTTGAGTATTTCGACGACCTTTATAACCGCTGCCAAATCCGCTACGGCGACCTCAAAAAGCAGCTGGCCGAAGACATGGTGGCCTTTGTCGAACCCCTCCGCCAGCGCATTCTCGAAGTGGGCGCCGACGAGCAGGGCCTCCGCCGTATCATCGACCGTGGCAAAGAAAAAGCCCGCGCCAGTGCCGACCGCACCCTCCACGAGGTTCGCCACGTCATCGGCTATCGCGACTAACCCCTTTCAATCTATATAGTCTATCACCCCTAAAACCTACAACCCATGAGCAATCGCTACTGCATCATCATGGCCGGCGGCATAGGCAGCCGCTTCTGGCCCCTCAGCAAGAACAATTATCCCAAACAGTTCCTCGACATTCTGGGGACAGGCAAAAGCTTCATCCGCAGCACCTTCGAGCGTTTCCTCCCTGTCGTGCCTGCCGAGAACTTCCTCGTGGTCACCAATGCCGCCTATAAGGAGCTGGTGCTCCAGCACCTCCCCGAGCTCAGCCCCGACCAAGTGCTCTGCGAGCCCATGCGCCGCAACACCGCTCCCTGCATCGCCTACGCCAACTACCGCATCCTCTCCCGCTGCCCGGAGGCCAGTATCGTGGTCACCCCTGCCGACCACTTGGTCACCAACGAGGTGGAGTTCCAGCGCATCATCCGTGTCGGTATGGACTTTGTCGAAAACCCCGCCCACGCCGACGCCCTCCTCACCATCGGCATCAGGCCCTCACGTCCCGAGACGGGCTATGGCTACATCGAGTGGAACCCCGACCACGCGGGCGACTCCGCCCAAGAGGTGAAGCCCGTGGTCAACTTCAAGGAGAAACCCAACCTGGCCACCGCCCAGCAATACCTCGCCTCGGGCCGCTACCTCTGGAACGCCGGCATCTTCGTCTGGTCGCTGCAAGGAATTCGTCGTGCCTACCACGACTACCTCCCCGCCATGGAGCAGCTCTTCGACCAGGGCCGCGCCCTCTTCGGCACCCCGCAGGAGCAAGCCTTCATCGACGGCATGTTTGCTCAGTGCGAAAACATCAGCATCGACTACGGCGTCATGGAGCGCTCCCCTAACCGCTACACCATCCCCGCCGACTTTGGCTGGAGCGACATCGGCACCTGGGGTTCCCTCTACGAACATGCCGCCCACGACCCCGCCCAGAACGCCGTCAGCGGCCATGCCGTTGTGGAGCAGACCACCCGCAGTGTCGTCAACATCGAGCCCGGCTACGAAGCCATCGTCCAAGGAATGGACCACTGCCTTGTGGCCCTGCGCGACCACAGCCTCCTCGTCTGCCGTCTCGACGACGAGCAGGACATCAAGCACTGGGTTGAACGCCTGTAGGTGCCGCCGCTGCGCCTTCGACCCCTCAAAGCAGATTTTTTTCCACCCCGGGTGTAAGAAAATCTGCTTTTCTGCGTCTATATAAGCAATCAAACACTCAACACCATGAATGCAAAAACCCTCATCCCCCTCGTTGCCGTGCTGATACTTGCGGCCTGCGACCCCGGCTACAGCGTTGAATTTGCCATCGACAACCGCACCGACCACGCCGTCACCATCCAGTCGCTCCAGCCCTACGACACCATCCAGCACCACTACGCCGCCATCCATCCCCTCACTGCCGCGGCGCACACCGACTCCGTGGTGTGGGTATCGGGAGGCCTCGGCAGTGCCTCGCTCGACGGCCTCGCCTACCAGCTGCGTGGCAGATCCTATGGCGACAGCGTGCAGCTCCGCTTCGACAACGGTCGCACCCTCAACTTCTACCCCGACAGCACAGGCCACGACGCCCTCTACCGCTTCGACAGTGCCAACACCCCCACCTCCCTCTACCGCTATGAAGAACGGGCAAATACCGAGCCGCCCTTCAAAGGCAACATTGAGTATGGCAAGCTCACCCTCATCGTCACCGACAGCCTCCACCGCCTGAGCCGCTGACCTCATGACCGACGACCAGTTCATCGCCCACCTCGAGCAATACCAGCGCCTGCTCCACAGCATCAGCGTCACCTTCGCCCGTGGCGATGCCGACACCGAGCAAGACATCTACCAAGAAATCCTCTTCAACCTCTGGCGCTATCGACACCGCTACAACGGCGACTGCTCCGTCAAGAACTGGTTCTACCGCGTCGGCCTTAACACCGCCATCACCCTCTGGCGCAGGGACAAGAAGAGGCCCGACACCGTCCCCATCACGCCCGAACTGGCCGACATCCATCCCGACACCCCCGACGACCCCCTGCGCCGCGAGCTCTACCGCCTCATCGACCTCCTTCCCAAGGACGACCAAGCCGTCATCTACCTCTATATCGACGGAGCCTCCGAAGCCGAGATGGCCTCCGTCCTCGGCATCTCCACCTCCAACGTAGGGGTGCGTATCCACCGCATCAAACAGAAACTCAAACAGCTAAAAAACTAAAGCAATATGGAAGACCTCTTAGACCAACTCCGCGCCGACAATCTTGCCCGCCAGTCCCAGCCGCCCAGCACCGAGGGGCAGCATCCCTTCACCGCCCCCGCCAAGTCCCAGTCAGCCTATGCCCATCTCCGTTGGCGACTCAACTGGGGGCTGCCCGGCAGCATTGCCATCCTGCTCGTCGTGGTGGTCCTGGCCCCCCTCTACGTCGACCGGCCACCCTACCTCATCTCCTATGTCGTAGTCCTGGCCATAGCCCTGATGCGGGTGATGATAGCCGTGCAGATGTATATCGCCTTCCGCCACCTCGACCCCACGCGCCCCGTGGACGAAGTCTCAGCCTATGCCGACCGCATGACCCTCCTGCAACGCTTCAATCGTCGCTACACCCTCTTCATAAAGCTTCCCGTCACCGTCTGTCTCGGTCCCCTTTTCGGGCCGCCTTTGGGCCTCGACTTCTTCAGCCTGCGATGGTTCGTCATCGTGTGGATCGTCCTCTGCGCGGTGCTTCTGCCGCTCAACGCCTGGGGCATCATCCGCTCCTTCCGCCGCCTCGACGCCGCCATTGCCTCCATCAAGCATCAGCACGAAGGCTGACGCCCGCTCCGCCTTCCGCCGCCGTCAATCAAAGCTAACAATGAATATGCCCTATATCGTGAAAACAGTCCGCATCCTTTTCGTCCTCATCCTGCCCGCCCTGCTGCTGTCCGGCTGCGGTGTCTACAACCCCCGGGTGGTGCACATCCCCCTCCTCAGCCAGCGCGGCGAGGTGCAGCTGGAAGGAGCCGCCCTGCCAACCACCGGCAACCAGAAAGTGCCCGCCGACCTCCGCGCCTCGCTGGCCTGGGCCGTCAGCGACCATCTGGCCGTGGCCGCCTCCCTCGACCCCTTCCGCAATTATACGCAGGGCATGGCCGGTTTCTACTTTCCCCAGGCCAACAACTTTGTGTGGGAGCTGTATGTCGGCGCGGGCTGGGGTTGGGGCCGCGAGTCCAACATCGGGGGCCGCGAGCCGTGGACCATCCCCGAAGGCTCTTACCGCACCGTATTCTTGCAGGCCGATGCCGGGTGGCTCAATCTGACGCGCAAGGGTCATCTCGACCTCGGCTTCAGCCTCAAGGCCGGTCCCCTCGAGGCGTGGATTCGACATGGCGAGATATATACTGAAGCCGACGGTTCTTTTGCCGTGAAGTACACCACGGTCAACTCCACCAGCATCCTGCTCGAACCCACGGCTGAGTTGCGCTTCGGCTGGGAACGGCTGAAGTTCAACGTCAAAGTAGGCTACTGCCACCTTGTGTCCTTGCACCCCGCTGGCTACCGCCTCAGCTATAGCCGCCTGGCCTTTGGTGCCGGCATTTCCTATCGGTTCTGACACAATACCCCTGCTCAGGGCCCGCTCACGGTTCGCTCTGGGTTCGCTTTTTACTTTCTATTTTGTTTCGTGTTTGTTTCTGTTTATTTTCCTGCCTGGGGTGTTTGTGTGGTGCAGGCATAGGCGATTTTCAGGCTGAATGGCGCATTTTTAGCGCACTTGCAGCACGTCGCCGTGGTCGTTGACTATGGCGCGGTAGAACCAGTCGGGGTAGGGGGGCTGCTGTGGCGAGCGCACCACACCGGTGGGTGTGGTTTCGATGCGGCCGTCTTTCATGTGTTTGATGTTGCCGTCGATATAGCGCATAAGGAGCAGATGGTCCAGTTCCGTCCAGGTCTGCATCATGGTGTTGGCCAGCTGGTAGCTGAGGGCGGTGAGCTGCTGGGGGGTCGCGGTGGAGTCGAGGCGGTAGACGCGGTCGACAAAAAACTCCTCAAGGTTGTGCTGGCAGGCGCGTACGTCCACAATCATGGAGTCGTAGCGCAGGTAGCAGAAGTTGCTTACGCGGTTGAAGAGCCAGAAGGCGGCCGTGGGTGAGTACTGGCTCATGGAGCCGTTGCCCTCACGGAAGCAGAGGGGGACGCTGTCGATGGCGCAGAACATAGGGCAGTAGCAGGTGCTGTAGGTGTCGTCGACGCCGAACCAGAGGATGCCGCCCACGGGGTCGGGCAGCCAGTTGCGGCATTGGGCCACAAAGCTGAAGCCAGTCTGCTGGGTGCTGATGGCGCGCTCGTGGATGTAGCGTTTGCCGTCCACCTCGAACTCCATGGGGCGCCAGCGGTAGGGGCAGTGGAAGGGGCCTGCGCCCACGTCTTGGGTCATGTCCATGGGTGTGCCTTCGTAGTGGTCGCGCATCAGTTCCATGATGTCGCGGGTGGAGAGGGTGGTGTTCGGTTTCACCCACAGGGGGAGGCGTTCGGCGCGGGGGTTGCCCATGGCGTAGGCCTCGTAGCGCTGCATGCCGCGGGCGATGCGGTTGAAGATGGCGTAGACCCTTGCTTCGCAGGCGCGGAGGCCGGAGAAGGTGAGGGGGTTGTAGGTGTCGGCGAAGGAGAATTGGGCGTCGGTGTGTTTGGGTTGGCCGGTGTAGGCGGCATAGCCGTTTTTCTGGGCAAAGGTGATGACGTCGTGGCTGTAGACACATTCCACTTCGGGCTGGTTGATGTATTCCATGTGTTTGCTGCTGATGGCGGGGTGGGGGCCGCGTTTGCGGAAGCGCGCGGGTTCCTGGGGGAAGGTGGTGATGCGGGCTTGGTTGGCATGGGCGCTGACGTAGCCTTCGGGCACACGGCGGGCCACCCACACGGCGCCTTTTTCAGTGCCTTTGCTGGTGATTTCGAAAAGCCAGACCTCGTTGGGGTCGGCCAGCGAGAAGGTTTCGCCCCCGTCGGCATAGCCGTAGGTTTCGACGAGGTCGGCCATGACGTGGATGGCTTCGCGGCAGTTGCGGGCGCGCTGCAGGGCGAGGTAGATGAGGTTGCCGTAGTCGATGCCTTGGGGGTTGCCTTTGCTGAGGGGCTCGATGCCGCCCCAGGTGGTTTCGCCCATGGCAAACTGGTGTTCGTTGATGAAGCCCACGACGCGGTAGGTGAGGGGGGCTTGGGGGATGTCGATCTGGTGGCGGAGGGAGCCGTAGTTGTAGAGGCTGAGCATCTGGCCGGCAGGATGGGTGCCGCCGGGGTGGAAGCGCAGCTGGCCGTAGCGGGTGTGGGAGTCGGCGGCATAGGTGATCATGGTGCTGCCGTCGGCTGTGCAGCCGCGGGTGACGAGGATATTGGTGCAGGCATGGCCTTGCCACATGGTGAGGGCAAGCAGCAGCAGGGCAAGGAGGGTTCGTTTGGTGTGCATGGTGTCAAAAGATTAATAAACAATGATTTTGGTGGCGCGCAGAAGACCGCGCCACGGTGCAAAGATACGTTTTTTTTCTGAAAAAGAGTGGGCGCGGGTGTGCCATGTCGCAAAAAAGTTGTATTTTTGCACCCTCAAATAATACAGAGATTGATGGAATTGAAAGAATCATTGAAACAGTTGGTCTTTGACAAGACCTCGCTCAAGCAGCAGGTGTTCCAGACCACGAAGGAGGCTTTCGAACTGTTCCGCAGCACGGCGGCGGAGCTTATCGGCCTTTTCCAGCAGCAGGCCCACAATGAGGGCAAGGATATTCATTTTGAGTTTAAGGACCACGGCGATTTTGAGTTCGAGGTGCGGTTCGGAGGCGATGTGCTGGTGTTCTATATGCACAGCAATGTGTTTGAGTTTTCGCGCGACCATCAGGTGATGAAGTCGCCCTATATCCATGAGGACCCCCGCCGCTCGTATTGCGGGGTGATAAGAATCTATAATTTCCTGTCGGACTCGTTTGTCTACCAGCGCGACCAGGATTTGGGGTATATGATTGGAAGAGTGTTTGTTAATTGCGAAAACCACTACTTTATCGAGGGTAAGCGCGAGTTGGGCATGCTGTATAATAATTTCAATACTTCGCTGATTTCCAGTGAGTCGGTGCAAAGTATCGTGGAGTCGGCCATCGAATATACCACCAATTTTGATTTATTAACACCTCCGTATGATGAAGTGAAGATGGTTTCGGTGGGTGAAATGCGGAGCGATATCGACAAAAAAACGATGGCCACGGGCAAGCGTTTAGGCTTTAGGTTCCAGGCAGATACGGATTGAAACGGGATGCTATGCACAAAAAATGGTGAAAAAATATTTTGCCAATCCAAAAAAAGTTAGTAATTTTGCACCCGCTTTAAGAGAGTAAAGTGGTCCGTTCGTCTAGTTGGCCTAGGACGTAAGATTTTCATTCTTAAAATCGCGGGTTCGAATCCCGCACGGACTACCAGATAAAAATAGTATAAAGACAATTATGGCACATCACAACTCTGCAAAAAAAAGAATCCGTTCCAACGAAAAAAGAAGAGTCGAGAACCGTTATTACGCCAAGACCATGCGCAATGCCCTGCGCGACTTCCGCGCCCTTGAGGACAAGCAGGTGGCCACCGAGAGACTACCCAAGATGGTTTCTATCATCGACAAGCTCGCCAAGCGTTCTGTTATCCACAAGAACAAGGCCGCTAACCTCAAATCCAAGCTCCAGAAGAAGGTCAACGCTATGTAATAACACGTCTTCAAAGATACAAAGCCGATGCATTCAGCATCGGCTTTTTTGTTGTGCACCCAGATAGGGAGGGCAGGGGTGAGAGGGACGGGGCCACAGCTGTAGGCCCGGTGATGGGCGTGGAATACGGCGCATCTGCTTGGGGCAAATGGCGATAGCGTTGTGCGGGCCATAGCGGCTGCCGACAGAACCCCGAAATTTTGGAAAAAACGGGCTGTGAACCCCCGTTTTGCAGGGGTGAAATGGCTGGGTGGGGTAAAAAAGTTGTTGTTTTAATGCTTTGAAGAATAATGTGTTGTAAATTATTTTCCGGAAAAGTGATTTTTTTCTTTGCTGAATGAAAAAAAAGTCGTACTTTTGCACCCGCAATTGAGAAAAAAAAGAGAGGTCTTTAAATCATGGTGAAAACGGTCCGGTAGTTCAGTTTGGTTAGAATACATGCCTGTCACGCATGGGGTCGCGAGTTCGAGTCTCGTCCGGACCGCCAAACGGAAAAGAAGTCCTCAGAAGTGGGGACTTCTTTTTTTGCAACAATACCCTGAGGGGCTGACCGGTTTTGACAGCAAGGAGGGGGATTTGTAAGCATGCAGGCTCACGCATCAGCAGCCTTGAAAACCGATGCAGAAAGATAATTGGCGAAAATAACTACGCTCTTGCTGCCTAACCGAAGTACAGTAGGTACGGCTTAATCCCCGCAACAGTTGCAGGGACAAGACATCTCCCACCGACCCCGCCCGTCGGTCGGTGAACCGGAGGTGCTCGTGAGTACGGGATAGCCGGAGGTTTGCCTCGCACCGCCGGTGAAGTTTTAGGGGCTACGGTCTGCCTTGGGTGTCCGCGTCCGGAGCAGCCCCGACAATCAATCACGGACTAAGCATGTAGAAAGCACATCTGTCACTTGTTTGGACGAGGGTTCGACTCCCTCCAGCTCCACAAGAAAAAAAAGACCTGTATGGGTCTTTTTTTTGTTGTCCGAACCACGGTGGTCGGCCTTCGTGTATCGGCAAGCGTGGGGTGCCTTTGTGTTGGTTATTTGGAGAGCGCCAGCAGTGCCACGGCAATTTGCGCGATGATTATAAGCGGGATGCCATACCGGAATTTCTTGTGTTGTGTTTTGTGGTGCCAGGCGCGCATCCCCAGCCAGGCTCCGAGGCTGCCGCCGAGGACGGCCAACCATAGCAGCGTGGCCTCCGATATGCGCCAGCGTGAGCGCATGGCTCTCCTTTTGTCGATGCCGTAGAGGCAGAATGTCAGTACGTTGACGGCTGCCAAGTAGATCAATAGTATTTTTGTCAATGGTTTTAGCTTTTTGACTTGTCGTTCACTTTTCAAACATGAGCCGGCTGGGGGACTTATAGCTCTTTCACGAAACTCCAGCTGCCCATTTTTCTGCCGCGGCAGTCCAGCTCTTGGTAGTCCGTCACCTCGAAGCCGAGATGGCGGTAGAACGTCAGGTTGCTCTCGCTGTTGGTGAAGAAGCAGAGCCGCGTGCCTCCGGCAGTGCGGACGAAGGGAATGATGCCCTCCATCAGCATCTCTCGGCCAAGGCCTTTCCCTTGAAACTTCGGATCGACAGTGAGCGAGCTGAGATACCATGTAGTGCCTCCCAGCAAGGAGTGGCAATACTGGCCCGCACGGACGTCCATATCCAGCCATTCCTGGACCAAATCCTGGTGGGGGAGCCGAAGCACCTTCATCCATCCATGCAGCAAGTACTGCAGGTCGGAGGGTTTCCGCCATTCGGGCGGAAAGAGGTCTGCCACGGCGGCAAGCTCTTCGCCCGAGCGGGCGGTGAGAATACGGGCCCGGCGGCGTGTGGTGCGGTACTCGCTGTGGATTGAGGCCCGCATGAAATGCAGCCGCTCCGCCTCGTCGGGGAAATAGTTGGTGAAATACTCATACTGTGCGAAGGCCCTCACGGCCAGTTCGGCGCATGCGGCGGTTTGGGCCCGCCGCATGTGTGATATAGTCAGATGTTCGGTTCTCATATCGGGCTGCAAAGATACGACCTTTTTTGGAATTGGTATAAATATAACCCTCAAAAGTTGCAATTTTTGAAATTAGTATAAAATAGCCCTCAAAAGTTGCAATTCTTTTTTGGTAATTACACTTTTATTCTGTATATTTATCATAATTGATTGTTGTATTCGAAAAAAAATGTATTTTTGCATTCCGTTGTATTGTTGATATGCTGAATAATTAGAAGTTTAACTTATTGAGTTATTGGCTGTAAACTGAAAATTGTGAATCCTATTATCCAATAAAATAGTATAAGTGTAATACCCTTGATTCTCCAGATCAATACAAGCAACTCTCCTCAGTATCCCCAATGCTGTCGACAGAAGAAATAAAAACATTAAATACTATGAAGAAATCACTATTCCTTGCAATTGCGTTGGCCATCAATGCGTTGTTCACCCTTTTGCCGTTCGAGGCAAAGGCCATTATTCACTTTGATGATTCATACAACTTCGACGCCTACTCGATGGGCTCGGGCCGAATCCACTTCAAGGCACTCATTTATTGGGAGGATCGTGTGGCAGCAGGCATTGCCGACCGATATAAAGAATATCTGTGGTCGGACTATACCGACTATCCCAATGCCTGGTACCAAATCTCGGGAGGTGCCAAGCAGAAAATTGTTGAGTACACCGGCAACTCCTATTGGAACAAACCGGGCCGGGATGGTCGTCCGGAGGAGTACTGCCGCGTGTCGCTCAAGGTTGTAACCGGCACTCTGGTGGTGACAAATACCTACACCGGCACCCATGCGACCGTCAATGCCGACGGCCAATGGCACGACATTGATCTGCGCCGCTCTGCCGGAGGCGATTATCTCACCTTCGTGGAGTTCGACTGGTATATGCCCACAACGCTCACCACCTCATTCTCGGTAGGCATTTATTCGCCGTGCGTGATGGGCACCAGCGACGATGAATACACCTACCAACTGGGTTCATTCCCAGGGTATTCGATGGACCAGCAGCCCGAGCTGTTAGAGCCCGTCTTCTATCCCTCGTCCGACCACGCCCCTGGTTATATCGGCGTGCCCTATCTCTCTTATCAAGAAACATACCAGTATAACACTTCGCTCAATCCTACAGTGAACATCCCCATCCACGACCGCAGCGGTCTCATCTATGTCCCCTCAACCGACTCTGCGCAACACGGCTTATATATCAACCTTCAAACCAAGATGAGCCAGTCGACCGCCGACGTGGTGTTCAAGCAGTGGCTAAAGTCCAGCAAAGTGAATGTCCCAGCCTATCACCGGATATACAACATGCAGGTGCAGCCATACAAGTACCACGACACTGTGTCGGACATATGGTTTGAGGACTACCGCTTCCGCGACATATCATGGCAGATGAAATTCCCCCACGAGAAAGATGCCATGGACTTCGACTTCTTCGAGATTCAGCGAGCTTACAAGCCCGACTTCTCCGACGCCGTCACCATTGTCTCGATCGACATGGATTTATATCAGCGCGACTCGGCGGAATGGAAGACCTTCCATTATGTGGACTCGACACGCGGTGCATGGACCAATCCAACCTACCCGGAGGGCAGCGATTCGTCCGCGATCATCTTTTACCGTGTCCGGCGCGTCTCCGCCTCCCCATGGGGCTGGGCAGGCAACCCCTACGCCGACTCGGCATCCAACTCGCAGGAGGTCTACCTTCAGAGCCTCTCTACTTCATGGTACACGAGGCTGAACTACACCACCGACTCTGACTTCACCAACAACCATAAAGTGCATATTGCCCTTTATCCCTCCAAAATGGACATTAATATGACTTATGGCTCAGAAATGTACCCGCGCCAGCTCCATGCTTTCTGGGACGACCAAGCTTCGCTCATCGTGGAACGTATCGCAGTTGAAACCCAAGATACCACAACCATCCGCATCCCTGCCGATAGTATCAACAGCTGTCTCAAAAGGTACCGCGTGCTACAGCCCTATGTTTTGTATGCCTTCCCTATCAACTATACGGACCAGCTCTACCTCCACTGTGTGCACTACCAGTACCGTGTCTATATTGACACTGTGGGTGCCTTGCTGAAGCTGGGGGAGGAAAACCCCACCACCTCCGCTGACGCACTGTCTCTCTGGCGCAATGGTGGCATCGACCCCTATTTCACTAACGCGGCCAACCTCGACAGTCTATCGGTTACAAACGACCTCTCCGACTGTATCCTCCTCCATTGGGACATTGGCGAGGGCGGTGTGGATGAATACACCGTGGAACGCCGGGAATACGATTCTCTCAGCCCCAACCCCTGGAGAATGCTGGGCAGCACCACCGACGGCTACTGGCGCGACGCGACGGCAGAGCCCAACAAGTCTTTGGAATACCGTGTGACGGCTCTTTATACCTGCAACGGCACAAGAACTTCCAGCAGCCGAACCATGATTGGCAACCGCTCGCAATGGGGCAGCGTGAGCGGGCGCATCCACTATGAGAACGGCTCAGGATGCCCCGGTGTCGCAGTTGTGGCGATGCGCACTGGCGACAGCCTCACCGTCCAGACCGTCACCACCGACAACAGTGGCAGATACGTGCTCGACAGTCTTCCCTACGCCGACGGCTACGAGTATGCCATTTTCCCCGTGTCGCAGAGTGCGCAATACCGCTACAACCACACCTCGTCGGGCTCGGCCACGGTGGCCCTGACACTCTCCCACTGTAAGGCGGAGAATATCAATTTCGAGAACATCTCCTCCGTGCGTTTCACGGGACGCGTTCTATACCAAAACAGCAGTATCCCCGTGCGCGACGCCAATTTCCTCCTCAACGGCATGTTGGTCTCGCTCAGCCAGGTGCCACTGAAAACCGACGCATCAGGCAACTTCGAACTCTGTGTGCCGCAGAATGAGGCATTCACCCTTCAGGTGGTCAAAGACGGGCACCATTTTCTTGGCGACGGCTTTGTGCGCATCAACGGCGACAGTCTGCTGACGCTCCAGACCGCCCTCGACGGTGTGCGGGTGTGGGACCAGACCAAAGTCCGCCTGGCGGGACGCCTGAGCGGCGGCTTGGTCCAACGCGACCTGCCCCTGGGCTTTGCCCTCTCTCACAACAACCTTGGCGAAGACCTCAGGCTGGTTCTGGAACTCGAGGGCGACAACATCAGTTATATAGTCCGCGACCCCTCCGACCTGACGAAAGACACGCTGGAATTCCGTGTGCCGCACCTGGTCTACAACGGCTCTGCCACCCCCGACACCGTGGGGTGGACCAAGGTCCACTATCAGCAGCGGCGCATCATCATCGACCCCGACTCGGCCACCGGTGAATACTGCGCCGACCTCTTCCCCGTGCGCTACAAGGTGACCCAGGCCACGGCTAACGGCTATGCCACCCTCTTCCCTGCCGGGACCTCTATGGATGTTATCGACCTCAGTGCCGCCGCCGCCCACACCGACACCGCGACATTCAACAATCGGAACACAATAAGCAACGCCCAATACAAAGTCACCTACCGGAGTCCTATCAGCATCACCTGCCGCCAAATGCAATGGGGCATAGAGGTGGACTGGTTCGGAGAGAGGACCATGCTGCGTGACAATATCCTGAACCAGGAAGTCGTGGTGCCGTTGGCCACAAAACTCTCCGACAACACTTACCACTACACCTTTGGAGTGCCAGTCTTTAAGAGTAGCACTTACGACTTCCGCGCCTATGCCCACGAGGACTACTACTACAACAACGACCCCACCAGCATACGCCATGACCGTGTACAAGTCAAAGGTGGCACCCTCAAAGTATACAACGGCATGTATGATGCGGCTGTGACACCTGTTATTACCAAAGACCTCGACACCAACGGTACCGCCATCTTCTCCGTGCCGGTCAACTATGCCTCCTTCACCCGCACCGACTCCAATGTGATAAGGACTCTCGACCTCTCTGTCGAGCACGAAGGGCAATACGTGGTGTCGCGGGCTGTGAGTGGCTACGTGACCGGCGACCGCAACCCCGGCAACATATCCACTACCCACGGCAGCATCCAGCTGCTTGATGTGCTGCGCGACCCGCCGGGAAGCGCCTCCACTGCCTACCTTGAAAATGGCACATCTTACTCCTACAGCTATGTCTATGACTGGAAAGTGAAATTCGGTTTCAACTTCGCTTGGAGCTATGGCCAGAGGTCCAACTTCGTCATCGGCACCTGGGAAGGCGAGGGCGGCGGACCTTGGGCAGGCACGGTCCAGGACATCAGTTCTGTTGTCACCACATCAATCCCCATCACCGGCAGCTTCACCTACAAGCACCAGGGTACGTACAACTTCAAGACCACCGACCGCATCACCACCAGCGGCAATTCTTTACATGTGGGGCAGGATGCCGATATCTACATCGGGTTGGTGCAGAATGTGTATTCCCGCCTGTGGGATGCCGTGAAGCCCATGGATTCGCTCACCTATGCCGCCTTCTCGGCGCGGTCGGCGGACGGAACGATGCCTACCGTTGCCTCTGGGGTGGCAGCCGACGGAAAGCCCTACTACCTCGTCATCGGACGGGAGGTGGAAATGGGTCCCAAACTCCAAGGGACATTCGCCTACACCCATGATTACATCAAAACCACCGTTATCCCCCAACTCATAGCAGAGCGCGACGCACTGCTGCTCACATGCGACAGTGCCACCGCCCAGCAGGCAGCCGACGCAAGGAATGAGGTGGTTTACTGGAGCCGTGTCCCCGTAGGAGACACCAACTGGGCCCGCGAAGACTACTACCGTCCTTTGACACCCGCCAATTACAGTGCCACATGGAACGACCGGGTGGACCACTACAACCGCTTAGCCGCCGACTGGGTGAAAATCATGATCCAGAACGAGGCGGAGAAAGTGAATGCCATCCACGGCCACTATCGCGACTCCATTACCACCTACTCCATCGGTAACTCCACTGTGGTGAACCACGACGAGGAGTACTCATACAGCAACGTCTATCATGTTTTCTTTGATTATCCGGGAGCCTCTTTTTCGGCTGGTGACATGGTGTCAAACTTCAAAAGAATGTTTGGTGAAGCGGTTGCCGATAAGGTGGGGCAACTCGTCAGCCATTATTTTGGGGAAGAGGATGAGGACGATGGCGGGGTAGGCCCGCGCGAAATCATTGCAAATGCGCAGAACACTGTCAATAAGTTCCAATTTACACCTGTGACCAACGTCGATTTCGACCGCGACCCCACAGAGAACATCACCCATACGCGCAAGATAGGCTACAAAATTCAGCCCGACGACCTCAGCCATATCGATGTGGCAGTCTATCGCACAAAGGGACCCGCCAGCGGCAACTGGTTCAACGACAGTTCCGCCGATACCCGCGACCATGTCGACGGCGGAAACTTCAGCGACTATGACGACGACACTTACCTCTACGGCTCACCTGTCTTCTACCTGCTGGGAGGTGCCACCAAGTGTCCCTGCGAGTTGGCCGACAGCACAGAATATTTCGTCCCCAAGATGCCCATCTCCGCCGGGTCGCTGCGTTTGGAGAACCCGCAGATTGACATCAACGTGCATGAGCGCAGCAATGTGCCTGTCGACCGTCCTGCCGTGTTCACCATCTACCTTTCAAACGAGATAGAGGAACCCATCGGCGCGGCAGCCGAGAGGGCTATGTCGTTCTCGCTGAAACTCAACGAGGCCAGCAATCCCCACGGTGCACGTATTTATATTGATGGCATGCCGCTAACCGACGGCCGCACCATCAGCGGCATATCCGGTACCAACGTCATCGCCAAGACTGTAGAGGTTTATGCCGGCGACGGCTACGACTTCGAAAACCTCATCATCGAATTTGGCTCCACTTGCCACTCCCTCACCAAAAGCCGCGTCAAATTCTCCGTCCACTTCATGCCCGTATCCACGCCCGTGGTCCTTGATGCCCCGCGTCAGAACTGGGTGCTCAACACCCAGTCGCCGCAGGACTCGATAGGCTATTACCTGCCCGTCACCATCAGCGGCTTCGATGTGAACTACCGCGAGTTCGACCATATTGAGCTGCAGTACAAACTCTCAACCCAGAGTGATGACGACTGGGTGAATCTATGCTCCTACTTTTACGACAGCACGCTCTACCGCGCCGCCACAGGCACCAAGGCCATGATCAACGGCGGCAGGATTGACAACATCCGTTTCTACGGCGAGCGTGACCCCATGGAGCAGCGCTACGACCTGCGCGCCGTGAGTTTCTGCCGTCATGGTTCGGGCTTCGTCACCCGCCCGTCCGAAGTGATGAGAGGCATCAAGGACACTCGGCGCCCCCGGGTCTTCGGTCAGCCTCTGCCCGCCAATGGCATTCTGGGTGTGGGTGACGACCTGAAGCTCCGCTTCAGCGAACCCATTGCCGGCAACTACATCGACGAAGACAACAATTTCCAGATATTAGGTTCCACCAACTCAACGGGCATCACTTCATCAACAAGCGTATTCTTCGACGGCACACCCGGTTGCGGCGCAACAAGCGCTGTCACCCGTGTGCTCGATGGCAAGAGTTTCTCAGTGGATTTGATGGTGAAGCCCTCGCCCACAACCTCTACCAATAGACAGGAACTCTTCGGCCACGCCACACCCACTGGAGGCATCTCCTTCGGTCTGAAACCTGAAAACGCCACGGGCGACCTGCGGTTCAGGTTGTATGCCTATATCAATGAATATGATGTGCAATCCCTCCCATTGGATCCTATGACCGACTTCACACGTGTCGTGATGACCTACAACGATAGCACTGGTCGTATCCGCTTCTTCGCCGGCACCCTCGAAGTCACCGATCCTCAAGCCGACACTACAAGCGCGGGCGACTACAGCGGCGAAGCCCCCTTGGTGTTAGGACATGGCTACAAAGGCAACATGTTGGAGGCGCGCCTATGGTTCAAACCCCTTACACAGGACGAGATAGTACTCACCAACCGCAAACGACTCACTGGCTTCGAACGCAAGCTGGCAGCCTACTACCCCATGAACGAAGGCCGCGGCGAGACATTGCACGACAAGGCCAACGGCTCCACACTCACTCTCCACGGCAGCTCGTGGACAACACCCAGCGGTTACTCGCTGCACCTGGATGGCAGGACGGTGGTGAAGCTCGACCAGAATATCCTCAACCGCTCATCCATCCAGGACTACACCCTTATGTTCTGGTTCCGCACCAACGAATACAATGCAGGTCTCTATTCCGCCGGGTGGGACGGCACGGAAGGGACCCTCATTGCCCTTGAAAACGGCCACGTGGCGTTCCACAACGGCAGTATGGTGCAACGCACCTCCCGCAGCTATGCCGATGGCCTATGGCACCACTATGTCATCTCGGTGAACCGCACCTACAACAATGCCTCCATCTATATCGACGGCTCACTGGTGAACACATTTGCCTCCGACGGCTTGAGCGGGCTGAATGGAGAAACCTTCCTCGGCGGTGTGAACGACACCCTCAGCGGTGTGCCCCCCTTTACAGGCCACTTCGACGGCATAGCCCTCTTCGAGCAAGCCCTGCCCCAAAGCCTCATCGAGACATTCGACAACCTCTCGCCCATGGGCGACGAACTTGGTCTCATAGCCTATCTGCCCTTCAACGAGCAACGCGAGAACGACAACAGCATCATGGAGGAAGTCTTCTCCATCAACAACCGTCGCATCGTGATGCGAAATGGTGAAGTGTTGGACATCGTGCAGCCCCTTGTGATCTCGCCCGTCAGAGACACCCTACTCCCCATGGCCGACGGCAATGTGCGCGCCCCCATACGCGAACGCGACCTGGTGACAAGGATGAACTTTGACTGGTCGTACAACAACGACCAGCTGCTGATAAACCTCAACATGGCCGACCACGAAATCAACAAAAGCAACATCTACGTCACCGTCCGCAATATAGAGGACCTGAACGGCAACCGAACCGTGAGCCCCACCACATGGCAAGTGTTTGTAAATAAGAACACACTGCTCTGGGAAAGCGATGGCATCGACAAAGTATGCTACTACAGCCCCAATGGCGTCACGATAGACATCCCCGTGCGCATACGCAACAACAGCGGACGCCGTCACCAGTACAAAATAGAAGGCATGCCTGACTGGCTCACAGTCGACCGCCCCACCGGAAGTATCGAACCGCAAGAGTCGCTCACGCTCAACTTCTCCATCGACAGCCGCACCCTTGCCGTAGGCGACTACTCAGAACTTATTTACCTGACCGACGAAGAAGACCTCTCGGAATCCCTGAAAGTCCACATAGTGATGAAAGCAGTCTGCCCATGGTACGGACTCAACACCTCGCAGTTCGACCGCCAAATGTCGCTCCGCGCCCAGGTCAAAATCGACGGCCGATTCATCACCAACCCCGAAGACGTGGTAGTAGCTGTTGTGGGCGACACCATGGTGGGCTATGCCAACGTCAGCCCCGGCCCGACCGGCAACGGCAGCTACATTTACATGACCGTCTATGGCAATGCGCAGACCGAAGGCAAACAGCTCAAATTCCGTGCCTGGATGTCATCCACAGGACGCATCTTCAACCTTACCTCCGATACACTTGTCACCTTCCAGACTGACGCTTTGGTAGGTCTGCCTCCAGTGGAGCCGCTGCAGCTCTACTCCACCTCCACCACCGTGCAATACTTCGACATCTACCCCGGATGGAACTGGGTGTCGCTCAACATCGCCCCCGATGCCGACGGAGCCCTTTCAAGTCTCTTCTTCATGCACGAGCCCTTCCGGGCTGGCGACCAAATCAAAGAAGCCTACTCGCGCCGCTTTGCCGAATGGGACGGCACACGCTGGCGGGGCACCCTCACCAAGTGGGACTACAGGCAAGTATACATGATATACTCCGACATCAGCCACTTCGATGTGCAAGTGAATGGCGACCGGCTCGAGACTCCCCAACAGCACACCCTCACCCTCAAACACAACTGGAATAGTCTGCCCTACCTGCTGACTGCCCCCACCAGCATCACCGAAGCCCTGGCCGACTACGTAGACCACGCCACCGTGGGCGACCTTGTCAAATCGCACAACGCCTTCGCCGTCTTCTCCGAAAACCAGCGTTGGGAAGGCTCGCTGACGGCCATGCACCCGGGCCAGGGCTACCTGCTCAAGCGCCAAGCCACCACCCCCGTCACATTCACCTACCACGGGGCCAAAGGAGGCAAAGGAGGACGCGCACCTCTGAGCCAACCCGCCTCTGGAGCCTTTGCGGCCAGCCAGACCACAATGACCATCATTGCGGCCACCGACCAGCCGACTGACCGCGTAGTGGCCTGTCTCGACGGTCAGCCTGTTGTCACCGCCCAGCCCATCGACGGCCTGTACTTCGTCACCATCCCCGCCGACCGTGCGGCTACCCTCACCTTCATCCTCGAGCGGGATGGCGGACAGCTCGGCACTGCCCAGCCCCTCATCCCTGTCTCGCCCGATGCCCACTATGGCAGCTGCTCGCAGCCCGTGCTCCTCACCCTCGCGGCCCCCGCTGTCACGGCGCGCCCCACAATCTTCACCGACCACGTCGATGTCACCATCCCCGCCCTGCAAGGCGAAGCCCTCATCCGGATCTACAACGCCGCAGGCGTCTTGATAGGCAGCCACCACACCCGGACCCCGCAAACCCACATCTCCAACCTCGAGAACCTGCCCGCAGGCATCTACTTCGCCACAATCAACAGCAACGATAACACAACAACAATCAAACTCATAAAAAAATGAAACATACAATCATAATTGCGACCCTCATGGCGCTGCTCCTGACAGGCTGCGCCAAAGAGAGAGAACATGCCGACCCTATCGTTTACGACACCGCCCCCGAGCGCCACATCCCCGCCGCCGACATCCCCACGCCCCTATGGGCCACCGACACCAACTACGACTACAGCAACAGCATGACCGCCATCGTGGCCGTAGACCTCATGCAGACCTATCCCGACCTCACCCCTGACGACTGGCAAGTCGACAAGGGCGACCTCGTCGGGGCCTTCGACGGCCGCGGCTGCATTGGAGTCACCCGCCCCTCCGAAGGACTCTTCTTCCTCTACATCACATCCCCAGCCCCCGCCGACGCGGAAATCAGGCTGCAATACTACTCAGCCCGTCTGCGCAACATCTTCCAGGCCGACGCCCCTCTTCACTTCGAAAACGGGGCCCGCCTCGGCTCAGTGACCGACCCCTTAACCCCCGCATTCACCCAATAACATCATACCCGAAATGAAAACAAATCACACAATCGCACAGTCGCACAGTCATACCCCCGACCCCTTTCAAAAGGGGAGTCATACCCCCGGTCCCTCTAAAGAGGGGAACCGCGCCTATACTCCTCCAGTTGTGAAGACGGCCGCCTTCGCCATTGAACACGGCTACGCCGGAACCCAGTACCAACTCGGCCTCACCCCCGACGGGGGCGACATAATGCTTGAGGAGCGCCGGCTGGCAGATCAATCCTGGGGTACTCCGGACTGGAACATTTGAATTGTGTTTGTTTTAATGAATGATAGGCTGACGCAATCAAAAGACAACCAATTTCACGAATAAAAACAATCTAAACCCGAACTAACGAATTAGCATGTCAAGTATGAAACGCGCACACACATTACCGCACCTCTGGGCCCTGGGTGCCATTCTCGTGGCCGCCCTCGTCTCGTGCGGCAAGGATCACGGCCTCCTGCCCGACGGGGCTATCGTCCTCACCACCGAAGGGCATCAGTCGCCGTCCAAAACGTCCGTCTCCGCCAACACGGTCCAGTGGACTGGTGGCGACATCGTATGGTTCTATGTGGGAGATTTCCCATTCGACTGTCCTGTCGTGGTCAGTGGCAGTACTGCCTACGTGGAAGACAACACATTCCCCGACGACGATAACACTATCCGGGCTTACTATCCCTCCGAAATCTGCGATATGGACGATAGCCGTGTGGATAATTTAGGCACGGATGCCCCCACCGTGGTAATTCCCAACAGCTACACATGCCGTTACGATGAGCAGGGCCGTCAGGTGTTGCACCTGCCCCTGGCCGCCACCGCCCCCCCGGGAGCCGACAGAATAGAGTTCAAGCACCTCACCGCCGCTGTCAAGGTGGTGATCAGGAACATCTCCGTCTATGACTTGACGCTCGACAGAGTGGTGGTTTCCAGCAGTGCATGGCAGCTCAGCGGAGCAATGACACTTGATTTGACCAGTGGCGGTTTCGGCATCACCCCGCAGCCCACATCCGACTTCAATTCTGTAACGGTCCGCTTTGCCGACGAACCCTTTCTCGCCCAGGGCCGCGGCGAGGCAGAGGTGCAGGTTCCCATCCGCCCTATCGGCTCCGGCGCACTCCGCATAGAGGTGTTTGCCCACGGCAGCCGACCGGCCGCCGCCGACCCCGATGTCCCAGCGGTGGATCAGACGGTGATCTGTCACTTCAGCCACGCCAACAATGTGTCCAACCTGGACCGCAACGTGATGATTACTGCCCCTATAGCTCTCGTCCCCCGCGACAATACTTACCCCAACAGCCATACCACCGTCGACTTCTACGACAATTCTCTCTTCACCATCAACTCCTCCGGCACCCAGGTTCGGTTCACCAAGGGCAATCTGACTGAGTCCGCTTCCGGCGCATGGGGATTCCACGACCACCAATACGATTTCTTCCAGACGCAGACCGACACGGAACGCGACCTTTTCCCTCAGGACATTGCCGGTGAGCGGAACAGCGGTGTCTACCGTGTCCTAACAAGCCAGGAATGGGAGTTCGTTCTGAATTCCGATTCGCGCACCACCACCCGTTACGCCAAGGCCCGCCTCACCCTCGCCGGCGAGACCTACGTCAACGGTCTCATACTCTTCCCCGACGCTTATGTCCAGCCCCGCGGCATCCCCCTGCAGTATGTCAATGCCCCGAACCTCGGCACAGGCACCACCGTCCCCTACTCCGACTTCAACAGCTACACGCTCGAACAATGGGGACAGATGGAAAGGGCAGGGGCCGTCTTCCTGCCCGCCACTCTGGGCTCGGGCGGCGAAGGGCGCTACTGGACTCCCGGCACCTCCGGCCAGCGGCTGTACTTCAACAACCATCAGCTATCCACAAGCCAGTCCGAACTCTCCACCAACTCCTGTTCCGTCCGGCTGGCAAAAATCATGAATTAAGTTTTTTCTTGCCATGTGGAAAAAAAGATGTATTTTTGCACCTCGTTTTCCGCCTCTGCAGCCGGCGGCTGACGGAAATTTATAATTCATGATTTGATGTCCCGCCAAAAGAAAACCATAGTAATAATCTTGGCCGCGCTCTCGGCAGTGCTGGTCGCGGCGGCGGTGTATAGTCTGCACATCAGGGCGGAGGAGCCGGAGGCTCTGCGTTTCGGGGTCCGGACCCCGGAGGGTGGCAGCATGCGGGTAGAATCCTACTTCTCGCCTGCCGACAGCTGCCACTACCTCTTCCTGCCATCCTTTGCCGACAGTAGCCGCCTTGTCCTGCTGGACGGACGTGTGCGGCAGGGCAGCCGACTGCTCCTGCCGGGCGACAGCCTCTCCATCCCCACTGCCGAATCCGCCCCACCTGTCTCGGCCGCCGACGGTGGTCGCGTCGTGGCGGTCAGGCTGGGTGGCGTGCCGCTGCTGAGCATCCGCATGGGCCACAAGGCGTGGCAGCAAGTGCAAGGCTCATGGCAACACCGGGTCTGCGCCACCATGGACATCTACGCCCCCGACGGGAAGCCCCTCTACGACGGCGGCGAAAGCCACATCACCGTCAAAAGCAGAGGCAACAGCACCTGGTGGTCGCCCAAAAAGCCCCTCCTGCTCATCCTGCCCCACCCCCGCCCACTGCTGGGCATGCCCCCCGGGCGCAAATGGGTGCTGCTATCCAACGTGTTTGACCACTCCAACCTCCGCAACAAGATAGTCCTTGACTTTGCCGCCACCCACGGGACAGTCTGGTGCCCTGCGGGACAGTTTGTCGACCTCGTGGTCGACGGCCGCTACTGGGGGCTCTACCTCCTTACGGAAAAAGTCGAACTGGCCGATTCGCGGCTGGACCCCGGCGGCGGACCGCAATACCTCTTCCTCAACGACATCATCGAAACCATCCAAAAGTCCGGGAAACCCAGCTACCCCTTTTACTCCGACCAGCGAGTCGCCCTCGAAGGCTACCGCAACGTGCGGGGTCCGATACCATACGACACCATCCAAGCCTCCCTTGCCGAGCTTAAGGCCACCCTGCAACAGGGCGACAGCCTCACCGCCGACCAGTTGGGCGCCATCATCGACACCCCCTCGTGGGCATTCAAATACCTCGTCGACGAAATGTTTGCCAACGGCGACTGCTGGCGGCGCAGCAACTACTTCCACTGCACAGGCCACGCCCCCTATCGGTTCTATGGAGGCCCCGTGTGGGATTTCGACATGTCCATGGGGGGCGGTGCAGCCGAGGAGGCCCTTGCCATGTCCGCCGAGGAACCCACCCACACACTCTTCAACTCCCCTCCCATCCGTCGTCAGGCAGCCCGATTCTACACCGCTGCCGCCCGCCCCTATATCCTGCGCCTGATAGAGGGAGGGCTCGACTCGATGAGCCGCCCCATTGCCCCTTCGGCCCGTGCCAACGCCCTGCGGTGGGACCACCCCGTCGTTCCCGCCCCCGATGGGAGCAGCCCCGACATACAGCAAATTAAAGACTTCTTCGTTCAGCGGATCCCGCTGCTCGACAGCCTCTTTCTGGGTGTGAACCCCCTGCCCGTCATAGCTTACGAAAACCCCGACACCGCCATGCGCGGCTTCTACACCACCACTCTCTACCACCCTGGCCGCACCCTGGGAGGCTATATGGGCCACCCCGCCGACAGCCTCTACCGCCATACCCTGTGGATCGACTCCGCCACCATGCAGCACTTCACCGTCGACTCCGTGCTGCCCCCCGGCAGCCGCCTCGCCGTGGCCGCCCCCCAGGTTGGGACAGACCCTGCCCCGACCCCGCGTCTCACCCTTCGCAAATGGCTCCTGCCCGCCCTCTTCACCATCGCCCTTCTCTTTCTCTTTGCCGCTCTTCTCCTCCGCGAGGCCGACGGGTGGCGCCACCAACACAAAAACCGTCCATGAACACCCCTGACCGTCCATACCGCCACGAATTCAAATACCTCGTCACCGACCCCCTGCGCGTGCTGCTCTACAACAGGCTCGTCAACATCCTGCCGTTAGACACACACGCTGGTCCCGACGGCGGCTACGCCATCCGCAGCCTCTACTTCGACGACCCCGCAAACACTTGCTACCACCAGAACGAAGACGGTGTGGACCCTCGGCGCAAATACCGCATCCGCATCTACAACGCCTCTGACAGCCGCATCACCCTCGAATGCAAACGGAAGGAGCGTGGCATGACCCGCAAGACCGCCTCCCCCCTCACCAAAAGCCAGGCCCTGAGCCTTATAGGCGGTGTACCACCGCCCTTGGTCCGCCCTGGCCGGGAGCAGGCCACCCTCGTTGAGTTCCTGGCAGTGATGATGCAGCGGAGCATGCGCCCCGTAACCATCGTCGAATACCGGCGGACAGCCTTCGTTCACCCCGCGGGGAACGTCCGCGTCACTTTCGACACCGACATAGTGGCGTCGCGCGATTTCGGCAACTTCTTCGCCCCGTCGCCTCTGGTCCGCCCAGTGCTGCCGCCCGGCACCCACCTCATCGAAATCAAGTTCGACCACTACCTCCCCGACTTCATCTACTCTCTGCTGCAGACTGGCCAGCTGCAGCAAACGGCCTTCTCCAAATTCTACCTCTCGCGCAAAATCAATATCTGACAGTATGAAAATATTAGCATTCACATTCAACGACATTTTCAGGAAACCGTTCCTCGACAGTTGGGGGAGCCAGCAGCCCTCGGTCACCGCTGCGGTGGTGAGTCTGCTGCTTGCCACGCTCATTGCCTTGTACGTCTTCTTCGTCTACAGGCTCGTCACCCGTAAGACGTTCTATTTGCGCAATTTCAATATCTCCTTAGTGGGGATAGCCCTCATCACTTGCGCCATCATCCTCACCATCCAGTCGAACATTGTGATTTCGCTGGGCATGGTGGGCGCCCTGTCGATAGTGCGGTTCCGCACGGCGGTCAAGAATCCGATGGATCTCATGTTCCTCTTCTGGGCCTTGGGTGTGGGCATTATCTGCGGGGCGGGGCACGCCTTCTATGCGGTGGCGCTGTCGCTGCTGCTCACGTTGGTCATCCTGCTGCTTGACTGGTTGCCGGCGGTTCAGGCGCCGATGATTCTGGTGGTGAACGCCGCGGACCCGCGCGCGGAGGGCCGCATTATGGATATGGTGCGCAGCCACTGTCGCCGTGCGGAGGTGAAGGCCCGCAACACGACGGCGGCCACCCTGGCCATCACGGTGGAGCTGCGCCAGCCGGACGCGGAGTTGCTGACTTGCGTGCAGGATGTTCCGGGGGTTACGGCGGCCTCGCTGGTGGACCACACGGGCGAAACTACCCTCTAAACTGCAAAAAACACGATTCCGAAATATAATCACAACAATTATGAGAAAGAAAGTACATCTTTTGGCGGCGGTGGCAACATTGGTCATGCTGCCGGCCTTGGGCGCGGCACAGGTCAAGCCCTGCGACGCAATCAGTTTTATGCCGTGGTGGGAGGATTTCCAGGCTTACCCCCACAACACTACTCCCCCGACGGAGCCAGCCTGCTGGCACTTCCAGGGGACTAACCAGCCCTCCATTGGTTCATACAACATCAACGGGGGGTACCTTACGTGTGTGCTGGACCTTTACAGCACGGGCGAGACGTGGGCGGTGCTGCAGAACCCTTTCGACACCACTCTGCCGGTGAGCCATCTGCAGGTGACGTTCAGTGCAGGCAAGTCGCGCAACGACGCGTCGCTCAATTCTGACTTGATAATCGGCATTTGCAAAAACCCGTCGAACCCGGTGGGCAATTTCACCCCGTTAGACACGGTGCTGGCCATCCCTTACTGCTCGCCGGACACGATGGCGCGCTTCACTGTCGACTTTTCGGGCTATACGGACACGGGCCGCTATTTCTGCTTCCTGACCAAGCCTCTCCTGTCGTCGGGTGTCAATTTTCTGGCCATCGACAGCTTGGTGTTCGATTTCAACGACCACTGCATGACTCCGCTGCATTTCCGGGTGGATTTTGTCACCGACCGCTCGGCCACTTTTGGCTGGAGCCAGTACGGTTCCGGCCATGCCGACCTGGAGTACAAACGGGTGCCGGACACTGCGTGGACGAGTCTGCCGGTGTCGGGCCGCAGCGTGACGCTCTCGACTTTGGCCCCCAACACGCAGTATATGGCTCGTGTGCGCCAGGACTGTTCGGTGGCCCTCAACGGATGGTCCGACTGGTCGGACACGCTGTTTTTCACCACCGACACTGTGCGCTGCCGTATGCCGCAGGACTTGTTGTCGACGGACATCGGCAACTCCACCGCCACATTCAGCTGGACCGCCACAGGGGCTGCCACCTCGTGGGAAGTTCATGTGTTCAACAGCACATACGACCGCACTTTCACGGCCAGCAGCACCCCGTACACAGTGACGGGGCTGAGTTATGGCACCAACTACCGGGTGTGTGTCCGCTCCATGTGCGACGCCTCGAACACTTCGGAATGGACCGACACTATCATGTTCACCACCAGCTCCTGCTTCCCCGTGGGCGATGTGGTGGCCACTCCGGGCGTGCATGATGCCTTGATCCGCTGGACGGAGGGTACCAACTCGACCGGTGAGTGGGAAGTGTGCTACGGCCTTGTCGGTTTTGCGGCGGGCGACGTGCTGGGCGTGGTTCCCGTGACGGGGAATGCGGAACTGACCCTCACGGGACTTGATTCGGCTACTACCTACACCGCCAAGGTGCGCACACTGTGCGAAGACGGGCGTACCAGCGAGTATAAGGCTGTCACATTCACTACTCTGCAGGGACAGCAGCAAGGTATCAGCCCCGTTGGGCAGGTACGGGTGCAAGTCTACCCAAATCCCGCCACGAGTGTTGCCACCATCGCCATCGCTGGCGTAGAGGGGCCGGTCAAAGTTGCCGTGACGGGTATTGACGGGCGCACCCTCCAGTCGTTCACTAAGGTCTGCCCGGCCGACTGCGAGCTGACCATTGATGTCGAGGGGCTTGCCGCAGGCACATACATGGTGCGTGTTTACAACGACAGTTTCGACATCGTCCGCAAATTCAGTGTTCAATAAAAAGTGCTTGAAAGAATGTGTTAATGCGTGAATGTGTTAATGCGTTAGTCTTTTGATTGCGCCAGACATTCCCACATTCCCATAATCCCTCATCAGCATATTAACATATTATAATATGAAGAATATTTTTAGAATCATAGCGTTGCTGGTGGCCGCCGTGCTGCCTGTGGCAACATGGGGGCAGTCCTACCAGACTGTTCCTTACACAACCAGTTTCGAGGGCTTGTCCACTGGCGACCAGCCCACCGGTTGGGTGGCTCTCCAGACGGGCCAGAATATGAGCATCACCTTTCCTTGTGCATACAGCTATGCCCCGAATGCTCATACGGGTAGTGTCTACTACGAGTTCGAGTTTTCCTCCAGTTCCACCAGCCGTAGCGAGCTGGTGGCCACCTGCGAGTTTGCCAACCCTTCAAGTCTGATGATAGACTTCTATGCCGTCACCACCAGTGCCAATGCACCCGACCTCTTTGAGGTGGGTGTGATGGAGGACAGTGTCTTTGTCCCTGTTGACACGGTGGCCTTTACCACGGCCTCGTCGTTCAGCTCTTCCAACTATTCCCGCTACCGTGTCTATCTGGCCGAGTACTCTGGCGACGGTCACCGTATCGCTTTCCGCGCGACTCGCACCACATCGGGTCAGATGACTTTCTTTATGGACGACCTGACGATCGACAATGCGCCCAGCTGTGCCTATATGCCGGGTACGCCGTCGGCCACCGTCGATTCCAACAGTGCTATCCTCACTTGGGGTGCTCCATCGGTGTCGATGGGCTATTTCATCTATCTCAATAACGACAGCTCTTGGTATTTTTCCTCTACTAACAGCTACAATTTCGTCGGCCTGGATGCCAACACCCAGTACAGCGGTATGGTCTACAACACCTGCAACGGGGCTGACACCAGCGAGGCTGTCCCCTTCAGCTTCCGCACGGCCTGCGGCATGACGGCTCTGCCCTTGGCCGAGGGTTTCGATGGGGGCAGTCTGCCCTCTTGCTGGAATGTAACCGAGGTTTCGGGGTCCTATCCCCAGGCTTACGGCAGTTATGCCCACAGCGGCTCGGGTTGCCTCCGCATGTATGGCACGGGGCAGTACCAGTCCATCGCCACCCCGTTGATTTACGCCGACCTCAACCAGCTTCAGTTGAGGTTCTGGGCCCGGCGCTCGTCGTCCTACTACAATTCGGCTTTCGCGGTGGGGTATACCACCAGTCTCGACTCGGTTCCGAACATCGCGTGGGTCGACACTGTCGCGCCCGGCACCGATTATGCCGAGTATCTCTATCAGTTTGAGTATGCCCCTGCCGCCCACGGCTATGTGGTGTTCCGCAAGACTTCCTATTCGGGCGACTATGGGTCGCTCTATATCGACGATGTCGAGGTGTCGCTGGCCCCCACGTGCCTGTCCATGCCGGGCACGCCGGTGGTTGATGCGGTCGACTCGGCCAATGCCCGTCTCCACTGGGCTGCCGCCCAGGAGGGCAATTATTATGCCCTCTATGTCGAGCAGGACAGCTCGTGGCACGACTCATACGACACGTCCTACACCATCACCGGTCTTGCCCCCAACACTTTCTATACTGGCCGTCTTTACAATATCTGCTCGGCGGGCGACACGAGCAATTGCACTTATTTCAGTTTCCGCACTTTGTGCGCAACCACGGTGCTTCCCCTCCATGAGGATTTCGACGGCTATAATGGCGAGTTTCCCTCTTGTTGGCGAATCACCGAGCAGTCGGGTTCTTACCCGATGGTGTCCACCAGTGGCGGCCGCAGCGGCTGGGGCATTTATATTTATGCCTACAACGCGCACGTGTCTATTGCCTCACCCCGCATCGAGCAGCCCATCAACACTGTTGAAACTAAATTCTGGGCTCGCCAGACCAGCAACGACGGTATGCGTGTGGTGGTAGGCTATGTCACCAACCTCGACTCGGTGGCCACAAGTGCCGTCTGGCTCGACACATTCGACCTCACCACCTCCTGGGCCGAATATACAGCCGATTTCTCGCGCCTCACCACGGCCGACACCGGCTATGTCGTCTACCGCAAGCTTTCGGGCGGCTACAACTCTGTCTATATCGACGACATTACTATCCGCCAAGTCAGCACCTGCGCTTACCCCGCATCGCTCTATTCCACAGGCACCGCTTCGGGCCAAATGAGCCTTGCTTGGGTAGACAGCGTTGGCTCCGCCTGGCAGGTGGTCTATGGCCCCCAGGGCATGGACCCCGACACTGCCACCGTCAACACCGCCACCGTATACACCAATGCAGCCACCCTCACGGGTCTGGCCGACAGCATCACTTACGACTTCTATGTCCGCACGCTTTGCTCAGGCGAAAACAGCTACTGGCAGGGCCCCCTCACGGCACGCCCCAACCTCTATGTCATGACCGCCAGCGCTTCTGACACTGTCAGCATGTGTGGCGGCACGATTGTCGACAATGGCGGCCTGGACGGCAACTATGCCTACAACCAGAACTCCACCCTTGTGGTTTATCCCACTGAGGAGGGGCAGACCATCCGCATCCGCGGCAGTTACCACACCTACTCCTCTGACCCCATGTATGGCCAGCTCACTCTCTACGAGGGTGTCGGCACCACGGGCCGTGTGCTGGGTACCTTCTCTGGCCAGGACACCCTCAACGTCCTCTCGCTCGAAGGGGCTGTCACCATCCGCTACACCTCGGCGGGCTATAGCGACTATTATACATCCGAAGGCTATGAACTCCTTGTCAGCTGCGAGCCGCTGGCCTCGTGCAATCCTGTTTACGATGTCGAAGTGTCGGCTGTGGCTGGTTCTTCTGCCATCGTAAGCTGGGAGTACGGCACGGCTGTGGTTCCGGAGAGTTTCACAGTCACGGTCACCGACACCGCCTTAGGCTCAACCGTCGCCTACACTGTGGCCGACACCGTGCGCAGCTACCAGTTGAGCGGCCTCACCCAGACCACCACCTATCTCGTCACCGTCATGGCCAACTGCTCCGCCACCGATGCCAGCGACCCCGTGGGTGCCTATTTCACTACCACCTGCTATGTGGGTGGCGAGATGCAAGTGGGCGACGGCACTGCCACGGTCAGCAACTACCCCATCAACACCTACTATAATTACACCGTCTGCCAGATTCTCTACAGCAACGCCGAGGTGGCAGCCCTCACCGACACCATTTTCGGGGTCAAGCTGTACCAAACCTCTACAGGTACCAACACTCGCAACGTGACCATCTATCTCGACACCACCAGCCGCGCAGCTCTCACCGGCAGCAGCGACTTTGTAGTCATGGACAGCTCCAAGGTGGTCTATTCCGGCTCCATCGCGCTCCACGAGGGCTGGAACACTTTCACCTTCACCACTCCCTGGGTGCGCCCCAACACTTCCACCAACCTTGTCCTCACCTTCGACGACAACACCGGCTCCTATTCCAGCTCTACCAACTGGCAGGCCACTACCGGCCAGAACGGCACCACCCTCTACGCCTACGGCGATGGCACCAACTACAACCCCACCACCGCGCTCAGTAGTCTCTCCACCAACCCGTCGCGGCCTAACGTGGTGTTTGTGGCCCCCTGTGGCGATGCCACCTGTGTGCCTCCTACCGTCTCGGTAGGCGCCACCACCTCCTCCAGTGTTACCCTCAACTGGGTACCTGGCCTTAACGAGACCGCTTGGACTGTGGAATACCGTCTGCTGTCTGATACGGTCTGGACCGTGGCCGTAGCTTCCACCACCGCCCAAACCCACACCCTCTCCGGCCTCTATCCCAACACGGCATACGCTTTCCGTGTCGGCAGCCTCTGCACTACCACCACGGATGTTCCTTTCGGTTTCGCCACCGCACGCACAGCTTGCGCCACGATGAGCCGCAGTTCGCTGCCGCTGGTTGAGGATTTCGAGTCTTACACCACCGGCGACGTACCCAACTGCTGGCAGGCTTTGATGACGGGCAGCAGCAATTCCGGCACGTTCCCGATGTGCTATAACCACTCCTACAACGCCTACAGCGGCAACATCTATTTCGAAATGGAGACCTCCTCCACCGAGACCGAAATCTTCACCCTGCCCGCCATCGACACCATCGACGGCCTTGAGGTGAGCTTCTATGCCGCCGCTTTTTCCTACAGTGCCCCCTCGGTGTTTGAGGTGGGTGTTATGGAGGGCGACACGGCTTTTGTGCCGCTCGACACGCTCAGCGTCAATACCAGCTACAGTATTGCCTACACCCGCCAAGTGGTGCGCATCCACTATAGCGGCAGTGCCACCCGCATCGCCTTCCGCGCCACGGGCAGTTCTTATACACTCTTCCTTGACGACTTCTCGGTCTACGTGCCCAACCCCTGCGACTCTGTATCCAATGTGGTGGTCGACACCATCGGCATGAGCCGCCTGTCCGTATCTTGGACCGACACCGCCGCCACGGGCAGCTACACTGTCAAGCTCGGCACGGTGGACAATCCCGCCTCAGCCCTCTTCACCGACACCACTTCCGCCACGCACTATACCTTCACGGGTCTCACAGGCCTCACCACTTATTATGTGTGGGTCTACGCCAACTGCACGGCCGGCCTTAGCGATCCCGCCACGGCCTCGGCCACCACGCTGGGTGCCGACCCCCACTATCTGCCATACGCCAACGACTTTGAGGATTCCACCAACGTCTTCTCCGTTTATCAGCGCTCGGGCTCCAACACATGGTTCGCCGGCTCGGCTGTCAGCCACGGCGGCAGCCGCAGCATGTATGTCACCAACGACGGCGGCACCTCCAATGCCTACACCAATACCGTCCAGTCCATCTCCTTTGCCATGACTTATCTGCAAATACCCTTCGACAGCTCCTACGCTATCAGCTACGACTGGCGTTGCCAAGGCGAAGGCAGCTATGACCTCATGCGCATTGCCCTCGTGCCCGAGGATTACGACTTCACCAATGCCTTCACCTCCATCAATCGCTACAGCAACACCCTGCCCACGGGCTGGGTGGCCCTCGACGGCGGCAAGAAAAACCTCCACAACACATGGATACACGAAGAGAACTCCGTCCGTGTGGAGGCCGGCAATTACTATCTGACGGTGGTCTGGATTAACGACAATCACTTTGGCTCCAATCCCGCCGCCGCCATCGACAACCTCTCGTTCAACCTCCTCACCTGCCCGCCGCCCGAGTCGCTGCAGGCCGTGGCCACCTCGTCGCGCACCATCGATGTGAGCTGGGATGCCGGTTCCGCATCGTCGTGGGTGGTTGAATACGGCGTTGCCGGTTTCTCCCGCGGCATGGGCACCATCGCCACGGTGACCTCGCCCGCCGCCACCCTCAACGGTCTGGCCCCCTCCACCACCTACGAAATCTATGTCCGTCCCATTTGCGGCACATCCGACTCCGGCTTCACTGCCCGCACCACCTGCTCCACGGGCTGCGACAGCGTGATTACCGAGTTCCCCTGGGTGGAGGATTTTGAGAACGGCATTGCCTGCTGGGACCAGCACTTTGCCCTCGGCACAGTCGAATGGACCACAGGCCGCGGCGGCAACGCCTACGGTGGCATGTCGGGTGCCGCCACGGGGCAGTACAACGCACGCTTCACCTGCAACAGTTATAACAATTATACGACTTACCTCATCACCCCGATGCTCGACATTGAGGGCGAGGACGAGGTGATGATGACTTTCTACCATGCCCAGCCCGCCTGGGGCACCGACCAGGACACCCTGGCCGTCCTCTACCGCACCAGCCCCGATTCCTCCTGGCACTATCTCGCCTCGTGGAACAACAACATCGACCACTGGCAGGCCGACACGGTAATGTTGCCCAACACTTCCTCCACTTACCAGGTGGCTTTCATGGCCCACTCCGGTTTCGGCCTGGGCATCCTGCTGGACAGCATAGTGGTCTACGGCACGGAGTCGTGCACCCGTCCCACCATTGCCAACGTCAATGTGGGTGCCACCTCGCTGACGGCCACCTGGACCAGCCCCGCAGCCAGCTTCGACGTGGCCATCAAGCCCGCAAGTTCCAGCGCTTGGCCCGCCGCCACCCGTGTCACCTCTCATTCCTATACTTTCACCGGCCTCGAACCCACCACACAGTATAACTATCGCATCCGCAGTATCTGCAACGATACTTCCCTCTCGTTCTGGACCACCAGCAATTGCGTTACCGACACGCTGGTGTGCTATGTGCCGGAGAATCTCGCCGTCTCGTCCTGCGACTTCCAGAGCGTTTCCCTCACATGGAATGCCGATGTGACGAACCACGCGCTGGCGTATGTAGTCAATGTCTACAATTCTGCCATGCAGATGTACGACACTGTCTACAGCAACACGGCCACGGTGATGGGTCTTTATGCCGACATGAACTATAACGTCCGTGTCCGCGCCCAGTGTTCCGCCACCACTTATAGCGACTGGTGCGAGATGATTACTTTCAGCACTTCCTCTTGCCAGACGGTGGCCGATGTGGTCGTCAGCGATGTGACCGACCGTGGAGTAACCGTCAGTTGGACCCCGCAGGGCGATGCCACCCGGTGGGAGGTGGCGTATGGCTACATGGGCTTCGACCAAGGCTCCGGCACCACCGTCACCGTTGACGCGCCCAGCTGTATCATCACGGGGCTGGAGCCTGAGACCGAATATGACGTGATTGTCCGCTCGCTCTGCTCCGACGAGGTCTACAGCTCGTGGAGCCATCCCAAGAATTTCGTCACGCTGCCCCGTGTTGGCATCGGCGAGACTGACGGGGAAGTGAGCTGCTCAATCTATCCCAACCCCGCCACCACCGAGACCACCATCACCATTGCCGGTGCCAACGGCACTGTCAGTATCACTGTGGTCGACATGGACGGACGCACCGTGGCCACCGACCAGCTTTCCTGCACCGCCGGCTGCACCAAGCAGATGACCCTGCAGCACCTGGCCCAGGGCGCCTACTTTGTCCGTATCGTGGGCGACAATGTCAACGTGGTCCGCAAACTCGTGGTCCGCTAACCACCCGGCGGCGCGCCGCCGCTGGCAGTTAATAGAATCGAAAACGGCACGTAAACCCGTTTCACGTTTCACCTTCAAAGGAGTGCTCACCCGGGCACTCCTTTTTTTGTCCCCCTCATACTTTGTGCGACTCCCTGCTCTTTGTAGTCCAGGACAAACGCGCACCCGGATTTTGATTGCCGCACCGCTGGCTCTTCGTCCATCCGCGCCGAACAGGGGCAGGGCCGTTCCGTATGCTCTGTGTTGGCTCCTTTTGGTTTGCTTTTTGCCTCTTGTGAAGAAACTAAGTGGAAAGTAAATGGAAATAAAATAGGAACAAAATAGAAAAGAAGTGGCGGACCTGGAGCGAGGGCGCACAGTGCGGTGGGAAGGGATGTGAGGAGGCTTGAATCGGACTAACACAATCCTACTTTGCCACCATTCCGATGTGTTGGTGGCGGGTGGGGGAGAGGGGGTCGCGGAGGCTGTGGTGGGGCAAGGGATTGGGATGGTGCGGAGTTGGTTGGGCTTGCGGTTGGGAGATGGGCGAGGGGCGGGGTGCGCGCCTTTCCCCGTAGGGGAAAGTGGCCGGGGTGTGGCGGCGGGCAAAGGGAAAGCCCCGGCCGGCGGGTCGGGGCTTGTGGGGTTGGTGGGCGGCGGTGAGCCGTCAGGGTTTGCGGAGGATTTCGATGACGCCGTTGCGCTGGACGGAGCCGTCGTTGCCTGAGCCCACGAAGCGGTAGTAGTAGGTGCCGTCGGGGGTGGAGGTGCTTTCGGGGTCCCAGAAGTGGTCGTCGAGGCTGATGTTGTCGACTTGGTAGACGATGTGGCCCCAGCGGTCGTAGATGGTGAGTTTGTTGTAGGGGTAGCGGTGGTATTCGATGAGGTTGCCGATACGGAAGCGGTCGTTGTAGCCGTCGCCATTGGGGGTGACGACGCTGGGGAACTGGAGGGTGGAGGGGGCGATGCGGACGGTGTCGGTGACGGTGTCGGTGCAGAAGAGGGTGTCGCCGTCGGGGTTGATGTTGTATTGGGTGAGGATGAGCCATACTTGGTAGGAGGCGGGCAGCTGGACGCCGGTGGTGTCCCATCGGTAGGCGGGGTTGGTGAGGTGGGTGGAGTCGAGGTCGTCGGGGTTGAGGGGTTGCTTTTCGAACAGCCAGAGGAAGGAGCAGGTGGAGTCGAGGGGGATGGAGGTGTTGTGGAAGACGGTCCAGGGGTGGAGCTGCGAGGGCTGGAGGGTGTCCCAGAAGAAGTCGGCTTTGGGCGAGGGGGTGACGCGGACGCCGGAGTGGTTGAAGAGGGTGTCGGTGCAGCCGAGGATGTCGACGACGGAGAGTTGGAAGCGGTAGTGGCCGGTGGTGTAGGTGTGGGCGAAGAAGGGTGTGCGGTCGTAGGGGCCGGAGCCTTGGTTGCGGGTGGTGCTGTCGTCGAGTTGCCAGGTGCTGGCGGAGGCGTGGAGGGAGGTGTTGCGGAAGTAGAGTGTGTAGGGGGAGCAGCCTTGCCAGAGGGTGTCGGCGACGGGAATCCAGTGGATAGTGTCGTCGGAGATGAGCCAGCCGGCGCGGGCGGCAGAGCTGTCGGGGAGGAGGATGGTGTGGTAGAGGCTGTCGCAGCCGTGGATGGTCTGGAAGGTGTCGGCGAGGTGGTCGGGGGCATAGTGGGGGATGCCGTGGAAGTAGTAGGGCTGGCGGCGGCAGAGGAGGATGGTGTCGTAGTGGTCGAAGCGGGGGTGGAGGGCCAGGGCTATGTGGAAGGCGCTGTCGCAGCCTTGGAGGGTGCGGTAGGTGACGGTGTAGTTGCCGGTGGAGGTGAGGAGGGTGTCGTGGAAGCGGTAGGCGGCTCCGTCGCAGAGGGTGTCGGCGGTGTAGGTGTGGTAGGCGGGATGGACGGTGAGGTTGAGGTGGACGGTGCTGTCGCATCCGGCTTGGGTGCGGAGGCTGTCGATGTATTGGCCGGACTGGTAGACGGTGTCGTTCGCGAGGATGTAGCCGCGGTCGCTGCAGGCTTGGGCTTCGGCGTGGGTGTTGTAGTAGGGGTTGGTGCGGAGGGTGAGGTGGTAGATGCTGTCGCATTGGTGCACGGTGCGGTAGGGGCTTTCGAAGTAGAGGATGGTGTCGGGCTGGATGCCGGCGGGGAGGGTGATGCCGTAGCGGTTGTAGGGTTGGTTGGAGCAGAGGTTGTCGGTGATGTGGAGGTGGTAGGAGGGATGGACGGTGAGGAGGAGGAGTGTTTCGGTGATGCTGTCGGGGGCGAAGGTCTGGCGGATGGTGTAGGCTCCGGTTTCGGTAAAGGTGGAGCCGGCCAGGCGGAAGGTGTCGCCGTGGCAGATGGCGGAGCGGAGGGTGTCGTAGTGGATGCAGGGCGAGGGGATGGGGATGCGGATGAGGGTGTCGTGGGAGCATGAGCCTTGGCCGAGGAGGGCTGTGAGGCGGACGTCGGCGTAGCCGGGTTGGAAGATGTGGGTGGGATGGCGCAGACGGCTGCTGTCGCCGTCGCCGAAGTCCCAGATGAAGGAGTCGCATTCCATGTCGGAGGTTTGGGAGCTGTCGGTGGCTACGCGGCTGAGGTTCAAGAAACGGACTTGGACACGGCAGTCGATGGTGTCGACGAATTGGTAGGTGAAATTGGCGTGGGGGAATATGTTGCCGACGACGACGGTTTTCTCGAAGAAGCAGTTGGCGTTGGTGTTGCCGGCGAAGGAGGCGTGGCAGCGGTAGGTGCCGGGCTGGGAGCTGGTGAAGGTTTGGGTGGTGTCGAGGGTGACGCCGGTGCTGTCGACGTTGTACCAGCGGTAGCGGAAGCCTTCGGGGGCGGTGAAGGTGTTGGCGGTGACGTGGCCGCAGGCGCCGGTGCGGATGTATTTCTGGTCGCAGGAGAGGGTGAAGTAGGCATAGCCGAAGTGGCCGGATTGCGAGCAGTCGCGGGTGGTGAGTTTGACGAAGATGCGGCGGCCGTGGAATGGGCTGAGGTCGATACCGACAGAGGTCCAGTCTTTCCAGAGGACGGTGGAGGTGTCGTAGTGGTAGGTGTTCCACTGGAGGGAGTCGGAGGGGACGAAGTCGGCGGAGTAGCATTCGGGGCTGATGGGGATGTCGTTCTGGTCAGTGATGGTGAATTGGAAGCGGGGCTGTTCGTCGGGCTGGTGGTCGGGATTTTCGAGCACGGCGGCGTAGCGGAGCAGGAGGATGTCGGCATTGGCGGTGTCGACGATGTATTCGTAGGTGATGCTTTCGGCTTCGCCGCCGATGTTCCAGTTGCCGAGGCGGACGGAGAGGTCGTGGCCCCAGGGGATGGAGCGGAGTTGGTTGCCGGTGCGGGGGTCGCGGAAGGAGGTGTCGGTCATGACGGTGTGGCGCGAGTAGATGTTGTCGGGGCCGAAGTCGATGGTGCCTTGGTTGGCGTCGGGGTCGTTGACGTCGCCGTAGCGGCAGCGGGTGTGGCAAGAGTAGAGGTTGGTGAAGTCGATGCAGTTGTCGCCGCCGGCGCAGAATTCGTACCAGGTGGTGTCGATGCATTCGACGGCGTTGTTGGTGATGAAGGCGGAGTAGAGTGTGCCGGGTGTGAGGCCGCTGAGGTGGACGGTGCGGGAGTCGGAGGAGAGGGAGTCCATGTGGTCGCGGTCGGGGCCGTACCAGAAGGTCCAGCGGGTGGCGGTGCTGTTGTCGTCCCAGCGGATGCGGCATGTGGAGTCGGTCATGAGGTCGGCCTGGATGTTGCCAATGGTGTTGAAGAGGACTTGGAACTGGAAGCCGGAGTTGGTGAGGGTGTCGCCGTTGCTGTTGAACTGGATGCAGAGGTGGCCGGTGGTGGAATGGATTTCGAAATGGTCGTCGTCGCCGCTCCAGTTGACGATGTACCACTGCCAGGAGCCTTCGTCGTAGATGGTGAGTTGGTCGTCGGGGTGGATATGGGCATTGCCGCGGAGGGTGATGGGGTCGCCGGAGGAGGAGCGGAGGTGGATGGTCTGGTTGCTGTTGTAGTGGTAGTCGTGGTGGCCGCCGGGGTCGAGGACGGTGTAGCAGCTGTTGATGTCGAGGGTGCGCGAGGTGTCGGCGTTGAGGGGCATGATGATGAGGGTGGTGTCGCAGGGGGTGGTGAAGGCGTGTTTGACGGGGGCATGGCAGCTGATGATGGTTTCGTTGCTCCAGAGGTAGCAGACGTATTGGCAGTCGGGGTTGAGGGCGTTGAGGGTGCATGAGCGGGTGGAGGTGCTGAGGGTGTCGAGCGAGCGCTCGTCGGGGCCATAGGCTATCCACCAGCGGGTGGCGTCGGAGGTGTCGGTCCAGGTGAGGGTGGCGGTGGAGCAGGAGGGGTGGGAGGCGGTGATTTGGTGGATGGCGTAGCTCATGAGGAGTTCGAGGTCGAAGCCTTCGCCGTTGCCGTGGGGGTCGGAGGATGATTGGAATATGAGGCAGAGGTATCCGTCGGGGGAGTAGACGTGAGTGTTGCCGATGCCGCTGTAGTCGGAAGTGGTGGCGACGGTGTGGATGTGGAGTGAGCTGGAGCCGAGGTTGTAGTGTCCGTTGAGGGTGAATCCACGGCCGTCGGCAGTGCTGAAGTCGTGGTCCATGGTGCAGTCGGGGAATGGCGGGTTGAGGCCGCCCACATCGTAGATGTGGATGCACTCGGTGGAGGGGATGATGTCGACGGGATTTTCGACAAGAGAGTGGCGGCTGATATTTTCGAGGAGGGTGTTGTGGTATTGGGTGACCCAGAAGTCGGGGTCGTGGCGAGTGCGGATGCCGTAGATGGAGGGGATGACGCAGGGCGAGGCGCTGAAGTTGCTTTCGATTTGGAGGTAGCACTGGGCGTTGCGGTGGAGTCCGGTGAGGATGGCTTGGTTGGTGGCGGCGGTGATGGTGCGGAGGGAGTCGATGTGGGTGCCGTAGGTGATGGTCCAGTGGTTGGCGGCGGTGGTGTCCTGCCAGGTGATGGCTATGGAGGTGTCGGTTTGCCAGAGGGTGTCGAGCGAGTGTAGGGTGGGGTAGAAGTAGATGCGGAAGGCGAATCCGGGACTGTTGAGGGCTTCGTTGGTGGTGAGGGTGATGTGGGCGGTGCCGTCGGGGTAGTAGTTGTCGACGGTCCACCAGTAGGGGCTGGAGTTGGAGCCATCGCTCTCGAAGGAGAGGAGGTCGCTGACTTCGGCATAGCCCACAAGACGGAATCCCAGTCCGGTGGTGGAGCGGAGGACGAGTGTGGATGTGTCGGCGGAGAAGTAGTCGCCTACTCCGCCGGGGTCGTAGACGGTGTAGCATTCGCCGGGGGTGAGCCATACGGTGTCGCGCGAGTGGGAGCGCATCACGATGTCGTTGGTGTTGAGGGTGGCGAAGGTGTAGGACTGGAGGCCGCAGTCTTGGCCGATGGGGTTGCGGCTGATGCGGAAGGTGTAGCGGGTGGAGGGGAGGAGGCCGTTGAGGGTGGTGTGGTCGGTGGCGCTGAGGGTGGAGGTCCAGAGGCTGTCGTCGGCGGAGTAGGCGATGTGCCAAGGGCCGGTGTAGCCGCTGTGGTCGGTCCAGGCGATGTCGGCACTGGTGTGGTTGACGTGGGTGACTTGGATGTCGCCAATGGTGGAGGTGTCGCTGTCGAGCCGCAGGGTGAAACCGTGACGGAAGGTCTGGTGGTTGGAGCACCAGCGCAGACGGAGAAATCCGTCCTGGCTTTGGACGCGGATGCGGTTGCCGTTGTACCAGTTCCATCCGCCGTTGAATTCGTTGTCGAATACGTCGCTGGCGGTGCGGTTGGTACTTGTCCAGAGGCGGTCGTCGGGGTCGTAGCTGTTGCTTTCGAAGTCGGCGTAGTCGGGATATTCAAATTGGCCAGTGAGGAAGAAGTCGTCGCCGTTGGTGGATATGATGACCAGTTGGCTGGTGTCGAGATTGAAGTAGCTGTGGTTGCGGCCGCCGGCGTCGAGGATGGTGTAGCACTGGCCGGGAGTGTAGTAGAGGGTGTCGGAACCCCGGTAGGGCAGGATGACGGTGTTGGAGTCCACCCCTTGGGTGATGAAGGCGTGGCGGTCGGGGAATTGGCAGGGGGAGCCAGCTCCTTGGCGGGTGACGTAGTAGACATATTGCGTGCCGGGCAGCAGGCCTGTGAGTGTGGCTGAGGGGGTGAAGGTGGGCAGTGTGACGAAGTTGTCTTCGGCGTTGCCGTAGTGGATTTTCCACCCGTCGGCGGATGAGGGATCGGTCCAGGCGATGGTGGCGTTGGTTGCGGTCACATTTGATGCCTGCAGGTTGGTGATGGCGGTGTCGAGCTGGATGATGCTGAATGCAAAGCCGAGGCCGTTGCCTGTGGGGTCGGAGGTGAAGCCGATGGTGCAGGTGCCGTCAGCGCAGTAGAGGTCGAGGTTGCTATTGTCGCCGTCGAAGCTGTGCCACTCGTTGTTGCAGAAGATGTACAGGCGGTCGGGCGAGGTGATGTTGTACCACCCTTTCAGACGGAAACCTTTGCCGTTGGCGGTGTGCAGGGTGTAGGCGGAATAGTCGGAGTGGAAATAGTTGTGGGTTTCGCCGCCAGCGTCAACCACGGTGTAGCATTGGCCGGGCTGCAGCACTACGGTGTCGGCATTGCGGTAGGGCATGATGAGGGTGTCGGATAGTCCGGGGGTGACAAAGGCATGGCGGAAGGGGGTGACGCAGGGGAGGGGGCTGTTGCCCTCGATGGTGTAGATGTATTGCGTGCCGGGTTCCAGGCCAGTGAGGGTGACGGAGGGGGTGGAGACTGTACGGGTAGTCCAGCCGCCTTCGGTCGGGGCATAGCGGACGGTCCACTGGGTGGAGGCCGAGGTGTCGCTCCACTGAATCGTTGCCGCGGTGGCAGCCAGACTGCTCACCGTTGGGCGGACGATGAGGTTGTTCTCCCAGGTGATGCGGTAGAGGAACTTGGTGTTGCCGGTGTGGGACAGTGTCCCTTCGCCCAGCGGGAAGTAGAGCTGGCGGTGGCGCTGGGTGTTGGCGTCCCAAAGCGAGATGTCGCTCCCGAAGCCATAGCCCGTGTTCCAACTGGTGCCAAAGTAGTTGTTTGCCGACCACCCGTCGGCATAGAAGCCTACGTGGTCGGGGGTGCTGAGGGTGGTGTTTATCCAGTCGGTGGGGAGGCTGTTGCTTCCGGGGCCCGACGGGGCATTGAGGGTGTAGCAGGTGCCGCTGGCGAGGGTGAAGGAGCTGCCATGGGGTTCGGTATAGAGCATGTTGCCCGGATGTCCAGCCATGAAGTACTGGAGTGAGGTTTCCATGCATGCGACAGCATTGTTCTCGATGTAGTAGCCGTAGTAGGTGTTGTTGCGCAGGCCGGTGATGGTGACGGACTTGGTGTTGGTCGTGATGGTCATCATCGAGTCCACATCGCAGTAATAGGTGACAGTCCATTGCGTTGATTCCTCCAGCTGGTCGTCCCATGTGAGGGTCACCGTGCTGTCGTTTACAGGCTGGTAGTTCCAGTTATAGATGCTGTTGGGGAACAGTATCTTCATCTCAAATCCTTGGAACGAGGCATAGGCGTTTGAGCGGAAATGAATCAAGGTGCCCGATGTCGACGAGTGCCAACTGTCAGAGCCGATGTCACAGAAACGGGTATAGACCGTGTTGCTGTCGGCGGCGGAGTAGATGTCGAGGTAGTCGCTGCAATCGTTGCTGGCACCGGTCTGGTAGTTCAGCTGCAGGATGAAGTCGCCCGACGTGGAGTTGATATACAGCCACGAGTTCTCGTCATTGCTGTAGTTGGAATAGCCGCCGGGGTCGAGGATTGTGTAGCAGTGCTGCCGGTCGATGGTCAGTGTGTCGGTGCCGCGATGGGGCATGACGACAACCTGCTGGGCAAAGGCCACGCTGTGTAGGAAGAATACGGCCAGTATGAACAATCTGATAGGAAGATACCTGTTTTTGTTTCGCATGGAATAATTATTATTTATAAATAGCCATGCAAAAATACAACTTTTTTTTTAATCGGACAGATTGTGTTTCGCACTATAAAGAAAGCCTCCCGTAGGGGAGGCCTCTTTGCTGATATCAAAAATGTCAATAAAGTATTGTTTTCCAAATTATAATGCGGTATATTCCGTTTGGCAGATTTACGCCGATAGACCCTTGTCAAGTCATCCTGTCCCGTAGGGTTCAGCCGTGGCAAGAATGCTTTTGCGGCGTGGACCGAAGCGTTTTTCGTCCCGATTGGTCTGCCTCAACTGCACTTGGACCACCCACAATTGGGGCAGCTCTTGCACCCGCTGGTGTAGATAATCTTCGAGCCGCAGTCCGGGCAGGTCTCGCCCGTCTCGGTGCCGTCCTTGATATAGCGTTTCAAGGCCCGCGCCACACCGTTGGACCACGTCGTGATGCTGTCCACGTCGAAGTTCAGCTTTCCGATCAAGTCCACCACATTGGGTATTGGCATGCCGTGGCGCAAAATGCCGCTGATAAGTTTGGCATAGTTCCAATACTCCTTTTTGAACATGCGCGAGAGCCCTTCCATCGTTACGTGGTAGCCGTCCTGGTCCAGATACTGGAAGTCGTAGCGGGCGTGTTCCTGGCCGGGTTCTTTCACGCGGATTACCCAGCCTTTCTCCACCCATTTGGGCAGAACGAAACTCTCGGCGCGGCCGGTGAAAATCTCGTAGGGGCGGTGTTCGTACATGCCAACCACGGCAATCCAGTCCTCTTTCTCATTCTTGAAGCGCACTACTTCGGCCTCCAGTTTCTTGGGGCGTTTGGGAGCCTTGTTTTCGTTGAACTCGTTGCACTTGTTCGACTCGCTTTTCGCCACCAGTACCCCGTGGCGCGACCCGTCGCGATAGATGGTGCAGCCCTTGCAGCCCGATTCCCATGCCGTTTGATAGATTGTGCTTACTATTTCTTCCGTGGTTTCCTTCGGGATGTTGACGGTGACGCTGATGGAATGGTCCACCCATTTCTGTATGGCTCCCTGCATCTTCACTTTGTTCACCCAGTCGATGTCGGCCGAGGTGGCTTTGTGGTATGGCGATTGGGATATGAGAAGGTCAATCTCCTTGTCGTCCAGATGGTCGATCTGATCTTTGCTGTAGCCTCTCAGCTTCAGCCAGTCGATGAATTTGGGGTGCAGGACATTGTACTCCTCAAAATAGTCGCCGTTCTCGTCCTTGACTATCTTGTGCTTGGAGGTGTCCTTGTCGTTGGGGTTGATTTTCTTGCGGCGCTTATAGCTGACCAGGAAGACGGGCTCGATGCCCGAAGTGGTCTGGGTGCAAATGCTCACCGTGCCTGTGGGGGCGATGGTCAGCAGGGCTATGTTGCGGCGACCGTTCTGCACCATGTCTGTATAGAGTTTCGGGTCGGCCTCGGCCAGCCGTTGAATAAAGGGGTTCAGCTTTTCGCGGTTGGCGTCGTAGAGGGGGAAACTGCCGCGTTCCTTGGCCATGGTCACCGACGAGCCGTAGGCGGCGCAGGCCAGTGTGCGCTGCACCTCGACGGCAAAGTCTGTGGCCTCGTCGCTTCCGTAGCGCAGCCCCATGGCAGCCAGCATGTCGCCCTCGGCAGTGATGCCGAGACCAGTGCGGCGGCCCTCGAGACATTTCATCTTGATGTTCAGCCACAGGTTGCGCTCCACGCTCTTGATGTCGTCGCTTTCCGGGTCGCTGTCTATCTTGGTCAGTATCTTGTTCACCTTCTCCAGCTCCAGGTCAATCAGGTCGTCCATCAGGCGCTGGGCCTTGGCGATATGTGAGCGGAACTTGTCGAAATTGAACTTGGCCTCAGGCGTAAAGGGGTTGTCAACATAGCTGTACAGGTTCACGGCAATCAGGCGGCAGCTGTCGTAAGGACACAGCGGAATCTCGCCGCAAGGGTTTGTCGACACCGTGCGGTAGCCAAAGTCGGCATAGCAGTCCGGCACACTCTCGCGCAGAATCGTGTCCCAAAACAGCACGCCCGGCTCGGCCGAAGCCCAAGCGTTGTGGATAATCTTCTTCCACAGCGTGCGGGCGTCAATCTCCTGCCGCACCATCGGGTTGGGCGAGTCGACCGGGTACTGCTGCACAAAAGGCTTCCCGTCGCGTACACACTGCATAAACTCGTCCGTAATCTTCACACTCACGTTGGCCCCCGTAATCTTGCCCTGCTCCAGTTTGGCATCAATAAATTGCTCCGCATTCGGGTGCTTGATGCTGATGCTCAGCATCAGTGCGCCGCGCCTTCCGCCCTGTGCCACTTCGCGTGTGGTGTTGCTGTATCGTTCCATGAAGGGCACTATGCCCGTCGACGTCAGCGCGCTGTTCTTCACCGGACTCCCGGCGGGCCGTATGTGGGTCAGGTCGTGCCCCACGCCGCCGCGCCGCTTCATCAGCTGCACCTGCTCCTGGTCAATCTTCATGATGCCCCCATACGAGTCGCTGGCCCCGCTGTTGCCTATCACAAAGCAGTTCGAAAGCGACACCACTTGGAAGTCGTTGCCGATGCCTGACATGGGGCTGCCCTGCGGTATCACGTAGCGGAAATCCTTCAACAACTCATAAATCTCCTCTTCCGACATGGGGTTGGGGTAGTTATGCTCAATGCGGGCAAACTCCGAGGCCAGCCGGTGGTGCATCATGTCCGGGTTCAGCTCGTAGATTTTGTCGTCGTCACGCAGGGCGTATTTATTCATCCACACATTGGCTGCAAGTTCGTCTCCTCCAAAGTATTCTATCGACGATTTCATGATGTCCTTCGGCGCATACTGGGTATACGTCTTGGGTCTAATGTGTTGATTATCATTACCAAAATCCAAAAACATATCGGACTGCATAAGGGCAAATATTTATAAGTTTGACAATAACAAATGATTACTGCGATGGGGCATTTTTCTTTCCAACTGCGAAAGTACACAATACTTTCCTAACAGCAAGAAATGAGTTATCAACACCATCCCGAATTGGAATCTCAATATTCTGACATACAGTGTTTCCAGAAGTAATAAAGCGTCCAAGGAGCTCTCCTGTTCTCTCCAAGCCCCGCCTTCCGGTTTCGGCCCTCTCAGATACGGGAATCCCCACCCCATTTCAGCCCCCTGCTCACCCCGACTTCGACGGATAGAAAGTAGCCTCTCGGTGTGGTGCCGCACACTTTTTTTCTGCTATATCAAAATTTCTTTGTATTTTTGCAACGGCTTACGCAAGGCATGTAAGCTGTAAACAAGAAAAGCATTGCAATAATGTCCTTACTTGTAAATTCTGCAAAATTTCAGTGGGAGGATGGAGCAATAATGCTTTCGCTTGCAGTGTATGCTATGGTCTCACGCCCCGGCATATCCTCAGGCGTGAGATATGTTCTATAGACCCCGTTCCCACAAGGTGATGCAGAAACCTACAAGTAAACGGACATGAGCACATAAGTCTCATGCCTTTCTTTATTGTAGGTGTAATATAAACTGTGTAACAAAAACGCCCGTTGGAGACTTGAGGCAGGAGGATTATATATGAACGAAGGACTGAAATCCCATTTTCTTAACCTGTATAGTATGGTTATGGCTGACGGAGAGGTGTCGCCCAAAGAAAAAATGGAACTCTACCGTATAGGAGAGGATTTTTATGGTGTGAAACCCGAAGAGTTTGACCGTCTTGTTATCTCTGACGAGATTTTGTTTTACACACCACAGACAGATACGGAGAAGATACTTTATCTCTACGATTTTGCTCTTATATCATGGGCGGATGGAGAGGTGGCAGACATCGAAAAGTCTACGATGGCAAGGTATGCTAAGCGGTTTGGCGTAGTTGATGAAGAAATAAACCCGCTTGTAGACTTTTTACTCGACAAGGCTAAACTCCATCTTACGCACGAAGAATTGATGAAGGAGTTCTCTGAATAATCTATCAAATTAATAAATAAAGTTATGGCATTTAGTATTAGCAAATTATTCAATAACCAAAAGTCCCCTGTCAGCCCAAATTCCAATATCGTAGGCACTACTTTGGATGGAAACGTTGTTGTATCTTCCAGTGTGAATTGGAAGAAAGAGGGTATAAACAATGCAGGTACTGCCCAAGGTGATTCAAATGCTTTCAGAGCTGGTTTCCAATCTTGTTTTGCTCGTACAAAAAAATCTCAGGAAATCGACCAGGCTCTTCAAGATAAAATGAAGAAACAGCTTCAGAACGAAAAAATAGCCCTTGAAGGGAATTTGGCAACGGAAAAGGACAAGCTTGACGGAGTCACGCATAAATTACAAACGGCAAAAGACAGGGTAGAAGATAAAAAGCGCGAAATCACAGATGTGCAACAGGGTATTGTGAACAAGGAAAAGACAATACGTCTCAACTTCATCATTGGAACTTTGATTACGGCATTCCTTACAATATATCTTTTTATTTTCTATTCTTCTACAGCATATTCGGCTTTCTTTCGAAATTTCGATGTGAGTGACAATGTGCAAGAGGCCATGTTTGATGGCAATGCGATTTTTGATGCGTTTAGCAGCAATTTTTTTCAGGGGTGTTTTATTTTGTTTATGCCGGTTATCTTCCTTGGATTAGGTTATGTGGCGTATAGTCTCAGTGTCTCCTCCAGTGGTTTGGGTAAATATGCCAAAATAGGTTTGCTCTATCTACTCACATTCGCTTTTGATTTTCTGCTTGCATATAAGATCAGCTGGTCTTTTTACGACTTAAGCGCAGCCCTTTCGTTATCCGAGATTCCTCCCTTCTCAATTGGAATAGCTTTCCAAGACATGGATTTTTGGATTGTCATATTCTGTGGTTTTGTCTCCTATGTAATTTGGGGATTGGTTTTCAGTTTCACGATGAATCATTATGACAGATTGACAAACAATAAATATGAACTTGATGCACTTCGTGGGGAGTTGGATTCACTCCAGGGTGAAGTGGTGTCTCTCCAATCGGACGTTTCAGAATGCCAGCAGAAAATAAATACTCTTGATGCTGAAATAAAGCAGAAAACTAATGAATTAGACACTGCGGTCAGATATGATTATAATCAAATAAAACAAAGTCTTGCAGACTATTTTCTTGGTTGGACTTCCTTTTTTGCACTTTCGGGTCAGGATACAAGTGCATTAAATACAATTTATAAATCAGAATTGGATGCGGTGGACAATTGGTCTCATGGACAAATTGGAAAATTGCAGAATCAATAAAACAAAGATTAAAAACATGAATATAAGTAGACGAACAATTATCATTGCCGCAGCTGTGCTGGTTGCGGGAGGTATCGGACTGGCTATTGGCCATGCTTCGAAGAAAGACAGAGCAGAAGCTGCCGCAATAGAGAATGCACCAACGGTCATGCCTCTTAACATATCAATTATGCTTGACCTTTCGGACCGCCTCATAATGCCAGATATGAATAGTCAAGTTCGCCAGTGGGAGAAAGACACTGCTATAATAGGTCAGATTGAAAGATGGTTTGTTGAGAGGCAAGTAAAGTCAAAATTCCTGTCAGGAGACATTATGCATGTTTTTTGTTACCCAAACCCCAATATCAAGAATATGGCTCAACTACAAGATAGCCTTACAATAGACTTGACGGTAGGGAGTGCAAAGAAGATAGATGCTATCAAAAAGAATAAGAAGGCTCTGAAGACCATGACAGGCATGTGGCAGCGTTCCCTGGAGAAAATATATGGTTCGGCTATTGCAACGGAAAAATGGGTGGGTTCTGATGTGTGGGGGTTCTTTGACCGTTCTGTAAAACAGCAATGCGTGAGGAATGGATACCGCAACATTATTATCATTCTTACTGATGGATATCTGTATCATGTCAATTCGTGGCGGAAGACAGGCAATAGTGAGTACACGGGTATCCTTCCTGGGACAGTTGATGCGCAGACCGCCATCACACCAATCATGATAGATCTCAGTAATGTTGAAGTATTGTTTATGGAGATTAATCCAAAGAAACCAGCTGATTTTGGCAAGATGCGTAGCTTACTTACAGATTGGTGTACTCAGATGAAGATTAAGCATATAGAGGTTGTCCATACAGATTTGCCCCGAAACAACTTCCCCATGATAAATGAGTTTTTGAAGTGAATAGAGATGTCAGATTAAAAAAGTATGAAAGTGGGCTGGAATTGTATTCACCGACGAGAGATAATTCTATTGACAATATTATAATTAGTACATAACAGTTACAAAGTCGGGCTTTCCCGTTGCGGTGGATTTGTAATCATGAGCGGTCGAAGGATTCCCGACGATTACTTGCTCTTCAGGAGAGATGTAAAATCAGAGGGTTTCGACTGTTGGGGTTCGTATCAGAATAAATCAGAATGTGTGCCTGTGCCTGTGAAAAGAAGCGTAAGCTCGGTATCGTTTTGCTCCCAGAGCATCAACCAGTCGCCCTTCAGGTGGCACTCCCACGTGCCGGCATAGTTGCCAGACAGTTTGTGTGGGCATTATTCGCGTGGCAGCCCGTTGCGGCGGATTTGCAATCCGCCGCAACGGGAGTATTAGGATTTGTAATCCGGTCATGTCAGGATATCGATGTAGTTGTCGGGGGTTACGACGGTAAAGGGCATCTGGCCGTAGGCTTTGGTGAACTCGGCAGGGACTTTGGCGGAGCTTTTCTTGGGGTTCCATTTCATTTCGTATAGTCTCAGGAGTCCGTCTCGTTCTTCGACAAAGTCTATCTCTTGCTGTGAAGTGGTGCGCCAGAAATAGTAGTTGGCGTACCGCCCGTTGTAATGGTTGGTCTTGATAAATTCGCTGATGACGAAATTCTCCCACAGGACGCCAGCGTCGTTTCTAAGTGAAAGGGGATTGAGGTTTTGTATCAGGGCATTGCGAATGCCGTTGTCGTAGAAGTATATCTTCTTGCCGTGTTTCAGTTCGGAGCGCATGTTTCTGCTTAAAGCGGGCAGACGGAAGAGTATATAGCATTTTTCAAGCAAGTCGATATATTTCTCAATGGTCTTTGCATCAGAGCCTACGGTTTGAGCCAATTCATTATACGATACTTCGCTGCCTACTTGCAGGGCCAGTGCCACAAGGAGCTTTTCTATCAATACGGGTTTGCGTACACTCTCCATCGACAACAGGTCTTGGTACATGTAGCTGCCAGATAGATTCATCAACAGTTCGCGGCTGTCGTCGGCATTGTTGACTATGTCGGGGTAGGAGCCGAATATCAATCGCGACTCGAGCATGCTTTGTGTGTTCAGGTAGCCCAAGTTGTTATAGAGTTCTTGTGTGGAGAAGGGGTATAGGTGGTATTCGAATTTGCGGCCCGTGAGGGGTTCGTTGAGCGCGCCTTGCAGCATGAATGATGACGAGCCAGTAATCAGCAGTTGCACTTGAGGCATGTTGTCGGTTATGAGTTTCATGGTGAGGCCGCTTCCTTTTATGCGTTGGGCTTCATCGATTACCACTATACGGCTGTCCCCAACCAGACGTTGGAGGTCGCTCAGTTGAGCGTTTTCGAGTAGTGCTCTTGTGTTAGAATTGTCGCAATTCAAGGTGAGAACACTGTCCCTCCCGTCGAGTATCTGCCTGAATAGTGTGCTTTTTCCCACCTGTCTGGCACCGACAAGTACGATAGCTTTTCCTTTAAATAACCGATTTTCAATTATATGTTGAAGGCTCCTGTGTAATAATTTCATGATGCGTTCATATATTTTCCGGCTGCAAAGATACGAAGAAAAAACGACTAATCCATAAAATTTGTATGTTTTTGTGGATTATAATCCATAAAATCGGTATGTTTTTTCGGAATAGGGGTGGTGTGTACTTACTGTGGTAGCTCTTTGGGGGAATATGCTTCGCGGTAGGGTTGCGGATTGGGAAAATAGTTGTATCTTTGCAAAATCGAAAGTGATGTAAATTCGTCTTAAGATGCTTATAAACAAGGTGACAAAATGGTTTGGGATGGCAATAGCAGTCCTGCTGGCGTGGGGCTGCACCAGCGGTGCGCCCGTGCAGGAAACAACATCTGCGGCTCCGCAAATGGTGGATGCCCCAAGTTGGACAGGACTTATCAGGATGCCGAGGGGAGCTGCGTGTTGAATGTAAAATATTTGTGCGACACCATAATAGCGTTTGAGTATACAGCAGCGGATGGCGGAGGCGAGCGGCAGACCTGGGCGGGACAGGCCGTGAACCAGTACGGCTGGCTGGCGTGCGAGTTCATTGAGGATGGTGACAGCATGATTCCCGCCGACGAGTTCCTGCACGACACGGACGGAACAGCCTCCATACGCTTGTCGATGCCCCCGGATTGCCTGGCCCAGGTGAGGACAGACAGGGGAGAGGGCTGGTCGCCCATCATGAAATGCGATTGATAACTTAATTGATATGATATTCTACTATTCGGGTTGCGGCAACAGCCGCCATGTGGCCGAGCAGCTTGCTGCCCGCCTTGAGCAAAAGCTGGTCTTCATTCCCCAGGCTGCCCGCCAGGGGGAATACGATTACGCGCTGGCCGAGGGCGAGAGCCTCGGTTTCGTCTTCCCCATCTATTCGTGGCAGCCCCCGCGGCTGGTGCTGGACTTTGTGGGGCGGCTCCACCTCGCCGGTACCCCGGCTTATATATATATGGTGTCCACCTACGGCGACGATGCCGGCATGGCCGACCACATGTTGGCCAAAACTCTGGCCCCAAAGGGGCTGAGACTGGACGCCGCTTTCGGGGTGGCGATGCCCAACACGTATGTCAACATGTCGTTCATGAATATCGACTCGCCCGAGGTGGCGCAGCGCAAACTGGCCCGGGCCGAGGAGGCGCTGCCGCTGCTGGCCCGCTCCATCCAGGAACGTCGCAAGGTGGTGGAGCTGAAGCGCGGCATGTTCCCCCGAACAAAGACGTATGCCATCGGCGCCGGTTTCAACAGGAGTCTGAGCGACAAGGCCTACTGCGCCACCGATGCCTGTGTCTCGTGCGGCCGCTGCGCGGAGGTCTGCCCCCTGCAGAACATCGCCCTCGTCGACGGCAAACCCCGCTGGCACGGCCATTGCACCCACTGTGAAGCCTGCTACCACTACTGCCCGCAGAACGCTGTCCAGTTCGGCCGCGCCACCCGGGGCAAAGGGCAGTATCACTATAGCGACTGACCGTCGTGCGGCGCCGACCGGCGCAGCCCTGTGTCCATGTCCGCTCCATTGCCAGCTGATTGACTCCTCCTTATTTGTGTTTTTACACTTGCGCAGAAACAAAATAGAAACAAAGCAGAAACAAAACAGAATCCAAACAGGGTCGATGTGCCTGCGATGAGGCTAATCCGGAGGGTTCGTAGGGCAGCGGGAAGTACTTTTGGCGCGTGCTGAAGGGCGTTTTTTGTGGGGTGCGACGGTGACTGTTGATAACTCTTGACTGGGAGCAAGAAAAATGTGCGGATTTGTTTTTGTAAAACACTGAAATATAATGCGCCCAAAGAATTTTAAGTTTATTTAACACGGGCAAATCATGTTGTTATTTTGTGGGGTGGAAAAATAGTTGTAATTTTGCATTCCATTTCAAGGGCAAAAACGGCTCTTTGGAAGTGACGGAAAACATTAATAATTAAATATATAACATCAAAAGACAAAATGCCAACAATTCAGCAATTAGTTCGCAAAGGACGCCAGCAGATGGAGTATAAGTCGAAATCTCCCGCTCTGGACAGCTGCCCCCAGCGCCGCGGCGTCTGCACCCGTGTGTACACCACCACCCCGAAAAAACCTAACTCGGCAATGCGTAAGGTTGCCCGTGTGCGTCTCACCAACCAGAAAGAGGTCAACGCCTACATCCCCGGTGAGGGTCACAACCTGCAGGAGCACTCAATCGTCATGATTCGTGGTGGCCGTGTGAAGGATCTCCCCGGCGTGCGTTATCACATCATCCGTGGTGCACTGGATACCAGCGGAGTTGACGGCCGTCGCCAGCGTCGTTCCAAATACGGTGCCAAGCGTCCGAAACAGGCTTCGAAGTAATTTTTAAGGTTATTAGAAATATAAGAATAAGGAGCTGTGCAAACACAGTTCGTTAATGAAAAAGAGACATGAGAAAAGCTAAACCCAGAAAACGTATCATCCTTCCGGATCCCAAATATAACGACGTGCTCGTTACCAAGTTTGTCAACAACCTGATGTTGGGCGGCAAGAAAACCATTGCCTACAAGATTTTCTATGAGGCAATCGACGTGGTGGCCGACCGCACCAAGGAGGACGGCATCGAAGTATGGAAGAAGGCTCTGGCCAACATCACCCCCTCGGTTGAGGTGAAGAGCCGCCGTATCGGCGGTGCCACGTTCCAGGTGCCCACCGAAATCCGTCCCGAGCGCAAGCAGTCCATCGGCATGAAGAACCTCATCAGCTTCAGCCGCAAGCGCAGCGAGAAGACCATGGCTCTGAAACTGGCCGCCGAGATCCAGGCCGCCTACAAGGAAGAGGGTGCCGCCTTCAAGCGCAAAGAGGATATCCACCGTATGGCAGAGGCCAACAAGGCTTTCTCGCACTTCCGTTTCTAAACTGATAATTATTAATTTAATCTAACGATTCTTTTTCAGGAATAATATAGAGCCCAAGCAAAAACCACAATTTCATGTCAGACCTAAAATATACAAGGAATATTGGCATTATGGCCCATATCGACGCCGGCAAGACGACGACGACCGAGCGCATACTTTTTTACACCGGCAAGAACTATAAGCTGGGAGAGACGCACGAGGGGTCGGCCACAATGGACTGGATGGTGCAGGAACAGGAACGTGGCATCACGATTACCTCCGCCGCCACCACGGTATATTGGGAATGGCATGACCAGCGCTATAAGTACAACATCATCGACACGCCGGGCCATGTGGACTTCACCGTCGAGGTGGAGCGCTCGCTCCGCGTGCTTGACGGCGCCATCGCCATCTTCTGCGCCGTGGGCGGCGTGGAACCCCAGTCGGAGACTGTGTGGCGCCAGGCCGACAAGTACGGTGTGCCCCGCATTGCTTTTGTCAACAAGATGGACCGCGCGGGCGCTGATTTCTTTGGCGTGGTGAACCAGATTAAGGAGCGCTTGGGCGCCAACCCTATCCCCATCGAAATCCCCATCGGACAGGAGGATTTGTATAAAGGCGTGGTGGACCTGATTTCGAACAAGGCACTGGTATGGGACGAGTCTTCCAACGGCCAGCGTTTTGAGGAAATCCCCATGCCGGATGACTTGAAGGACATCGCCGCCGAGTATCGCCAGAAGCTCGTCGAGGGCGTGGCCGAGGAGAATGAGGAGCTGTTGGAGAAATTCTTCGACGACCCCGACTCCATCACTGCTGAGGAGATTATAGCCGAAATCCGCAAGGCTACGCTGGCCAAGAAAATTGTGCCCGTGATGTGCGGGTCGGCTTTCAAGAACAAGGGTGTCCAGACCCTGCTCGACGCCGTGGCGGCATTCCTGCCCAGCCCCCTCGATATGAAAGAGGTGGACGGCATCAACCCCAAGACCGAGCAGCCCGAGATGCGTCCCATCGATGTGAAGGCCCCCTTCTCGGCGCTGGCCTTTAAGATTGCCACTGACCCGTATGTGGGGAGACTTTGTTTCTTCCGCGTCTACAGCGGTTCGCTGGAGTCGGGTTCGTATGTCTATAACGCCAACACGGGCAAGAAGGAGCGCATCAGCCGCATCATGCAGATGCACTCGAACAAGCAGAACCCCATGGACCGTATTGAGGCCGGCGACATCGGAGCCGCCGTGGGATTCAAGGACATCAAGACCGGGCACACGCTCTGCGACGAGAAGCACCCCATTATCCTTGAGTCGATGAAGTTCCCCGAACCGGTCATCAGCATCGCGGTCGAGCCTTTGACGCAGGGCGACATGGACAAGCTGACCAATGCGCTGGCCAAGCTGGTGGAGGAGGATCCCACTTTCCGCGTCAAGAGTGACGAGGTGTCGGGCCAGACTATCATCAGCGGCATGGGCGAGCTGCATCTGGACATCATCATGGACCGCCTGCGCCGCGAGTTCGCGGTGGAGGTGAACCAGGGACGTCCGCAGGTGGCCTACAAGGAGGCTATCACTGCCACGGTTCAGCACCATGAAATCTACAAGAAGCAGACGGGCGGCAAGGGTAAATTCGCCGACATCCTGTTTGAGATTGGCCCGGCCGACGAAGGTGTCACGGGGCTGCAGTTTGTCAACGAGGTGAAGGGCGGCAACATTCCTAAAGAATATATTCCTGCTATTGAGAAGGGCTTCAAGGAGGCCATGCAGAACGGTGTTCTGGCTGGCTACCCGATGGACAGCATGAAGGTGACGGTGCTGGATGGCTCGTTCCACCCTGTGGACAGCGACCAGTTGTCGTTTGAGGTGTGTGCGAAAATCGGTTTCAAGGAGGCTTGCCGCAAGGCGCAGCCGGTGCTGCTGGAGCCTATCATGAAACTTGAGGTGCTCACTCCCGATGCATACGTGGGCGACGTGACGGGCGACCTGAACCGCCGCCGGGGCATGCTTGAGAATATCACCGCCAAGGTGGGCGTCCAGGCTATCCATGCCATGGTGCCGCTGGAGCAGATGTTCGGCTATGTGACTTCGCTGCGTACTATCACTTCCGGACGCGCCAACTCGACTATGGAGTTCTCGCACTATGCCGAGGTGAGCCGCGACCAGCAGGAAAACATCCTGAAGAATAAATATAGTAATTAATAATAAATACATTAAACCGTGAGTCAAAGAATTAGAATCAAACTGAAATCTTACGACCACAATCTCGTCGACAAATCGGCCGAGAAGATCGTGAAGACCGTCAAGATGACGGGCGCAGTTGTGAATGGTCCCATTCCGCTGCCGACAAACAAGAAGATTTTCACTGTGAACCGCTCCACCTTCGTCAACAAGAAGAGCCGCGAACAGTTTGAATTGAGCACCTACAAGCGCCTTATGGACATTGACATTAACGACCGTGCCAAGACCATCGACGCGCTGATGAAACTGGAGCTTCCCAGCGGTGTTGAAGTGGAAATCAAAGTGTGAAAATAAAATCAGCCAATGTGCGTAGTCGTCGACAGATGACGAGAATAAGCTGAAAACTAAAAACAAACAATCCCAAGTAAAAGATGTCAGGATTAATTGGTAAAAAAATTGGAATGACCAGTCTTTTTGATGCCGACGGAAAGCAGATTCCGTGCACAGTTATTGAAGCTGGTCCTTGTGTGGTAACACAAGTGAGAACCATCGAGAAGGATGGTTATGAGGCTATTCAGTTGGCTTTTGGCGAGCAGAAGGAAAGCCGCGTCACCAAGCCGCTGAGAGGCCATTTCGCAAAGGCCAACACCACTCCCAAACGCTATCTCGCAGAGTTCAGCCGCTTTGAGGAGGGCCACAAAAAGAAATATGGTGAAGTTTTGACAGTTGAAGTCTTCCAGGAAGGCGAATTTGTCGACGTTGTTGGAACCTCGAAAGGTAAGGGATTCCAGGGCGTTGTCAAGAGACACGGGTTTGGCGGTGTCGGTGACTTGACTCACGGCCAGCACGACCGCCTGCGTGCCCCTGGTTCGATCGGTGCAAGCTCCTATCCCTCGCGTATCTTCAAGGGTATGCGCATGGCCGGTCAGACTGGCAACCACAGAGTGAAGATTCAGAATCTTCAGGTTGTCAAGATTATCCCCGAAAAGAATTTAATGTTAGTGAAAGGTTCTGTACCGGGACCCAAAGGATCAATAATAAAACTTGAAAGATGGAGTTAAAAGTCTATAATATCAACGGAAGCGAAACCGGTAGAACCATCACTCTCGACGATTCTATCTTCGCCATTGAGCCCAACCAGCATGCAATCTATCTTGATTGCAAACAGTATCTGGCTGATAACCGTCAGGGAACCCACAAGGCCAAGGAGCGCAGTGAGAATGCCCACAGCACCCGCAAACTGAAACGCCAGAAAGGCACCGGCGGCGCCCGCTCGGGCGATTTGAAGAGCCCTGTCTTTGTTGGTGGTGGCCGTATCTTCGGACCCCAGCCCCGCGACTATCGCTTTAAGCTGAACATTAAAGTGAAACGCCTCGCCCGCCGCTCCGCACTCAGCGCCAAGGTCGCCGAGAACGCCATGACGGTTGTCGACAGCATCAACCTGGAGGCTCCCAAGACTAAAAAGATGGTCGAAATCCTCAACAATCTCAAGCTGGGCGACAAAAAGTCGTTAATAGTTGTTGAGAATCAAAATAATTTCGTATCTTTGTCTGCTCGAAACCTTCAGAGGGTAAAGGTGGTAAATGTGTCGCAGTTAAACACTTACGACATAATGAATGCCTCCAATATCGTCATAACTGAGGGTTCATTCGGCGAGATTAGCCGCGTTTTGGCAACAAAATAAAGTAGTTAGTAAATCGAATTAAGAAAGTTTAACAACGATGAATATCTTAATAAAACCTCTGATCAGCGAGAAGATGACGAGAATCACCGAGGCTGCCGCTGCTCCTAAGCTGACCCGCATTCAGCGCGACAAGAACAAGCCCGCCCCGAAGGTTCTGAATCGTTATGGCTTTGTTGTCGACAAGCGCGCCAATAAGATTGAAATTAAAAAGGCTGTTGAGCAGTTCTATGGCGTGAAGGTTCTTGATGTGAACACGATGAACTATTCGGGCAAGGTGAAGGCTCGTTACACCAAGGCTGGCTATCTTGTCGGACGCACCAACGCTTTCAAGAAAGCTATCGTAACACTGGCTGAAGGCGACAGCATTGATTTCTACGCAAACATTTAATAAACAATGGCCGGAGGTGCGGGACTCGTCCCAAGCCTTCGGCAGTATTTAAAAACACAATAAGTAATAGTAATAGTCCACTGATAAGCGACTAAAAAGAACAAAATGGCTTTAAAGAAAATTAAACCCACAACCCCCGGCCAGCGCCACAAGATTGTTGTCACCAATGACGACATCACAACCAGCAAGCCGGAAAAGAGTCTGGTGAGAGGCTACTCGAAGAGCGGTGGCCGCAACAACCAAGGTAAGATGACCATGCGCTATTTGGGCGGTGGTCATAAGCAGTTATATCGTTTTGTCGATTTCAAGAGAGACAAGGACGGTATTCCCGCTGTTGTGAAGACTATTGAGTATGACCCCAACCGCAGTTCCCGCATTGCCCTGGTGTCCTATGCTGATGGTGAGAAGCGTTATATCCTTGCTCCCCAGGGGTTGAAAGTCGGGCAGACTATCATGTCTGGTAAAGGTGCCGCCCCCGAGGTGGGCAACACCCTTACTCTTGCCGAGATTCCTTTCGGCACGTTGATCCATAACATTGAGCTGCGTCCTGGCCAGGGTGCCAAAATGGTGCGCAGCGCCGGTGCTTATGCTCAGCTTATGTCTCGCGATGACAAGTATGCTATCATCAAGATGCCCAGCGGTGAGATGCGCATGATTCTTCAGGCTTGCCGTGCTACTGTGGGTATCGTCTCGAATCCGGAGCACAACCTTGAGGTCGGCGGTAAGGCCGGTCGCAGCCGCTGGCTCGGTCGCCGTCCGCGCAACCGCGGTGTTGTCATGAATCCTGTCGACCACCCGATGGGCGGTGGTGAGGGCCGTCAGAGCGGCGGACATCCTCGCAGCCGTAAGGGTATCCCGGCTAAGGGTTACAAGACTCGCGCTCCGAAGAAACAGTCGAGCAAGTACATTGTCGAAAGAAGAAAGAAGTAATTATTAAAAGAAGAAGAAAATGAGTCGTTCATTAAAGAAAGGTCCGTATATCTTCCATAAACTGGAGAAGAGAGTCATTGAGGCTCAGCAGGCTAACAAGAAGGTCACCATCAAGACTTGGAGCCGTGCTTCGATGATTTCGCCCGATTTTGTGGGTCAGACAATAGCCGTGCACAACGGGAATAAGTTCATCCCGGTGTATGTTACTGAGAATATGGTCGGCCATAAACTGGGCGAGTTCGCACCCACCCGCATCTTCCGCGGCCATGCCGGATCTAAAGACAAAGCTAAGAAATAATTAGTCCAAAAAGAAAGAAATAAGAAATGGGACGTAGAAAAAAGAATAGTGCAGAAGCACGCAAAGAAGCCAATAAGACCCTCTACGTGGCAAAGTTGATGAACAATCCTACTTCGCCGCGCAAGACCCGTCTCGTCGCTGATATGGTTCGCGGCGTTGATGTAGATAAAGCTCTGGGTATTTTGAAATACTGCCCCAGAGAGTCCGCCCCCAAGATTCATAAGCTGTTGCTCAGTGCCGTTGCCAACTGGCAAGCGAAAAATGAGGGCAAGCGTTTGGAGGACAGCCAACTTTATGTCAAGCAGATTATGGTTGACGAGGGACGCACTATGAAGCGTATGCGCACCGCCCCCCAAGGCCGCGGCTATAGAATCCGCAAGCGCAGCAACCACATCACTGTCATTCTCGGCAGCCGTGTTGAAGAGGCTCCCGTGGCTCCTAAAGCTGAAGAAGAAAACAAATAAGTAATTAAATAAGAAGAAAGTCAACAATGGGACAAAAAACTAACCCAATTGGAAATCGTTTAGGCATCATCCGCGGATGGGATTCTAACTGGTTTGGCGGCCGCAAGTTTGAGCACAAGCTCGTTGAGGACGACAAAATCCGCAAATATCTCAATGCCCGTCTCGCCAAGGCCAGCGTCTCGAAGATTTATATCGAGAGAACCCTCAAGCTGCTTACCGTGACTATCAACACCGCCCGTCCGGGTCTGATTATCGGCAAAGCCGGCAGCGAGGTCGACAAATTGAAAGAAGAGTTGAAGAAACTCACCGGCAAGGATGTTCAGATCAATATCTCAGAGGTGAAGCGCCCTGAGTTGGATGCTGTTCTCGTTGCTCAGAATATTGCCAAGCAGATTGAGGGCCGTGTGCAGTATCGCCGCGCTATCAAGAATGCTATTGTCTCCACTATGCGTTCCGGCGCCGAAGGTATCAAGGTGTCTATTGCCGGTCGTATCGGTGGTGCGGAAATTGCCCGTAGCGAGCATTACAAAGAGGGCCGAACTCCTCTTCACACGCTCCGCGCTGACATTGACTATGCCCACGCCGAAGCTCACACTACTTATGGCCGTATTGGCGTGAAGGTTTACATTTGCCGTGGTGTCATCTATGGCAAGCGTGAGCTGGTTCCGTCGACCGTGGGTGGCCAGCAGAAGGATCACCGTCCAGCCATGGGAGGCGAGCGCCGCTCAGGCAATGGGGCACCCCGTCGCCGTTCGGGTAATAACAGAAATAGCAACAATAAATAAAATAGGTTAGTGCTTGGAGTTGAATAAAACGCTAAACACGTAACGCTAAACAATAAGAAAAAATGTTACAACCTAAGAAAACAAGATATAGAAAGCAGCAGAAGGGTAAAATTAAAGGCAATGCTTTCCGTGGTCACGAGTTGGCTTTCGGTACCTTTGGTATCAAGTCCCTGGAGACCTGTTTTATTACAGGCCGTCAAATAGAGGCTGCACGTCAAGCTGTAACGCGTCACATGAAACGTGAAGGTCAGATTTGGATTCGTATATTCCCAGACAAGCCCATCACCAAGAAACCTAATGAGGTCCGTATGGGTAAGGGTAAAGGTGCCCCCGAGTATTTTGTCGCTCGTGTGATGCCCGGCACTATCCTGTTCGAATGCGAAGGCGTTCCGATGGATATCGCCAAGGAGGCTTTGCGCCTGGCAGCCCAGAAGCTCCCTATCTCGACCAAGTTTGTTGTTAAAAGAGATTATATCGAAGAATAAAAAGAAGATACAGTCATGAAAAACGAAATAGTCTTAAAAGAACTCACGACTGCCGAGTTAAAGGAAAAATTGGATGCAGAGCGTTCCATGTATCAGAAGATGCTTATGACGCATGCTGTTTCGCCTCTGGAGAATCCTAATAAAATAAAAGAAAGTAGAAAAACCATTGCCCGCTGTCTCACTGAACTTCGCGCCCGCGAGATCGCTGAGCAGAAGCAGAACTAACAGTAGATATGGAAAGAAATTTAAGAAAAGAAAGAGTTGGTGTTGTGGTGAGCAACAAGATGGACAAGTCTATTGTCGTCAAGGTGGAGCGCAAAGTGAAGCATCCGCTGTATGGCAAGTTCGTCAAGAAGTCCACCAAGTTCATGGCTCACGATGAAAAGAACGAGTGCAATATCGGCGATACAGTCCGTATTATGGAAACCCGCCCGCTGAGCAAGAACAAGTGCTGGCGCCTCGTAGAAATCGTCGAAAAAGCTAAGTAAATTGTCACAACGTCCAAGACAAAAAGATTAAGAAGAAATGATACAACAAGAAACCAGAATGACCGTTGCCGATAACAGTGGGGCCAAGAGCGCTCTCTGTATTCGCGTCCTCGGTGGCACCAAGAAGCGCTATGCCACTATTGGCGACACTATCGTGGTGGCCGTCAAAGATGCTATTCCTTCCGGCAACATTAAGAAGGGAACCGTTTCTAAAGCTGTGGTCGTCCGCACCAAGAAAGAGATCCGCCGCAATGATGGTAGTTACATCCGCTTCGACGATAACGCTTGCGTTCTGCTCACCGCCAACGATGAGCTCCGCGGCACTCGTATCTTCGGACCCGTTGCACGTGAACTCCGTGACAAACAATTTACGAAGATTGTCTCATTGGCTCCCGAAGTATTGTAAACATTAAAAAGAAGAGAAAGAAATGAAATTGCACGTAAAAAAAGGGGATACCGTCATGGTGATTGCCGGCGAAGATAAAGGCAAGACCGGCAAGGTGCTGAAGGTTTATCCCGAAAAGAATCGCGCCATCGTGGAGGGACGTAATCTGGTAAAGAAGCATACCAAGCCCAGTGCAAAGAACACTCAGGGCGGTATTGTTGAGCAGGAAGCCCCTATCCATCTGTCCAACCTCATGGTTATGGATGGGAAAACTCCCACCCGCATCGGTCGCAAAATCAGTGAGAAGACTGGTAAACTCGTTCGTTATTCCAAAAAAACTGGGGAGGAGATTAAATAATGGCATACATTCCTACATTGAAGACCAAATACACCGAGGAGATTCTGCCCGCGCTGATGAAAGAGTATGGCTATAAAACTGTCATGCAAGCTCCCCGTCTGAAGAAAATTACTTTGAACCAAGGTCTTGGTAAAGCAGCTATCGCTGATAAGAAAGTCATCGACAAGGGTATTGAGGAAATGACTCTCATCGCCGGTCAGAAAGCCGTTGCAACCAAGAGCCGTAAGGATATTTCCAATTTCAAACTGCGCCGTGGCATGCCTATCGGTGTCCGCGTGACTCTCCGCGGTGAGCGTATGTATGAGTTCCTGGAGCGTTTGATTACTGCCTCTATCCCCCGTATCCGCGATTTCCGTGGTATCAATGATAAGGGTTTTGACGGTAAGGGAAACTATACTTTTGGTATCTCTGAGCAGATTATTTTCCCTGAGATTGATATTGACAAGATTGACCGCATCCAGGGAATGGACATCACTTTTGTGACTTCGGCCAACACTGACAAGGAGGCCATGTCGCTGCTCAAACTGTTCGGCATTCCTTTTAAGAATCAACAAAAATAAAAGATAATGGCTAAAGAATCAATCAAAGCAAGAGAACGTAAAAGAGCCAAAATGGTGGCCCGCTATGCTGCAAAGCGCGCTGCTCTGAAGGAAATAGTCCGCACCGGAGAACCTGAGGAGGTTGAGAAAGCTGTCATCGCTCTCCAGAAGCTCCCCAAAAACGCATGCCCTATCCGTATGCACAACCGTTGCCAGCTTACCGGACGCCCCAAGGGTTATATGCGTCAATTTGGTATTTCGCGTATCAATTTCCGCGAGATGGCCGTCAGCGGTTTGATCCCTGGTGTAAAAAAGTCAAGTTGGTAATATAATTAGTAATCAATTGGTAGCTTTGCAAGTTGGCAAAAGACCAATACTACAAAACTTAAATCAAGAATAATAACATGGTAACAGATCCTATTGCAGATTACTTGACCCGTATGCGCAACGCTATTGCCGCTAAGCATCGGATTGTTGAAATTCCTGCATCCAAATTGAAAAAAGAGATCACCAAGATCTTGTTCGAAAAAGGTTACATCTTGAACTACAAGTTCGAGAATGAGGGACAGCACAATCAAAGCATCAAGATTGCTCTGAAGTACCATCCCGTGACGAAGATTTCTGCCATCTCGGAACTCAAGCGCATCAGTTCGCCTGGTCTGCGCCGCTATGTCTCAGTTGAAGAGATGCCCCGCGTGCTCAATGGTCTTGGCATCGCTATTATCTCTACATCCAAAGGTCTTATGACTGACAAGGAAGCCCGTACTCTGAATGTGGGTGGAGAAGTGATTTGTTATGTCAGCTAATCAAAAAAGAGAGGAGTTAAGAAATGTCAAGAATAGGTAAAATGCCCATTCACCTGCCCTCAGGTGTTGAAGTGAAAATTTCTCCTGAAAACGTTATTACCGTTAAAGGACCCAAGGGTGAGTTGACCCAGAAAGTCGACCCCGCTATCACCGTTAAAGAGGAAGACGGCACTCTTCATTTTGAGCGTCCTTCTGACAGTAGAGAGCATAAGGCTATGCATGGCCTTTATCGCGCTTTGGTTGCCAATATGGTGAAGGGCGTGTCCGAAGGTTTCAAATGCGTCCAGGAAGTCATCGGGGTCGGCTATAAAGTGCAGGCCAACGGCAATGTCATGGAGATGGATTTGGGGTACAGCCACAAAATCTTCTTTGAGCTGGCTCCTGAAATCCATGTCGAGACAGTCACTGAAAAAGGTAAGAACCCCATCATCACAATGACCAGTTGTGACAAGCAGATTCTTGGCCAGGCCGCTGCGAAAATCCGTTCCCTGCGCAAACCTGAACCTTATAAGGGTAAAGGTATCCGCTTCCAGGGCGAGGAAATCAGAAAGAAAGCTGGTAAGGCTGCTGCTAAGTAAAAATCATTAGAACGCCAAAGAAAATACATTATGGCTACAAAAAAAGATATAAGAAGAACAAAAATTAAATTCCGCATCCGTCATAAGATTAGCGGCACCCCTGAAATGCCGCGTCTGTCTGTGTTCAGAAGCAATAAGGAAATTTATGCACAGTTAATTGACGATGTAAAAGGTGTGACACTGGCCGCAGCTTCCTCTCGTGAGAAAGGTGTCGAAAAGAGTGGCACTAAAAGTGAAATGTCCGCAAAAGTCGGCAAGCTCCTTGCAGAGCGTGCTATCGCTGCCGGTATCAATGCTGTGGTGTTTGACCGCAACGGTTATCTCTACCACGGTCGTGTAAAATCGTTGGCTGATGGTGCCAGAGAAGGTGGTTTAAAATTCTAAAGTCATGGCAGAAGTAAACGTTAAAAGAGTAAAATCGAGCGAAATCGAGTTTAAAGATCGTCTTGTTGCAATCAACCGTGTAACCAAGGTCACCAAAGGTGGTAGAACATTCACATTCGCCGCCATCGTTGTTATTGGCAATGAAAATGGTGTTGTCGGATACGGTCTTGGCAAGGCAAAGGAAGTTCAGGCTGCCATCCAGAAGGGTGTCGATGATGCCAAGAAAAATCTCATCAAGGTTCCTGTTCTGAAGGGTACGATTCCCCACGAGCAGTGCGGCAAGTACAGCGGTGCTCGCGTGTTCCTCAAACCCGCAGCCCCTGGTACCGGTGTTATCGCTGGTGGTGCTATGCGTGCAGTTCTTGAGAGTGTCGGTGTGAAGGACGTGTTGGCAAAGTGCAAAGGTTCTTCCAATCCCCACAGTGTTGTCAAAGCCACCATCAATGCATTGCTTCAGATGAAGGATCCATATATGGTCGCAGAACTCCGTGGTATCACCCTCGACAAAGTTTTTAATGGTTAATCATAGGAGTATAGAATCATGGCAGAAAAGACTTTAAAGATTAAGCAGGTTAGAAGTACCATCGGTCATCCAGCCCGTCAGAAGCAGACTATGGCCGCATTGGGTCTCAGAAGAATCAACCATGAACGCACGGTTGTTGCAACCCCTCAGATTCTTGGTATGATTGAGAAGGTGAAACACTTAATCACTGTTGAAGAAATTTAATTATTATAAGTATGCAGCCGTCATTTGCGAATAATCGCTTTGGCGGCCCCCAAACTTCAAAATAGAATAATTATGAACTTACATAATCTCCAACCCGCAAAAGGTTCCGTCAAGCACTCCAAACGTATAGGTCGCGGTGCTGGTTCAGGTAAAGGTGGCACTGCTACACGTGGTAACAAGGGTGCCAAAGCTCGTTCCGGCTACCATCAGAAGGTTGGTTTCGAAGGTGGTCAGATGCCTATCTATCGTCGCCTTCCCAAGTTTGGTTTCAAAAATATCAACCGGATTGAATATGTCGGAATCAATATTGACACACTCAATTCACTTGCCGAAACCAAAAATATCACAGACTTTAACCTTGAAGTGTTCAAGCAAAATGGTCTCATCTCTGGCAAAGACCGCATCAAGATTCTTGGCCGAGGCGAGTTGACCAAGGCTCTTAATGTCACTGCCCATGCTTTCTCTGCCACTGCTAAGCAAGCAATTGAAGGCAAAGGCGGCGTTGCCACTGTAATAGAATAAAGTTTATGGAGTTGATGTGGTTCATGTTGTACTGGCAAAACTTCATCAACTTCATGGCTCCATCAACTTCAAAACTTAAAAATTAATAACAATAATGAAGAGATTAATACAGACACTCAAAAACATCTGGTCGATTGAAGACCTGCGGAAACGGATTCTTTACACATTGGGTTTAGTGCTTGTTTACCGTATTGGTTGCTATGTCGCCCTGCCTGGTGTTGATCCTACTCAGCTGCAGAATCTGCAAAATCAGGGATCCGATGGTCTGATGGGTCTGTTGAACATGTTCTCTGGTGGTGCTTTCTCTAATGCCTCCATCTTCGCATTGGGTATCATGCCTTACATCACGGCATCCATCGTGATTCAGCTGTTTGTCATGGTTGTCCCTTACTTCCAGAAGATGCAGCATGATGGGGAAAACGGGCGCCGTAAGATGAACCAGATTACCCGTCTGCTCACTGTTGCCATTACAGGTTTCCAAGCCCCTGCCTACATCACGAATATGATGTATCAGTTAGGTGCCTCTTCTACCGCCATCTATCCCTTTGATGGTAGTGCCCCCACTTGGACATTCTGGGCTTCCAGCATCATTATCCTGATTGCGGGTACCCTTTTTGTCATGTGGTTGGGAGAGCGCATAACCGAAAAAGGAGTTGGCAACGGTATATCTCTGTTAATCATGATAGGTATCATTGCCCGTCTCCCATTTGCTCTGTTCGGTGAGTTTGTGTCTCGGTTGACCGATGCTGGTGGCGGACTTGTGATGTTCTTGATTGAAATTGTAGCACTTCTTGCGGTAATCCTGCTGGTAATCCTGCTTGTTCAGGGTACGCGTCGAATCCCTGTTCAGTATGCCAAACGCATCGTTGGCAATAGGCAATATGGTGGTGTCCGTCAGTACATCCCCATCAAAGTCAATGCCGCCGGTGTCATGCCTATCATTTTTGCCCAAGCAATTATGTTCATCCCCATTACTTTCATGGGTTTCACAGGCAACTCCGACTCTAAATTCTGGATGGCTTTTACCGATTTTAATGGGTTCTGGTACAATTTGGTGTTTTTCATCCTTGTTGTTCTGTTCACTTATTTCTATACGGCAATCGCCATCAACCCCAACCAGATGGCCGAGGATATGAAGAAGAATGGCGGTTTTATACCTGGGGTTAAACCCGGCAAAAAAACTGCTGAGTATCTTGAAGGGATTCTTTCGAAGATTACCCTCCCTGGTTCAATATTCCTTGCCATAGTTGCTATCCTTCCTGCTATTATCAGGCTCTTTGGTGTGAACACACAGTTTGCACAGTTTTACGGTGGCACGTCGCTCCTCATTCTTGTGGGTGTTATACTTGACACGCTTCAGCAGATTGAGAGCCACTTGCTCATGCGTCATTACGACGGTCTCACCAAGACTGGCCGCATCAAAGGCCGTACCTCTATGTCAGTTCAGGCATAACAATTTGTAACGAAATGATACTCCTTAAGACAAAAGAAGAAATAGAACTGATACGTGACAGTGCCCAACTCCTCGGCAAGACCCTTGCCGAGGTGGGTCGTCATATTCAGCCCGGAGTCACGACTGCTTTTCTTGACAATATCGGGGAGCAGTTTATCCGTGACAATGGAGGCATTCCCCTGTGTAAAGGCTATGAGGGTTTCCCTGCCGCTTTCTGCATTTCAGTCAACGATGTTGTGGTGCATGGTATACCTTCAGAAACCCTTTTCATCAAGGAGGGAGACAATGTTTCTCTCGATTGTGTTATTGAGTTGAATGGCTATGTTTCTGACTCGGCCTATACTTTTACTTGCGGCGACCCGAGTGCCGATATGCAGCGACTTCTTAAAGTTACGAAAGAGGCTCTTTATATTGGCATTGAAAAGTGTAAGGCTGGTAATCGAGTTGGCGATATCGGTCATGCGGTTCAGCAACATTGTGAGAAGAACGGATATTCTGTGGTTCGTGAATTATGTGGCCACGGTGTCGGCTTCAAAATGCACGAAAGCCCCAACGTCCCCAATTATGGAGTGCCGGGTACAGGCCCTTTGCTCAAAGAGGGTATGGTCATAGCTGTTGAACCTATGATATGCATGGGCTCCAAGAATGTCGTCTTCTCGCGCGAAGACGGGTGGACCTGTCGAACCAAAGATGGTAAGCCCGCTGCTCATTTCGAACACACAGTGGCTATCGGAGCCAACGGACCCGATATCCTTACTACATTCGATTTCATTGAACAATAACATTTTTAGAACGATAAGTAATGGCAAAACAATCATCCATACAACTGGACGGAACTGTAACAGAATCATTAGGCAATGCCATGTTCCGTGTCGAACTTGAGAATGGGCACCAAATCATCGCCCATATATCAGGAAAGATGCGAATGCACTATATCAAGATTCTACCTGGCGACAAGGTCTCTATCGAAATGTCGCCGTACGACCTCACCAAAGGCCGCATCACCTATCGCCACAAATAATAATGCCCTCAACCTGTTCGGTGAAACTGTAATTAGAATTAATTGATTAATACAATAAAAAATGAAAGTAAGAGTTTCTGTAAAGAAAAGATCCCCTGAATGCAAAGTTGTCCGCCGTCACGGGGTCGTCTATGTAATCAACAAGAAGAATCCTAAGTTCAAACAAAGACAAGGATGATTAACTAACAAAAAAGAATAAAAAGAATTTATGGCAAGAATTGCAGGTATTGACTTACCCAAAAACAAAAGAGGAGTTATAGGTCTCACCTATATCTACGGAATTGGAAGAAGCCTTGCATCCGAGATTCTGGCAAAAGCTGGCATCGATGAGAACAAGAAGGTGCAAGACTGGACCGACGATGAACAGAACACCCTCCGTAACATCATCAATGATGAGTATAAAGTAGAAGGTGCTCTTCGTTCGGAAGTGCAAATGAACATCAAGCGGTTGATGGATATTGGCTGCTACCGTGGCATCCGTCACCGTCTCGGACTTCCTCTCCGTGGTCAGAGTACCAAAAATAACGCCCGCACACGCAAGGGTAAGAAGAAAACAATCGCTAACAAGAAGAAAGCTACTAAATAACAATTGAGAAAACAGTAGCAGCCCCCTGTGGACTATATTCGACAAAGAAGCAGGTGGTTAAACAAAGTAGAATCAAGCACAATTAAAAAACTATGGCAAAAACTTCTAAACCGACCAAAAAAAGAGTCGTAAAAGTTGAACCTCTTGGAAGAGCATGTATTTTCGCTTCTTTCAACAACGTAATTATTTCGTTGACAAATAATGCCGGTCAAGTGATTTCTTGGTCGTCTGCTGGAAAAATGGGCTTCCGCGGATCGAAGAAAAACACTCCGTATGCCGCTCAGATGGCTGCGGAAGATTGCGGTAAAGTTGCTTATGATTTGGGCCTAAGAAAAGTAAAAGTCTTTGTTAAAGGACCTGGTTCAGGACGTGAGTCTGCTATCCGCGCAATTAACGGTTGCGGCATTGAAGTGACCGAAATCGTCGATGTCACCCCGCTGCCCCATAACGGTTGCCGTCCCCCCAAACGCCGTCGCGTCTAATTAATCTGGACGGTTGTTGTCAAAAGTTGTTCAATAATCGCCCTTATCTGTAATCAAATTCAAATCAGTAAAAAATGGCAAGATATACAGGTCCTAAAACCAAAATAGCAAGAAAGTTCCACGAGCCTATCTACGGTCCCGATAAGAACTATGAAAAGAAACCCTATGCTCCCGGCATGCACGGCCAGAACCGCCGCCGTGGCAAAGTGTCGGAGTATGGCACCCAGCTTCAAGAGAAGCAGAAAGCCAAATATACCTACGGTATCCTCGAGCGCCAGTTCCGCAAACTCTATGCCGAAGCCTCCCGCCGTGGTGGTATCACCGGTGAAGAACTTATGAAACTGATCGAGTCCCGCCTTGACAACGTCGTCTACCGTCTCGGCATTGCCTGCAGCCGTGCGCAAGCCCGCCAGCTTGTTTCCCATCGCCATATCGCTGTCAACGGCGCCGTAGTCAATATCCCCTCCTATCAACTCAAAGTAGGAGATGTCATCTCTGTCCGTGAGCGTTCCAAGTCATTGGAAATCATTTCCGACAATCTCGCTTCCCGTGCCAACAACTATTCTTGGCTCGAATGGGACGGTGCCAACCTCTGCGGTAAGTTTATGAACTACCCCGAGCGTGCTGACATCCCTGAGAACATCAACGAACAGCTCATTGTCGAACTCTACTCCAAGTAGTAGTGATTTCGTCGCCCAATACTTGTTACTGGCTGTTCTTTTCATCCAGTCGGTATCTAAGAGTCAGGGTCAGTGAAACCAATTATCAAGAAAGCAATTAAAATGGCAATATTATCTTTCCAGAAACCCGACAAGGTGGTTATGCTTGAGGCCGACGATTTCCGTGGCGTATTCGAATTTCGTCCACTGGAACCCGGTTATGGCATCACCATCGGCAATGCGCTGCGGCGAGTGCTGCTCTCTTCGCTCGAAGGCTTTGCCATCACGTCAGTGCGCATTGAAGGTGTCGACCATGAGTTCTCCTCCCTGCCAGGTGTAGTAGAGGATATGACCGACATCATCCTTAAGCTGAAACAAATTCGTTTCCGCCGCCAAATCGAAGAGTTCGAGTCGGAGAAAGTCTCCTTTGTCGTTGTGGGACAGCCCGTCTTCAAGGCAGGTGACCTCAACGCTCATCTCAATGGTTTCCAAGTTCTCAACCCTGAACTTGAAATCTGCCACATGGAGACGACCACCGAGCTTAAGATTGAACTCACTATCGAGAAAGGCCGCGGTTATGTCCCTGCTGACGAAAACAAAAAGCCGGGCGACCCCATCGGTGTCATCGCTGTCGACTCTATTCATACGCCCATCAAAAATGTCAAATACGAAGTATCTGACTATCGTGTTGAGCAGCGTACAGACTACGAAAAACTGACTTTCGACATCCAGACCGACGGCTCCATTCATCCGAAAGAGGCTTTGAAAGAAGCTGCCACCATCCTCATCCAGCACTTCATGCTCTTCAGCGACGAGCGCATCACCCTCGAAGCCGAGCCCAAGCCCGTGCAGGAAGAATTCGATGAAAGCACCGTTTATACCCGCCAGCTCCTCAAGACCAAACTTGTCGACATGGACCTCTCCGTCCGTGCCCTCAACTGTCTCAAGGCTGCTGAGGTTGAGACCTTGGGCGATTTGGTCTCGTTTAACAAGGCCGATCTTTTGAAGTTCAGAAACTTCGGCAAGAAATCGCTCACCGAGCTTGAGAACCTTGTTGCTTCTAAGAACCTCGAATTCGGTATGAATATTAGTAAGTTTAAATTAGATAAAGAATAATACACATGAGACACGGTTGTAAAATAAATCATCTGTCAAGAACCCACGCACATCGCGTTGCTATGCTCTCCAACATGGCCACCTCTCTCATCATGGAGAAGAGAATCGAGACCACGCTGGCCAAAGCCAAAGCACTCCGAGTATATGTCGAGCCGCTTATCAATCGCTCCAAAGAAGACACCACCAACAACCGCCGTGTTGTCTTCAGCTACCTTCACAGCAAAGAGGCCGTCAACGAGCTTTTCCGCGAAATCTCGCAGAAAATTGCCAACCGCCCCGGCGGCTACACCCGCATCCTGAAGACTGGCATCCGTCATGGTGACAACTCCGCGATGGCCATCATCGAGCTTGTCGACTACAACGAGAACATGCTCAAACCCCTCACCGAGAAGAAGGCTAAGACCACCCGTCGTAGCCGTGCCAAGAAAGCCGAAACTGCCGAAGCTCCTGTTGCCGCAGAGACTCCCGCAGCCGAAGAAACACCCAAGGCCGAATAATTCTCCCAGGGTAATACAACAACAAAAAGGAATGCGGGGTGATTTCAATCTCTGCATTCCTTTTTTTCAGCCAGCATCCTGCACCCTGGTGAACAATGGGTAAGGGATGCGAAACTGACATGAATCAACTTTTAGACAAATCATATTATATCAAACACATTTAAATCTATGTCACAGATTATAGCAATCCGGGGCCGCCAGATTCTCGACTCTCGCGGCAACCCCACAGTCGAAGTCGAAGTATTCACCGAACAGGGAGCCATGGGCCGTGCCGCAGTACCTTCAGGAGCCTCCACGGGTGTCCACGAAGCCTGTGAGCTTCGTGACGGCGACAAGTCCGTCTACCTTGGCAAAGGTGTCCTTCAGGCCGTCAACAACGTCAACAACGTCCTCAACGAAGAACTCCGCGGCATGTATGTCGAAGAGCAGCGCGCCATCGACCAAAAGATGATCGAACTCGACGGCACCCCCAACAAAGGCCGTCTCGGCGCCAATGCCATCCTCGGCGTATCCCTGGCCTGTGCCAAAGCGGCCGCCATGGAATCCGGCCAGCAGCTCTACCGCTACCTTGGCGGTTGCGGAAGCTACATGCTGCCCGTCCCCATGATGAACATCCTCAACGGTGGCTCACATGCCGACAACAGCATCGACTTCCAAGAGTTCATGATCATGCCCGTCGGAGCCCCCACCTTCACCGAGGCTCTCCGCATGGGTGCCGAAGTGTTCCACAACCTCCGCACAGTCCTCAAAGCCCGCAACATGTCCACCAACGTAGGCGACGAAGGCGGCTTTGCCCCCAACCTGGCCTCCAACGACGAAGCCATCCAAGTCGTCTGCCAGGCCATCGAAAAGGCGGGCTACCGTCCGGGCGAGGACATCTTCATCGGACTTGATGCCGCCGCATCAGAGTACTACAATGCCGAAACCGGCCTCTACGAGATGCGCTGGTCCACTGGCGAGAAATACACAGCCACCGAGATGGTCGACTTCTGGAAACGCTGGGTTGACCAATACCCCGTCATCTCCATCGAAGACGGCATGGCCGAAGACGACTGGGACGGCTGGAAACTCCTCACCGACGCCATCGGCGACCGCTGCCAGCTTGTTGGCGACGACCTTTTCGTCACCAACGTTGAGCGTCTCCAGATGGGTCTCGACCGCAAAGTGGCCAACTCCATCCTCGTCAAGCTCAACCAAATCGGCACCCTCTCCGAGACCATCGATGCCGTCAGCCTTGCCACCCGCAACGGCTACACCTCCATCATCTCCCATCGCTCCGGCGAAACCGAGGACACCACCATTGCCGACCTCGTCGTCGCCCTCAACACCGGCCTCATCAAGACAGGCTCCGCCAGCCGCACCGACCGCATCTGCAAATACAACCAGCTTATGCGCATCGAAGAAGGTCTCGGCGACCAAGCCCAGTACCTCGGCAAAAACTTCAAGTTCATCAAGAAGTAACCCCTCCTTGTCAAGTCTCAACCTTGATACCCCCAAGCCCCGCACCTCACAACCGGCGGGGCTTTTTTCATATCCTGTTGATGCATTCGGCCAGTCAGCATCAGTCCGCAGTTGCCCCGCCGCTGCAGCTCCTGCCCCCCACACCGCCTTCTGAAACCGGTCGCCGCGCCCCCTGCGGCCACACTTCTTGCAGCCCACCCGATGAGCATTATGTATTTCCAACCAACCACCCTCGCGCCCTAATAAGCCCCTTGGGGTGTTAAAGACTGTTAATACTTGTAAGAATCAATGCCCTTTTGCGTTATATAAACAGATAATAAATCCACGAAACAATGCTCAACGATATGCGACACATCATCATTAAGTCACTGATTGCCGTAGCCCTCAGTGCCGCAATGCTCATGGTTGCCTGCACCAAAGAGGTTGCAGACCCCATCCCCAACAGTAAATCCGAAGGCCTATACCACAGCCTGCTCCCCTTGTGGGCCTTGCGCGACTCGCCGCAGTGGCCGTCTGCCGTCAGCCAGTATGCGATGACGAACCATTTCACACAGGTGGGCGACAGCCTCTCAGGCGGTTATCGAATCATAACATACCTCAGCCAGGACGATACCGGCATCTATGTGTTGAGGACGTACAATCTTCGCGACACCCTATGGTCGCTCCACTGCTCCCTGTTCTCGCCCAGGCAGACCTGGATGCAGGAACAGATGGCGAGATATGAAACCCAGATGTACAGCCGCCACCCCGACGGCTACACCGGTGGCTCCTTCTACTGGTATCTCTCTCCAATCATCCGCAACAGTGTCGATGGCGGCGATGTGCGGTCGCACGACCTCTTTGTGCAGCGCGTAGCCGAGCATCGGGCCGATGTGTGGGAATGGGTCGAAGCCCGCACTCGCTATGGCCTCAACCCGCCCAATCTGGGCGAGGACCGCCTCCAGCTGCTCACCGACGGCACTCAATACACCCTCACCCGGCTGGGGCTGGACAGTATCCCCTCCGGCATCACACACCATCTCGAAATCCAGTTCAACACCTACGACACCACTGGCTGGAGCAATCCCTTCGGGCCTTTCTAACCCCACGCCAGCCACGAAGTCACCCTTTCTTGCCCTCCCGGCATGGCCTGGGGGCAAGGCTTGCCGATGGCGTGGTCCCGCCGTCGGCGGTCAACCCCCGTGCCGCAAGGCCAGCCCCTGTGCCACCATCCCCCACCATCCAGCCTCATTCTCCAAAGCTTGCTTTCGACTTTCTCAGCATTTCCTTTGCACATTTTTTCTGCTTCAGAAAGTAAGTAGAAAATAAGCAGAAAGTAAGCAGAAAGAAAAAAGTGTGTAGGGTCGGGACCTGTTGCCATGTCTGAGGTCCGCACAAGGTGGTGGAGTCCGGATTGCCGGACATGTCGTGTCGTTCCTGCATCAAAAGTGGACCCAGCTTTGTTTTTGGTCAGTTCAACCCTTCGGCGATGGCGGAAAAGCGGTCGTCGGGTTGCGGGGCGACAGATTTTTTTTGTTCCGTTGTGCTTTTTTTCATTTTCGGGCGTTTAATAGGGGTATGACGCAGCATCCATTTCTGACCCTGGTCGAGACGCATTCGGCAGCCATCGATGCCGTGTGCCGCTCCTTCTGCCACCGCCGCGAGGACCGCGAGGACTTGCGGCAGGACATTATAGTGAACCTGTGGCAGGGCTGGCAGCACTATCGGCCGCAGGCCAAGGCGGTCACCTGGGTGTGGCGGGTGGCGGTGAACACGGGCATATCGTGGTGGCGCCACCACAAGCGGCAGGTGGAGACCACGGCAATCGACAGGCTCGACTTTGCCGAGGACCTGACCGACCGCGAGGCAGCAGAACGGCTGCACGAGCTGGTCGGGCGCCTCCCGCAAAGGGACCGCCAGCTCATCCAGCTCTATCTTGACGGCTGGAAACAGGGCGAGATAGGGGAGATGCTGGGCATAAGCGAAACCAATGTGCAAACCCGTATGGCGCGGATAAAAGCAAAACTGAGAAAAATGATTACCCCATGAGAGACTTGGATCAACTGATAGAGCAGATACACCTTGAGCACCGCGAGCAGCTGGTGCGGCAGGGTGAGGGCCAGGGCCGCGGACTTTCACCGCGACCGTTCCGCCGCCTGTGGCCCTATGCGGCGGCGGTGGCTTTGGTGGGCTTGGTAGGTGTGGCCTTGTTGGTGCAGCGGCCCGGCGCCACATCTTCCACTGAGGTGGCCAAAGCCACTGTGTCCCGAGCCAAGGAGGCGTCGGCAGCCTACGCCTACTCAGTCTCGACCGATGGTGTGCGCGTCTATTGTGAAGACAATTGCAACCCCGACGAGGTGTTGAACAGAATGAAACAAGTAATCAAAACATTACAATAATATGAAACACATTCAGACATTTATACTATTAGCCGGATTGCTGCTCGGGAGCCATGCCTCGGCCCAGACCACCCTTTACAAGACCTACGTGGGTCGCACGGGCATCAAGGCCTCGTGCATCGAGAACTACCCTATCGGCAATGGTCTTAAGGTGACCGTCACTATGCTGGAGGCAAACGATTCCGCCTCGTTCCTTCACTTGAAAAAGAGCCTGAGGGCATTGCCCTACAGTGGGACTAAGTCGGAGAAGACAAACGATTCTGTCGATTCCCATCCCTTGAAGAAGAACCCACCACGCATCGGGAATAAGCCAATACGCGATTTAGTGCATGAACTCGACAGCACTCCTGAGTTCAGCCATGTCACTACGCTTGAAGGGTCGATAGCCACCGCCTTCTTAGGTCAGATGAAGAATATGGATGTGAAGATAAACCTAGAAAAAGACAGTACAAAAGCCTCGTCAAAGCAGGCAAAGATACTGCACATCTACTGTCGCGCCGCCGACCCGTTGCCCGGCGACAAGGGTGTGTATCTGATTTATTTCTCCGACGACACGATGACCGCGCTGGTGTTTCACTGCCCCAACGACGAGGTATATGCCCAGTCGGTGAAGTATGTGCTGAAAACCACTGTAAAAAAAGCCACCGCCGAATAAGGAAAAACTAAAAACCAAAAAGTAGGCTGCCGCACCCAGATATCTTTAAACTTTATACTATAAACATTCACAATTAATAGGTTATGAAGAAACTTGCTTTCCTCATAGGGCTCATACTATGCCCTATCGCCAAGGGAATGGCGCAAATCCCTCCCGAACTGATGGACGCAATCCGTGCCGCTGTGGCCGAGCAGGCACCCAAGACTGACACCTCTAAGGCCGACAGCACCCATGTGGTGTCACACCAAGACTCGCTGCGGCAGGACAGCCTTCTGCTCCAGCAGCGGGTCAAAACCCTCAAGGCCATCTCCGTCCGCGCCCCAAGACCCATCTACAGCATGGAAGGCGAGGTGGTAAGCTACAATGTGGCAGAAGACGAGACCGTCCGAGGTCTTACTGCTCTCGACGCCCTGCAGAATGCCCCCAGCGTGGAGGTGGACATCGAAGGCAACATCACCATGCGCGGCTCCACCAACATAGAGGTATGGATCAACGGCTACCCCACCCACATGGATGGCAACACGCTGAAAGTCTATCTCGAGTCGCTGCCCGCCGACGCCATCGACCGCATCGAGGTCATCAAGAACCCCTCCGCCAAATACATGGTGGAGGAGGGCTGCCACATCATCAACATCGTCACCAGTGCCAAGATTCGCAACAGCCATTTCCTCTCTTTCGGCCTCGGCGGCAGCAACCGCCCATCGCTCAGCCCGTGGGCAAGCTATGTCGTCAAGAACGAAAAGTTCTATGCCAACCTCTACTTGGGCGTAAACAGCACGCCCACCCACAAGACGGAGCAGTCCAGCTCGCTATTCCGTCAGGATGGCACTGAAGGATTCGACACTACGGCCGCTACCACCACTGCCACCGAAAACAACACCAACCGCCACATTGGCACCATGGCCGTCAGCCTCAGCTATCAAATCGACTCCCTGAACGACCTCTCCCTTTTCGGCTTGGCAGTGACTTTCCCTGCCATTAATAAAACGCTTTCCACTACCGACCAATGGTATTACTTCCCACAGATGTTGCACTACACTTTTTCAAACAGCCAGGAGAGCAAGTCCTTCAGACTGACTGGTATGGCCAATCTGAATTGGAAACACAGGTTCGACAACGAAGGGCACAACCTATCCCTAACCCTCTACGGAAATGGTGGTTATAGCCACAGTGAGCGCACCCTACGGCGCGACTACACCCTGCTTGAAGGCATACTGCCACAGGAACTGGCCGACTTCGACAAAACCTACCTCGGCGGCATGACCAACAACAGCCTCACCCTCAGTGCCGACTACAACCGCCCGCTCACCCTCGACGACGAACTGACGTTGGGGCTCTCGCTTGTCCCCTCGCAGGCGAGCGACTATTCGTCACCCAGCTTCTTCAGCTCTACCACAATGACATACGACAGTCTCGACCTACTGCGCCGTTTCGATAAGACTAACCGCACTATGCAGACCTCTGCCTCTGCCAGTTGGCGGCACAAGTGGAAGGCAGTCACCATGACTCTGGGGTTGCGTGGATATTGGAACCAATGCCGTTATTCGCTCTACGCCTTCTTCCCCGACGACACCACTTTCGCCTATTTCTATCTCAAGCCCTCCCTACGCCTCACCTATCGCACCAAGAGCATGCACTATTTCCGCTTCGCCTACTCCCTCGCCACATCCATGCCTACGGCCGAAAACCTCTCCACCGCCCGCCGCTACGACGAAGACACCTACAAGGTGGGCAACCCCGACCTCAAGGCTGGTCACACCCACAGCCTCGATATCAGCTGGAACCGCTATTTCGCCTCCCACGGCTCGGTGGGCATCGAGAGCTACGCCCGCCTTTCGACCAACGACATCGACTACTGCCGCGAGGCAGCCAGCGAAATAGACCCCTATCTCGGACGCCTCATCAGCTACAGCATGCCCTACAACATAGGCAACAGCTACAAGGCAGGAGTCGAAGGCAACGTCACCTATCGCCCTGTGGCGTGGCTCAACTTCCGTCTGTATGCCAACCTCTACCGCTCGGGCTATGAGGTGGATCACCCCAAGGCGGGACACTACAACAATGCCATGACCTCCTACAGTTTCCGCCTCAACTGCTGGGCCAACATCGCCGGACGGGTACGCCTCAACCTCGTGGGCAACTACGCCTCGCCCACACAAGCCCTCTTCGTCGAGCGGCAGAGCGGCTACACCATTGATATGGGACTCAGCGCCGACTTCTGGCAGAAACGCCTCTCGGTGGTGCTCAACGTCACCGACCTCTTCAACTGGAACCGCTCCCAGTCGTGGAACACCAACCCCTACCTCCTCGGCTACAGCACCTCCCACACCGACAGCCGCTTCATTAGCCTCTCCGTCACCCTCCGCTTCGGCAAGATGGAACTTCAGAACATGGCCAGAGAAGGCGAAGCAAACTGACAACGAGTCCCTTCCTGCCTTTGGCGCTTTGATTAGCGAAATCGCCAATAGATATAGGCATTTCGAAAGATTTAACCCTGTAAGTTGACCTAAATACCAAACTGCAAACGTTTTCAGGAAAACCCCAAGGCATTGAATCCTCGCCCGTCCCGCTCTTGCACTACGTTCGTTCCTCTGTTGTTTTCATCTTATAAAGTCGAGAACAACCAAAGAACGAGCGTGTCACAATGGCCGAATGAAGGGTGATAGGAGGGATGAAACTACTATTTTTGCATAAGTATTTGCTGATTCAGATAAAAGTCGTATCTTTGCATCGAATTTGAAAATAAAAAATATGACTTAAAAAGAAGACAGATTATAGACATATATTGAGCTGACGCTCTTGTTCTCTGTAAGTAAATGTCTGGAACACATTGCAACTGTGTGAGAATAAGATGGCGAAAGTTCACGCATAGGCGTGGATTCTTTCCCTTATTTACACAAAGGTATTTCCAGACAACCTACTTACAAAATAAGGTAGCATAATAGCATAGAAAGGATTTGCGCCGTTCTTTATTTGAATGTATGTAATAAAAGATGAATAATTTAATTGCACAATTTCAGGAGGAGATAGCCTATGGGGAGGATCATTTCAAAGTTGAATATGAAATAATGCCTCTAGTAGCTATTTCAGAAAAAATGTCTCCCAAAGAGGAGGAAATAGTACATTCTATCCATTTGATTGATGAACAACAAAGATTACTGGATGAAAAAATAGGAGAACTGAATAATGAAATTGATCGATTAACAAACCATGCAGATGGAACAGATTATTTAGTTGCAGCCTCATGTGGACTGTTGTGCGGCCTGTTTGATTCGTTTTTTGTTGGTGAAATTGATTATGCAAAGTCGTTTGAAAAGGTAAATGAAAAGATAAATAATTATGTTGAGAAAAAGTCAGAGGAGATCCGGACAAAAGAGACTGTAGAGAAAGCCCTCAAAAAGAAGATAGAAAGTGCAAAAAAGAAGGGTGTAAAATTGTCAAAAGAAGAAATAAATTCATTCAAGAAACAAGTGGCTGAAACCATAAAAACAAAATATAATAAAGTAAAAGCTGCAGATGAACGAGATGGAACATTGAATGCTTTACGTCGAGCAATAATTAAATTGGAAGAGCATTACCAACTTCCTCTTGACAATGCATTCAAAGGTATGAAAGGGGTCAATGCTGCTTCTCACCATCTTGATGACCTCGCTCACCACCCAACTTTCTTGGGTATGATGGCTGCAATTATGGGTTCGTTATTACGCACAGCTATTCTCGTTGACAAAAATGGGAAATGGCATTTTAAGTTTGTAAAAACAAATCCGAAAGAATGGGCGGAAATGATTTTGCCCATAATTATCTCGGGAATACTTACGTGGATACTTTTTCATGTCAAAAATAAAAAGGGAGACATGATTGACAAAAAGATTCCCAAACCAATACAAAATATTATTCTTTTATTGGCAGAGACCCCTGCCGCTATTAAGATAATAGAAATAGTAAATAACTGGATGGGGCATTTGGCCAGTGATATGGCTGGGTCAAACTCTCATCCAGGTGCAGGCATGGGAGTCCCAGGTCTTTTTCTATCTGCGTTGAAAGAGATTGCAAACATTCCTCCATTCAATTACTCGGGTTTGCCAAAAATTGTAGATGACTTATACGAGAAACATAAACTTGATTTACGTGCTGAATTAGGATACATACAAGGAGTTATTGATTCGCGCCAGTGGCTGCCTGTTTTTGCCGGGGATCTACTAGTCAGATTGTTTTATTTTATAAAGAAACTGGTTGAGGAGATTAAATCTGGGAAAAAACTCAAAGATATAAATTGGAGAGCAGTCATACCATTCAACAATAGAACAATAGCGAAGATGATGTTGTTGGAATCTGGAGTTTTTTCTGCTATTGATATTGCAGATGCAGCCATTCGTTCTGCTCTTAAGAATGGAACATCTAAGAATCCTCTATTCTGGAAAGATTTAGTGTTACGAATTAATATTGTCGGGGTCGGACGATTCGCCATCGCTTTAGGTACAGATGTGGCTATGGGAGCAAAACTCAATCGAGTTAGAGAAGAAAGAATGGCTCTTGTAAATAAGAAACTACTTTATCAAGATGCGATAATATATTATAACCAAGAACTAATGTGGATTAGTGCAGAAAAGACGTTTGAATCAATAAACTCTTTGATGGATAGTATGGAACAAACAATCCGATTGTATAATAATATCATCGAACAAATTGACCAAAAATGGGATAATGCCGAAGGTATTTTAGTTGTTATCAAGAGAGCCGACCCTGATTATTACCATGAATTATCAAAAGACCTATTGTAGGTCAATTATCATTAATACATAAGAAATACATTATGAGTACTCAAGAAATACTTGGTGACATAAACACCGACCTTGTTCCGTCGGAAATCAATTTGAAGATTTCTGATTTACCTAAGTCAATCCAAGATCAGATAATATTCCTGGAACAACTAAGAAAAAAGCAAGAAGAAGCTAAGGAAAAAGCAGAAGCCGCAAAAAAAGGAGCTGATAATCTTGAAGCATATGTGAGAAAAAAATTTCTTGGGAAAGAATATCAGAGTGGTGATACTAAACAAAAAATCGAACAACTTCAAAATGTTGTAAAAGATCTCGCTAATGCGCAAGAGTCTGTGACAGAGGCTACAAATATTTCATTGCAGTTTCAAGAATCATTATCCGAAACATCCCAATTCCTTTTGTTTTTAGGAAGCTCTAATATCGCTTCTTTTAATGCCGTTATAGATAACATTAACAGAATTGACAAGGATGGAATTGGTGGCAGTTCTATTAGTGAAGAAGTTAAGGCTAGATTGAAAGAGGTCGTAAATAGTTTAAAAGAACGTCAAGACGTGATGTTTCGACAAGAAAAAATGGCTGGGGAGTTCAAAAAGTTAGTGGAAGAGCTGAAGCCTATTATTGAAAACCTGACAATTAGTAGTGATAATATTTCAAAACTTGTAGATGACCATTATAATGAATTCATTCGCGCACAAAATGAATTTGAGAAAAATATTACTAGCGCACAACGAAAGAATGAAAGTGTTCAAAAGGATATTAAAGACGCTATTAAGAATACCAATCAGCAATTATTAAATAAAGAGTCGAGTCTGAAAGAGCTATTTGAGAGAGAGGTATCCGCTATTAGGGAAGAGATTAAATTAACATCACAGAAAAGTCAGCGTTCTATAGCGGATACTAAAAAGGGGTTGGAAGAATCTGTTGAGACAACCAATAAACTATTATTGAGTAAAGAGTCGAGTCTGAAAGAGCTATTTGAGAGAGAGGTATCCGCTATTAGGGAAGAGATTAAATTAACATCACAGAAAAGTCAGCGTTCTATAGCGGATACTAAAAAGGGGTTGGAAGAATCTGTTGAGACAACCAATAAACTATTATTGAGTAAAGAGTCGAGTCTGAAAGAGCTATTTGAGAGAGAGGTATCCGCTATTAGGGAAGAGATTAAATTAACATCACAGAAAAGTCAGCGTTCTATAGCGGATACTAAAAAGGGGTTGGAAGAATCTGTTGAGACAACCAATAAACTATTATTGAGTAAAGAGTCGAGTCTGAAAGAGCTATTTGAGAGAGAAATGTCCGCTGTTAGGGAAGAGATTAAATCAACATCACAGGTGAGTCAACAGTCCTTAGAGTATACAAAAAAGGAATTAGAAAAATCAAATGCATTGTTAAAGAAAAAACTAACAATAACCAATGTTGTGTTATTGGTTTCATATATCATTGCAATAATTGTTTTTGTTTTGTATAAGCTTAACTGATATGTTAATAGCGTCTTAGTATATCTTTGTTGGAGAATTGAGATGGATGCGAAGAACCATCATGCTACACTATGGATAATGGGTAGAGTAGTATAGTGCTCTTTTGCTGACAAGTAGCATTCACTTTTGGAAATGTAAAATACATCGTAAACAGTCGTATCACATGGTACACGCACTAAACTGAAAACGACTAAATCTTGAAGTGCTACTTTGGCTATTCGCTGAAAAACCGAAGTGGCACTTCCTTTTTTCTGTATATCCATTGGGGTCATATCAGACATAATTCGCCCGACGGGATAGGCTGACCTCGCCGAGAGACCGAAGAAGGGTCGAAGAACCATCACGCACTCTTTAGGTGTCTTGTCACGGCACTGCGTGGACTCTGTCCTCTTGTACCGTGTTATGCAAGGTCTCGTCCCTGTCGGGACGCGGACATGATGCCAGTATGACAGCCGATAGGACGTCCCGTCAGGGACGCGATATGCAAAACACGGTACAAGCCTATGGCGCAGTGCCGTGATAGCGGCATGACAGACTATAGGGCGTCCCGATAGGGACGCGACACAATAAAGGGACACAACAAGCGTTATCAGAGCATGAGTTATGTCAGCACATTGTATCATATCGTCCTGCGTACACACTGCAGTGAGTCAGCTATTGCCGAAGAGTATGAGAATGAACTGTATGCCTATATGAATGGCATCATCAATAACTATAACGGCAAACTGTACCGCATCGGCGGTATGCCTGACCATGTGCATCTGCTGGTATCCTTGCCAGCCACATTGGCTCTGGCCTCTTTTGTGAAAGAGCTGAAAGTGTCATCCAGTAAATGGATGAAAGCCAACCCACACTTTCCAAAGTTCACTGGGTGGTCGCAGGAGTATGCGGGATTCACTTACAGTATTCACGACAGAGACAAGATCATCAATTATATTAAGGGACAGAAGGAGCATCACAAGAAGATGACCTTAGCCGAAGAGTATAGACGGTTTATCGAGGCCAATGAGGTGGCTATAGACAACCGGTTCTTCATGAAGGATGCATAGTCGCGTCCCTGTCGGGACGCTGGTTTAGTAGTTTCTTATCACGGCACTTTGAGGACTCTGTCCTCTTGTACCGTGTTATGCAAAGTCGCGTCCCTGTCGGGACGAATCGCCATTCTTTACTATTTCGCTGAACACCTCAAACAATAGGCGATTGCCGACAGGCGGCATTCGCTTTTTGAAAAGTGAAAAAAGACATAAAATTCACTTTTGCAAAAGCGAATTATTTTGTATCTTTGCATTTTGAAAAAGGGAATGATTATGACACAAGAAGACTATCAGTTGTTTGAAAACATGTATCTTGCAAAGATTAATAAGGTTGACACAAGGTTTGTAAGATACCTGTATAAGGCCATTAATTGGGATGTCCGGCTTATTGGCATTAAGGGTGCAAGGGGTGTGGGCAAGACCACTCTGCTGTTGCAACGCATCAAAATGGCATATAAGAAAACTGACGCGGTGTTTTATGTATCGCTGGATAATCTGTGGTTTCAGTCGCACACGCTGCCTGAGTTGGCAGACTGGCTTTATCTGCGTGGCATCCGGCATTTGTTTCTTGACGAGGTACACAAGTACCCCAACTGGGCAATCGTCATTAAAAACCTGTATGACACATACGATGACTTGAACATTGTATATACAGGCAGCAGTATGCTTGAGATAGACCATTCGCGTGCCGACCTTTCCCGTCGTCAGACGCTCTATACTATGCAGGGATTGTCGTTCCGTGAGTATCTTGCCATCAACAAGATTAAAGATGTACAGCCGTTGCCACTTGCTCAATTGTTTGAAGAACATCAGGCAGCCGCAATGGATATTTGCAGGGACATATCTGTAACAAAGCACTTTTTCAACTACTTGAAAGAGGGTTACTATCCCTTTCATATTGAGGTGGGAAGCGACTATCTGGCACGACTTGAGGAGACGGCCAAATTGGTGATTGAGTCGGATATGCCTGCCGTGGAGAATGTTTCCTATGCGACCATCCAAAAGACAAAACAGCTGCTTATGGTTGTAGCTGGAAATGTCCCATTGGTGCCGAACATATCTAAACTGTCGGCTCAACTGGAGACAACACGCGATATGTGCTTGAAGATGCTGTATACGCTTGATCGTGCGGGGCTGGTGTTGCTTCTTACCCGCAACGTTAAGGACTATAAGCACCTGGTCAACCCCGAGAAGATATTCCTCGGTAACACGAACTTGATGTATGCATTGGGCAGCCGTGTCAATGAGGGGACACTGCGAGAGACGTTTTTCTTAAACCAGCTGTCGCTCGGGCATGAAGTGTGTTCACCTGCCCAAGGGGATTTCCTTGTTGACAACAAATATCTGTTTGAGGTGGGGGGCAAGAACAAGACCTTTGAGCAGATAAAGGATGTGGAGGACAGTTTTCTTGCCATTGACGGTATCGAGATTGGCAGCCGCAACCGCATTCCGCTATGGATGTTCGGGATGCTGTATTGACTGAGATAAGTGCCATGAAATAGAAGAGCCTGTGAAGGGGGATTGAAGAAGGGTCGAAGAGCCATCACAGACACTTTAGGTGAATTTATTTTATTCGTTTTGTGTTGCGTACCTGTCGGGACGCTGGTCTATTGGTTGTCTTGTCACGGCACTGCGAAGACTTCGTCCTCTTGTACCGTGTTATGCAAGGTCTCGTTCCTGTCGGGACGTTGGTCTATCACGGCACTGCGAGGACTCTGTCCACTTGTACCGTGTTATGCAAGGTCGCGTCCCTATCGGGACGAATCGCTTTTTCTTACTATTTCGCTTAGTGCCTCAGACAAAAGGCGATTGCCGACAAGTGGCATTCGCTTTTGGAAAAGTGAAAATACTGCAAAATTCACTTTTGCAAAAGCGAAAAAGATGCTAAAAACAGTGTTTCCAAACATTGATTTTGAATATAATTTAGTGTTTGTAAACATTATTTTTGCCGCTAAAACAATATTTTCAGATATTATTCGTTATTGCTGCTAAAAAATAATTATCATGATAGACCAATTTGATTTTAGCCAGTTGGAACGCATTAGCAATAGGCGGATAGGCACGGCTCCTACATCCTTTCACCGCTATCTTTATAATGAGATTGACTGGACAAATCGTCTTATCGGGATAAAGGGGCCGAAAGGTAGTGGCAAGACTACTTTGATGTTTCAACATATCAAAGAGGAGATACCAGACAAACAGAGTGTGCTCTATGTGTCGTTAGACGACTTATGGTTTACCACTCACGATGTAAGAGACCTTGTGGAGTATTTTTACACACATGGCGGGAAATACCTCTTTCTTGATGAGGTTCATTATTTTCCTCTTTGGCAGCGTTTGATAAAGAATATCTATGACGAGTATTCCGATATGAATATTGTCTTTAGTGGCTCGTCGATGCTGAAAATCGATAACGCACAAGCCGACTTGTCGCGCAGGTTGCGGACGTACACTTTGCAGGGTATGTCGTTTAGGGAGTACCTGCTGTATGAAGGGTTGTATAATTTGAAGCCGCTTACACTTGAGGAGCTGGTGATGAATCATACCGCAATTGCCATGGAGCTAACATCGAATATCAAGGTAATACCTGCCTTTGAGAGATACTGCATGGCGGGGTACTATCCGTTCTACAAAGAGGCACGCAAGAGCTACGAACAGCGTTTGACAAGTGTGGTGAATCAGATACTGGAAGGGGACTATCCTGCGGTTGAGGAGGTGACGCTTTCCACTATCAGAAAGATTCGTAAAATGTTGATGATATTGGCTGAGTCCGTCCCACAGAAGTTGAATATGAGCCAGCTGTTTCGAGAACTGGACACGGACAGAAACCAAGGACTGAAGATGCTTTATGCACTACAGCGGAGCGGGCTGGTGAATTTGCTTGGCGACGATGCAAAGAGCATCAATAAGATGTCGAGACCTGAGAAAATATATCTAAACAATACAAACTTGATGTATGCTCTGACCACACAAGTTAATACAGGCACTCTCCGAGAGACATTCTTTTTAAATCAAATGTTGTGCAACCATGAGGTGTGTTATCCCAAGCAAGGTGATTTCCTTGTTGACCACAAATATCTGTTTGAGGTGGGAGGCAAGAACAAGACCTTTGAGCAGATAAAGGATGTGGAGGAGAGTTTTCTTGCTGTTGACGGTATCGAGATTGGTAGCCGCAACCGCATTCCGCTATGGATGTTCGGGATGCTGTATTGACTGAGATAAGTGCCATGAAATAGAAGAGCCTGTGAAGGGGGATTGAAGAAGGGTCGAAGAGCCATCACAGACACTTTAGGTGAATTTATTTTATTCGTTTTGTGTCGCGTCCCTGTCGGGACGCCGGTCTAGTGGTTGTCTTGTCATGGCACTGCGAGGACTTCGTCCTCTTGTACCGTGTTATGCAAGGTCTCGTCCCTATCGGGATGCTATCAAATCATCATTATAAATCGCATAATTTTCAATTTCTCAAAAAAAAAGTGTATATTTGCATTTTTGTTTTGCTGCCGTTTTCAAGGAATCTCCTTCACGGCAAGAACTTGAATGACACACAATATACGATGAACAACATACGCAATTTTTGCATCATAGCCCACATCGACCACGGCAAGAGCACGCTGGCCGACCGTCTGCTGGAGTATACGGCCACGGTGTCGCAGCGCGAGATGCAGGACCAGGTGCTGGACGACATGGATTTGGAGAAGGAGCGCGGCATCACCATCAAGAGCCACGCCATACAGATGAACTACCGGCACGACGGCGAGGGGGAGAATGCGGGCAAGGATTTTGTGCTGAATCTGATTGACACTCCCGGCCATGTGGACTTCAGCTATGAGGTGAGCCGCTCGATTGCGGCGTGCGAGGGGGCGCTGCTGGTGGTGGACGCCACGCAGGGCATACAGGCTCAGACCATCTCGAACTTGTATCTGGCTTTGGAGAACGACTTGGAGATAATCCCCGTGATGAACAAGATCGACCTCGACAGCGCTATGCCGGAAGAGGTGGCCGACGAGATTATAGACCTGCTGGGCTGCAAGCGGGAGGAAATACTTTCGTGCAGTGCCAAGACGGGCGTGGGTGTGCCGGAGGTGCTGCGGGCCATCGTGGACCGTTTTCCAGCCCCCAAGGGTGACCCCGACGCCCCGTTGCAGGCGTTGGTGTTTGATTCGGTGTTCAACCCATTCCGCGGCATCATAAGTTATTTCCGCATTATGAACGGCACGCTGCGCACCAATGACCACGTGATGTTTGTCAGCACGGAAAAGGATTATCATGCCGATGAGATTGGGGTGCTGCGCCTCAACATGGAGCCGCGCAAAGAGCTGCGCGCCGGCGACGTGGGTTATATCATCAGCGGCATAAAGACCTCGAAGGAGGTGCGCGTGGGCGATACGATTACGCATGTGCAACGCCCGTGCGAGAAAGCCATTGAGGGCTTCGAGGCCGTGAAGCCGATGGTGTTTGCCGGTGTTTATCCGGTTGACACGGACGACTATGAGGAGCTGCGCGCCTCGCTGGAGAAGTTGCAACTGAACGACGCGTCGCTGACTTTCGAGCCGGAGAGCTCGCTGGCACTGGGGTTCGGGTTCCGTTGCGGTTTCCTCGGACTGCTGCACATGGAGATTGTGCAGGAACGCCTCGAAAGGGAGTTCAACATGGATGTGATCACCACGGTACCCAATGTGCAGTATAAAGTCAGGTTGACCAATGGCGAGGAGAAGGATGTTTATAACCCTTCGGGTATGCCGGAGCCGAACAATATTGCCGAGGTGTATGAGCCTTTTATTCATGCTCAGATTATTACCAAAGCCGATTTCATCGGGGCTGTCATCAAGCTCTGCATGGACAAGCGCGGCATATTGAAGAACCAGACTTACCTGACCACAGACCGCATCGAGATAACGTTTGATTTGCCGCTGGGCGAGGTGGTGTTCGATTTTTACGACAAGCTGAAGAGTATATCGAAGGGGTATGCCTCGTTCGACTATTATCTGAACGGGTTCCAGCCTTCGAAGCTGGTGAAGCTGGAGATATTGCTGAACGGCGACCCGGTGGATGCCCTCTCGACACTGACATACGTGGACAATGCCTACCCCATAGGGCGGCGGATGTGCGAGAAGCTGAAGGATTTGATTCCCCGGCAGCAGTTCGATGTGGCCATACAGGCGGCCATCGGGAGCAAGATTATTGCCCGCGAGACAGTGCGTCAGGTGCGCAAGGATGTGACGGCCAAGTGCTACGGCGGCGACATCACCCGCAAGCGCAAGCTGCTCGAGAAACAGAAAGAGGGCAAGAAACGTATGCGCCAGGTGGGCAATGTGGAGGTGCCGCAAAGTGCCTTCCTCGCCGTCCTGAAACTGGATTAGGCTAATATAATAGTTTAAATAGACAATATTATGTTTTGGAGATTGTTCTTTATAGCGGTAGTTGTGCTGGTGGCTGTTTTGGCCACGCTGGCATTGGCTGGGTACATTTTTTTCCGCATCACGAAGCGGTATTTCGACAATGAGCAGAAGATGCAGATGCTGCAGATGCGTGTGGATGAGCATCGCGAGGCGGTGAAACTGGTTACACCCATCAAGCTGCAGGCATACGAGCGCATGGCACTCTTTCTCGAGCGCATATCGCCGGAGAGCCTTGTGTTGCGCTGCTATCAGCCCGGCATGGACACCAAGCTGCTACAGGGTGTGATGACTAAGAATATCCGCGACGAGTGGGAACACAATCTTAGTCAGCAGGTGTATATTTCGTCCGAAGCGTGGGCCCGCATCCGCAAGGCTAAAGACGAGATGGTGGGTGTTATCAATTCGGCGGCCATCACTGTGCCGGCCGATGCCGACCCTGCCCGTTTGGCAAGCACTATTTTCGCCTCGGTGGCCGAGGGTAATCAGCCCACGGCTCCTGCATTGGAATTCTTGAAACAGGAGATGCGCGACCTGTAGATTCAGGCGGCTGAAATCTTTTCGCTCTCCTGCATTGGGTCACGGTGCTGGAGAGTGTTGTATTGTACCGATGCGGGGGGAGGTTAGTGCTTTGTCTGGTCGTCGCCCAGCAGTGCGGGACGGCGTTGGCGAGTGCGCTCGATAGCTTGCTGCATACGCCACTGTTCAATTTTGGCATGATTGCCGCTGAGGAGGACGTCGGGGACTCGCCATCCGCGGAATTCGGGCGGACGTGTGTATTCGGGCGGAGCTACAAGGCCGTCCTGGAACGAGTCGCTGAGGGCTGATTGCTCGTCGCCGATTACCCCGGGGATGAGCCGGATAACGGTATCGGAGATGACGGCGGCTGCCAGTTCGCCGCCTGTCAAGACGTAGTCGCCGATGGAAATCTCCATGGTGATGAAGTGTTCGCGGATGCGCTCGTCCACTCCTTTGTAGTGGCCGCAGAGAATCATGAGGTTCTCTTTCAAGGAGAGGGTGTTGGCCAAGGGCTGGGAGAGCATTTGCCCGTCGGGTGCGGTGTAGATAATTTCGTCGTAGGTGCGTTGGGATTGCAGCTCCTCGATGCAGTTGGCTAAGGGTTCGACGGCCATGACCATGCCGGCGCCGCCACCATAGGGATAGTCGTCCACGCTGCCATAGCGCGACAGTGAGTAGTCGTGCAGGTTGTGGAAAACGACCTCGACGATGCCTTTTTTCTGAGCCCGGCTGATGATGGACTCCTCGAAAAACATGGACATCATGTTTGGGAAAAGGGTGAGAATGTCGAGACGCATGGGGCTTATCTTAGTCTGATGGTGCGGCCGGGCCGTAGGATGGTGTTTTCGCTGATGCCGTTGAGCTGGCAGAGTTTGCTGACGGTGGTGCCGTTGCGCTTGGCTATGCGGCTGAGGGTGTCGCCTGTGCGAATCTTGTAGGTCTTGCCCCCGTTGCTGTAGTTGCCCACGCGCGATTTGGGACTCTGGTTGCTGTAGCCCCGTTTGGCCACCTTGCGGAAGGAGTCTTTGGTGAGGCGGAGGGTGGGTTTGATAAGGGTGCGGGTTTCGCAGCTTATCACGTCTTCGGGATTCATGGCGTTGCCGTTGTAGCGGATTTCGAAGTGGAGGTGGCTGCCTCGGGAGCGGCCGGTGTTGCCGCAGAGGCCTATCTCTTCGCCAGCCTTGACGCGGGTGCCGGGGGCCACATGGCGTTTGGAGAGGTGGGCATAATAAGTCTCCAGCCCGTTGTCGTGCCGGATGACGATGAGGTGGCCGTAGGATCTGTTGTATTTGGAGAACCGCACCACCCCGTCGAAAACGGCATAGATGGGCTCGCCGGTGGGCATGGCCAAGTCGAGACCGTAGTGGAAACGGCGGCGGCGGGGGCCGAAATGAGATGTGGGCCGTGCGTGGTCGGGGGTGGGGAAGACAAAGAATTTACCGTGGTCGGGGTCGGTCAGCTTTATCTCGATGGGAGCCATCTCGGAGATGTCCATCTTGAGGGTGTGCACCAGCGACGAGTCGCCGGCCATGAGGATGTCCTCCTCGCTGTCGGTGCCGGGGTCGTCCTGCTGCGAGAGGGCATAGTGGGGGGTGACAATGCCCATCCCTTCCTCATCCTCGGCTTCTTCGGGTGTGCCGGGACGTTCCTTTTGGGAGTTTTTCTTGTCCAGAACATCGTTCACTTTGTCCTGGGGGTTCTCGTCGAAGAAATAAGGCTCTTGGTAGGCAGGTTTCTGCTCGACATCGTCGGCTATGTCGACTGTGTCGTTATTGACCTTTTTCTTGGGCTTCTTTGGCCCGTAAGGTTCGGTGCGGACACCGGAGTATTCGTCGCCGGGATCGCTGGTTTTCACCAACTTGTTGTGCTTGATTTGTCCTCCCTGTGTATTGGCATATACGCGGGGCTTGTTTTTGTTCTGCTTTGCATTAGGACGATTCTGGGCATTGGAGCAAATGGGTACAAATACCATCAGAATCAGTACGATATGGTATATATACTTCTTCATAATAATACTGCAAAGGTACGCAAAAAATTCGAATATCTTGCTCTGTGGCCTGTTTTTTAATCTTATTTCAAATTTGGTTTAATCATATACCTCCCCCTTTTACTCAGATACGAGTCCCTGTGGAATAATGGTTTGCACTCCAGAAAAGGAATAAAGCAAAGCCCCAGGCGGCAGGGTCTGGGGCTTTGGGTGGGGTAGGAGAAAAGACTTCTCCAGAAGAATCGGGCTGTAGGCCCTTATTTCACGACCAGTTTGCGGGTGGCGTTGACTTTGTCGCCGGTGATGCGGACGAAGTAAGCGCCTTGCGCAAGGCGGCTGATGTCAAGGGTGGTCGAGCCATTCTCCACAACCCATTTCCCACAGGTGCGGCCATTGACGTCCATAATGGTGACATCGGCGTGGCCGTTGATGCCGGAGAGAGTCAGTACCGTAGTGGCGGGGTTGGGGTAGAGGGTGATGGCCGTGCCGTTCACGTCGTCAATACCCTCAAGCTGCAGGGTGGTGAAGCTTGCGGCCTCGCTCCACTCGCTGGTTTCGGTGTCGGAGCAGAGGGCCTGAACCTTCACAGCGTAGGTGGTGTTGGGCGACAGTCCGGTCAGAGTGAATGGGTTGCTGTCGGCGGTCACCTGCTGGCCGTTGAAGTCGATGAGCCACCGGCTCTCGTTGCCGTTGGCGGTCCAGCTGATGACGGCTGAATTGGCGGTGACGTTGCTGGCGGCCACCTGGGTCGGGGTCAGGCAGTCGGGTTGCGGTGTCGTGTCGGCAGCGAAGTTGGCTGTGAGGGTAATGTTGGCCGTGACGACGAAGGTGTAAGACTCTGTGGTGCTCACGGTGTAGTCGTCTTGATTGGTCCAGTTGACAAAGTGGAATCCCTCGTTGGCCTGGGCGGTGACGGTGATAGAGGTGTTCTCCGCCACACTGCCTGTGGCGGTGCTGCTGACGGTGCCCATGGTCTCGTCGGCGCTATTCACTGCCACGGTGTAATAAACCACCTCTTGGGTGTCGGCCTCGAAGGTGGCGGTGAGGCTTGTGTTAGCGGTGACGGCGAAGGTGTAGGGATTGTTGGTCGACACTTGAGCCGTGCCGCTCATCCATGCCACAAAGTGATAGCCGCTGTTGGCGGTGGCGGTGGCGGTGAAGTTGTCGCCCTCATTGACGGTGGTGACACCGGCGGGGCTGACGGTACCCATTGTGGCGTCGGCGGTGGTCAGGCTGACGGTATACTGAACCGGCGCGACAGCCGAGTCGTAGCTGACGGTAATGTCGTCCAAAGCCAGGAAATACTCGTCGTAGCAGTCGTGGTGGCGGAAGGCGATGTGGATGGTCTGTCCGGCATAGCTGGAGAGGTCGACTGAGCGCAGGTGCCACGCAGTGTCACTGGACAAGGTGGTGTCAAAGACAGCCGTAGTGGCCAGGAAGTCGGCTGCGGTGGCACCGGTGGTGGAAACATAGACCGAGTAATGCTCGGCGGGATAGCTTGCATAGGAGTAGTCATACCAGGTGAGGGTGGCGGTGCCGGTGGCGGGCAGGGCGATTGCGGGCGACACAAGATAGTTGTCGGGAGTGATGGCTAAGGAGGAAGTCATCGTATACGATTCGCTGATGAGGCATTCATTCCCGCTGTGAGGTGTGGCATAAGAGGTGTAGATACTCGAAACCTCGCTGCCGAAATACCAGTCGTGGCCGTCGTTGTTGGCATCGATGGTGCTCCAGCAACCCAAGTCGCTGCTCTCGAAGCCCTCGGTGAACGGGAAGGTGCTGACAACTGTGCAGTTGAGTACGGTTACGGTAGCGTGGGCGGTGTCAGAGCCGTGCGAGTTGGTTGCAACCACGGTGATGGTGTCAATGCCGGCGGCAGTATAAGCGATGTTGACGCTGTCGCCGAGGGTGGTCAGGGTAGAACCGGCAAGAGTATTGCTCCACGAATAGACCAGGCCAGTGGAGTCGCCCTCCGACAGTATTGCGCGAAGGCCTAAAGTCTCGCCAACATTGGAGCGGTAAGCAGTGGCGGGCAGGAGGACTCTGGGCATCAGTGAGAAGCGCACGCCCACACTGTCAATACGGGGACCGTCGTCGTTATAGCTGTCGTGGATGAAGGCTATGCGGACGGTGTCGCCGGCATAGGCACTGAGCGATGCGGAGTAAGTGGTCCACACATCATCGGGCAGGGTAGCGGAGGACAGCACAGTGGTGAAACTGGCGGTATCTGTACCCTGAGTGGAAAGGCGCACGGTGAGGTGAGAGAAGTCGGTACTGTATGAGTCGCCGTAAGCTTTCCAGGTAAGGCTGAGGCCATTGGCGTTGTAAGGCACCACGATGGCTGGTGTGATGAGCCAGTCGTTGGCATTGCCTTCGTCGTTATAGCCCGAAACCGCATATCCGTTGGAGTTACGCGACCAATCGGAATTATCGTTATTGTCGAAATTGTAAGTCGACCAGCAAGTCCATGAAGCATCCGAGTTGAAGTCCTCATACCAAGGGAAGGAACTGACCACGCCACATGCCGTATTGAAAGAAGTGGAGATAGTCGAAGTCTCGGTGCCGTCAGGGCAGATGGTACTCACTATCACTGTGTAGTTTGTGGCGGGTGCGAGTGTGTCAATATAGAAAGAGGTGTCATAGATGGTCTCGTTCACCACGGTGTCAGTGCCGCTCAGGATAACCAAGTGGTAGTTGCCGGCCCAGGCGATGTCGTTGATGGTGACGGTAGCCTCGTTCTCCGTGATGTCGGCCACGCTGACACTTGTGGGACGCGAGCATTCGGGTGCTTCATGCACATCGAGGTCGTCAATCCACCACCAGTAGTTATTGTTGGCGTTCTGCACCTGCTGGATGGCGATGCGGGCGCTGTCGGGGGCATTGGCAAAGGTGACCTGCTCAAGAGTGTAGGTGGTATGGCCGGTGCCGCGGATGTAGGCGGTCTGCACAAAGGTAGTGGTGTCCGTGATGTCGGTGATGTAACCCACGCGGAGGTCGCCAGCCGATGTGGTGTTCTCGGCCAGGCACCAGAAACTCAGTTCCAGACCGCTGATCGGCTCTGCGAAGGAAGGCAGGACGGCCATCAGCGGGGTGCTGGCATAGCCGCTGAAACGCATCGAGCGGCTGCCGGTATGGACGCGGCTGCTTGTACTCACGATTGAGATATAGGAGCTGCTGCTCGAACTGCGGACAAAGTCCCAGCAGTTGATCTGGGTCTGGTTCGTCGTGGTGGTGTAGTCCTCGAAGCCCTCTGTCCAAGGCAGGGTGGCAATGGGCGCGCAGCCTGTCGCGAAACTGGTGCCGATGGTGGTGGTCTCGGTGCCGTCATAGCAGATGGTGCTTACCGAGGCCGTATAGTTGGTGCCGGGGGTCAGGGTGTCGATGGTGATGACCGAATCGTAGAGGGTCTCGTTGACAATGGTGTCAGTGCCCTGCATCACTATAAAGTGGTACGAGCCGGTCATGGCGGGGTCATTGACCGTGAAGGTGGCACCAGTCGATGTGACGTTGCTGACCGTCAAGCCGACGGGACGGGTGCACTCGGGTGCTTCATGCACATCGAGGTCGTCAATCCACCACCAGTAGTTATTGTTGGCGTTCTGCACCTGCTGGATGGCGATGCGGGCGCTGTCGGGGGCATTGGCAAAGGTGACCTGCTCAAGAGTGTAGGTGGTATGGCCGGTGCCGCGGATGTAGGCGGTCTGCACAAAGGTAGTGGTGTCCGTGATGTCGGTGATGTAACCCACGCGGAGGTCGCCAGCCGATGTGGTGTTCTCGGCCAGGCACCAGAAACTCAGTTCCAGACCGCTGATCGGCTCTGCGAAGGAAGGCAGGACGGCCATCAGCGGGGTGCTGGCATAGCCGCTGAAACGCATCGAGCGGCTGCCGGTATGGACGCGGCTGCTTGTACTCACGATTGAGATATAGGAGCTGCTGCTCGAACTGCGGACAAAGTCCCAGCAGTTGATCTGGGTCTGGTTCGTCGTGGTGGAGTAGTCCTCGAAGCCCTCGTTCCAGGGGAGGCTGTCGATGGGCATGCACCGGGTCGCTCCGCTCACGGTGGAGATGAAGCTCGTGTCGTCTACGTCACACACGGCGCGCAGACGGATGGCGTATTCGGTTCCGGGCGTGAGGTCAGTGAGGGTGTAGGGATTGGTGTAGATATAGTCCCACTCGCCGTTGTTCACGCTGATGGCCCATTCCGTCTCCGAGCCGCCGGCAGTCCAGCAGAGGGTCAGCTCGTCGGTCGTGGCGGCGGTGACGGCGAGGTTAGTAGGCTGAGGGCAGGTGAGGTGGTCAACGCTGATGTTGTCCACAGCGGCGGGGGTGGAGGTGTTGGAGTAGTCGTCGTTAATCCAGACGAAGACCATGTTGTAGTTGCCGTCGGCCGGGATATTGAATGTGCCCGCAATCGTGTGCCAGTTGTCCGACCCGCTCAGGTAGCCGTTGTCAAGGGCCACGCAGCCCGTGGGGACACTGGCGTCGCTGAGGCCGGCCGGAGTCTGGTCGGCGGTGAACTCCATGGAGGCGGGGGCGATGAAGGCGCGCAGATAGTGATACGAGCCGTCGCCATGGCCTTTCCAGTCAAAACTATAGGTGTACATGCCCGAATCGAACGAGAAGGTGCGGTAGACGTATGACATAGACTCCACCGCGCTGGTATAGGCATACGAAGTGCCGCCGTCGTTGCTGACATAGAGCGAGTGCGAGCCGGCGCCATTGCTGGTGGCCGTGCCGATAAACCAGCCGTTGGTGGTGCCGTTGGCGGTCAGCCAAGCGGTGTCGTCGCCAGCCTCAAACGAGGTGCTGTAGGGATAATCGGTGACAGGTGTAACGTCAATCACCGTCACAACCAGCGTGGCCGTGTCGGCCCCGTGCGAATTGCTTGCGATCAGAGTGATGGTATCGTTGCCCGTATTGCTGTAGGTGATAGTCAGCGTGTCGTTGTTGGCAGTCATCACGGCATCGCCCGAAGCCTGCATCAGCGAGTTCCAGCTGTACGTCATCGGCGTGGCGCCGAGAACGGTGGCCGCGACAGTGAGGGGCTGGTTGAGCATGGCGATGAGGGAGGCAGGCATGTCCACCTCGGGTTCGCCCGGAATTTTCAGCGCGATGTCGTCCACCATCAAGGCGCACATGTCATAACTGTTGTAGTGGCGGAAAACCAGGTAAATCGTCTGCCCCGCAAAGCTGTCGAGCGAGAAAGTCCGCTCGGCCCACCCGTTGGGGGCCACCTCGCTGACCAGCTGTGTGGCCGTGGCGATGGCCGCCGCCGTGGTGTCGGTGCAGACATAGAGGGCGTACTGGTCCATGTAGGCCGGGCAGGTGCGGCTCACCCAATAGCTGACTGACAGGTCGGCCTGCACGGTGATAGCCGGGCTGATGAGGAAGTTGTTGGGGTTCCATGCCGAGCCCGTCCCGTCGGGGTCGGCGTCGTAGGACCACGATGAGGCATAATAGCTGCCGCCGTGTGCGGCAACCCCTTCGTCAACCCCCATTGAGCGGAACCAGTTGTGGCCGTCGGCATCGGCGTCGACTACCGTCCAACCGTCCATCCCGCTCTCAAACCCTTGGTTGTAGGGGAATGACGTAATCTGCGCCTGGGTCGACAGGCAACCCATCAGCGCAAAGAACGCAAATAGTTTGTTGATACGTTTCATGATTTTTTTTTGATGTTGTTATAATGTTTTTAACTTAATTCCCTGTATGTTAATAAAAGAATGATATTTTGTTTTGGTGCTGCAAATATACGAATAATAACACTTGTCAGATATTCTGACGCAAAGATTTATCAACAATGCTTTGCGGATCGCGGTTACCTTTTATGCAAAATCTTGATATACAATATCAAAATATGCAATTGTCAAGAATGTTAAAAATCCCCAAACACTCTCGCTTCGTTCCAGTTGCTGTGCTTGGCCGCTCCATCTACACCATTTTTTCATGCCGCGCGGGTAGGGATGGCGGGCGAGGGTTTTTGAAAAGCCGTAGCAGGAGCGGACTCAGAGCGAAGCCTCGACGAACCTTCAACGAAGCTTCCCCTCGGCCGAAGGCTGCCGGCCGGGGCTCTTTTTTTGAGGGACGGGGCAATTTAATTGCCGATTCCGCGTTAGGGGGTCACCAAACATAAAACGAAACAACAAATGACAGAATTTGAAAAATATGCCACCAAACACTGTGGCATCAGTAGTACGACCTATGCCAAGTACACCTCGGCCATCAACAACTCGCTGACCCCCTACATCGTGGAGGAACGCCAGCTGAATGTGGCGCAGATGGATGTGTTCAGCCGTTTGATGATGGACCGCATTATCTTTCTCGGGACGGCGATTGACGATTATACGGCCAATGTGATTCAGGCGCAGTTGCTTTTCCTGGAGAGTGTGGACAGCGAGAAGGATATACAGATTTACCTCAACTCGCCGGGAGGGTCGGTCTATGCCGGCCTCGGCATTTACGACACGATGCAGTACATCCAGCCCAAGATTGCCACCATCTGCACGGGGCTGGCCGCCTCGATGGCCAGTGTGCTGCTCTGCGCCGGCGAGAAGGGGATGCGTTGCGCCCTGCCCCACGCCCGCGTGATGATTCACCAGCCGATGGGTGGCGCCGACGGACAGGCCACGGATATGGAAATCACGGTGCGCGAGATTCTGAAGCTGAAAAAGGAGCTTTACGAAATCATTGCCAACCACAGTGGGCAGACTTTCGAGCAGGTGGAGAAGGACAGCGACCGCGACCACTGGTTCACCGCCGAGGAGGCCAAGGCTTACGGCATGATTGACGAGGTGCTGACCAAGAAGACGGGCGTTGAATAGTGCCACACGGCCCGGGGCCGCCGCCCTTATGGCCCCGGTCCTCGGGCTGCCTAAAAAGAACCGATGACGATGCAAGTGAAGTTTATCAACAAGAGCCATCACCCGCTGCCGCGCTATGAGACGCGGCAGTCGGCGGGCATGGATTTGCGGGCGTTTCTGCCCGACGGGCCTGTGACGCTGAAGCCGCTGCAGCGCGGACTGGTGAAGACGGGACTGTTCATGGAACTGCCCGAGGGCTATGAGGCGCAGGTGCGCCCCCGCAGCGGATTGGCGCTGAAGAAGGGCGTGACGGTGCTCAACTCGCCCGGGACGATTGACGCCGACTATCGTGGCGAGATTTGTGTGATATTGATTAATCTGTCGGACGAGGAGTTTGTGGTGAACGATGGCGAGCGCATCGCGCAGATGGTTATCGCCCGCCATGAGCAGGCCGAAGTGGTGCAGGTGGAGGAGCTAAGCGACACCGAGCGCGGCACAGGCGGTTTTGGACACACGGGGAAGAAGTGAGTCCCGGTGGGGTATAAGGCTGAAAGGAGTGTGGAATGAGAGCCAAGTTGTTGAAATATATGCTTTGCGTATGCTGCACGGCCACACTGTTTGCCGCAGGGTGCAGTGCGCAGGTGCCTCCACCCCGTGCCGACAAGGAGTTGCGTGTGGGCGCCGAGGTGATGTTGGCTGGCGAGTATGCCATTTTCCCTCCTTCCCGTGTGGCGGTGGTGGGCAACCAGACTTCGGTGGTGGGCGGCACACACTTGGTGGACACGCTGTTAGGCCAGGGGGTCAGGGTGGTGAAGATATTCTGCCCGGAGCATGGTTTCCGCGGCACGGCGGCGGCCGGTGCCAAGGTGGACAACAGTGTCGACTCCGCTACGGGGTTGCCCATCGTGTCCCTATATGGCAAGAATAAGAAGCCGACGCCCGCGCAGTTGGCGGACGTGGATGTGGTCATTTTCGACCTGCAGGATGTGGGCTGCCGGTTTTATACTTATCTGTCCACGCTGCATTATGTGATGGAGGCCTGCGCCGAGAGCGGCAAGTCCTTGCTGGTGCTGGACCGACCCAACCCTAACGGGCATTATGTGGACGGCCCGGTGCTGGACACGGCGCGGCTCCGCTCGTTTGTGGGGATGCATCCTGTCCCGATTGTCTATGGCATGACCATCGGCGAGTATGCCCGCATGATTAACGGTGAGGGCTGGCTGGCTGGCGGCAAGCGCTGTAGGCTGGGGGTGGTGCCCATGCGGGGGTATGTGCGCGACAGTGTCTATGCGCTGCCAGTGCCGCCGTCGCCCAATCTGCGCAACGCTCATGCTGTGGCGTTGTATCCCTCGCTTTGCCTCTTCGAGGGGACGAATGTGAGTGTGGGCCGCGGCACCGACTGGCCTTTCGAGGTGATAGGCACCCCGTTCAGCACGGTGTGGGACCGGGGTTCGACGTTTGGCGAGCAGAAGGCCCCGGCTATGGTCTTCACTCCCCAAGGGGGCAAGAAGTGCTTCGGGATTGACCTTCGGGGTGTGGAACCGTTGCCGTGCATCGACCTCTCGTGGCTCAGGATGATGTACAGCCTGTCTCGCCCGGGGATGTTCTTCCTGAAAAACAACTTCTTCGACAAGTTGGCAGGCACCACGGAGTTGCGCCTCCAGCTGGAGCGCGGGGCAGGGGAGGAGGAAATCAGGACCTCGTGGCAGGAGGGGTTGGAACGGTTCAAGGAGGTGCGCCACCGTTACTTGATGTACCCCGATGCGGACGAGGCAGGGGCAAGATGAGACGGCGAGAAACACTTTTTTTTATCCATGTCAAAAAAAAAGTGTAATTTAGCACATTAATTTGGTGTGTTGTGTGCGGTGTTTTTTTCGGCACAACGTGCTAATATTAATATAATTGCGTTATAGTAAGAAACAACAGTTCATATATGAAAACGATTAGAAAAGGTTTCACACTACTGGCTATAGCCCTGCTTTGGTCAGGCATGGCTGTGGCACAAAACAGTGTCGCCACGTTGGCCGACCAACAGTTCATGAATAAGCAATATACCCTTGCTTTGGAGAGCTATCAGAAGGCCTACGACCGCGTATCGAGCAACAGGGCTGAAAAGAACCGTATTTACTTCCAGATTGGCGAGTGCTACCGCTTGATGTACAACTACCCCAAGGCCGAGCATACGTACCACCGCCTCATACAGGCCGGCTACTACACCGTAGAGCCCAAACTTTATTATTACATGGCTGAGATGTGCCGGTTCAACGGCAAGTTCGACGAGGCCGACGGCTACTACGACAAGTATTTGGAGCTGGTGCCGGGCGACAAGTTGTGCCTGACGCGCAAAAAATCGCTCATTGATGTCACCCGCTGGGCAGCCGAGCGCAGCCGCCACGTCATCACCAAGCTGGCCGACTGGAGCACGGACTATAACGACTGGTCGCTCCGATTCGTGGGCGACGACACCAATACGCTGGTCTTCACCTCGTCGCGCTATGGCTCGGACGAGGAGGAGGGCAAGGATGTGTGGACGGGACAGAATTTCTCGTCGCTCTACTCGGTCTACAAGGATCGCAACGGGCAGTGGACTGATGTTCCGGCCCTCTACGACAATAGCGGCAAAATCAACACCTCGAGCAATGAGGGTGAAGCCTGCTTCTCGCCCGACGGGACAACCATCTATTTCTCGCGATGCAAGATAGTGGAGCACGAGTCCCACGGGTGCGCCATCTACACTTCGACCAAGGCTGCCGCCGCCGACAAGAAGAAGGCCGCCAAGAAGACCAAGGCTAAGAAGTCGACCAAGACTACTAAGAAGAAGGATAAGGGCAAGAAAGGCAAGGACAAGGAAGAGGACACCGAGGAGAACAAGACTCCCGAAGAGGAGGTGGCTCCCGGCGAGTGGGCAACTCCCGTGGCTATCAATCTGGGCGACACCAGTTACAACTACCTCTATCCCGCTATCACAAGCGATGGCCTGACCCTCTATTTCTGCTCCGATATGCCGGGCGGCGAGGGTGACTACGACATTTGGAAGTCGACCCGCGCCTCGCTGGCCGACGATTTCGGCAAGCCCGTCAACATGGGCCCTGTGGTCAATACTCCCGGACGCGAGGCTTTCCCCGTGCTGCGTGGCGACTCGAACCTCTATTTCTCCTCCAACGGTCTGCCCGGTATCGGCGGTTACGATATCTACAAGACCCGCATCGGCAAGCGCATCTGCTCCAGACCGGAGAATTTGGGAGTGCCTATCAACTCCTCCTACGATGAGATGTCCATCATCTATTACCCCGAGAGCGATGCCAACCCGATGCTTGAGCGCGGCTACTTCTCCAGCAACCGTCCCTTCGACGACCCGCTGAACAAGAATACCGACAAGAAAGGCAAGAAAATTCCCCTGCCCACACTCAACCTCTATAAGTTCGAGCTGCCCCCGCTGCTTTACACCATCGAGGGTACTGTGCGCGACGAGAAATCGATGCAGCTGATTAAGGGCTGCAAGGTGAAAATCGTGGGTTCTGACGGCTCAGAGGCCGAGACCTACACCGACAAGAAGGGATTCTACAAATTCAATAACAGCCAGGTGCGCGGCCAGGTAGTGTATAAGATGTATCTCTCCAAGGTTGACTATTTCAGTCTTGAAGGTTCGGAAAGCACCATGGGCTATACGGTCGACAAGGACATTGTGCACGATTTCCGCATGGAGCCTGTTCCCCAGCAGCCTGTCGTCCTGCCCGAAATCCGCTACGACCTCTCCAAGTGGGATCTCAAGGAGGAGTTTATGGACTCCCTCATGGATCTCTATCTCGTCATGGTCAACAACCCCAGCATAGTGGTGGAAATACGCGCCCATACCGACTGCCGTCCCTTCATCGGCTTGACCAACGACACCCTCTCGCAGCGCCGTGCCCAGAGTGTGGTGGACTACCTGGCCAGCCGCGGCATTGAACGCGACCGCATGGTGGCAAAAGGCTATGCCGAGCGTGTACCCCGCACGCTGGACCGCGACGTGTATATCGAGGTGGGCGGCAAACCCTTCATATTCTCGGCCGGCACGACGCTCGATTGCGACTACATCGCCGACCTCCCCACCCCCGAGCATCAGGAGGCTGCCCACCAGCTCAACCGCCGCATTGAGTTTATGATTCTCCGTTCCGACTATGTGTCCAAGCGCGTTGTCAACAACATGGCCTCCGATTCGGCCCTGGTTAAGCAGAACGAGGACGGCACCTACATCGACCTTGTCAACGCCCCGGTTGATACCAACTACCGCGATGTGGCAGTCATCGTCCACGACGAAGGCACCATCCCCGTCACCATGATAAACACCCAGAAAGGCGAAGTGCAGGCCATCATCAACGGCATGCAGATACCGATGCTGATTGACGAGCGGTTCAGAGAACCCATCGCCATCTCATGGGAAGAGGCCATGAACATGCTCTATCAGCGCCGCATCAACAAAGAGGACTTCCCTGACCGCGACCACGCCTTCGACCCTGAAGGAAACATACTCGACCGCGCCAAGCTCGTATTCAAAGAAATCCAGATTGGCCAGCACCACCAGCACAACGTTGAAGTCATCGTGGTGAAGGGCATCGACTATAAGTTTATCATCAACCGTGCCGCCTTGGCCGATTTCGGCGAGTACGAATTCGACAAGCAGCAAGGCAAACTCTACTTCCTCGACGACTAAACTGCTCACCATAACAGGCCCCACGGCTTGTGGCAAAACAAGTCTCGCCGCCGAACTGGCCTACCAGCTCGGCGGTGAGATTATTAGTGCCGACTCGCGGCAAGTGTTTCGCGGCATGGACATCGGCTCCGGTAAGGACCTGGCCGACTACCACATCCACGGCACCGACATCCCCTATCACCTCATCGACATCCACGACGCGGGCTACGAGTATAATGTCTACCAGTTTATGAACGACTTTATCCGTGCTTTCAACAGCATTGTGCAGCGCGGATGCCAGCCCATCCTGTGCGGTGGCACGGGCATGTATGTCGAGTCTGTGGTGAAAGGCTATCAGCTGGCCGACGCCCCGGTCGACGCGGAGTTCCGCCGCCGCATGGAGGCCTATAGCGACGAGGAACTCACGGCCCGCCTGTCCGGCTATATCAAGCTCCACAACCACACCGATACCGAGACGCGCGACCGTCTGCTCCGTGCCCTCGAGATTCAGGAATACCGCCTCCTCCACCCCGATGCCTACCCCCACATCCCACCCATGCAGCATGTCGTGGTGGGAGTTTCCTTCCCCCGCGACCAGGTAATTGAGCGCATCGGCATCCGATTGCGCGAGCGGTTGCAGAATGGCATGATTGAAGAGGTCAAAGCCCTTCTTGACAGCGGTGTGCCGGAAGAACGGCTGCTGCGCTACGGCTTGGAATACCGCCATGTGACGCAATACCTCCGGGGGCAGTGTACCTACGATGATATGTACCGCGACCTCTACACCGACATACGTCGTTTCGCCAAGCGGCAGATGACCTGGTTCCGCCGCATGGAGCGGCAGGGCATACCCATCCACTGGATTGACGGCACTCTGCCCTTTGCCGACAAGGTTGAGGCCGTCCTCAGTCTCTTCCACCAGCCGGATACAGAGCGTGAGACCCTGTAACCTCATCCAATTCCGGGTATAGGGCCTCCATCCCCCTCTCATCTTTCACCCCAGATACCCTCTTGGCGCATCGGGCAAAAGATGGTCCACCTTAGTGTTGTCTATTATCAAGCGAGCCTTCGTGCCAAATGCCACCACTCCAGCCCGTCGTCACCCCGTCAGGCAATCTCTTCCAGTGCGCCGGTTTCGGAGTCGATGATGAATCCGCGCACCACAATGTCGCGCGGCACAAGGGGGTGAGTGGCGATGGTCTCGACCGTGCGGCGCACCGATTCGGGGGTGTCTTTAAAACCTTCGAGCCAGGTGTTGAGGTCTATGCCGCAGCGGCGGATAGTGTCCAGCGTCTCGTCGGTCACGCCGCGTGCCAGCATCTGGTCGTGGAAATGGCTGTAGTTCATGTGGCAGGCCCCGCAGTGGGAGTGTGCCACCACCATCACTTCGTTCACCCCCAGCTCGTAGATGGCCACGATGAGGCTGCGCATGGCCGAGTCGAAGGCCGACATGACCAGCCCACCGGCGTTTTTGATGATTTTGGCATCGCCGTTGCGCAGCCCCAAAGCGGCGGGCAGTAGCTCGGTGAGGCGGGTGTCCATGCACGAGAGTACGGCCAGCTTCTTGTCGGGATACTTGTCGGTGATGTATTTCTCATAGCCTTTTGAGGCCACAAACTCTTTGTTGAAAGCTAATATTGAGTCTATCATGAGTGTTTCATTTGTCGTGTTCAATCGTCCACCACCACCTGTGCCGTGCCGCTGACCAGATATTGGCGGCCGTCCTCGCGGCAGCGGCATATCCAGCGTGTGCGCCGTTTTTCGACGGCAATGAAATGGTGGTCGGGCCGGGCTGCGATGTGGAACCGGGTGCCGGGAGCCAGGCTGTTGAGGCTGATGTCGGTGGCGGGGCTGTAGCCGTCGTCGTAGTGGCGCAACTGTGCGTCGATTTGTTTGTCGAGGGTGCGGCTCAGCGGTATGCGTGCGGCGTATGCCGTCAGCAGGGGCTGCATCTCGGCCGGGAAAATGCCGCGGTATTGCATAATCAGGGCTGCATATTGGGCTTGCCACTCGCGGCCGTGGGGCTGAATGCTGTTGCCGTGCTGCAGCCAGGTGTTGAGGTGGGCCATCTCGTGCAGCAGCACCATCAGGAAATGGAAGGGGTTCAGATTGCCGTTGACGCTGATTTCGTGGAAACGGTGGCTGCCCTGCGGCCAGCGGTAATCGCCCAGTTTCGAGAACCGCTCGCGGGTGATGTGGAGGTGTACCTTGTGTTGGGCCATGAAGCCGAACAGGGGTTCTACCGCCTCGGCGGGCACGTACTTGCCCAGCGACCGCTTGAAACTGTCAATATATGATTGTTCCATCGGTGGCGGGTGAGGGGAGAGGGGTCGCAAGGGCGAAGGTGGGACAGTCGCAATGGCGGCGTTTGCGGTGTTTGGGCATGTGCACGCCCTTGTCGCTGCACGAGGCCAGCAGCCCGGCCAGCACCAGTACGGCCATGAGGAGCTGAGGGCGGATCCACATTCCGGGGGTATGTCGTGACGGTTGTTTCATACTGCTGATAACGGAGCGGGCCGATTTTTATTGCGACAGGCTGTAAGTTCGCTCGCTTCAGGCTCGTTAAGGTGCTGTCCGCCACCATTTCTTTGACCTTGCGGTGAAGAAATGGCAGCGGACAGCCCTCTGCCGGGTGTAGAGCGAGCGGGCGAAGTGCTTGCCGGCTTAGAGGTCGATGTGGGAGGTGAAGAGGCGGTCGCGGCTGATGTAGCGGTCGTAGAGGAACAGGACTGTGGCGGCGACGAGCAGCGCCAGGAATCCTGCCAGGCCGGCACTGCCGACAAGCAGGTCGTTGTAGTCGTCCATAAAGAGTGCCGTCATGCCCGCCAGGGCGTTGAAGGTGCCGTGCATGATGGCTGGCACGACGACGCTGCCGCTCTTGAGCCGGAAGTATTGGAGGATGGCGCTGAGGGGGATGCACAGGAGCATCATGGCTGCGACTCCGACGAGGTTGGGGTGCTGGGGGTAGTTGTGGCCCATGAGGATGAGGGGTGCGTGCCACAGGCCCCACACAAGCCCCGTGGCGATAGCGGCGGTGAGAAAAGGGCGGCCCTTGAACTGGGACAGCAGATAGCCGCGCCAGCCGCTTTCCTCGCCGAAGGCAAAGAGGGCGTTGATGGTGGCTCCGGTCAACATGCCGGAGAGGAAGGTAAGGGCCACAGCCGCCGAGGGGCTGAGGTGCATGTTGCCCCCCTCTTCAGAGGAGCTCTGGGATATGCTGTCGCAAAGGAGCTGGAGGGCTTGGCTGTGTGTGGTGAAATGGCTGCCGTCAAGCCAGTAGTTGAAAAGAAGGGTGAGCAGGACGACGGCGGGAATGGTGAGCCAGCCGACGAACCACCAGCGGTTGACCCGCCAGCTGATGCCGATGCCCCGCAGCAGGGGCTGGCGGCTGGAGGCCTGGCAGACCAGCGTGGCGACAAGCGGGATGAACATGCAGGCGGCGGCCAGCGTGTTGCCCAGTGGCGAGGGGTAGTCGGTCCCCGAAAGCCAGAAGACCAAGCCCACGGCCCAGACAAGGCCGTAGGTGATGGCGATGTAAAGTTTGAGGTTTTTCATGGTGTTTTATTTGCTGGAGTTGTTCGGAATAATCGGAGTGTTCAGAACGCTCCGATTACTCCGATTATTAATGTTTGTTATCGTGAGAACATCACTTTTTCGCTGTTGAACATGCGGGTGAGTCCCCAGATGGCTATGGCGGTGTAGACGATGTTGGAGCCGAGGGTGAGGAGGACGGGAGTCCAGCTCATGGAGTGGGCAAAGACATCGACCATCACCTCGATGGCGTTGTAGAACGGGATGAGGTAAACGACGAGGCTCTGCTCGGTGCCGGTCTGGAACATGGGCAAGAGGCCGGCCAGCATGACTACCAGCATGAAGGGTGTAATCATGGTGCCGGCATTCTTCACGTCCTTGGCCAGGGCGGAGAGGAGGCTGACGGCGGAGGCCATGACGAGCACCGATGCCAGGATGACGAGCAGGAGGGCTATGTAGTCGTTGGTGGTGTAGTTGAAGGGGATGTCGATACTTTCGTTGCTGGCGGAAATCATGTTGGGCAGCGAAAGCACTATGCCGATAAAGCTGCTGATGCCGCTGAGCAGGGCGATGCAGCTGAGGGAGACGATTTTGCCCAAGGCCAGTTCGTTGCGGCGCATGGGGGTGACGAGGAGGGTGGCAATGGTGCCGCGCTCCTTTTCGCCGGCAATGGCACTGGGGGCTATGGCCATTGTGCCACTGAAGAGCATCATGATGATGAGCATGGGGAGGAGTTTGCTGAGGATGTCGCCCAGCACTTGGTCGTCGGTGGCTTGGTTGAAGGTCTGCCCCTCGTTGTCGGTGCGGTTGATGTCGAAGCGGTTGGCCATGCCGTCCTCGTAGGCGCCGAGGGTGGCGGTCAGCATGTCGTAGACGCGGTTCACCGCATTGTTGGCGGAGTTGTAGTAAATCTCCACGTTGGGAGCGGGCGCGCCGCTTTGGGGCTGGTAGGTGGCCACAAGCGAGTCGAAGTAGGGCGGGAAACGCAGCAGCATGGCGTTGATTTCTTTGTCTTCCAGGGCATCGATGTCGGCCTGGTTGAAGGGTTGCTGCACGAGGGCGATGCTGCTGTCGGGCAGTGTCAGGATGGGGAGCATGCTTTCCGGAAGGTTCTCCACTCGGACGGTGACGAGGTCTTGCGAACCCTGTTTCTCCATGTTGCGCATGCCTACGCCCATGAGGCTGTAGATAAGATAGATGAGCAGACCGGGCATGATGACGGTGGTGAACACCAGCTGGCGGTCGCCAAAGAAACGGGCAAACTCTTTGCGGATGATGGTCCAGGTGTTGTTGTGCTTTTTCATTCTTCGGTTCCTTTCTGTGCTTTGTAGAGTTCAAAAAAGCGGTCTTCGATGGTGAGGCCGTCGCAGACCTCGCTGAGTGTGCCGCAGGCGGCAAGACGGCCGTCGATGATGATGCCCACGCGGTCGCAGAGACGCTCGACAAGGCTGAAGATGTGGGTGGAGAGGATGATGGTCTTGCCTTCGGAACGGAGTTCCTGCAGGTAGTCGGTCACGGTGCGGGCGGTGATGACGTCGAGGCCGTTGGTGGGTTCGTCGAAGATGATGATGTCCGGGTTATGGACCAGCGAGATGACGATGCTCACCTTTTGTTTCATGCCGGTGGAGAGGTTGGCCACTTTGACTTCGGCAAACTTGTCGATACCGAAGCGGGCAAAGAGGGTGCGTTTGCGGCTTTGGGCAGTGGCGGGATCGACGCCGTGGAGCTCGCTGAAGAAGTCGAAGAGGTAGTTGGGTGTGAAGAAGTCTTCGAGTTTCAGCTCGCTGGTGAGGAAAGCTATCTTGCCGCGCACGGCTTCGGGCTGGCTGACTATGCTGGAGCCGTCGACCCAGGCGTCGCCGCAGTCTGGCTTGATGAGTGTGGCCAGCATGCGGAGGGTGGTGGTCTTGCCGGCTCCGTTGGGGCCGAGGAGGCCGAATATCTCGCCACGGTTGGCAGTGAGGGTGAGGTTGTCCACGGCCACCTTGTGGCGGGCGTTGGTACGCTCTAACCGCTGCTGCTTGCGCGAGAGGGTGAAGGTCTTGCTGAGGCCTTCGATACGTAGGATTTCGTCCATGGTTGTTGTTTTGATGTGTGTTTGGGTTGATTTATGATGTCGGATTGATTTATGACCGGCGGAGTTTTTCTTCAATTATATAGAAGACTATGCTCAGCGCGATGGCAAGGGCGCAGGAGATGATTATCGCCACGGTCTCGGTCACCACGAGTGGCCACAGCACGGCGGCGGCAATCACTGCAAAGATGAGTGCAATGAGGAGGGTGCACACTCCGGCCGAGATGTAGCGGAGGCCGTTGGGGTCGGGGCCGTAGGTCTCGCGCACCCAGCGCCAGCGGCCGTCGCGGCGGCGGAAGGTGTAGTTGCGGTTGTATTGTGGATTGAGAATGAAGTAGACCATCATTGCGCTTACTGCCACCTCGCCGAAGAAGAGTATCAGCGGCAGCACGATACGCATTTCCCTGTCTGTGCCCAGCGCCACGAGCAGTACGGTCTGTGCCAGCAGCAGGGCACTGGAGGCAAAAAGCAGGAGTCGGAAGATGGATCGATTGCGTTCTTTCATGGCAGAAGGGTTTACATGTTGGGGTTGGCAAGGCGGACTTTTATCTCGCCCCAGATGGCAAAACCCATGCACAGCAGGATGAGAACCAGGGTGGCTGTGGCCGAGTCGATGCTGTCGAAGGGGGATTGGCCGAGGGCGTCCATAAGGTCGACGGTGAAGGCGATGACGATAAACAGGCTCATGGCTCCAAATGACACGTAGCGGTAGCCGTCGGGGTCGATGGAGCGGTTTGTTTTGCGCTTTATGCGGCGGTGGACGATGTCTATGGTGGGCTTGGAGCGTCGCAGCCCGGGGTGGGCAAAGTTGTAGGCCATCACGGCAAGGATAATTACTTCGGGTAACGAGTGGAGCAGCAGCAGCTCGGTCTTGTCGCCGCCGGCGGGCATTTTGATGATGAACCACACGTTGGAGGCAAGGCAGACGACCGCCGCAAGGGCCAGCAAGAGAGTCCCGATGATTTTGCGTGTTTCCATGGTTAGTCAGCGTTGTTCTTTTGGTTTTTCTGTTCTGCCCAGAACATGGTGATGGTGGCGACAATGCCAAAAACGACAATCGCCACAGTGGATGTCATGCTTGCAAATGGATCCCACCCTAATTTGGAGAGAAGATTAATTGTAAGGACGATGGTGAGGGTGAGTGCGGCTGCTCCCAATGTAATGTAGCGGTAGCCTGCAGCATCGATTATCCGTCTGCCAGCGGCCTGTGGCCCACGTGCCAATGGCGGTCTGGCATCGGGTCGGGCAAATGCCCACACATCGGGCAGCAGGAAGGCCAGAACCACCAGCATGTAGATGATGACGGGGGACAGGCTTTCCCCGGCAGCCGAAAGTTTCGTGAGGCTTAGTACGGTGGTTGTGAGGCAGACGATGCCTGCCAGAACCAACAAAACGATTCCGATGAGTCTACGTTTTTCCATGTTTATTCTTCCATTATGAATTTGAGAATATCTTCTTCGTTGTATGCAGCAGAGGTGAGGCGACGCAACTCTTTGCCGTCCTTGAAGAGGATGACGACGGGGATGGTCAGGGTGTTGTACTCCTTGGCGATGGAACGGCACTTGTCGATGTCGACTTTAATGAAACGGTAAGAGTTGCTCACCTGCTTGCTGACGTTTTCCAACCGGGGGTACATCAGTCGGCAGGGGCCGCACCAGGTGGCTGTCATCATGCAGACGGTTTTCCCGTGTGCGATGGCACTGCGGAACCCGACGGAGTCTACTTCTTCCAGCGTGGTGGTGGGCTTCTGCATCAGACCGGTGGTGTCGCCACTGATGACGGGTTGCCCGTCGGCCCCCATGCTGAGGCTCACCATGCCTTGCTCGTCGGGGATGGTGAAAAAGGTGTCGTCCACTTTGCCGGCAGTCACTGAGACCAGCCTATTCACTATCTTCATGGGTTGCATGCCCTTCATCGTCATGGTCATCTCTTCCCGCACGGGCAGACCCCACGGCAGTTCCTCGTTCAGGCTGTAGTGGAATGGGATGTGGTAGGTGGTGTCCAACCAAACGGTGGAGCTGATGGTGGCGGCTTCGGTTTCGTTCTCATACTGCACCTTCAGGCAGTTGTGGCCGTCCACCATTTCCGGCTCGTCGGCAATGTCAAACAGGGGTACTTCCATCGTGTCGGGGTCGATGCCGTGGGACATCAGGATGGGCTTGCCCATCATGGAGTTGATGGTATACTGCTTCTTCTCCTTGGCAAGGTAGAGGGTGCGCAGCTTGTTCTGTGGCATGTCGACATAGAGGTCGTGCCCTCGGTAGTAGTAGGTGCTGAGTGTTGCCGACGGGGTTGTACCGTTGGCCATAGTGGCCGCCGAGCTGAAGGTGGCTACGCCCTCAAACAGATGCTGTGCCGCCAGCCCTTGGTTGGCAATGAGTAGGGCAGCCATTAATGCCAGTCGCTTAATGCTTTTCATGATTTAGGCTTCTTATTAGATTTCATCATTTCGTCGTTATCACCGTCGGAGGTTCTCCGCGGGGTGCGTTTGGCACGTTTGAGGGCATCGGACAGAATCCATTCTATCTGCCCGTTGGTGCTGCGGAACTCGTCGGCAGCCCACTTCTCGATAGCCTCGTAGACCTCGGCATCAACCCTCAGTGCAAAACTTTTCTTCATTTTTTCTTTTTAAAAGGTTTCCGGTCAAAAAGCCAGAAGATAACAGTAAAGATCACAGCGACAATAAGGTCGTGAACAAGTATGCGATGGGAGTAACCGCCTTCGACAAGCATATCCTGCACGAAGATGCACACGAAGTCCAACAATGCTATCAAGGCATAAAACTTCCAAGTGTGAGGAGTCGGTGTAGTCATGTTGATAGTCTCGCTTTATCAATTATACAATGTACCCGTGTTGATTACTGGGCTGGCACTCTCGTCGGCGCAGAGCACCACCAGCAGGTTGCTCACCATGGCGGCCTTGCGCTCCTCGTCCAGCTCCACAATCCCGTCGGCGGAGAGTTTCTTCAGGGCCAAGTCGACCATGCTGACGGCCCCCTCCACAATCTTCTCGCGGGCGGAGATGATGGCATCGGCCTGTTGGCGGCGCAGCATCACGCTGGCAATCTCGGCGGCGTAGGCCAGATAGTTGATGCGGGCTTCCACCACCTCTATACCGGCAATCTCCAGACGGCTGCGGAGCTCGTTCTCTAATCGGTCGTTGATTTCCTCGCCGCCGCTGCGGAGGGTCATCTCCTCGCTGTGGTTGTCGATATTGTCGTAGGCATAGAGGCCTGCCACCTTGCGCAGGGCAGCGTCGCTCTGCACGTTGACGAAGTTGTCGTATCCGTTGCTCTGGGTGGTCTTGTTGCCGTCTTTGTCCACGGTGGTGGTGCTGCCCACCTCAATGTCGAAGCAGGCCTTGTACGTGTCCTTAATCTTCCACACCAGCACCAGTCCAATCATGATGGGGTTGCCGTTCTTGTCGTTCACCTTGATGGGAGGCACGTCCATGTTGCGGGCGCGCAGCGACAGCTTCCGTGTGCTGTAGAAAGGATTAACCCAAAAGAATCCGTTGTCTGTCACCGTTCCGCGATACTTGCCAAAGAAGATGAGCACCCGTGCTATATTGGGCTGGATAATCATAAAGCCGATAAGGTGCAGCACATAGCAGATGCTGGCCACAATGCAGAACAGGATGCCCAAGCCTTCGTTATGCCGCACTATCAGCATCGTCAGCGGCACGATGGCAATCAGCATCGCCAAATTGATAAACAGGTGCAAGAAACCATTGTTGCAGGCTTTCATTGGTCGGTTGAATTCTTTCGATTCCATACTATTTAATTGTTTAATGTTTAAGTATAAAGTTGTTTCGGATGTGATATTATTTTGATATCACTTTGCAAAAGTACAAACATTTTTTTATTCACACAAAATATTTTTTTTGTATCTTTGCAGTCTGGGTGTGCTAAACCCCATATTATGTATTGACATTTAATACCATACACTTATGCAAAAAAAAGCCCTTTTCCTCTTGTTCGCGCTACTTTCGGGAGTCCTGAACGGGGCTGTGGCGCAGGATGCACAGACCGATTCGATAGATGTGTTGCACTACGACCTCACCATAGACCTCGGTGCAACCGTGCCCAAACAGCTCCGCGGCGTGGCCGACATCCAGTTTGTGCTCACCAAGCCCTGCTCCGCGGTCACCTTCGACCTCATCTGCGACACACTCCGTCCCGTCTCGCTTGACGGTATTGTCACCCGTGGCTTCAACTACGACCCCGACTTGCGGCTGCTGCGTGTTTACCTCTCTGGCGGCCAGCCCGGCGACACCCATATTGTATCCGTTCCGTACGTTTCCAACGGCTACGTTGAGAACTACGGCTGGGGTGGTATGCACATGGACAACAATATCCATTACAATCTCGGCGTGGCCTTTGGCGAATATCCGCATGTTTTTGGCCGAGCCTGGTTCCCCTGTCGCGACAACTTCTACGACAAGGCCAGCTACCGTTTCACCGTCACTTCCAAACCCGGCTGGAGGGCCATCTGCAGCGGTCTGCGACAGAGTGAAACCACCACCCCCGATGGCACCACCACCAGCGTCTGGACCCTTGCGCAGCCTACCCCCACCTATCTGGTTTCCATCTCTTCGGCCGACTGGCACATCATCGAGCGTCAATTTGCCGGTCTCTATGGCACCTATCCCGCCCTGATAGGCTTCAACGCTCACGACAGCGCCTCCGTCTACCGTTTCTTCGACATGCTCGACACCGTGGTGCCTGCCTTCGAGCAAGCCTTCGGCCCCTACCGCTGGGACCGTATCGGCTACATCAGCACCACACAAGGCTCTATGGAGCACGCCTCCAACATCGGGCTGGTGTCCGTCTGCATGGGCTCGACCGAGAGTGCCTGCCGTCTCACCACCTGCCACGAGCTGGCCCACGCCTGGTTCGGCAACCTCGTCACCTGCTCCAACGTGGGCGACATGTGGTTCAACGAAGGCGGAGCATCCTTCTGTGAAGAGGTGGCCGCACAAGCCCTCTACGGTAAAGGATGGACCGACAACTACTACCAAAACAACCTCGCCAACGTCATCCTCAATGCCCATCTCGAAGACGGGGCCTACCGCTCCCTCTCCGGCATGCCCGAGCGTCAAACCTACGGCACCACCACCTACAAGAAAGGCGCCCTCGTGTGGCACTCCTTGCGCGGTGTCCTCGGCGACTCGCTTTTCTATGCCTCCATGCGCCGCCTCTTTGCCAGCAAGGCCTTCGGCAACATCGATGCCGCCGCCCTCCGCGACAGCCTCAGCCTCTACAGCGGTGTCGACCTCGACGGCTTCTTCGACTTCCACGTCTTCAACCCCGGCTTTGTCGACTACTCGCTTGACCATTTCGGCATCAACGGCAACGACTATCACCTCGGCATCCGTCAGTTGCTCCGCGGCACCGACCACTACTCGCGCGGCTGCCGGGTACCTGTCACCTTCTTCTCGCAGGACCGCACACAGCGCCACAAGGAGTGGTTCACCATCAACGACACCGTATCCCAATTCGTTTTCTCCCTGCCCTTCCAGGCCTCCTTTGCCGTTGTCGACTTCGACCACGAACTCTCCGATGCCTGTACCGCCGACACCGCCATCCTCGTCCGCAAAGGCACTGTGGCACTGCCTCATTCCTACTGCAAACTCTACCTCGCCGCTGCCCCGCAGGCCCCGGCTCCTTGGGTACACGTAGGCCACCATTTCGCCCACCCCACAGCCGACACCCTTGCCGGCATTACCCGTATGGCCGACCGCTACTGGGAAGTCAGCGGCCGCCTCACCAACAATCCTGAAGGCTTCTTCCTCTACAACAAAGGCTCCTACCGGGGCAACAACGCCGCCCTGGTCGATGACGGCTTCTACGACAACGATGCCACCCTCGACTCCCTCTGCCTCCTCTACCGTCCCTCCGGCGTCGACCCCTGGCAGCTCATTTCGCGCACCCGCACCGCCAGCAGTTCTTTCCTTGGCGGCTACTTCCGTGCCCCACTCTATCCCGGTCAGTACACCCTCGGCGTCTGCAGCCCCGACATGCCCCTCATGTCCATCGCACTCCCCGACAGCGGCCCCGCTTTCCGCCTCAGGCCCAACCCCACCTCCGGCACATTCAGCATCGACATGGGTGGCTACGACAAAAAATTCAACGTCCACATCTTCGACCTCATGGGTAGGAAAGTGCTGGAACTTCGCGATTTATCCGACGGTCAGACCCTTTGCACCGACCTCCCTGCCGGAAGTTATATCGTATTAATTCAAAATAATTTCATATCTTTGCACTCGCAAATTATAATACAATGAAAAACATTAAAGCAGTTTTACTGATAGTTACGGTCATGGCCAGCGGCATTGCCCAGGCCCAGTACGTGCAGGAAAAACCCAACGTCGAATTCATGTTCAAAGTAGAGGCTGGCTACCTCCATGCCGTCGGCAACTACGGCCAGCCCACCACCGAGGCTACCGAGGTCACCGGAGCCAACATCCAGGGCACCGGCTACAACCTCAACCTTCATGAAGAGGCTGCCGGACTCAACGTCATGGCCGGCATCAACATCAGCCAGGACTTCTTCCTCGGCGGCGGTCTCGGCTACAGTTTCTGCGCCCCCATGCGTCCCGTCCGCCTCGACCAAAACAGCCACATGGCTCTCGTCTTTGTCGACATGGACTTCCGTCCCGTGGGCAACACCTGGGCCCCCATGGTGGGTGCCCGTCTTGGCGGCAGCTACCTCATGAACCCCAACAACTACGGCAACACCCTCACCCCCTTTGCCGAACTCTATGGTGGCCTCAACTGGTTCTACGACCATGCCCTCCAGCAGATGGACCGCAACTACCACAGCCTCTTTGTCGAGACGGGTGTGCAGTTTGTGCAAGGCACGGTCTTCATCCCCATCCGTGTGGGCTGGCGGTGGTAGTACATACCCCCGACCCCTTTTAAAAGGGGAGGCATACCCAAGCCCCTTTTCTAAAAGGTAAAAACTAAAGCGTCCCGCAGCCGCGCCTTTGGGTTTTTACCACTTCTCTCATTAACTTTAATCCACAACCCATGCAGACCACCCGACAGAACAAAATATCGCGCCTCATCCAGCAGGACCTCGGCGACATCTTCCTTCGCGAAATGAAACCCGTGCTCGGTAACTCACTCATCACCGTCACCGGAGTCCGCATTTCGCCCGACCTCTCCATCGCCCGCGTCCACGTCAGCATCATGCCCATCGGCACTATCCCCGCCAACGGCTCGCGTCCTGCCGAACCCGCCACCAAACAGGGCGTCATCGATGCCATCCTCACCCACAGTGCCGACATCCGCCGCCGCCTCGGCCTGCGCGAAGGCAAACAGCTCCGCATTATCCCCCAGCTCGACTATTTCCTCGACGACTCCCTCGACTACGCCGAGCGGATCGACTCCCTGCTCAAAGGCTGATGCGCATCGGGCTGTTCATAGCACGGCGCTACTTCTTCTCGCGCAAGCAGCGCACCGTCATCAACGTAATCTCCTGGATTTCGCTTGTCGGCATCGCCGTCAGCACGGCAGCCCTCATCGTGGTGCTCAGCGTCTATAACGGCATCGGCCGCGTCACCCAATCCCTCTTCAACACCTTCGACGCGCCCCTCGTCGTCCAGCCCGCCAGCGGCAAGACATTCCACACCTCGCAAATCGACCTCGCCGCCCTCAGTCGCATCGGGGGCATATCCACCGTGTCGCAAGTGGCGGAAGAAAACGCATGGATGACCTACCGCCACAACCAGGCCATCGTCACCCTCCGCGGTGTCGACCCGCTCTACTCCCGCGTCACCGGCCTCGACACTCTCCTCTACGAAGGCTCCTACCGCTTGGCCGACACCATCGCCAGCCCTGCCGCCGACGGCCTGGCCGACACCACCGTGGTCCACTACCTCATCATGGGAGCCGAAGTCTACTACAACCTCGGCGTGCGCGATGTGTCCAACCTCCCCGTCGCCGTCCATATCCCCAAACGCGGCGTAGCCCTCGGCCTCACCATGCAGGAAGCCCTCAACACCGCCTACGCCCTGCCCGGCGGCAACTTCTACATCCAGCAGGACATTGACAACCGCTATGTGGTGGCCGACATCGGATTCGTCCGCCAACTCATGGACTATGCCCCCGACGAGTGCACCCAGCTCTGTCTCGCCCTCGACCCCGGAGCCTCTGTCGGGCGTGTCAAGGACCAAGTGCGTGCCCTGTTGGGCGACGGCTTCCGCGTCCTCGACCGTTTCGAGCAGCAGCCCATCTATTTCAAAGTGTTCCGTTCCGAGCGGCTCGGCATCTACCTTATTCTCACCCTCATCGTGCTTATCTCCACCCTCAACCTCATGGCCTCCCTCTCCCTCCTGATGATGGACAAGCGGCACGACATCGCCACCCTCCGCGCCATGGGCATGCCCCGACGGCAGGTGCGCCGCATCTTCCGCATCGAGGGGGTGCTCATCGCCTCGATGGGTGTGGCGGCGGGCCTTGTGGTGGGCTTCATCGTCTGCTTTGTGCAGCAGCAATGGGGCATCATCAAGATGGGCAGCAATTTCGTTGTATCCGCTTTCCCGGTGGCCATGCGCCCGGCCGATTTCCTCCTCACCACCCTCTTAGTGATGGTCCTCAGCACCCTCGCCGTCCTCTTCGCCGTCCGCCACAGCAAGGTGTGACCCTCCGCGCGGCCTCCCCTTTTGAAAGGGGTTGGGGGTATGCCTCCCGCTGCCTCCGCCCTCCCTTCGTCTATTCCTCCGTCCAGTGCCACGAGTGCTCCGAAGGCCAGCCCAGTAGTGTACATGGAGCAGACCTGCGCCCCACCGCCAGTTTCCTCACAACGGTAATAAAAAAAATGCCGAATAGAAAAAAAAGTGTATCTTTGCATTCGTAAAACAATACACACAACGACATGTAAACGACACAAGACATAAGACATAAATAACTGAGCTTGACGCTCTTGTT
>CAMVMX010000003.1 GCA_947168665.1 uncultured Bacteroidales bacterium
CAAATCCCCAACGGGGATAAGATATTAGCCAGGGGTTGGAGCCGCCCTGTGGACAGACGGCAAAAATCCCCAACGGGGATAATGATATTAGGCAGGGGTTGAAGCCGCCCTGAGGACAAACGGCAAAAATCCCCAACGGGGATAATGATATTAGGCAGGGGTTGAAAACCCCTGTGAACAAATGGCATAACAACAACAGCCCCGCAGGGGCTGTAGAACATAAACAACCATGCGTATTGTAATACAACGTTGCCGTCGCGCCTCCGTCACCATTGGCGGCGTGCTGAAGTCGCAGATAGGGCAGGGGATGATGATTCTCCTCGGCATTGAGGAGGCCGACACCGACGAGGACATCGACTGGCTGTGCCGCAAGATTGTGGCACTCCGCATCTTCGACGATGTCGAGGGGGTGATGAACATCCCCGTCACCGATGTGCCGGACAGCGGCATTCTGCTCGTCAGCCAGTTTACCCTTATGGCCCGCACCAAGAAGGGCAACCGTCCCAGCTATATCAACGCCGCCCGCCCCGAAGTGGCCATACCTTTGTACGAGCGGTTTGTCCGCCACCTTTCGGCCCTTTTCGGCAAGGAGGTGCTGACGGGCGAGTTCGGAGCCAACATGCAGGTGGAACTCGTCAACGACGGCCCTGTCACCATTCTCATCGACAGCAAGAACCGCCAGTAGCCCCAGGCGGCTCGCGCTTTCTGGCCCTCCAGAGGGGCGCAGTTTGCAGCGCGGTGGCGGGCGGCAATCTGACCGGAGTCCCCGTTCCCAGTCTCGCCCCCGCAAGGCAGGGAGCGGTGGGTTGCCCTAACTTCGCTCGTTCTGTGTCGGTTATTCCACATTTAAATTTTTTTTCGACCTGCGCTGTGGAACAACGGGATGCCCGTGTGGCGGTAAAAAGGGGCCGGGGGAGCGGGCTGACGATGACGCCGGCATGTAAGCACTGCCGGCGGCGGGGGTTGCGAACTATACTGTGGGGCGGCGGGTGGCCGTGATGAAGCGGGGGTTGTCGCGGAAGTCGCGGTGCAGAAGGGTGTCGAAGCCGTAGGTTTGGAGCAGTTGTGAGGTCTCGTCGCCGAGCGCTTGGTTGATTTCGACTGCCAGCAGTCCGCCGGGCGCGAGGTGGGTGACGGCATAGCGGCCTATGGCGCGGTAGAAGAGCAGGGGGTCGGCGTCGGGCACGAAGAGGGCTTGGTGAGGCTCGTAGTCCAGCACGTTGGGACTCATGGCGGCCCGCTCGCGCTGCATGACGTAGGGCGGGTTGCTGACGATGAGGTCGAAGGGGGCGGGCAGGGTGGCCAGCTGGTCGGGGTCCAGGATGTCCATCTGGATGAAGGTCACTTCGGTGTGGTTGGACTGTGCGTTGCGACGGGCAATGGCGAGGGCTGCGTCGGAGAGGTCGACGGCCGTTGCCTCGGCGTGGGGCAGGCGGTTTTTGAGGGCTATGGCGATGCAGCCGCTGCCGGTGCAGAGGTCGAGCAGGCGGGGGGCGGCGGCGCGGCCGGAGCGGGGGTGCTGCATAAGCTGGACGAGGTGGAGGACCAGCTCTTCGGTTTCGGGGCGGGGGATGAGTGCGTCGGCCGACACGTCGAAGCGGAGGCCGCAGAAGTCGGTGTGGCCGATGATGTGCTGGATGGGGCGGTGGCGCTTGAGGTCTTCGGCGGCCCAGTGGAAGCGGAGCAGGTCGGACTGGTTGACGGTGTCGTCGCGGTGCAGCAGTTGTTGTGTGCGGTCCCAGCCGAGGAAGGCTTCGAAAAGCATGGCGGCAAACATGCGCCGTTCCCCTTCGGGATAGAGTCCGTCGAGTTCGGTGATGAAGTAGCGCTCGATGTCGCGGACGCGGTTGGAGGGGATGTGCATGTGGGTGGTGTTCACGGGCGGGGAGTTTGGGAGGGGTCTGGGTTCTGGGGGTTGGAGCGGGAGGCCCGCCAGGCTTTGACGAAGGTGATGAAGCCATAGGTGGCGGTGGCTAAGAAGCAGGCACTGATGAAGAGCCATTTGTAGCTGCCGCCCATGATGCCGAGGGGGATGTAGATGGCGTCGCAGATGAGGTAGCAGAGCCAGGCGTTGATGTCTTTGCGCACCATGAGGTAGGTGGCCACGGCCTGGAGGGCGAAGATGGCGCAGTCGAGGATGGGGAGGTTGGAGTGCAGCACGCGGGCGTCGAGGAGGTAGGTGGCGGCGCCGATGGCCACCACGGCCAGCAGGGGCCAGAGGGGGTTGCCCCAGCAGATGGTGCGGCGGTTGTCCTCGGAGCGCTTTTTCCAGATGAAGACGCCCCCGATGGATGCCAGCAGGCTGTAGACTTGGAAACCGAAACTCATGTAGTGCTGGTCGGTGAAGAAGTTGTAGCACAGGATAAGTCCGGTGACGATGCTGAATATCCACGTCCAGCGGTTGCCGCGGGCGGCAAGGTAGACGGTGGCGATTTGGGCAATGGTGATGAGGATGGTGAGTATTGCGTCCATGTTGTTTGTTATTTGCGGTTGAAGTCGGCTGGTATTTCGCCCCAGTGGTCGGTGTCCCACTTGCGGATTTCGGTGGTGTAGGTGTTAGTCTGCAGCCAAGTTTCGGCGCGGCGGATGACGTTCCACAGTTCCACGGTTTGGGGGTTGAGGGGCAGTTTGGTGCGGCATTCTTTGCGCCGTACCCAGTTGATGGCGTTGACGGAGTCGGAGTAGAGGATTTGCTTGAGCTGGTGTTTTTTGAGGTAGGCGAGGCCGTGGACGATGGCCAGGAACTCGCCAATGTTGTTGGTGCCGACGGGTGCCTTGAAGTGGAAGAGGCGCTGACGGTTGGCCACGTAGACGCCTTGGTATTCCATCACGCCGGGGTTGCCGCTGCAGGCTGCGTCGACGGCCAGGCTGTCGAGTTCGGGGCCAGGCACGTCGCCCTGACGCACAACGGTCTTGCCGTTCTGGTCGATGCCTACCATGGTGTCGCGCAGGGTTTTCTGCCCTTTCACTTCGTCGTAGGGGCGGCGGAGAGCCTGTTGTGCCTGGTCGAAGTTGTCGAATGATTTGTATTGCGCTCCGGCAACGCCTGTCACTTGTTTTTGGCAGTCGGCCCAGTTGTCGTAGATGCCGGGTGTATTGCCCTGCCACACAACGTAGTATTTTTGTTTCTTCTTTGTCATTATGTGTCGTGGCGCCTGTAAAGGACGGTCTGCGGGCCGAAGGCGCGGTGTTACTGGTTTGCAAAGGTACGAAAAAAAATCTTGATGCTTACTTTTTTTGTCGGCATTTCGTTTTTTTATGGTTTTTTGCATTTGGTGTAAAATGTTTAAGTGCGTGTAGTTTGTTGTATAATATATTGAATAGCAGCATGTTGGTTTTGGATATGAAGGTTTTTTGGTCTGCTGGTATAAATGGGTTGTGCCTGTTTCGGGTGCAGCGGTCAGTCGCTTTTTGGGATTCTGTTTCGGCCGTTGGCAGGGGAGGGGTATTATGCTTTGGGTCTGATTTTACTCTGCCGTTTGAATTTCAGTTCAAGGAGGAGGGCGGGGGTGTAGGGTAATGTGCTTTTTGTGTGCAGCATCGGCACCGTTTGGAGGAGAACGTTTTTTATCAATACATATTTTTATTCACCTAACAATTATTTGGTTATGAAGAAAGAACATCAAAATTATCTCACTCCTTCTGTCGAGACGATGAAGGTGAGAGTAGAAAAAGGATTCGCCGGCAGCGGTGGCGGCGGCTCAACGCCTGGTTTCCCGGGTCTTCCCGGACACGGTGGATCGGGTAACGGGGATGCTGGTGGCAGTGGCTCTGGTTTCCCCGGTAGACAAGGTCTTCCTTTCACTTGATTGTTGAAAGCTGAGAGAGATTCTTTTCCAGCAATGAAGAGGGAGGGGGCTACGGTCTCCTCCTTCTTATGTTTGCGTCAATGGGCAGGTGTTTTTTTGTAATTGAATTATTATTTGTATCTTTGCAAATCATTAGAGTTTAAAAATTTTGACGATATGAGAAGATTGATTTCGATTTTGCCGTTGCTGTGCCTGTTGTGGGCTGGCTGCGAAAAGGATTATGACGATTATATCACAGTGGGTTATCCGGTCGCTTCGGGGTATACCGAGTTGGATGTGAGCGACGCTTTCGAGGTGGTGATGTGCGACACGGTGAGCAAGGCGATGGTGTCGGTGAGGGGCGGTGAGCACAAGAATGTGGTCTTGACGGTGGAGGAGGGAACACTGAAGGTCGGTTTCCGTTCGGGGCTGTTTAACTGGTTTCACGGCAAAGGCCGGGTGTTGTTGCCTGTCAACAATGCTTTGTGTGATGTGGAGCTGTCGGGAGCCTCGACGTTCCGTGGCGATCTGCAGGGCGACAAGGTGGAGCTGGACTTGTCGGGAGCTTCCGGCTTCTATGGCAATTTGCAGGGCAGGGAGGTGAATATTGACCTCTCAGGTGCGTCGGATTTTGAGGGTAACATTGATGCCGATGAGGTAGAGCTGGAGTTCAGTGGTTCATCGTCGGCCAGATGTGCAGGGAGCTGCATGGGGCTGATTGAGATGGAAATAGCGGGTTCCAGCAGTGTATATGCGTATGGGCTTGAGTGCCGCTCGGCAGATGTGAGGGTCAGCGGTTCGAGTACTGTCCAGATTGCTTGCTGCGAAAGAATAACAGGGCATTTGTCTGGCTCCAGCGACCTGTATTATAAGTCTCTCCCCGGCTGCAACCCTGTGGTTGACTGCGCTACAAGCGGCTCGTCGGAAGTGCATAGGCAGTGATGCTGAGTGACGTTTGATTCCGAGGGGGTGAGAGGGGATTTATATAAAAAAAGCCGTAGGTGAAACCTACGGCTTTTAGCGGTATAACCAAAGTGCTTAGGCACCCAGTTCGAGGCGTTTGAAACCAGTGCAGGCGAGTTCCTTGTCGGTGCTCTCGATGAACTGGCGGACGGTCATCTTGCTCTCCATGATGTACTCCTGCTCGACCAGGGTGTTCTCTTTGAAGAATTTGTTCAGACGGCCTTGGGCAATCTGCTCGATTTGCTTTTCGTTGAGGGTGGCAGCTTTCTTGGCAGCCTCTTCCTCTTTGATTTTCTTGGCCATTTCGACTTGCTCCTCGGTAATCCAGCCTTTGGCGCAGTTGGAGGCCATGTGCTCTTCAGTGTCGACGTGGGCGGGGTTGATGCCGGCTTTCTTCAGGGCGGCGTCAACAGCTTTGCCGATGAGTTCCTCACGGGTTTTCTCGGCGGCCACGGCCAGTTCTTTGTCCTTCACCTCTTGGGGGATGCTGGCTGCATCGAGAGCCAAGGGACGCATGGCGACTACCTGCATGGCAATGTTGTGACCAACTTCGTCGTAACCAGCTTTGGACATTCCGACGACGGAAGCCATGCGGTTGCCGGGGTGGATGTAGGCATAGACGGCAGCGGCCTCGATGGTCTCGAAGTGGGCAAGTTCGATTTTCTCGCCAATCTTGGCGATCTGGTCGGTGATGCAGTCGCTCACTTTGCGGCCTTCGAGCTCCATGTCGAGCACTTGCTCCTTGGAGGTGAGGTGTTTGGACATGGCGTTGTCAAGGATGCTGGTGGTGAAAGCCACGAAGTCGGCGTTGGTGGCCACGAAATCGGTTTCGCAGCTCAGCATGATGACGGCACCGTAGTTGCCGTTGCTCTTGGCCAGGACGCAACCTTCGTTGGCATCGCGGTCGGCACGTTTAGCAGCCATCTTTTGGCCTTTCTGACGCAGGTAGTCGATAGCTTTGTCAAAATCGCCGTCGCACTCGACGAGGGCTTTTTTGCAGTCCATCATGCCGACACCGGTCAGCTGGCGCAGCTCGTTTACCTGTTTTGCGGTTATGTTTGCCATTGTTTATGGGTTTCTTTTGTGGTTAATGAAATGGGTTGTTTTGAGCTTGCGGGTTTATTCGGCCGTGGGCTCTTCTTCCTTGGCTTTGGGAGCATCGTTGCGGGGACGGCGGGGACGGGTCTTCTTCTCGACGGGGGCTTCCTCGGCTTGGTTATCGTCCTTCTCCTCATTGTTTTGGGCGTCTTTGTCGAGCATGCGCTCGTTAAGACCTTCCTGGATGGCCTCTGTCATGTGTTTCAGGATAGCGGCAATCGACTTGGAAGCATCATCGTTAGCGGGGATCGGGAAGTCGATAAGGTCGGGGTTGCAGTTGGTGTCGACCAAAGCGAAGGTGGGGATGTTCAGGCGGCGGGCCTCGGCAACGGCGATGTGCTCTTTGTTGATGTCGATGACGAACAGGGCGCTGGGCAGACGGGTGAGGTCGGCAATGCTACCCAGGTTCTTGTCAAGCTTGGCACGTTCGCGCTGCACCTGGAGACGCTCGCGTTTGCTGATATTGTTGAAATCCTTGTCGTGCATCAGCTGGTCGAGGTTGTTCATCTTTTTCACAGCCTTGCGGATGGTGGCGAAGTTGGTGAGCATGCCGCCAGGCCAGCGCTCGGTGACGAAGGGCATGTCAACGCTCTTTGCCATTTCAGCCACGATGTCTTTAGCCTGTTTTTTGGTGGCCACGAAAAGCACTTTCTTGCCGCTCTTGGCAATCTGTTTCAGTGCAGAAGCAGCTTCATCGGCTTTGGCGATGGTTTTCTGCAGGTCAATAACGTGGATGCCGTTGTGCTCCTTGAAGATATAAGGAGCCATTTTGGGATTCCATTTTCTCTTGAGGTGTCCAAAGTGACAACCAGCCTCAAGCAGTTCTTCGAATTTGAGTTCTGTCATTTCTTTTTGTGTTTACTTTCCTTGATGAACCAATCGCGGAGTAGTCCTTGGGGCTTGGTTTTTCGGCTGTCCTATGCTGCCGAACTGGCAACCAGGCGGAGCGTCTCCCCGATTTGGATTCTAAACTTAAAAATATTGTTCTGTTTGGTACCAGAGTAGCACAACGGTTAACGTTTGCTGAACTGGAAGCGCTTACGGGCTTTGGGCTGACCGGGTTTTTTACGCTCAACCATGCGGGGGTCGCGCATCAGGAAGCCTTCCTTCTTGAGAGCGGGACGGTCTTCGATGTTGTTCTCGCAGAGTGCACGGGCGATAGCCATGCGCAGAGCCTGAGCCTGGCCGGTGATTCCACCGCCATCGAGGTTGGCTTTGATATCCCATTTGCCCTCAGCTCCAGTCACCTGCAAAGGCTGGTTGACGATGTACTGCAGCGGGCCAGTGGGGAAATATTCTTTATAGTCTCTTGAGTTGACAACAATCTTGCCGGTGCCAGGGGTCATATAGATGCGGGCAACGGAGCATTTTCTTCTACCAATGGTGTTGATTACTTCCATATTTTTATTTATCTAACGTCGTTAATATTGATTGCTTTGGGGTTTTGACCCTGGTGGGGGTGCTCGGGACCGGCATAGATGTAGAGGTTGCGGTACAGAGCGTCGCCCAGACGGTTTTTAGGAAGCATGCCACGGATAGCGTGTTCAAGAACGCGTTCGGGGTGGGAGGCAAGAACCTTGGCGGGAGTGGTCTCGCGCTGGCCACCGGGATATCCAGTGTAGCGTTGGTAGATTTTGTCAGTCATTTTCTTGCCGGTGAAGACGATTTTTTCGGCGTTGATGATGATGACATTGTCGCCGCAGTCGACGTGCGGTGTGTAGCAAGGTTTGGTCTTGCCACGCAGGATGTTGGCCACGCGGGTGGCCAGACGGCCTACGGTCTGGTTCTCGGCGTCAACGAGTACCCATTCTTTCTGAACGGTGTTCTTGTTGGCTGAGATTGTTTTGTAACTTAATGTACTCATTTTTTATTTTACTAACGATGGTGTTTTTTTGATTTCTTGTTAATATCTCCTCTGGTTGCATCGCTTTTTGGCCGCTGACGGATAAACGGCCTCCATGCTTATCAGCCTGATGCCGAATGCCTTGAACGGGTAAGTTGGGCATTTCTGCACCTTTTTTGGAGATTGCAAAGTTACGAACATTTTTTCAACCGACAAAATTTTTTTCACTTCGCCTTCAAAAAGTCACTTTCCTCGCCGGGGCGGCAGCATAGGTAACCTGTTTTGCGGCTGCCTACGGTCGTGGCCAAGATGAACAGGCGGCCTCCTTCTTTGAGGCCCAACTGGCGTTGTAGGGCATCCGCTTCAACGGGATAGTTGCGGGTGACAACGTGTGCTTTCCCGTCGGGGATAGCGCGGGATATTTCTTTTCGGTTTAGATGCACTTCCGCCAGAACCCGGAATGTGCGGCCGGGGAAGGCTTCAATGAGGGTGTCAGCAGTGTATAGGTGGGTGTTGCGAGATAGTTTCTCGATGTCCAGCCATTGGCAGAGGAGATTGAAAGGCCCGCCTTTCATTAGCGAGGCATCGGGTTCATAGATGTAGCTCTTTGCTGCAGAGCAATATTGGGGTTCAGCCGCCTGTTCATCGCTGCGACTGAATGCGTAGTGGTCAGTTTTGCCGGCCGCAATATTGACGCAGTGCAGAAGGGGTTCGCCGTCGTGCCGGCCACACAGGAACAGCACCTCTTTGCATTCGCCTTTCACGGCGACGATGTGCACTTCGGCCACTGAACCGAGTTGGCTGATGGCCCTGTCGAGGTCTATCATGGGCGAGGCTTTCACCAACAGCCACCTGCATCGCGAAAGCAGGAGTGGCAGGTGGTGCAGGATGTTGGGTTCACACTCTTCGAAGGCTGCCACTTTCCGTCCGGTCTGCGACCGTCTGGCCGGGTCGATGTATAGGAGGTCGAACTGGCTCGCACAAGCGGCCACCCACTTCATACTGTCTCCACAGTGGACGGCCACATTCTTCAGTCCCATCGTGTTGCGGTTGTGCTCCATGAGGTGGCACAGTTCGGGGTCTCGGTCTACGTAATCCACATGTGTCGTGACTCCATTCGGTTCCAAAGGGTGGGCAAACTTCAGGCTGTCAATTCCCATGCCGCCCGTCAGGTCGGCAATGGATACATGCTCTTTGCCGTTGCACAGTGGGGCAATCAGGCTCGCCTTGTATTCTGCCGCCGTCTCTGACGAACTTTGCTCACGGTTGAGCCGAGGGGGAAATATAAAGTCGTCGTAGTCCAGCAGGCTGGGCCACTTGTCTTGAGCAGTCCGTATGCCCTCTATCTTCCTCACGGCAGCCGGCATGTCAATAGAAGGATACCTCGCGGCTGAGAGCAGCAGGCGCGAGGTATCGTCGTGTAGATGTTTTTTTACAAAATCAATAAACTCCTTGGTCATGCAGTCTTTTCAACCGTTCAACCACGATGGGGCGGTCTTCCTTGTAGGTTACGCCAAACCATTGTGCTGTGGTTTTCAGCACTCGCATGGTGGCATACCCGCTGTTGATAAAGGTGTTGACGGCGTATGGGATATAATATTCCGATTTCAGCTCGTTGCCGTGTTCGCGGAGGAAGGTGAGGAAAAGCTTTTCGCTCTCCACGAAATAGTCGGGCGTGAAGCCGAACAGGTTCATCGACACTGTTGCATCGGCGGGCAAGGGGTGCATAGAGCCGTCGGCATCCTTATATTCGATACCATTCTCGGTGCGGCCGATGCTGGTGCGCTCGGTCATGCCGGCCAGCAGGCCGTTGCCGTCCACCTCGCACACGCCTCGCGACACTGTGCCATTCTCGCTCAGCGTGTTCTCTAAGCGGTAGCCCACCATGCAGTATTTCCCTTTTGTTCCCTCGAGGGTGCGCAGGTGGTCGGCAATCACCTGGAAGGCATCCCGGCCATAAAAGTCATCGGCATTGATGATGGCGAAAGGTTCGTGGATGACATCTTTGGCCATCAGGATGGCGTGGTTGGTACCCCAGGGCTTTTCGCGTCCCTCAGGCACTTTGAATCCTTCAGGCAGTTTGTCGAGTTCTTGGAAAACGTATTCTACGGCAATGCGGTTGCCATAGTGCTCGGCGTTGATACGGGACTTGAATTCCTGCTCGAAGCTGTGGCGGATTACAAACACCACTTTTCCAAATCCGGCGCGGATGGCGTCGTTGATGGAGTAGTCCATGATAATCTCCCCGTTGGGGCCCACGCCGTCCATTTGTTTCAGTCCGCCGTATCGGCTGCCCATTCCGGCAGCAAGAACTAATAATGTAGGTTGCATAATATTTAGTATTTATGTTTTTATTATTTGGCTGTCACGATGCTGAATGCTGTATTTTAGGATTGGGTTTGTGTGGATGAGGTTGCTTGTCAAGAGGCAGAAAACTGTAATTATTAATGTCGGTAATCATTCAGGGGGTTAACCTCTTTTGCGTTTAAAAAACTCTTTCATCAGGGCTTCGCATTCGTCTTTCAGCACACTGCCCTCCACCGTGGTCTTGGGATGCAGCATTCCGCGACCCAGTCGCTCAAACCCTCTCTTGGGGTCCGAAGCCCCGTAAACGATTCGGCCTATCTGTGTCCATCCCGCAGCCCCGGCACACATCACACAAGGCTCCAGTGTTACATACAGGGTGCAGTCGATTAGGTATTTGGCATCGAGCATATTGGTCGCCGCCGTGAAGGCCAGCATCTCGGCATGAGCCGTCACATCGTGTAGCCGCTCAGTGTTGTTATGTGCCCGCGCTATGATGCGCTCGTTACTCACAATCACAGCCCCCACCGGAATCTCGTCCTCCTCAAAGGCCATCCGGGCTTCCCGCAGCGCCTGTTGCATATAATACTCGTCAGGATTGTCAAATAGGCTCATGTTCAATACACGTTTTCGTTGAAGTAGGCGCTCTTATGGGCCACCATTTCATAGTGATGGTTAATGACAAACACCTGTCCGTCCACTTGGTAAGACTCTATTGTCGGGAGTAGGCATCCCCTGAACGGAGTGAATTCGTGCCACCCTCGCCAGTCCACGCGTTTGGCGTTGACCGCTGCTTCAGCATCGCCGAAGATATGGTTGTCCTCAGTGACGATGAACAGCAACCCGGTTTCCCTCTCGAAGAAATAGTTGCGGTCATACAATTCGGGCTGAGCCACAAAAACACGCAACACCGGATGGTCATTATAGGTGTATTGCCCTACATAGTATGCTTCAGCTCCCTTGCTGCGCCAGTTGTAGAGGGCCCCTCGGATGTCCATGGGGATAGTCATGTCGTAGTACGACAGCTGTGACATGTTCCGCCATGCGCGGTAGCTCTTCGAAAAGCGCTTGAACACCTTCTTCCCGTTAGAATAGAAGGCATCCTCCATCTTCCCGTTCTGCCACATCTCTATCCGGGTCTGCCGGTTGCTGCCATACCAGCGCAAAATCTTGATAGTGTCTTCCGGGTGGTCGCGTGCCACCACCGACGACGAGACAAACAGTACGCTGTCCTTCAGCAGATGCTCAAAATTTATATAACCCAGATAATTGTCAATGATGGCCGCCGCTGTGGCGGTGTCGCCCTTTGTCGGGTCCTGACTAATCGAGTCGGGCACAACCTGCGCCGAAGCGCCGATACTGAGCATCATGGCCACAAAGCCCCAAAGCATTCTCTTCATTGTTGTTCAGTTTGCTATAAAGGTTTTACAGTCTTCGGTACCGAAAACGGGAACGTCAGCCGGTCCACCCGCTTCCATGGCTCCACCGTGATCATTGCCTCGATTCCGAATCGGCGTGCCATGTCGGCCAGGCGCTGGCCCGCGTCCTCAGCCCTCACCGTCTCTGCGAGGGTCTTGAAATCCGTGCGGAACTGGAACCGCCGGTACAGGTCGTCATACGTGCCGCTGAAGCACCGGTTCATCACGATGGCATACGCCACCACCGAATCGGGTGTGAACCGCACTCGTCCCAACTCAATCACCTTCGATGCGCTGACCCATATAATGCTGTCCTCCATCATCCTCATCTGCCCATTGGCTTGCAGTCCCTGGGCCGACACAGTGAAATTGGTGCTGTACAGGTTCCGTCCAGCCGTTGTCGTAGGTTCATTCCCGCCGTGCGAGTCCGCTGCCCCGTTCCGCAGGCTGCGGCATCCCGTGGCCAGCAGCGCCAGCCCCATTAACATCAGGATAAGATAGCGTTTCATTGACATCTTTGTTCTATTCTTTGTTTCAATTCTTTCACAGTGTTCTCATTTGGTGCAATCATCTGGCACCGGTCCAGATAGTAGCGGGCCTTTTCGCAGTCGTTGCGGTTCAGATACCCTTCGGCCAATATCAGATAAGGTCTGAGGTGCAGCGGGAACAACTCAGAGGCCTGGCGGGCATCTTCCAGCAGCTCGTCCGCCCCCTCCTCATACTGGCCTTCGCAGATTAACAGTGCCTCCCACACCGCATACTGGCTCTTGTCGGTAGCCAGATGGGCTTTAAACCGTTCGGCGGCCTCCTTGTAGCGCCCCTGCGCCGCCAACATTTGGCCATACAGCACTCCGAATCCATCATCATTCTCCCCGCATCCATCGGCCACACTGTCGGCCAGTGCAAAGCACCGCTTGCCGTAGGCATTAAAAAACGCCTCGTTGTGCAGAAACTCAGTGATGAAAACCATCCTGTTGCGGCATTCCACTGCCGGATTCATTACCCCCTGCCGCAGATGTTTGAACGCATCGAACAGGTTGCCCATGGCCAGATGGCACGAGGCCAGTGCGATATGGATGTTCTCGTCGTCGGGGTTGGACGCCAGAATATAATTGTAATACTGCAATGCCTTGCCGTAGTTGTGCTCGTTCATATAGCTCTCTGCCAGGATGGCGCTGTATCGCGGCTCCGACGGCACTGCCTCTGCCAGCTTTTCCAGCTCTTTGCGTGCCTTGTCCGGCTTGTTGATGGCGTTCCACAGCTTCTGCTTCTGCAGCGACACCGTCTCATTGATTCCGAACCGTTTTTCCACCCGGTCCAGCACCGCTATGCTCCCTGCCACATCGTTGCAATACAGATAGGCATTCGACAGGTTGTAGTAGTAGTCCGTGTTGTCCGGATACAGTTTCACCAGTTCCTCCCATGTCGCCTTCAGGTTCTTCCCATCGTGCAGCTGCTCGTAAATCCGGGCCAGCTGTATGCGGTACCAGGCGTTGTTCTTGTCCAGCTCGCAGGCTCGGCGTGTGTGGTGCAGTGCGCTGTCCATCCATCCCATCGACAAGTACAGCCGTCCCAGCCCGAAGTGTGCGGGCGAATAGTTCGGGCTGCGTCCCAACAGGTGCTGGTACTTCTCCACCGACTCCTCCTCCTTGCCCAGCAAATGCTGCATCGTGGCGTCAATCAAGGCCGAGTCGTTGCTCAGCTCCTCCTCTGTCACCTCGCGTATCGGGGCGCGGCGGTAGGGACTCTCGGCCACTGTCGCCTTCTTCCCGCCCGCGCAGGAGGCCAGCAGCACAGTCAACAATAATATGTATAATATACTATTCTTCATTATTTTTATACATTACTCTACTCGCTTAACTGCACCCTTTAACTGACAAAACTGCTTTTTATTGTGCGTCCCTCGCAATTATTCTCATATTCCCATGCCGCGCCGCCCGCGCCCTCCCCTAAGGGTGAAAAAACATTAAAAAACCAAAAAAAACTTTCCATGTCAAAAAAATCATCTATATTTGCATTGTAAAACAAAGACCCCGTCAACCCTCCAAACAATGCCTCAACCAATTGTGGAAGAGAGTTATAGGTTGTATAAAATGAAATTTTATTATTCATCAAAATTACAAACAACAATGAAAAAAACATTAATGGTTCTAACTTTTGCCCTGTGCGCATCCTTAGCTTACGCACAGACGGCCACGCCTAATCAAGGACGTGAAGTTAAGGCTGCCACCAAAGCTGCCCAGATTCAGAACAGTTACCAGAGCTCCATCTTTACCAAAGATGAGACGGTAATCAAGCTCGTGGATTTCAGCGGTGACAATCTTGACTACACCACGGGCATTGTCACCTCCGGTGTCAACGCTCACGCTCAGAACTACGACTTCGCCTCTTGGCGTCGTATCCCCAGTGTTAATCAGACTGATCTCGAAAGCCAGTCCAACACCTATCCTTACCTCGTCCAGTGGTTTGGCGGTGGAGATGTTGCCGAAATGGCCAACACTTTCCGCAACCTCGCCGACTCCTCTGTCTCTTCTGCTGAGAACGGCTTCATGTTCATGTCCATGGTTGACCAGCGCACTCCCCAGACCGGTGTCTTCAATGCTTTCATCCGCATTGACAATATCGATGCTTCTGCTGCCACCGTCCTCGACATCGAACTCTATCAGTGGTATCAGAAATACTACGACCAGTGCTTCATCGACTATTCTACCAACAACGGTTCCACTTGGAACGAAGTTGAAATCAACATCCTTGGTGTTGATGTCGATGTGAACAGCGCCCTCAGAGGTTTCCGCAAATATAGCCTCCCTGTTGCCGCCGCCGGTACCAGCAACCTCAGCATCCGCGTCCGTTGGCAGGGCCTTGGCGACCGTGGCAACGCCTACGGCTACGTCTGGCTGGTTGACGACGTGTCCATCATCTCCGCCGAGGCTGACCGCATGCGCCAGTTCTCCCAGGAGTACGTCCAGGGCAACTACGGCCTGATCCCCCAGGGTCTCCAAATCAACCCCGCTTGGTACACCCTCGTTGAGAACAACGGCTCCAACGTCCGTCCCAACGTCACCGCCACCCTCCATCACCTCAACGCCGCTCAGGACACCGAGTCCGAGATAGCCTCCTACAACAACCAGTCCGTCGGCGTCAGCGAGCGCAAAGGCATCGTTGTCGACAAATATGGCTGGCTCCTTCTTGACTCTCTCGACTACCGTGGCTGGTTCGGCTATGCCACCCACACCCCTGCCGGCACCGGTGTCGCCATGCCCACCGATGTTCCTGGCGACAACTACATGTTCGCTACCGTGAACAGCGGCAACGTCGACCTCACCTACGACACCATGTACTACAACGTCACCCCCAACACCGATGGTTACTACCGTTGGGGCCACGACAACGGCGTCCTGGTCTACGCTCCCACCAACCACTGGATATACAGCTGGGTGCACGTAGGCGAAAACTGGTTTGTCACCGACGATGCCGATGACTGCCAATACTACAACGCTGGCTACTATGTCACCACCCGCTACACCACCGATGCCACCGTTCCCGAAGGCTGGGTAATCCGTGGCGTTGAGCTTGTCGCCTCCCCTGTCAACAACTTCCACAACACCGGTTCCAAGGTGTCCGCTGTGCTTCAGTATGATGAATACAGTGGCAATACAGTCTCGTTCCGCGGCATCCTGACCGGCGCCAATGTGAAGGAGATCACCGCTGCCGATGTGAACGACAGCACCATCATTGGCCGCAACAGCAACGGCTACCGCGAGCTTGGCCAGTACAACACCATCGTCATCCCCTTCCCCGAGCAGCCCGCCCTCGAGCCCAACACCACCTACCGTGTCGGCTACAGCCTGGAAGAGAACGGCTACTTCGCCGTCGCCCACGAGGCCATGGGTACCTACCGTCTGGCTTCGCCCTCGCGTCCCGACCGTTACGACACCATCCTGCACTTCCGCAACAACGAGGCTACAGCCAAGTATGCCCACTACTACCTCCCCAACCAGTACCAGAACTATATCTACGACCCCGAGGGTAATCCCCAGCGGCAAGGTATCTTCGCTGGCAGAAGCGAAAGCCCCATGATCCGTCTCCTTGTCGGTCCCGCCCAGGCAGTCAACCGCGTGCGCATCAATGTTGAGTGCGACAGCACCGAGTACGGTTCCGCCATCTATGCAGGCGAAGAGGTTTGCGGCAGCGAGCTCACTCCCGCCGAGGGTTCCTCCGTCACCGTCTACGGCCAGGGCGCCAACGGCTGCACCGTGGCCCACTGCTTTGTCGACGGAGTCGAGATCTTCCCCTACAACGAAGACACCGAGGAAGGCGACCCCAACCTGCACGAGATTTGGGATTCCGCCGAGCACTCCTACACCTATCAGTACACCTTCTCCAACCTTTCGGCTGACCACACCATCAAGTTTGTCTTCACCGAGCTCCGCGTCGGAATCGATCCCGTTGCCGCCGGTGTGAAGATGAACCTCCAGCCCAACCCCGCCACCTCGCAGGTCAACCTGAACCTCGAAGGCGTCAGCGGCATGGTCAACTGCGCACTCATCGACATGAGCGGTCGCGTGGTCTACAACCAGAACATCAACGCCGAGAGCAACAACGTCATCAACGTCAGCAATCTTGCCAAGGGTGCCTACTTTGTCCGCATCACCAACGACAAGTTCAGCAAAGTTGAGAAACTCATTGTTCGCTAATAGCTGAGCAATAATTTCTGACGAATAACATGAGGCGGAATGCAGCAATGCATTCCGCCTTTATTGTTTTGTTCCCAATTCTGTGGGTGAGTACTGGTCGGCTCATCCGGCCTATATTCATTGCTGCGCCCGCTTCCAGGCCTGCCGCTGTATTGTCGCGGGTTCACGGGATTCCATAGCCGCTTTCCGCAACTGTAGGCAGCTGTGCTTACGTCGAGAGTTTTTTTGAGGGCTACTGTTTGTAAATTCAAATTATTGCTTATATTTGCATTGTGGAACGACACCTCCTTTTAGGCCCAATTAGCCAATTATCGGCCTGTAGATGAGTCTTGTGAGATGTTGTCCGCATAAGTATTAATTCACTAAAAAAAGACTCTGTCATGAAAAAAACATTAATGATTCTTGCATTAACCCTGTGTGCTTCATTTGTGGTTGCGCAGACTGCTACAGCCCAGAAGAACCATGCTGCCAAGACTGCCGCAAAGCGTCCCGCATCAACAGCCATGTCACAACATGATGTATCTTCCATCTTCACCAAGGAAGAGTCCGTCATCAAGTATGTCGACTTCAGTGCCGACAATTTGGACTATTCAACAGGGGTTGTCACCTCAGGCGTCAATGCACACGGCCAAAACTACGACTTCGCTTCCTGGCGCCGTATTCCCAATGTTGATCAGGCTGACCTCGAAAGCCAGTCCAACACCTATCCTTACCTCGTCCAGTGGTTCGGTGGCGGAGATGTCACCGAGATGGCCAACACATTCCGCAACCTCGCCGACTCCGCTGTCTCTTCTGCCGAGAATGGCTTCATGTTCATGTCCATGATTGACCAGCGTACCTCCAACACCGGTGTTTTCAATGCCTACATTCTTATTGACAGCATTGATGCTTCCGAAGCCAGCGTTGTCGAAATCAGTTTATACCAGTGGTATATGAAATACTACGACCAGTGCTTCATCGACTTTTCCACCAACAACGGCTCCACTTGGCAGTCAGTCGAGATTAACGTCGATGCCATTGATGTCTCTGTCAGCAGCACCCTGCGGGGCTATCGCCGCTACGCCCTTCCTGTTGCCGCCGCCGGTACCAACAACCTCAGCATCCGCCTCCGCTGGCAGGGCCTTGGCGACCGTGGCAATGCCTACGGCTACGTCTGGCTGGTTGACGACGTGTCCATCATCTCCGCCGAGGCCGACCGCATGCGCCAGTTCGCCGATGAGTACATCCAGGGCAACTACGGCCTGATTCCCCAGGGCCTCGAAATCAACCCCGCCTGGTACACCCTCGTTGAGAACAACGGCTCCAACGTCCGTCCCAACGTCACCGCCACCCTCCATCACCTCAACGCCGCTCAGGACACCGAGTCCGAGATAGCCTCCTACAACAACCAGTCCGTCGGCGTCAGCGAGCGCAAAGGCATCGTTGTCGACAAATATGGCTGGCTCCTTCTTGACTCTCTCGACTACCGTGGCTGGTTCGGCTATGCCACCCACACCCCTGCCGGCACCGGTGTCGCCATGCCCACCGATGTTCCTGGCGACAACTACATGTTCGCTACCGTGAACAGCGGCAACGTCGACCTCACCTACGACACCATGTACTACAACGTCACCCCCAACACCGATGGTTACTACCGTTGGGGCCACGACAACGGCGTCCTGGTCTACGCTCCCACCAACCACTGGATATACAGCTGGGTGCACGTAGGCGAAAACTGGTTTGTCACCGACGATGCCGATGACTGCCAATACTACAACGCTGGCTACTATGTCACCACCCGCTACACCACCGATGCCACCGTTCCCGAAGGCTGGGTAATCCGTGGCGTTGAGCTTGTCGCCTCCCCTGTCAACAACTTCCACAACACCGGTTCCAAGGTGTCCGCTGTGCTTCAGTATGATGAATACAGTGGCAATACAGTCTCGTTCCGCGGCATCCTGACCGGCGCCAATGTGAAGGAGATCACCGCTGCCGATGTGAACGACAGCACCATCATTGGCCGCAACAGCAACGGCTACCGCGAGCTTGGCCAGTACAACACCATCGTCATCCCCTTCCCCGAGCAGCCCGCCCTCGAGCCCAACACCACCTACCGTGTCGGCTACAGCCTGGAAGAGAACGGCTACTTCGCCGTCGCCCACGAGGCCATGGGTACCTACCGTCTGGCTTCGCCCTCGCGTCCCGACCGTTACGACACCATCCTGCACTTCCGCAACAACGAGGCTACAGCCAAGTATGCCCACTACTACCTCCCCAACCAGTACCAGAACTATATCTACGACCCCGAGGGTAATCCCCAGCGGCAAGGTATCTTCGCTGGCAGAAGCGAAAGCCCCATGATCCGTCTCCTTGTCGGTCCCGCCCAGGCAGTCAACCGCGTGCGCATCAATGTTGAGTGCGACAGCACCGAGTACGGTTCCGCCATCTATGCAGGCGAAGAGGTTTGCGGCAGCGAGCTCACTCCCGCCGAGGGTTCCTCCGTCACCGTCTACGGCCAGGGCGCCAACGGCTGCACCGTGGCCCACTGCTTTGTCGACGGAGTCGAGATCTTCCCCTACAACGAAGACACCGAGGAAGGCGACCCCAACCTGCACGAGATTTGGGATTCCGCCGAGCACTCCTACACCTATCAGTACACCTTCTCCAACCTTTCGGCTGACCACACCATCAAGTTTGTCTTCACCGAGCTCCGCGTCGGAATCGATCCCGTTGCCGCCGGTGTGAAGATGAACCTCCAGCCCAACCCCGCCACCTCGCAGGTCAACCTGAACCTCGAAGGCGTCAGCGGCATGGTCAACTGCGCACTCATCGACATGAGCGGTCGCGTGGTCTACAACCAGAACATCAACGCCGAGAGCAACAACGTCATCAACGTCAGCAATCTTGCCAAGGGTGCCTACTTTGTCCGCATCACCAACGACAAGTTCAGCAAAGTTGAGAAACTCATTGTCCGCTAATAGCACTGCGGCGGTTATATCATAGAAGGCGGAGGGCCACAGCCCTCCGCCTTCCTTTTTCCATGCGCGCAGTCCACAGGTTGCCGTAGTTTGGCGCCGGCCGGCCCACTTCGCCCAGGCTTCGCTCGTTTCCCGTCATTTGTACCATAGTCAGTCGTCATTTCAACCTGCCGGAGCGAACTTTGGGTTCAGGCTGGAGGGGCGATGTGGGGGCTGGCGAGCGGGTGTGAAGGGTGGCGGAGTGGCGCGGAGGCGAGTGGCTGCTGCGCCGTCAGGCCTGTTTGATTGGCGGGAGCGGCTTGCCCCCGCTGAGGCTTCTCCCCATCAGTAAACGGCGCGGGGACTCGGGTGGAGTGTTGTCGCCCCGGGGTAGGGCCTGTCGGCTGATTGAAGGCCCCGGCGGGGCGTGGTTGGTGTGCGGCTGGGGTGACGGGCTGGCGAGGTTGGACTGCGGGGGCTGCAAGGGGTGGCGAGACGCGGAGTGCGGCGCCAAGGGGTCAGTGTGGGTGGCCGCTGTTTGGCGAGGGGTGTGGCGGCGGGATAAAAAAAACGCCGCCAGCCCTTGGATGGGTTGGCGGCGGATGTGGATGGGGTGGGCTTCAGAGGATGTTGCCCAGTTGCTCTTTTATCTTTTCGAGTTCGTCTTTCATTTCGACAACCAGTTTCTGGATTTCGACGTGGTTGGCCTTGGAGCCGGTGGTGTTGATTTCGCGTCCCATTTCCTGGGCCACGAATCCGAGTTTTTTGCCGCAGTTTTCTTCGTTGTCCATGGTTTGGCGGAAGTAGTCGATGTGTTTGGCGAGGCGGATTTTTTCTTCGGTGATGTCGAGTTTTTCGAGGTAGTAGATGAGTTCCTGCTCGAAGCGGTTTTGGTCGATGTCTTTGATGGCGGCTTCGTCGAAGTAGCGGTGTATGCGTTCTTTGGCGGTGTCGATGCGCTGTGATTCGTATTGGGGGATGGCGTGCAGTTTTTGTTCGATGAGGTCGACGTGCTTGACGAAGTCGGTTTTCAGTATTTGGCCTTCGTGCGAGCGGAAGGTGTCGACATCGGCCACGGCCAGCCGCATGGTGTCGGCAATGGCGAGCCATTGGTTTTCGTCGATGTCGTCGGTGTCGTCGGAGGTCCATACGTCGGGCATGGCGATGATGGTGTTGAGGAGGTCGGAGCCGGGCTGGCAGAGGGTGTCGGCCAGCTGGTGCAGGTCGTGGTAGCGCTGGGTGATGAGTTCGAGGTTGGGGTGGGCGGCGGTGGCGGCGCCGGACTCTTGGGTGATGACAATGTCGATTTTGCCCCGTTCAAGGGGTGCGGCGAGGGCGCGGATGTCCAGCTCTTTGGCCCGGAGGGAGGAGGGGATTCGGGTGTTGATGTCGAGGGTTTTGCTGTTGAGGGTTTTAATCTCGACGGTGTATTTGCTGTTGGGGGTTGTGCATTGGCGTTTGGCAAAGCCGGTCATTGATTTCATGGGTAGGTGTATGTTTTGTGGGGTTATTCGATTATCATGTTTTGGAATGCGGGGGTGGCGTGGGTGCGGTATTGGCCGTCTTGGTGGTAGATGAAGAAGGCGGCTTGGATGTCGGGGTTGTCGGGGTGGGAGTCGATGAATTGGAGGGCGCGGTCGAGTCCCATGACCATGAAGGCGGTGGCCATGGCGTCGGCGTACCACGACTGGCGGCTGACGACGGAGACGCTGAGGAGGGAGTGGTCGACGGGGAGGCCGGTGGCGGGGTTGATGGTGTGGGAGTAGCGGACACCGTTGTGCTCGTAGTATTTGCGGTAGTTGCCGGAGGTGACGACGGACTGGTTGTGGAGTGCGATGGCGGTTTCGATTTGCTGTGAGCTGTATTTGTTTTGCGCGGGGCGTTCGATGCCTACGGTCCAGGGGGTGCCGTCGGGTTTGGCGCCTTGGGCTATTACTTCGCCTCCTACGTCGATGAGGTAGTTGCGGATGGCAAGGCTGTCGAAGAGGTGGCTGAGCATGTCGACTGTGTAGCCTTGGGCGATGGCGTTGAAGTCGAATTCGACCGGGGTGAGGCGGCGCAGTGTGCAGCGGGGGCCGGCGGGGGTGGGGATGGTGTCGGCCAGGAGGTAGGAGCAAGGCTGAAGGAAGGCCATGAGGGAGTCGATTTGGTGGGGCTGGATGTCGGCACGGTGTTTGAAGCCGAAGCCGTAGAGGTTGACGAGGGCGCCGATGCGGCAGTCGAAGGCTCCGCCGGTGTAGAGGCGGATGGAGCGCGATTTGTCGAGGAGGTCGGCGAAGAGGGGGGTGATGAGTGTGTCGCGCCCGCTGTTGATGAGCCGGATGGTGGAGGTGTCGTTCCAGAGGGAGGCGGTGCGGTCCATGAGGCTGAGGACGGAGTCGACTTGGGGCTGGAGGTTGCGGCCGAGGGTGTCGAAGTAGATGATGCTGTAGTAGGTGCCTTGGGTTTCGCCTTGCAGGTGGAGGGGTTGCCGGGGTTGGTGGCAGGCGCCGAGCAGGAGCAGGAGGGCGGTGAGGAGGATGGGGTGTTTCATGATGGAGGTGGATGATGAAAAAAGCGTCCGGCACCCGGGTGCCGGACGCTTTGGTGTGGAATGGGTGTTTACATTATTTGGTGATAATGAATTTGCGGATTACGGTCTCGCCGTTCTGGAGGGTGAGGCGCATGGTGTAGTTGCCTTTGGGGAGGTTGGTGAGGTCCATGACGGTGCTGTTGCCCAGGTTGGTGTTGGCAAGGATTTGCTGGCCGATGGCGTTGAAGATGGCAACGTGGCTGATGGCTTCGGCACTCTCGATGTTGAGCTGGCCAACGGTGGGGTTGGGGTAGAGGGTGATGTTGGTGTTTTCGGCTCCGTTGATGCCAACGAAGGTGACGATGGTGATCCAGCTGGTGTCGTGGCAGGCGTGGTTGTTGGCGGGGTAGTTGATGGTGGCTTCGAGGCTGACATCGATGTTGCCTTGCACGTTGGGGATGAGGAGGGTGTCAGCAGAGGAGGTTTGGTTGCCGTAGGTCCATTTATAGGTGGCGCCTGCGGTGCAGGTGGGGTAGAGTTTGGCAGTGTCGCCCGGGTTGAGGTGCCACTCGCCGTTGATGGCGGTGATGACGGGCGATTTGCGGATGACGAGGTCGAGGTACATCAGGCTGTCGCAGCCGAAGGTGTCGGTGGCATAGGCGTAGGAGGGGTAGGCGGTGGGGGTGTTGTAGTAGGTGACGTTGTTGAGGGACCAGGTGTAACGGTCGCAGGCGACGACATGGGCGGTGTCGCGGCCGGATTTGTGAATGGTGACGTTGATGTGGATGGTGCTGTCGTAGCAGCGGTTCATGCGGCGGTCGATGAGGGTGGTGTCGAATTCGGTGGTTTCGGTGAAGCGCTTGGTGGTGGAGCCGGTCAGGGAGCTGATGGTGAAGAGGATGCTGTTGCAGCCTTCAAGGACGTGTTCGGATTCGGCTGCGCGGGGAGTCTTGATGTTGAGAGTGAGGGGATAGACGGTGACGCAGTGGGTGGTGGCGTTGGTGTCGATGTGGAAGTAGGTGCCGGACTCGGTGTAGGTGTGGCCGCGCCAGGTTTTGCTGGCACAGGCGGAGTCGTTGACCATGGCGGCGGTGTCGGTGACGATGGTGAGGTTGAGGTTGAAGAGGGTGTCGCAGCCGATGGCGGTGTCTTGATAGAGGTGGGTGTAGGTGCCGGTGGTGGTGATGACGGTGTCGAACCAGTGGTAGTCACCGCAGTGGGCTACGGTGAGGTTGGAGTTGATGGTGGAGACGATGTTGAGGTTGAGCTGGTCGTAGTGGGTGCAGTTGGTAAGGGGGTCGTAGAGGGTGTCGCGATAGATGCCGGATTGGGTGAGGGTGTCGCCAAGCCAGATGTATTGGCCGCAGGCGTGGGCGGTCATTTCATCGGTCTCGGTGTTGTTGACAGTGAGGTTGAGGTGGTAGATGCTGTCGCATTCGCCCGAACCGGGGGCAGCGGCAACGGTGTCGCTGTAGAGACCGGAGACCTGGTAGGTGGTGCCGCGCCAGTCGTAGGTGCAGCGGGTGGCGATGACGTTTTCGGTTTGGGTGTAGGGGGTGTTGATGGTGAGCTGGAGGAGGTAGAGGGTGTCATCGGTGGAGTTGATGAAGTGGACTACGGTGTCGGTGGTGTATGTTTGACCGTTGGCAGTCCAAGTGTAAGAGCCACATGCTGTGGTGTTGGTGGTGACAATGGTGCGTTGAGCGTTGTCTTGGGCAAAGGCCAAAGGCATGATTGCAACGGCCAATAACAGACTTAATAATGCTTTTCTCATCGTGTGAAAATTTATTAGTTTATCTTTTTTTTATTTATTATCAACGTATTAGTTTGTATGTTGTAGGGTGCGGTCTGCAACGAAACAACATGCAAAGATAATATTTTTTTTTAATATGGAGATATTTTTTTTATAAATAGGGGGTTTTAGCGGGATGGAGGTCAGTCGATGCGGATGAGTTCGGCGATGTTTTCGACGTGCTGGGTGTGGGGGAACATGTCGACGGGCTGGATGCGCCCCAGGCGGTAGCGGGCGCTGAGGAGGGCGATGTCGCGGGCTTGGGTGGCGGGGTTGCAGCTGACGTAGACGATGCGCCGTGGGAGCATGGCGAGGAGTTGGTCGACGACTTTTTCGTGCATGCCGGCCCGCGGGGGGTCGGTGATGACGACGGAGGGGGCGCCGTGTTGCTGGACGAATTGGGGAGTGAGGACTTTGGCCATGTCGCCGGCGAAGAATTGGGTGTTGCCGATGTGGTTGGCGATGGCGTTTTGGCGTGCGGCGGCGATGGAGTCGTCGACGTATTCGATGCCGATGACTTGGCGGCAAAGGTGGGCGAGGAAGAGGGCGATGGTGCCGGTGCCGGTGTAGAGGTCGTAGACGGTGTCGTCGGGGGTGAGTTGCGCGTATTGCGCCACGAAGGAGTAGAGCCGCTGGGCTTGGGGTGAGTTGGTTTGGTAGAAGGTTTGGGGACGGATGGTGAAATGGAGAGCAGGGGCACCGGCATAGCCTTGCATGGTTTCTTGCACGTGGTCGGCACCGGCATAGGTGACGGCGGGGAGGTCGGTGTAGGAGTCGTTCATCTTGGTGTTGATGATGTATTGGAGGGAGGTGATTTGGGGGAAGGTGTCGCGCAGATGGTCGAGGAGGCCTTCCCAGCCGGGATGGCGGTCGGCGATGACGAGGATGACCATCCATTGGCCAGTGGCGGTGTTGCGGATGATGAGGTTGCGGAGGCAGCCGGTGTGGTTGCGGATGTCGTAGAAGGGGAGGTTGTGGGCAAGGGCATAGTCGCGCACGGCCAGGCGTATGCGGTCGCTGAGCGGGGGCTGGAGGGCGCAGTGTTCGATGTTGAGGACTTTGTCGAAAAGGGAGGGGATGTGGAATCCGAGGGCGCCGGGGTCGGGCGGTGCGTCGGGAGCGGGAGGTAGGTCGTGCCACGCCCGCGAGGAGAAGGTGAATTCGAGTTTGTTGCGGTATTCGTAGATGTTTTCAGAGCCGCAGATGGGCTGGAGGCCTGAGCAGTCGAGGTGGCCGAGGCGCTCGAAGTTGTCGCGTACTTGCTGTTGTTTGGCGGCAAGTTGGTCGGCGTAGTTGAGGGTTTGCCAGCGGCAGCCTCCACAGGTGCCGAAATGGGGGCATTGGGCGGGGGTGCGCTTGTCGGAATAGTGGCGGATGGCAATGGCGCGCCCTTCGGCATAGTTCTTTTTCTTTTTGAGGATTTGGATGTCGACGATGTCGCCGGGAACTACGAAGGGGACGAAGATGACCATGCCGTCGGCCCGGGCAATGGCTTTGCCTTCGGCTCCGATGTCGGTGATGGGGATTTCTTCAAGTATGGGTTGCTCTTTTCTCTTCTTCATGGTGATGGGGGTTGGATGGATGGTGTGGGGACGAGGCCGGGTGTAAAAAAAAGAAGTACTGCAAGACAACAATACTTCTTTTTCTCTTTGCAAAGAGTCGTATGCCTGGACTCGGGTAAGCTGTTTTTATCGCTCGTCGGAGACGGTAAGTTTTTTTCTGCCTTTTCTGCGGCGTGCAGCCAAAACTTTTCTTCCGTTGGCAGTGGACATTCTCTGACGAAATCCGTGCTTATTGGCTCTTTTTCTGCGTGATGGTTGGAATGTTCTCTTCATTTTTCTTCAAATTTTTGAGTTGCAAAAGTACGAACTTTTTTTCAATTGACAAGAAAAATGTGGGAAGATTTTGTGGCGATTGTGTGTAATGGGCTGGTTGACACTGCTGTATGACGGAAAAAATAAATGTTTTTTTGTGGTTCGAAAAAAAAGATGTACCTTTGCAGCCGTGTTTAATGTTGCAAAAAGTTGTTAAGGTAATGGATAAAAACAGTTTCGGCGAGATGGTGAGCCATCCGGGACGGCCCGGGGCTGAGGAGTGGGAGGGTTTGCACACCGAGCGCGACCGATACCCGTTCTGCGCCCCGCTGCAGGTGCTGTCGCTTGTGGCGGACAAGAGGGTGGGGGCACCGCTATGGGAGTCGCAGACTTTGCCGAGGGTGCTGCTTTATGCGCAGGATGCCGACAGGCTGTATGAGCTGTTGGATGCCGCTGAGCAGCCGGCGGCGGAAAAACCTGCTCCAGCACCTGTGGCGGCAAAGGATGCCGGCCTTCAGCGCAAGGCGGTGGAGGAACCGGAGGCCGACTTTGATATACTGCAGGAGATAAACGCTTATCAGGACGTGTCGTTTAAGACGGCTCCCAAGAGTGTGATACTGTCCAATTTTTTGGAAAACGATGGTGGAATGGTGCCGGATTTCGAGCCGTATGACAACGTTTCGGTCCAGGATCTTGCCAAAAATAGTATTCGGCCATCAGAGTTGTTCGAATCTGAAACTCTTGCTGTTATACTGGAAAAACAGGGGAAGTTGCAGCAGGCTTTGGATATGTATAAAAAATTATTAGTCAAAAATCCCGAAAAAAGTAGTATTTTTGCAGTTCGAATTTCTGAGATAGAATCGCAGTTGAACGAATTAAAGTAAATAAAATATTAACAAACTTAAACGATGTACACCTTTATTGTTATCCTTATCCTGATTGTATGTGTCGCATTGGCTCTTGCCGTGTTAGTGCAAAATTCGAAGGGTGGCGGACTGGCCGCGAACTTCTCTGCCCCCAACCAGGTGCTGGGTGTCCGCAAGACCACCGAGACTATCGAAAAGATTACATGGGGCTTGGCCATTGCGTTGGTTGTCCTGTCGCTGGCAGCCACTATGGCTATTCCTCGCCATAGTGCCGAGAGTGCCATCAACACTGAGGTTGATGTCAATGCAGCCAAGAGCGTGACTCCTGCCGCCACCGCTGCTGTTCCCGCCGCTACTGAGGCTGCCGCTGAGGCAGCTCCTGCCGCCGAGGCCGAGTGATATACAGTTTAGAGCAATAAGGGGAGATTTGCCTTGCCGGGCGAACCTCCCCTTTGTTTTCATCCGATGGAGAAAGTTGTACGTTTTATCCTTTCGCATTTCCCGCACCAACCTACCGACATGCAGCGGCAGGCCTGTGCGGCGATGGTCCGTTTCCTCTACGACCCCGACCCGGCCTCGGCGTTTCTGCTGCGGGGGTATGCCGGAACGGGCAAGACCTCGCTGGTGAGTGCACTGGTGAAGTCGGCCCCTGCTTTGCGTATCAAGACACTTCTCCTGGCCCCCACAGGCAGGGCAGCCAAGGTGCTGTCGGGCTACTCTGGCCAGCCCGCCTTCACGATTCACCGCAAGATTTATCAGACAGTGACCGACAGTCAGGGCATGATCCGCATGGCACGGGCGCTGAACAAGCATTCCTATACGCTGTTCATTGTCGATGAGGCTTCGATGATTGGGCAGAACGATGAGGGCGGAGCGGACCGCCATGACCTGCTGGAGGATTTGGCGGATTATGTGACAGAAGGGAACCACTGCCGCCTGATGTTGATAGGCGACACGGCCCAGCTGCCCCCTGTGGGGTCCAGCCAGAGCCCTGCCCTTGATGTGGATTACCTCCGGTCGGTTTTGGGCTTGTCGGTGCATCATGCCGAGCTTACCGAAGTGGTGCGCCAGAAGAGTCTTTCTGGCATTCTGCTCAACGCAACGCTGTTGCGCAGCCAAATTGCCGAGCTGTCCGACGGCGGAATGCCCGGCCTCCCGCTTTTCGACTTGGAAGACTGCGAGGATGTGGAAAGACTGCGCGGCGACGAACTGGAGGAGGTCCTTAACAAAGAGTATGGTGATGACGGGCTGGAGCAGGTGGCCATTATCACCCGGAGCAACAAACGAGCCAATATCTTCAATCAGGAAATCCGCAACCGCATTCTGTTCCGCGAGGAGGAGATCAATGCCGGCGACTACTTGATGGTGGTGAGGAACAACTACTATTGGCTTGAACCCGAAAGCGGCATAGGTTTCATAGCCAATGGCGACATAGTGGAGGTGCAGAGTCTGCGGAATCATCAAGAACTATACGGCTTTCATTTTGTTGACGCAACGCTCCGTTTTGTCGATTACCCAGACATGCCGGCCCAGGACTGCAAGCTGCTGCTCGAAACGCTCCACAGCGAGTCGCCCTCACTCACTGCCCAGGAATCGCGCCAGCTGTTCGAGTCGGTTATGGAGGATTATGCCGACATGCCTTATAAGGCCGACAGGCTCAAGGCTGTGAAGCAGAATCCATATTACAACGCCCTGCAAGTCAAGTTCTCCTATGCTCTCACCTGCCACAAGACGCAAGGCGGGCAGTGGCGCACGGCCATCATAGACCAAGGCTACCTGACCGACGAGATGATAGACCGAGACTACCTCCGCTGGCTCTACACCGCCGTCACCCGCGCCACGGCCAAAGTCTACCTCCTCAACTTTGAGGACAAATTTTTTGGCTTTAAAGGATAATATTTCGGCTCCATTTCAGTTATAAAACACTGAGCGACGGGAGTGGGTGCCGACATGACGGCATCCGCACGATTGGTGAGCGAAACAACATAATAATTGACAAGCTTATGAAAAACGGACAACATCAGACCATGAAGATGCAGCAGAAACTATCGCCCCAGCAGTTGTTGCTGTTGCAACTGATTCAAATGCCCGTCACCGAATTGGAGCAGCGGCTCAAAGAGGAGGTGGAGAAAAACCCGGTGCTGGAGGTGTCCAGCGTCAATGAGATGATAGAGCCGTTGCCCGAATCCAGCAACGAGGGGCCAGACATGATGAGTGTCGACACTGACGACGACGACTACAGCTACCGCGAGCGCCAGGAACGCGACAAAAACCAGGATGCCCATGAGCGGGTGTTTGTGGCAGAGGACTCCTATTTCGACCATCTGATGGGGCAGCTCTCCATCCAGGCTCTCTCCCCTCGCCAGTATGACATCGCCCAAGAGATAGTGGGCAGCCTCGACGACGCAGGCTATGTGGGACGCAGTCTCGACCTCATAGCCAACGACCTCGCATTCACCCAGGGCATTGAGGTCTCGCCCGATGAGGTGGAAGAGGTTCTGGCCATCATCCAGCGGATGGACCCGCCCGGCATCGGGGCGCGCAACCTGCAGGAGTGCCTGTCCATCCAGCTCCACCGCAAGCCGGAGCAAACTGACGATATCCGATGGGCCACAGCCGTAGTGGACAACTGTTTCGACGACTTTGCCAGCCATAATTACCGCCGGGTGATGGATAATCTCTCGCTCACCGAGGACCAGCTGGATGCCGCCATTGCTGCCATCCGCCGTCTCAACCCCAAGCCCGGCACGGGCGACACCGACACCTCCCATGCCCGCTATATAGTGCCCGACTTCATCGTTACCCGCCACGAAGACCAACTCACCCTCACCCTTAACGACCGCTACCTGCCGCAGCTACAGAAAAGCCAGGACTATCATGACATGCTTCAGCAGCTACAGGGCCTTCGCAAACCGTCGCCAGGCGAAAAGCAGGCACTCGATTTCCTGCGTTCCAACTTCGAAAGTGCCGACATGCTTGTCGATGCCCTGGAACAGCGGCACACCAGTCTGCTCCGCGTGATGAGGATGGTCCTGAAAAAGCAGTACCGCTTCTTCCTCACTGGCGACACCGCCGACCTCAAGCCCCTCCTGCAGAAAGACGTCGCCGCACAGACGGGCTACGACATCTCCACCATCTCGCGGGTGGTCAACAGCAAGTATGTCCAAACCGAGTTCGGTACCTTCCTCCTCAAAGAATGTTTCTCACAGGCCATCGTGAACGATGAAGGCGAAGAGGTCTCCACCGAAGCCGTCCGCCGTGAGCTGAAAGCTATCGTCGATGCCGAAGACAAGCGCAGCCCCCTCTCCGACGAGGCTTTGGCCCGCGAACTCGGCCAGCGCGGCTTCCCTGTGGCGCGGCGCACTGTGGCCAAATACCGCGAGATGCTCGGCATCCCGGTCGGCCGTCTTCGCCGCCAGCTGAAAATCCTCCTCCTGCTTCTTGTCCTGGGTGGTACCCTCTCTGCCCAGCAGCCCCAGAAAGAAAGTTATTTCGACTCCCTGATTAATGCCCGCATACGCGAAGGGCAGACCAAGGCACGGGCCGACAAGATGGGCGGCAAGAAAGTGCCGACCGCGCAAGCCCGTCCTTCGCTTGAAATTCATGAGCCCGAACCCGACCCAACCGCCATCGACACAGCCCTGGCCAGCGGCGACGAACTGATAGACGTCATGTACAACTCCACCCTCCCGCCACCCTCGCCCCTGTGGTATGGCAGCAATCTCAGTGGGGCCCATGTGCGGCTTGTCAACCTTTCGATGGACTCCCTTCCCGACGAGATTACCATCCAACTGCTTAAACCCAACGAGCGTTTCTGCTTCCCGGTCAAGAATATCATCACCTCCCCCTACGGCTGGCGATGGAACCGTCCCCACCGCGGTGTTGACATCCGTCTCCGTGTGGGCGAACCGGTCCACAGCGCTTTCAACGGAGTGGTGCGTATCGCGCGGCCCATGGGAGCTTATGGCAACCTCGTTGTCGTGCGCCACTACAACGGCCTCGAGACAGTCTACGGCCACCTGTCCAAAATCAATGTCAAACCCATGCAGGTGGTGGCCGCCGGCCAGGTGATAGGACTTGGGGGAAGCACGGGTCGTTCCACGGGTCCCCATCTTCATTTCGAAGTCCGTTTCCAGTACGAACCTTTCGATCCCGAATGGATACTCGACTTTTCCAACTACACCCTCCGTACCCGCAAACTCTATCTTGACAAAACCTATTTTGGTATCCGCAAACCCACCAAGGGCGAAAGCCTCGTCTACAAAGCCGACAAGAGCATTGTGCCCGAGGAAGCCCCGAAACCCATCCGGCCCAACAAGCCCGTCTACGCCACGATGCGCAAAGGCGAAAGCCTCGACGACCTTGCCAAGCGCAACTACACCACCGCCGACAAGCTTCGTACCCTCAACCCCGACATCACCAAGTTTAAGTCGGGCATGCGCGTGCGTGTGCGATGACTCCGCAGTTTTCCAATCATCATTAAATCCAATTCAATGAAAGTAGTCTTTATGGGCACCCCCGACTTTGCAGTCGCCTCGCTCCAGGCCATCCAGCTTGCCGGTCATGAGGTTGTGGGAGTCGTCACCGTGCCCGACCGTCCCACAGGCCGGGGACTCAAGCTGACCGCCTCGCCTGTCAAACAATACGCCCTTGCCCACTCCCTCCCTCTGCTCCAGCCCGAAAAGCTGCGCGACCCTCTTTTCCAAGAGGCGCTGCGCCAGTGGGAAGCCGACATCTTTGTTGTCGTCGCCTTCCGCATGCTGCCCCAAAGCGTGTGGGCCATGCCACCTATGGGCACATTCAATCTCCACGCATCCCTGCTTCCACGCTACCGGGGGGCGGCCCCCATCAACTGGGCCATCATCAACGGCGAAACCCTCACCGGGGTCACCACCTTCATGCTCAACGAGCGGATTGACGAGGGCTCTATCCTCCTGCAGCAGTCCACCCCCATCACCCCCGACGACACCGCCGAAACCCTCCACGACCGCTTGGCGCAGATGGGCAGCGACCTCGTTGTGCAGACCCTCGACGGCCTCGCCGCCGGCACTCTTGTCCCCACGCCTCAGCCCCTCGACGTCCCTACGCCGCCAGCCCCCAAAATATTCAAAGCCGACTGTGCCGTCAACTGGAACCTTCCCGGAAACCGCATCGTCGATTTCGTCCGCGGCCTTTCGCCCTATCCTGCCGCCACTATGCTCATGGCCGACCCGCAGGGCAACACCCATTCATTCAAGCTCTACCAAGTGGCCTTTTCGCCCTGCCCCTCGCCCAGTTATGGGAAGATAATAACTGACAACAAAACATCTCTAAAAATTGGAGTAGGCGACGGTTTTGTATCCATTTTGAACCTGCAACTCAGCGGAAAAAAACGGATGACCATTGCCGAATTTCTCCGAGGTTGTAATATAACTAATTGGGAAATAATAATGTAGCGGATAGTCTTTTTTTTAACATTAATTTTTTTCAGACAGAACCCCTACTTGTAAAAAAAAAAGTTTATATTTGCAGCCGAAAAAATCCCAATATAAACCCATCAAAAAAAGTCACTATGAACAAGACCGAATTAATTGCCGCAATGGCTGAGAAAGCGGGCATCAGCAAAGTCGATGCCGGAAAAGCCCTCAACGCCTATGTCGATGTTATCAAAGAGCAGCTGATCAAAGGTGAGAAAGTAACCCTCGTTGGTTTTGGCACCTTTGGTGTCAACGAGCGTCCCGCCCGTGTAGGCCGCAATCCCCGCACCGGTGCCTCCATCAAAATCGCTGCCAAAAAAACAGCCAAATTCAAGCCGGGCAAAGGACTCATCTAAGCCAATACTGGAAGCCCCCTCATCAAAAAAAACACTGCGGTCCGAGGCTCATCCTCAGTCCGTAGTGTCTTTTTTTTGCCCTGTCCAAACTCACTTTTATTCTGCACAATGCAGTCCCATAACCTTCTTGACCAGCTGAGTCTCCGACAACCCAGCCACCGCCCATAGCCCAGCCCCTATCGCACTCCCTGGCACAAAAAAAGCGGGGATGGCACATCCATCCCCGCATTCTGATAAAGAGAACAGCTATCGCACAATGTCCATCTCGTCAATCAAGTTCTGGGCATTGGCATACTTGTCAATCACAAACAGCATATAACGGCTGTCGAGGCAGATGCAGCGCTGCAGATTCTCCTCGAAGTCGATATCACCGCTCATGGCCTCGCCGTTGCCGTCGAAGGCCAAGCCAATCAGGTTGCCGTAGGCATCCAGCACAGGCGAGCCGCTGTTGCCGCCCGTAATGTCGTTATTGGTGATGAAGCAGGTGGGCAGTTGGCCGTTGGCATTGGCATAGGTGCCATAATCCTTGGCAGCGTAGAGGTCTTTGAGGCGCTGCGGGACGATGAACTCAGTGTTCGAGGGGTCCTCCTTCTGCATCACGCCCTCGAGCGTGGTGTAGTAATGGTAGGTGACACCGTCGCGGGGTTCGTAGGCTTTCACATTGCCGTAGGTGAGGCGGATGGTGCTGTTGGCGTCGGGCGACATAAGTTTCTTGCCGGCATTGATTTGCAGAATGCCATCCACAAAGTCGCGCGTGCCGCGGGTCAGGTTGTCGCGGTTCTCCTTGGGTACGGAGAGGTACACCTCGCGGTACTTTTCAAGGATTTCGCTGCCATACTTGTAAATCTCATCCTTTTCCAGCTGCTTGATAGAGGGATTCTTCAAGAAATCGTTGAAAGCCTTCTCGTTGGCAAAGATGGAACGGTTGAACATGTGAGCCACCAACGAGGTGAAGTTGCCGCGGAACTTGCGGTCCGCCGTCTTCATGCAGTCGGGGATATACTTCACATTGATGTTGCGGTAGGTATACTCCATCATCGCGGCCATGACGCGCTGCTCCACAGCCTCGTCGTAGTCCTTGTAGAACTTGGCTGCATCGTCGCGCAGACTGGCCATGATAGCGTCGCGCTGGTCGGGGTTCTCCTCGTTGCAGTAGGCCTTGATGTGGCGGCCGAACACTGTAGCCTGGTACAACAGCTCCGGACCCTCCAGCAGACCCTCGTCCAGATAAGTGACAGCCTCCTGCAGCTCGCGGCGGTCGGCATAGCTCTTCTCAATCAGGCCAAGGGCGTTGCGGTACTTCGGATCCTTGTCCAGGGCCCAGTCGTAATACTCCTTCTCAACCTCTTTCTTCAGAGCCATCGTGTTCAGCTTCTGCAGGGCGATGTTCTGCTCATGGCTGTACTTCCAATAGTTGGAGCATCCGGCATACTTCGAGGCGTATTTGATTTTGATAGCCTGGTCCTTGTCCATTTCTTCGCGCAGGATGTTGATTTTCACGGTGCGCAGCTCGTAGCGCAGCTTGTTGGTCACCTCCATCGTCTCTTTCAGGCCATAGGACGTGAGGAAATGGTCCGTCGTGCCAGGGAAACCGAGCACCATGGCAAAGTCGCCGTCCTTCAGCTCGCGGGCGCTCACCGGCAGGTGGTGCTTGGGCTTCAGGGGGATATTCTCCTTGGCATAGGCAGCGGGCTTGCCGTCGGGAGCAGTGTAGATGCGGAACATCGAAAAATCGCACGTATGGCGCGGCCACGACCAGTTGTCCGTGTCGCCGCCGAACTTGCCCATCGACGAGGGAGGGGCACCCACCAGGCGCACATCCTTGTAGATAATGTGCACAAAGAGGAAATACTGATTGCCGTTGAACATCGGCTTCACCGTGGCCTCATAGTCCGTGCCGCGGGTGGCCTCCTCGGCTATGCGCTGGCTGACGTTGCGCACGGCCTTGGCGCGGTCGTCCTCGCTCATATCGTCGCTCAGACACTCAAGCACGCGCGGAGTGACATCCTCCATTCTCACCAGTATCGAAGCCGTCAGGCCGGGATTGGGAAGCTCCTGGGCCATGTTGTAAGCCCAGAAACCGTCGCGCAGATAGTCGTGTTCCACAGTCGAGTGCTCCTGCAGCTTGCCGTAGCCGCAGTGGTGGTTGGTCGAAATCAAGCCTTTGTTGCTGATAATCTCGCCAGTGCAGAAATGCCAGAAAGGGCGTCCCTCGTTGCCAAGGCCCACGATGGCATCCTTGATGCAGTTCTGGTTGATACTGTAGATGTCTTCGGGCGAAAGTTTAAAGCCCGCTTTCTGCATGTCGGCATAGTTCTTGCCGATGAGCGAAAGGAGCCACATGCCCTCGTCGGCGCGGCTGGCGGCAGGAGCCATGACCAGAAGCGCAAGGGTCAGGGTAAAGATGATTTTTTTCATGTTGTTGATATTTATTATTAATATTGTATCTCTTTATTCTTAAAGAATCACAACCCTTGCAGGCCACACCGAAAAAATCTATCACATTGATGCACAAAACTATGCTTTCGGCCTTCAGAGCGTGTGCCGGCTCAGGGGCCACGTTGCGGTCTGCGGGGCGGGCAAGACTGTTTCCGTTTGCAAAATTACGATTTTTTTTTCATACTATGATTTTTTTCTTCCCGAAGCAGGCTGCAGCGCCGCTCGATGGCGGGTCGCAGCCCGGCCCCCGGCTGCCGATATGTCCCTCGGCAGGGGGCGAGATGGGGTTTGAATGTGGCAGAAACGGTGGCGGACGAGCGAAGGAAGAGCGGGGCGGGACCGATGGCGAATCCACGCCGGCGGAGCGTGGCAGAGGGAAATTTATGAACAGAATTTTGTCGAAAAATGAAACTTTTTTTTGGCAGTTGCGTATACGCAGGAAATGAAAAAATGGCAGTGGAAAACTTTTTTTGGCAAAAAATGGCAATTATTGGAAAAATAGTTGTATTTTAGCATCTTGAAAAATAGTATGTATAAATGGCTTTAATACTTGGTACAGAATACTGTAAGATAGATTCGAACGGTCGGTTCAAGTTCCCGATTGCTCTAAAAAAGCAGTTGGAGACGGAGGATTGCCGTTTCGTGATCCGGCAGGGGTTCACGGCCGAGTGTTTGGAGCTATGGACGTATGCCAGTTTTCAGGATGAGGTGGAGAACCTCCGGAAAGAGTTGAACCCGTACAGCATCCGCGACAACCAAATCATGCGCCAGATGACACGGGCCAACATCGTGGAGTTGGACAGCAACGACCGCCTGATGGTGCCCCCGGAGCGGAAGTCGGTAATCGGCGACGCGAAGGAGATTGTGCTGCAGTCGACGGGCAAGTGCATCGAGATTTGGGAGCGCTCGGCATACGACAAGATGAACAGCGAGATTGTGGATTTCGCTTCGATTGTTGACAACAGACTGGGCCGGAAAGCCTCCGCCCCCCAAACTATGCCGAATGATGTACCATCTGCCAGTGATGCTCAGTGAATGCATCGAGAGTTTGAACATACGTCCTGACGGGACTTATGTGGACGCCACCTTTGGGGGTGGCGGCCATTCGCGCGCCATCATGTCGCGGTTGGGGCCGGAGGGGCGCCTGTATGCTTTCGACCAGGATGCCGACGCGCTGGCCAATGCCATTGACGACCCCCGTTTCAAGTTGATACATGAGAATTTCAAGCATCTGAAAGGTTTCCTCAGACTGGAGGGGGTGCGTTGTGTGGACGGCCTGTTGGCCGACTTGGGGGTGTCGTCGCACCAGTTTGACGAGGCCGGGCGCGGGTTCTCCACCCGTTTCGACGGCGAGCTGGACCTCCGCATGGACCGCCGCCAGGAGCTGACGGCGCGCACACTGGTGAACAGTGCCGACGAGGCCGAGCTGGCCCAGATGCTCAGGCTTTATGGCGAGTTGCCCAACGCCCGCCAGATGGCAAAGGCTATCTGCCGCGCCCGCGCCGAGGCCGAGATTGTGACCACCTTCGATCTTCGCAACGCCGTCGGCCGGCACCTGCCGCGAGGCATGGAGAACAAGTATCTGGCCATGCTGTTTCAGGCTTTGCGCATTGTGGTGAACGGCGAGCTGGAGGCTTTGCAGGCGTTGCTGCGGCAAGGCACTGAGCTGTTGAGGCCCGGGGGCAGGATGGTGGTGATGTCTTACCACTCGCTGGAGGACCGGCTGGTGAAGAATTACTTCAGGTCGGGCAATTTCGATGGCGAGGTGGAGAAGGATTTCTACGGCAACCCCATAGTGCCGCTGGTGCCTGTGGGCCGCAAGGCCACGGTGGCGGGCGACGAGGAGGTGCAGCGCAACCCGCGCTCGCGCAGCGCCCGGCTGCGTGTGGCCGAAAGGGTGTCAGGGGAGGGAAACAGAAAATGACGGTTCTGGCACGTCGGCACTGCCGCCGGCCGCCGCCGGGACGAAACTATAACGAAGCAAGCAATGGAAGAACAGAAACAAGACATGGAGCAACAAGGCGCACGCAATGCCGAGGCCGCGGCGCAGCAGCCTGCCGGGGGACGGAAGCCCAACTGGCTGTCGCGCATTTTGGGCGGCGAGGTGCTGCAGAGCCGTGCCGTGCTGCGGCAGGTGCCGCTGATTGTGATGCTTTGTTTCTATGCCATCCTGCTGGTCTACAACCGCTACAGGGTGGAGGACTTGACCAAGGAGCGTGCGGCCGCCCAGGAGCGGATTACCTATCTCCGCGAGGCCCGCATCGAGCTGCAGAAACGCTATCAGGAGTCTATCAAGATTTCGCAGATTGCTGAGATGCTCGATGGCACGGGCATCGGCATCACAGCCGGCCCTCCTTTCGAACTGGATGTGGACGGGATGGACAAATTGCTGAAATGATATGCGGCGGCATGACCGCCGGGAAATGAAGCTAAACGGAACAAAAGAAATTGAAAGAGAAGAGACATAACAAACCCTTGTTCACCAAGATGTTGGTGCTTTATCTGCTGCTGGTGGCGCTGGCGGGCGGCGGGATGCTGTTCTGCACCCTCAACACGCAGGTGGTGAACGGCGAGATGTGGCGGGCCAAGGCCCACGCCCGTGAGGTAATCTACCGCACGGAGGAGGCCCGGCGCGGCACCATTTTCTCGTCGGACGGGAAGGTGCTGGCCACCACAGTGCCGGTGTGCGACCTGTGTCTGGACCTGGGCCGTTGGCCCAAGCGCAACAGCAAGGGCGAGGAGGTGAAGGACAAAGACGGAAACGTCGTGATGGAGAGCTGCATCACCAAAGAGAAAGAGTGGAAGCAGAATCTCGGCAAGGTGTGCCGCATACTGCACGACCAGTTTCCCGCCAAGTCGTATGAGTATTACTACAACCGCATTATGCGTGAGTATTCGAGCAGCAAGCCCAGCCGCTGCCTGTATGTGGAGCGGAGGGTCCCCTATTCGAAGTGGGACGCCATCCGCAAGCTGCCTGGTTGGGGCCGCTGCGTGGTGGAGAAGACGGCGGACGGCGATGTGAAAAGTTATGTACGCGCGCATATCTATGGCAATATGGGCGAGAATGTGATTGGCCTGCATTACAAGACGGGCTACACGGGTTTGGAGGGCTATTACGACAGTGTGCTGAGAGGGCAGGACGGGCAGTATATATGCCGCCGCCTGACCCGTGGCACATGGATTCCCGTCGAGGATGGAAGTGTGCCCGACGAGGATTCGACCTTGGTGCGCCACCGTGTGGACGGCAAGAGCATCGTGGCCACGATTGACACACGCTACCAGGATATTGCCGAGAGCGCCCTTCGCAATTCGATGAACCAGTATGGCGGGCAGGCCGGATGTGCTATCTTGATGGAGGTGCAGACGGGCTATGTGTTGGCTTGCAGCAGTCTGACGCGCGACTCGTCGGGCCGGCTGAGCGAGCAGCTGTGGAGCAATGTGGCTTGCAGCGACAGTTATGAGCCGGGGTCGACTTTCAAGACGGTGGTCATGGTGTCGATGCTTAATGACAAGCAGATTGCTCTCGACACCGCCAAACGGGTGCAGAGCGGTGGCCGTAAGCGCTACAGCGCCACGAGCGGCGAGATTAATGCCGGTCATGGTTTTACGACCGACACCGCCAGTCTGCCCGGGGTGTTGGCACAGTCGTCGAATGTGGGCATGTGCGAGCTGGCGTGGGAGTACTACCGCAACCGGCGCGAGGATATGAAGAAAGGCATTGAGTCCGTGTTCCATTTTGGCAAGATGAATCCGGATTTGAAAGTGATAGAACCCAACACCAGGATTGTGAATCTGAACTCGGACCGCGACTTCCTGAACCTGAGCTACGGCTATTCGGCCACGGTCACCCCACTGCAGCTGATTACGTTCTATAACGCCTTGGCTGGTGGAGGAAAGATGGTGAAGCCGCTCTTTTGCCGCGAGATTATGGAAGGCGGGCGCACCCACCCGGTGAAGCCTGTGGTGCTCAACGAGCATGTATGCAGCGAGGAGGTAGCCAAGCAGATGCGTGAGATGCTGGTGGGCGTGGTGAAGAATGGCACGGGCAACAATGTGTATAACGCTGTGTATGGTATAGGCGGCAAAACAGGCACCACCCAGGGCATCAGCGACAAGAGTATCAAGAACTCGTCGTTTGTGGGCTTCTTCCCGGCCGACAACCCCCGCTACACTTGTCTGGTGTTGGTGGAGCGCACAAGCATTGCCGGCCGTCATGCAGCGGCACCGGTGTTCAAGAAAATAGCCGACTGTGTGGTTGCTTTTGACGAGGAATTGGGGAGTGTGGACCTGCAGGACTCGGGGCGTGTGATGCGTCCTGTGCTGACCAAAGGCCGCCGTGGCCCACTTCAGACAGCCCATAACCTGCTGGGGATTCCCTTTGCGCAGCCCGACAGCGCCCGGTTCACTGACTGGACTGTCTATGACGCGGACCGCGGTGTGTATGCCGACTACGATGTGCCCCAGGGCCGAGTGCCCGACTGCAAAGGCATGACGGTGCGCGACGCGATGGCCCTGCTGAGGGCGGCGGGGCTGAAAGTGAGGTTTGCCGGGCAGGGCAAGGTGGTAGACCAGTCGCCCAAAGCCCGCACGGCAGTGAGAAAAGGAACAACAGTAACCTTAGAATTGAAACCATGAAACTGAAGAAACTGATAGAAGGTGTGGCGCCGCTCTGTCCGGTCGACGCCGACCCCGAGATAATGGACATCTGCTTCGACTCGCGAAAGGTGGGGCAGGGGAGTCTCTTTGTGGCGCAGGTGGGAACCCGCGTCGACGGGCACGAATACATCGAAACCGCCATCAAACAGGGGGCGGTGGCTGTGGTGTGCCAGCGTATGCCGGAGTGCGCCCACGGCGGCGTGGCGATAGTGCTGGTGGAAAACAGCGACCGCGCACTGGGAATCATGGCCGACAACTTCTATGGACACCCGTCGCAACGGCTGAAACTGGTCGGCATTACGGGTACCAATGGAAAAACTACTACGGTGACACTGCTCCACCGGCTGTTCCGCCGCCACGGATGCCATGCGGGGCTGCTGTCAACGATAGTCAACAAGATTGACGACGAGGAGGTCCCCTCCACCCACACAACCCCCGACGCACTGGAGCTGAACGCCCTGCTGCACCGCATGGTGGAGGCCGGATGCGAGTATGCATTCATGGAGGTGAGCAGCCACAGTATCGTGCAGAACCGCATAGCGGGGCTGACTTTCGCGGGCGGGATATTCAGCAACCTGACCCACGACCATCTTGATTTCCACAAGACGATGGCCAATTACATCGCCGCCAAGAAGGCTTTCTTTGACGGGCTGCCCGCCACGGCATTCGCCCTGGTGAACATCGACGACCGCAACGGGCGCGTCATGGTGCAGAACACCCGCGCGGCGGTGCGCACCTACAGTCTGCAGCGCATGGCCGACTTCCGCTGCAAGGTGGTCGAAGACACACTGGGCGGACTGCTGCTGGAGCTGAATGGCCGCGAGGTGTGGACCCGGCTGGTGGGGCGTTTCAATGCCTATAACCTTACTGCCATCTACGGCGCGGCTGTGTTGCTGGGCGTGGAGGAGAGCGAAGCGCTGCGGCTGCTGAGTACGCTGGAGGCGGCCGAGGGCCGGTTTGAGCGTGTGAGCGGGCGCGGCATCACTGCCATCGTGGACTATGCCCATACCCCCGACGCGTTGGAGAATGTGATTGCGGCTATCAACGACATACGCACCAAAGGACAGTCGCTGCTGACGGTGGTGGGCTGCGGTGGCGACCGCGACACATCCAAACGTCCCGAAATGGCCAAGATAGCCTGCACGATGAGCGACCGGCTGGTGCTGACTTCGGACAACCCCCGCACCGAGAACCCGGAGCGCATCCTCGACGACATGGAGGCGGGGCTGACGGCCGAAGAGCGGAGCCAGGTGGTGCGCATCACCGACCGCCGCCAGGCCATCAAGACCGCCGTCATGATGGCCCGCGAGGGCGACATAGTGCTCGTGGCCGGAAAAGGGCATGAGAAGTATCAGGACATCAACGGGGTGAAGCACCATTTCGACGACCGGGAGGAGCTGGAAAGCCTTTTGAATGAATAGTACACGGCTCGTAGACACGATTACTTCACTACGGAGGAAACAATGAAGAAAATAAACAGAATACAAACAGAAAATAAACAGAGATAATAGAGAACAGAATATGCTATACTACCTTTTTGATTGGTTGGACAGGGCTTTTGACATTCCGGGCGCGGGGGTGTTCCAGTACATCTCGTTCCGGGCTTCGATGGCGGCGATTCTCTCGCTGCTCATCATGCTGTTTTGCGGCAAGCCCTTCATCCGCTATATCCGCCGCAAGTCGATTGGCGAAACGGTGCGCAACTTGGGCCTGGAGGGCCAGAAGGAGAAGGAGGGTACGCCCACCATGGGCGGCCTGCTCATCCTGGCTGCCATCGTGCTGCCCACCCTGCTGCTGGCCAAGCTGGACAATGTGTATGTCATCACGATGCTGGTCACGACGCTGTGGCTGGGGCTGATAGGTTTTATCGACGATTATATCAAGGTGTTCAAGAAGGACAAGGCCGGTATGCCAGGCAAGTTCAAGGTGTTCGGGCAGGTGATGCTGGGCCTGGGAGTGGGGCTGCTGCTGTCGTTCCACCCCGACATTGCCTCCACCAAGACGACCATCCCTTTTGTGAAAGGGAATGAATTTGACTATGCGTGGCTGATTAGTTGGATGGGCGACTGGACCCAGAACTGGGTGTGGGTGGTGTATGTGCTTGTAGCCATCTTTGTGGTCACGGCGGTTTCCAATGCGGCCAACCTCACCGACGGCATCGACGGGCTTGCCACCAGCACCGCCTCCATCATCGGCGGCGCGCTGGCCATTCTGGCATGGCTGTCGGGCAACATCATCATGTCCAACTACCTGAATATCGTCTATCTTCCGGATATTGGCGAATTGACGGTCTTCATCACCGCTTTTGTGGGGGCTGGCCTGGGTTTCCTGTGGTTCAACACTTATCCCGCCGAGATATTCATGGGCGACACGGGGTCGCTGGCTCTGGGCGGCATCATTGCCGTCTTTGCGCTGCTCATCAGGAAGGAGTTGTTGCTGCCTATCCTCTGTGGCATCTATGTGGTGGAGGACATGTCGGTCATTATCCAGACATGGGGCTGCAAGCTTTACCGCCGCCGCAACCATTTGCCGCCCAACAGGGCTGTGCCTGTCGAGAAAAGGCCGTTCCTTATGACTCCCATCCACCATCACTACCAGAAGCAGGGACTGCCTGAGCCGAAGATAGTCCAGCGGTTTGTCATTATCGGCATCCTGCTGGCCATTGTGAGCATCGTAACCCTCAAACTGCGATAAACAATGAGCGATTGAGTCAGTCTGTTTGCCCGCGCAAGCCACTTCCGAACCGACACGCTCAAAACTAACAGATTAATGAATTAATGCAATCAAGATAATGAGTATAGAACAACTTGCCACCCAGGGACGAGACCGTTTGCACGGCGGACTTGCATCGGTCGATACGGCACTGTTGCGCCACATGCGCGACAAGGCGCTGCGCAGCTGTTTCCGCCGCTTGGAGGAAACTTCCCACCGAATGGAGCATGTGGCCACTATCCACCACAAAGAGTATATCAACGATGCTGCGGCCCGCAGTGTCAACGCCACCCTCTACACCCTTCAGCGCATTGCCGGGCCGGTGGTGTGGATAGCCTTTGGTGGCGATGCGGCGGCCGATTACAGTGTCCTGCAGCCGGTGGCTCTCCGCAAGGTGGGCAAACTGATATGCGTCGGGGACGACTGCCACGCCCTCCACAGGGCTTTTGGGACGCTGTTGCCTGATGTGGTCGATGTGCCCGACATTGCCACCGCCGTGGCTGTTGCCTCCCGCTGTGTGGCCGATGATGTGCGAGTCATCCTCTCGCCCGCTACGGCGGTGGGCGAGCCGACCGAGATTGTAGCACGCCAGTATATCCACCAAGTCAACGAATTGTAGTATTGCACCTGTCCCAATAGTCAGCAACCAACAAACACCAGCAAAAGAACCATGCGACGCAAACTGAACATACTGGCAGGCGACAAGGCACTCTGGGTCATCTTCTTCTTGCTCACCGGGGTGTCGCTGGTGGCAGTCTACAGCACCATCGGCCTTTCGGCCATCGCCGACCTCAACTCCACACCCGGACGCATCTTCGTCCGGCATTTGGGGTTTGTTGTTGCCACCTATATCGCCGTCGTACTTATATCCCATATCAACTACCGCCGTTTCGCGCCCCTTTCCAAGTGGGTGCTCTATCTGGCTTTGGCGGCGCTGGTGGTGGTCTTTATTATGGGTACCGAGCGTTGGTTGGTCATCCCTCATGTGGCCCGGTTCGAGCCCTCGGAGATTGCCAAGGTTGCACTGGTTGTCTTTATGGCACGTTGCATTGCCCTCAATCAGGATCCCCTTGACGACCGCCGGACAATGCTCAAACTTCTCTTGCCCGCGTTCATTACCTGCATTCTTGTCACCCCCGCCAACCTTTCCACCGGCATACTTATCTTCGCGGCCAGCTACCTGCTGCTTTTTTTCGGGGGGATAGACAGCCGCCTGTGGTGGAAGTACCTGCTGTGGGCACTGTTGGTGATTGGAGCCACCTTTGTGGTTTTCTATTTGGTGGGGAGCCAGATTGAAGCGGGCCGTATACCCACATGGGCCCACCGGCTTCAGTCGTGGATACATCCCAACCCGGACGAGCTTACGCAGGAAAACATGGCCCGTATGGCCGTGGCCAGGGGTGGTTTTCTGGGCTCTGGCATAGGCACTACTATCCATGGCCGCCTCATGACACAGGCCCACAACGACTTCATCTTTGCCATCATTATCGAGGAGGCGGGGTTACTGGCCGCCATTGGCATCTTTGCCCTCTATGCCTGGTTCTATTTCCGCTGCATCCGCATCGCCACCGCCTGTCCGGGGCTTTTTGGCAGTCTCTGTGTGGCCGGTATCGGCACTCTTATCTTCCTGCAGGCCGTGGTCAACATGAGCGTGGCTGTGGGCTTGCTGCCCGTCACGGGGCAGACACTGCCCTTCATCAGCTATGGCGGCTCGGCCTACCTCTTTTTGGGGTGCGGCCTTGGCGTGATTCAGGCAGTGGCTTTTGACAACAAGAAACAGGCCCGCCAGGCTAAGAACCTCAGCATCACAAATCCAAATAACTCCGATGCCGACCCCCTCGCGGAGCCGACATCCCCAAACACCCAGCAATCATGAAAGCAATCATAAGCGGAGGGGGAACCGGCGGACATATATTCCCCGCACTTGCAATAGCCAATGCCCTCAAGCGTCGCCATCCCGATGCCGACATCCTTTTTGTGGGAGCCGACGGAAGGATGGAGATGGAGAAAGTGCCCGCAGCAGGCTACCCCATCAAAGGACTACCCATTGCCGGGCTGCAGCGCCAGCTCACCCTGTCCAATATTGTCAAGAACCTGCAGTTGCCCTTCAAGGTGCTGCGCAGCCGCAGCATGGTGCGCGGCATTCTGCGCCGTTTCCAGCCTGATATTGTTGTCGGTGTCGGGGGCTTTGCCAGCGAGCCAACACTCAGCATGGCCCAGCGTATGGGCTACCCCACACTTTTGCAGGAGCAGAACTCCTATGCCGGACTCACCAACAAGACTCTCGCGCGGGGTGCTGACTGCATCTGTGTGGCCTACGAGGGCATGGAGCGTTTCTTCCCGGCCGACAAGTTGGTCCTTACCGGCAATCCTGTCCGTGCTGACATTGAGCAGATGGCTGCTACACGGCAGGAGGGTTGTTCGTTCTTCCAGCTTGACCCTTCGCAGCCGGTTATCCTCAGCGTCGGGGGCAGCCTTGGGGCTCGCAGCATCAACCGCATGATTCTGGACAACCTCCAGTTTCTGGCCCAGCACAAAGTGCAGGTCATCTTCCAGACAGGCCGCTCCATGTATCACGAAGCCCAGCAGACTGTCGAGCGGCAAGGTGTAGGGCAGTGGGTCAAGGTGCATGAATTCATCAGCCGCATGGATTTGGCATACGCAGCGGCCCAAGTTGTCATATCCCGTGCCGGGGCAATCGCCATCTCCGAGTTGTGCCTTGTGGGCAAACCCGTCCTGCTGGTTCCGTCGCCCAATGTGGCCGAAGACCACCAGACCAAAAACGCTATGGCCCTGGCCGAGAAGGGAGCCGCCATCATGGTGCCCGACAGCCAGTGCCACGGCCAGGGACTGCCGCAGGCCCTCGCATTGCTGGGCGATGCCGACCGCTGCCAGCGTATGGCCGAAGCCATCCGCCAGTTGGCAGCTCCCGCCGCCGCCGACCGCATTGTCGACCAAATTGAAGCATTGGTTGCCCGTCGCAACGCAAATACTAACATTAAATAATTGAACTACTATGGACTACTATTTTCTCGGCATAGGAGGCATCGGCATGAGTGCCATAGCCCGCTACCTTCACCAGCGGGGCGACCGCGTCAGCGGCTACGACCGCACGCCATCGCCCCTCACCCGCCAGTTGGAGCAGGAGGGTATACCCGTGCATTATGTCGACGACCCCTCGCTCATCCCTTCGCATCTTGACCTTGTTGTCTATACCCCAGCCGTCCCTACCGACACTGCCGAATATCAGCACCTCCTCGCGCAAGGTGTCCCCATCAAGAAGCGCTCGCAGGTGCTGGGCGAACTGACGCGGGGCCGCCGCTGTATCGCCGTGGCCGGGACGCATGGCAAAACATCCACCTCCAGCATGATAGCCCATCTGCTCAGCCAGACTGAGTTGGGTTGCAGTGCTTTTCTTGGCGGTATCGCCAAGAACTTTAATTCCAACGTCGTTGTCAACAACGACAGCCAATATGTGGTTGTCGAAGCCGACGAGTACGACCGCTCATTCCTCCAGTTGCATCCTTATTGCGCTGTCGTCACTGCCACCGATGACGACCATCTCGACATCTACGGCACCCACGACAACCTCCTTCAGGCCTTCCACCAGTTCGCCGTACAGGTCGACCCCGAAGGCACCCTCATCCTCAAACAGGGCCTCACCCTCCAGCCCCACCACGACCACGGACAAGAAGAAGAGCATGAGCACCATCACTCCCATGTCGAGGGAGTGTCCGCACACATCCTTAATTATACCGCCCACGGCATCGAAGCCGACTACTACCCTTGGAACGTGCGGCACTACAATGGCAACATCTTCTTCGACCTCCGCACCCCTAAAGGAGTTTTCTACGACATTGAGCTGCCCAATACCGCCCTCTACAATGTCGAGAATGCCGTGGCCGCCGCTGCCGTGGTTCTTACGCTCGGGCTCAACGAATACCAACTCCGCCACGGTTTCAAGACCTATGCTGGAGTGAGTCGGCGGTTTGACTACCGCATCAAAACGCCCGATCTTATCTACCTCGACGACTACGCCCACCACCCGCAGGAGATAGCTGCCTGTCTTGAAAGCATCCGCTACCTCTATCCCGGCAAGCGTGTCGTAGGCATCTTCCAACCCCACCTCTACACCCGCACACGCGATTTCGCCGACCAGTTTGCCCAGGTGCTTTCCACCCTCGACGAACTCATCATGCTTCCCATCTATCCTGCCCGCGAGAAACCCATCCTGGGTGTCACCTCCTCCATGGTTCTGCGCAAGATCGATAGTCTCTCCAAGTATCTCTGCACCCCCGACCAAGCACTCGAATTGGTCCCTGCGCTGTGTCCCGACATCGTTGTCACCATGGGTGCAGGCGACATTGACCGACTTGTGCCCCGTCTGGAAGAAACCCTTCGAAGCAACCTTTGACCCCACTCCGCCACATGAAGAAGAGAATCAAAATAGCACCCCTTTGCATCCTGCTGTTACTGGCAGCGCTCATCGTGGCCGCCAACCTGTGGCGTGGCGGCTCGCAGGTTCAGGGCATCCGGGTCGACATTGACTATTGTGGTGCCGACACCCTCGTCAAACCCCAGCAAGTGTCCGACCTGTTGATGCAACGCCTGCCCGATGTCACCAGCCAGCGCCTCCGCGATGTTGACCTTGGGCAAGTGGCAGCCGTTGCCGTCACCTCGCCATGGCTGTGCCGCTGCGAAGCCAGTACCACCATCGGGGGAGCAGTTGTTGTCCACGGTGTGCAGCACCGTCCCATCGTGCGGATATGCGCGCGTGGCGAAGAGTACTATCTTGACGACAAGGGCTATCGGGTGCCGCTCAGTCCTCTCGGTTCTGCCGACCTCATCGTGGCCAGTGGCAACATCCCGCCCCGGGGCAAAGGGCTCAAGCAGGTGTGGGACCTCGCATCCTATCTCGACGGCCACCCCCGGCTGGCAACCCTCTTCGACCAAATCTACCGCGATTCCCGTGGCGACCTCTTCCTCACCCCCAAGCTGGGCAACCACATAGTCCAAATAGGTTCGCCGGACAACTTGGATTCCAAGTTCATCAACCTCCTTGCCTTCTACACCCGTGCCCTGCCCCAAGCCGGATGGGAGACATACAACCAAATCAGTGTCAAATACCAAGGGCAAGTGGTTGCCACACGCAAACAACCCAGAAAAGAAATCAAACAATAATATTCACCAGCTCAGGTGCCTGTCCCTCACAAGGCCAGTCACCCCATTAAAATATACGCAATTATGAATAAATACATCGTAGGCCTTGACATTGGTACCACAAAAATTGCCTGCTTCATAGGCGAGCGGGCCGAGAAAGATAAAATACGTATTGTCGGATTTGGCAAAACAGAGTCCGTAGGTGTCGAACGCGGCATCGTGCGCAACATCCGCAGTACCGCCGATTCCATCCGTCGTGCTGTCGCCGATGCGTCGGAAATGGCCAAATACGACGTTGACGAAGTCTACGTGGGCATCGCCGGGCAGCACATCAAGAGCCGTTCCAACCAAGGCAGTGTCATGATTCCGCAGGACCACCGCCTGATTGAGAAGTCCGATGTCGATCGTCTTATTGAAGACCAATACCGCATCATGCTCGAACCGGGCGAGGAAATCATCCACGTCTTCCCCCAGAACTACATTGTCGACAACGACATGCTCGACTCCGACATAGACCCTGTCGGTGTGGCGGGCAAATGCCTTGTCGCCAATTTCCATATCGTCACCGGCAACACCGCCAATGTCCGCAACATCCGCGACGCAGTGGCTGAAGCCGGTCTGCGTATCAAAGGTGTTGTCCTCGAGCCCATAGCCTCGGCCTATGCAGTGCTCGACGCGGGCGACAAGGCGGCTGGCGTGGCCCTTGTCGACATCGGTGGCGGCACCACCGACATTGCCATCTTCCAGGACGGCATCATCCGCCACACCTCAGTCCTCCCGCTGGCAGGCAATGTCATCACCAACGACATCCGCGACAACTGCAAGATTCTCAAACACCAGGCCGAAAGCCTCAAAACCAAATTCGGTTCTTGCCTCCCCTCCAATGTCAACCAGGACGACATCATCGCCATCCCCGGCATCCGCAATCAGGAACCCCGCGAAATCTATGTCAAGACCCTCGCCACCATTATCAATGCCCGTATGCGTATGATTCTTGAGCAGGTGCAATACGAAATCCAGTCTTCGGGCTTTGAGCGGCAGCTCATCGCGGGCGTGGTGCTCACCGGCGGCGGTGCACGGCTCAAGCACATCAAAGAGTATTCCGAACTCATCACCGGCATTGACAGCCGTATCGGAATGCCCGACGAACATCTCGACCTGCAAGGCAGCACCGCTTTCGAAGACCTCAGCCACCCCATGTATGCCACCGGCATCGGCCTCGTCATCTATGGCATTCAGGAAGCCGAGGCCCGTGCCCGCGAAGAGGCCGATATGGCCCACTCCGCCAAAGCCAAAGCCGAGCCGGAGCCGGAACCTGAACCAGAGCCTGAACCTGAAGACGAACATGCCGACAAGAAGAAAGCCAAAGCCGAGAAAGCCAAGCGCAAATCGCTCTCGGCCGATGCCCGCAGCTTCAGCAAATCCATTACCGAGTGGCTCACCCGCAACTTCACTGAGGACGGCCTGAACGAGTAGTGTGTTCATAACGTGTTAATAAACCGTTGGCAAGAACACTCGACAAATGGAAATAAATTCGTAATTTTACAATCTGAAATTACATTGGACAAATAGCATAACGAAGTATATACCAATCATTTATAATCTATCATAATATGGCCGATTCACAACTAATTACCTTTGATTCGCCTGCGGAGGAGACATCCTACATCAAGGTTATCGGTGTAGGCGGTGGCGGCAACAATGCTGTCAACCACATGTTCCGCAAGGGTATCACGGGAGTAGACTTTATAGTCAGCAATACTGATATGAAGGCGCTCAAGGGCAGTCCCGTCCCCACCAAACTGGTGCTGGGCAACGAGGGTCTGGGCGTGGGTGGCCGTCCCGCCAAAGCCCGCAAAGCCGCCGAGGAACGCGAGGCCGAAATCAAGCAACTCTTCGAACACAATACCAAGATGGTCTTCATCACCGCCGGCATGGGTGGCGGCACCGGCACTGGCGCCGCTCCGGTCATCGCCCGCATGGCCAAGGAAATCAAGCTCGCCAACGAGGATGAAGACGATCCCACCCAGATTCTTGTCGTGGCCGTGGTGACCACCCCCTTCCTTTTTGAGGGCTACTGCCGCATCCAGCAGGCGCAGGCCGGTGTGGAAGAACTCCGCAAATATGTCGATTCCATCCTGGTCATCAACAACGAAAAGCTCCGCTCCTACGGCAACCTGGTAATGTCCGACGCCTTTGCCATGGCCAACGACGTACTTCTTACCGCCGTGAAAGGCATAGCCGAAATCATCACCCTCAACGCATACGTGAATATCGACTTCCGCGATGTCTACACCGTCATGGAGAATAGCGGCACCGCCCTCATGGGCATTGGCGAGGGCGAAGGCGAAAACCGCGCCCGCCAGGCAGTGGAGGAGGCCACAACCTCCGTCCTGCTCAACGACAACGACATCGCCGGTGCCAAACATGTGCTGCTCAACTTCTCCTTCGGCCCCGACCACGAAATCACCATGGACGAAATGGGCGAAGTGACAGACTACATCACCTCCAAAACCGGCAGCATGGAAACCAACGTCATCTGGGGTATGGGTTCAGACGACACCCTGGGCGACAAGGTTAAAATCACCCTTATCGCCACAGGCTTTGACCAGTGCGAAAAAGAGGAAGGCGTGGTGCATGTGCTCCACGAAACCCCAGCCACCCCCAAGCCCCAGCCGGCCGACATCAACGAACCCACTATCCTCCACCGTCCGGCCTCCGAGCAGGACAGCCCGGCCCCGACATCCATCTCCAGCAACATACACGAGAAAGAATACATGCCTCCGGCCATCGAGACAGTACGGACGCCTGTCACCACCAACCCCCAAGGCATGGAATCGCCCATGCCTGTCAAGGAGGATGCCGCGCCCAAACGGGGTACAGTCTACACTCTCGACGACGACCCGGCCCAGCCGTCGGCCAAGCGAAAAGATTCCACTCCCGATCCCGACGATGGTATCCGGCTGCACACCTATCCCTCTCCCGAACCCATCCAGACCGTCACAACCAAGCCTCAGCGCGAAGAACGTCCGCAGCCCCAGCGTCCTGCCGACGCAGCCACGCTGCACCGCGATGTGAGTACCTCCACCCAAATCAACGCCCAGCGCGACAAAGACCGCTCGCTGGACACCATTGCACAGGAGCGTGCCAAACGCATCGAAATCATCCACAACATGCTGCGCAACGAGGCGGGCGGCCCCCAGAAAGTCGAAGCCATGACCATCGACCAGTTGCTTGACGAATCGCAAGTCATGGTGCAGCAGAAAGAGGGAGCCATCTACTCCTCCCAATCCGAGGCCACCGGCACCACCATCGCCCCCGACGGCACCGTGCGCCCCAACACCTCGCTCTTCAACCTGCCGGACTGACAAGGTCAATACAATAACCCAAACACTTAAGAGCTAAGGGGAACACTCCTCTTAGCTCTTAATTCTCACTCTTAAAAACACAAACTCAGAATGAATCTCAAAATCAAAGGAACCAAGTCAAAACGAGCCTGGGGCATGCTTTGTGGCGTGCTGGCGGCCGTCTGCTATGGCACCAACCCCCTCGGAGCCTTAAAACTCTATGCCGAAGGCATGTCGACGGGTTCAGTCCTCTTCTACCGTTTCGGGCTGGCGTGGATAATCGTCAGCATCATATTGCTTTTCCGGCACGAAACCCTCCGTGTCACCCGCCGCGAGCTGCGGGTGCTGCTGGGACTGGGACTGCTCTTCACCGTCTCGTCCCTCACGCTCTATCTCAGTTTCCATCTGATGGATGCCGGTGTCGCGTCCACCATCCTCTTCACCTACCCGGTCATGACGGCCGTCATCATGGCACTCTTCTTCCACGAGCGCATGAACGCAGTCACCATCTCGTCCATCGTGCTCTCGTTCATCGGTGTGGCGCTCCTCTACCGGGGCGACGGCACCGCCGTCCTGCCGTGGGGCGGCGTGGTGCTGGTGCTCCTCTCCGCCCTCACCTATGCAGTCTATATCATCGTCGTCAACCGCAGCAAACTCCAGCTGTCCAGCTTCAAAATCAACTTCTATGTACTTCTGTGCTGCGCCCTGGGAATGCTGCTCTACTCCTTGCTGAGCGGCGAGGCCATCACCCTGCCTCACACGGCCACAAGCTGGTTCTACGTCGCATGGCTTGCCACCGTGCCAGCCATCATGGCCCTGGTGCTGCTGGTCTATGCCGCCCGCTGGGCAGGCTCCACGACCACCGCCATCCTCGGCGCCCTCGAACCCCTCACGGCTGTCCTCATCGGCATCGGCGTGTTCGGCGAACAGTTCACGGGCTGGCTGGCCGCCGGCATTGCCTTGATTCTGACCGCCGTGGTGCTGGTAGTGGTAGGACGGGGCAAATGAAAGTGAGAACCCATTAATCCGTTATTTCATAAATCCTATAATTTGACATGACATGGAACGCATAGCTGCTTTGGTTTCGGGAGGCGTTGACAGCTCGGTAGTGGTGCACCTCCTTTGCGAACAGGGCATCAAGCCCGACATCTTCTACATCCGCATAGGCATGGAGGACGAGGAGGGGTATATCGACTGCCCCGCCGAGGAAGATATCGAAATCACCCAGTTCATAGCCAAACGGTACGGATGCCGTTTCGAAGAGGTAAACCTGCACCGCGAGTATTGGGACAATGTGGTGTCCTACACCATCGAGTCCGTCCGCCGCGGCCTGACCCCCAATCCCGATGTGATGTGCAACAAACTCATCAAGTTCGGGGCTTTCGAACAGCGCCGGGGACATGACTATGACCGCATCGCCACGGGCCACTATGCCACCACCGCCGTCGAAGACGGCACCCCCTTCCTGGCCACGGCCAAGGACCCCGTGAAAGACCAGACCGATTTCCTTTCGCAGTTGGACTATGCCCAAATCAGCAAACTGCTGTTCCCCATCGGCCATTTGATGAAAAGCGAGGTGCGGCAGTTGGCCCACGACGCCCATCTGCCCAGCGCGGACCGCAAGGACTCGCAAGGCATCTGTTTCCTGGGCAAGATTAACTACAACGATTTCCTGCGCCGCTATCTGGGCGAGCGCGAAGGCAAGATTGTGGAACTGGAGACGGGTCGCGTGCTGGGCACGCACCGGGGCTACTGGTTCCACACCATCGGGCAGCGCAAGGGCCTCTACCTGAGCGGCGGCCCCTGGTTTGTGGTGAAGAAGGACATCAACGAGAACGTGCTTTACGTGTCGCAAGGCTACGACCCCGACGCGCAGTACGGCAACGTCATCAACCTGCTGGGTTACCACCCCCTTACGGGCGACCTGTGGGGCGACCGGCTGCAGCGGGGCGAGACGGTGGATGTGAAGTTCAAAATCCGCCACACGCCCGATTTCGCCCAAGGGCACCTGATGCGCACTGCCGACGGCTACCGCATCGAGTCGGACGTGAGAGTGCAGGGCATTGCCGCCGGGCAGTATGCCACCATCTACGACAACGATGCCCGCTTAGTGGTGGCATCGGGCATGATCGGCGCTCTCTGACTCCGCTCGCTCCACCTCATTTATACAATATTTTAGACCCCATTTCACGGCGCCGGAGCCAAGAAAGTGGGGTCGTATTGCGCTGTGTCGGGTGGAGGGGGAGCAGAGGAAGGGATTAGTGGGTGAAGACGTACTGCAGGATGTTCTCGCCCATCTGGAAAGCTTTCTGGCGTGTGGCCTGGCTGTCGTTGTGCACGTCGGGGTCCTCCCAGCCGTCGCCGAGGTCGCACTCCCAGGTGAAGAGGCAGATGAGGCGGCCTTCGTAGAAGAGGCCGTAGGCGCGGGGCGGCAGGTTGTCGTGTTCGTGTATTTTGGGCAGGCCGTTTGGAAAGTGGTAGCGCTGGTGGAAGATGGGATGGGTGAAGGGCAGCTCGACAAAGTCAAGTTCGGGGAAGACGAGTTTCATCTGGGGGATGATGAATTGCTTGATGCCATAGTTGTCGTCGATGTGCAGGAAGCCGCCGGCCAGCAGGTAGTTGCGGAGATTTTGGCGTTCCTGCGGGGTGAAGACCACGTTGCCGTGGCCGGTCATGTGGACGAAGGGGTGGTTGAAGAGTTGGCTGCTGCCCACGTCGACGACTGCATAGTCGGGCGCGAGGTTCATGTGCGCGTCGGCGTTGCAGAAGGCGATGAGGTTGGTGAGTGAGGTGGGGTTGGCATACCAGTCGCCGCCGCCGCCGTATTTGAGCAGGGCGATTTGGGTTTGGGCCCCTGCGCCGAGGGGGAGGGCCAGGGAGAGGAGGGCCAGGAGGGGTAGGATTCGTTTCATGGACAGGTTTCAGGGGTTGAGGATTTGCAGGGCGGTGAGGGCGTAGAGGGCGGCGGTCTCGGTGCGGAGGCGGGTGGGGCCGAGGGTGACGGGACGGAAACCGAGGCCGAGGCAGCCGTCAATCTCGTCGGGGCTGAAGTCGCCTTCGGGGCCGATGAGTACGAGGGCGTCGGTGCCGGGGGTGTAGAGCTGGCGGAGTGTGAGACGCTGCCCTTCGGCGCAGTGGCAGACGAGGCGGCAGGCAGGGAGGGGTTCGGCCAGCAGGCGGGCGAGGGGTGTGGGGCTGTCGATGCGGGGCAGTGCGGCTTGGAGTGACTGCTTCATGGCGCTGAGGGCTATCTTGTTGAGGCGGTCAAGGTTGAGGGTGGTGCGCTCGGAGTGGCGGCAGACGAGGGGTGTGATGCGGTCGATGCCTATCTCGACGGCTTTTTCGACAAACCATTCGAGGCGTGCGTTGTTCTTGGTGGGGGCTACGGCTATGTGGAGCCGGTAGGGGCGTGCGCCGTAGCCGGGTGTGCGTTCCACGATTTCCACTTGGCAGGCGGAGGGGTCGGGGTCGACGACGCGGGCACGGCACAGGGTGCCGTCGGCTGCGGTGACCCACAACTCGTCGGCTATTTGCATGCGCAGCACGCGGATGGCGTGGCGCGACTCGTCGGGCAGGAGGGTGGCGTAGGGGCCTTGGGTGCTGTCGGTGAGGAAGAGGTGCATGGCGGGTGGGTTTATGATGAATGTTTTGATATGCGGGTTGTCGGCGGGGTGAGGGTCAATTTGTGTGGTTGGCGGGGGATTGGCTGTGGGTCAGGTCGGAGGCTTGGGTGAGGCCGAGTCCGTAGTGTTTCATGTTGTCGGCGCGGCGGCGCAGGGCGGGCTGCGGGTTGGCAAGGAGGTCGGCGGCAGTGGTGTCGGACAGGAGGTGGAGGCTTTCGATGCCTTCGGCGGTGCGGAAGATGTAGAAATAGTCGGGGTCGATGACACCGATTTTGTCGTCGTTGCAGAAGTAGGCGTAGGGGCGGGGCTGGGTGAGGAGGTCGAGGCCGAAGGTGGTGTTGTCCCACTGGATGGGGAGCATGGCCAAGAGTGTGGGGCCGAGGTCTACCTGCATGGCCAGGCGGTCGAGCCGCTGGGGCGCGAGGTGGGCGGGATTGTGGAAGAGGATGGGTATGTGGTGGTAGGTGAGGGGCATGTCGTAGCGGTTGGTGCCCCATACGCCGCCGTGGTCGGCAATGAGGACGAAAAGGGTGTTGGCATACCAGGGCTGGCGGCGGGCCATGCGCATGAAGCGGCCAAGGGCCCAGTCGGCGTATTCGACTATCTGTTTGTTCATTTCTGAGCTGCGGGGATGGAAGGGGATACCCTGCGGGATGGCGTAGGGGGCGTGGTCGCTGCAGGTCATGATGGCTGTGAAGAAGGGTCCGTGGGCGGCGGCCTGGTTGCAGTGGAGCAGGGCATGGTCGAACATGACGTGGTCGGGCACGCCCCAGGTGCCTATCACTTGGGAGGGGGGGTAGTTGTGCTGGCCGATGACGCTGTCGAAGCCGTTGCCGAAAAGGAAGCCTCGCATGTTGTCGAAATCTTCGTCGTGGGTCATGAAATAGGCGGTGTGGTAGCCGGCTTGGTGCAGCACTTGTGGCAGCCCGTGGACTTGGGGGATGGTGGCTTGTTTCATGGTGTGGCGCGAGGGGATGCATGGGCGGGAGTAGAGGGTGGAGTAGACGCCGCAGTAGGTGTGGATGCCGGAGGAGTAGGCGCGGGTGAAGGTGAGGGACTGGTCGATGAGGCTGTCGAGGCAGGGGGTAAGGGATGGGCAGCCGGTGGTGGAGAGTCCGGTTTTCTCGACGGTCATGGATTCCATGATGATGAGGACGACATTGGTGCCTTGGGGCAGCGGGAGGTCGAGTCCCGGGGGCATGAGGGAGGAGTCGGCGGGTGTGTGCTGGAGGTCGAGGAGGGCTTGCTGGACCGTTTGCGGCGGGAGGTAGGAGATGGGCTGGTTGGCCTGTTTGCCCAGCTCGGAGGCGCTCTTGATGAAAGTGAAGACGGGGTTGAGGCCTATCTGGTTGAGGAAGGGGTCGGAGCAGAAGTAGGCTGTGCCCACCCGCAGGGGGCTTTTCTTGCTGAGGCGGCCCCGCATGCCGACAAAGGTGGCAAAGATGAGCAGTAGGGCCAGGGGGATGGAAAGGGCGTAGGGCTGGAAGCGGTCGAGGTGGCAGAGGAGGGTGCGGCGGAGCAGAAGGCGCATGAGGAACCAGTAGCCTACGGCTATGGCCAGAAAGGCCCCTATGCCGGCAAGATACATGGGTTCAGAGATGATCATGTGGGCAATGATGCCGAAGGAGTCGATCTCGTTGATGGCGGTGGCGTTGAGACGGGTGAAGAAGTAGGCAAAGAAGGGTATGTCGGCAGTGCATGCAAAGAAGCTGACGATGTAGCCGATGAGAAGGAGGTGGTGTGCCACCAGGTGGTAGGCTCTGGAGTGTATGTGTGCCAACTCGGCGATGATCATCATCAGCGCGGGCAGAGCCAACAGATAGCAACTGACGGCGGTGTCGAACCGCCATCCCATGAGGAGGGCGTGCCAATAAAGGCCGCCGAAATCGTGGGCAGAGGGGTTGGCGGCAAGATAGACGGCGGTGCCGGCAAGCCGGAAGAGAGTGAAGATAGCAATGCCGATAAGGTAGGCAAAAATGATGTAGTTATAACGGGCAGATGTTTTCATAAGCGGATGCAAAGGTACGTTTTTTTTTTGAAACAACAATTTAGTGATTTGTGATTTATGATTTGTGATGAGGGACACACTTGTTTGCAATCCGCTGCCCGCAAACTTCTGTTTACAATTATTAACATTGCCGGATGAATAAAAAATGCCTCCCGACGTTATTTATGTCATCAAAAAGTGCTATTTTTGCATCAGATTTAAATTTGAAGATAAGAGATGAAACGGTTCGCCTTATTGTTTTTTGCCGTGACACTGCTGGTTGTGCAGGGTCAGGAAGTGAACGCCCAGAGCCGCCCCAAGCGGTCGAAGGTGGTTTTTGAAGTGGACTCGCTCCCTGCGCAGTTGCTGGTGTATCTGAACGGCAACTCGAAGGCCGAGGAGAAGCTGGCCGCGAACAAGGCGGTGGTGGACAAGATGGAGGCTGTGTATAACGGACTGGACGGCCAGCACCGCCAGAAGGTGACCGACCTCTATAACGCCGCACGGAAGACCAAGATGGAACCCACGCCCGACTATGTGGAACTGACGCAGGCTTTTGTGGATTACGGCACAACGCGTCTCACGCCGACACTGTTTGACGAGTGGATTTCCGCCACGACGGCCATCATGTCGCTCACCAGCAAGAAGAAGGAGATTAACGGGTTTGTGCAGTACACGTCGCAATTGCTGAATGATCATACGCTATACCGCTCGCGCACGTCGGTATGGCGTGTGGCAGCAGGGGCTACCTTTGCGTTTGTGCCTATCAGGAACGACATCAAGACGGTGTTCAACGGCACGTTTGACATAACCTACTCCTCTGGCACCGGGGCCAATGCCGATGAGTCGACCATCTTCGGCACGGCGGGCACCTACTTCTTCCTCACGAATACCTTTGAGGGTAGAGGGGGCAGAGTGACATGGGAGCGCTGCGGCGTGGGCAAGGATGCTTGTTATGCCGATTTGGATGACTATTCGGCTGTGGTGAAGTTCCCCAAATTCACCGCCGACTCGGTCACATTCATCAATACGAACTATTTCAAGACCCCGATACGGGGCGTGGTGGAGGAAGCCCTCTCTACCCGCACGGAGCCGGAGAAATACACGTTTCCCAAGTTCCGTTCCTATCAGAAGGACTTCCAGCTGAAGGATGTGCTGCCCGGTGTGGACTTTGAGGGGAATTTCATGATGTATGGATCGCGCTTTGTGACCAACGACGAGAAGAACCCCGCCTCGATGATTTTTTACCGGAACGGCAAGCGTTTCCTGGTGGCGAGTTCGACCCACTTCACCATCCTGCCGCACATGCTCACCTCCGAGCGGGCCGCGGTGAAGATGTATATCGGCGACGACTCCATCAGTAATGCCGGTGTGCTGATCCGCTATACTACTAAGGACCGCCGCGTCAACCTGCTCAACAGTACCAAGCGCAATTATTACAGTCCCTATACCGACAGCTATCACCAGCTGGATATATACTGCGAGAATATCAACTGGCTGATGGATAAGGATATAATTGAATTTAACATGGTGGCGCAGACTGGTACTCAGACGTTTGTCACCTTCGAGTCGAACCGTTACTATTCGGAAAGTAAAGATCTTGAAGTGAAAGGAATAGACGAGACAAGCCCTGTGGTGAGGGTTTACCGCTATATGAAAGCCCACGACATGAAACAGGATTTCTCGCTGGTGTCGTTCCAGAACTTCATCAGAATGGACGAGGGACAGACTAAGCTGATGGTTCATGGCCTGTCGCGCCACGGCCTGGTGTCGTTTGATGAAGGGCGGTCACGCATCCATGTGCACGACAAGCTGATTGGTTTCTACAAAGCCATCGTCAAACAGCAAGGGCACGACTACGACGCTCTTACCCTCCAGTCCGACACCAAGGAGAACAATGCAGAGCTGGACCTCGCCACTCTCGACCTCCGGGTCCATGGAATCAAGAAATTCGTTGTGAGCGACAGCCAGCTGGTGGTTGTGAAGCCATACATGGGCGACATCATCGTCAAACGCAACCGCGACATTCTCTTCTCCGGATACATCAATGTGGGCCGTTTTGAGATGAATGTTACCGACGCCACTTTCTTCTACGACGACTTTCGTTTTGATTTGCCCCAGATTGACTCTATGCGGTTCTCGGTCACCTCTTTCACTGACCCGCAGAAGCAGGTGATGGTGCGCACCCCGCTCTACAACCTTGTGGGTGACATCCAGATTGACAAGCCCGACAACCATTGCGGGCTGAAAAAGAACAAGGATTACCCCATCTTCAACAGCGTGAAACCCTCCTATGTTTACTACGACAGGCCGTTTATCTTCAACGGTGTGTACGACAGGCAGCGGTTCTACTATTCTCTCCATCCTTTTGTCATCAAGCAGCTTACTGACTTTCAGACGGACAGTCTGGAGTTTTTGGGCACCCTCACATCGGCGGGCATCTTCCCCGACATAGAGGAGCCGCTGAAAGTGCAGCGAGACTACTCGCTGGGGTTCCGGGTCACCACTCCGCCTGACGGACACCCCGCCTATGGCGGCAAAGGGACATATAAAAATCTTATAGACCTCAGCTACCGAGGCCTCCGCGGCGAGGGTACGTTGAACTACCTCACCTCGACTGCCGTCACCGATAAGTATCTCTTTATGCCCGACTCCGCTATGGCCTTGACGGACACGTTTTATGTGAAGGAGGAGGATGACTATCCCGATGTGCATAACGGACATGCATTGCTGCGTTGGTATCCGTATCAGGACTCGATGACGGTGTCGCAACTGCGCGACGGCACTCCGTTCACGCTCTACCACGGAGTCACGACACTTGCCGGAAGGGTTACCCTCCAGCCCAAGGGCGCCAGCGGATATGGCACTGCCGACCTGTATGAGGGAACGCTGAAGTCGAAGCACTTCCGTCTCCGCACGCTGCAGATGGATGCGGACCATACGGACTTCACGCTCCGCTCTACCTTATATAATGATGTCGCATTTAAGGCAACTGACATGCGCTCGCTGGTCGACTATGAGGGACATACGGCCCGCTTCACTTCGCGCGACACGGTGTCGCAGACTCTCCTTCCGGCTCTGGGCTTTGCGGCTTGGGTGGATCAGTACACTTGGCAGTGGGATAACAAGATTCTCGCCCTCGAAAACAGCAAGAGCATGGAGACTCTCGGTACCGAGGCCCTCACACTGCGGGAGCGGTCGAAACGGCTTGACAAGATGCCGGGAGCCCTGTTCCAAAGCACCGACCCAACCCTGCGTGACATCCGCTATCACGCCATCAATAACCTTTACCGCTATGACCAACTCGAACTCTCCAACCACAACGTTTATGCCATTCCGGTGGCCGACGCGCTGCTGGCTCCCGGAGGCGACTCGGTGCATGTGTCGAAAGGTGGCGTATTCTCGCTCATGGCAGGAAGCCAGTTGCTGTTCCCGCGCGACAGTGCGTTCCATCTGTTTTACGACTGCGACCTCATGCTGAAGAACGGACAGGCCTACAGCGGAAAGGGTAAGATAGACTATGTTGGCGTGGATGAAAAGAAACAGCCGATATACATGACGCAGATAGCCCCCGATGCACAGGGGGTCAGCACCGCCCAAGGCACCATTTCCGACTCGGCCCAGTTCACTCTCTCCTCGGCCTTCGGCTTTGCGGGTACAGTGAGGATTGATGCCCAGCACCGATTCTATCATTTCGACGGGGGCGTGAGACTGCTGCACAGTTGCGCGCCGGCTGCCCAGCTTGCTCTGTTGGCCTATTCCGACTATCTTGATCCCGCCAACATTCGTGTCGAAGTGCCGGAAAATCCTGTCGACTGGAAGGGCAAGGCAATCAGTGCTGCAGTGGCTATGGGGACTCCCGGTCTGCAACCCTCGTCGGCATTCCTGCTTCGCCAGTCGGGCGTAAGTCCGCTGCTCAGCAGTCACGGATTGCTGCATTTTGACGAGACGGCAGGGAGCTATACCATCACTTCACAGGAAAAACTCGATGACCCGGAATTTGTCGACCGCTATCTGACCCTTAACACTGAAAGCTGCGTCATCGATGGTGAAGGACCCATCACTTTCGGTCCCATAGTGCAGCCTGCGGGCATCCAGGCATACGGCACACTGCATTACGACCCCGAAACTCAGGATAACTTCAGTATGAATACCATCTTCGGAGTCACTTTCCCCATTGACCAGTCTGTCCTGAACCAGATGGCTAAGCAAATTGAGGACGACCTGCGTCCAACCCCGGCCGACCGTGACAATGAGTTGCTGGACCGTGCTCTGCTGTTCCACATGGGTGACCCCGACGGCGAACTGGCCTACCAGACCTACCTTAGCACCGGTGCTTTCGACAAGTTGGAGGGATTCCTGAACAACACATTCCTGATTGAAGGAATCCGCTGGAAATATTCACCCAAGGTGGGGTATACAGCTGCTGGAACTGCATCCCTCTGCAACGTTGGGGATAAGCAGCTGCACGTCAATGTGCGAGTCAGAGCGCAACTATTCAGCCGCGGTAACCAGACGCATTTTGTTCTCTACCTACAGGTGGCTGGCGACCATTGGTACTATTTCAACTATCAGTATCAGACACATCACCTTACCATCTATTCGAGCGTGGGCGAGTGGAACGACCGAATCCTCTCCATCAAGAAAGACAAACGGACCTCAGACACCTTCAGCTACTCATTGGCAGGGTCCAAGGCCGAGATTCAGCGATTCCTGTCTTCCTTCACTGGCGATGGAGCTGATGAGGAGGAAGAGGATTACGAAAGTTCAGACGAGGAAGAGTAATAGTCTTTTTCTGATCGATAATATTGTAATCCAGTGCAATGACGATTTGGTCATTGCACTGGATTTTTGTTTAATTGGCTGATATAGGTCTATTTATGTGGATAAGGGTCCAGACCTTGTGATAGAGATACCTGAATTTGTTCCGTAGGGTGTCAAAAAAAGAGAGGCGAAGCGTGCGCGAGGTGCTTTTTTGCCCCGTAAGGTGCGAAAAATAGTATTTGAAATACAGGTTGTTATATGCTATTTGTAAAATAATTCGAGTTTTTTTTTGTCATGTCGAAAAAAGTTAGTATCTTTGCAACCGATTTCGAAAGGAAAAGAAAGTTTTGCCCAGGTGGTGGAATTGGTAGACACGCTACTTTGAGGGGGTAGTCGCCGTAGGGCGGTGCAAGTTCAAGTCTTGTCCTGGGCACGGTTTTACATACTAAAAGGTCTCGAGAGTTTGAGACAACCAATGTTGCCCGGGTGGCGGAATTGGTAGACGCGCACGTTTCAGGTGCGTGTTCCGAAAGGAGTGCAGGTTCAAGTCCTGTTCCGGGCACCAAAGAGATTTTGCAAGTAACTCAAAATGAGTGAAAATGCAAAATCTTTTTTCTTTTATATCCCAAGTTTGGCCACCGTTCGTATCGCCGTCGAACAGGAAGGCTTCGAGTTCAAGAGTGCGAAAGAATAATTACTAAATGCTCTTTGTGCGTTCCCAGACTTCGCATTTGCGGTGGCGGACAAAGCAGAAATCGCATTTGTCGCCACCTTGGCAGAGAGTCTGCGTGCGAATAAAATCGAGGTTGTACAGATTGCCGTAATTAATAATGTCGCTATGGCAGAACATCGGTCCGAATCGTTCAAGCAGGCCGTATTTCTCAAAGATATGGCGGTAGAGGCACTCCAACGTCTCGAAATGGTAACGGTCCTTGGGGTCGTCGGGATGCCACACATACCTCCAGCCTTTGCCGGAGCCGTATTTGAACCCCAGCGGAATAATCTTCCGCATGACTGAAAGAAAGAACGGCAGTCGAGAAAGTTTTATGTACATCTCTGGTGTGAGAGCAGCCCACATGTGGGTTGAGATGATTTCATAGGCTTCATCAGCCGTCTTTCCGTGTGCCTGTAATGCCTCGTCGATGGCGATAGTGGGCAGGATGTTGCACAGATGACCATAGTTCCCCTTGTCGCACCACTCCCTATTATCCGTTATCAGCGTTTCCATACGGTACAGCACGCCGGCCTGCACCTCCGACTCCAACCCGTCAAAACAAACCTTGTAGCGGCCTGCGCGAATCATCTTAATGGGTGTATACTTCTTCATGGCGTATGGCTATTTCTTCCCCACGAGTATGGCAGAACCTTTTAGTGCCATCCAGGAGGCCTCCCAATGTGACATAAACAGCCCCTTGGTGGTGTCGATGAGTTCCACCCGTTCGTAGCCCATGTTCTTCAAGCGCTGCACGAACATCTGCATATCGCCGTACTTCTGGCGGGAGAAGATGTCATGGATGGCGAAGGTGCCGCCTTTCTTCAACACGCGGAGCGTTTCCATCAGGACTTCCTGACGGTTAAAGCTGGGAATATTGTGATACACATAGTTGCTGCACACCGCATCGAAGGTCTCATCGGCGAAGTCGAGTTTCAAGGCATCCCCTTTCGCAAAGGAAGTGTTTGTCACGCCTTCGGCTTTGGCGTTCTCTTCGCAAAGGGTCTTGCTGAAAGAGGAATACTCAACTCCCCAGCGGTCTATGCCGGTTATCCGCGCCTGCGGATTGCATTTGGCGACGGCGATGGTCAGCGCGCCGCTTCCACAACCCACATCAAGGCCGCAGCCTCCTTCGGGCAGCACGACCTTGGCAGCCACGCCATCGATAATCTGGCGCGACATCTGACGCCGTCCGTCGTAAGAAAAGGCGCGATACAACAGCCACATCCATAGTGCCAACAAAGTTAACACGATGGTGAGAATGAGGAATACTATCTTTAGAATGGTTTTCAGCATTCCCGCCTCAAGCAGTCCGCTCACGCCAAAGACAAAGAACAATATCAGGCAGGCCACAGCTCCTCCCAGTGTTCCCCGAATCATGCCTTTCGGCATCCAGTTCTTATAGTTGGGTTTCATTGTTTTAATCCTTTTTACCATTTATAAACCGCTAGGCGGTTGTTCAGGAACGGCAGGAAGAACGCAAAAAGCTTTGCTCGGAACGAGTGTTTCCGCATCTCCACGTTATAGCTCTGTTCCGACAGCATTGTCAACCGTGGCTCCAGGTCAAGGTATTCCTTGCCCGATTTTGTTCCCCACTGAAACTGGGCGTTAGTGTACTTCACCGCATCGTGGTGCTTGGTGTTTTTGGCCATAATCGGATGGTGGAGTTCCGCAAGCAAATAGCCATGCTCAAACGAGTTGCACAGCATTTTGAGACAGGTGGTCACTTGCTCTTTCGTGAAATATTCCAGCACGCCCTCCATGACCACAATCGTGGTGGAGCATTTGGGCAGGTCTTTTGTCCATTCCGATTCAAAGGCGCTTCCTTCCTTCATCACACAGCGGTCACGATCTTTGTATATCTTACGGCGAACAGCCAGAATGTCGGGTAAGTCGACATCAAACCATGTGATTTTCCCATTGTCTACCTGCACAAACTTGTCGTCGAATCCACATCCCAGATTGATGCACAAAGCGTCGGGGTATTGCTTGATGAGTTTCTCCAGCTCGTTCTTGTACATGATGGTGCGTGCCACCACACCCTCATGCGACATAAACGGGTCGTACTTGCTCACGTCAACCCCTAATGAGTCGATGATTTCTTTCGCCTTAAAATCTTTTATTCTGGCGTTTGGACGATTGGTCTCGCTGGCACGGATGGCCAACGTTATCAATGCTGTTTCTTGAATGTCACCTATTTTCAAATTCATATTATAATGTCGTTGATGTTCTACGATATGTTTTAAAGGTTCCACCCCAGGGCGCCTTGCTGCAGGTCTTGCATCTTCTTGTAGAAGCCTCCCGAGGCGGTGAGGTCGGCGGGGGTGCCACATTCAGCGACGCGGCCCTCTTTCAGTACGACAATCTTGTCGGCACCGGCGACGGTACGCATGCGGTGGGCAATGATGATGACGGTCTTGTCCTTGACCAGGCGCGACAGCGACTCCTGGATGAAGGTCTCGTTCTCGACGTCGAGCGACGCGGTAGCCTCGTCGAGCAGGATGATGGGGGCATCCTTGAGGAAGGCGCGGGCAATGGAGATTCGCTGCCGTTCGCCGCCGGAGAGTTCGCTTCCGTTCTCACCGATAAGGCTGTTCCAGCCGTCTGGCATTTTCTCGGCAAAGGCGTCGACATGTGCCAGACGGGCAGCGGCGATGACCTCCTCGTCGGTGGCATCCTTGCGGCCGATGCGGATGTTCTCCAATACGGTGTTGTTGAAGAGCGTGACATTTTGGAAGACGATAGAATAGAGGCTCATTAGCGTCTCGGGGTCAATCTTCGAGATGTCCATCCCACCGACGGTGATGGTACCGGAGGGAATGTCCCAGAAGCGGGAAGCCAGTCGTGAGACGGTTGTTTTGCCGGAGCCTGATGGACCGATGAGTGCCGTAACCTCGCCCTGCCGGGCGGTGAAGGAGACGCCGTCGAGCACGGTCTCGGAGGTGTCGTAGGCAAAACGGACATCCTTGAACTCGACGTCGAAACCTTTGTTGGAGAGCGATTCCACGCCTCGCTGCTCCTCGTGGCAAAGGATTTCGTCCATACGCTCGCACTGGACACCCAACGAGACGACGGCGCCGAGGTTGATGAGGGAGCCGGACATGGGGTCGTAGAGACGGGAAGCCACCAGCAAGAACATGAAAAGAGTGAGCACATTGAGACCTCCTGCCGCCAGCAGGTAGGCACCCGTGAGGGCCACAGTGGCGATGCCCAGCTTGAGGACCATCTGGCCGCTCACCACAAAATAGGCAACGCCCAATTCGGCTTCTATGGAGCGTCTCTCGACGAGGTCGATGCGGGGGAAGAGGTCATCGAGATATTTTTTCTCGGCATCGTTGGCGCGGATGTCCTGAAATGCCTCCAACCCCTCTTGGATATGATCGGCGAGGTCCACCTTGGCCTGAACGTTGCGGCGGTTGTAGCGGTTCTGGAACTTGGCGGAGAAGAGGACGATGGCGATGGCTATCGGGATGACCCAGACGGCTGCGAGAGCCATGCGCCAATCAAAGAAGAAGAGGCTGATGCCGATAAGGGTGGTGGAAATCATCGAGCCGATAAGTTCCGGCACCCAATGCGAAGTGCCCGTCTCAATGGTGGCGGCGTCGGCCATGATGGTGCTGGTGAGGTCGGCGAGGTTTTTTTTGCCGAAGAAAGAAAGCGGCAGACGGCGCAGTTTTTCGGCCAAAGCGATACGGCGGCGACCGCTTTCGAGATAGACGGAGGTGAACTGCTTGTTGTATTTGACGAACTCCATTGCTGCTATTGCCACGAGGCAGAGTGCGATTTTCCACACATAGCTCCAGGTGTCCAGCGTGTTGCCTTCCATCAGGTCTTTCGCCAGAAAGAAGAGAAGTCCGACGGGCAGCATAAGGACGATGTCCATTCCCGCGCTAGCCAGACATGATTTCACGAGGTCGCGAGCACCCTGCTGCGAGAGGGCATATTTATGACGTAGTGTACCGATGATGCTCATTTGATGTTCCATTTAACAGATTCCACATATTGTTTCCACATAGCGGCATACTTGCCCTCCTTGGCGAGCAGTTGGCTGTGCGTCCCCTGCTCGGCGATGCGCCCCTCTTCAAGCACATAGATGCAGTCGGCACCCGTTACCGAGGAAAGGCGGTGTGCCACCATCACAAGGGTCTTGCCGCTTTCGGCCATCCGCGAGAAGGCTTGTTGGACGCGCGTCTCGTTGTCGGGGTCGGCAAAAGCTGTTGCCTCGTCGAGGATGACAATGGGCGTGTCTTTGAGCATCACGCGGGCAATGGCCACACGCTGCTGCTCGCCGCCGGAGAGATAGGTTCCCTTGGTGCCGATGACGGTGTCGATCCCCTGCGGCAGCTTGGCGAGGATGTCGTCGCACTGGGCTTGGTGCAGGGCTTCCAGCACCTCTTCGCGCGAGGCATTGGGCCGTCCCAAGCGGACATTCTCCAGAATGCTGGTCTTCAGCAGACGGCTGTCCTGGAATACGAAGGAGATATGGTTCATCAAATCCTGTTTTCGGATATGGCGGATATCCACGCCACCCAGCGCGATGGAACCTTCCGTGACATCGAAGAATCGGGCCATCAAGCTGGCCGTAGTGGTCTTGCCGCCACCTGAAGGTCCCACAAAGGCAATCTTCTGTCCGGGTTCCACTTTCAGCGAGATGTCGTCCACGGCAAAGCGGGTGGCACCGGGGTAGCGGAAGCGGGCATTCGAGAGTTCCATCTCGTTGTCCTGTGGCAGCTGGGCATTCTCGGGATTCTTCAGCGGGTCGATGGCCAGGATGCGACCGGTCTTGTCCAGTGCTTCGGCCACAATCATCTCGTTCTCGCTGGCGAACATGATTCGGTTGAGCGTGACGGCTATAGCCGGGGTGATGATGACATAGTAGAGCAGGTTCAGCAGGTATTCGCCATCCACATTGCCATGCTTGGCCATTACCAGCGTCAGGCCGATGAGCACGGCGAACGAGGCGTTGACAAACGTGGTGTAGAGTGTCATTGGCAAACGCAGGTCGATGGTGTAGGCAATGACCCACGTGCGGTACTGGTCGATGGAGTCTTTGAAACGCTTGAAAGAGAAGACCGACTGGCCGAAGGTCTTCACTACAGGGATGCCACGGACATACTCCACGGCCTCATTCGACATAGCGTCCAGGGCTTTGTTGTACTCTCCAAGTTTCCTTTTCAGCGTGGGACCGGTCATCAGGGAAAGCATCACGATGAGTGCCAATACCACCGTTGCCAGACAGAGTAGTCCCATCCGCCAGTCGAACAGGAACATCAGCACCGCCAAACCCAGCATGGTGGCATACATGCCTGCCTTGTCGGGAAGCTGGTGGGCGAGGTAGGTCTCCGTCGACTGAGTGGATTCCTGTACCCATTTGCGCACCTTGCCGCTGCCGAGGCTGTCGAGGAAGCCAATGGGCAGCGACATAATATGTTGCATCAACTTTTTTCGCATATTGGCGGCAATGCGGAAGGCCGCCACATGCGAGCACATCAGGCCACAGAAATAGACCATTATAGAGGCAATGGCAAAGGCCACAGCCATCCATCCGTAGTGGGCGATGCGGCTGTAATCGCCGGCAATCACATCGCGAAGGATGGCCCAGATGTAAAGGAAAGGAGCGAGCGCCAATAGCTGGCTGATGCCGGCAATCACTAAAGATAGGTATGTCAACACCTTTCTTTTTCCGGCGTAGGCGAGGAGTTGGGGTAGAAGTTTTTCTTTCTTGTCCATGTTTAATGATTTCATTATTTCAATAAAGTAGCAGACTTTTTCATTACACGCTCAGCAAGGCGCATGGCGAGGATGGCGATGGGAATGGTTAGCACCAGCACGACAATCAGCATGGGAATGTTCTCGATGACGGGCAGCATCAGCTGGTCGTAACCTGCAGGCATCTCCTCGACGGCAGCGGCAAGCGATCCTTCGGTGTCCGTCCACCAGTGGGAGATATAGGTGAAGAACGAGAATGCAAATGGCACAAAGCTCCAGCGGACACTTTTAAGCGTTTCGTAGCCTTTCGCCTTGCGGAGTATCTCGGCCAATGCCGTGAGGACCACCATACCGATGACGCAGAACAAATCCGCTTCGCCGACAATCAGGAACAGCACGAGAATGAAGCCATTGAGGACTGTCGCCGCGCCGAAGCGGGGAATCAGGGTGCAAGTGTAGAGATAGATGAATGCCGTTAGTATCGGCAGCACCGCGCCAACATAAGCGTAGCATGCAGGGTGGATGGCACCGCTTGCGGCACCGAGAATGAACGTGGCCAGATAGGCCACCGCCATCAGAACAATGGTGGCCACTTTCTTAAAAGTCAGTTTTCTATCCATTTTACAACATTTTTGATTTCTGCTGCAAAATTACCTGCCCCACAGAAACCCCACAATACCCCAAAATAATGATTTATCCTTGGCCACCTTTTGGCCACCTTTTTGAAGATTAAATCCGTTTTATTGTCCAATTTTGGAACGTCAATAATAACAATGATTACAATTACAAATAGTTACTAATCAGTAGAGTTATGTGTGGCATTCCTGTTCCGGGCACCAAAGAGATTTTGCAAGTAGCTCTAAATGAGTGAAAATGCAAAATCTTTTTTCTTTTATCTATCGGTTTTGACCATAGTTTGGCCATGTTTTTGGAGAAGCATACTTTAGTTTTTGCATGGGCATGGACGGGGCTCCCACAAACTACTTGGTCATTTTGATTGTGATACCGCCCTTGGGATGACTGTTTCCGAACACACCCAAGCATCCTTTGAGGAAACAAGGCTCTTGATACACACATCGACCAATCCCATTTGTGTTTCGTCTTTGGTGGGGTTGACGCAAACATCTTTGACGGACTCCCAAACCAGTCTCTTATCAGATGTTTCATTTCTTCTTATAGTGATGCGAGACCCCCAACAGGCTTTTAAGGCGAAACGTCCATATATATAGTAATGTATAAGGGAATCTTTTTCGCCCTGAGGATCCAACCTCCTTGCGCGTATGCAAAAACAAGTGCACTCTCAACCACATCTTGTTTCAAGCAAACTTCTATATTTTAAAACCGAACTTGTTTTTAGGGTGGTGCTATACCTGCTTTTGATGGTCGGAGGGCCAAACGATAAGGTCCATTTATGATGGAGGCTTTTAAAATGGCAGAGAAGCGTCAGCCTGATACGGCCAAACTGTAGCCCGTGTATGATGGGGTCTCGCGCCGTCCTTTTCGGAGAGTTTGGGCTCCCCAATCTCAAACCATACGGAATTTCGTCCAGGCTATCGGGAAGACTGGCCCGTACACCCAATAGCCGCTCGGTATGGGTTCCGTATAGAGACTTGTTGAGCCACTCCCGAGCAGGCGAACATGCAAAAAAAAGCGTGTAAAGTATCCTTTTTTCCGTTTTTTCGAAAAAAAATTTCCATATCAAAAAAAATGTGTATCTTTGCATTTGAAATCTTTCGAGAAATATATGCCGTAAATGGACTGTATTTTTTGAGTGTTTCGCTATGTAAAGTAATGTGTATTAAATAATTGTATAGAGGTATCGATAGATTAAAAAAAGAGATTAAATAACGGCCTTGAGGGCTCCGCGACATAAAAAAAAGCGTTTTTTTTATGTTGAGTTGGTGCTGAAAACGGGTGTGCGTAGCCACTGAGGCGGAAAAAAATGAACAGAGAACTATTAAACAAATATTAACAATTTAAATTTAAACAAAGAATCATGAAAGAAAATTTGAAAAAGGAGTATTTTGCTCCGATGGTTGAAATCTTGAACGCTCGTGTGGAGAAAGGTTTTCAGGCAAGTGGAAGTGGCGAACTGCTTCCTACTGGCACCAACGAGAATCTTATCTCTAGCGGTGAGACTCACGACGGCAGTGATTTCGATTAATTATTAACCCCTTAAAAACATCAAAAAAAAAACACAATGAAAAGAACACTTATTTCCCTTTTCTCCCTTATGGGACTTGCTCTGGCTGTGACTTCCTGTCAGAAGGATGAGGGTGTCGCCCAATTCAATGCAGCCAAGGAGCCTTGCACCTTCCAGGACAGCAAGACCGTTTTGAATGGAGAAGGAGTAGACTGGGTTGCCGGTGATCAGATTGCTATCTATGGCACTGCCGGTTCCGCCATTTATGAGGCTCAGCCCCAGACCCCTGCTACAACTGCTAACTTTACACGCGTAAGCGGCAATGCCGGTGACGCCCCCTATACCGCTATCTACCCTGCCAATATCGCTCTTGCCTCTAACAGCGTGCAACTTCCCGCTGTTCAGAATAGCGTGGATGGCTCTTTGGCCTTTAACCCCATGTTTGCTTCCTCCACCACTGAGGATCTCCTTTTCAGGAACCTCTGCGGTGTTCTGAAAATCACCCTTCAGAAAGAGAATGTCAATGTGACCCGCATCGATGTTACCACTGATGCCCCCGTCAACGGTATCTACAACATCACTATGAGTGGTGAGGCTCCCACCATGAACCTTACTTCCAATGGTACCAACACCGCTTCTTTGGTCTGCGCCAATCCTCAGGACATTTCCAACGGCCACGACTTCTATCTTTATCTTCCCCACAACACCTATCAGTCGATGACCATCGTTGTCACCGCTGAGGATGGCAGCACCTGCACCAAGGCCACCAATTCCTCTTTCCTTGGCCTGAACATCCATCGCAGCGAAGTGACCGAAATTGTGCTGAATGCCAACAGCCTCAACTTTGTCCCTGCTGAAGATGTTATTCCCGCCGGTGCTATCAATGGTCTTTTCTCCATCAGCGCTACCCAGCAGGTCTATTTTGCTCAGGGTAACCTCCAGTATGTAGGTGCCACCAGCACTTGGCAGTTTGCCGAGCATCAGTATGATGTTCTTGGCGATGGCAATGCCAGCCCGAACGCTAACTCCACTATCGACCTGTTCGGTTGGGGTGCCAGCGGTTATGATGGCAAAGTTCCCTACATGACCAGCACTGTCAATACTGACTATGCTTTTGGTTATAACAGATATATCGATGGTACTGGTTACGATTGGGGTCATGCCAATGCTATTGTCAATGGTGGCAACGTGGCTGGCCAGTGGTTCTCGCTGAGCGGTACTCAGATGCGTTATATCTTCCAGGGTCGTGCCAATGCTGACCAACTGCGTGGTGTTGGCAACATCAACGGTGTTCCTGGCGTGATTCTTCTCCCCGATAACTGGACTCTGCCTGCTGGTATGTCCTTTGTCGCTGGTACTGTCATCCGTGGTGGTAATGGCTACAACGCCAACACTTATGATGCTGCTGAATGGGCCACAATGGAAGCTGCCGGTGCTGTCTTCCTGCCTGCTGCCGGTCGCCGTTTAGGTGAGATGGTTGACAAAGTTAATGTTGGTGGTTGGTATTGGCATTCTTCGAGCAACACCGTCGACAATGCTTCTGCCCACTATTTTGATTTCCGTAGCAACAAAGTCATGGCTACAAACCAGTTCCAGAAACATCAAGGTTGCGCCGTCCGTCTTGTCTGCATGGCTGAATAAACCTCTAACTTTGAATTACCCTAAGAGGATGCCCACATTGGGGCATCCTCTTTCTCTTTCTATGTCTGAGGATGCCAAGAACTCTACATAAATGGACCTTGCTTCGTGGTCATGCGATGCATAATAATATTTGGGCATAACTTCATAAAGGCGTCATCAACATTACCAACGGTATTGGGACATTATACGTCCCAGATTCAACTTAATGCTACTGTCAAACGGCTTGACTCATTAATTATACCTATCTGCATCAGCAGTGACTACAAGTCTACGTGCATCTATTGAAATGCAGCATTGAATTCTGAGCAAAGGATTAAGTTTTTAACCTTAGCGGAGCAGGGTGATGGTCCCTTTTTTTGATTGGTAGCCAGAGGGGGTAATGCTGTCGCGGTAACGGCAAAGGTATGCGTATGTGCCGGGGCGGCAGGGCTGGCCATGGGTGTCTTTCCCGTCCCAGCCCATTCCGAGGTGGTCGGTGTGGAAGACAAGTGCCCCGCGCCGGTCGTAAATCCACATTTCGAATTCGGAAATGCCTGTGGTGTGGGGTATAATGGTGTTGTTGGTTTCGGCATCGGGAGTAAAGACGTTGGGTATATATAGGGCGACACGGCGGAAGGGTATGTCGCGATAGGCTGTGTCCAGACAGGAGGGTGTATAGGCTTCCATCATAATGTGGACAGTATCGCCCCAGGATGGGTCGCCATAGAATTCTACCCATTCGCCGTTGGGTTGTTGGCGGACGCCGTTGATATACCAATTTCGTCCGGCCCATCCTCCCCAGCGGTTCTCGCGTGTGCCGGTGCTGAAATCTTCAAGGATGACGTGCATGTTGTCGTATGTGATTTCGTCGGGGATGACGCGCATGGCAGCGGCTACGGGTTCGATGGGGTTGACGGTGATGGTGCACGTTGCGGGGCATTGTGGTGGGTCTTCACGGTAGTCGAGCATGAGGGTGTAGGTGGTGGGCTGCCGGGGGTTGACGCGCACCCAACTTTGGTCTTCTTGGCCGTTGAGTGTTGAGTCTGGCGGTTCGGCGGACCAGTGGTAGTAGTTGATTTGGGGGTAGCCCCCAAGGAGGTCATAAGCTACGAAAGGGGTGCAGTGTTTGCGGGCGAAGATGGAGTGTCCTGGAATGGTAAGCACGCTGAGCTTTAGGATGATTATGCTGTCACATAGAGTGTCGGTTCGGGGTACGGTGTCAAAGTAAAGGCCCGGATGACTCAGTACGCGGTCACGGTAGATGAGTGAGTCGCCTTCGCAGATTGTGTCGAATATGCGTACCACAGTGTCGTAGCAGGGGCGCTGGGCGTGCAGCGGTGCTGTTGCCGCGAGGGTGAGAATAATGGGCAAGCAGCGGCAAAGGCGGGCGAAAGACCGTGGCCGACAGGGGGGAGAGCGGAAGGGCAAGGAGGAGTTCATAGGCTGCTGTCGATGACGAGTTGGTAAAGTTGCGAGGTGCTGATGCCCATGGCCCGGGCTTGTTTGGGGACGATACTTTCAGCACTCTGGCCAGGGATAGTGTTGACTTCGAGGAAGTAGAGTTGGCTATTCTGGGTGTCGTAGATGTAGTCAAAGCGTACAATGCCGCGGCAGTTCAGCAGGTCGTAGAGTTGAGCGGAGGTGTCCTGTATTTGGCGGGTGAGGGTGTCTGGGCATTGTGCAGGGGTCACCTCGTTGCTGAAGCCTTCATATTTGGCTTGGTAGTCGAAAAACTCGTGGCCATTTAAGGGGATAATCTCAGTGATCGGGAAGACGAGTTTCTCAGTCTTGGTGCGGAAGACACCGCAGTCGAACTCACGGCCATTGATGCATTGTTCGACAAGCACCTGGCTGTCCTCGGTAAAAGCCTGTTCGATGGCAGGCAGGAGCTGGTCTGGTTGTTTGACTTTGGTGGTGGCCACACTGCTGCCTCCTGCTGCGGGTTTCACAAAGAGGGGATAGGTGAGGTTGGCGGCGTCGATTTTGTCGAGCGAGGCCTGGCTCATGTCGTAGAGAAGAACAGAGGGAGCCACGTTCACTAAGCCGAAGCTTTTGACCACTGGGTTGCAATAGCCTTTGTGGAACGTGAGGGCAGAGGTATAGTAGCCGCTGGTGGTGTAGGGGATGCCGAGGGAATCGAAGTAGCCTTGCAGCACTCCGTTCTCGCCGGGGTTGCCGTGGATGATGATAAAGGCGAGCTGGAAACGGTCGACTCCGGGGATGGTGAAGTTGTGGCGGTTGACGGGGACGTGTTGGCCGTCGTCGCCCAGGCAGTACCATTCGTGGCGGTCAACTACGATTTTGTAGATATTGTATTTCTGGTGGTCGAGGCTGTCGTATACTTGGCATCCGCTGAGGATGGAGATGTCATGTTCGCCTGAATAGCCTCCCATAACGAGGGCGATGTTGGGTTTGCTCATAGTGTGTCGGTTTGTTTTTGTTTTTTTGTGTTGTTTATGATGGGGCGGTGCGCGGTGCGCAAGGCGGCTTTGGTGTGCAGTATGTTTTGCTGTTGGGTAGAAGGGGACATGTAGGTGTCTTGGAAGTGCTGCCACACGATGTCGACAGCCAGATCGGAGGGGTGGCACATGTCGCGGGCATAGTATCGGTAGTCGCGCAGTTGGTCGTTGAGTATTTCATAGGCGGGGAAGTATTCGAATGGGGCTGTGGACGTGCAGGGAGCCTTGTTGGTCAGCAAGGCATCTACAGCCAGCAGGAGGGTGCTTTTGCTCAGCTGGTTGGCGTGTAGGCCGTCGGCCAGGTGGCGGATGGGGCTGACGGTGAAGACCACGGGGCAGCCAAGTTCCGCCAGCCGGTGAAGCAGCGGCAGCCAGATGTCGACAATCTGGGCCACGGTGAGTCGCGAGCGGGTGAAGTGTTGGGGCGGCACTTTGTGGCAGTTGGCCACGATGCGCCCCTGGCAGGGGCCGGAGGCGAGGGTATATACATAGGCCGTGCCGAAAGTGATGAGCAGGACGGGGCGTTTCTGCATTTGCCCGTGTGCAAGGTGGATAGCTTGGTTGCAGTTTTGCAGACAGATGTTGCGGTCTGGGTGGGAGAAGCGGCTGTGGTGCATCCACGAGTGCCACACGCCTTGGCACTGGATGGTCCAGGAGGCATCGATTTCGCGGTCGTCCAGGGCATGGGTGAGGGCCAGGGCGATAGAGTAGGGATTATAGAGGGTGCCGAAGGGGTTGCAGACAATGTCATGCCCCGCCGCCTGGAGTTTGAGTCCAATATGGTCGGCAAAGCAGGAGCCGAAGGTAATAAGAGGGGTACCGTGGCTGATGCTGAGGGTTGTGGTGCCGATGGCGACGGGGGTGTTGAGTAACATGGCAGTATATGTGTTAGAATGTGGCGGCCAATGGTTTTACATCGGTCAGGTTAGGCATCTGCGAAAGGGCCAGCAGCATGTCGCGTGGGTTGACAAGGAGGTCGCGTGTCTTCATGGTGAGGTGCAACCCGCTGGATGGGTCTATTACCATGGCTTCCATGGGGGTCTTGCCCTTGTGTTTCTTGGCCAAGCTTTGCAGCTCACGGCAGAAGGGGTCGGATATATCGGCCAGATTGATAGTGAAGCGGATGAGTTTGGTCTTGTGTTCAAGCACCTCGCTGAGCAGTGTGATGCTGGAGATTTTCAGCGTGGGCTTTGATTGATACATGGTGCCGTCTTCCAGTTGGCGCGAGAATTGGCGGAAAGCTCCTTGGATGAATATGAATTGGTCTTTCTCAAAGAAGCTCTTGAATTTGAGATATTCGCCTTTGAAGAGGCGCAAGTTGTAGGCTCCGCTGTAGTCCTCGACGGTCAGGATGCCGTATGGGTCGCCGTTCTTGGGTGATATGCCGCTTTTGGCGTCGGTCACGATGCCGCCAAAGCGGAGCTCTTTTCCTATGAGCGAAGAGGGGTCAGCCAGCTCGGCACACTGCGTGTTGGTGAAATGGGTCATCTCGAAACGGTAGTCGTCGAGTGGATGGCCGCTGAGGTAAAGCCCAATCACGCTGAACTCCTCGCGGCAGCGTTCCACCACGCTCCATTCCTCGCACTGGGGTATATCCGGGTGGGAGTCCTGCTTGATTTCGTCGCTCATGTCGAAGATAGACATCTGGGCAGTGTCAGCATTCTGGCGGTTGTGTAGTGCCCAGCGCATCAGTTTTTCGAGATAAGTGGGGGCTGTCGGGATGTTGCCCTCGCGGTAGAAATACTGGGCGCGGTGCATAGGCCCGATGCCGTCGAAGGCGCCAGCCTTGACAAGGACTTCAATATTCTTGCGGTTGACGGAGCGGATGTCCACCCGCTCCAGCAGGTCGAAGATGTCGGTATAGGGGCCGTGCTTCTCGCGCTCGGAGATGATGGCGTCGGCTGCTGCCTCGCCCATGCCGCTGATGGCCTGCAGCCCGAATCGTATCTGACCCTTGCTGTTGACGGAGAAGTCCATGTCCGACTCGTTGATGGACGGCGGCAGGATTTCGAGGCCATGCCTGCGGCAGTCGTCCATCAACTCGGTGGTGCGCTTTATATCGCTCTGGCCACTGGTCATCACGGCGGCCATATACTCGGCAGGGTAGTGGGCTTTGAGATAGGCCGTCTGGTAGGCCACCCATGAGTAGCAGGTGGCGTGCGACTTGTTGAAGGCATAGGAGGCAAATTTCTTCCAGTCCTCCCATATCTTGTGCAACTTGTCCTTGGGGTGGCCGTTGGCCTCGCCGCCTTTGTAGAAGAGCACCTCCAGTTCGTTCATCTTCTCAATCTGCTTTTTGCCCATGGCTTTGCGCAGGGTGTCGCTCTGGCCGCGGGTGAAGCCGGCCAGCTGGCGGCTCAGAAGCATCACCTGCTCCTGGTAGACGGTGATTCCGTAGGTGTCCTTCAGGTATTTCTCCATGCAGGGAATGTCATACTCGATGGGTTTGCGGCCCTGCTTGCGGTCGATAAAGTCGGGTATATAATCCATTGGGCCCGGACGGTAGAGGGCGTTCATGGCTATGAGGTCCTCAAACACATGGGGCTCCAGCTCGCGCAAGTACTTCTGCATGCCGGCCGACTCAAACTGGAACGTCCCCACCGTGTTGCCCTCGCAGAAGAGTTTGTAGGTGGCCTCGTCGTCGATAGGCAGATGGTCAATGTCGATGTCCACATCGTGGTTCTTCTTGATCATCTTCAGGGCGTTCTTGATGATGGTGAGGTTCTTCAGTCCAAGGAAGTCCATCTTGATCAGTCCCACCGTCTCCACCACATGGCCGTCATACTGTGTCACCAGCACATCCTGTTTCGACTCCTTGTCATAGATGGTGCACACGGGGGCTATGTTCGTCAAGTCGTCGGCGCCGATAATCACGCCGCAGGCGTGGATGCCCACCTGGCGGTTTGTGTCCTCCAGCTCGGCGGCATAGGTGAGCATGTTTTTCAGCTCGTCGTTGCCGGGGTCTTCCATTATGTGGCGCAGCTCGGGCACATACTTGTAGCAGTTCACCAGGTTCACTTTGGGCGACTTGCCTTTCTCGTCCTTGATATTGTCGGGGAAGGAGCGGTCAGGTATATACTCCTTGAGCTTGTTGACGGTGGGGAGGTCTATCTTCTCCACGCGTCCCACGTCGGCAATGGCGCTCTTGGTGGCCATGGTGCCGTAGGTGATGATGTGGGCCACCTTCTCCTTGCCGTACTTCTCCGTAATCCAGTCCAGCACCCGGCCGCGGCCAGCATCGTCAAAGTCCACGTCGATATCGGGCAGCGATATGCGGTCCGGATTGAGGAAACGCTCAAACAGGAGGTCATACTTCAGCGGGTCGATGTCGGTAATCCACAAGCAGTAGGCCACCACGCTGCCGGCCGCCGAGCCACGTCCCGGACCCACGCTCACGCCCAGCTCCTCGCGCGCCCCGCGGATATAGTCGGCCACGATGAGGAAATAGCCCGGGAATCCCATCGTCTTGATGGTGTGCAGCTCGAAGACGATACGCTCCCGCTGCTCGTCGGTGAGGGCGGCCTTGATGGCCATCGGGTCCGAGGTGGCGGACAACTCCGTGTGGTCGGCCAAATAGCGTTTCCGGGCTCCCTCCCACACCAGCCGCTCCAGGTAGTCGGCCTCGAACTTTATGCGGTACAGCTTGTTGTAGCCTCCAAGCTTCTTTATTTTCTTTTCGGCATCGGCCTGGCTCAACACCACCTCGTGCTTCTCGTTCTGCGTAAACTCATCGAAAAGCTCTTTCTCCGTGATGCGGCTGCGGTACTCCGCCTCGCTGCCGAAACTGGCCGGTATGTCAAACATCGGCATGATAGGGTCGCTGTTGATGCTGTACACCTCCACCTTGTCGGCCACCTCCATAGTGTTCTCCAGCGCTTCGGGCAGGTCGGCAAAAATCGCCGCCATCTCGTCAGGGGTTTTCAGCCACTCCTGCTTCGTGTAGTGCAGACGGTCGGGGTCGGCATAGTCCTTCTGTGTGGCCAAGCAAATCAGGTGGTCGTGGGCCTCGCCGTGTTCCTCCTCCACAAAATGCACATCGTTGGTGGCCACCAGCTTTATGTTGTGCTTCCGCGCCAGCTCTATCAGCACCGGGTTCACCTTCTCCTGCATGGCAAAGGTCTGCCGGTTGGCGTTGGGCTTGTCGGTCCGGTGGCGCTGCAGCTCGATGTAGTAGTCATCGCCGAACACTCGCTTGAACCACAGCACAGCCCGCTCCGCCCCCTCGAGGTCGCCCTTCATAATCAGCTGCGGAATCTCGCCGCCCAGGCAGGCCGAGCACACAATCAGCCCCTCGTGGTACTGCTCCAGCACATTATGGTCAATTCTCGGACGGCTGTAGAAACCGTCGGTATAGGCTATCGAGGCCAGCTTGCAGAGCGAGTGGTAACCCTTCAGATTCTTGGCCAGCAGGATGAGGTGGTAGCCACTGCTGTCCACAATGCGGTCGCGTCCCGTCTCAGGGTTTATCTCCTTCACGTCCTTATCCTTGTCATACAGCGTGCGGCGGGCGCAGTAGGCCTCCGTGCCGATGATGGGTTTGAACAGTTGTCCCCGCAGTTGCTCTATCTTGTACTCTGCCTCCTGCTTCTCTTCGGGGGTGGCGCCGTCGTTCTTCAGCACCGCCTCCTGCTCCTTTATCTGGTCCTTCACCTTGCCGTTCTCCTTCTCAATGGTGTCGACAAAATCCTTGATGCCGAACATGTTGCCGTGGTCGGTCAAGGCCATGGCATACATGCCGTTCTTTTTGGCCTTTTTGATCAAGTCGCCAATCTTCGACATGCCGTCAAGCATCGAGTAGTGTGAGTGAACATGCAAGTGGGTGAAATTCATATCAGTATATAATAAAAGCGTTCAACAATCTATGTTGCAAATATACACAAAAAAATCCACACAGCGACAATCCGCAATCTCAAAAAAAATGACCCGCCGCACCCCCTTCTGCAACGGCTCTGCACCCGGGCCGCCTACCCCCTCCTTCTGCACCACGTCCGTTCCTTTTCACCACTCCATATATTCTTTCTGATAAACAAAGTAGAAACCAAGTAGAAACAAACAAGAAACGAAATAGAAAATAAATGGCTTCCGAGAATGGCGAGACGATGGTTCCTGTGCCGGGCTGCTTTTTTACCAAGTTTGAAGCGGTTGAGTATCAGTAGTCTCAGATGGCACGGTGCAGGGTTGTCGAAACGCATACTTACCTCCGTTCCAAGGGGATGCGACACCGAGAATGGTTGGCAGAAAGCAGTCGTGCTCTGCAATAGAGCGGTTGGAGAATGGGGGATTGGGCTATTCTCCTTTCATCAATTACAAAAAAAACAGTATCTTTGCATTATCAACAATACAACAGGTTATGGCTATAAAACGTTCTTTTGCAAGCCTTTTTGCTGTTTCGCTGCTTGCACTGACCTCCGTAGTGGCAGTCTCTTGCCGCAAGTCACAGTCGGTTCGTCCCGTCGCGGTGGTTCCGGGGCCGCCCGCCTATTCGGATGCCACGCAGTGGTATGTGGCCGACCGAAACGCCCCGGTCGACATTTTCTACATCATCTCCACCGAGACCGGCGACTATACTCTCGGCGCGCAACCTTGCCACTTTGCCGACACTTACAACGACAGCATCCGCGCCCTCCTCTACGGCGAGATGAAGGGAGTGGACGACATCCTTTGCGGCAACTTCAATTTCTATTCGCCTTACTACCGCCAGTGCACCCTTCAGACTTTTGCTTCCGATAGTCTTGTCGACAGTCGGTTGCCCCTTGCCCTGACCGATGTGCGCCGCGCTTTTGCCTATTATTTGGCCCACCTCAACCAGGGGAGGCCGTTCATCCTTGCGGGTTTCAGCCAGGGGGCTGCCGCCGTGGTGGACCTGATGGAGCGTCTCGACTCGGCCGACTATAGCCGCATGGTGGCCGCATACGTCATCGGTTGGCGCGTCACCGACGCTGACATTGCTCGTAGCCCCTACCTGCGTGCGGCCAAGGACAGCGCTGACCTCGGCGTCACGGTGTGCTACAACTCTGTGCGCGACAACAGTTGTGCCATCCCCATGATTAGCCGTGGCAACCGCATGGCTATCAACCCCGTCAACTGGCACACCGATGCCACGCCCGCACGGTTTGTCAGTCCCCTCTCGCCCGACACGCTCACCGTCGCCCTCGACACCGCGTCGCTTCTGCTCCACCTCGGCGGCTACACCCGCACCGACTATATCCTGCCCCTCATCGGCCGCGAAGGCAACTACCACAGCCTCGAGATTTCCCTCTACAGGCAGGCCCTCCGCCGCAACGTCGCCCTCCGTGCCGAGCGCTACCTCGCCACTGCCGGCACGCCCCGTTAGGCACCCGCCGCTCCCTCCGCCGAGGGTCAGGCAATCGTGCAGGAACGTCGGCTCAGCCGACTGAAAGCTTTGCTGCTTTTCGGTGTCGTGCTTAGGAGTTTCAGGAAGTCTTCGTCAGACAGCGTGCCGTCGTTGAACGCCAGCACAAGGCGCTCGTTCTCATCGTTCTCGCTGTCCTCATTGGTATCCAGAGCTTTCCCGTTCTTCCGCGCCTCCGCCCTCAAAATGATATACGCCGACAGGCATTCGGGGCATATCTTTATGAGCTTCTTGCAGACGGTCGTATTCGGGTTGCCGACATGGGTGTTGATTCTCGCCTCCAGCAGTAGTTGTTTCTTGTCGATGCCCTTCCTGTCGTCCGAGTCGTTGGCGGCCAGGATGATTTGGTAGTCCATGTCGTAGGCTTCGTCATACCGCTCCAGCTCATACAGGGCGCGCTCCTTGATGAACATGGCCTCCAAGCATGTCCTTCGGCCCAGCACCAAGTCGGCATAGCCGATGGCTTCCTCATACCGCCTCCCATAGAGGCACAACACAGCGTTCAGGAAGTCGCACGTCATGTTGCTGTCCTTCAGCAGTGCCACGCCCTCGGTCTCTCCCATCAGGCAATCGTCGTCCAGCATCACGTCGAACATGCGTTTGGCAAGTAGTGCCGCGTTGCGGTAGTCGCCCTTGTGGCACTTCTCCACCACGTAAGTCAGGCAGGTGTGCGCAGCGCCGTCGTAGTCCTTGTTTCTCAGGCAGCTGTATATTCTTTCCCCAATCTCCATTTCGTCGTCAATCAGAGCGGTGTCGTTGTAGGAGTTGGCGAAAGCCTTGATTTCGGGGTCGAGGATGATGTGGTGCTGCATCAAGGGGTTGCTCAGCGTCAGCCCCTCCAACGAGCGCATCCGGCTGATGGCCACGTATGCCTGTCCCGATGTAAAGAGTCCGCGCTTGAGGTCGAAGTGCATGCGGTCGAAGGTCATGCCCTGCGACTTGTGGATCGTGATGGCCCATGCCAGCTTCAACGGGTATTGGGTGAAGGTGCCCACCACCTCCGACTTCATCTGTTTCGTCTCTCGGTCATACACCCGCTCAAAGCTTTCCCACACGGTCTGCCCCACGTTCACCTCGGTGCCGTCCTTCAGGGTCACGGTGATGGTGTCCTCGCTCAGGCTCGACACTTTTGCAATCGTGCCGTTCACGCAGCTGCGCGAAATGTTCTTGCAGAAGATGACCTGTGCCCCTACTTTCAGCTTCAGCAGCTCCGGCACGATAAAGTCTCTTGCGTTGAATTTGCCTGTCACCTTGCCCGTATAGCAAAACTCCTCGCCCTCCAGCGCGGCCAGTTTCTGTTCGTTCATCAGGTCTACCCGCTTGCGATAGGCGGATAGGATGACCGAGTAGTCTTCTGTGTCGTCGGAGAAGCTTACCTGTTGGTTGATCAGGTTTAGGTTCTGCTGCGTGCATTCGTCAATGCGCAGGCGGTTCAGCACGTCGAGGAAACGGCTGTCGCGTTGGCGATAGACCGTGCGGAACTCTATCTTGGGCAGGTTCATCCGCTTCAGCACATGTGCCTTGTAGAAGTAGGGCTTGCCCTTCTCCCACAGGTGGCTGAGCATATCCTCGTCGGCGGGGTCGGCCACCACGGGCGGCAGCTGGAACAGGTCGCCCACAAATACCACCTGTTTGCCGCCAAAGGGCATGTGGGTGTCGAACGCCGTGCGCAGGTAGCGGTCCATACCGTCCACCATGTCGCACCGCACCATCGACACCTCGTCCACGATGATGGTGTCAATGTGCTGCAGCAATTGTCGCTTCTCCTCCGACACCTTCATGATTGTCTTAGGGCCTATCACCTCAAAGGGGAAGCCGAAGAAAGAGTGCATCGTCTGTCCGCCTACATTGATGGCGGCAATGCCCGTCGGGGCCAGCACCAAGAAGTTCTTGGCTACCCGCTCCTGAATCTCCTTGATGAAAGTGGACTTGCCCGTCCCCGCCTTGCCCGTGATAAAGAGGCTGGTGTTGGTACTCTCAATCAGATTGAATGCCGTCTGCTGGTCGGCATCCATGGTGTAGGTTTGCTGCTGTGTCGTGTCATTCTTTGTTTCCATAATCTGGTCGGTTTTTGTTTGTTTCTGGCTGCAAAATTACACCTTCGGGGTGCAACCTTTTTGCACGCTTTGTTTTATATGGCATTATAGAGGGGAGAGAATGGGGAATTTCGTACAGAAAAACGACTTTTTCTCGTTTATCTGTACGAAATTCGTATATTTGCAGTGTTGAAACAATCTCTGGAAAATGACAAAACAAACACTGAATCAGGTTGGTAACACTCCATTTACGTCAGCTGTCCTGGCTTCGTTGTACCCAGAAACCCGTCAAATCAACGACAAGGCACGCCGTATGGAGCAGGAGGGGCATATCATCCGGCTCAAGCGCGGACTTTATGTGCGCAGTTCCGACGATGGAGCCACAATCATCCCCATGCTGATAGCAAACCATATTTATGGCCCGTCATACGTCAGTATGCATACGGCTTTGCGGCATTATGGGCTGATTCCCGAGCGGGTGTATGAAACCCAGTCGATGACCATCAAGCATAGCCGCAGTTTCGACACACCGATTGGGCGCTTTTCCTACCACTCGTGCCCACCGAACTATTTCCCCCTTGGCATCAGACAGGAGTCGCAGGGCAACGACACCTATCTCATCGCCTCGCCTGAAAAGGCCTTGTGCGACCTTATTGTAAAAACTCCTGGGCTTGCCACCACCAGTATCAAAAGCCTCAATGGTTGGCTGGCAGAAGACTTGCGCTTCGATATGGATGCCATCAACCATTTCGATGTGGCACTATTGGAGCAATGCGGCAAACTGGCATCAGTGAAAAACAACATGATAACCCTATTAATAAAACTGATACAACGATAATACCCCACATTCTCGTCATCCAGAGCAACGAATACAGCCTCTAGCAGACAAGAATGGTTTGGTGTGAATAATTGTCACCTTTTTTCAATATTGTTTTTGGGGAGAGGATATACTACTAGAGCTATCACCAGAAAGTCATCGACTGGCTGCAAATGAACTATTACAGCACCTACTATTATTATTTGTTATTCAATGCCGGTATTAACATTCGTACATTCATGCATTTATACATTCTCATATTTAGGCAATAACACACACCTGATTTCCTATTCTATTACAACCCATCTGCCACTTCTATCATCACCCTCTCTTTTTAGTTTGCCATTTGCACGAAGATGTTTGATGTCTCGAGATATGGTTCTTAGAGATACATGAAGCATATTAGCAAGATTATTCATCGTAACTGTAGGAGTAAGCCGCATCAGACGAATAACTTCCTTTCGTCTCTTATCTGCTGCTTTCTCATCTATGACATTTTCTGTGACATGTTCTGCGACATTTTCTATGACACTATCTACAGTATTGCTTATAACATCAATATTATCAACCACTTTACCTGTAACATTATCTATGACATCATCTGTGACATCAGGATTCCATACCTCGCCTAAAGGAAGGATATGACCCTCTTTGTCCATGCTCAGTTCTTCGCATACAAACTCTGGGTGGCAAGGGATACGGATGATGAAATAAGTATGTTCGTCATCTACATCAATAATCGCATTTGGCGATCCGTTCTTTTTTAGTTCCTCATGAATCGTTGGAAGGCCTGTTCCCCTGCCCTCAGTCAGATGCAGTTCTTTCAAGAACTCGCCCAAACGTGGGTTTCGATATCGGCGGGCATGTATTCTTCTGCCAGATCTTAAATCATCCAATTTGATACTTCTCTCGGCACCGCCATAGCTAATGATTTCTATTTGGTCAGGCATGATGTTCACTTCTACAGGCTGATATTCATCATATTTTCGGTGATAATACGCATTTACCAAGCTTTCTTCAAGTGCTTGATAGGGATAGTTATACGTCACTATGGAGTGTTCATCGTGTTTGGGTTTGTGAATATTCTTCCGTATCACCATATACTTCAAATACTCCAAAGCCTTCCTAAGCGTTAGGTGAACTGGCCCTCTGAACGGCTCTGTCTCAGTGAAATTGTTAGGGTCCCCATCCTTGCCTTTGGGATAAAATACAAAATCTATCTGCGTACCGGGGAAGAATCGCTCAGGGTGATATGAGAACATCATCAGTGCCACATTCTTAATGCGAGTTTGCTCAGTAGGTCCCTCCAGCAAGTTCATTTGTTCGAGTACTTGCATTGCCGTCAGATGCTCCATTTCACGAACTAGTGAGCTCTTCGTTTCAGCCAGATAGTCTCGGATTAATAACATGGAAATGTCCTCTGGCGTAGCTTTTATATTACCTCTGTCGTCAAACGGCACACGGTTCACCATATTCATTAACTCGGCCAAATAGTCATCTTTGGCCACTATCGAACTTGAATTATATCGGATGTAGTAGTTGGACTTCTTTTCCCTATCTCTAGCTGTAACATTTTCAGGTACCTTATAGGGTCTCCTATCCCCTGCCGTCACCCATATTACCATAACTATCTTCCCATCCACTGGTTCAAAGTACACACGCGGTTGGTAGTAGGGTACGATAAGGTTATTGTAGCCTATCATGGCCTTCTCTATAGGCTCGATTTCGTTGATGTCGATACCCACCACCGGCCGTACAGCTCGTCCATTCACTTCGTCAACACCTACAACAATATATCCACCGCAGGTATCGTCAAAGTCATTTGCAAACGCACATATTGTGCGGTAGATAGCATCAGGGTTCCAACCCCTTTTATACTCCACCCTATGGTCTTCGACAATCTGACCACCCAACAAGTCTTCTATATTAATTGGTAGTGACATATTATGATAACGTTTTGTTCGCTGTTTTATTGTACATTATAAATGACCATCTACATTGTTGCTTGGCGGATTGAAAATCCTTATACTTAATGGGTCGGGATTGCAAATCCAGATCAACGGCACGGTGTCGAACATCCGCTACAACAGATACATTGTCCATACTATTCTAACAAGAGGCCTCATTTAACCATTTCTATTAATGGCCTTATCTTGGTATCATATTCAGCATTGCCAAAATTCACTATTACAAGATTTCTCTTGCATCGTGTCAGTCCTGTATACAACAATTCGTCGAAAGCAAGGTTGAAAGATGTTGTTTGATCATATATTGGCTCAATGATTAAAAATACAACCTCACTCTCCCATCCTTTGAACGAATTAATAGTTGACACTTTTAGGACACCTGAATTCATCCAAAAATGGAGTTTTTTGTTGTCACGAATTTTCTTATAATCATAGTTATACACTATAGATTTGAAAGAGTTCAGTTCCTTTTTATAATGCTCAATAAAATCAATGAAACTTGTATTTACAATTCCACATTTTTCACATTCTTCATTCAATCTGTTTCTAAATTTTTCTGGCCAAAAAACAAACATGTCGTATATAGTGAATAACTTTGACAGGTGTTGCCGTAGTTTAATTGCTTCACGTTCATCTAATTTTTCTCTCTTCGGAAACATATTCTCCGACAAATGACATGATATATTCTTGTACCACTCACCCATTTTTTCTGTATTATTCCCCATGTAGTTTAGTTGTGACATATACATCGCTTCTATTGTTTCCAGCATTGAACTTGTTCGTTCTCGTGAAGCGTATCGATAATAGCAATCAAATAGATGTAATAGCCATGCAGTGTAGCCTAGAATTGTAATGTCATTTGGAGATATGTTATTATTATGATTTTTAATGTTTTCTCGAATAATAGTGTATAACGCAGGAACAATATTATCACCTTTAAGATACATATAATTTATATAGCCTTCTTTGTCAAATTGTTGACCTAAAAAATTGTATTTCCCATTTTCTGAAAAATCATCGATGTCATATTTTTCTCCAAAAATATTATGCTGAAAAGATTGAGCCAGATCCCTTACTTTGAAACCTGAACGAAAACATTGTTTTAGCTCTTTGACTCCCCGGACGTTTGTTACAACATCCTTTTGTTCTATTGGCTGTCTATAGATGTTCTGTTTAACATCTCCAAAGAGAACGTAATCTCCATTCGGGTCACGGAAATATTTTTTTATGATTTCCATCCAGGGACGGTGGTAATCTTGAATCTCATCTATGAAAACGGCATCGTATTTTACAATCTCATTTTTAAGATTATCAAAAAGGGATATATTTGAGTAATAGTTCTGGTCTAAATAATCTCCGATATTGCTTTCAGGAATGTCTTCGGGTACTATTATCTCTACATTTAGATTATTCAACTCCGCATTAATAAACTGATGATAATTAATAACAATGAAATTCTCCATGGGAAATATTTCATCAACATTCATCAGTTTGTCATGTATATAATTTTTTAGGGTGATATTATATGTAAGTATCAGAATACGGGGGTTGTTGTTTCTGTTCAATGCATGTTTATACGCTTGGACTGCCCGTGCAGCCAACACGGTTGTTTTGCCTGATCCAAATACTCCTCTTACTCTCTGTTCTAAAACATCTGAATAAATGATTTCCTTTTGTTTTTTCGAGTAAATGTAGGGTACTCCTGCTGCTTGCATGTGAAGAGTAGGGGCAAGGATTCTTTTAAAGTTATCATATAAATCTCTAGTGAAAAGAAAGGACTGTTGTTCTTTGCTTAAATAGCGGTCTTTTAGTATATTCTTGAAACGCTCTTCTTCCAATCCGTCATTCCCGAATAAATCCACATTGTATTTTAAGAAATCTTGATATTTCCGCTCTTTCTTATATGGTTCAATAAGAAGATTCTCAACCTTATATTGGCTTGCGCAATGAAAGTACACAGCACAAGATACAATCCGAAAATGTCTTATATCGTGAATCTTCTTTTCCAGTAATTTGTCAACATGTAAGTCGAATAGGTTGCTTTTGTACTTTAGCACCTGGTCAATGGGGGATTTTACTACAGATTTGTTTGGGGTATATATCCACCTCTTTTTGTCATCCAATGCGAAATTATTAAGATTCCAATCCTTAACCTCAATTACCATTACGCCATTACCTTCACGCATTATCAATACATCAGGTCTGTCTCCGTTGAGGTATGGGTTGAAGTATACCTCATACGAATCATCCAATAGATTGCCTAAAAAAAACAGCAAAGCCCATTCTCCTTCTGTTGGTTGTACTCGAAATAGTTTAATTTTTTCTATGTTAGGATAAAAGATTGCCATATTTATTCTAAATCAATATAAGATATTATTTCTCTACTTAACCCTGTTATTATAGGGTGTCTTGAAAGCAGCAGAATGCCTTTACCAAAGAGGTCTTGTCAGCACAGTTATGGGGGGGGGCTAATTCGAAATCAGCATTTTCTTCACCAAAGGAACGAAAGTTTTTCAGGCTAAATATCGGATTCGTATTTTTCATTTTCTTGTGGTATTTCTGTTTCGTTTTCGGCTGCAAAATTACACCCTCGAAGTGCAATCTTATTGCGCGGTGGTTTTTCTGTCTATTTTTCGGTGTTTTCTGTTTCCTTTAATCTCATCAAGTTGTTCAGTTGCACCCTGTGGTCGTACTATTTTGCCCCCAACAGCCATTTGGTAGCGGGGAGTACGTGGATGGTTTCGTTGTCTTTTTCAACTGTTTGCTCAGTACTGAAGGTAATTAGCGTGAGGTTACGGCAGTTGAACTTTTTGGCGCCTCGCAGCAGGGCGTTGATCTCGCGTTGGCGCGTCCTTTCGGAAGTGACGTTGTAACTGACTTGTATCAACTCCTGCACGATTCCGTTCTTAGCCACTAAGAAATCAATCTCGAAGGATTTCTCCTTATAGTAGAATATCTCGGCATACTGGTGGTGATAACGGCGCAGGAGTTCGATGCACACCACATTCTCTAAACGCCATCCGAGATTTTCGAGCGAGAAGGTGTCGTTGCGCTCGGTGGACAAAGCCACGTCCACCACATAGCATTTCTCGTTGCGAAGGCGTTCGCTCGCCTTGTAGGAGAACTTCCTTACCCCAACAAACAAGAATGCCTCTTTCAAGTAGCCGAAATATTTCTCGGCTGTATGGTTGGAGATACCGAACAACTTAGCAATGGCTGTGGCCGAAAATTCTTGTGCAAAGTTGTCGGCGAGATAAGCGGCCACCTTGGCAAGCTGATCTACTTGACGAATACGGAAACGCCGGGCGATGTCGTTGCGGATGATTGCATTAAACAAACCGTCGATATAGTTTTTGGGGTTGCTCTCGTTCTGCAATTCGGGGAAACCGCCTACATGAAGGTATTTGTGCAGTGCGTTTTGCCGCATGCCCTCGGCTTTGGTGGTGATGGAAGCGACATCTACGCCGCCCATGCGGCAATAGTCGGAAAAAGAAAAAGGATAAAGCTCCACCTTATTGTATCGGCCTGTAAGATGGGTGATAAGCTCGTTGGACAACAACTTGGAGTTCGACCCCGTGAGAAATATACGCTTTTTTTGCCGCAACAGACGGTTGACAAACAGTGGCCAGGATTCTACATTCTGTATCTCGTCGAAGAAGAGGCAATCCACATTGCCATAAACAATATAGATAGCCTCGAGCAGTTTGTTCAGGTCATCGGTCTGCATCGACGACAAGCGTTCGTCGTCGAAATTGACAAATGCACAATTGACGGCATTATCGATTAGGTACTTAGTGCAGAGGGTGGATTTCCCGCTCCGTCGCACGCCAATGACAACCTGTGCCAAACTACTATTGTGTGACAGCTGAGAGGCTTCGTCGCGATGGCAGAAAACACTCATATCCTCTGATAGGATTTCCTCGCGCTGGTCGGCTATTATCTGGGCTAATTCTTCAACTGACATGCTGTGAATTTTTTTTGCAAAGATACGAAATAATTCCTTATTGGGACAAAAAAAGTATATAAAACTTCCTTATTTTCCCTATTTTCGGCAGCGAAACTTCCTTATTTGACCTGTTTCGACATCCGAAAACTTCCTTATTTTCCCAATTTTCGGCAGTGAAACTTCCTTATTTGTACTAGTGGAACAACCATTGCACTCTCAAACTGTCATGAAAGGAGGCTCGCTCACATATCGTCCATGGAGAGGCCTATCTGGGTGACTTTATATTTGGCCAGATGGGTGCTCAATGAGGCTACCTTTCGGGATAGTTCGGCGGGATTGTATTTCTTTGGCTGTCGCTTGATTTCTGCCACAACAGCTGTCTTGTCGATATCGTTGAGGGCAATCATGTCTATCTCGTTTTCTCTTTTGCGGTCCCAATAATTGCCCACAAGAGTCACACGCTCTTCTTCCATCCATTTCTGGCGGAAATACTGTTCAAGCACCAGGCCCGAATACTGTTCATAGTCCCGTTCGACAATTTCTAACAGGAGGTCGTGGCGTCCCATTTCGACAAGCGACTGATTGCGCAGAATAAAACGAAACCAAAATCGAAGGAAACTGTCATCTATCTGCCAGCGCAGATTGCGACCTCCGGGCTTGTTGAAGATGGGTTGCTTACGATGGATGTAGTTGTAATCGCTTTCAAGGTTGTCGAGGTATGAGCCTGTGTTTTTCCCGATAGCATCGTCTATCTCGCTTTGTGTTGTCATGCCGGCTGCAATGAGCTGCAAAATGCTGAGATAGTTGGTGTAGTCTTTTCCAAACTCGGACATGATAAGTTCTGAGCCCTCAGAAAGGTAGGGCGAGCCCTCCTGCGTAATCCAACGGAGCATCTGTGTCTTAGTGGTGGCTCCGCTGTCCATAAGCCAAGCCACATACTTTGCAACGCCACCTGTTAGTGCATAGAGGCAGAGCAGGTCTTCGGAGGTATATTGCGGGTTGTGGTCGCCAAGAATCTGTTTCAACACCTGTATTCGGAATGGCTGCACAACTATTCGACAGTCTTGGCGGCCATAGAGGGGCTCGTCTTCGTTGTCGAATATCTTGTGCATCATGCTATAAATGCTGCCACAAGCCACCATATTGACTTTTGAAAGCTCGTGATAACGGTCCCATAAATCTTGTATATGACTTGGAATGGCTGGATTTGTTTTAACGAAATTCTGAAACTCATCAAACACAAGTGTAAAATGGTGCTGCTGTCCATAGCGCAGCAGTTGCTCAAAGAATTGGGCAAATGTTTCCATCTGGCCGTAAATTTCCAGCCCAAGCATCCGACCAGCCGCTTCTTGAAATTTGCTTGTCAGTACCTTCTCGTTGTCTTTGGAAACGTATAGGTAGAGCATGGGAGAGTAGCCATCTGAGCTATCAGCACCTTGGGTCAGCAAGGTGGTTTTACCAACACGCCTCCTCCCGATAAGTACTGTAAGTATCCCATGTACAGCAGATTGGTTCCAATTCTGGAGAAGTACTTCCAACTCTTTTTCTCTATCGTAGAATCTCATATAACAGGTATTAATTTAACCGCCATTAAATTAATGGCGGTTGCAAGGATAGCAATTATTTTTGATATAACGACTTTTCCATCTTTTTCTTAATGATAAAGGCCGTGCATCTGGGTGGCAATTTCGGCTATCTGCCGGCGGAGGTGTTGGGGTTGTAGTACCTCGATGTCGTCTCCGAAGGAGAGCAGTTCGGCCACCAGCTCGCGGTTTACCAGCATGGGGAAAGTGATGGTGTGGCTTTGGTCATCGTAGTCGACGATGCGCTGATTCTCGCTGAAAGGCTTGGTCTCGACATAGGGGTAACGCTGGTTCGACACCCGCAGGATTATCTGCTCAACGGCCATGTCGTTGTTGCGGCTCACGCCAATCATGTCGTTGAAGAAGGTGCTGAAATCAACCTCCGGCGGACGGTAGGCGTGTCGCCACTGTCGGATGCTGTGTATGCGGTCGAGGGCGAGGTTCTGTATGCCATCGCGTCCTTCAACTGCGGCAAAAAGGAACCAGCGGCTGTTGAACTGCTTGAGATAATAAGGGTGAGTTTTCCAGTCTTCTGGGTCGGGTTGGAAATAGGGTTTGTAACGAACAATGACGGGATGGCGATTGATAATGCTCTCCAGCAGGGTGGCAAAATGGGCATTGCCAGCAAAGGCCTCGTTGTTCTCGAAACTGACGTAGGGGTCGGCACTCTCCAAAGGGCGATTGTCGGCGATGGCTTGCAGGGTGGTGAGCATTCATTGCCACTGGGGGTTCTGTTCGTCGGGGTCGCTGTAGCGTCTGCGCAGCACTTCGATGGTCCTTGTCAGTGCGTCGCGGTCGGGGGCTGTCAGCTTCAACAATTCGAGATTATAGGAGGTGTCGGCATAGCGATAGATGTTTTGCTCTTTCAGGTCGGGGTCGAATTCCACGTTGTAAGGTTCGGCCTGAAGGGTTTGCAGGTCGAGTTGCACTGTTCGTTTGGACACCTCGCGAAGGTCGTAGCGCCGCAGCTCGCGGTTGCAGCTGTCCACCAGGTCGCCGATATGGTAGTGGCGAGAGGTGTCTTGAAAGCAGGTGTTGAGTACCTGGTAGCGCAGCATTTTGTTTCGGTCGACGGGCATGTTTTTGAATGCGTTAATGCTTGAATGTGTTAATGTTTGAATGTTGAGGTGTTAGCATCTTTTGGCGTTTTAGGATTAGGGTTGGGCTGGCTCTCGTTCTTTCAGGCTGGCGACAGCGTCCTCCCAGGCAATGAGCAGGTGTACCTCTTCCAGTTTGGCGGGCCATAGGCAGAGGTCTTCTGCCAAGGTGTCGGTGCCTTTCACAAACTGGGTTTGTCCCGAGTGGTTTTTGTTTACGATAATCCTTTGGGCTTTGGTTTTGAAAAGCCAGGCTGAATCATGCTTGTCGCTCATCCCGATGGGCATTGCGGCCACGCCTTTGGCAAGACGGAGAGCCAGCGGGCGACTGAAGTGGTAGAAGGAGTCGACGCTGGCAGTGTCGACCTTGATGCACAGCACCGTAGAGTGGTTGTAATCAGCCGAGGAAATTAGGTCGCCTTCAAAATAGACATTTTGGGCTATCGTGTCGGCTATTTGCTGTGCCACGAGTTCTTCTTGCTGGTCATGCTTTGCCATGAGCAGGACGAGCAGGCAGGGTACTGCCACTATCGCTACTATGGCGATGATGGTTCGGGTCTTATTCCTCAAAGGGAACCTCCTTCCCGTTGAGGCGGATGCCCACAAGGCGGTAGGAGCCGTCAGGGCGGCGCGTGTAGCGGTAGCGGTAGGTGTTGTCGGCTGGGTTGCCCTCCTCGTCGTAGGTGGTCTGGACGCAGCGGGTGCGGTTGCCGTGGCAGTCGTAGCGGTTCTGCTCGGTGTAGAGAAGGTATTCGTCGGCGGAGTAGATTTCTTTGCGGAGGGGGCGACCGTGGCGGTCATAACTCTGCAGCATACGGGTCTCGACAATGCCCAGGCTGTCGTAGGTGTAGGTGATGAGTACGGCCAGATGGTCGTCAGCATCCACCACGCGGTGTGAGGAGCTTACGATGTGCCCGTCCTCATCGCGGTTTACGACTACCTCCTGAGCAGATAGGGATGGAACCCATAGGACGCACCAGAGGGCAAAGAGGGTAAGGAGGGGTTTTGCGTGCATGGCTGACAATCTTCTTTCTGCTTATTTCATCAGCTTCTTGTAGCGCAGGCGGTGGGGGGTGTCGTCGCCGAGGCGTTTGCGGCGGTTCTCCTCATATTCACTGTAGCTGCCTTCGAAAAAGTAGACTTGCGAGTCGCCCTCGAAGGCGAGGATATGGGTGCAGATACGGTCGAGGAACCAGCGGTCGTGGCTGATGACCACGGCGCACCCTGCAAAGTTTTCCAAGCCCTCCTCCAAGGCGCGCATGGTGTTGACATCGATGTCGTTGGTCGGCTCGTCGAGGAGCAGCACGTTGGCCTCGCTCTTCAATGTCAGGGCCAGGTGCAGACGGTTGCGCTCGCCACCGCTGAGCACGCCCGCCTTCTTGCTTTGGTCGGTGCCGGTGAAGTTGAAGCGCGACAGGTAGGCGCGGGCGTTCACCAGGCGGCCACCCATCGGGATGAGCTCGTTGCCTTCGGACACCACGTCGTAGACACTCTTCTCGGGGTCAATCTGCACATGCTGCTGGTCCACATAGCCTATCTTCACAGTCTCGCCCACGGTGAAAGTGCCGGTGTCGGGCTTTTCCAAGCCCATAATAAGGCGGAAAAGGGTTGTTTTGCCGCACCCGTTGGGGCCGATGATGCCCACTATTCCGGCTGGTGGCAGACTGAAGGTGAGGTTTTCGTACAATAGTTTGTCGCCGTATGCCTTGCTCACGCCCTCCACTTCCAGCACCTTGTTGCCCAGGCGCGGGCCGTTGGGGATGAATATTTCGAGGTTCTGCTCTTTCTCCTTCACATCCTCATTCATCATGCGGTCGTAGGCGGCCAGACGGGCTTTGCCCTTGGCGTGGCGTGCCTTGGGGGCCATGCGCACCCATTCCAGCTCGCGCTGGAGGGTCTTGCGGCGTTTGCTCTCCTGCTTCTCTTCCATGGCCAGCCGCTGGGTCTTCTGGTCCAGCCAGCTGCTGTAGTTGCCCTGCCAGGGGATGCCCTCGCCACGGTCCAGCTCCAGAATCCAGCCTGCCACGTTGTCGAGGAAATAGCGGTCGTGCGTGACGGCGATGACGGTACCTTTATATTGGCGCAGGTGCTGCTCCAGCCAGTCGATGCTCTCAGCGTCGAGATGGTTGGTGGGCTCGTCGAGCAGCAGTATGTCGGGTTCTTGCAGCAGCAAACGGCACAGCGCCACACGGCGGCGCTCGCCGCCGCTGAGGTTCTTGACGGGAGTGTCCTCGTCGGGGCAGCGCAGGGCGTCCATGGCGCGTTCCAGCCGGCTGTCCAGATTCCAGGCGTCGTATTGCTCCAGCAGTTCGGTCAGCTCGCCCTGCCGTTGGCACAACTTGTCGAAATCGGCGTCGGGCTCGGCAAAGGCGTTGTTCACCTCCTCATATTCCTTCAGCGCATCCACCACGGGCTGCACAGCCTCCTGCACCACCTCTTTGACCGTCTTGCTGTCGTCCAGCTTGGGTTCCTGCTCCAGGTATCCCACGCTGTAGCCGGGTGCGAAGACCACCTCGCCTTGGTAGTCCTTGTCCACCCCGGCAATGATTTTTAGGAGGCTCGACTTTCCGGAGCCGTTAAGACCGATGATGCCGATTTTGGCACCGTAGAAGAAAGACAGGTAGATGTCCTTCAATATCTGGCGGCTGGGCGGTATCAGCTTGCCCACTCCCACCATCGAGAATATGATTTTTTTGTCGTCTGCCATGGTTATTGTTTTTTGATGGGTTTGTAGTAATTCCTGCGTTTTTCGCAGGTTGCTTTTATTCTTCGTCGAAGCGGAGGTCTTTGACGTTGATTTGTATCTCGGTTTTGCCGTTCCAGTAGTTCTCTTCGAGGGTGTAGCAGATGGTGAATGGGTCGCCCCGTTTGACTCGGGGGTAGCAATGCCCCAGCTGGAAGCCTATGGCGGGGAAGGTTTTGGAGCGCGACAGCAATGAGATGACGTTGAACTTGAGGTGGTTGGTGCCCACCACGCGGGGATAGCCCGTGTCGACCAAACTGTGCGACATGAACACTGGTACGTTGTTCTCCGGTCCAAAGGGTCCGAACTGCTTGAGGATGCGGAGGAATTTGGGGGTGATGTGACGGCCGAAGTCTATCTCGGCATCGATTTCAATCTCTGGCACCATGCTTTCTTTGGGCAGGTTTTGGTTCACCACCTCCTCGAAGCGGAGGATGAAAGCGTCGAGGTTTTCGGGCTTGACGGATACTCCGGCGGCGCAGCGGTGGCCGCCGAAATGCTCGAGCAGGTCGCTGCACTGTTCGAGAGCGGCGTGTACGTCGAACTCCTTGATGCTGCGTGCCGAACCGGTGAAGAGGTCGTCGGTGGAGCGGGTGAAGATGACAGTGGGCTTGTAGTAGGCTTCCACCAGCCGCGAGGCCACGATGCCCACCACACCCTTGTGCCAGCTTTCGTCGAAGAGGACGATGCTTTTGCGCCCCCGCATGACGGGGTTGCTCTCTATGCGCCGCTTGGCCTCTTCGGTGGCCGAGCTGTCGAGGTCTTTGCGCTGGCGGTTGAACTCGTCGATTTCCTTGGCCAGCATCTCGGCCTGTGCGGCGTTGTCGCTCAGCAGCAGGCGCACAGAGTCGAAGGCGCTGCGGATGCGTCCGGCGGCGTTGATGCGGGGACCCACCAGGAACACGAGGTCGGTGATGTTGAGTTCCTTCTCGAAGTAGCCCGCCTGTTGGGTGGACTGGGTGGTGGGGTTAGGCGCAACGGGCTGGTTGGCTGGCCGGCGGTCGACATGGCCGTAACGCAGAATGGCCTCGATGCCGGGTCGGGGATGGGTATTGATGACTTTGAGTCCGTATGCGGCCAGCACTCGGTTCTCGCCCATGATGGGCACGATGTCGGAGGCGATGCTCACGGCTACGAGGTCGAGGTATTTGAGCAGACGCAGCTGCAGCGCGTCGCGCTTCTCGCGCCGTGCGTCGTCCAGCCGTTCAGGCGGGTCGCAGAGGCGCACACCCATGCGTTGCTCCTGGTGGGCTTCGACAATCTTGAATCCGATGCCGCATCCCGACAGCTCCTTGTAGGGGTAGGGGCAGTCCTCGCGCTTGGGGTCGAGCACGGCCACGGCGGCGGGAATGTTGGCACCGTCGGGCAGGTGGTGGTCGCCGATGATGAAGTCGATGCCCAGCGAGCGGGCATATTCCACCTGCTCGATGGCCTTGATGCCGCAGTCGAGGGCGATGACCAGTTTGACACCCGTGTCGCGGGCGAAGTCAATGCCTTGGAACGAAATGCCATACCCCTCGCTGTCGCGGTCGGGTATATAAAAATCTATGTTGCGGTGGAATGTACTGAGGTAGGAGTACACCAGGGCAACAGCCGATGTGCCGTCCACGTCGTAGTCCCCATAGATGAGGATGCGCTCGCGACGGCGGACCGCCTCGTTGATACGAGCTATGGCGCGGTCCATATCCTTCATGAGGAAAGGATCATGCAACTGGTCTAAGCTTGGTCGGAAGAAACACCGTGCCTCTTCGAATGTCGTAACTCCACGTTCAACCAGTAACGTGGCGATAATTTCATCAACTCCTAATGCTTCCGCAAGTTTTTTAACTACCTCTTTGTCATAATCTTTCCTTAATATCCAACGTTTTTCTTTCATTTTTTACTGGTTGTAAAGATACAACTTTTTTTTTAATTGAATGAAAAAAAATCAAGTTTTTCAACATTGGGGATGTTAAGGGTCTGATGGATATTGTTTTATTGTCTCTAACTTCGCCCGCCTTGCCCTCCAGTTCCGGCTGTGCTGCACATGTTTCTCATCCAGTGCATATTGAAATGCCGTAGTGGGAGGGTGGAACGAGTGTCGGATTATTGGAGGAAGGGCGGATTAATCGACAATGAGGTAGCGGCCGCCGAAGGCGATGCCCACGTGCGCCATGAGGCAGAGTCCGGCGGGGCTGCCCTCGATGCGGGGGAATGAAGTGTATGAGAGCATCACTTTGCTGTGTAGCGATAGGCGGTTGCGCTCGGCGATGCGCCGGCTGCCGAAGAGGGCGCTGTAGTGCGGGAAGGGGTTCTGCTGCCAGAAGTGGTGGCGGAACATGAGTCCTATGGCGGGTTCGAGGCGGGTATAGGAAAAGCGGTCGGCTTGGTTGCGGAGGGTGCTGAGCTGGCGTATGCTGAGGGCGGCAAGGGGCGCCAGCTGTATATGGGTGTTGTCGATAAGCAGGAGGCCGTAGCCGATATTGTAGTTGGCGAGGAGGTAGGCTTGGCCATCGGTGAAGTTGTGGAGGGCTTGGCTTTCCTGGCCGTCGGAGTAGAGGGCCAGTTGCTTGCGCGCTTCGTGGTGGCTCATGATGCCTTCGATATTGAAAAGATGGCGTTTCCAGGTGAAGTCGAATCCATAGCCGATGGCGAATCCGGGTTTGAAGTCCCCGCCCATGGTGCCGAAGGGACAGTCTGCGCCCAGCGAGAAGTAAGCGCTGTAGCCAAAGGGATGGGGTGTGTAGGCTGGTCGGTAGGTGGCCGGGAGCAGGGCAAGCTCGTGGCGCACCTGTTGCTCGAAGGCGGCGAGGTCGGTGGTGTCGGCGCCGTCGTGCGTGCGGCTGCGGAAACCGGCTATGCGGGTGTTGAGCCTGTCGCTGGCGGCATAGAGTATGTTTTGGAAGGCACGGGGTTCGTCGGCAGTGTTGAGCGCCCGTTGCAGGGTGCGGCGCTCCACTTCAAGCATGTCGAATACCACTTGGTGGTAGCGCAGCAGTTCGGGTGTGCGGTGGTTGGCGGATACCCACGACGATCCGGGAATCATGCACGCAGTGGCAAGGTAGTAGTGCGACAGGATGCCGTCGATGGTGTCGTGGACGGGAGCGTAGCCGAGTTCGTATTGCAGCAATGATGGTTCTGCACCGGCAGCGGGCATGAGGGTGAAGTCGCCCCAAGTGAGAGGGCCCTGGTCCCAGGTGCGTTGTTCGGTCTGGGCGGTGGCTGGTGTGAGGGCTGCTGAGAGGATGAAATAGGCGGTAAGAAGAACTGGGGCAATAAGTCTTTTCATGTTGCAGAGTGTTGTTTCAGTTACCGTTGCAGGCTATAAGCTATCAATCTCTTTGGGAGAGAGGCCTGTGGCTTGTGCGATGTCGGTCACAGGGAGGTTGGCGTTCTTCAGGTTGCGGGCTATTTCACGGGCTTTCTCGTTGCGGCCTTGTTCCCTTCCTTCCTCGTGGCCTTCGTCGTGGCCTTCGCGGCGGGCTGTGAGGACGGCATTGTTGATATCGTTCCAGGCCTTGAAATTGTCATAGTAGGCTCGCTGTTCTTCGGGGGTGAAGCGTGAGATTTCGGCTTGCTCGAACAGGCGTGTGAAGATGCGGCCCTGCAGTTCGGGGGGCCGCTCCATGAGCTTGGAGAGGTTGCTGAGCACGAACAGCCATTTGTCGAGAGGGGTGACAAGTTCGTTGACCTTCTTTTTGAATTTGGGCATTTCGAGATAGATGAAGGTGAGCTTGTCGAAGAAGACGTGCTTGTCGTCGACATCCATGAGCTTGACTGTGTGGTGCATGCATTCGGGACTGTATTCGTCGTCGGGGAAGACGAAGTTGAGTATGCCGACGGTGTATACGCGGTTGAGGCGGAAGTCCCACTGGTCGCCTTTGTCGGCCTGCTCCTGGATGGGGAAGGTGGCGTAGTAGACGCTGCGGTCTTTGTAGAATTGTTGGAAGACGTTCTGCATCTCGACGATGAACTTTTCGCCCTTGGTGTTCTCGCAATAGACGTCGAAAATGGCGCGGCGCGACTCCTGATTGGCTCCAAGATGCTCGCTGTTGAGGTAGTGGATGTCGGTAATGACTTGTTCGCCCTCGAACAGAGCGTTGAGGAAGTCGGCAAGGAGTTCTTTGTTGAATTCGGTGCCGAAGAGTTTCTTGAACCCGAAATCGGTGTAGGGGTTGATGTAGCGGGCGTCGTGTGGGGTTCTCATGGTGGACTGTTTCTGTGATTAACGTGGCGGGAGCGATTTTATTGTGTATGGGATGCGGAGGAGTGCGCGGACGGTCGGGCTTCGGTGTTGGATCGGAGGAAGTGCCATACTTCGCGCCAGGAGGCTTTCTGCCCGTAGCGGAGGATGGCGGACCGGTAGACTTTGGCGGCGGCCCAGATGCAGAGGGGGAAGGTGGCAAGGAGCAGCAGCATGGAGAGCAACACTTGCCAGAATGGGACGCCAAAGGGAATGCGCAGCAGCATGGCTACGGGCGAGGTGAAGGGGATGAGGGAGAGCCAGACGCTGAGACTGCCGGAGGGTTGGCCCACCATGGAGGGAAGAAGCAGGAGGGTGAGCAGCAGGGGGATGGTGAGGGGTAGGGTGAATTGCTGCGAGTCGGTCTCGTTGTCGACCAGCGAACCAGCGGCGGCGAAGAGGGAGGCGTAGAGCAGATAGCCGAACACGAAGTAAAACAGGAAGAGGAGGATGAGCATGGCAAAGTTGATGCCAGTGAGGCCTTCAATCAGGTCCTGAAGGCTGTTGTCGATGCCTTGGCCGGCTTGGTACTGCGCGGCACGCTCCTGTTCGGTTTGGTATTGATAGGTGGCTTCGGATCCTTTGGTGGCAATCTCAGTCTTGCTGTGGCGTGCGGAGGCCTGTTCGAAGAGGTCGGCATGGGTGAGCTGGACTCCCGTGACCAAAGCGCCGGCCAGCAGCACCCACAGTGCAAACTGGGTAAGGCCCACAAGGCCTATGCCCACCACTTTGCCCATCATGAGCTGGAAGGGCTTGACGCTGCATACGATGATTTCTACAATGCGGCTGGTCTTCTCTTCCATGACGCCGCGCATTACCTGCGAGCCGAACATGAAGACGGCTATGAAGACCAGCAGGGCCAGAAGGGCGCCTACGACAATCTTGACCTGAAGGAAGCCGTCGCGGCCGGTCTCAATGTCTTGTGCGCGGAGCCGGATGTGGGTGGAGGTGAGGAGGGCATAGTCGTCAGGGGTGAGGCCGTGGACATCGAGGAGGATGCGGTTGCGGAGTATTTCCTGCAGCTGGTTTTGGGCATCGGTCTGGACGGTGAGGGAGGGGGTGTCGGAGCGGTAGAAGAGGTATGCGTCGCGGGGCAGGGTGGTTTCGCGGGCGGGGATGTAGATGATTGCGTCAAGGCTGTCGTGTTGCTGAAGCTGCCGTCGTGCGTAGTCGATGCTGCCGGCTCCGTGGTAGGTAATGTCGCGGCTTGAACGGAACTGGTCTTGGAAGAGTCCTGTGTCATCGACAACCAGCACGTGTGCGTGTTCCAGCGGGCGCGAGGCCAGAATGATGGGGATGGCATAGACCACGGCCAGCAGGACGGGCACAACGATGGTGAGTATCCAAAAGGAGGGCTTCTTGACGCGGGTGAGGTATTCGCGCTGTATGACGAGGGGTATCTTGTTCATGAATGATGGATTGAAGGTTGTGGGTTAAAGGTTTTTGGGCGGGGAAGGGGAATCAGTTTTGGACAGTGTTGATGAAGATGCGGTCGAGTGGAAGCCCTTGATGGCTGGCTTTGATGTCGGCCAGGGGGCCACACAGCATGACGCGTGCGTGGTGGATAAGGGCTATGTCGTCGCAAAGCTCCTCGGCCGAGGGCATGTTGTGGGTGGAGAAGATGATGGTGGTGCCTTGCTCTTTGAGACGGAGGATTTCTCGCTTCAGGAGGTCGGCATTGACGGGGTCAAAGCCACTGAAAGGTTCGTCGAGTATCAACAGAGCGGGATTGTGCAGAACGGTGACGACAAACTGCACCTTCTGTTGCATGCCTTTGGAAAGTTCTTCGACCCGGCGGTTCCACCACGAGTCAATCTCCAGCCGGCCGAACCACTGGTGGAGCCGTTGTTCGGCGGTGGTTTTGTCGAGGCCTTTGAGACGAGCCAGGTAGACTGCCTGTTCGCCCACCCGCATTTTTTTGTATAGACCCCGCTCTTCGGGCAGATAGCCTATCTGCGCCACGTCCTCCGCCGTCATGGGGTGTCCGCTGAAGAGGATGCTTCCGCTGTCAGGTGCGATGATGTGGTTGATGATGCGGATAAGGGTGGTTTTGCCCGCTCCGTTGGGGCCGAGAAGGCCGAACACTTTGCCCTGCCCCACATGCAGGTTGATGCCGTCAAGGGCGCGGAAAGAGCCATAGGTTTTGGATATATTGTCAATGGTTAGCATACTGTTGTGTTGAAAAGGGTTTATGCTTGGCTGCTGCGGGACCGTCGGATGAGGATGATTTCAGCCAGCAGGGCCAGCAGGGCCAGCCCGATGCACCACCGCCATAGGGGGGTGCCTTGGTTGCGGGAGCGTATATAGTCGGTCATGGACTTGGAGGCCGATGGGGTCATGGTGCAGTTGGCGAGGCCGCCGTCGCGGATGGCCTGCCGGATGTCGGCCGCCGAGAGGCAGTCCAGCTCCGACTCCTCTCGGCTGTAGTTGAACGACAGGCTCTCAAATGGGGCGGGGGAGAGGAGGTAGTTGCCGGATGTCTCTATCTCCCCGTGGGGGAAGATGTAGTTGCGCGAGCCGATGCGGCGGATGTCGGGGATGTATTCAAGACGGGGCTCGGCGGGAAAGGTATTGCTCACGCTGCGGGACTGCTGTTCGGTTTGGGAGGAGAGGAGGGGAATGGGGTCGGAGGCGGTGAGGAGGTGGTAGGGTTGTGGCTGGGGGGTGCTGAAAAGGGCCATGTTGTATACCGTGGGGACAAAGAGGGCTTGTTGCACCAGGTCGGTGAATTCGGGCCGTAGGGGGGTGGAGAAGAGATACAGGTGTCCTTGCCCAAAGGGTGTCTCGGACAGGAGGTTCGTTCCGTCGACGAGAGCTATTACCTGCCGGGTCACCGTGTTGGCCGATTGCTGCATCAGGTAATGCCCCTGGGTGGTGGGCAGTTCCATCTCTTCATTGCGGCTGCTGAATACCCCCCGATACAAGTCGTGGTCGTATTGCAGCCCCAAAGCCCGGGTGGCTTTTGAATGCCAGTAGCCCAGCAGGGGCGCCCGGAGGGAGCCAAGAAACTGATTGTAGGAGGAGGTTTCAGCGTCTGGCGGGGGGATGACCAGTAGTGTGCCGCCGTCGTCGACAAACTGTGCAAGGGTCTGGGCCAGGCCTGAAGGGATGGCATGGACTTCGTCAATAATGATGAAGCGGCTTTCGGCCAGATGGGTATAGTCCAAGCTATTGTAGGATTCTTGGAGGTAGCGAGTCAGCGAGTCGGTGGCAAAGAGCTTGCGGATATAGGGGTTCTCGCTCTTGCCGCTGACCACCAGCAGGGGCAGCCGTGTAGTGACAGGCAGGGAGAAATAGAGTCTGTCGTCGAAAGTGACGGGATAGTCGGTGGTCTCGACATAGCCCTGCTGCAGACTGTCGCCCTGAATGGTGAATGTGAGCGAGGCGGTCGCGGAGCTGTGGGCAGCGATGTCAACCGAGGTGACAGCCCGTTGCTGGCTGCCTACATATAGCCGCAGGGGCTGCCTTTCGACAGCTTTGTCGCCGCCGTTGTGTACGCGTGCTTCCACGCGCACTGTGGCCCCTTGGAAGTAGGCGGGGCTGTTGAACATCAGGGTGTCAAGATAAACGTTGGCCAGCGAGCTTCCACCCAGGGGGATGAAGGTGGTGTGGATGGAACTGTCGGAGGGATATTCGGCCAAGTTGGCGGTGGAACGTTGAAAGTCGCTGATGATATATGCGTGGCGGTTGGCGGCGGTTGCGGAATGGAGGAATTCGTGCTGCCGCAGGGCCATAGAGGCCATAAGGGCAGTCGCGCCACCGGCCTGAATATCGTCCACGGCACTCAGAAACTCCTCGCGGCTCAGCCAGCGGAACTGGTTTCCCGCCGCGTTGTTGGTGAGCAGCTGCAAGGGCACGGAGGGGTCGTAGGCAGCGGCAATCTCGCGGGCTTTCTGCTTGGCGGTCTCGATAAGGCTGCCGTCCATCCCGCCGCACTCCATGCTGTAGGAGTTGTCCACATAGACACTCACCACCGTGCCGCCGGACTGCAGAGTCGACCCCTTGTGCGGGATTACAGGTTGGCAGAAGGCCAGCACGATGAATACAATGGCCAGGATGCGGGCGGCCAAAACGAGCAGCTGGCGCAGGTTGCGCTGGCGGCGGTTCTCGTTCTCCAGTTCCTGCAGCATATCGACATTGCTGAAGTATACCTTGCGGTAGCGGCGCAGCTGTAGCAGGTGGATGACTATGGGGATGGCTATGGCCACCAGCCCAATAAGGAAAAGGGGTTGTGTCAGCATGGGCGGTTCTTTTTAGGGGCTGATTGCTGATACCATAAACATAGTTCCGTCAGGCCGCATTCGGAGCAGTGGGGCTTGCGGGCTTGGCACACATAGCGGCCGTGCAGAATCAGCCAGTGGTGGGCGATGGGTATTTTCTCCTCTGGTATGTGTTTGACCAGCTCGCGCTCGGTCTGGAGGGGAGTCTTGCTGTTGCGCGTCAGCCCGATGCGGTTGGCCACGCGGAACACATGGGTGTCCACCGCCAAGGCGGGCAGGTTGAAGACTACCGAGGCTATCACGTTGGCCGTCTTGCGCCCCACGCCCGGAAGGGTCTGCAACTCGTCCACATCGCTCGGCACTTCGCCGCCAAAGTCCTCCATCAGCTTGCGGGCCATGCCCGCCAGGTGCTTGCTCTTGTTGTGGGGATAGGAGATTGAATGGATGTATTCGAATAGCTCGTCGGGGGTGGCTTGGGCCATCGCTGCGGCGTCGGGATAGGCGGCAAAGAGGGCCGGAGTGGTCATGTTGACCCGTTTGTCCGTACACTGCGCCGAGAGGATCACGGCCACCAGCAGCTGGAACGGGTTCTCATAGTGCAGCTCCGATTGGGCCGTGGGCCGGGCCTCCTCAAAATAGGCTATCAGACGGGTGTATCGTTCTTTCTGTGTCACGTCGAAACTGTTTTTGGGAAGGGTGGTACTAATCCATGAATCGCAAATCGGTCACGATGGGGTAATGGTCTGAGATAGGGGTGGAGATGCGTTTGTACGAGAGAGCCTCCAAGTTGCTGCTGTGCAGGATATAGTCAATGCGGAACGCGGGGAATGGACCGTGGTATGTGGTGCCGAACCCCCGGCCCTGCTCCACGTAGGGGTCTTTCAGCAGTCTCGTGGCCTGCTGGTAGATGTAGGAAGCCGGTGTGTCGTTATAGTCGCCCGCTATCACAATGGGCGTGGTGGTTGATTCAATCAGTGGCAGCAGCTCCGTTTTCCACTCCCGTTCATGCTGGCGGGTGGTCTCTATGAATTTGTGCAGCAGCTTATGGGTTGAGCTGTCGGTCTGGGCGTGCGACAGCCGCTCCAGGCTCTCATAGTCGTCCGAAGTGAGTTCATACGAGTCCAGATGGACGCAGCATACCCGCAGAGCCCGGTTGCCCTTCTTCAGGTCAACATAGAACTTGGTCTTCTTGTCCATCAATTGCCCTTGCGTCACTGGCAGCCGCGTGAAGAGTATGCTTGGCGTCATCCTCTCCTCGCCGTGGACGCCAAAGTGGTGAGTGTAGCCCCGAGCGGCAAGGGAGTCCCTCACCCAATTCTTCCGCAGGCCAGAGTATTCCTGCAGGCAGATGATGTCTGGTTCTTCCTCGTCCACCAGTTTCAAAAACATCACTGCTCCCGAATCTCGTGTCATCAGCGTGTCGTTGTCCAGCCCATTGAATCCGTGGGTATTGAAAGTCATGACCCGCACAATGTCATCACCCTGCACATGTTCTGCCGTTCCGCCCACCTGAAAAAACAGGGGCAGGAACGACATCCGCACCGCGATAGCAATTACCGAAATGAGGAATTCCCACCGCGACAGGCACAGCCACACGATGATGAACAGAACATTGGCTATCAGAAACAACACATAGCCATAACTCAATATCGAAACCACCACCATTCGGCTGGGTTCTATGCTTCCCGCCAGCGTCGAGACAATCAATGCAACGGCCAAAAGCAGATTGACTATTAGTAGGATAATGCGAAACAGACCCTTCATAAGTGCGCTTAACTTGAAATTGCAAAGATACAAAAAAAAATTGATTGCGGGGGTTCTCGTGTGGCGAGGGTGTTCCGCAGTTGTGGCTGCGCTCATGTACCCTGCGCTATCGCTTTTTCCTATGTCATTTTTTTGTTGTAATTTTGCAGCATGAAAAAATATGGTCTCATAGGCAAAAGCCTCTCGCACTCATGGTCCCCCCAGTGGTTTGCCCAAACCTTCGCGCGGCTGGGCATCCGCGATGCCGAGTACCGTCTCTACGAGATGGAAACTGTCGACAATCTTCCCAGCTGGGCGGCTATCAACCGTATGGACGGCTTCAATGTCACCATCCCCTTCAAGGAGGCCGTCATACCCTATATGGATACCCTCGATGCCGTGGCCCGCTCCATCGGGGCGGTGAACTGTGTGGAGTGCCGTGGTGGCCGTCTGATAGGCCACAACACCGATGCTCCGGCCTTTGCCCACACACTCCAGCCTCTTCTGCGCCCGTGGCACACCCGCGCCCTCGTCCTCGGCACCGGCGGGGCCTCCAAGGCAGTGGCCTATGCCCTGCAGTCAATGGGAATAGACCTCACCTTCGTATCCCGCACTCCCGGTCGCCACCCCGCAGCCGTATCTTACTCCGAAGCCGCCCGGCTGGCGGCCACCCACCTCCTCATCGTCAATGCCACCCCCGTGGGCATGTCCGCCCTCGTGGACCAGTCGCCGTGGCCTTGCCCCCAGTTGCTCACCCCCCGCCACCTCTGCTACGACCTCATCTACAACCCTTCGCCCACCGCCTTCCTGCTCCAGGCCTCCCGGGCTGGGGCCACCGTTTGCGACGGCCTGCCCATGCTCCACGCCCAGGCCGAACTCAGCTGGCAATGCTGGTCCCGCCCTGCGGCACCGGCCTAACCCTTTCATCAATAGCGGGGTGACGGCTGCCGTCGGGAGCCATAGTGTGCAGAAAAACAAAACTTAGCGATTGCCGACCACCAGTCTCTGGTTTTGGGCGGTCGCTACTGTCAATATTTTCGTTGGGCTGCGGGCAGTTTCCGCACCTTCCGGGTGGCCACATCGCCATCGGGGGTAGTCAGCCGCACCACATAGATGCCCGCCGCCTGGTTCCGCAAGTCGATGGTTGTCCCTTTCACCACATCCTGTAGCCGGTGGCCCTGCGAGTCCCACACCTCCACCTTCAGCTCCTGCAGCGCGTCTGGCGCCTCAGTCACCAGATGGACTATCCCGTCCGTGGGGTTGGGGGCCAGGGTGGGCCAGATTTTCTCCACAATGTCGAGGCCGCTCATCGTGCTGACAGCGCTTGGATAGAGATAATCCCCCAGCAAGTCCCACAAATTCAGCATCAGCAAGCGTGGCGGGTTGTCCATCCCCATCCGCGAAAAATGCTCGCTCGTCACCCAGTAGTGGATGCCGTCGGCGGTGGCTATGGCTTCCGTCTGCCACCCGAGGTGATAACTGTATATAAGTTTCTCCCGCTTGCTCTGGGTAAGATTCATGCCCTCAAAATCGTACACCACATACAGGAACGGCTGGGCCATCAGACTGTATCCACACAACACCAGCACACTCTTCCCCTCCTCGCCATGCTTATAGTAGCACGCCCCAGTCACCAGGCCGTTCACATTCAGCCTCATCTGTGGCATTGCCACGTAGTTTCCCGGCACCTTGGGCAGTGCGTAGCAGACCGTCTGTTGCGCCGACCACTGCTTTGTGAACAAATACAGGCTGTCGCCCGCCGCGATCATGGCCTCGCAGTCAAAGTCCGTGGTGGGCAGTCCCCTTGAGCCCTCCTCGTCAGGGCTGTAGCCATAGAAACTGAAAAAGATAGTATCCGTCTGGCACACCCCCTGCAGCAGGTCACTCTTGGCCATGCGGTAAATGCTCACCGTCGACCGCTGGGGGCGGTTGTTGTTCCCGAAATCGCCAAAATAGAAATACTCCTCGTCCTGTGCCACCTCCTCCATGTCTGCAAACCGCAAATTGCACGCCATGCTGTCCATCGTCCGGCCATCGGAGGTGTCGATGCTGTAAATCTTCAAGTCGCCGTGGTCATTACTGCTCCACAGCCGTCCCTGCCAATAGAAAAGAGACGACGACCCGGACAGCGAACTGTCCAGCTCGCCCACAATATTTGTGTACCCGTACTCATCGTTGTCCCAATTTTGTGCGATAGCAGGTAATGAGCATGAAATCAATAATATAAATAAAAATGCCGTCTTTTTTCTCATGATGCAAAAATAACAAAATTTTTGCACACATATATTTTTTATTCACATTTTTTTCTTAATTTTCCCCCTCTGCTCGTCCCAGTGTTATTTCATCTAACTGAAAGTCAATAATTTTCCATGCTCGCAGCATTCCTTGTTTCCCACTCCTGGCGGCCGCGTCAGTTTTCCCGTGTCCGCGTCCGCTGAAGCCCGCTGTAACAAAAACTTCGCTATGTCAAAAAAAAAACGTAACTTTGCCGCCTATTATGGAACCCAACGACGAATATTATTCCTGTCAGGGACAGGAGTTTAAAGCCATTATGGCCACGCTGGCCGAGTACCCCTTGGCCGCAAAACTCTTCCCCTCTCTCTCGGCCGAAGCCCTCAAGGAGCATTTCCTGGCCTACGATGGCATACGCGCTTTCCAGTCCGATGCCATGTTCCGTGCCAGCCAGTACATGATGCAGCAAACCATCAGCTCCTTCACCTGCTCCGGCCAGGAATACCTCGACGGCCAACCTTCACTTTTTATCTCCAACCACCGCGACATTGTTGTCGACAGTCTCCTGCTCCAGTACCAGCTCATCGCCCTCGGCCTCGACACCACCCATATCGTCATCGGCTCCAACCTCTACGAGATGCCCCTCATGACCCAACTGGCCAAAGTCAACAAGATGGTGGGCATACCCCGCGTAAGCGGTGGCAAAGCCTTTTACAACAGCATGATGCAGCTCTCCGTGCTGCTGCGCCGTCTGGTGTGTGACCATGGCCAGTGCGTCTGGATAGCCCAGCGTAACGGTCGCACCAAAGACGGCATCGACCGCACCGACCCCGCCCTCGTCAAGATGATAGCCCGCTCCGGCCCCGACCCCGTCAGCGCCCTCCACTCCATGCACATCATCCCCCTCAGCGTCTCCTACGAGTGGGAACCCTGCGCCCCCCAGAAAGCCCGCGAACTCTGCCTCCGCCGCCAAGGCCCCTACACCAAAGCCCCAGGCGAGGACACCCAGAGCATCCTCGACGGCCTCACCGCCTTCAAAGGCCAAGTCCACCTCACCGTCTGCCCCCCGCTCACCCTTGCCGAAATCCAGTCCCTCCAGGGCGATCCCGCGCGCGTGGCAGCCCTCATCGACCGCCGCATAGCCCAGGGCTACCGCCTCTTCGACAACAGCCGCTTTGCCGACGAGCTCCTTGCCGGCCGACCCCTTCCCGACACCCCGGCGGCCCACCGCTTCGCCCAATACCTCGACCAGGCCTGCGCCCAATATCCCCTCGGCCCCGACTACCGCCAAACACTCCTCTCCATCTACGCCGGCCCCCTCCAGAACCGTTAGCCCCCGCCGCTGGCAGACGGAAAAGACAGAAGGATAGACAAAATAGACACAAGCATTCACACATTCAAGCATTCACCCATGTTAGACAAACTCGAAGCCATTTACGCCCGTTACCAGGAAATCGAACAGCAGATGAACGACCCCCAAGTCACCTCCGACATGAAGCGGTTCGTCAAGCTGAGCAAAGACTATAAAGACCTCCAGCCTGTAGTCAAGGCCTACCACGACTACAAAGCCCTCCTCGACACCATCGCCGAGTGCAAGCAACTCCTCAGCACCGAAAAGGACGAGGAACTGCGCGAGATGGCCAAGGCCGAGCTGACCGAAAGCACCGAGCGGCGCGACAAAATGGAGGAAGACATCCGCATCCTCCTCATCCCCGCCGACCCCACCGACAGCAAAAACGCCGTCGTCGAAATCCGCGGCGGCACCGGCGGCGACGAAGCCTGCATCTTTGCCGGCGACCTCTTCCGCATGTACACCCGTTACTGCGAGAAGAAACACTGGAAAATCGAAGTCGTCGACTTCAACGAAGGCCCCTCCGGCGGCTACAAGGACATCACCTTCAACGTCACCGGCGAGGGGGTCTACGGCCTCCTCAAATACGAAAGCGGCGTCCACCGCGTCCAGCGCGTCCCCGCCACCGAAACCCAGGGCCGCGTCCACACCTCCGCCGCCGGCGTGGTCGTCCTGCCCGAAGCCGAGGAACTCGATGTCGAACTCAACATGTCCGACGTCAAGAAAGAGACCTTCTGCGCCTCCGGCCCCGGCGGCCAGTGCGTCAACACCACCTACTCCGCCGTCCGCCTCACCCACATCCCCACCGGCATCGTCGTATCCATGCAGGATCAGAAATCACAAATCAAAAACATGGAGAAAGCCATCTCCATCCTCCGCACCCGCCTCTACGAGCGCGAGTACAACAAATACATGGAAGAGCTCTCCTCAAAGCGCAAAACCATGGTCGCCACCGGCGACCGTAGCGAGAAGGTACGCACCTACAACTACCCCCAAAGCCGCGTCACCGACCACCGCATCGGCTACACCATGTACAACCTGCCCGCCTTCATGGACGGCGACATCGACGCCCTTATCGACGCCCTCCAGCTGGCCGAGAACGCCGAGAAACTCAAAGAAAGCGTAGGCTGACACCCCTCAGCCCCCACCCGCCACCCCCCCAGCCGGGGCGCTCACCAATGTGGCCCGTGCAAGCAATTGCACCCGATGAGCGCCCCGGCTTGCTTCGTCCCCATCCAGTCGCCAGATATAGTCCACATGTTGCCAATGCGACACATTGCCTTTCAAACAGCTGTGCCCAGCCCCGCCAAAACAGCAAGTCCATTCCTTTTGCACTACTTATACACTGGATTCTTTCTATTTCATTTGCATTTTATTTCTGGTACAGAGACTAAATAGAAAACAACAAGGGTGTAAACAGAGGGAAACAAACCAAAGCAGAGACAAACAAAAAGCCGGAAGCCCCCCACCCAAGGGGGACTTCCGGCCATACAAAGCATTCCGCCAAACGGGGAACTCCTGTGGCAGGAAAGAGTGTCGCTATTTCGAAGCGCCAGGAGTGACCGTCCTCACCAGTCGGACAGCACACTTTGCTTGCGGAGATATCGGCAACATTGCCGCATACAACCCGTTAGCAAGGTAAAAACCAGCTTCTTCCCCGTCAGAGATAATTCCATCAATATCTTCATCCTGAAAAATATCTCGGAGGAAACCTGTGGGCGAAAAGGCTCCACAATATGCACCATTGGTAGTGTTTTCGTTTTCATTGGAGAGGTATGTGGTTCCAGAATTTGAGCTCGACCAATAAGCATTAGCGTTATCTATCATTTGAACTAAAAGCCACAACACAGAAGCAAGGCCTTCTGCCTCGTCCCAGTTAGTTCCCAGAATTGGCCAGTCAGAGCTGTGGGTATACATCCAGTCCACAGTATTCTGGAAAGAAATCACTCCCATGGCGCCAGCGGCTGGGAGGATAAGGGCGCCAGCAGCTTGCATCAGCTGGCCTTGGGCGGCGGAGTAGGTGTTGCGGGTGTAGAAGTCGTTCCATCCAAAACCAGGCACAAAGGTAGTGCCAGCGGGTTGATTCCACGCATCAGGCAGGAAGATGAAACAGTCGACACCGTCAATGTTGGCTCCACCAAACTTTTGGAAGGCGTTGGCACGTCCAGAAGCGAGATATAACCACTCGTCCTTGGTGAGGGTGCGCCAGGTGTAGCCACCGCCATTGGAGATGGTGTTATTGCCCCAGTCGGTGAAAGTAGAGTAGTCGGCATCATCGGTGGAAGAAAAGGTGGGGTTGTTGCCTGTTCCCCATCCGAAGAGGTCTATCCACTCAATAGAGGAGATTTCGCCACGGAAATATGCGCCTTGGCTCTCACCCACAAAGTCGAGCTGTGAGGGGGCGAAGCGGTAGACGTTGGTGGAGGGGCTGTACTGGAGGTTGCCGGGGGCGAACTGTACGTACTGGTTGGGGCCGACGGAGAAGAGGCCGCTGATGTCGGTGAAGACAAGGAGGGGGTCAGCCGGGTTGTTGTCGATGAGGTTGAAGGCAGTGTAGCAGCTGCGGGCCACCGGGATGGTGACGTCGGAGTTGGTGGTGAGGGTGCAGAAGGCACCTTCGCTGTTGGTGAGGGTGATGGTGAGGTTGGAATAGGGGTTGTCGGAAGGGGTTGGAGGGAGGCAGATATAGAAATCGTGGGCGGTGGAGACATCGATGCCGCTGCCAGTGCCGAGGGAAAGGGTTGTGGTGTGGCTGCCTGAGCCGTCGTTGGCGTAGACCAGTGGGGGCACCGTACCGTCGCCGAGGGTGAACTCGGCGTTGTTGTCGATGGTGAAGAGGCCGTTGATGATGCGGTCGGCGGTGATGGAGATAGAGGTGATGGAGGTGTTGGCTTTCTGGATGGTGAGTTTGATGAGGCCGAAGGCGTTCTTGAAGCTGAGGTTGTTGTTGGTGGAGTAGGCATACATGGGGAAGCCGTGCAGGTTGCCGTCGGAGCTTTGCTGGGCGGCGGACAGGACGACACCACCTTGCTGGAGGTCGACTATGTCGGCGGGGTAGATGGCCTGGAAGAATTCGGAGAAGGAGTTGTCTCCCTCATAGCAAGAGGCTTGGGGGTCGCCCACATCGATGTCCATGCCAGTGCCGGAGGCGTCGGGGGAATAGGTGAAGCTTGTATAGGTGTCGCCACCAGAAGTAGCTTGATAAATACCGAAATACATGTGGTCGTTGAGGACAATGATTTGGTCGCCGGCATCCCATTTGAGACGGTTGCCGTCGAGGAAGGTCTTGGTATGATAGTCGGCATACCGTTCCAGGGTGGCTGTGAAGGTGCTGCCATCGGTGTCTTTCTGACAGGAGCCGAGGGCGAGGAGCATGGCCGCGCCGAGGGCTATGACTGAGATACGTAATTGTTTCATATGTGCTGCGAATTAAATACGGGTTAGGGCATCACGGCCTATAACGTCGCCATGCTGCTGGATTCCCTCGGTGCCATAATCGTTTAATGGGCTCATCATAAATGATGTATCGTTTGGGGAGGCGGCAAATCCCTGCTCCACCGTGAAACGCACCACTTTGATGCAGGGTGCTAAGTAAATATTTTTCATGAATGGGATTGGATTTTGTTGTGTTTAATGATGATGTTTTATAAACTTTTTGCCCACCCCTTATTTAAAGGGATGGACAAAAAGTCGATATGTCAGCTACGTTGATTAGTTGGCGTTTTGAACCAGACGGACAGAAAGTTTACAGGGCTTGTTTCTATCCCACAACACGTTGTCCTGAAGATTCTCGTCCGTGATGGAATAACCGCTGGTTGTGAGTTTCACGAAATAGCCACGGTTACGGGGATTAAGAACACTACCTCCGACATTTTCAGACGAAGTCCAGTATCCGCCCAACGTCTCTTGTCCTGAAAATCCCCACGAATCAGCTATTGTTTCGCGGTGGTGCATATAGCCTCCATTGGGTAAGAACACGACACCACGTTTCTGATAGTTGTTGGTGAATTCGGTAGTGGAAGGATTGGTAGGCAGAGAACCGACAAAATCATCGGGAGCAATCATAAGGCCCGAGACGCCATTGATAGTAGCTATACGGCATTTGCCACTGCGTTTGGTGTTGCTGGTGATGTTGAGGAGGTAGCTCCACTTGTCGCGGTCGAGAGTGTACCAAGAGCCAGTACAGTGGGATGTATTGTTGAGGATAGTGCTGTAATACGAACCCCAGTCGTAGAAAATGTCATATGCCAAAATTCCACTTCCTCCTCTTGTAGTAGCATAGCAATAACCCGGGATTCTTCCTGTTCCCCAACCATAAAGGTCAATCCATGCATTGGTAGCGCTTTTGCCTGTGGTGATAATTTGGCCATTCAGCTGTAAGTTGTCGAGGTAAATGCGGTCCCATTGGTTTTCAGCGAAACGAGCCTGGTCATTAGCATCGTAGTATTTGCCAAAAGCGGTATTCCCAGTAGATCCATTACTTATACCTTGATAGGTAGAAGTGTTGTAATACTGGAAGTTGCCAGGTGAGAAGAAGACCTGGCTGCTGGCTGAGACGGAGAATTTGTGGGCGCACTTGATGGGGTAGAAAACGCTTTTCTGCATGGTGACGGCTCTTGCCATGGCCTTGGTGAAGGTCTTGCCGGTGATGGTGAGTTTGTGGCTGCCGGCGGGCAGGGGGACGTACATGACGGAGGCCCAGTTGGGGTTGGCGATGGTGAGGGTCTTGTTGGCCGTGGTGGCGGCGGGAGCGGTGACGGTCCAGCTGCCATTGGCATAGGTGGCGGTGAAGTCACCGGCGATGGCGGTGTTCTCGGATGTGATGGTCACCTCGGAGGGGATGACGACAAACTCCAGCTTCAGCAGGGTGCAGATGTTGGAGTACTGGATGGTGTGGATGGCGTCAGGACCAATGTAGGCGCATTGGCCCACCATGGGGGCCTGCAGCTGGTTTTCGCTGTAGGGGAAGGAGGTGGGCATGGTGTAGGTGTAGCTGAGGGTCGTTTCGTTGAAGGCGGCGCCGGTGGCACGGCCGGCATAGAAGGAGTAGAACATGTTGTCGATGGGGGAGATGGGGTCGCTGAAAGAGATGGTGCGGGTGCTCTGCACGTTGCCGGGGGTGCTGTTGATGAGCACGCCGTCGCCGGGGGTCCAAAGGGTGGTGTTGCCGGAACCGAAGGTGGTTTTGTCCTCGCCGGTGTATTCGGGGATTTCGAGTTTGAAGGTCTGCTCGGCCTCGTTTTTGCAGCCCGCCATGAGTATGGCGGCGGCAAAGAGGACGAGGGAGGTCTTGCTGAATAAGTTTTTCATTTTGTTAAATAATTGTTTTTGGATGAAATGAATGTTTGAACTTAGGAGTTGGGTCAAGAATCAGGTGAACCATTCATCGGTGCTGCCACCATTGGTCCAGCCAGTGCCGTCACCGGCATTGAAGCCACCTTCTTCAGGATTAACGGGGGGTTCACCCGATCCGGCAAAGCCTTTTTCAACTCTTGCATTCAGCACCTCGACAAAGGGGGTGCAGTAGGTCTTGGTCTTGTTTTCTTTCATGTTTTGTATGTTTTTATTGATATTGGGTTGATAATTTTTCGAACAGTTGACCGAGGCGGGAGCAGGGCATGGCAAAATGGTTGGTTGTTGCCTTACAGATGGGTATGCAGTTTTTTCAAACCGCAAAAGTACATCGTTTCTGGGAATTGCGGGGTGTCCAAAATGGGCATGGGGTGTAATCGTAAATTGCTGTGCGATGGTGATGTTATGGCTGGATATTGTGCGGGGATGGGTTCGGCGCAGGGGTATTGTATTTTGCCGCACGGATGGAATAGGTGCGTAGTGTGTGTTAAAATGGTAACCGAAACGGGCGGGCGATGTGCGGGCGGCGAGGGGCAAAAGTAGCCTGGTGGAGGGACGATTCCACCTTTTTAGGGGGCTGAGGGGCAGCGGTTACCGCCGTTGGAGCTGGTCGGAATAGAGCCGGAAGAGGTCGGCATGGAGGGCGGTGCAGATGGTGGCGAGTTGCTGGGTGTCGATGGAGGTTTTGTGGAAAATTTTTTGCAGGGCGCGGGGGGTGACACCAATCTGCTCGGCCAGCCAGGTGTTGGTGTGGCCTTGGCGGCGCAGCTCGTCGCGGATGGCGTTTCCGATGTGTATCTGCATGGCGGATGGTGTGTTTGAGTGTTTGCGACTGCAAAAGTACAAACTTTTTTTGGATTGGGGGCTTTTTTTTCTTCGGCCCAGGGGGCTACCAGACGTAGCCTACGGAGAGAACCGTCTGGAAGGAGCTTTTGGGCAGGAAGTAGGAGGCGAGGGAGGTGCGGTCGTCGAGGTTGATGGAGGCTACGCCGTTGGGGAACTCGTCGAGGTTGACGTTCTGGTCGTCGGTGAAAAGGGAGAGACTGCTGAACGAGAAGAAAGTGTACTGGAGACGGAGGCCAAGGAAGACCTCGTCGGTGAACCAGTATTTGACACCGGCGTTGGCGTCGACATTCAGGTTGATGAAGCCCATGATGAGACTGACAAGGTTCCTCTCGGTGTCGGAGCCGTCCCGCTTGAACGGTGTCCCGTCGACCGACACGTTGCTGCCCAGTTGGGGTCCGATGCTGAGGCCAAGGCCGGCACTGACGGACCATTGGTCGTCGATGAGGTAGGTAAGGAAAGGGTTGAGGTGAAGCACTATGCGCTGGGCCATGTAGCGCAGGGTGTGGTTGGCGGTTTGGCCGTCGCGGGCGACGGATATGGAGCCGCTGAAGGGGGTGATGCTGTAGTAGAGGGAGGAGTAGTTGCCCCACTCGAGGGTGCGGCCGTGGCGCGTCTCGTAGCCATAGAAGAGGCCTGCGTTGAGGCCGAAGTTGCCGGTGAGTGAGCCTGTGGTTTCCAACTGAACGGGTCGTCCGTTGGTGCCTATGCCTTCGGCATTGATGCCGAAATACTGGGGGCTGTAGGTGGGCGCGACGTTGATGCCGAAATGATGTTCGCCGTCGCCGGGGATGTAGATGATGTGTGTGTAGCGTTGTGCGTGGGCAGCGGGCAGCAGGGCTGCCAAAAGAATGAGAAGGGTGATTCTTTTCATGTTTTTGGTGATTTGAGAGTGGATGATATGGATTTCTGAATTGTTCAAGGGACAAGGCCGATGCCGATTTTGACGGTGAAGAGGTTGGAGAGGATGGCGTCGGCATAGTGGCGGTAGGGCTGGGAGTCTTCGTGGAAGCCCACCACTTTCATCAGTCCGTAGGTGTAGCCATAGTCAATCTGGTAGTTGAGGAGGAGATGGTCGCGGATGATGTAGTTGCGGCCAAGGCCTATGTGGACGCCGTATGTGTTCTCGGCTTTGGAGCCGGAGAGGGTGGTGAACCGGGTGAGGTGAGCGCCGAAGTCGTAGTAGTAGCCTAATGGTGCGAAATCGCTGCCTGTGTAGTGGCGGAGTTCGAGGGCGAGGGTGAGCATGTTGCGCGACGAGACATCGACGGAGTCGTAATAGACGTAATAGCCATGAGACGAAATGCGGGGGACACGATAGGTCTGAGTCACATCGGGATAGGCGCGCTGGAAGCGGGCCGAGAAAGCGAGGGTGTGGTTACGACCCACAGCACATTCGACCGCCCCCCAGGGAGAGAGCGCCAGGAAGTGTTTGTGCTCGAGCGGTTGGTAGCCGCTCATGCCGAGGTTGGCCCCGAGGGCGAGGGCAAAAGGATGTCCCTTGTAGCCAAAAGGACGGTGGCGGGAGGGTCGCAAGGCCTGACGGTAGGTGTCGTAGAGCATGGCCTCAACCAGGGCTGGGTGGTCGGCCACGTTGTAGCTGTAGGCCTGTCGTGCAAGCATTGTCCCCTTTCGGGCATCGGCCACGAGAGAGACCATCGTGGTGTGCTCGAGACCCGTAAGGGAGGCGACAAGCGCCACCGGGGCAAGCGGAAGAAGGATAGCATAGGCGGGCGAGACGCTGCCCGGCTGGCCTTCGTTGTTGAGGACGGCGGTGAGGGTGATGGTGCGGGCATGGAGGCGGGAGAGGAGGCCGTCCATGGCCGGTTGGGAGAGACGGGAGTGGGTGAAGCGCCCCTTGGAGAGCCAGAACTCCCTCATCCACTCGCACACGGTGAGGAAGTCGTTGTACTGGGTGTCGGAAAGCATGGAGTGCATGCCCTGGTCGGAGAAATCGACGGTGCGGCAGCCAAAATTGCTAACGGATTGGGCTATGCGCTGCGAGAGCTGGTTCTCGGCACGGTCGCTTTTGCTGACAAGAAGCCTCTCGTGCCTGTCGGTGACCCAGTAGGTGGGGTTGAAGAGGAGCATGGCGGAAGTGTCGGAGAGGTGCTGAATGTCTGTGCCGGACTGCTGAGTTGCCTGAGGGTCGGATTTCTGCGCATCCGCATTACCAGCGAGATGCTGCTGCAGGATGGGGAGCAGGGTGCTGTCGGCAAGCAAGAGGTCGGTGAGGGCGTATGCGGTTGGTTTCTGTTGAGTTTGGCGTTGGCGTTTTTGGCGGATGCGCTCGTATTTGGTCATCGGGGCATCGGGATTGTCAGATGACTGGACATCGGTATTGCCGGATGTCATGAAGTCTGGGGCAGCTTTCCCCAGTGGGGAATGGAGAAGCTGCATGAGGTGGTGGGCCATGTCGGCATAACGAGGGCATTCAGGGAAACGGCGGTGGCCCGCCCATGCGCTGTGGAGAGCGGCCAGGGTGGCCTGCTCGGCATTCATGGTGTGGAGGGCATAGAGGGCCTGTTGGCTTTCGCCTTCGACGGCGGAGTAGCTGTCGGCGATGATATCTTCGCGCTCATAGCATTTGGCCACAGCGATGTTATAGAGTGATTGGGTAAGGTAGAGGTTGAGGGCGGAGTCGTCGGGATTGTTGCGGAGCAGGAGCCAGCAGTTGTAGAAAGCACGTGCAAAATGGCCGTCGAGGAGGTCTTGGCGCACACACTCCACCCGTGCCAGATGGCGGATGTGGAGGAACTGAGAGGGGGTTGTAGTCACAAACGGCGCACCGCCCGAGTGACCAGTGAAGGCCTGTGCGGCACGATGGCGGCGGGCCAGGATATTGGGATGGGTGCTGCGGGAGTCGTCATAATTGTCGCGAGAGGTGATGTCGGCCACGGTGTCGAGCCAGACGCCGTTCAGCTGGTAGTAGGGAGTGTTGAAGAAGGTGGTGTCGAAAGGGATGTCGTCAAAAGGGAGATTGCCGTATTGCAGGATGTCGAAAACGCCGTCGTGGACTGTTTTGCTGTAGGGGCTGGAGAGGTAGAAGAGCGCTATGCCCAGCGAGTCGGCCTCGTTCTCCATCTCACGGCTGCGATGGTGGCGGCGCAGATAGTCGACGCCTTGCTCGGCCTCATCGTCAAGCTCACGTCGGTGTGCTTTACGGTTGTCGCCCACGAGGGTTTCGAGACCGTGGGCACGGTAGTAGTGTATGATTTCGTGGGCGATGATGAAGGCCAGCTGGGCCTCGTTCTCGAGCTGGGCCACGAGACCTATGTTTATAAATATCATGCCCTGAGGTGTGGTGAAGGCATTGACCCCTGGGGAGGTGACGGTGTAGAAGCGGAGCTCGGAGCGAAGGGAGGGATAGTCTTTGAGGAGGGTGTCGGCTATGCGGGAGGCGAGCAGGCTGATGGGGTCGCCATAAATGATGTGGCCTCCGGCCATGAGCTTATTGATAAAGTAGGAAGACTCGAGAATCTGCCTTTTGTCGCGCACCCGTCCGCCCGCATACTGCTCGGCCCGCCCCATGTCGGATGTGAAGAGTTGCTGAACATCCATACGGAGATCGGCGGGAACCGGGCCTTGGCTGCGGAGGGTCTGTGCATTGAGAGGGACAGCTGCAAGGAGGAGAGAAAGGGCAAGGAGTAACTGTTTCATGGGGCAGGACTATTCGATGGTGATTTTGGTGAGTTGCTGGCGTCGGCCGGAGGTGAGGAGGAGGACATACTGGCCAGGCGCGTCGAGGAGGTGAGCGGAGCCCACCAGGGCTTGGCGCGAGAGTTCAATAAAGCTGAGGTCCTCTTTGCCGAGCGGGGTGAGCGTCCAAACGTTGAGGGACGCTTTGTTTTTGAATGGTGTAAAGGTTTTGACACGGCTATCGGCCGGAAGAGTCAAGTTGGCCAAATGGTCGGTCCAGGCCAGCATAATGCCTGAGGGAGTGGGCACCCACCGATGTTCGAGACAGTAGCGAGATTCCCACCGGGTGCTGAGGTTGAGCCGACGGGAGGTGGACCACTGGATGTTGCCGTCCTTGTCGACCCGGATAACGAGCATGCCCATACGCTGCTGGGCGGTGGGGACGTTGTTGAAGGTAGTGGACCAGCTTTGGTCGATGATAAGGTAGGCGCCGTCGGCATCAGGTATATGCTGGGATATTTGGCCAAACTGAACCCAAAAGTGACGGAGTTGTTTGTTTTCTTTATCATTGGTGAGACGTGCCACCTGCTGCTGGGTGAAGGTGTGGTGGACTGTGGTGAGGCGTTTCTTTTTGATATTGTAGCAATGGATGTCAATGCCGTCGATGTTGGACCCGACTGGCATGAAGGTGTGGTTCTCGTGGCGGACGGCAGAGGCCACCAGTATGTTTTCGTCGCCATAGCGGAGCAACTCCTGCTGGACCACGCGGTCACCTTGGGGGAGCTGGAACTGGACGTTCAGTTCTTGCTCGCCGTCAAGGATGGTGAAGTGGCAGGAGCCACCAGCACTTATTGAATAAAGGATTATGTCGCCCGAGTCGGTGACCGATACATTGCTAAAGGTGGCACTGGAGCAAGTTTGTGTCCAGTAGGGTTCGAGTTGATGGTCGTAAAGTCCCACTTTGATTTCGGTTCCTTGAACATCATGCTGGGCCACGAAGACGCAGGCCAGCAATTGGCCGTTGGGCGAAACGGCATTGGCGAAGACAAAATCGTCGCCTTTTTGCCCGGAGTGACGGAAAAGAACATCCGGCGCACCCTCGGACTGGAGGGTGGCAAGGCTGCGGCGGTCGTGGTAGACACACAGACCGGTGTCGGACATGTCGGCGAAAAGAAGGTCTATATGCGAACCGTTAATATAGCCCCCATAGCAGGTGGACTCATCCTCAGAAGGGAGGAGGGCGCGTTCCTGTTCCTGCAAGCTGTGGTTGTAGCGGACAAGGTGAAGGCGGTTTTTGAGGCGGCCGCTATGCTGGATGAGCACAAGGTTGAGGCTGTCGTACCCGATGAACATGGGAACGCTGTTAGTGATGACGCCCCGGGCTTCGGGCAGTTGGTCGAAGGAGATGGTCTGCGCTGGCAGAGCAACGGCAAGCAGCATGGCTGCGAGAAAGGTGAAAACAGGTAGACGGAACTGATTCATGTTATTGGGGGTATTTTGATTTATAGCTATCTGAATGTATAAAGGGCAGCTTGTGTTATCGGATGAATTTGTAGCCTATGCCGAGCATGAAACTGTAGACGTTGGTTCGGACTTTCTCGTCGAAGTCCCAGTTGAAAGGGATATGGAGCTTGGCGGTGGCCACGGTATAGAGATTGTCGGAAAAATAGTAGGAGACCCCCGCGGTAGCACAGAAACCTACATCGAAACCCAAGGAGGGTTTGCCCCCTGAGGTTACGGCAGGACTATCCTCGTTGGTTAGTTTGTCGGTGGTGTAAATGGTGAGGCTCCGGCTGGAGAGGAGGTTTTCGTAGAAACCTGCGGCTGCATGGAACTGGACAGCCTCGGAAAGGTAGTAGCCAGCCAGGATACGGCCCTCGACGGCGATGTTCCATTCGAGAGAGTTGTAGTGGAGCCACTGCCCGGCAGAGGGGTGGGTGACAAACGAGGGCGGACAGTCACTGTCGAAGGTATGGGAGGTGCGGGTGCGGGTGTGGCCCACTTCGGTCTGGAAGCCGAGCACCCATTTGGGGCCAAGGGCTTTCTCGCCGTCGTAGTGGATGGAGATGGTGAGGGGTATGGTCGGATGGGACTGGACGGCGTCGGGCACCGCGACCGAGGGTTGGATGAGGGTGCCCAGGTGGAGGCTGAAAAGTTCGTCGCCGTCCCATGGGGCAGCAGAGTTGTAATAGTGGACTTGCGCCGGTGCGGCGATGCTGGCCAGCAGGGCTGTGAGCAGGAGAATGTGTTTTCTCATGAGGAGGTTGGTTGGATGTTAGTTTGTGAATGTGTTAATATTTGAGTCTTATATGGGCTGGACTGCCTGTGGCCCGTTATTTGGCAGGGGGATGGGCGGTGCATTTGTAGGTGTGTTCGCGCTTGTCGTAGATAATCTCGACCTGGTAGCCTTTCAGCAGCATCTTCTTGGCCCATTCCTTCACCTTGTTGACGTCGGCCGAGGAGAACTTTACCACGGGCAACTCTTTGACAGCGGAGAGCGGGGCCGCGGCCGAGCTGTGGTTGCTCTGAAAGAGAGAGCAGGGACTTTTCTTTGACTCATCCAGGAGGGCATAGAGCAGACGGTCTATCTCGGACTGGTTGTGGATGGCCGTCTGGCGTGTGGTGCCGTCGATGGAGTACTTGATAATGCAGAGCGTGTCTAAGGCGCTGTCGGGGTCGACGGGTGCCGGAGCGTCGAGGTTCCAATACATCTCGGTGGCCATATCGGTTACGAGCATACAACTGGAAAAGCCAAGACAGCTGAGGATGAGAGCTATGATTGTGATTCTTTTCATGACGGGATTACGGATTCAATTGGTCGATATGATGTCCGACAAGGGCATCGAACTGTTGTGGAGTGGTGATGTGAAAAACACTTACGCACCGGAGCGTGTGGGAAGAGGCGGCAAGGAGCATCATGTCTGAAGTGCGCCTCCCCTCTTGAGAGGGGTCGGGGGTATGAGTTCCCTCTTGAGAGGGGTCGGAGAAATGCGGCGGGAGGATGCTGAGGGTGATGTCGGGATTGCCATCCTGCAAGAGGGCAAGGGCTGAGGAATCGGGCGTGGGAATGTTGAAATCGTTGCACAACTGTTGCCACCCGCTGGGTGAGGTGGCCTGAAGCAGTGTTACATCCACGCGCAGCGTGTCGCATACGGCTTTGCCCTGAATGTAGGAAGCCTGAATCCCGTCTCGGTCTAAGTAACGGCGGTATAGGGCACTGCACTCATTGTCGCTGGTGGTGCGAGGCCAGTATTTGAACAGCAGCACAGCCACAGATGCGATAGTGAGGACAAGCAGTGATATGACCCAGCGGCGTTTCATAGGTTGTGGATGATAAGGTCGGTTGTGGCGATGGCGGCATGGCGTTCGGCCAAGGTGGCCCGATTGGTAGCTTGGGCCGACACCTGGGGAGTGGCACCCCATAGCGAAACGACCAGCAGGACGGCAGCGAAGGCGGTGATACCATAGTGCCGTAAAGAAGCCCTGCGGAGGTGATGACTGTACAGGGCATCGCCTTCGTCGAGAATCTGTTGCTCCATGCGCTGCCGCGCGTATCGCTGTAGCATCAGCTCGATATCAGTTTCGTTAATGTCATTTTGTTTCATATAGTTGACTGTATATTTCTTTCATTTTTGTCAGTATGCGGCTCATGCGCTTGTTGAGGGTGTTGGGGAGGATGCCCAGGCGCTCAGCTATCTCCACATTGGAGTATCCGTCGAGGCGCTCTTGCAGCAGCTGTCGGTCGTCGGGTGGCAGATGGGCCATCAACTCTTCGAGCAGTTGTCGGTCAGCGTGGTCGTCGTCGACCATGCCCATGGCAGCGGAGAGAGGCGAGTTGTCGTCAATGTGTTTCCGCCTAATGGAGCGGACAAAGACAGTGCGCATCACCTTTTGCAGCCATCGGTTGACCTGCTTGGGGGAGCTGTCGGGCCGCATCTGGCCAATGTTTTCCCACACAGTTATAAAGACCTCTTGCATCATATCCTCTGCATCCTCACGACAATTGCTGTGCGACACGCAGTAGTTTTCGATGTGCCGCCGGAATGTCCTGAGCAGGGCCAGGTATGTCTCGGTGCGCTGCCGTTCAGCCTCTATGTCGTGATGTGTTTCGCACATGTTCTGTTGCATTAGAGCCACTCAAGGGCAAAAAAGTGACAAGGTGGGGATGCTTTTTTTTGAAAGAAGTCGGGACATTCAGTGTATGTGTGGTGTTTGGTATGAGAGGTCGGTCGGTGATAGAGGCCGATGAAGACCTTCCGGCTGCCGCACCTCCCCTCTTTAGAGGGGCCGGGGGTATGTCTCTTTAGAGGGGTCGGGGGTATGTTTCTTTAGAGGAGTCGGGGGTATGTCTCGGTGCGGGCAGACATCCTTATTATTGGAAGCCGGAAGCCCCTCTCGGGATTTCCGGCTTGCTGGTCATAAGACTTACAGTGTATGTCCATCTGGAAACTACTCTTCGTCGGAAGCGGCCTCCTCGTAGGCTTTGAGCAGGGCCTGCTGGACATCGGTGGGGACGAGTTCGTAGCTGGAGAATGTCATGGTGTAGGTGCCGCGGCCGCTGGTGAGGGAACTCAGGGCGGTGCAGTAGCGGTTCATCTCGGCGAGAGGAGCCTTGGCGCGGAGGGTGGTGTATTTGCCCTCGGCATCCATGCCCATGACGATGGCGCGGCGGCCTTGAAGGTCGGTCATGACGCCTCCCTGGCTCTCGGTGGGCACGGTGACGGCCACATCGTAGATGGGCTCCTTAATCTTGGGACCGGCCAGTTTGAAGGCCTCGCGGAAAGCGGTGCGGCCGGCGATTTTGAAGGCGGTCTCGTTGGAGTCGACGGGGTGCATCTTACCGTCGTAGATGTTGACGACGATGTCGCGGGCATAGGAGCCGGTGAGGGGTCCCTGCTCCATCTTCTCCATGATACCTTTGAGGATGGCGGGCATGAAGCGGGCGTCGATGGAACCGCCGACGATGCAGTTGTTGAAGATGAGCTTTCCGCCCCAGTCGAGGTTGTACTCCTGCGTGTCGCGGATGGGGTATTTTGTCTGGTTGGGCATGCCTTCGTAGTAAGGTTCAATGAGCATGTGAACCTCGCCGAACTGGCCGGAGCCGCCGGACTGTTTCTTGTGGCGGTACATGGCTTCGGCGCTCTTGGTGATGGTCTCGCGGTAGGGGACGTTGGGAGCGGTGAAGTTGACTGCCAGCTTGTACTGGTTCTCGAAATACCATTTGACAGTGTTGAGGTGCAGCTCGCCCTGGCATCCGAGGATGACTTGGCGCAGCTCGCGGCTGTTTTCGAGCGATAGGCTGCGGTCGGAGTTGCAAAGGTCTTTGAGGGCGGCGCCTACCTTCTCGTCGTCGTTGCTGTTGGCGGCTTTGACGGCCACGGTATAAATGGGTGTGGGGAATTCAATCTCGGTGACCACATCGTCAGTGTTCTTGGGAGTGGTGAGGGTGTGGTTGATTTTCACATCCTTGAGCTTGATGGTGCAGACAATGTCGCCGGCGCAGGCCTTCTCGACCCGCTGGCGGTCTTTGCCGCTGCACACCAGCACTTGGCTGACGCGCTCCTTGCTCTGGTTGCAGGAGTTGATGACATCCTGGGCTTCGGCCAGCTCGCCGTCGTAGATGCGGAGGTAGGTGATTTCACCCAGGTTCTTGTCCTTGGCGCTCTTGAAGGCGAAGGCGACGGTGGGGTTGGCGGAGTTGCATTTGAGTTCCTTGCCGCCTTTGGTCTTCTTGCAGTTGGCCACCTCGTTGGGGGCGGGCACGTTCTGGCAGACGAAGTCGAGCAGGCGCTCAACACCCATGTTCTCCTTGGCGCTGGAGCAGAGGATGGGGAAGAGGTCGCGCTTGTCGATGGCCAGGCGGAGGGCTTTGCTGAGCTCTTCGGGCGTGAGGTCGCCGTTTTCGAAATATTTCTCCATCAGCTCATCGTCGGCAGCAGCGGCTTCCTCGACCAGGGCCATGCGCATCTCTTCGGCGCGGTCGGCGAACTCGGCGGGGATATCGCTGGCGGTCATTTTGCCGTCTTTGAAGGTGAGGAGCTTGTTGGCCACGATGTCAACAATCTGGTTGAATCCCAGACCCTGGTTGACGGGGAACTGGAGGACGGTGCATTTGCCGCCGAAGAAGTCTTTGAGTTGGTTGACGCTTTCGTCGAAGTTGGCCTTCTCGGCATCGAGGTGGTTGACAACGTAGATCATGGGGGTGCCGAGTTTGCTGGTGTAGCGGTAGGCCACTTCGGTGCCGACCTCGACACCGCTCTGGGCGTTGACCACTACGACGGCAGCCTCGACCACGTTGAGGGCTGCTGCCAGCTCGCCCTGGTAGTCGGCAAAGCCGGGAACATCGAGAATGTTGACCTTCTTGCCGCCGAATTCGGTGTACATGAGAGAGGTCTCGACACTGTATTTGCGATCGAGTTCGATGTCGCGATAGTCGCTGATGGTGTTCTTGGTGTCCACGCTGCCGCGGCGGTTGATGAGGCCGCCACAGAAGGCCATGGCTTCGGCCATGGTGGTTTTGCCCGATTTGGCACCGCCCACGAGGGCGATGTTGCGGATGTCGGATGTCTGGTATACTTTCATGTTGTTATTATATATTTATTGTTATTCTTAATTTCTTAACTGTTCGCGTATCTGTCTGGATATAAATATCTTCTGGGGGAATTGCGTTCTTTTCCACCCAAAATACCAAGAAGCAAAGATACAAATTTATTTCTAATTGAATACAAATTGGATTCTTTTTTATTTCTGTCCGGGAAATAAAATAGAAAATAAATAGAAATGAAAGACTGGAAAATCAAAAAAAATGTAGTACCTTTGCAAAATATTTCGGGCCAGTGGCGGCCGAGCCGCCAGAGGCCGGATGGGCACTATGGGAGTAATAGCTAAACAGAGTATCAAGGGCGCGTTGGCCAATTATCTCGGGGTCCTGATAGGGGCTGTGACCACTTTCTTTGTGGTGACGGACCTGCTGACCCAGGAGGAGATTGGTTTGACGCGGGTGATGGTGGACGCGGCCATGCTGTTTGCCGGGCTGGCGCAGCTGGGCACGAATGCCTCTATCCTGCGGTTCTATCCCCGGTTCCGCACACCGGAGAGGCCCGAGCTGCGCGACCACGGTTTCTTTGGCTGGACGCTGCTGCTGCCGTTGGTGGGTTTTTCGGTGCTGGCGGTGCTGTTCTTTGTGTTCAGGGGCAGCATTGTTGACTATTATGCCGAGGATGCCCCTTTGCTGGTCGACTATGCCTACTTGCTGCTGCCCCTCACTTTCTTTGTGCTGTACATGACTGTGTTCGAGACCAATGCCAGTGTCTTGCTGCACATTGCCTTGCCCAAGTTTGTGCGCGAGGTGGTGGTGCGGGTGCTGAACCTGACGGCTTATCTGCTTTATGGCTACAGGGTTGTCACGCTCGATGTGTTTGTGGTGCTCTTCTGCTCGTCGTATGCGGTGGCGGCATTGATCGACTTTTTCTATTTGCTTTCGTTGGGGCGTATCTCGTTCCGTCCCGACTGGAAGTTTGTGGGTGGGGCGCTGTTGCGCGAGGTGGGGGTGTATACGCTTTTTATGACTGCAACTGTGCTGGCGGGCAACATCAAGTTGTTTAATTCCATCTTTATTGCCAAGGAGAGCCTCGCCGCCGCCGGCATCTACACGATTGCCTGCTATATTGCCAATGTGGTCGAGATCCCTTACCGCTCGCTGGGGGCCATTTCGAGTCCCATTATCTCCAATGCTGTGGCGGCGGGGGATATTGCCGAGGTGAACCGCCTGGGGCGGCAAGTGTCGCTCCACCAGTTGCTGGTGGCCTGTATGCTGCTGTTCTTCATTTGGATTAATCTGCCCCCCCTCTTTGCGCTTATCCCCAATGGGGCCGACTATGTTTCGGGCATGGGGGTGGTGCTTTTTCTCGGCATCGCCAATATTCTGAATTCCACGCTCAGCATTGCCACCAATATCCTCAATTTCTCTAAGCATTTCGCTTTCTCGCTGTTGTTCATTTCGCTGCTCACGGCTGCGGCCATAGGGTTGAATTTATGGTTCATCCCGATGTGGGGAGTGACGGGTTCGGCGTGTGCCACGCTGCTGGCCTATGTGGTTTATTATACGCCTTTGCTCGCGCTGCTGTGGGTCAGGATGGGGGTGGGTCTGTTCAGCCGCAAGCAGGTGTGGGTGCTGCTGTTCACTGCGGCCCTCTTTGGATTGAATTGCCTTTGGGATTGGCTGGTGTCGCCATTGTTCGGCCTTTTGGGCGATTCGCTCTGGGTCATGGTGTTGCAGGCTGCGGTCCGCACTGGGTGCTTTGCGGTGATTGCGGTTGCTGGCATTGCCCGGATGGATGTGTCGGCCGAGGTGAATGCCCTGATTGGCAGGATTCCGCTGGTGGGCAAGAGACGTTGAGGGGCAAAAGAAAAGAGAGACCCGTTTGAGTCTCTCTTGTGGAGGTCGCTTCCGGATTTGAACCGGAGTAGCAGGTTTTGCAGACCTGTGCCTAACCCCTCGGCCAAACGACCTTTTTGCCTTTAAAAGCGGATGCAAAAGTACGAAGATTTTCCCAATTGGCAAAATATTTTTTTATTATTTGTTGTGAGTGTCTGTGCCAGTGTCTTTTATTTTGGACGCGACAGTGCACGCCGCCTTGCTGTTTTGGAGTGAATCAGGGTGTGGATTCTGGTTTTTTGAGGTTTTGAAGTGAGGTTATCTTTTCAGGAATTTAATCTCTTTGGCATCGATAAGGCCGTATTGCAGGGCTTTGGCGATTCGGGCGCCAGACTTGTTGACAATATCCAGTTTGCGGGAAAGGTCTTTTTGGTGTTCCTGGATGTTTTTGTCGGTTTCGTGCAGGGCGGCGGCAATCTCGGAGGCGGTGCAGCCGGCGGCTTCGAGGAGCAGCAGTTTCCGCTCTGTGTCGCTGATGGATATGTCGTTGCGGCATTCGGCGGCACTCTTTATGAAGAGTTCGGCGGCTTCTTTCAGGGTGAGCATCACGGGGTAGTTGAAGTAGTATTTCTCGCCCCTTTCGAGCGATTCGATGGCCCGGAGCACGTTTTCCACGGAGAAACCGCCAGCGGCGTTTTTGCTGACAAAGGCTTGTGCGCCATGTTCGAGCGATTCGAACACCACGCGCCCAATCTCCAGCATGCGCTCGTGGCGGTTGCCCTCGTTGGGCAGCGGGTTGTCGAAGCGCCCGGAGAGGATGGCAATTTTGATGTTGGGGAATTTCTTGTGCACGCGGTCGGCCAGAAAGATGCCGCCTGTGGGTTCGCCTTGAAACTCCATGTCGAGTAGCAGATAGTCGGGCATTTCGTGTGGTGAGGGGCTGTCGAGAGCGGCCATCAGTTGCGCCCCGTTGGCGTAGGTGTCCAGCACGGTGACGCTGCGGTATTCGATTTCTCCGTCGTCGTTCATGCCGCAGGCTATGGTGGCCGGTTGGCTGTTGAGTTCGGTCTTGAGGGCTTTGCGGATGATGGGTTCGTCGTCAACAATGATAATCTTGATGGGTTCCATGGGCATTGTGTTTGTCAGTGGGTGTTTTTGTCTTTGGTCCGGGGGGCGGGCCGAGTGTCTGTGTTGTCGCTTCCGGCCAGCAGGAAGTGGAAAGTGCTTCCCCGGTTTGGCTCGCTTTCCGCCCATATACGACATCCCCGCAAGGTGTTGTCGTCGTGGCGCTTGATGATGTATCGGCACAGTATCAGTCCGAAGCCGGTGCCGTGAGGGGCTGAGGTGTCGGCGGGTGTCTGCACTTTCTTGTCGGCCCGGAACAGGTTCTCCAGGGTTTCGGCATCCATGCCGGTGCCGGTGTCGTTGACTTCGATGTGGACGAATCGGCTGTCGTCGGCATAGACTTCGGCATGCACGGCGACTGTGCCTTTCGGGGTGTGCTGGAGGGCATTGTTCACCAGGTTGCGAAGCAGTATTTCCGTCAGTTGGCGGTCGCCCTGCACTTTTAAGGAGGTGGGGTGAAGAACAAGGTCGACGTCGGGGTCCAGCCTGACGCACGAGGCCGCCACGCTGTCGAACACTTCGGAGAGTGCGAATGTGGACAGCTGGAACTGGAGGCCTGACGGGATGGACAGGTTGGTCCAGTTTTTGATATTGGCGAAGGTGCGCAGCAGTTGGTCCAGCACTTCCTGCCGCATTTCGGGGCTGAGGTTTTTGGCGGTGAGGTAGGAGAGGAAGGGGTTGATGTCGTGCCGCATCACCGAGAGGCATGTCTCAACATTGGCGATGCGCTCAATGTCTTGCCGTTTGGCTTGCTGCAAGGCTTTCTTCTCGTCGCGCAGCACTCTCGACCGCCGGCGCAGCAGCAGTACCAGGGTGGCCAGAATAATCAGGAATACCGAACCCACCACGATGGCGAGGATGTAATAGCGGTTGCGCGATTCGGACTGGAAGAGGCGGTCTTGCAGCATCAGGTCGGCGCTCTCGTTGCGGTTGATGAAGTCCAGCAGTTCCATCTCGCGGGCATACCACCGGGCATTGTCCTCGGCCGAGGGGGAGTAGCCCATGCGGATAAGCCCATCGTAGAGCATGGACTCGAATTTCGGGGCCATGCCGTCGTGCCACGAAGGGTCTTCCAGTGCCATGGTGTAATAGTCGTAGGCCTCGTTAAGGGCGCCCACATGGCGGCAGTATTCGGCGGCGGCCACCACGGCCCCGAGGTGCTGGTAGGGGTCCACCGTCTGGAAGAAGAGGTCGGTGGACACGTCGAACATGTTCAGCCCGTAGTTGGGGGAGGACAGCGAGGTGTCGGTCGAATAGATGCGGAGCGTGGTGTGCATGAGTTGTATGAGCTTGGGGCGGCACAGAGGGTGGCGGGTATAGGTGTCGGGGTGGATGTTTGTGTCGGCCGCGATAAAGGCCTGGAGCTGGAACACGTTGGCCAGGTGGTAGATGCAGTATTGTCCGGGCATGGCCAGCATCTTGGCGTTGGCGTAGAGGTAGTCGTAGGCTTTGCTCAGCAGGCGGGGGTCGCTCTGCGAGGCGGCGGCCAGGCGGTAGTAGCTGTGGGCCAGGGCGTAGTTCAGCGACATGTCCTCCGCATAGTCGCATTTCAGTTTTTGGCGTGCCTGTTCGGCTTCGGCCAGGAGGCTTTTCATGGCCTCTTTGGTGTCGTCGGATAATGTGGTGCCGGACGATGAGGCCACGGCACTGTTGCGGTAATGGTAGTTCAGTGTCAACGAGGTGATGTAGTACTCCATTTGGGCAAAGGAGTATAAGTAGTTGTCGGGCTGGCGTTTCAGCACTTTTGATTGGTTGATGTCGTAGAGCAGCTGGTAGGAGTCGGCTATGCGGCAGCTGCGTTGCAACAGCCGCACCTGCATCAGTTGGGCAATGACTCGTTCCACTTCGGCGTTGCGGTGGAGCGACCGTGGCCAGGGCCTTGGCTGGAGGGTTGACAGCGCGATCGTGCTGTCAGTATAAACTTGTGCCGAGTCGTGCTCGGCAAGCATGTAATAGCCGAAAGCTAAATTGTTGTAGGCCCTCATCAGGCCGTCGTGGTAGTCGGGCAGCGAGTCGCGCAGCAGCTCGACCGCTCGGTAAGAACAGGCTATAGTCAGGCGGGGGTCGTCAAAGCGGTTGATGAAGGCCCCTTTGTTCAAGCCGTCGATGCGGGCGCGAAGACGCAGGTCCACCTGCCCGTCGGGATGCTGGCTGTTGCATCCGGCGGCCAAGGTCAGCAACACTGCAACCAAGCTTATATGACGGAATAACCACTTCATTGGAATTGCAAAAATACGAATAAATCTTGATATATGGTTAGAATTGTTGAAATGAGATGTGGAAAGTGGTAGGCGAGTAGCTCATTTGAGGCTTTGCCAAGGGCTGGATTGTTGACGAGGGAAGGGTTCTGTAAGAGTGTTTTTTCGGGGTATGGCGTGCGGCGCGAGGTGGGTTTGCAGCACTTGCCCCGGCTGCCCGGCGAGTGGGGGGAGGCTTTTGGCGGGCAGGAGGCTGGGGTGGCATCGGACTGGGTTCGGCAGATTAAAAAGTTGAGTCATGCGCTTTTTTTTTTCACTACATTTAAAAAAAGTACTATATTTGCAAAGATAATAAAAATAAACTATCATGGAAGATAACGAAATTATGCTGTTGAAAAATAGCAAGATGTATGTTACCCGTGTGGGTAGTAGAATGAATGTTTTTTCTTATCTGGGCGTTGTCACAATGCTGTTTTTGGCAGTGGGAGCTGTTGCATTGCTCTTTGTGAGTAGCCAGTTGGATGTTGACACCCCGTTTTACATTGACAATATTTTAGGGATGGGAGGATTGGCTTTGCTGTTGATGGCTGCGGCTTTCATCCCCGTGATAGTTTATATGCGCCGCGCAGTGCGTATGGCCAATCAGTTAAAAGGTACCCAGGAGATTTATCCTACAGTTGATTTTTTGCGTGAGTCGCAGAAGATGTGGCGCTATGCTACCAGTATCCTGGCCATCTTCTTGGTGCTGGGCGTTCTGGCTATGATTGTGGCAGCCATTTATCTGCTGCCTTATATCAAGAATATCTAACTTGTCTTGCTGCTTAGGTTCTTATAATGAGATACGAAGTTGATTTCCTGGTCATCGGGTCGGGAATTGCGGGGCTGAGTTTTGCGCTCAAAGTGGCACCTTATGGCAAGGTGTGTGTCCTCTGCAAGGGGGAGGCCGCTGAGGGTTCGACACGATACGCCCAGGGAGGCATAGCCGCTGTGATGTATGACAGCGACAGTTTCGACAAGCATATACAGGATACGCTGGTGGCCGGCGACGGCATCTGCGACCGTGAGGTGGTGGAAATGACTATCCGCGAGGCACCGGATCGCATTCGCGAGCTGGTTCAATATGGGGTCAATTTCGACAAAAGCCGTGCCGGAGACCGTTTCGACCTGCACCGCGAGGGCGGACACTCGGAATTCCGTATCTTGCACCATAAAGATAACACAGGGGCGGAGATTGAACGCGGCCTGTTGGAGGCTGTCCACAACCATCCCAATATTGAGTTGAAGGAGCATCAATTTGCTATTGACATTATTACTCAGCACCATTTGGGACAGCGGGTCACGAAACACACTCCTGATATTGAGTGTTACGGAGTTTACGCCCTTGACTGCCGCACCAACCAGATTGACACCTATCTGGCCAAGGTCACACTGCTGGCCACTGGCGGCATGGGCAATGTGTACACAACCACCACGACCCCAATCGTCTCGACCGGCGACGGGGTGGCCATGGTGCACCGTGCGCGCGGAGTGCTGAGCGACTTGGAGTTCATGCAGTTCCACCCCACATCACTCTATAATCCCGCTGAGAAACCGGCATTCCTCATCACCGAGGCCATGCGCGGCGCGGGGGCTATACTGAAGGATTTCAGGGGCAATGAGTTCATGCAGAAGTATGACAAGCGCCTCTCGCTCGCCCCCCGTGACATAGTGGCGCGTGCCATCGACAACGAGATGAAAATAGCCGGTGTGGACCACCTGTATCTCGATGCCCGTGGCATTGACAAGAACGAACTCATCAACGGATTCCCCACAATATATGCCAAGTGCTTGGAGCTGGGCATCAATATCACCAAGGACATGATTCCCATCCGCCCGGCGGCGCACTACCAGTGTGGCGGCATCAAGGTGGACAAGAACGGAGAGTCGTCTATCCATCACCTCTATGCCGCTGGTGAGTGTTCGTGTACGGGTCTGCATGGAGGCAACCGGTTGGCAAGCAATTCACTGCTCGAGGCAGTGGTATATGCCCACAACGCTGCTATGAGCGCTATAGAGCGGGTCAAAACACGCGAGATATGCCATGCTGTGCCCGACTGGAATGCCGAGGGAATGGTGCTCAATGAGGAGATGGTCCTCATCACCCAAACCAAACGGGAACTGCAGGAATTGATGTGGAACTATGTAGGCATCGTCCGCAGCGATTTGCGGCTGCAACGTGCTTTCGACCGTCTCAATTTGATTTTCCGTGAAACTGAAGACCTTTACAACCGTTCTGTGCTGACAGAGGAGCTGAGTGAGCTACGCAATCTCATAGCCTGTGCCTACCTGATTATCAAGATGGCGCGAGCCCGGCGCGAGAATGTTGGGCTGCACTATTCCATCGACTTGCTCGGTGGTGACGAGAAGAAACGTGTTTGAAAGGCCTGAGCCGTTTTGTGCCTTTTTTTGCTATATACTGACTTATAATACTATATCCATCTGTGAAACAATACGATTTTGATGAAATAGTGCCACGCAAGGGCACCGACTGTGTGAAACATGACGGTTTGAAGCTCTTTTTTGGAAAAGAAGATTTGACCCCTATGTGGGTGGCCGATATGGATTTCCGTACCCCGGATTTTATAATGGAAGCGCTGCGCCAGCGTTGTGAGCATGAAGTTCTGGGCTATGCCCTTCCCCCCGAAAGCTATTGGGAGGCGGTCTGCAACTGGCTGCTGAGACATTACAATATCAATAGTTCGCGCGAGGAGTTGCATTTCATTCCCGGCATAGTGTCAGGCATATCGTTTGTGCTGCAGGCCATGACGCAGCCGGGCGAGGGTGTGTTGGTGACTACCCCGGTCTACCCTCCGTTCCTCAATCTGCCCCAGGACGGACACAGGCAGTTGGTGTGCAGCCCGTTGAAAATCGTTGATGGGCGGTTCGCTATTGATTTTGAGGATTTGGAGTGGCGAGCCAGGCAGTGCCGCTGGATGATTCTTAGCAATCCCCACAATCCCGGAGGCACCGTCTGGGGCGAGGAGGTGTTACGGAGGCTGGCCGACATCTGCTATCGGAATAACGTGAACGTCATAGCCGATGAGATTCATGCCGACATGACACTGTCTGGTCACAGGCATATCAGTTTCAGCACGGTGAGCCAGCACGCCAAGGATATTTCCATCACCTTTATGGCACCCAGCAAGACATTCAATATGGCTGGTCTTGGCAGCTCGGTGTGCTATTGCCCCAATACCTCGCTAAGGAATCGTTTTTTTGGCTATCTCGACGGCTATGAGGTGGCGGGAGGTAACATCTTTGCCTACGTGGGAGCTGAGGCCGCCTTCACCCACGGTGAGGAATGGCTGAAGCAGATGCTCCGCTACCTTGAAGGCAATGTGGCGTTCCTGCGCGACTACCTGTCTGCCAACTTGCCCCAGGTCAAGGCAGTGCTGCCAGAGGCCTCTTATCTGGCCTGGCTCGATTTCTCCGACATGGGTTTCCAACATGATGAACTCAAAGACCGCTTCCTCAACCGTGCCCGTGTGGCCATGAACGACGGCACCACCTTTGGCGGTAACAATTACCGTTGCCGTTTCAGACTCAATTTGGGCTGTCCTCGGTCGGTTTTGGAGGATTGTCTGAATCGTATCTGCGACGCTCTGAAATAGTTTCGCTCATTCTGCTTTACGGGTTTAATGCCGGTAGCCTCTCTCGCAAGGGTGGGCAACTGGTGAGGTGTCCCTTTGCCAGATACTCCAACAGCTGAATGCTGTAAAGTGTGCTGCAAATCAGATGTTTGAAAAAAATCTTGCATTGATGAGTGTTAAAAACTTGTGTACGTAAAATATTTTTTCTAATTTTGCGTGTTCAAAAGTAACCCCAACGGGGGTGCTGGAGGGCAGGTATAGAATACTGAAACACATAAAAATACATTAATAAAACACATAAAAAACACAACTATGTCATTACTCATTTTATTACAAGCAGCTGCCCAGATGGCCTGGGGCTATTTCGGTGCAGCAGTCGGAGCAGGTTTGGCTACTATCGGTGCTGGTCTCGGCATCGGTAAAATCGGTCAGGGTGCAATGGAAGGTATGGCCCGTCAGCCTGAGGCTGGTGGCGACATCCGTTCCACCATGATTATTGCCGCCGCACTGGTCGAAGGTGTTGCCTTCTTCGCAGTGGTTGTCTGCTTGCTGGTTGTCCTCAAGTAGTGCCGACGCATCACAATCGGAAAGGGTGCCGGCGCGATTGGCACCGACATCCTTTCCTTTTCTTTCAAAAGCAAACTAAAATTGACATTAGATGAATAACCCGTTAATTAATCCTGGTTTAGGCACGTTTTTCTGGATGCTCGTTTCATTCGGAGTGTTGGTTTTTATTCTTGGAAAATGGGGCTGGCCGATGCTGCTCAAATCGCTGAAGAAGCGCGAGCAGGCTATAGCCGACTCCCTTAATGCCGCCGAGAAAGCCCGCGAGGAGATGCTCCAGCTCACTGCCCATAATGAGGATTTGCTGAAAGAAGCCAAGCTGGAGCGCGATGAGCTGCTCCGTAACGCGCGCCTCACCAGCGAAAAAATCATCGAGGATGCACGCGCCAAAGCAACAGAGGAGGCTGACCGCATTGTCGAAAATGCCCGCGAGAGCATCAACTACGAGAAACTGAAAGCCATGCACGATCTCAAAAATCAGATTGCCAACCTCTCCATCGAGATTGCTGAGAAGTTGATGAAAGCAGAATTGTCCAACAAACAATCTGCTGACAGTCTGATTCAGCGCGAACTTGAGAATGTGCACCTCAATTAGTCCCCTATAGATAACCGACAGAAAACACTCACCGTGCAAGACTATAGAATCAATATCAATTACGCGAAGGCTCTCTACATGCTTGCAGTCGAGCTGGGCGAGCAAGACCGTGTGGCTCAGGACATGAGGCTGGTCAACGCTGTATGCTCCGAAAACCGCGTGTTCAGCACCGTCTTCCGCAACCCCGAAATCAAGGTGTCGAAGAAGGTGGCTATCGTACACGACATTTTTAGTGCCTATGTGTGTAAAACCACCATGGCGTTTTTGGAGTTTGTGGTCCGCAAAAGCCGTTCGGTGAATCTGGGCGGCATCAGTGCCTCGTTTCTTGACCTCTATCGTGGTAGCCACAACATTGTCCTGTCCAAATTCACCACCGCCACCCCGGTCGATGCCTCTATCGTCGAGATGGTTAACAAGGTGGTGGCTCAGCACACAGGCAAAGAGGTTGAGCTGGTAGAAAAAATCGACCCCAAAATCATTGGCGGCTTTGCAATCGAGTACGATAACAACATCTATGACGCTCGTCTCAGCACCAAGTTGGTCAAGCTCCGTCAACAGTTCGGCAAGAACGTCTACGAGAGCAAATTGTAATACGAAATAACTAATACATAAGGATATATGTCAGAAATTAAACCTGCCGAAGTATCGGCGATTCTGAAGAAACAACTGGCCGATGTCAATCTGGATGTGGCGTTGGAAGAGGTGGGCACAGTCCTCACCGTAGGCGACGGCATTGCCCGTGTCTACGGCCTCAACAATGCGCAGGCTGGCGAGCTGGTCGAGTTCTCCTCCGGCGAGCAAGGCATCGTTCAGAATCTTGAAGAGGACAATGTCGGCGTTGTGATGCTGGCTGAAGCCAGCACCATCAACGAGGGCGACACTGTGAAGCGCACCAAGCGCATCGCCTCCATCCGTGTTGGCGAAGGGCTTGTGGGTCGCGTCATCAACACCATCGGCGAGCCTATCGATGGCAAGGGTGTCATCGGAGGCGAGCTTTTCGAAATGCCCATTGAGCGCAAAGCCCCCGGCGTCATCTTCCGCCAGCCCGTCGAGCAGCCCCTGCAAACCGGCATCAAGGCTATCGACTCCATGATTCCCATCGGACGAGGGCAGCGCGAGCTTATCATCGGCGACCGTCAGACAGGTAAAACCGCCATCGCTATCGACACCATCATCAACCAGAAGAACTTCTACGATGCAGGCGACCCCGTCTACTGCATCTATGTGGCTTGTGGTCAGAAAGGATCGACAGTCGCCAACATGGTCAAAAACCTTGAGGAGAAAGGCGCCATGGCCTACACCATTGTTGTGGCCGCCACCGCCTCCGACCCTGCTGCCATGCAGTTCTATGCCCCCTTTGCCGGGGCCGCCATCGGCGAATATTTCCGCGACACAGGGCGCAACGCCCTCGTCATTTATGACGACCTCAGTAAACAGGCCGTGGCCTACCGCGAAGTCTCCTTGCTGCTCCGTCGCCCACCGGGACGTGAAGCCTATCCGGGCGATGTCTTCTACCTCCACAGCCGCCTTCTTGAGCGTGCCGCCCGCATCATCCAGAGCGATGAAATCGCCCGCCAGATGAACGACCTTCCCGCATGTCTCAAGGACAAAGTGAAAGGTGGCGGCTCTCTCACCGCCCTCCCCATCATTGAGACTCAGGCGGGCGACGTCTCGGCATACATCCCCACCAACGTTATATCCATCACCGACGGCCAGATATTCCTCGAGACCAACCTCTTCAACTCAGGCATCCGTCCGGCCATCAATGTGGGTATCTCCGTTTCGCGTGTGGGTGGCAAAGCCCAGATTAAGTCGATGAAGAAAATTGCCGGTACACTCAAACTCGACCAGGCCCAGTATCGTGAGCTGGAAGCTTTCTCCAAGTTTGGCTCCGACCTCGATGCCGCCACCAAGGCAGTGCTCGACAAAGGTGCCCGCAACGTCGAAATCCTCAAACAGCCCCAGTACAGCCCTATGCCTGTTGAGGACCAGGTGGCCATTATCTACTGCGGCACCAACGGCTTGCTGCAGAAAGTGCCTACCGACAAGGTGCGCAACTTCGAGAGCGAGTACCTCTTCTTCCTCCATCAGAACCATGCCGACATTCTTGATAATCTCCGCAAGGGTAAACTGGTCGACCAAGACCTCGCAACCCTCAAGAGCGTAGCACTCGACATGGCTGAGAAATACGCAAAATAAACAAGTATGGCAAACTTAAAAGAAGTCCGAACCCGCATTGCCTCGGTAAGCTCCACGCAGCAGATCACCTCCGCCATGAAGATGGTCTCTGCGGCCAAGTTCCGCCGTGCGCAAAATGCCATTGTCGGCATGCGCCCCTATGCCAATCAGTTGGGCGAGATTGCCGCAGGCATTGATACGGGCGATGGCATCCAGACCCCCTACCACGAGGTGCGCCGGCTCGACAATGTGCTCCTCGTAGTGGTCACCTCGAACAAAGGGCTTTGCGGAGCCTTCAACAGCAACGTCATCAAGCAGGCCCAGGCGAGGATTGATCACTACAAATCCCTGTCCACCCCCGATCAGCCCGCGCACCTTGCCATGATTACCATCGGCAAACGGTGCAGCGAGTTCTTTGGCAAGCGATTCGATAACGTGGTGGGTTCCTACGACGAACTCCTCGACAATGCTACTTTCGATTCTGTGGCATCCCTTGCCGACGAGGTCATGCAGCAGTTCTGCGATAAAAAATACGACCGTGTAGAGCTGATTTATAATCAGTTCAAGAATTCCTTGGTGCAGATTCTCAGCACCGAGCGGTTCCTCCCCATCGCCCCGGAAAAAAACTCCGCCGGAACATCTTCGGGCATGGCCAACGATTATATCTTCGAGCCCTCCAAGGAAGAAATCCTCCGCGAGATGATCCCGCTCACCCTCCGCTCCCACTTCTACCGTGTCGTCCTCGACTCGCTGGCCTCCGAACACGGCGCCCGCATGAACGCCATGCAGAAAGCCACCGATAACGCCACCGAGTTGCTCAAAGAACTGCGCCTCAGCTACAACAAAGCCCGCCAGGCAGCCATCACCAATGAGATTATCGAGATTGTCAGCGGCTCCGAGGCATTGAAAGGCTGAACCCTATGTACCTCTAGTACATCACCCTACAGCGCATGGGACCCCGCGTTCCTATGCGCTCTTTTATTTGCAACAAACATTAATGTCCTTCTATATGGAAAAGAAACAAAATTACACTATCCCGATTATCGTGATGTTCTTGCTGTTCTTTATGATAGCATTCGTCACCAATTTCGCCGGCTCCATGGGAGTCATTGTCAAGAACCAATTTGGCACCAGCAATGCCGTAGCCCAGCTGGGCACCTTGGCCAACTTCATCGCCTATGCCTGCATGGGCATCCCTGCCGGCATCATCCTCCGCCGCAAGGGCTATAAGTTCACCTCCCTCCTGGCCGTCACCGTCGGCTTCGTTGGAGTGGGCATCCAGTTCCTCTCTGGCTATGCCGAGAGTTTCGCCGTCTATGTGGCGGGAGCCCTGGTGGCAGGATTCTCCATGTGCCTGCTCAACATCGTTGTCAACCCCATGCTCAACACCCTCGGTGGTGGTGGCAACCGGGGCAACCAGCTCATCCAGTGGGGCGGAACCATCAACTCCACCGGCGGCACCATTGCACCCATCCTGCTGGGTTACCTGATTGGCGGTGCAGCCAGCCAGGCTTCCGTCAGCGATGCGGCGCCTGCCATGATTATTGCCATGGCCATCTTTGCCGTCGCCTTCGTGGTTATAGTCCTCACCAAAATCCCCGAGCCCCATCTGGAAACCAAAGAGATGCGTGCCGCCAAGCAGAAAGACACCCATTCTCCCCTCAGTTTCCGTCATTTCGTGCTGGGCGCCATCGCCATCTTCTTCTACGTAGGAGTCGAGGTAGGCATTCCCAACACCGCCAACCTCTACATGACCACTGGTGCCGAAGGTGGCGGACTGGGTTTGGGTGCCGACCTCGCGGGCTGGTTCATTGGAGCATACTGGTTCCTCATGCTCTGCGGGCGCTTCATTGGTGGTCTGCTGGGCAGCAAGGTATCCTCCAAAGCCATGCTGGCCACCGCTGCCACCATCGCCATCCTCTTCCTCCTGTGTCTCATCTTCATCCCCGCCACCACAACCATCCAGCTCCGTGGTGCCGAAGTGCCCCTCAAAATTGTCTTTGCCACCCTTTGCGGCCTCTGTACCTCCGTCATGTGGGGCGCCATCTTTAACCTCTCAGCCGAAGGGCTGGGCAAATACACCCCCATGGCCAGTGGCATTTTCATGGCCTTAGTGTGTGGCGGAGGCATCCTGCCCTTCATCCAGAACAGCGTTGCCGACAGCTTAGGCTACGTCAGCAGCTACTGGATAGTTGTCGCCGGCTTTGCCTACATCCTCTTCTATGCCCTCTGGGGCAGTAAGAATGTCAATAAAGACATCCCCACCGAATAAAACAGCCCAATAGCCCTCCCCTCGGTGCGTTCCCGACGCGCCATAGGGGAGGGCTTATTGCATCAGTCCCGTAGCGGAAACAAGCCTACACAAGAGGCCCGTAAACTATTGCCCCCTCCACCCAGACTTCCGTGTGCTGGCTGGAGGGGGCTTGCATTGCCGTTAGTCAAAAGGGGCGGGCTATAGCCGCTGACCCGAATCGGTCTTTTTGTACAACGTAGGTGATTTCTGTTCCTTCAGAGCCTTGCGCTCATTGAGGTTGCTGATGTGGAAATCCTCGCGTTTCTGCCATTCCTCCTCGCTTATTTCCAAGGCTTTCTCTATTACCTCACGGCTCGACATGTGGGGGTAATGCTTTCGGTAGTGCAGTTCATGCCGCTTTACCGATATGGGGTACTTGGCCAGCAGTGCCTGATATTCCGGGCTGTTTTCATATCCCCGTTTCTGCCTTTTATTCCGCTGCTGTTTGAACATCTTGCGCCACAGCCCTGTATAGTCCCATCTCACCCACAGCCCGATGATGGTGCCGACCCCCCATACAATGCCCGCCACGGCAATGATAACCTTGATAATCAGCCTCTGATACATGTGCTGCACCATCCACAGGGGCAGCACACCCAATATTCCAATTAAGATGAACAGCAGTGTAATCCCTGCCACCTTTATACTTGTGTTTTCGAGACTATTCTTTGCCATGATGAGATTGATAATTTGAAATTTTCGCGATTTATCGGTGAACGCCAATCCCGCCATTTTATTGTTTCGCCCCCTCTTTTTCTCAATATTAACGGTGCGCCATGCCCACCGTCCCCTGCACCATGGGTGCTGACGGCTGTGGGTGGCGGAGCGTTGATGTTTTTTTCATTGGCCGGGAATGCCTAAATCTTTGTAATTCAAAAAAAAATCGTATCTTTGCTTCTCACATTGCGGTGTTCGTATTCCTGTCAATGCGATAGAACCCAGTGCGTTAACCTAAGTTTCACCCGGTCGGCAGGGGCCACAAACACACACAAAACCGCACACATGGATTATAAAAATGTGCAGCCGATAGCAGATTTTGACTGGAGTGCTATCGATAAAAAAGAAGAAGTCAACAGCGAGCAGGCCAAACAAATGGCCGAACAGTACGAGCAAACCTTCAAATCCTTCACCGAACAGGAAGTCATCGAAGGTACCATCGTCAGCATCAGCGACCGCGAAGCCGTCGTCAACATCGGATTCAAGAGCGACGGCGTCATCCCCGCTTCCGAACTCCGCTACAACCCCGACTTCAAAGTCGGCGACAAAATCGAAGTCTACGTCGAAAGCCAGGAAGACTCCAACGGCCAGCTCCTCCTCTCCCACAAGAAAGCCCGCATCCTCAAGAGCTGGGAGCGCGTCAACCAAGCCTACGAGAACCAGGAAATCATCACCGGCTACGTCAAGAGCCGTACCAAAGGCGGTCTCATTGTCACCGTTTTCGACAATATCGAAGCCTTCCTTCCCGGTTCGCAAATCGATGTCAAGCCCATCCGCGACTACGATGTCTTTGTCGACAAGAGCATGGAGTTCAAAGTCGTCAAAATCAACCACGAATACAAGAATGTGGTAGTTTCCCACAAAGCCCTCATCGAGGACGAAATCGAAGCCCAGAAGGCCGAAATCATCAGCCATCTCGAGAAGGGTCAGGTACTCGAAGGAACCGTCAAGAACATCACCCCCTACGGTGTCTTCATCGACCTCGGTGGTGTCGACGGTCTCATCCACATCACCGACCTCAGCTGGGGTCGTGTGTCCGATCCTAAGGACATCGTCGAACTCGACCAGAAAATCAACGTCGTCATCCTCGACTTCGACGAGGCCAAGCACCGCATCGCCCTCGGTCTCAAACAGCTCACTCCTCACCCCTGGGATGCTCTCGATCCCAACCTCAAAGAGGGTGACCACGTCCACGGCAAGGTGGTCGTTATCGCCGACTACGGCGCTTTTGTCGAGGTTGTTCCCGGTGTCGAAGGCCTCATCCACGTCAGCGAGATGAGCTGGAGCCAGCACCTCCGCAGCGCCCAGGACTTCCTCAAAGTTGGTCAGGAAGTCGAAGCCGTCGTCCTCACTCTCGACCGCGAGCAGCGCAAGATGAGCCTCGGTCTCAAGCAACTCATGCCCGACCCCTGGCTCACCATCACCGAGAAATACCCCGTCGGCAGCAAGCACACCGCCATCGTCCGCAACTTCACCAACTTCGGCATCTTTGTCGAGCTTGAAGAAGGCGTCGACGGCCTCATCCACATCAGCGACCTCAGCTGGAGCAAGAAAATCAAACACCCCGCCGAGTTCACCAAGATTGGCGACAGCATTGATGTCGTCGTCCTCGAAGTCGATGCCGAAAACCGTCGTCTCAGCCTCGGCCACAAGCAGCTCGAAGAGAACCCCTGGGATGTCTACGAGTCCCTCTTCGGCGTTGGCACCGTCCACCAAGGCACCATCTCCAACATCAATGACAAGGGCGCTACCGTGGCTCTGCCCTATGGCGTTGAAGGCTTCGCTCCCATGCGCCACCTCGAGAAGGAAGACAAAACCAAGGCTCGTCAGGGCGAAACCCTTGACTTCAAGGTCATCGAATTCTCCAAGGAGAACAAGAAAATCATCGTATCCCACACCCGCGTCTTCCAGGACAACCTCGACAACGAGCGCATGAAGAACGAGAACGATGAGGCCAAGAAAGAGCGCGCCACCAAGAAGACCGTCAAGAAAATCAACGAGACTCTCGAAAAGACCACCCTTGGCGACCTCAGCGTGCTGGCCAACCTCAAAGAAGAAATCGAAAAAGAGGAACGCGGCGAATAACCCTCCCGTTGTCTACCGAGCAAGTAGATTTTTTGTTTTGTGTTACTGGGACTCCATCCGAGTCCCAGTTTTTTTTGTGCAGGTGGTATTCGGCCAGCTGCCAATAATTTGTTCCGCACGCGAGCCGCACGAATCCGGCGGATTATTGTCCGTGCCATACGTCTGATTCCAGTTTCTCAAAAAAACAAGTATTGCTTACAAGCTGCTCAGATTTAGTCCCTTCGGACAGCTTGAAAGAGGTTCACGGTGGCGTTGTCCCGACTCCTGATCCGGTTTGCCAGTCTTGGGTCTGCGCTGGTAAGTGTCTGTTGGATAGTTCTTTCTCTGTTTGCGACCCCCTCCTATTCCGCTCCTTCATCGCAAAAACGCGAAGAAGGAGCGGAATAGGAGGGGGTCGCATGCGGTGGTTTAGCGGACTTGACTGCGGCATCCCCGTCCATATCGCCGCCACACCCCGGAGCATTGCCGCTTCCCCGTATGGGTCTGTTTCCCCCTCTCTTTCGGATTCCCGGTCCAACGGCCCGGTCGGAAGAATTCGTGCATACCCTTGCAAAAATATTTTTCTTGATTTCCTTTTATATTCCAGAAAATATGTATCTTTGTTGATATTAGTGGTTGGTGCATAACTGCACATAATCACTGTAAATCAATTTGTTAATCCAATAATTAATAACCAAAAGCAAACAAAAATGACACAAAAAAAGCAAAAAAACTATCCGACACCTATCGTTGAAGTGTTCTGCGCCCGCATAGAGAAAGGTTTTGCCGGCAGTAACACCCCCGATGACCAGAATCAGTCCCGAATTTTTGAGACTGTCGGTGAAGGTGAAGACATCTCCGGCAAAACCTGGTCTTAATCATTTAACCATTTGAAAAACCATTGTACCCATGAAGAAAACAGCGTTTTATTTCATCGCACTTGCATGCTTAGGTGTTGCTGCCGTTTCATGCTCTAAAGAAGAGCCCAACAACGGCAATGCCCCCAAATTCAAAGTTACGCTCGAAAGCACCGATGCCAAAACCACCCTCACCGGAGAAAACCTTGCCTGGACAACGGGCGACCAGGTGGCCATTTTCGGCACTGCTGCTGCCCCCGCCACCTACAGCGCCACCGAGGTGAACGGTGTCTATGCAACCCTTGTTTCTGAACAGAATCCGGGCGACGCTCCCTACACCGCCATCTATCCCGCCTCGATAGCCACTTCCGCCACCACTGTCACCCTGCCTGCCGAGCAGCACTCTGTGTCCGGCGAGTTGACGGGCTTCCCCATGATCGCTCAGGGCGCGTCCACCACCCTCAATTTCTACAACCCCTGCAGCGTACTCAGAATCACTATGACGAAGGCCAACACCTCCATCTCCAAGATTCAGATTGTGACCGACCAGTATATCAATGGCGACTTCACCATCGACTACAACGACGCTGAGCCCACCATTGCATACAATAGTGCTTCGGCCAACCACGCTAAGGTGACCACCCTCACCTTCGACAACCCGGTCGACATTTCCCAACCTCACGCTTTCTATGCCTATCTGCCCACCGGTACTTACAACTATTTCATGATTAAGTTCTACGATGCCGATGGCAACATCTTTACCCGCACCACTACCGATGGAATCACATTTCCCCGCAGTCGCTACCTCAGACTCAATATCGGCGCCAACGTCATTCATTTCAATCCCGGCGACCTCACCGGCAAGTTCAGCGTTTCCAGCACCCAGCAGGTCACCTTCTCCAAAGGCAACCTGTATAAGAGCGGCAGCTCATATTACTTCGCAGATGTCCAGACCAACCGCAGCAGTGCCAACAGCGGTTCGCTTGATCATTTGTTTGAATGGAAGAGCAACATGGCGACCTCTTATCCCGTCCAGAATGGCGGCAGCAGCGCATGGTTCGTTCCCACCGAAGCACAGTGGCAGTATATGATGCAGACCCGTACCGTCTCTTTCAATACCGGAACCAGCACTTATGCTAATCGCCGTTATCTCGCTGCAAAAGTCACTAATTCGTCTGGCAGCAATGTCTGTGGCGTGATTCTGTTCCCCGACCTTTTCTACTGGCCTTTGGAGCAAGCAAAATTGCCTGTAAGCAATAAATTTGGGCGTGTCGTTCTCCATTGGAATCAGGTTCCAATTTTCACCAATGCCGATTGGAGGTCACTTGAAGCCGCTGGCTGTGTCTTCTTGCCCGTCACAGGCAAGAGGGAACTGGGCAGTGGGTCAGAATATACAATCAGCGGTTATTATTGGACTGCTACTGGCGTCCCTCGCGATAATGAGGCAAAATCAATGAGGTTCACGTCTAATAGTTATGTATACTATTACCAAAATGGCAGGATTGACGTGTGGGGTTGTGCCATCCGCATGGTCAAGAATGCGCAGTAACAGTTAATCCAATACCTAAACTTAAAAAAAGATGCCTCGGCTTCAGGGGCATCTTTTTTATTTCCCATAGTGGTTTTCGGCGGAAGAAAACAGCTGTGTCAGCCCTCCATCCCTTTCCCTTAGGGGGTGAGCACAGCCTGGGGGCATGAAGGGTCTTGGGGTATGGCGAAGAGGAGTTTCTGGGCCTCGCACACGGTTAGTGGAAGGTTTGCATGTCAACCAGACGGCGGTAGAGGCCGTCGGCGGCAAGCAGTTCCTGATGGGTGCCCTGCTCAACGATGGCTCCGTGGTCCATGACGATGATGTGGTCGGCGTTGCGGATGGTGGAGAGGCGGTGGGCAATGATGATGCAGGTGCGCCCTTGCATAAGGTGGTTGAGGGCTTGCTGCACGGCCAGTTCGCTTTCGGTGTCGAGGGCTGAGGTGGCTTCGTCGAGGATGAGTATTGGCGGGTTTTTCAGCACTGCGCGGGCGATGCTGAGGCGTTGGCGTTGGCCGCCGCTGAGGGTGATGCCGCTGTCGCCGATGTTGGTGTCGTAGCCGTCGGGCAGTTGGCTGATGAACTCGTCGGCGTGGGCTATGGTGGCGGCCTCTTTCACATCGTCGAAGCTGTAGTCCGTGCGGCCGAAGGCTATATTGTTGGCCACAGTGTCGTTGAAGAGGATGCAGTCCTGCGAGACGAGGCCTATTTGGGCGCGGAGGCTGTTGATGTTGAGGTCGGTGATGGGGGTGGAGTCGATGAGAATCTGCCCCTCGGTGCTGTCGTAGAAACGGGGCAGGAGGTCGACGAGGGTGGTTTTGCCAGCACCAGAGGGACCGACAATGGCCACCGTCTGTCCGCAGGGGATTGTGAGGTTGATGTCGCGCAGCACGTAGACGGGTTCGGCATCGCGGTCGGTGCGGTAGGCAAAGGATACGTCCTGATAGACTATGTTGTCGGAAAAGGTGTTGAGGATGACGGCGTTGGGCTTCTCGCAGATGGTCTCGTCTGCATCCATGATTTCAAAAATGCGGGCGGCGGCGGCATTGGCACGCTGCAGGTTGTTGTAGACCCGCACGATGGACTGCACCGGCGGTATGAGCCGCGCGAAGAGGATGACGAAAAGGATGAATACGGAGGAGAGCAGTTCGCCCTGCAGCACGGCCATGCCGCCGAGGATGAGGATGAAGACCAGCCCCACGGTGAGGAGTACTTCGGAGAGGGGACTGCTCAACTCGCGCCGTTTGGCCACTTGGACCATCCGGCGGGTGTAGGTGGCGTTGGCGTGGTCGAAGGTCTCGGCACTGCGCTGCTCCTGGCCGAAGGATTTGATGGTGCGGATGCCGGCAAGCGACTCTTCGAGTACGGCGAAAAGGTGGCCCAAGTCGGCCTGCCCTTTGGTGGATGTACGGCGCAGACTGCGCCCGATGATGCCAATGAGCCATACGGCCACGGGCAGGATAAGCAGGAAATAGAGGAACAGGCGGGGGCTGATGAAGATGAGTACCCCGGCGAAAACGATTATGTTGACCGGGTCTTTGCCAAGGGAGATGATGGAGGTGAGTACGCCCCATTCAATGTCGGACAGGTCGTTGGACATGCGACTGATGATGTCGCCCCGGCGGCGGGAGTTGAAGTAGGATACGGGCAGGATGGTGATGCGCTCGTAGACATCGTCGCGCAGCCGCATGACGATGCCGTTGCGCACGGGGCCAATGATGTATTGCGCCGCATAGCGGCACAGGTTGGAGAGGAAGGAAAAGGCAAGGTAGACCAGCGCAAACCCCACAAGGCAGGCCCACAGGCCGTGCTGTGCCTTGAGGAGGGCGAGGGAGTGGGTCATGTAGAGCGAGAGATATTCCTGGCTCAGGGCGAAGGGGGGCAGCGGGCCGGCGGGCTGCGAGCTGCCAAACAGCAACTCGATGAACGGTACGATGGTGATGAAGGTGAAGAGGTTGAAGAATACGGCCAGCATGTTGAACAGGAGGTTGGCCCCGATGTTCCAGGGATAGAATTTGAGGTATCGGAATACGCGCCAGATGTCGTGCATAGCTTTTGTGAATGGGTTGATTGTGGGTTGTCAAGGCCGCTGAAGCCGGAGGACGGCGGGCAGGACTGCGGAGGGGTTTGTGCCAGTGGCGGGGGTGGCGGTGTGGGGTCTGTGTCCGGGTGCTTCGACACGGATGCTGTTGGCCCGTGAGGTGGAGAGCATGATGGAGTAATGCCCCTGTCGGTCGGTGTGGTAGAGGGCGGGTGTGGAGGTGCCGTGGGACACGGTGAGGGTGGCGGCAGCGGGCTGGCCGTCGGCGGTGAGTACCTGGCCCCGCAGCAGGACCATCCCTTCTGGACGGGCAGCGGGGTAGAGGTCGAACATCAGGATGTCCTGCCCTCCCATGCGGTCGGGTCCCGGAGTGCGGCCGGCATAGTAGGCGTGGGTGCCGTCAGGGGTGATGCCAAAGGCGATGTCGTCCTCCTCGGTGTTGAGGGGAAGCCCCATGTTGATGGGTTTGGACTGCTCTGTGCGGTCAAGGTCAATGAAGTACATGTCGTAGCCGCCGAAGCCCTGCCAACCGTTGGAGGAGAAGTAGAGGGTGTGTCCGTCGGCATGGATGAAGGGGCAGCGCTCGTTGCCCTCGGTGTTGACCGAGGAACCCAGGTTGACGGGCTTGCCCCAGCTGCCGTCGGCTTTGCGGTGGCATCGCCAAATGTCGGTGCCACCCAGTCCCCCCTTGCGGTTGGAGGCGAAATAGAGCCACTGGCCGTCAGGTGTGACAGAAGGTTGCGACTCCCAGCTGTCGGCCCCGTTCACGTTGTCGCCCGCGTTGGCGATGGGCTGCCAGCCGTTACTGTCAAGGCGGGTGAAGTAGATGTCGCTGTTGTTGTAGCCCCTGAAACGGCGTATCACCGAGTAGTAGAGTTCGGCGTTGTTGGCCGTGAGGCTCACGCCTCCTTCGGGGTCGCCCTGGTTGAAAGGAGCCTTAAGCATCCGTGCCGGGCCGAAGAGGGAGTCCGTGCGGTCGCAGACATAGAGCCGCAGTGGCTTCTGCTCCAGCTCGCGGGTGTAGAAGGAGGTGCGCGAGGCTGTCGACGTGGCGCGGAGCAGGTAGCAGTGGCGTCCGTCGCAGGTGATGAAAGGCATGGTCTCGTCCTCGGCCGAGGAAAGCCCCGTCACCACATGGGGGTCGAATGGGGCCAGGTTGCGGTAGGCCTCGGCCAGGAAAGAGGTCCAATAGAGATAGTTCGAAGCCTCCATGTAGATGGCGTCGCTCTCCGGCGTACCGGCACTGTTGGCCAGTTCGAAGTAGCGGTTGAAATCGGCCTCGGCCAGGTCGTACTGCTCGTCGGTGTAGTGGATGAGTCCCATATAGTAGTGGGCCACGGCATCGGGGTAGGAGGGGTTGAGCTTCAGCACTTGGGGAAAGTAGCGGCGTATGCCGGCCACGTTGAAGTTGCGCTTCACTGCGTTAAGCCCCAAGTAGAAGTAGATGTCGGGGTTGTCAGGATAGCGTTTTGAAAGGGTGCGCAGGGCCTCGGTCGACGGGCGGTAGCGACCTTTGGCATAGTCCTGCACAGCCTGTTCCATCCGGCTCATATCGGCCTGGGCCATCTTGTAGGTCAGGCGGCTCTGCCCCTGGGCGGCGGTTGCCGTCAGGGCGAGGAGCAGCAGGAGGGCGGCAAGGCGGCGCATGGGGTCAGAGTTTGGTGGGGTCGATATAGAAGTTGGCCTCGGGTCCGTTGCAGGGGCTGCCGCATTGCAGGGCGCAGTCGGAGCAAAGGGTAAGCTCGCCGTGGAGGCGTTTCTTGACCATGTCGACCAAGGTGTCGCGCAGGGGGCCGAATTCAATCTGCTGCAGCACCTCGTCGCAGAAGGCGTAGAGCAGGAGGGTCTGGGCGGTGCGCTCGCTCACGCCGCGCGAGCGGATATAGAAGAGGGCTTGCTCGTCCAGCTGGCCGATGGTGCTGCCATGCGAGCATTTCACATCGTCGTTGTAGATTTCGAGGAAAGGCTTGGTGTTGATGACAGCCTTGTCGGTAAGGAGTATGTTGTTGTTGGACTGGTATGCTTCGGTCTTCACGGCCCCGTCGCGCACCAGCACATGGCCGTTGAAGGTGCCGCGTGCCGCGTCGTCGAGGATGCCTTTGAAAAGCTCGCGGCTGTGGCAGTTGGGGCTGGCGTGGTCGACAAAGATATAGTTGTCCACCTGCTGCTCCTGGTCGTTGAGGAAGAGGCCGTGTGCCTGCACATCGCAGTGCTCGCCCATCATGCGTATCTCGGTGTGGTTGCGGATGTGGCCCCCGTTGAGGGTTACGGCCACCGAGCGCAGCTGTGCGCCGCGCTGCAGGAGGGCGTAGGTGTGGTTGAGCAGTCCCGTCTGATTGTTGAGGTTCTGCATCTTATAGTATTCTACATACGAGTCTTCGCCCACATGCAGCTCCGTCACATTGTTGGCGAAAGCAGGGGCGTTGTCGTAGGAGTCGTCGCAGTGCACCAGCCGCACATGGCTGCCGCGCCCCACCACCACCAGGTTGCGCACCTGCAGGAAGAGGCCGTGGCCAGCGTTGATTACAGACTGCAGCTGGATGGGCCGCTCCACATGCACCCCGTCGGGCACATAGATGAACACCCCGTCGGTATAGTGGTCGGAGTTGAGCTGCAGGTAGGGGTTCTCCAGCGGGGTACACTGGCCGAAATACTGGCGCACAAAGTCGGCCCGGTGGCCGCTGATGTCGCGCAGACTGCCGCGGCTCACCCCTTGGTCATCCACGCGGGTAGCCTCGTGGCAGAAACCGTTCTCCACCACCAGGCGGTCGGCATCCAGGTTGGGGATATTGCAGCGGTACTCCGCCGTCTGCCGCTCGCCCTTCGACAGGCTCAGCTCGTCGGTGAGCAGGGCGGCGAAGTCCACATGGCGCCACACCTCATTCTTTCTCAGGCGTGGCTGCAGGTCGCGGAATTCTTTCACTAAATTCTCCATAATGCTCACTTTCCGCTTTCCAGTTCTTCCTTAATCCATTCGTAGCCCTTGTGTTCCAACTCCAGAGCCAGCTCCTTGGGACCCGTCTTCACGATGCGGCCCTCGTACAGCACATGCACATAGTCCGGCACGATATAGTCCAGCAACCGCTGGTAGTGGGTGATTACCACCGTGGCATTGTCCGGACGGCGCAGCTTGTTCACGCCGCTGGCCACAATGCGCAGCGCATCAATGTCGAGGCCCGAATCGGTCTCGTCCAGTATGGCCAGCGTGGGGTCCAGCATCGCCATCTGGAATATCTCGTTCTTCTTCTTCTCGCCCCCGCTGAAGCCCTCGTTCACCGAGCGGTTGGCCAGCTTGGTGGTCATCTCCACCACCTTCTTCTTCTCCTCCATCAGCTTCAGGAACTCCGAGCCGGAGAGGGGGTCCAGCCCGCGGTATTTGCGCTGCTCGTTCACAGCCGTGCGCATAAAGTTGGTGATGCTCACCCCCGGAATCTCCACAGGATACTGGAAGCCGAGAAAAATGCCCTCGCAGGCGCGCACATCCACCGGCATGTCAAGGATGTTCTTCCCCTTGTAGATTACCTCGCCTTCGGTGACGGTATACTTGCTGTTGCCGGCTATCACTCCGGCCAGGGTGCTCTTGCCGTTGCCGTTGGGTCCCATGATGGAATGCACCTCGCCCGCGTTGATTTCGAGGTTCACCCCCTTCAAAATCTCCCGCTCGCCAATCGAGGCATGCAAATTGCGTATAGATAGTAATGCCATATCGTATGTTAAATGTCTGATTATTTTATATATATTACAAACTGAACAATCCTGTTCAACCAGCAAAGATACGTTTTTTTTGCCATATAATCATTATTCTCGTCACCGCCGGATAGATTCGATAACCCCCCGATAAGAAACCCGCCTTGCCTTGAGAGAGGGCAGAGGCTGGCAAAATATCTTTTCCCGGCATGAGGGAGGCGCGTGAGTAAATATATTTTTTCGGGAAGCGGTTTCTATATCGGGAAAAATATGTATCTTTGCATCGGCAAACCCAGAGGGGAGCCGCGTTCCATATTCATCGTAAATAACATATTATCCATGGGTTCAACAATCGTCACACTAACCACCGATTGGGGTTACAACGACTTCTTTGCCGGAAGCGTGAAGGGGAAGCTCTATTCCTACATTCCCGGGGTGCAGGTGGTGGACATCACCCATGGCATCCCCGTCTTCCAGACCATCCGCGCCACGTTTGTCGTCAGCCACAGTTGTTTCGACTTCCCGCCAGGCACCATCCACATCATCGATGTCTGCTCGTCGCAGAGTGTGGAGCACCCGTTCATAGTCGCGGAGTGCGCCGGGCAGTATTTCATCTGCACCGACAACGGCCTTCCCGCTGCCGTCTTCGGCAGCAAGGAATACAAGGCCGTGGTCATCGACGGCATCTGGCTCGACACCGACTCGCAGAACTTCGCCGCCCGCGACCTCTTCTGCAAAGTCGCCTCCCTCCTGGCACAGGGCACCCCCCTCTCCGAGCTGGGCTACCCGGCCGAATCGCTCTGCCCGGCCACCCCGTTTGTCACCGCCACCTTCGACAACTACATCAAAGTCTATGTGGCCTATGTCGACACCTACGGCAACTGCTACCTCAACATCACCTTCGACGAGTTTGAATCCTACCGCCAGGGGCGCCGCTTCGAGATGCAGGTACACGAATTCCGTATCAGCCGGATAGTCCGCTCCTATATCGAACCCAACCCCACCGCATCGCCCGTGCGGTCGCCGATGCTGACCGTGTCCTCCACCGGCCACCTGGAGCTGGCCATGCCCTACGCCGACGCCGCGGGGCTCTGCAACCTGCAGACCAGCGAGACCTTTGTGGTCAAATTCTTCTGAATATCACATTCCGGCGGCGCATTCCGGTGCACACCGTCCCGGCTGCCCCATCCGGGGCTGCTGCTCCGATTCCTCCACCCCGCAGGCGCGGTTTGCGGGGTCTGGATTGTCCCATGGCGGAGGACGAAATGGGGTTTGAATGAGGGACCAGGAGCGTCAAGCGAGCGGGCCGAGAGCCCACCCCGTGTTCCTCGTCCGGGGGCGGCCGGTAGGCCGTCGGGCGTCCGCGTCGGGGGTTGCGGCAAGGGCGGAAAAAAAGAAGTGCCGGGCTGCAGAAGCCGGCACTGAGGGGGTGACAATTTCAGAGGGCTGGCTGGTTCGGCCGCCCTGGGGTGTGCTGTTGGGGGCTGCGCCTATTCGCCGTTGTAGTTGGCCGCGATCATGGCCTGGATTTCGGGCGATTCGTAGCCCCGCGAGGCCAGGAAGGTGACCAGTTTGGCCCGGCGCTTGGCGATAGGCTCGGTGGGGGTGTAGGTGTCCCACTTGGTGCGGGCCACGTCGAGGAGGATGTTGCGGTACTCCTCGTCGGGGATTTCGGCCAGCGCTTCGGTGATGAATTTTGGGGGCACCTGCTTGGAACGGAGCTGGTAAATGACTTTCAGCCGTCCCCATTTTTGGTTGCGCAGCTTGGAGGCGACATAGGCGCGGGCGTAGCGGCGCTCGTCGATGAACCCCTGGTCGATGAGCCGGTTGACAATCTTGGTCGATGAGTCGGGGGTGGCACCCCAGTCGCACAGCTTTTTCCGGACGGAAGTGCGGCATTGCTCTTCGTTGGCGCAGTAGCGTTCTGCCCTGGCTAACAGCGACATTTCTTCTTCTGACAAATTCTGAACCATGATGCAAAAATACATTATTTTCGGATGATGGCAAAACTTTTAACGGTATTTTTTATTAACAATCTGTTAGTAATGCGTTTTGCGCGGGTTGCCGCGCCGCCGGGGGACAGCGTGTGCGCGGCGGCGCAGCGAGCTTTTTTTTCTTCATAATCCAAAAAAAAACCGTATCTTTGCATACTCAAAATAGTGTACACTAAAGTATGGCTAAAGGAAGAATTCTTTATATTAATCAGGGCGTTATGCCTTTTTCGGAGGAGAACGAGGCAACGGTGATGAACCGTTACCTGCCCCAGTATACGCAGGAGTTGGGACGTGAGATCAGAGTGTTTGTGCCCCGGTTTACGGACATTAACGAGCGCAAGCACCAGCTGCATGAGGTAATCCGCCTTTCGGGCATGAACTTGATAGTGAACAATTGCGACCACCAGCTTATCATCAAGGTGGGTTCGATCCCGACGGCGCGGCTGCAGGTCTATTTCATCGACAACGAAGAGTATTTTGTGAAATATGGCGACACTTTCGACGGCAAGGGGATGCTGAAGCCCACCAACGACGAGCGTATTCTCTTTTTCGGGCGCGGAGCGCTGGAGGCGGTGCGCAAGTTGGCATGGCAGCCCCATCTGATTCATTTTTCGGGCTGGTTCAGCGGCATGGTGCCGTTCTACCTGCGCCGCATCAACAAGGAGAACGCTTTCTTCTCCGGCACGAGGACGGTGCTGTCGCTTGAGGCGGACGGGTTCAAGGGCAAGTTTGCCGAGGATATGGAGCGGAAGATGCGTGCCGACGGGGCCACGGCCAAGGATTTGCGCCTGTATCAGAATCTGGATTACCCGACGCTGATGAAGGCGGCCATCACTTATGCCAACGGCATCGTGATCAGCTCGCCCAATGTGGACCCAGAGCTGGTGCAGTTTGCCAAGGAGAACAAGCGCCATGTGCTGGACTATATACCGGACCGCACGGAGTTCTACGCCAAGATAAACAAGATGTACGAGACGCTGTGCGGCAGTGCCTTGAATAATTGATAGGAGCCGGGGCGGCGGGCTGCGCCATGCCGCAGCGGCCTTACGGCCCACAACGATGAGTATTAAAATTTTAGAGGAATCTATATGGCTTTGAAAAAACTTTTTTTCCCGCTGGGCATGATGGCTATGCTGCTGGTGCCGGTGGCCTGTACCGAGGAAGCAACCCCCCTCGGGATTGACCTGCAAGACCCTTTCACGCTCTATGACGGCACGCGCGGCACGGCCTATGTCACGGCGTGCACGATTTATGACGATTCGATGTGGACGGCAGGCTATGACCATTGCATCTTTGGCGACTGCAGCAGTGAGCAGTTCGGCAAGGTGCAGGCGGTGACCTATTCGCAGATTGCCGTGGCGGGGTCTAACGGTATCAACCTTTCGGACGAGGTGGTGATAGATTCGGTGGTGATGACGTTGGTGGTCGACACGCTCTACCCCTCGGTGCCGGACTCGACGCCGGTGCGGCTGCATATTGTCATCAACCAGTTGGCCGAGACGCTGCTGGACACGGCTTATCATGTGAACTACGCTTCGCAGCGGCTGCAGGAGAGCAATGTGTGCTTTTTTGACAACGAGGTGACCTTCATAGCCGACAGCCTTAATCTGCGCATGCGCGAGAGCATCTACCCGGTGCTGAAGCAGTCGTGCAGCTCGGCTGATTTCCTGCAGATTGTGAAAGGGTTCAGTCTGCGGCTGGCTGAGAATTCGAACAAGATGGTGACGGTGGACTTTTCGGCAAGCGAGACACGCCTGACGTTGTTCTACCATACTGAGAACGCCGACTCGCTGCGCTATGTATTCACTATCAACAGCGAGACGGGCCACAGCATGCATTTCGTCCATGACTATAGCGGCACGCCCATAGAGAGGATTGCCAGCCATCCGAAGGATTCGCTGGAGGGCGGCAGCCGCCTGTATCTGGAGCCACTGGGGGGAACACGTGTGAGGCTGAACATGCAGCCGTTTCTCAATAGTTTCCGCCAGCAACACCCGTGGGCGGTAATCCACCATGCAGAGTTGCTGTTGCCTGTTGCCCCCGAGGCCGATGAGCAGCGCCCGGTGCGCATACTGGCCAACAAGCGTGAGGACGACGGTACGATGACTATGGTGACGGATGCCAATGTGGTCTCTAACCCCTATACGTACACCGGTTTTGACGGCTACTACCACAAGGATGGCAACTACTACAGGATGCGCATCACCCGCCACTTGCAGGAATTGCTGCGCACAGGGCGCGACTATGGCACGGAGCTGTATCTTGATGCCCGCCGCTCGTCGGCATTCCGCACGGTGCTGAATGGCACGGAAACGGAAAACCCGGTGCGGGTGGTGTTTATCTACTCGGAGAAGGATACGGACTGACGCTCCGAGGGGTTGCCCGGCTTGCGGACGGACTGAGCCCTCCCGGCAGTTGGCACCGCATGATGACAGGATAATGAACGAAAAACCTAACAAAGAGAATATATCGCTATGAAGAGAACATTCATCATCGCCCTTATGAGTCTCTGCACCTTGACGGCGGCGGCTCAGATTCATTACGAAGAGGCTTACCGCACTCATCCCGACCAGCTGTATGTGTCGGGCACGTTGAATGACGACAGTGTGCATATTGGCAGCTGGACTTGGTGGCACCCCAACGGAAAGGTGTTCCGCCAGGGAAAGTATGACAGCCAGGGCCACAAGACCGGGGTGTGGCGCACGTTCTACAACGACGGCACGAAGCATGAGGAGATGGTGATGAGTGGCAGCGGCATGAGCCGTACCTGGTATGCCAGCGGCAAGCGGCAGAGCGAGGTGAAGGTGGAGGATGGCAAGAAGGTGGGTATGTTCGTGTCGTGGTATGAGAACGGCCAGCAGAAGGACGAGGTGCCTTATGTGGACGGTGTGCGCGAGGGCAAGACGCGCGAATGGCACGAGAACGGACAGTTGAAGTTCGAAGGCACATACGTCGACGATGAGTTGGAAGGCCCCGCCACATGGTGGACCCCCACCGGCAAGAAGGACCAGGAAGGCCAGCTGGTGCGCGGCGAACAGGAGGGCGAGTGGCTCTTCTACTGGCGCACCAACGGCAAGTTGGGCATCCGCGGACACTACTCAGAAGGCGAGGAGACAGGGGTGTGGACCTACTATTACGAGACGGGCGAGAAATGGCGTGAAGGGAAATACAGCAAGGGCTACAAGCAGGGGCTGTGGACCACTTGGTATGAGAGCGGCAAGAAGCTGCACGAAGGCCAGTATGTGAACGACAAGGAGGAGGGCACCTGGACGGCCTGGTATGAGGACGGCAAGGTGGACTATACCGGCAGTTTCCACAACGGGCGCAAAGAGGGTTTGTGGCGTGGAGTCTATGATGACGGCAGTGTGCGCTACGAAATGAATTATCACGACGACTTGCAGCATGGGCGCACGGTGCGCTACCACCCCAATGGCAAGGTGGAGATTTCGGAGAACTATGTCAACGGCGAGCGCCACGGCAAGTATGAGCGTTACAATACCGCCGGCATCCCTGAAGAGACTGGCACCTTTGTGCATGGCAAGAAGGAGGGCAAGTGGATTTGGTATGACAAGTATGGCCGCGAAGGTGTTGTGGCCGAATTCAAGGATGGGCAGATGACCTCGATGCAGGACAATACTGCCAAGAAAGAGCAGAAACGCTAAGACAATGACTTTCGGGGCGAAGGAACAGGAGGCGAGGGTGACGTGGATGGACTGCAGGTTGTTGCTGGGGTCTAAGTCGCCACGTCGGCGTGAGTTGCTGGGGCAGTTGGGTCTGCCGTGTCGGCTGGTTGACATCGATGTGGAAGAGACGGTTGACCACGGCGTGGAGGCTTGCAGGGTGGCAGAGGTGCTGTCGCGCAAGAAGGCGGAGGGATATAGCGAACCGCTGGATGCGGATGAGGTGTTGGTGACGGCCGACACGGTGGTGGTGCATGAGGAGGTGGTGTTGGGCAAACCTCACAGCCGCGACGAGGCGCTGGCCATGCTGAGGAGCCTGTCGGGTAGGGTGCATCAAGTCTATACCGGGGTGACGCTGCGCGGCAGCGAAAGCACGGTGTCGTTCACAGAAAGGAGCGATGTGGCTTTCAGAAAGTTGAGGGAGGAGGAGATGGAGTATTATGTGGATGTGTATAAACCTTTCGACAAGGCTGGGGCCTACGGCATACAGGAGTGGATAGGCATGGTGGGGATTGAACGCATAGAGGGTTGTTTCTATAATGTGATGGGGCTGCCGGTGGCCCGTTTATACAAAGAACTGGAGCGCCTGGTTAATGGACACGGCGCGCTGGTCGACCAGTGAGCGCAGCACCCGGCGTAGGGTGCGCTCGTCAATACAGGGTATTTTTTCCATGATTTGGTCTGCCCGCAGGGGCTGCAGCTTCAGCAGGGCTATGATTTGGCTGCCGAGGGTTTCGTCGGCGGGATTGGCTTGTTGGGTGTGTGCCTGCTGCAGGCAGTGGTCGCATTGGCCGCAGGGCTGTTGTGTCTGTTCGCCGAAATAGTTGAGGAGGGCGGTGCTGCGGCATTGGTCGGAGCCGATGTAGTGGAGCATGGCTTCGAGCCGCTGGGCGGCTTGCTGCTTGAGGGTGTTGTAGTTGCTTTCGGTAAGGGGAAGTTGCTCAACGTTGACGCGTGGAGCGGTGAAGATGATTTGGGGCCGTGAGGAACGGGCTTTGTAGTCGATGATTTTGAGGGCGTGCATGTGGTGCAGCATGTTGGTGACTTGCTGCTCGTCGAGGTAGAGACGGCGGGCCATTTCGCGCTCGGATACGGGTGTGAAGTCGGAGAAAAGGCCTCCGTACAGGCGCAGCATGAGGGTGAGGAGGTTGGCGTAGCGGGGCTCCTGCGAGACTTGGAAACGGTAGATTTCGTCGCGCGAGACGGGTATGTGGACGCGCGATTCGGCATCGGTGCGGTCGGGGATGGAGATGAGACCTTCGCGCTCAAGGATGCGGGCGGCATTGAAGAATTCGACCAGTTTGAACCGATAGGTGTTGCAGAGGGCTTCGATGTCGAAGTCGAACTGGCAGTCTTCGCCAGAGCCGACGGGAAGCCGGTAGTAGTTGCAGAGGGCTTTGTAGACGTTGGAGATGTAGGATGGTGTGGGGTAGGAGGATTCGAAGTTGGAGCGCAGGGTGTCGATGTCGGTGTCGTCGTAGAGCATGATGGCGTATGACTTGTTGCCGTCGCGCCCGGCCCGGCCGGCCTCTTGGAAGTAGGCTTCGATGGTGGAGGGGATGTCGAGATGGATGACGCAGCGGACATCGGGTTTGTCAATGCCCATGCCGAAGGCGTTGGTGGCTACGATGACGGGTACTTGGCTTTTAATCCAGCGGAGCTGTGCGAGGTCGCGTTCCTTGGGGTCGAGGCCGGCGTGGTAGTAGGCGGCGGGGATGCCGCTGCGGGTAAGGTATTCGGCCACTTGGTGGGTGCGGCGGCGGTTGCGGACGTAGACGATGGCACTGCCGCCGGTGTGCCGCAGGATGCGCAGCATGCGCCCTTCTTTGTCGCTCTCGTGGAATACCATGTAGGCCAGGTTGGGACGGGAAAAGCTGGACTGGAAGAGTTTGCTGTCGGAACGGAAGAGGAGCTGGCGCTGGATGTCGGTGACGACGGCGGGGGTGGCGGTGGCGGTGAGGGCGATGACAGGGACGCGGTCATGGTAGACTCTGATGCGTGCAATTTCGAGATAGGGCGGGCGAAAGTCGTAGCCCCACTGGGAGATGCAGTGCGCCTCGTCGACGGCGATAAGGGATAGACGCATCCGCCGAAAGTGTTCGATGAAGACGCGCTGTTTGAGCCTTTCGGGCGAGACGTAGAGGATTTTGATTTTGCCTTGAAGGCAATGGTTGAAGATGATTTCCTGCTCGGTGGGGGTGAGGCCTGAGTAGAGGCAGGCGGCTTTGATGCCGCGGTCGTGCAGCTTCTGCACTTGGTCTTTCATGAGTGAGATGAGGGGCGAGACGACAAGGCACAGACCGTCGAGCATGAGGGCGGGAATCTGGTAGCAGATGGATTTGCCCCCGCCGGTAGGGAGCAACACTAAAGTATCGTGCCCCTGCAGGATGGATTGGATAATCTCTTCCTGCAGGGGACGAAAGGAGTTGTGGCCCCAGTATTTGTTGAGTATTTCGGACGCTTTGATGACGGAGGGGTTTATCGTGTTGGGTGGTTATCGGAGCAGGGTGATGGTGCCTTTCTGTGTGACGATGTCCTCGGTGCCGGGCCGGCGGTAGCGGATAACGTAGACGTAGGCGCCCTGCGGGCATTTGATGCCGTCTGGGGTGTTGCCGTCCCACTTGAAGTGGAGGTCTTCGGAGGCGAAGACCTGACGTCCCTGGCGGTCGTAGATGAAGACGGAGAAGTTCTGCTGCTCGTTGGCGGTGAAGATGCTGAAGACGTTGTTGTCAGGACGCTCGGGGGTGAAGACGTTCGGGGCGTAGAAGGTGAACTGAGTGACTGGGAGGGAGAAGAGGAGGGTGTCGGAGCATTCGAGGTCGTTGTAGGCGACGAGCGTCACGTCGACAGAGTCGGCGGATACTTCACCGAAGTTGTGGCTGCAGGGCGAGGTGGTCTCGGAGAGCGGAGTGCCGTCGTTGAAGTACCAGATGCGGCGGACGCTGTAAGGGGAGGCGTCGGTGAGGGTGACGACCGGGTTGTCAGAGTCGACAAAGGAGGGACTGAAGTCGACGGTGGCGACGGGGATGGGGTGGACGGTGATCTGCTCGGTGAGGGGAGTGGCGTCGCAGTTGTTGGTGCCGTGCCCGACGAGGGTGTAGACGGTGGTCTGCTTCGGGCGGACGGTGATTTGCTCAGGGCCGTGGCCGTCGGAGTCGAGGAGGTCGAGGAGAGTGGAGTCGGTGGGCTGGGCGGACCAGGAGAAGGAGTAGGCCTTGTCGGCGTTGAGGGTCACGTAGTCGCCCTCGCACATGTCGTGGCGCGAGATGGAGAGGGTGGGGTTGACGCGGTAGGCGTTGACGCTGTCCCAGGCGACGCACTGCTTGGAGCTGATGACCTTGACGTAGTAGATGCAGGTGTCGTCATAAGGGAGGACGCGGAGGTTGTTGCCCTCGGCAATCTGGTTGTTGTCGCCGATGTGTCGATACCAGCGGTAGGTGCAGCCCTGGGTCTCGGTGGCGACGGTGATGTCGGTGGTCTGTCCGTTGCAGACGACGGTGTCGCCGGAAACGTGGAGTTCAGGGTGCTGGAAGACCTCGATGTTGACGGTGTCGGTGGAGTAGCACCAGACGGTGTCGTAGGTGTTGACGGTGTCGCGGGCGAAGAGGCCGTTGAAGGCGCGGAGGACGACGGGGTTCTTGTAGAAGCCGTAGATGTGGCTGAACTCAGTGTTGTTGCCGCTGTAGTTTCCGGGGTAGACCTGGAAGGGGACGGTGTCGGGGGCGGCGTTGGTGTCGTTGAAAACAATCCAGTCGCGGCGGATGGAGCCCTCAGTGACATCGCGGAGGACGACGACCTCAGAGTCGCAGACCTCAAGAGCTGAGGCCTCGATGCGGGCGAGGGGAGGGCCGAGGACGTTGACGGTGTAGAGGCTGTCGCTGAAGCAGGTGTGGTCCTCACGGTAGTATGAACGGCAGCGGACGCTGTGGGTGCCGATGGCATCGAACTGGTAGGTCACACTGTCGCCGACAAGGCTGTCGACCTGCGCGCCGTTGTAGAACCACCACTTGGTGTTGGGAAGGTCGCAACCGTCGATGTTGTTGGGCACGAAGCTGCGGTTGAGGCAGAGGACCTCGCGGTCGCAGTTCTTGACGGTGTCGATGGCCATGAGGGGCTTGGTGTTGATGACGCGGGCGTAGAGCTTTGAGACGAAGGGCTTGGCGGGGTCCATGGCGGAGGTCATGTCGCAGCGGAAGACCATGTTGTTGGTGTATTCGCCGGCGCCCTCGCCCTCGGTGACGAGGAATTCCTCGGCGGTGCATTCATAGGTGTTGCTGTTGCCCGGAGGGGCGAGCTGAGTGAAGTTGATGTCGTTGCTGATGGAGGAGAGGGAGTTGATGAACTGTCCGTCGATGTTGGCCTTGTACCAGGTGTAGTTGGACAGGCCGGTGGGTGCGGTCAGTTTGGTGAGTACGTTGGTGTTACCGGCGGGGCATCCAGAGGCGGAGATGGCCATAGGCTGGCAGTCGCCCGCCACATAGCAGTAGCCATAGTGTGCGCTACCAGTGCAGTCGCCGATGTATATCTCGATACGTACGGTCTCCCAGAGGTAGTTGTTGAGGTTGATGGCCACTTTGTTCCAGTCGCGATAGAATCCGCTGCCACCCGAACCAGAGTATGAGTGCCAGCCGTCTACACCATTGGACACTCCATAACTGGTTATACCATAGAAGAGAGTGTCGCTGACTTGCTGCCATTGCCCGGCGTTGTTTTGGCGGGCTACCCGAACCACGAAAGCAGGATTACCTTGAATACCGTGGGTGGGGGCTTGTACTACGATGGAGTAGTAAAGGAAAAGCAGAGCGTTTTGGTTGTTGACCTCCATTGTGTAATAAAGGGCCTCGGCCTCGACGTTGACACCGCAGTTGCCCACGCGGATGGACTTGTTGATTGAAGAGTCCATAGCAGTGGGGCAATAGGGGAGTGCAAAGTTCACGCAAGGGTCTTTGCCGATGTTGGATCCTGTGCCGGGGCCTTCGGTGTTGCTCATGATGCGGAATCGATTGGTGGGGTTCAGTGTGCTTCCGCAGTATGATGTACCACCGTTGCCCGTGGTGTTGGCCAGTTGGTTGGCAGGGATGATGGGACTGGTCATGCTCACACCCGTGGCACCGGTCATGGCATCGGGTGCCTGCGATATTTTTGTCCCCGTCTGGCCTGAGTAGTAACCGATGTATTGGCCATAGGTGGAGCCGGAGGTGAACGACGCCGGGTTCTTCAGTCCCGGACAGGGGCTGTTCTGTGCTTGCAGGGTCAGCCCGAATGCCATCAAGATGGCTATGAGGCAATATTTTTTCATGGTGTATAGAATTTAGATTTTTGTTAGATTTGCGTTTCTCCTGTATGACGCAATTGCCCTGTTTTGTTACATTGTTTTAACATTATTTATGAATATTTTTATTCGGGCTGTTCCGGTGCAAAAACTGAACCCCTGCGAGAGAGGCCCGAAGGGCACCCGTCGGCAGGGGTTCAGGATAGTGTGTATCGGCTTACGCCGTATTAGCGGAGCAGGGTGATGGTGCCTTTCTGTGTGACGATGTCCTCGGTACCGGGCCGGCGGTAGCGGATAACGTAGACGTAGGCGCCCTGCGGGCATTTGATGCCGTCTGGGGTGTTGCCGTCCCACTTGAAGTGGAGGTCTTCGGAGGCGAAGACCTGACGTCCCTGGCGGTCGTAGATGAAGACGGAGAAGTTCTGCTGCTCGTTGGCGGTGAAGATGCTGAAGACGTTGTTGTCAGGACGCTCGGGGGTGAAGACGTTCGGGGCGTAGAAGGTGAACTGAGTGACTGGGAGGGAGAAGAGGAGGGTGTCGGAGCATTCGAGGTCGTTGTAGGCGACGAGCGTCACGTCGACAGAGTCGGCGGATACTTCACCGAAGTTGTGGCTGCAGGGCGAGGTGGTCTCGGAGAGCGGAGTGCCGTCGTTGAAGTACCAGATGCGGCGGACGCTGTAAGGGGAGGCGTCGGTGAGGGTGACGACCGGGTTGTCAGAGTCGACAAAGGAGGGACTGAAGTCGACGGTGGCGACGGGGATGGGGTGGACGGTGATCTGCTCGGTGAGGGGAGTGGCGTCGCAGTTGTTGGTGCCGTGCCCGACGAGGGTGTAGACGGTGGTCTGCTTCGGGCGGACGGTGATTTGCTCAGGGCCGTGGCCGTCGGAGTCGAGGAGGTCGAGGAGAGTGGAGTCGGTGGGCTGGGCGGACCAGGAGAAGGAGTAGGCCTTGTCGGCGTTGAGGGTCACGTAGTCGCCCTCGCACATGTCGTGGCGCGAGATGGAGAGGGTGGGGTTGACGCGGTAGGCGTTGACGCTGTCCCAGGCGACGCACTGCTTGGAGCTGATGACCTTGACGTAGTAGATGCAGGTGTCGTCATAAGGGAGGACGCGGAGGTTGTTGCCCTCGGCAATCTGGTTGTTGTCGCCGATGTGTCGATACCAGCGGTAGGTGCAGCCCTGGGTCTCGGTGGCGACGGTGATGTCGGTGGTCTGTCCGTTGCAGACGACGGTGTCGCCGGAAACGTGGAGTTCAGGGTGCTGGAAGACCTCGATGTTGACGGTGTCGGTGGAGTAGCACCAGACGGTGTCGTAGGTGTTGACGGTGTCGCGGGCGAAGAGGCCGTTGAAGGCGCGGAGGACGACGGGGTTCTTGTAGAAGCCGTAGATGTGGCTGAACTCAGTGTTGTTGCCGCTGTAGTTTCCGGGGTAGACCTGGAAGGGGACGGTGTCGGGGGCGGCGTTGGTGTCGTTGAAAACAATCCAGTCGCGGCGGATGGAGCCCTCAGTGACATCGCGGAGGACGACGACCTCAGAGTCGCAGACCTCAAGAGCTGAGGCCTCGATGCGGGCGAGGGGAGGGCCGAGGACGTTGACGGTGTAGAGGCTGTCGCTGAAGCAGGTGTGGTCCTCACGGTAGTATGAACGGCAGCGGACGCTGTGGGTGCCGATGGCATCGAACTGGTAGGTCACACTGTCGCCGACAAGGCTGTCGACCTGCGCGCCGTTGTAGAACCACCACTTGGTGTTGGGAAGGTCGCAACCGTCGATGTTGTTGGGCACGAAGCTGCGGTTGAGGCAGAGGACCTCGCGGTCGCAGTTCTTGACGGTGTCGATGGCCATGAGGGGCTTGGTGTTGATGACGCGGGCGTAGAGCTTTGAGACGAAGGGCTTGGCGGGGTCCATGGCGGAGGTCATGTCGCAGCGGAAGACCATGTTGTTGGTGTATTCGCCGGCGCCCTCGCCCTCGGTGACGAGGAATTCCTCGGCGGTGCATTCATAGGTGTTGCTGTTGCCCGGAGGGGCGAGCTGAGTGAAGTTGATGTCGTTGCTGATGGAGGAGAGGGAGTTGATGAACTGTCCGTCGATGTTGGCCTTGTACCAGGTGTAGTTGGACAGGCCGGTGGGTGCGGTCAGTTTGGTGAGTACGTTGGTGTTACCGGCGGGGCATCCAGAGGCGGAGATGGACATAGGCTGGCAGTCGCCCGCAACATAGCAGTAGCCATAGTGTCCCTGCCATTCGCAGTCGCCCATATAAATCTCCAGTCGGATGGTTTCCCAGAGGTAGTTGTTGAGGTTGACAGCCACCTTGTTCCAGTCGCGGTAGAATCCGCTGCCACCCGAACCAGTGTATGAGTGCCAGCTGTTGACCCCGTTGGTCAGTCCGTTGCTGCTGACGGCATAGCACAGGGTGTCGCTGATTTGCTGCCACTGCCCGCCGCTGTTTTGGCGTGCCACACGGATAATGAAGGCGGGGTCAGCGGCGGTGCTATGGCCGGGCGACTGGACGACAATGCTGTAGTAAATGGACAGCAAGGCGTTCATGTTGTTGACCTCCATGGTATAGTAGAGAGCTTCGGCATGGCCACTCGTTTGGCAGTTACCGAGACGGATAGACTTGTTGATGGAAGAGTCGAATGAGGTGGGGCAGTAGGGGAGGGCATAGCTTACCAAGGGGTCTTTGCCGATGTTGGCTCCGGTGCCGGGGCCGTCGGTGTTCGACATGATGCGGAACTGGTTGCTGGGGTTCAGGCTCGAGCCGCAGTAGGATGAGCCGCCGTTGTCGGAGGTGTTGGCCAGTTGGCTTGCGGGGATGATGGGACTGGTCATGCTCACACCGGTGGTTCCAGTCATTGCGTCGGGTGTGACTTCGAGTTTCACGCCCGTCTGGCCAGAATAGTAGCCGATGTACTGGCCGTAGGTGGCGCCGGAGGTGAACGATGCCGGGTTCTTCAGTCCCGGACAAGGGTTCGTCTGTGCCTGCATTGCCGTGGCAAAAAACAGGAGTAGGCATATTGTCAATGTTTTTTTCATGATGTGGATATTTTATTTCTTGTTTCTATGACGCGAAAGGTCTGTTTCGTTACGTATATTTAACATAGTTTAAGATTTTAGTTTGACTGGTGCCATTGTATGAGGAAGGGGACTGAGTGGGGGCGGCTAATGGCGGATTGCGCCGCCGGAAACAAAAAAGCAGCAGAAAAAAACTCTGCTGCTCTGTTGGTGGGAGTAATTGGATTCGAACCAATGACCCTCTGCTTGTAAGGCAGATGCTCTGAACCGACTGAGCTATACTCCCTTGCGATGATATTCCCGAACTGAATCGCTCTCGAAATCGGTTGCAAAGATACAAACTTTTTGCGACATGGCAAATATTTTTTTGTTGTCACGCCAAAAAAATGTATTTTTGCAAAATGAACATGTCAACATTTGAGTCAATGAACCGATTGAGATATACTGCACTTACGTTTATTTTGCTTGCCACGGTGTGCTTGTCGGCATGCCGTCCCAAGAGTGTGCCGTCCGATGTGATGGACGAGCAGCGCATGGCCTCGTTCATGCAAGAGGCTTACCTGATAGAGGGCTACTTTGCCGTGGAGACGGGTTTCATGTACGACACCCTGCGCCCCGAAATGATAGCCGCCTACGACAGTCTGCTGTCGGCCAATGGCATCACCCGCGAGGAATTTGAACACAGCATGGACTGGTACACCCATCATCCCGAATTTTTCAAGCGGGTGCACGACACCGTCTTGGCCCGCTTCGACCGCGAGCTGGCCGCCCAGCCCGACGAGCCATCCAAGGAGGACCCGTCGGTCAAGGTCAACAATATCAAGGTTACCCCTATCGTGTTTGAGTAGCGGTGTCGCCCTCGGGCGCATGGTTTTGGAGGGGCGGCAGGTTGAGCACCTCGTGCACCACCCACCGGCGGTCGCGTTTCACCATGTGGAGCGTTCCGTCCTGCTGTCTGCTGGGTGTGCTTTTGTGGAATGCCACCGTGGCGCAGGTGTCGTCGCTGTAGGTTATCTCGCCCAGCGTGATTTGGGCCGGGATGTTGTTGCGGAACACCGACGAGTCGGTGAAAGCCATCAGCGTCTCGTAGAAAGCCAGCGTTTTCTCGCAGGTCTGCTGCGAGGCATAGGGGCGGGCCTCGGCGGGACGGTAATTGCCCATGGCGTCGAGATAGCCCTGTGCATACTCCCTCAGCTGCTTCTCGCCGCCACCACAGGCTTGCAGCAGCCCTATTGCGACCCAAACTGCCAGCCATATACTCGGTTTCTTCATGAATGTTTCGTTTTGATTGTTATTATTCTATGGTGTCGTTGGCCGGCGACAGTTTGGCGCCCTGTACTGTGGCCGGAATGCTTTCGGGCAGTGCCAATGGGACATGCACAAGCCATTTCCCCTCTTCCTTCACCAGTCTGATTTCGTTCTCGAGTGTCTGGATGGGGGTGGTCTTGGTGTAGTTTACGTATGCCGTGTCGTTTTGGATGTCGATGCTGTTGATGACTATGGTGGCGGGGGTGTTGGAATGGATATAGTCCTGCGGAGTCATGGGGATGAGGTTGTCGCGCAGAAAAGTGAGGGTGGTTTCGCGCGTCTCTTTTGTGGCGTAGGGCATGGCCTCGTCAATCAGGTAGTTTCCCGTGGCGTTGAGGTAGCCCAGGGCGTTGGCTTCGATTTCCTTCTTGTCGCCGTTGCATGCCGACAGGAGGGCCAGCCCACCCAGCAGCGCGGCTATTAATGTTGATCGTCTCATGTCGCTATTTAGTAATAAATAAGAGTCCGGGGTGTAACACCCAGACTCTTATCGTGTTCTGTCAATTAAGAAAAAGCTTATTGCTTGATGGTGAGGCCGCCATTGCCAGCGGAGATAGAACCACCGTTATTGGTCTTGATGGTCATCTTGCCAGCGTCAACTTTGGTTTCGCCTTTCTTGCCTTCGGCCGAAACGCCGTTGGCGGAAATGGTGGCGGTGCCTTTGTTGGTGCTGATGGTCATCTTGCTGGCATCAACCTTAACCTCGGTTTTGGGCTCTTCTTTCTTGGCTTTTTTCTTGGCGGGGGCTTTCTTGACGGGTTCCTCGACCACAACCTCCTCATCGGGGGTGGTGTCGATTACCTCCTCGACGATAGTGTCGACGGGCACAACGGTGTCAATCACCTCCTCGGCAGGGGCATTATTGTTGCAAGCCACGGTCAGCGACATGGCAACAAGAGCCAGAGCTAAAACTTTAACAGTCTTTTTCATTGTTTATGGTATTATTTTTTTGTTAAACGCTTCAACAGATTGGATTAGCGGACGTTGATTTTAGCGTTGGTGCGGACAACCATACCGCCCTTGCTGGGAGTGGTCATGGTCTGGTTGATGACGTTCAGGGTGAGGGCCTGAGTGGTGCACTCTTCAAGGTCAGCGCGGCCACCACCGTTGGCGGTCAGTTCATAAGCGTGGGCCATAGTGGCGTTGGCAACAAGGCTCAGAGTCATGGCGTCGGCATCAAGTTTGGTGATGTTGAGGGTCATTTCTTTGCTCCACCAGTCACCGACGGTCTCTTGAGTACCATCAGTGTAATTGAGCGTCAGCAGGTTGTTCTCATTCTCGAAGTAGTAGAGGTAAGCGCCTTGACGGGTGACACCAGTGCTGTTAGCGGTGTGGGTGCCAGTGTAGGTGCCGGTGGCGGGAGAACCACTCTGCCAGATGTTGACGAGCTGAACGATGGGGAGCTGGTTGGAAGCAGGGGTCTGGGCAGCACCGACGAGGATGGCGTTGGGATAATAGGCGCAGTTGACATACTGGGCGTTCCAAGAGGTGGAGCCGAAGGTGACGTTCACACCGGCAAGCTCTTCGAAGTTGGCCATGTAGCTCTCGTTGGCAGTAACGGTGACGATGCGGGGGTTGTTGGCGTTGCCGTCAGCCCAGTTGACGAAGCGGTAGCCCTCGTTAGCGGTGGCGGTGAGGGTAGCGGTAGCAGCAGAGTCGTAGACACCGCCGCCAGTCACGGTACCGTAAGCATCGTTGTTAGCGGTAACGGTGATGGTGTACTTGGGAGTGACGGGGGTAGTGGGCTCGTTAGGTTTCTCGGTGCAGCTGACCATAACAGTGCCAGCAATCAGCATCATGCTGAGCATTTTGATTACGTTTTTCATTTTCGTGTTGATTTTTAAATGTTTATTGAAATGTTTTTTACCTTTTTCAGTTTCAAATATTTTGCAAATGTACGACTTTTTTCGCTATTGCATCTTTTTTTTCTGCTTTTTAGGTTTTTTTTTGATTCATTTCGCTGATTTTGTCGTGTATAGTATGGCCCGGCAGGGCTGGCGGCGGCGGGTGTGGGGTTCGGTGGGGGTGGATGGGGTGCGGCTGCGCTGCAGGTTCGCTCTTCGGTCGCTCTTTATTTTCAATCTATTTTCTTGTTTGATTCCACATTATTTCTCTTAGGGTGTGCAGGTGGTGGTTTTGTGGGGGGAAAGGGTTGGGCGGCGGGGGGCTAAGATTTGATGTCGAGGGCGTCGCGGATGCCGTTGCCGAGGAGCATGAAGGCGAGGACGAGGAGCATGATGGCCAAGCCGGGGAGGAGGGCGAGGTAGGCGCTGTCGAGGAGGATGTAGCTGTAGTTTTCTTTGACCATGGTGCCCCAGGAGGGCATGGGGGGCTGGACGCCGATGCCGAGGAAGCTGAGGCCAGCTTCGAGGAGGATGGCGCTGGCGAAGTTGGAGGCGGCCACGACGATGATGGCGCCGGTGATGTTGGGCAGTATGTGGCGGAAGATGGTGCGGAAGGGGCTGAGACCGAGGGCGCGGGCGGCTTCGACGTATTCTTTCTCTTTGATGCTGTAGACTTGGCCGCGGACCACGCGGGCTATGTCGACCCACATGGTGAGCCCCACGGCGATGAACACTTGCCAGAAGCCTTTGCCGAGGGCGAAGGTGATGGCGATGACCAGCAGGACGGTGGGGATGGACCAGACGACGTTGATGAACCAGGTGATGAGGTTGTCGACCCAGCCGCCGTGGTAGGCGGCGAGGGCGCCGAGGGTGATGCCGATGAGGAGGGCTATGAGGACGGCGATGAAGCCGACGGAGAGGCTGACGCGGCTGCCGATGATGATCATGCTGAGCACGTCGCGGCCGTAGCCGTCGGTGCCAAGGATGAAGGTGCGTGTGCGCTGGTCGGCCACTTGGGCGCGGGCCACGCGGCGCAGGGGGCCGTTGTTGGGTGTGGAGCCGGTGTAGGCTTCGATGTCGAGGCTGTCGCCCACGGGGGTGGTGCGGTAGGTGGGGATGGCTGTGAGGCCGAGGGGGCGGCCGTGGAGCATGGTGCGGAGGGGGTTGGAGGGGGGCTGGGGAAGGCCGTCGTCGACGTAGGTGAATTGTATTTTGGAGAGGGGTTTGAGGGTGGCCAGTTCGAGGTATTGCTGGTTGCAGTAGGGGGTGGGGTCGGGGGTGATGAGGTAGCCGAGGAGGGCGACGAGGACGAAGAGTCCGATGACGGCGAGGCTGGCCATGGAGAGTTTGTTGCGGCGGAAGCGGTGCCAGGCCATGCCGGAGAGGGAGGTGTTCCGGGCGGGGGCTTGGCGCCGGACGAAGCGGCGGTGGGCGGGGCTGAGGAGGGATTGGAGGGTCATGCCTGGCGGGTGTTGGAGCGGGGCCGGGGCTTGGGGCGGCGCGGGGGGTCAGATGAGGCCGAGTTCGAGTTTGACTTCGTCGGAAAGGTTGTTGAAGTCCCACGGGGGGTCGAAGGTGAGTTCGACGTTGACGGATTTGATGCCTTGGATGTAGCCGACCATTTGTTTGACTTCCTGGAACATGTATTCGGCTTCGGGGCAGTCGGGGGCGGTCATGGTCATGACGATGCGGACGTTGAGTTCGTCGTCGATGTCGATGTTGTAGATGAGGCCGAGGTCGTAGATGTTGACGGGGATTTCGGGGTCGTAGATGTTGCGCAGGCAGTTGACTATGGCGCTGCGGAGGGTTTCTTTGTTGGGTGTCATGGCTGGGTGTGGTTTTGCGGTGGATGAATGGGGACGGGTGCGGCGGGGCGCGTTATTGTTTCTGGGAGTAGGCGAGGGCGTAGAGTTTCATTTGCTTGACCATGGAGGTGAGGCCGTTGGAGCGGGTGGGGGAGAGGTGTTCTTTGAGGCCTATCTGGTCGATGAAGGCGAGGTCGGCGGCAAGGATGTCCTGCGGGGTTTGGCCGTCGAGGGCGCGGATGAGGAGTGAGATGATGCCTTTGGTGATGACGGCGTCGCTGTCGGCGCGGAACCAGAGGCGGCCGTCGCGGTGTTCGCAGCTGAGCCATACGCGGCTTTGGCAGCCTTTGATGAGGTTGGAGTCGGTTTTGTCTTTGGGGTCGATGGGGGGGCATTGTTTGCCGAGGTCGATGATGTAGGCGTATTTGTCGAGCCATTCGTCGTAGCAGGCGAATTCGTCGATGATGGTTTCTTCGATTTCTTGAATGGTCATTGTTGTGGGGTTGGGTGTTTGATTTGGGTTATTTGGGTGCGGTGTGTATCATGACGGCGGCGATGACGCCGAAGACGGCTTGGGGCAGGAGGACGGCGATGAAGGGGTTGAGGGTGCCGAAGATGGCGTAGACGGTGGAGATTTTCATGAAGACGATGAAGCCGAAGGCGAGGGTGATGCCGATGGCCAGGTGGACGCCGATGCCGCCGCGGGTTTTGCGGCTGGATACGCCGAGGCCGATGAAGGTCATGACGATGATGGCTAAGGGGTTGAGGAGGCGCTGGTAGAGTTCGATTTTGGCGGCCACGACGGTGGTGGAGCCTCTCATCTTTTCACGTACTATATAGCGGTAGAGTTGGATGGAGTTCATGGTGGTGACGTCGTCGGAGGCCCAGTTGAAGTCGTCGGGGCTGATGCCGAGGGCGCGCTGTGACTGGCTGTCGCGGCTGAGGTGTTCTTTGTTGCCGTCGATGGTGCGGTGGATGAAATCGGTGCATTCCCATTTGCCGCTGACGGTGTCGAACTGGATGCTGGAGCAGGTGATGCGGTCGACAAGGCGGTAGTCCTCGTCGTATACGTCGCGGTGGAAGCGGTTGACGCGGAGGGTCTTGGCGTCGTAGCTTTCGGCATAGACCTGGACACCCTGTTTGGCTTGGAAGTGGATGTTGCTGAAGTAGTTTTGCTTGCGGGTGTGGATGTAGTCGGATTCGAAGTCGGCGAGGGTGCGGTTGTTGACGGGGATGAGGAAGTTGCCGAAGATGAGGACGATGAGGGCTATGATGAGGGAGCCGTAGAGGTAGGGCCGCATGAGGCGGCGGTAGCTGATGCCGCTGCCGAGGATGGCGATGATTTCGGTGTTGCCGGCCATTTTGGAGGTGAAGAAGATGACGCTGATGAAGATGAAGAGGGGACTGTAGAGGTTGACGAAGCCGGGGATGAAGTTGAGGTAGTAGCGATAGACAATCTCCCCCAGCGGCGCGTGGCCGCTGAGGAAGTCGTCAAGTTTTTCCGATACATCGAATGTGATGACGATGACTATGATGAGGGCCATCGCCATGAGGAATGTTTTCAGGTACTTGAGGAGGATGTACCTGTCGAGTTTGGGCATGGCTTTCACTCTTGCCCGATGCCGAATATTTGTTGGAACTTGGTGAGGCATTCGAGGACGTTGGTTTTGACGTGTATGAACTCGTCAATGCCGTAGCCTTTGTAGGTGTCGACCATGTCTTTGGGGAATCCGGCAAGGACAATGCTCTTGACTTTGCCTTTGAGTCCTTGACAGGCCTGCTGGGTGATTTCGGCGTATTCGTCGTCGCTGGAGCAGAGGACTACGATGTCGGCTTTGGCGTCGAGGGCGGCCTTGACGCCTTCGTCGGCAGTTTTGAAGCCGGGGTTGTCAATGATTTCGTAGCCGGCGACGCCAAAGAAGTTGGTGGCAAAGCCGGAACGGGCTTTGCGCATGGCGAGGTTGCCGTAGGTGAGGAGGAATACTTTGGGACGGAAGCCGCTGCGCTCAGTGGCGAGACGGAGGTTTTCGAAGGCTTCGGCACCACGGTATTGGCGGAGGGGTTGGATGGGGGTGTCGGGGGTATGGCAGTCGGCGTGGCAGCAGCAGGTGTCTTTGGTGATTTTGTCGCCCATTTTTTCGAGCAGGTTGGGGTATTGGTTGGTGCCGAGGATGGTGGTTTTGCGGGTGGCGATGTCCATGTCGCGCTGCTGGGCGGTCTTGCCGACTTCGGACTGGACGTAGCCGCTGCGGATGGCTTTGGCAAAGCCGCCTTGCTCCTCGACGTTGAGGAAGAGCTGCCAGGCGTATTGGGCTATGCTGTCGGTGAGGTTTTCGATATAGTAGCTGCCGGCGGCGGGGTCGACGATTTTGTCCATGTAGCTCTCTTCTTTGAGGAGGAGTTGCTGGTTGCGGCCAATGCGGTAGCCGAAGCTGTCGGACTCTTTGAAGGCGATGTCGAAGGGGTTGGTGGTGATGCTGTCGGCCCCGGCGATGGCGGCGGACATGGTCTCGGTGGTAGTGCGGAGCATGTTGACGTAGGGGTCGAAGATGGATTTGTTCCAAAGGGAGCTGGTGGCGTTGATGAACACCTTCATGGCGCAGTCGCACTGCGGTTTGTACTGCTCGATGATTTTGCTCCACAGCATGCGGGCGGCCCGGATTTTGGCTATCTCCATGAAGTAGGTGCTGCCGGTGGCGAAGTTGAAGACGAGGTTCTTGGCCACGTCGTCGACGGCGAGGCCGCAGTCGGTGAGGTGGGCCAGGAGGTCGTTGGCGGAGGCAAGGGTGAAGCCGAGTTCCTGCACGATGTTGGAACCCGCGTTGTGGATGTAGCGACCATTGACGGCAAGGACGCGGAAGTTGGGGAGGTTCTCTTTGGCAAAGCGGACCAGCTCGACGGCTTCTTTGTAGTCGCCTTCCTCAGTGTTGCGGAAGTCGCCGCGGAGGAGTGCGCGGCCGTAGATGTCGAAGTTGCAGCTGCCATAGACGTTCTGGGGGTTGTGGCCGCCTTCTTTCACCACTTGGAGGAAGAGTTGGAGGGTGTGGAGGTAGTTTTTGCTGCAGGTGAAGTTGATTTTGCAGGCTTCGGGATGGATGTCCTTGAGGAGGACGCGCATCTGCTCGACGGTCTCGACTTTGCAGGCGCAGAGTCCGATGGAGTTGGCGCCGCGGTTGAGGGCTTCGAGAGCCAGGGCGTTGGCAGCTTCGAGCGTGTCGGCCTTGATGTCTTGGCGGATGTCCCAGACGTTGTTGTCGGCATGTTTGCCGCGGGTGAAGGGTGCCTGGTCGGGGTTGCTGTCGAGGTATTCGAGGTGCTGGAGGTCTTCGGCACGGTAGTAGGGTTTGACTTTAAAACCTTCGATGGTTCGCCATACAAGTTTCTTTTCGTAGTCGGCCCCTTTGAGGTCTTTATTGATTGCTTCTTCCCATTTTTCGGTTGGGACGGGTGGGAATTCGGTGAATAATTTATTGTCTTCCATTGTTTTGAGTCTTTCTATTATCAACAATTAAGCAAACAAAGATACGATTATTTTTTGACATGGCAAAATATTAATTGTATCTTTCTAAGAGGCGGGACGGTGTCGGGAAGGTGGAGCGCGTGGGTCAGGGCTGCGGGGCGGGTGGGCGCCTATTGGCAGGGGCGGACTTGGTATCCGTCGGGGCTGATGTAGAGGAGGTAGCCCTGCACTGTGGGGTGTCCCATGGCGCGAAGGGCGTCGCAGTAGTGGAGTACTTGGACTTCATGGTCGAGGTTGGGTTGGCCTGTTTTGTAGTCGACGACGTATACCCCGCCGGGGGTGTAGACGATGCGGTCGGGCCGGATGACTTGCCCTTGCCATGCGATGTTGCACTCGGTCTTGGCTTTGTGGGCGGGGTTGAAGAACCGGGCCACTTCGGGTTGCCGCATCATGGTGTGGAGGGTATGGCGCAGGGATGTGACGGCGTCGGGGTCGAGGCGGTTGCGGGTGGCGTAGGTGTCGAGGGCGGTGTCGGTGTCGTCGATGGAGTGGATGAGGGCGAGGATTTCATGGACTTGGTTGCCGTGGCGGAGGGCGTCGTTGTCAAGCCGGGAGAGGAGGCGGGCGGACTGCTCGGCGATGGCTATGCGTGAGGCCCAGTGGGGGAAGATTGTGGACTGGAGGCGGCGGTTGTGGGGGGCATCGGTGTCGGACTGCCGGAGTGGCGCCGGGCCGTTGGTGCCCAAGGCCACGACTCCGGGCCGGACGGGGTGGGTGTCGGTGCGGGTGGCAAGGTAGTCGGCCAGCAGGGAGGTGTAGTCTTTGGAGCCTTCTTTTTTGGGAGTCTGGCAGTAGAGGAAGAGCTTGTCTTTGGGGCGGGTGAGGGCCACGTAGAGTACGTTGATGCGGTCCATGTCGGACTTGCGGAGTTCTTCGTTGTATTGGTCGTCGAAGAGGGTGGGTTTGCCTTGGGTGGGGTGGACAAGGCTGGCGGGAAGGGGTACGGTGTTGGTGGGTTTGATTTGCACCCAGATGCTGTCCTGAATGTCGCGTTTGTTGAGGATGGGGTAGAGGACGACGGGCGATTCGAGACCTTTGGCTTTGTGGATGGTCATGAGGCGGACGGCGTCGAGGTCGGCGGCGGTGTTGGTTGAGAGGCGGTCTTTTTGTTCGTCGAACCATTGGAGGAATTCGGCCAGGTCGTGGCGGTGGGTGGCGGCGTATTTGGCCACTATGTTGAGGAAGGTGGCAGTGTAGGCGGTCTCTATGCCGTTGAGTTTCAGCATACGCATCATCTCCTCGCAGCAGTCGTACAGGCCGAGCGAGCGCAGCCGGTGGATGTCGAGGCGCAGCCCGTCGGGGAGGAGTAGGCGGCCGAGGTCGACGGGTTGGCGGTTGTTGAGGAAGTCGGCATCGAGCGGGCGGGACACAACGCCCAGGCTGCGGAGGTAGAGAAGAACGCGGGCGGCGGCCACGCGGTCGGAGCTGTCGAGCAGGTATTGCAGGAGGCTGCACAGGAGCATGACGGCCCGGCTCTGGCTGAGGAGGAAGGACTCGCTGGATACGACGGGGATGGAGTGGGAGGTGAGGTGTGAGGAGATTTCGGATAGGGTGCGGTTGTCGCGGGCGAGGACGGTGATGTCGCGCAGCTGGTGGCCGAGGGGGCCAACGAGGTGGCGTATGTCGGCCAGCATCTCGTCCCAGAGGGGAGTGCGGTCGTTGTCGATGTCGAAGAAGCCGGCCTGCAGGTAGCCGCCCTCTTTGACGGGTTGCTGACAGAGGGATGGGTGGGACTCGTCGCCTATATAGATATTGTGCAGTTCGGGGTTGTCGGGGAACCGCTGGGTGACGGCCCAGAGGAAGAAGCTGTTGTTGAATTCGACAATGGTGCGGGCAGTGCGGAAGTTGCGTTTCAGCTGTTGGACGGTGCTGATGCCGGGCTGCTCGAGGAGGCGTCCGTGGACGGGGTTGTCGACATGGGGCAAGATGATGAACTGGCCAACATCGCCTTGGCGGAAACGGTAGATGGCCTGTTTGCCGTCGCCCACGACAAGCGAGGCGTGGCCGGAGCTGACGCCGTTTTCGAGCAATGGCACGAGGTTCTGCCACTGGAGGCGCGAGGTGTCCTGGAATTCGTCGATGAGGTAGTTGTAGTAACGGTTGCCGATGCGCTCGTATATGAAGGGGGCCGGCTCGTCCTGCACGACTTCGGCAATGCGCTGGTTGAACTCGGAGATGTGGACGATTTCGTTTTCGCGGGAGTATTGGCTTACGAGTTGGTTCAACTTGTTGAGGAGGGCTATGGAGTAGAGGTTTTTGAGGAGGAGGTGGCGGGTGTTGTAGAGGATTTCGCCGGAGGCGCGGAGCTGCTGGATTTGCCCGAATATCTGGGTGAGGGCGGGTTTGACATCGGCCAATGCCTGGCGGGTGGAGGCTGGGCATTTGGCACTACCCAGTTTGTCGCCTTCGAGGTAGGCCAACACGTAGGAGTTGGGTTCGGCGATGATGCCGTTGGCCATCTTGCGGAAGTAGGCACCGGCGCCGGTGGAGCCGTGGAAGAAGTCGTTGTCGGTAAGGCTGGCGGCGGAATAGGTGTCCACAGCCTGTCGGCCGAGGGCTTTGAGTTGCTGCTCGTAGGCTCGGTTGGCGGCAACCATGCTGCGGTGCATGTCGCGGAACTGGGGGCTGTCGATGTTGTTGAGTAGGCGCAGGAACTGAGGGGTCTGCTCTTTGAACAGCTCTTGAGCCAGAGCGGTGAGTTCATTTTCTATCATGTAGCTTTTACCGTCGGTCATGCGGCTTTCGGCAAAGTCGCAGAGCACTTCGGTCAACTCTTCTTGCCCGTCGGTCCCGGCAAGGGCCATGAGGTTGGCCACGGCATTCTGGATGAGGTTGTCGTTGTCGATTTGAACATCGAAGTTGAGGGGTAGGTTGAGGTCGTGGGCAAAGGTGCGGACGATGCGGTGAATGAAACTGTCGATAGTGCAGACGGCAAGGTCGGAGAAGTTGTGGAGCACAGCCTGACGGACGATGGAGGCGTAGCGTTGCAGCGTGTCGCTGTCGAGGTTCAGTTGGGTGGAGAGGTCGCTGCCCAGGGGAGTGCCGGAACCGAGGAGGGTGAGGCTGTCCAGTTCGCGCAGGATGCGTTCTTTCATTTCGTTGGCGGCCTTGTTGGTGAAGGTGATGGCCAAAATCTTTTTGAAACGGGAGGGAAGCTCGTGTTCTTGGGCCGAGAAGGCTAACAAGAGATATTGGCGGACGAGGGTGTAGGTCTTGCCCGAACCCGCGGAAGCGCGGCAGATGAAGAAGTGGCTGTTGTCCATAACAAAATGCAAAGATACGACTTTTTTTTGGATTGAGGCGGGAGGTGCGGAAGTTTTAATAGTTGAATGTTAAAAATGCCTTTTTTCCATTTTTTTTTACATCGGACTGTTGATAATTCAAGAAAAATTGCTAATTTAGCGGTTGAAAACAAGGGGTTTAAAGCCTCCTGAAAAGTGAAATAATAATTTAAAAGTCAATAATATGGAAGCAAAGAAAACACCAAGAGCCGACCTCGAAAAACGCAGAGGCCTGTTTCTTGAAATCGGATTGGTGGTCATTTTGGCCGCCGCTTTGGTCGCTTTCAATATCAAGTCGTACGAGAAGGAGATTAAGGAAGTAACCACCCGTACTGCTGATGTGGAGATTGAGACCGAAATTCTCCAGACTCAGGAAGATGAAACTCCTCCGCCCCCACCAGAAGAGCCTGAGGTGGTCGCCACCGAGCTTAACGTTGTTGAGAACGATGCCGAGGACATCCATGAAATCGGTATCGTCAATGCCGAGGCCAAGGCCGACGAAGCATTGGAGTTTACCCGTGTTGAGGTGAAAGAAGAGGTTGAAGAGGCTGAGGAAGAGGTGTTCCTCGTTGTGGAGGAAGACCCCGAATTCCCCGGTGGCCTGGATGCCCTCTCCAAATTTATCGCCGACAACATCAAGTACCCGCAACTGGCTAAGGAAAACAATATCACGGGTCGCGTGTTTGTATCCTTCGTGGTTGAGAAGGACGGCCGTGTGGGCCAGGTGAAGATTCTGCGCGACATTGGCGGCGGATGCGGCAATGAGGCTGTACGCGTTGTCAAGATGATGCCCAAATGGAAACCCGGCAAGCAGCGTGGTAAGGCTGTCCGCACGCAGTTCAACCTGCCTGTGAACTTCGACCTTCAGTAAATCCTGCCGTGACGGTACTGCCCGGCACAAAAAAGTAATAGTTATAAGGGTTGCCCTCCATTGTAGGCAACCCTTATTTAATATAATCGCACCCGCAAAGTCTCTGGCATGTGGGGCGGAACGGTGCGAGGAGCAATCGTTTTTTATAGTCACTCCCTATGCTTGCAATTAACAATCTTTCGGTGCAGTTTACTGGCACTAACCTTTTTGAAAATGTTACGTTTAATATAGCAGACCACGACCGGGTGGGTCTTGTTGGAAAGAACGGCGCCGGCAAGTCGACGCTGCTGAAGATATTGTGTGGCTGGCAACAGCCTGAGACGGGCAGTCTGGTGATTGCGTCGGGACAGACGGTGGGCTATTTGCCACAGGAGATGGTGCCGGATTCGACCCGGACAGTTCTGAATGAGGCGTTGACTGCGTTCAGCCATATTGATGAGCTGACGGATATGCAACAGCGGCTAACGGATGAGATTGCCTCTCGCACCGATTACGAATCGGCAGAATATACCCGGCTGTTGAACCGTCACAACGAGGTGACGGAGCAGATTGCCATGTTGGGAGGCGGGAGCAGACAGGAGCAGACCGAGAAGGTTCTGCTGGGGTTGGGGTTCAAGCATGATGATTTCACTCGTATGGTGGCGGAGTTCAGCGGCGGATGGCAGATGAGGGTGGAACTGGCGAAACTCTTGTTGCAGAGGCCGGATTTCCTGCTCCTGGACGAACCCACCAACCATCTGGACATCGTTTCGATTCAGTGGCTGGAGGGCTTCCTTGCGAATTATCCCGGTGCGGTGGTCCTCGTGTCGCACGACCGCACCTTTCTGGACAATATCACCAAGCGGACTATCGAAATCACAGCAGGACGCATTTATGACTATAAATGCTCCTACTCGGAGTATGTGATACAAATGCAGGAACGCCGTGCATCGCAGATGGCGCAACTCACCGCCCAGCAGCGGCAGGTGGCGCAGATTGAGGCTTTCATAGAGCGGTTTCGATACAAGGCCACAAAGTCAAAACAGGTGCAGTCACGCATCAAGATGTTGGACAAAATGGAGATGGTGAAGGTGGATGAGGTGAGTTCCGAGACGATTCATTTCCGTTTTCCCCCGGCTCCCCACAGCGGTAAGATAGTGGTGGAGGCACAGAACCTGGGCAAGGCATACGCCGATCTGCAAGTGTTTGACCATGTCGATTTTCTGCTCACAGCAGGCAAAAAAGTGGCCTTCGTGGGTCGCAATGGCGAGGGAAAATCAACTATGGCAAAGATTATTGTGGGAGATATTAGGGACTATACGGGCAGCATCCGCCTTGGGGCACAGGTACAGGTGGGCTATTATGCGCAGAACCAAGCTGCCATGCTCAATGGCGAGAAGACAGTGTTCCAGACTATCGATGACATCGCCACAGGCGATATAAGACCCAAAATCCGCAACATATTAGGCAGTTTCCTTTTTGACAGTGAGGATTGCGAGAAGAAAGTCAAGGTGCTGTCCGGCGGAGAGAAAGCCCGCTTGGCTCTGGCCAAACTGCTGCTCACCCCATCCAATCTGCTGGTACTCGACGAGCCGACCAACCATCTGGACATGGATTCGAAAGACATCTTGAAGAATGCGCTACTTCAGTATACGGGTACGCTCATCGTCGTGTCGCATGACAGGGATTTCCTTCAAGGGCTTACGGATACACTCTATGAGTTTAGAGACGGGAGTATACACGAGTTTCGGGGAGATATTTTCGAGTTTCTGGCCGAGAAAGAGGCGCAGGATACTCTGGCCGCCGCTAAAAGTGTTCCGGCCTCGACGAAAACCACAGCCGGCAAACTGGCTTACGAACAAGGCAAGAACCGGGAACGTGAGCTGAGGAAGTTGCGCGGGGCAGTAGAGAAAATCGAGCAGGAGATTGCTTCGCTGGAGGCACAGATAGCCGAGAAAGAGGCTCTTTTGGCTTCAGGACAAGTGCAGGACAAAGACTTCTATACCGACTATCAGGCGCTGAAAGACAGGCTTGACGCTGCTATGGACGAGTGGGAGTCGGCCACGATTGCCGTGGACGAGTTTCAGAATGAATGAACCTTAGGTAAGCAAAGCCGCAGCACGTCCCGCGGCATAGCCCGTGCTGAAAGCAATCTGCAAGTTGTAGCCACCCGTGTCAGCATCGAGGTTCAGCACCTCGCCGGCAAAGAACAGGCCGGACACGATTCGCGACTCCATAGTCTTGGGATTGATTTCGCGGGTGTCGACACCGCCCTGGGTCACAACGGCAGTATTATAGTCGCCAGTACCAACCAGCGTGAATTCGATGTCTTTGAGGAAGCGCAGCAGCCTCTTGCGCTCGGCACTGTTTATCTTGTTCAGCCTCTTGTAATACTCTATGTGTAAGCGGTCCAAAGCCAGTTGCACCAACTCGGCGGGGAGCCAGAGCCGGAGGGCATCATGAAAAACCCGCGTGCCATTGGCATCGAGGTCGGCAATCAGGCGCCGGTCAAGAGTCTCGGGAGTCAAAGCCGGCTTCAGGTCGATATGGGCGCTGAGAGATTCGCCCCCGTTCAGCAGCCGGCTTGCCTGGCGGCTGGCAGAGAGTACAATCGGGCCGTCAATCCCCCTGTCGGTGAAAGTCATCTCGCCGAAGCCGTCAAATATCTTCTTCCCGCCCTCGCCTGTGCGGCAGATAGTCAGACCCACATTCTTCAGCACAAAGCCCACCAACTCGGGCGGAACAGCCTCTTGGCAAGTGAGGGACACCAGCGCCGGCACCTGTGGCACAACCGTATGGCCTGCGTCCTGAGCCAGGCGGTAGCCGATGCCCGTCGAACCCGTTGTGGGATAAGACAATCCCCCAGTGGCAACAACCACCGCATCGCCCCTGACCGTCGTGCCATCCTGCAGACGCACCCCGTGGCAATCCTCCGTAAGGCTCTTCACCGCACAATTCTTGCGGAAATGTATGTTGGGGCGGGCCTCAATGTCGCCCACGAGGGCCAAGAAAATGTCGAGCGACCTGCCGCTGCGGGGGTACACCCGGTGTCCCCGCTCCTCAACCAGAGGCACACCCCGCTGCTCGAAAAAATCCATCAGCTGCGTGTTGAACATCTGCGAGAAACAGTTCCTCATCCACCTGCCGTCAGGGCCTATGTGGGTGATGAAATCCTTAATCTGGGCGGTGTTGGTCAGGTTGCAACGGCCCTTGCCGGTTATGCGCAGTTTGCGGCCCGCCTGGTCCATCTTCTCCAGCAGAACCACCTCCGCCCCCTGCTCCGCAGCCGCTATGGCGGCCATCATGCCCGCCGCTCCGGCCCCCACAACCACAACCCGGCTCATGACTTGGAAAACGTGAAAATATCGGCCGGATGGACACACAGGACCGGCAACTGCGAATTGTGTACAATCTGCTGCGCATTGGTGCCCAGGAAGAGCTGCGAAATAATGCGATCCTGCTCCGTATTGATGACCACCAAATCAGCGTTGATGCTCTCGGCATAGCCCAACACCGCGTCGCTATAATTGGAATACTTCTGCACAGTGGCCGTGTGCGGCACCCCCTCGTGGTCCAGAAACTCCGCCGTCTGGACCATGTAAGCCCGCAGCTGCGCAGCCTCCTCGGTCGACTCCTGCAGCCCCAGCAGATGAATCTCCGAGCCAAAAAGCTTGGCCATAGTGGCTGCGGGCGGCACCTTCTGGCGCGAGTTCACATTCACGCGGATCGGGACCACAATGCGCTCCAGATTCTTGTGGAAATTGAACCCCTGGCGGATAGTCAGCACCGGGACGGGTGCCTCCTGCACAATGCGGACAGCCGTGCTCCCCATCCAATACTTCTCAAAACCCGAAGCTCCGTTCGTGCCGATAACAATCATCGGGGAATTCTCGTGGCGCGCCTCGCGGGCAATGACGGCCGCCACCCGCCCCGAACAGATGTCCCATCGGATTTTGCCTTCTTTCATTCTTGGCTGGTACTCTTCGCAGAGTTGCTTGAGTTTCTCTTCGGCCAGGAGGGTCATTACGGTTTGCTGCTCCTCGTCCATCAAGAGCTTTTCCCGTTTAGCCCAAACAATCTTGATGTCGCAATGTATCTTGTTGGCAATGTCAGTAGCCAATTCCAAGGCGATATACGAACCCTTGGAAAAATCTGTACCTACAATAATCGATCTCATTTTTCAGTTTTTTATATTAAGTCATTAACGGGTTTGTGGACGAATTATTATAAGTGAGGGATGAAAAAATGACTATGTGCTATTTTTTTTGTATTTTTGCACATTCAAATTCAATGTGAATGAATACGAATTTAGACCCTACCGGCCACAGCCAGACACTTCAGGAGCGTGAGGTGGAGCGAGCCTTGCGCCCAAAGGGATTCGACAGTTTTGCCGGCCAGAAGCAGGTGCTTGACAATCTCCGCATCTTTGTGGGGGCCGCCAAGCAGCGAGGTGAGCCGCTCGACCATGTCCTCTTCCACGGACCGCCGGGTTTGGGCAAGACTACCCTTTCTTATATCATTGCCAATGAGCTGGGCGTGAATATCAAAATGACCTCGGGCCCCGTGCTTGACAAACCGGGTGATTTGGCGGGAATGCTAACGTCGTTGGATGCTAACGATGTGCTCTTTATAGATGAAATACACCGATTGTCGCCAGTGGTGGAGGAGTATCTCTATTCTGCCATGGAGGATTATAAGATAGACATCCTGATAGAGTCTGGCCCTGCCGCACGCAGTGTGCAGCTCAATCTTAAGCCGTTCACTCTTATTGGAGCAACGACTCGCTCGGGCATGTTGACTGCTCCTCTCCGCGCAAGGTTTGGAATCAACTGCCGATTGCAATATTATGATGCCGATACACTGGCTCATATTGTCAACCGCTCAGCGGCGCTCCTTCAGGTGAAAATCACCTCCGAGTCTGCTTTCGAAATCGCCCGTCGCAGCCGTGGCACACCCCGCATAGCCAACCTCCTGTTGCGCAGGGTGCGCGATTTTGCTCAGGTGAAGGGCGATGGAACCATCACGCTCGACATAGCCCGCTACGCGCTGCGAGCCCTGAATGTGGACAGCAATGGACTTGACGAGATGGACTTGAAGATACTCAACACCATTATTGACAAGTTCAGGGGCGGCCCCGTGGGAATCAATAATATCGCAACTTCGGTGGGCGAGGATGCCGGTACTGTGGAGGAGGTGTACGAACCCTACCTAATACAGGAGGGCTACCTGCAGCGTACCCCCAGGGGCCGTGAGGCAACCCCCTTGGCCTATCAGCACCTTGGCAAGATGAAAACGGCTGGCAATCAGCAGGAATTATTTTGAATTATTGAAAAAAAGATACAAATCAACACTATGAAAACAATCATTTATAATATCAAATCACTTCTCCAGGTGGAGCGTACTCCAAGGGCAAAGGTCTGTGGGGCCGACATGGCTCTGCTGCCTCATATTGACAATGCCTTCCTGATAATAGAAAACGGTTTCATATCTGCCTTTGGCCCGATGTCTGAACTGGCCGAGCAGACGGCTGACATAGAGATAGATGCCACAGGCCGCATGGTTCTGCCCTCGTTTTGCGACTCGCACACGCATCTGGTCTACGCAGGCAGCCGCGAGATAGAATACATCGATAAAATCCGTGGCCTGTCTTATGATGACATTGCCAAGCGCGGTGGCGGCATCCTCAACAGTGCCAAAAGGGTGCAGGAAGCCTCCGAGCAGCAATTGTATGACGACGCTATGGAGAGACTCGAACAGATAATCCGTTACGGTACAGGTGCTGTGGAGATAAAGTCCGGCTATGGCATGACCCCGGAGGCGGAGTTGAAGATGCTCCGGGTGATTCGTAAACTGAAAGAGAACAGCCCCCTCACCATTAAGAGCACCCTCCTCGGAGCCCATGGCATCCCGCTGGAGTATAGGGGGCGTCAGGAGAAGTTTGTTGACCTCGTGATAGAGCGAATGATTCCGGAGGCTGCGTCTGAGGGTCTGGCGGAATATATCGATGTGTTCTGCGATGCAGGTTTCTTCACCGTTGAGGATACCGAGCGGATGCTTGAAGCGGGTGCCCGTTATGGATTGCGCCCCAAAATCCATGCTAACGAAATGGCATGCAGCGGCGGTATACAATGTGCGGTAAAATACAACGCCCTGTCGTGCGACCATCTGGAATATACGGGTGAGGAGGAGATTCAATGTCTCCTGAACTCGGACACGATGCCTACCGTTCTGCCAGGAGCCGCTTTTTTCCTCAACATGCAGCATGCGCCTGTGCGCCGCATGATGGAGGCAGGCCTTCCTGTGGCCATGGCTTCCGACTACAATCCCGGGTCGTCCCCTTCCGGCAATATGCAGCTTATTGTATCCTTCGCTTGTGTCAACTACCGTATGCTCCCCGAAGAGGCCATCAATGCAACCACCATTAACAGTGGCTATGCCATGGGGGTGAGCGACACTCTCGGGTCGATAGCGGTCGGCAAACGGGCCAACTTCTACATCACAACCCCGATACCCACATACGAGTATCTCCCTTACGCCTATGGCGAGAATAAGGTGGCCCGTGTGTTCCTTAACGGTAAAGAATTATGATAAAAGTTGAGCACCTCAACAAGTCATTTGGTTCGCTGCAAGTGCTCCGCGACATAAGCCTTGAGATTGGTCAAGGCGAGGTGGTGAGTATTGTTGGTGCTTCGGGTGCGGGAAAGACCACCCTGTTGCAACTGCTCGGCACCCTCCTGAAACCCGACAGCGGACACATATTCTATGACAATGTAGATGTGAGTGCGCTTGACGAAAAGGCTCTTTCTCGTTTCCGTAACCGTAATGTTGGCTTTGTGTTCCAGTTCCATAACCTGTTGCCCGAATTCACCGCGCTGGAGAATGTGTGCATGCCCGCTCTCATTGCCGGCCACAGCATGGAGGAGGCGACAGGCGAGGCAATGAAACTGTTGGACTTCCTCAATGTCTCTGCCCGTGCCGGACATAAACCGGCGCAGTTGTCAGGGGGCGAGCAGCAGCGTTTTGCAGTGGCTCGAGCGTTGATCAACCATCCGGCAGTGGTGCTGGCCGACGAGCCTTCGGGCAATCTCGACACACGCCATGCCGCCGAACTCCACGACCTGTTTTTCCAACTGCGCGACCAGTACCGCCAGACTTTTGTCATCGTGACACACAATACCGAGCTTGCCCAAAAGTCTGACCGTCAGATTCAGCTCCGCGATGGCGCCTTGGAGTTGCCGGCCGGCTCCCCGGCAATTACTAATCCGTAAACACACAAACACAACCGATATGATACAGAAAAAACAGCCTCAATCATCAGCCGACAATTCTGCACAGTCACCCACTGCCATTTACGGCCTCCGTCCTATTCTTGAAGCGTTGGACAGCAGCGTCCATGTCGACCGGGTTCTTATACAAAATGGCCTTTCTGGATCCTTGGCGGGCGAACTCAAAAGCCGCCTTCGCGACAAAGGGGTTCCGTTTCAGTTTGTCCCGGTCGAGAAGCTCAACCGGCTGGCCAAAGGCAACCACCAGGGTGTAGTGGCTCTGATTTCGCCAATCGCGTTCCATCAGGCCATTACCTTGATTCCGGCATTGATGGAAAGCGGCAGTTGCCCCTTAGTTCTGATGCTCGACCACGTCACAGATGTCCGCAACTTCGGAGCCATTGTACGCACTGCCGAGTGTGCTGGTGCCAGCGCGGTAATTATTCCCGACCATGGTTCGGCACAGATTGGGAACGATGCTGTCAAAACCTCGTCAGGCGCGCTGCTGCGGATGCCCGTGTGTCGCGAAAGCAATCTCAAAACGGTTGTGAATCTTGCCCGTCAATGTGGCATGCAGGTTGTGGCAGCCACGGAGAAAGGTGCATCCGACTACCTTGAGGTAGACTTCACCCGCCCCACAATGCTTATCATGGGGGCCGAAGAGACGGGCATCAGCACCGACCTGCTCAAACTCTCTGACGTAAGGGCCAAGATCCCTATTCTGGGTCAAGTGCAGTCCCTCAACGTGTCGGTGGCGGCTGCGGTCTTCATGTATGAAGCCTTGCGGCAACGCCGTTAGTCGACATTCCTACTGGTTTCAATCAACGTGGTGGCTCCCCCAATAGAGAGGTGCCACCTGTTTTGTATCTGCGTGAGTTCGGGATAACTTTGTTGATGGCTTAATCAGAAAAAGAATGGTAATCGCAATAAATCTCATGTATTTATAATTGAAAACCAAAGTAATAATAAAGTTTCGGCCTTCCGGCACCAAACCTACATCCACCACATCTTCGGCAGCCGCCCGGAGCTCTACGGCAGCCTGTTCGCCGCTGTGGGCTTCCACCGCCGCGCCGTGGCCAAGGGCAGCGGTTGCGGTGTGCCGCGCGGCCGGTATCGCGTTGGCCCTCGTTGTCCGCCGCCTGGAGGGGGCGTGACGGGCTGCTCCCAGCCGTAGGCCAGCGCGTCGGGCTTTGGGTGTGAACACAGGGTTCGCCCTAACCTCGCAGGTTCTGCATTTTTTCGATGAGTTTTGAACTCCATTTCCATCTGGGTGCATAGACCATCTGCTTTGCATGAATCGCCCGTCGGCCGTGTGTCAAACGAATCTGCAGCCCCACGGGCCCGAAAATCCTTTTTGAACGTGTCTTTCCCTGAGCGTGGTATAATCCTGCCGCCCGTCGGGGGCGGTGCCGCACTTCGAGACCGAATCTACAGTTGCCCCCGGGCCTGCATTCGCTTGCGGAAGTCGTTGGGGGTCTCGCCTATCTGTTTCTTGAAGAATTTGATAAACTGTGAGGCATCGCTAAATCGTAGTTTTTCGGCAATGCTTTCGAGCATTTCGTTGGACGATGCGAGCATTGCCTGTGCCAAAAGGGTGGTGCGCTCGTTGATCCATTCCATCGTTGTCTTGCCCGACTTCTCCTTGACAACATCTGCCAAATGGCCTTTTGTAATATTCAGTTCGTTGGCGTAGTATTCTGGTTTGCGGACGGGGAATTCCTGCACCATCAGCAGCCGTGTAAAGCCGTTCATGATCTCCAATGGGCGGTCAGGGCGTACAGGGCCGACAGGGCGGTCAAGTTCCTGATAGAGGGTGTGTATGCCGTATAGCAATGAGATGATAAGATGGTTCACCCCCTGCTGATTGATAGACCGAGACTGGATAATCTGCTCCATCAGTCTGAAGTAGTTTTCCACCACTCGCCGCTCACTGTCGGACAACACGATATGCCTTTCCCTGAAGTCAATCAGTCCGAGGTGTTCAATCTCGGGGATGCGGAAGGCGACACAGAAGACATTGTATTCATCCGACTGGCTTTTCTTGATCAGCACACTGTTGGCGGGGATAATAAGCAAATGCCCTTCCTTTAAGGAGTAATCGTTGTAAGACACATTGATAGTTGTCGTACCCTGACGCACAAGTATGATGCGATGCTCCAAGGTGCGGGTTGGAAGGCCTATTCGAACCTTTTTGGCATACGGTTCAAAGTTCGTAATCAACGATATTGTGTCGCTGAAATAGTTGTCCCCGTAGCGGTCAAAAATGCGCATCTGTTCCCTGACGGAGTTGTCAATTACATGGATACTTTGGCTATCATTCTTTTGCATTGTGAAATAGTTCTTTAATTAATTTGCAAAGATACGCAAAATATCCGAAATGGAAAGATAGTCGGATATATTCCGAACAGAAAACCATTTTTCCCGAGTATTTAACCTTTCCACGTCCGCTGAATGGCAGTACTTTTGCATCCGAAACGGGGATAGGGAAGCTTTCAACAAGTGGCCCAGAGATCAAGCAATTAAGGCAAAACATATCAAAAAAGAGAAGAGAAAAAATGTTTGCACGCAATTGGCACATAGACAAAAGTCGCGTCTTTCCGAGACGCACGCGCGATGTTGATTATCAGCCACTGCACTGCGCTCCCGTTAAATTCTCCGCTTCGCTGTCGAAAGTTTTTAACGACTTTGTTCCCTTTGGTCACCAAAGTTTTAATGACTTTGTTCCCTTTGGTCACCAAGTCCACTGGACTTTCTTCACAGTGTTATTAAAATTAAGCCTCTCCGAGGCTTCTTTATGGCAAATGCGGATAATCATTTAATAAATTAAGAAATGACGAATATAAAGCAATTATTACTCACCGTCGGGATGTTAATTGGATGTGGCGCAGCCATGGGGCAGAATGGAGGCGGCGCATTGCCGCTGCCGGCGTTTCACTGGCAATGTGACCCGAGCCAAGTCGGCATAGGCAGTAATGCAGCCATAAACCACAACCCTGCCCTGCACATGACAGGGGACAGCTTAGTCTTCGACAGTCTGCCCTACGCCAAAGACTATACCATGATAGTGGTGTACAGGCCTGACACCAACGAGGAAACGGCACTATGGAAGATGTCGTTTGGGGGAGGCATACCCCCAGCCCCTCTAAGGCATACCCCCGGCCCCTCTGAAGAGGGGAGGAGGGGCCTGACCACTGAGCGCATTTTGTCGGACAGCCTGTCAATCCGCTATGCGGCGGGCACTGAAGCCAGCCCTGCCATCAACACCCTGCGACAGTCGTCGCCAGACAGCACGGCACCATACGTCAGACTGACCGTTGGGGGAGGCATACCCCCGGCACCTCTATGGCATACCCCTGACCCCTCTGAAGAGGGGAGGAGGGGAGGAGGGAGGATGAAGGTGGCGGAGGTGCTGTACTACACCGAACGACTGGGCAATGCCTCGCTCCGCAAGATTCAGAGCTGCCTTGCGGTGCGCTATGGTATCACCCTCGGACCGGTAAACTATCTTGACGGCGCGGGAGGGCGAGTCTGGGACTATGCCGACAGCGGCATGTACCACCACCGCGTGACCGGTGTGGGCAACGACCCTGCCACCGGGCTGCACCAGCTGCGGAGTCGCTCAGAGATGGATGGGGCCGTGCTGACGCTACAGGCAGACAGCCTTGAAGAGGGAGCCTATCTGATTGTGGGCGATAACGATGCGCCCTTGGCCTTTGAACAGGACGGCGATGTGGAGGTGCTTGGACGCAACTGGAAAACACAGTCTACCATGAAAGGAAGACATTCCTTTTCGCTGACGTTCGACATACGGAATATGGCGATGCCGGGCGACAGCCTTGTGCTTCTTGTGGACAACTATATCTATCTGCCAGAAAGGTTTGGAGGCGATAGCGTGGTATTTGATGATGTCGAATTTCCTACAGACAGCAGCCTGTTCACCTTGGGCCGGGGTGGCGTTTTCTGGCAGTTGGCACAGAATAGTGGAGCAAAAGGCTCTGAGGGGCATCACACCGACAACCAGTCTGAGGGGACAAGAAGCCATTTCACCACCCGTATCTATCCCAATCCCACCAGTGGAAACTACACGCTTGAAGTGGAGGGTGCCGAGCGGGTGCAGGTGACCATATACAATGTGCACGGCACAGTCATGGCTTCATTCCAAGGCGAAAACAGTGAACAATACCGCTTTGAGGGAGAGCTGCCGACAGGCAGTGTCTACTATGCCACTGTCAGCACAGAGAGCGGCAGCCAGACGATAAAACTGATTGTAAAGTAAATAGATAAAGCACAGAGATTAAACAAAAGCAATGGTTATGCACAAGACGAATATAGTTTATAGAATAGTCATCATCTGCGGTATGGCGTTGGCCATGCTTGCCGGATGTCGTCACCCGCAACAAGGACGGGTTGCGGAATTGTCATCTCCGAGACACGAAGAGACCACACCGATAGAAGAAACATCAAACATTATTTCGGAGATGCGCCGTCCTGACGTGAAGATACACGTCAAACGAGGGCAGCCCCTTGCCATGCAGACAGACGGTCTTGTGCTGACAGCCGTGGATGCAGCCGTGCAGCGTGAGGCAGATTATTCCGTCACATCGCTTGTGGGCGAAGAGTTACCACCGTTGCCGCAAGGCATGATGAATATGACAGCCGCCACAGCTGGCTATCGCTTGTTGCCTGGAGGCGAACATTTCCTGCCCTACGCGGAATTGCGGATGACATACGACCCCGAGCGTCTGCCCGAAGGCTATACGCCCGACGACATCTATACTTCATTCTACGACACTGCCACCTTGGCATGGGTGCGGTTAGAGCGGGTGGAAGTGGACACCGTCAACCATGAAATCGTGTCGCTTACAACGCACTTCACCGACTTTATCAACGAACTGCTCAAAGCGCCGGAGATGCCCGAGACGCAAGCCTTTGTGCCCACGGCGATGAACGACCTGGAGGCCGTAAGCCCGTTAGACGGCCTGGCATTAATAACACCCCCCGAAGCCAATAACGAAGGGACTGCCAACCTGTATTACCCCATCCGGATTCCGGCAGGCCGGTCTGGTATGCAACCCAATCTGTCTGTGAACTATAGCAGTTCGAGCGGAAACGGTTGGCTGGGTGTGGGCTGGGACCTCAGCGTGCCGTCTATCACGCTGGACACCCGCTGGGGTGTGCCTCGGTATAACGCAGTCTACGAGACGGAAATATACTTGCTGGGCGGAGAACAGTTGATTACGCGGGACGACAACGGGGCTCCGCGACCGATGCCGCACCGCACCAACAACCAGACCCTGCGTTCCGCATTGGGCGACAATGTCAGATTCTATGCCCGCACAGGCGATGCCCACGACAGTATCATCCGCCACAACACCTCGACCAGCAGCTATTGGTGGGAGGTTGTAGACCGCAATGGTGTCACCCACTATTACGGGCATTACCCGGACAACGCACTCAACACGGACTACGAGACAACTCTCAAGGACGGACACGGCAACATAGCCAAATGGATGCTGGCAGAGAGTCGCGATACCTATGGCAACTGGGTCCGGTATTACTACGATGTGGTCACGACAGAGGGGACAGTCCCGGGCAAACAAATATATCTCGCAAAGATTGAATACACAGGAAACAATAGTGATTCCGGCAAATACTCGGTCAATTTCATACGCAAAAAGCGAAATTCTCAGGACATTCCCGTTTCATGCAATTTGGGATTCAAGGAGGCGACAGACCAGGAGCTGTGCTATATAACGGTCAATATGGGCGAGGACGAGATTGCCGGTTATTTCTTTGAAAAGGAAAACACATACAAATCCAATTTCAAAACCCGGCTCAAGTCCATCTATATGACCGCGAATGGTGCGGGCGAGTTGATAAAATGGTGCAACGGTGACCCCGTTGACTCGAATGCTTATACCAACCGCCAAGACTTCCAGTATTACGACGCTCCGTCAGCCCATGCGCTTTTCTCCGACAATTATGAAAGTGCTGTCGGCTTGGATGACATTTCGGCTTTTTTGCGGAACGCCAACTTCCGCGCCGACTCAGTCGTGACGACCACTGCATTGGGACTTACCCAATCTTCGAACTGGAGCGTCGGCGGAACCTTGGGCGTAGGGCTTGGGGCTAATGTCTCAAAGACAACCTCGAGCATTGGAGGCAACTACCACTGGAGCGAAAACTCCAGCGAGTCGCTGGTAACGCTTGCAGACCTTGATGGCGATGGCCTTGCCGACAAGGTTTACAAAAGATTCAACACTGTCTATTGGCGGAAGCAGAATGTGTCCACAGACAGCAACCTCTCATTTGGGGAGGAAAAAGAGATTTGCGGGATTGACCATTTTTTAGTGGAGAACGGCAAGACTTCAACCTTGGGAGTGCAGGCCGATGTCAGAGGGATTGCCAGCGGCAGCAGCAGTTGGACAAACACCACCTCCACCACTTCCACCTATTTTGCCGATGTCAACGGCGATGGGGTGACTGACCTTGTGGTTGATGGGCAGGTGTACTTCAACCGCATCGTAGACGGTGAACCCAGATTCTCCCGCTATGTGGAGCCGCCACACGAAGAAGAGGAGGACGAGCCCGAAACACGGCAACCCGTATGCGACAGCATCATCTTCGACGGCGAGGTGAGCGACAGTGTGGCGTGCGACCGCGTGTGGGTTTTGGATACAGGATTGCAGCAGCCTGTAGATTCTGCCGCAGCGATGGAGGTATATCAGAACTACCAACCGGACGAAGACCATGCGGTAGCCATCGCACGCAATGATTCGGGGCAATACTATGTCTGTTACTTTCATGCGGAAATAGACTGCTCCCGCAAAAACCTTGCCGCAAGAGGTGTGCCCAACACTGAGTCGGTGCGTGTGTGGGTGGCTCCGAATTCCGGCACGGCAGATGTTAGTTGTGCCGTAATCTATTCACAGGACACAAACGCCGGTAGGCGGCGGCATGCAGACGGAGTTACCTATGTCGTGCAACACTCTAAAGGCGTGGAACCTGCCAACGGCTATAGGTTGCACAGTACACAAGACGTGATAATTGACACCCATTATTTCTGTGCTTCATGCCAGGGCAACGGGGTGCTTAATAACACCTATACCATCGCGGTGGATTCCGGGGACATCCTGATGTTCAGGCTGCAGTCGATGGACGACAAGCAGTTTGACATGGTGTCGGATATTATCAGTATCTACTTGAACGGAATCCCGTACTCCAGCTCCTCATCATTCGTACTGACCGACAGAAACTATTTCGAGGCACCGTACGATGGCCATTACTCCTTGGATGTGGAAGAGCCTGATAACGCGGAGATAACGTTAGACACCATCAGGCCCTCATCCCCTGGCAGTATTGCCAAAGGGGACAGGATACAGCTGATTGCGAGTTCCGCGGACACCAACGTCAACTGGGACTTTGTGGACACTCGCGCCAGAATCCGGTTCTGGTGTGACAGTCTGGCCGACACCATGACGGTCTGGACCCCCGGACTGAAAAAAATCCTGCACCCCGCCGGGCATATCTGGGGCGACACCACCTACCAGCGGCTGTTCGGCCCGCTGTATAACGGTTGGGGGCAGTTCGCCTATCATCCTCGCGATTCACGGAACCCGCTGATTGTGCTGGACAGTCTGATTGCAGCGAGACACATGCTGACGGGCAACGAGAGCCAGGCCGAGCAGGATGAGATGGAGAATCAAATCAGAACCCCTCTTTCCCAAGATGATTTCGACACTGCCGACATTGATGACTTTAGCAACAGCCACGGCAGCCTATGCGCCCCCCTCTCGAATGCCTCCTGCTGGGTGGAGATGACCGCGGATGCTGAACACAATCGTTGGGTGGCATTCGGCGCGCAGAACAGCATCGGGCGGGACACGATGAGCAATATGATGCAGGAAGAATGGTACAACGCCACTGCCGCCAGTTCCTCCGACATCAGCCAACCCTCCACCTCTCACCACGATGACGCGGTGCCGCCCACTGCCCCTGACGGCACCCCCGCCAAGGCCATAGTCAAGGTGAACAGCAGCAGCAACCACAGCTATACGGTCAGTGCGCTGGCGTTCAGCACAGCATACAGCCATGGGAACAGCAGCATCGAGACGGACTACATTGACATGAACGGCGACCACTACCCCGACATTGTCGGAACTGGCTATGTGCAGTACCGTCAGCAATGGGGCGGTTTGGGCAGCGTGAAAGGTCTGCCTTTCGGCATTTGCAATGTGACGACTTCTGTAACCAACAGTGCCGGCGCCAGTTTCGGAGCATCGCCTGTCGCACACTATCGAACGGCATCCCCGAAACCGGCCCTGGCCAAGTTCACATTGTCGGGTGACGGCAGCAGCGTGAATGGCGACTTTAACATCGGCTGGGACCACGCCTCTTCCTCTTGGACGGATGTCAACGGCGACGGGCTGCCCGATTATGTGACCAACGAAGGCCTCGTCAGGCTCAACACAGGATACGGCTTCTTGGGAGAGGAAGACTGGAACTTCACGTCCGACCACGCCCTCCATTCGGGGATGAGCGCGTCGGGGACGGCCAGCGTGGGCATTCCCATAACCAATATTGCACAAGGCAGCATACAACTGGGTGTCGGACTCAGCCGGTCGGTCAACCGGACCGACCATACTCTGATGGACATCAACGGCGACGGGTTGCCCGACCTGGTATGGCGCAACGTCCTGGATCTACACGCCATCCATAGCTGGCGCGATGTGCTTGACCCCCGGGACTCCATCCATGTGCGATTCAATCTCGGCAACGGACGGTGGTCAGATACGGTATACGACATGAATATCAATAACTTCAACTGGTCTGAGGCGTACAACGAGTCGCTCAACATTGGGGCGACAGTGGGTTTCACCGTCGTGGGTCTCAAGGCCACGGTCGGCGTCAATGGCACCCCCTGCAGCCATGGGACCAACCGCGACCGTATGCAGTTGGTGGATGTCAACGGCGACGGGCTGCCAGACTTGGTCACGTCCGACAGGGAAGACAGAATCACGGTCCGGTATAACACGGGCGGCAGGACAAACCTCCTGAGGAAGGTGACCAACTATACCGGCAGCGAAATCCACCTCGGCTACACGCTTTCCATCCCTGACTACCGGCAGCCTTCGCGCACCTGGCTCATGGACAGGGTGGCCACCCACGACCCCCACAACCCCAACGGTGGCGACACATCCGTCACCGTGTTTGAATACAGCAACCCGAACTACAACCGTTTTGAACGCACCTTCTTCGGCTACGGCACGATAGTGACCAAACAGATAGACCCGGCCGAGGGCAGTGTCTACCGCCAGGAGGAACGGGACTTCTGCAACACCAACGTCCTGAACAGGGGCCGGATAATGCGGACCCTCATCTCCGACGGCGAAGGCAACAAATACATCGAGAAGGTGTATCAGTATGACTATGCCGCTTATGACGGAGGCGAACCGGACACCTGCACGGGCAACGCCTACAGCATCGGCGACCGCATGGTAACCCGGTATTATGAGGGCGCCGCCAATCCCGGCTTGACGGTGGCCGAGACCTACCGCTACGACCGCTACCACAATGTGGTCACGTACATTGACGAGGGCGACACAGCCCGCGGCGACGACGGCCTGACGGCGGTCTTTACCTACTACGCCGACCAGTTGAACAACCTCGTCGGCCTGCGCGAGAGCTACAGTGTCACACCTACGGGCAGCACCTCCCCCCAGAGGGCGGCATGGTACGGATACAACCCCCAAGGCAGGCTGATACTGCAGACCCAGGGCATCGGCTCAACCGTATCCACATACGAATTCGAATACGAGCCGACCTACGGCAACCTTGTAAAAAGCATCCTGCCACGGAACAAGAACAACCAGCAGATGGAGTATCTCTACACCTACGACGACTGGGTGCACACCTATCCGGTCCGTATCGAGAACTCCTTCTTCGACACCACAGCGACAACCTACGACTACCGCTTCGGGAAACCGCTGACGGTGACCGACCCAAGCGGCAGCACGATGGCCTACACCTATGACTGTTTAGGACGCCTCACCTCGGTCCGCTCGCCCAAAGATACCGCCGACCTCTCCACGGTAAGGAACTTCTACTATGCGGACGGGCGCTGCCATCCCGGCAGTTGCAGCCATGCCGGCGGAGGGCTCCTGCCGTTCTGCGGCAGCGGCATGAACCACTCACGGCCATACGCCGTGACCGAACACTTCGACGACAGGGGGAGGCTGATAACGCGGACAGTTGTCATAGCGGACGGTTTCGGGCGTGTGCTGCAGACCAAGAAAGGGCTGACCGCAGACGGGGAGGAGCGGATGCAGGTGTCTGGGCACACGGTGGTTGACGCCTTCGGGCGCACCGTCAGGCAGTACGACCCGTTCACCGTGGCCGACACCTCCCTCGGCACGCTGGGCCGCTTCGAGACCTACAGGGACTCCTCCGCCACGGTCGCCGCCTACGACGTGCTGGACCGCACGACGAGCACCGAGCGGCCGCTCGGCGTGACGACCCGGGCAGCCTACAGCATCGGGGACGACCAGAGCGGGCACCGCCGTTTCGTCACAGCCATGACCGACCCCAACGGCAACGTCACCACGCAGTATGCCGACCATGAGGGGAGGAAGGTGCAGGTGACCGACGCCAGCAATGGAGTCACGCTGATGCACTACGACAACCTCGGGCAGCTGGCATGGACGAGGGATCCCGAGGGGTTCACTACCACCTACGACTATGACATGCTCGGCAGGATGACGAAACGGGTCCATCCCGATGCGGGCGAGACCCGCTACACCTACGACCCCGCGGGCAATCTGGTAAAGGAGCGGAACCCTCTGGGCGAAATAAATTATGACTACACATACTATAGACTGTTAAAGAAGCGTTACAGCAACATGACGGGCAACGACGTGACATACACATACGGGACCACGGGGACAGGCCGCGGGCGCATCACAAAAATCGAGGACGGCGCGGGCATGCAGGAGATGGCATACGACGCGCTGGGCAATGTGACGGACGAGACGCGCACCATAGCCCTGCCGCAGCACAGCGAGGTGTACCGGTTCAGGATGCTTTACGAGTACGACAGCTGGGGACGTATGCTCACGATGACCTACCCCGACAATGAGAAGATAACCTACACCTACCAGTGGGGCGGCGACCTGCGTGCTATGCACGGGAACAAGAACGGGGATTGTCGTACCTACATCAAAGGGACGTTCTACAATACGTATGGCCAGAAAGAATATGTTGACTATGGCAATGCCACAAGTGTCCACTATACATACGACGCGTTGCACCGGCTTGTCAACCTCAAGAGCCGTGATTATAACGGAACCCTGATGCAGAACATTGACTACGCTTTCGATGGCGCGGACAACATCAACGCGGTCTACAACGTGGCCCCGGCGCTGGCAGGACTTGGCGGCACCTACGCCAACATGTACACCTACGACAGACTGAACCGCCTTGTGCAATCAGGAGAGATCGAGGGCAACCGGTACTGGCAGACTATGGAGTACAGCCCGTCGGGAAGGCCCATGCACAAGATGACCCAGGCCTCGGCCTCATATCCAATCAATACAGACATCTACTACGGATACTGTCCCGGGCGCCATCCCCATGCCCCGAAACGGATACTCGACATGGGCAGACAGGTGATGAGCGAACTGCTTTGGGACGAGGCCGGAAACCTCGGACAAGTGAACAAGGCGAAGGGCTCCGTCTACGACGACACGCGCTTCCTGTTCTGGACGGAGGACAACCGGCTACACACCGTGGCCGACGGCCAGTTCTACAGCTACTATGCCTACGACCATGCCGGGGAGAGGGCGATAAAGCTGGCGGGCAAAAGCGTCGTCATCGATGTCAATGCCGACCTGATGAGTACGGCAAGTACGCTGTCGGAGATAACTGTATACCCGTCACCCTACATGGTGCTGACCAACAAGGGGTATACCAAGCACTACTATGCGGGGGGCGACAGGGTGTGCGCCCGCGTGGGAGGAGGGGGGCTGCCGGTGCCAGCAGTTGTCACCTCGTTGTCGGACAGGGCCAATGAACTTTTCAGGGATTGCCAGACGCAATGCCTTGGCCGGAGGCTCGACAGCGACAATCCTGCGTGCATCCACGGAATGGGCTGGGATGACGAAATAATCAGAACCCCGATAGAGGGCAGCCCGAAACTGCTGAAACCCAGCCTCACGATTGAAATCTCGTCCTTTGTCGGGAAGATGGCATACTATGCCACCCATAACGACTCTGAACCCGATGTTTATTATTATCACTCCGACCATCTTGGCAGTGCGAGCTGGATTACCGACGCGTCGGGGAGAGCCGTGCAGCACCTGCAGTACCTGCCCTATGGCGAACGCTTTGTTGACCAGCGGGTATCCGGCTACAATGAGCGATTCACCTTCACAGGGAAAGAACGCGACGAGGAGACAGGGTACGGCTATTTCGGCGCGAGGTATATGGACCACGAGCTGACGACCATGTGGCTGAGTGTTGATCCGATGGCGGACAAGTACCCTGGCATATCACCGTATGCCTATTGTGCTTGGAATCCTGTGAAGTTGGTGGATCCGGATGGAGAAGAAATCTATTATTGTGAAAGAGGTTCAATCTATGTATATAGCAAAAATACTGATGGGACATATGGATTTTACAACAAAGAAACGGGAGAAATATATTCAGGTGATAATCTAAGATATGTCGATAATTTGATTTGTGCATTAGATAAACTTAAAGAAGGAAGATATGGTCGGAATATTGTAGATTTTTTCGAAAGGACCATTAATGACATAATCATAAACCCTGGTGAAGAGAATCTTTTTGATACAGACAAGGAGATGATTGAGTGGAACGACAGTAAAGAGAGTCAGATACCTACAGGAAATAATCCTAATAAAAAGAACTATATGACAAAAACCCCAACGTATGTGTCACTTGGGCATGAGTTAAAGCACGCCCAAGATTATCTAAGGGCCCCCGAATCATTTAAAAAGAAAGGTATGGCTTTGAAAGAGATAAGTGCTATGATTACAGAAAATCTCATCAGAATGGAACATAATATTCCACAACGGACATATTACGATCGTAATGCGTCCATTCCGGCGTTGGTTTTTCCATTATCATATTCCGACGTGTTTGACTTTGGGAGGATATATGATAGTTTCGCCAACCACAACTTCTTTAAATAACAAACTAAGAATGAAAAATCTATTGTTCATTTTATTGGAAGTCTCTATAATAGCTATTAGCATTGGGTGTACCAATCAGAATATGGCGGGTATAATAAAGAATACACAGCTAAAGGCACAGAAAGAATTCATTATCCAACTCAAAACAGATATTGAACGCTATAATTTGGCAAAAAAAGATGGTATTATTGAGAAGGCAATTGATTCAATAGTATCAACAATGGCCTTACGGGAAACAGATACATTGTTCCTAATAGAAAACAGTAATCCCCCAATGTTCGAATATCAATATTACGTCATATTGTTGAGTAACGATAATGGCTGGATAGTTTATCGAGATGGTATTGTATACGACAATTATAAACCAAGAAATGAGTCTGAGAAGAAACTGACAGATCTGGTCAGGGAATTTGATTATAAAAAGATTCGGCGATATGAGCATGAAAAACCATTGGCTTATTATGGGTCTGACGCAAGAAATAGAATAATAACCAGAATTATTGTTAAAAACAAAAAAATCGTTGATGTAAAGTCATATATAATAATGAATGACATCAATTTCTTCGAAGAAACAGGTCCTATTATCTTTGATTGATAATCAATTCTTTATAGGAGTATGTTGCATGATTCGTTTGGGTGTTGTTCGGCATTGCCCGACTCAACGTTTTTTCGCCCTCTCCCCTTGTTATTCCGTTGTAACAGATGTCCCGACCCAGCGGATGTTCGGTTCCGTTGTGGCGGATGCCCGACCCGGCGGATGTTCGACACCGTGCCGCTGGTCTGATTTGCAATCCAGCCCAACGGAGTAACGTGCAATCCTCACCAGTCTCACTACACCTACGACCCCGCGGGCAATCTGGTAAAGGAGTGGAATCCTCTGGGCGAAATAAATTATGACTACACATACTATAGACTGTTAAAGAAGCGTTACAGCAACATGACGGGCAACGACGTGACATACACATACGGGACCACGGGGACAGGCCGCGGGCGCATCACAAAAATCGAGGACGGCGCGGGCATGCAGGAGATGGCATACGACGCGCTGGGCAATGTGACGGACGAGACGCGCACCATAGCCCTGCCGCAGCACAGCGAGGTGTACCGGTTCAGGATGCTTTACGAGTACGACAGCTGGGGACGTATGCTCACGATGACCTACCCCGACAATGAGAAGATAACCTACACCTACCAGTGGGGCGGCGACCTGTGCTCTATGACTGGCCGTAAGAACGGTGCGGTGAACAGATACGTGAGAAGCATAACTTACAACGACTTCGGGCAGCGCAGCTCAATTGTGTATGGCAACCTGACCCGGACTGAATACGCATACGACTCGCTGCACCGGCTGACCCACCTGAGAAGCTTCTCCACAGCGGGTACGATGCAGGACATTGACTACACTTTCGACAACGCGAGCAATGTGACAAGGATTGTCAACAATGCCGGTGGTGTGAACACGCTTGGCGGTACATACGGGAACACCTACAAATATGATGCGCTGCACAGGCTTGTTGAGTCGTATGGCGGAGGTGACATAGGGAGCTACAACACCTATCTCACCTATTCGCCATCGGGCAGACTGATGAGGAAAGACCGCGACAACAGCTCTGTCACGCTGTCGGCCTCGGTGGAAATGGCCTACGGATACTGCGACGACTACCAGCCCCATGCGGTGAAGCGTATGTTCGACTATAAAAACGGAATGCTTTATGACCTGCGCTGGGATGAAGCAGGAAACCTCGGGCAGGTGAGTATGGCCAGGCCAGATGAAATGTTCGAGGGCGGCCGCTTCCTGTACTGGACGGAGGACAGCCGCATGCACGCCGCCGTGGATGACAGATACTATAGCTACTATGCCTACGACCACGGCGGGGAACGGAGACTGAAACTGACGGGCGACAACAAGTCGCTGGATGTGAATGCCGACTTTATGTCCTCCTATACAATACTGACCGAGCCGACCCTCTATCCCTCGGCCTATATGGTGCTGACCAACAAGGGCTATACCAAGCATTACTATGCCGGCACGGAGCGTGTGGCCGCACGTCTCGGCGGCGGTGGTTTGAATGCCCTGTGCCGCGCTGTCGGCAGCGATGAGGGGCTCCAAACGAAGGCTGATTTGCTGTTTGGCCAGAGCTTTGATCAGGTGAACAGCCGTGTGCTTCAGGAGAACAACCTCCACTGCATAATGGGAAATGAGTTTGCAACGGAGGTGTTTGGCCACCCAATTGACGGTATTCCCAACCAGATGAAGGCTGGAACCGATCTCAATCACGACCTGTTCAAGTATATGGTTCACTCGATGTTGGACGATTCCCAAAACGGAGAGGAAAACGAGGTGTACTTCTACCATTCCGACCACCTTGGCAGTGCCAGTTGGATAACCGACGTCAGCGGAGTGGCAGTGCAGCACATTCAGTACCTGCCATACGGCGAGCCGTACGTCAACCAGCATCCGTTTGGCTACAGTGAGCGGTTCACTTTCACCGGCAAAGAACGCGACGAGGAAACCGGCTACGGGTATTTCGCTGCGAGATACATGGATCATGAGCTGCTAAGTTCTTTTATTTCGGTTGACAGATATGCCGATAAGTATCCTTTCATCTCACCGTATGTTTATTGCGCGTGGAATTCAATGAGATTTATAGATCCAAGTGGTGATACAATAAACGTATCAAGACTCTCAAGCACTGCATTAGGAAAATACAATGCAAATATACAAGAGCTCCAAAAAAGCCCTTTATTTTCATCGGACTATAACGTCTTACAGAACTCAACAAAAACATACTACATTGAGGAAGGAGCTGGAAAAGGTGGTGGCGGTTCTTTTGAGCCAAATAGGTCTACTATATCTGCATCATTAGATAATTTATATGCAATTTCACAAGAATTGTTTCATGCGTTTCAAAGCGATTGTAATATATACTCCAATAATGATGCTTCTGTTCGCGAAACAGAAGGAGATCTTGCTGCTCAACTTGTGATGTACGACTTGGGAAGAGTTTGTCCTGCAGGGGATTGGTCTTTGCAATTGCTTTATTATGTTGGCAACAATGGTTATACAGGGATATTGACCCCTCAATTCTCCAAAGATTTTTCTAATATGGTTGACTTAAGGATTATTTTTTATAAACAGAGAGCACTCCAAGATGGTGCACAAGCTCCCCCAAGTTATATTCAAGCAAATTCCGGCAAACCGCCATTGGCATTACAAAGAGCAATAAGTAAAAGTCTTCAACAACACTAATAAACATGAGCCATGATTAGAAAACAAATTAGCTATATAAAAGTACAAACGAACCAAATTGTATGGACTATTTGCACAATACTCTTTCTTTCTTTTCCACATAATTGTGATGCCCAATACCACCTTGATTCAAGCATGTTTTTCAAAACAGAAGAAGACTGGAGTAATGCAATAGATAGGTTGTTCCAAAAAGGAATAATAAATCAAACAATGGATGCATGGGCTCTTCTAAGAGTAAAAGTTGATGGAAATGGAAAGGTAATAAGTGCACATATAGTTATAAGTGAAAACATTGACACATCTCTGTTTTATAGTATTTGTGCAACTATTGAAGACTGTTATGATACACCTTTTTTAAAAAAAGAATACGAAATGCATCAAGATCATCTAGTAAATGGTTTTTTATATGAAAATATTATGCGAAAATTCTCCAAAAGTGATGGACCTGGACAAGAATCATGTACCGAACCTAACAGAAAAGACTAACCTAATTGTCGACAGCAGGTTCCGACCCCGCGGATGTTCGACCCGACTCGGCGGATGTTCTCGTTGGGCTGGATTTGCAATCCGGCCCAACTGAGTAACAGAAATTGCAATTCACAACAACAATGTGCAGGACCGAAATAGAACACGATGCAATCCGTCATGGCGGCAGCACGATGGCCTACACCTATGACTGTTTAGGACGCCTCACCTCGGTCCGCTCGCCCAAAGATACCGCCGGCCCCCGACCTGGCGGATGTTCGACACCGTGCCGTTGGTCTGGATTTGCAATCCAGACCCGTTGAGTATAAGGATTTTCAATCCTCAAAAGCAATCCCCGACTCGGCGGATGTTCCATGCCGTGCCGCTGGGCTGGATTTGCGGTCCAGCCCAACGGGGTAACAGGATTTGCAGCTCGCAACAACAATGTGCAGTAACGAAATAGAACACGAGACGAGGCAACCAGAACCCATTCGCCGTTGTTGTCCGATGGGGCATATTTTCGGCTTCGCCACGTCGTATTCTGCCATGATTAATTCTGTTATTGGTATTCCGCATCAGCCTCACTACACCTACGTGGGTGAATTCGGGATAACTTTATTGATACCTTAATCAGAAAAAGAATGGTAATCTAAGCTGGTGTCTCATTTCCGGCTCTATAGGTCAAGCGCCTCTCAGTGGACGGGCTTCCCTATTGCGCCTTGCTTTTTGAGAAACATCGTATATCCCAGGACGTATCATACCCCGAACTCGCGCATGTCTGGCAGGGTTTGTGTACTCTCACTCTTTGCCCATAGACAGAATCGGGTTCCACTAAAGTTTCACTCAGTCAAGCCAAATGCAACAACGACTGCCGGAATCGGCTGCTTGGTACCGCGATTGTATGCAGCGCAAATAAAGCACGCCCCACTTGTTAATTATTATTAAACTTCATCATGTGGGGGTATCAAAAATGAGGGCAATGACTCTTTATGATAAAACCCTCCAGTATCCGTAGGCATTGGTCGTCGAGTGGTTTGTGCTATTACAGGAATATGGTGTCGCGACACAGCGGAACGGAGCACTGAAGGCCGATAAGTTAAAAAAATAAATAGTGGTAAATAAAAAATGTTGTTGAATCAGATTTTATTCGTAAATTTGTAGACTCGAAAAATCCACATTCAGGCTTGTGTCTGTGGCTTTTTCTGATGTGTAATTATATGTAAATGAAATAATAATACAGTTTGTAATATGAAGAAAAGATTCTTTCTCATTGGGCTGATTTTTGCGTTGTCGACGGTGGTTTCGCAGGCGCAAATCATCCAAATGTACAACCAAGACTTCGAAACAGGTACCCCCCAGTCCTACGTGACTTCGGGTAACGCTTCTGTCCAGTCAACGTATGTGAGCGGCGGTTCGAAGGCCATGAAACTGCATCACATTCAGGGACAATCTGAATGGATTGAATTGGACACAATTGACTTCTCTGGCAATGCCTCCTTGCATTATTACGCACTGGAATTTATGCACATTGCGTATATCACGCCCGGTATGGTCCATTGGAGCCGTCGAGGCGATGTGGCTACTGTCCAGGTGAAGCGTCCAGACCAGGCATCATGGACTACTCTCAGCAGCACGCAGTATAATATGAATGAGCAGGGCAGCCCTGAATTTCCCATTAACGGCTGTTTCCATAAACGTACTTATACAGACTGGCGGACGAGCAATACCATATCAAATTCTTTGTGGAAAAAGGAGCGTTTTGACCTCGAAATGTTTCTTACGAGTCCTGCCCAGACGGATAAAAAACTGCAAATTCGTTTCAGATTGTGCGAAAGAGACTCGGCCACTTCGCTTACTGAAGGCTGGTACCTGGACGACATCAAGGTGTATGCTTCCAGTCAAGCCATGATAACTCCAACTATCCAGATGATCGCCTTCCCCGATTTCCGAGTCTACCCCAGTAGCCGAGGAGCCAAGGTGAGGACAAAAATACTTACCTCTGTGGCACAGGGTATTAACAGCGATTCCATCTATATCGAATATAAGGTGGGCAGTAGTGATTCCATCTTGCGGACTTATCTTAACCCGACATCTGTGGCCAATGAATATGAGGGCCGTATACCCTTTTATGGCTTCGACACCGTGATGAGGTATCACTTAGTGGTCAAAGATGCCACAACCAATAATAACACAGCCTATTATCCCAAAAACGCCAGCCAGTGGGACTCTTACCGTTGTGTGAGAGGTAAGACATTTTCTGCTCAGCCGCAAGGCAACACGACGAACAATAACCTCATTCCATTCCCAACCTACGGCGACAACAAGTCGGAGATGATATACGACAGTCTGACTATGGCCCAACTTGGCTATGGGCCTGGCTATATTAAAAGTTTCAGGTTCTGGATTAATACCAATACCACTAATGCCACACGCAGACGGCTACAGATCAAAATGGCCAATATGCCCTACAGCCGGACTGTGACCCAGGTACTGGAAGGCCAGTCCTTCTTGACTACGCCGATGCAGATTGTTTATGATTCGGCTTTCCTGATTGAACAGTGCGCCCCCAATTCATACAAGACAATCACCCTTCAGGATACTTTCTTCTACGCTGGTAGTGACTTGGTGGTGCAGCTCATCACTGAAAACGGTTCCAACCTGACGCCCACGTCGGTCAAACATGTCTCAACGCCATCAACAAAGATGACGTTATACGTTGACGGCTATGATGCCTCGTTGAATCAGGACCCGTTCACCAGCTCAGACTTCGTCTATGGTCTTCCCGTGCCTACGCGTCCTTGGCTTCAGTTCTACGAAACCAAACACCTCCCGCTCATTAACGACTGTGGTATTTCCGCACTGGAATACCCCAGCTTCGACCAGCCCTGTAACCAAGGTACAGACTCGGTAGTTGTGTGGCTGAAAAACTATGGTGTCAATGTCATGAACGGCGTGCGTATCTGGTACCGCATCGACAACCAGCCCCCGGTTTACTATGACTGGACTGGCACACTCAACAGTGGCGACAGCGTCCGTGTCCACCTGAACGACAACCAGATTTTCACCGTGGGTTATCACACCATGAAGGCCTGGGTTGATGATTCTATCACGGTGAACAGTGTGCGTATTCGCGACCACGAGCCTTATAACGATACCTCTTTCGCGCCCTTTGCCGCATGTGATGGACCCTATCATGGGGTTCGCACCATTGGTAACGGAATCAACGACCACTTCTCATCGCTGGACAACTGTCTTTATGTATTGAGCCGTTGCGGCATCGATGGCCCATTGACTATTAAATTGCCCGCAGGCAATTATGGGGTCACCAAGTTCCCCTACATCCCAGGCACATCGGCAACCAACAGGATCACTTTCGAGCCCTCCACGCCCACCGGCGTTGTCACATTCCGCCGTCCCCGTCAGGGGGTAGAGGGTGCCAATGCGCCTTATCTGGTCGACTTGACAGAATCAAGTGGCATTCATTTCCGTAAAATCAACTTTGCCAACGGACGCTTCGGTGACAACCGGTGTGATGTGTTGGCTCTGTTGGGCAGCGGTAGCACACACTGCTCCTTCGATGAGTGTATGTTCCTCGACACCAACACGGTGAATAATTCCGCCGCGTCGCTCTTGATGGCTGAGGAGTCTGACTCTGTGACAGTGGCCAACTGTGTCTTCTATGGCGGCACTGTGGGTGCAAACATGAGAGGTATTGCACCCGACAACCGTGCTTCGGGCAACATTCTCCATTTCTGTGAGTTCAAAAACCAGTCCAACACTGCCATCAGCGTAGTCAACCAAGATGGTGTTATTATCGACAGCAACATGGTATACGATGTGCGTACCAATGCCAGCTACACTGTCCTTGGTCAGCACATCTATGACGGCAGCCGCATCACTCGCAACAAGGTCTACTCCACCAAAGGCTCCAGCTGTATCGGTGTGTCCGACATGCACGGAACCCCCAACAACTACTCCATCGTGGCCAACAACATGGCGGTATCTGTTTTCGACAACACGACCAACATGCTGACCACTCCCCTCAATATTATCAGAGGCTCCTACCTCAAGGTGGTCTTCAATTCTGTCCGGCTGAGTGCTCCCGACTTTGTCAACGTTGCGGCGGCCACCCTCGGCGGCGACACCATCAGCAACATCTATTTCCAGAACAATGTTATCACCAGTTTCGACACCACCAACTATGCCTTCAACTACATGCCGGGCGACAATGGCTCCACTATGCATATTGACCACAACTGCTATTATTCAAAGAGCGGTGTGCTGAACAAACTCACGGGCAACAGTTACTTCAACCTGAATGGTTGGCGCAATGCTGTCCCCATCGACCATGGCTCCGTCTCGGGCGATCCCGTCTTCACCAACGGTTCCATCGTTGATCTCCGTTCCTTCAGCGAGCTGCTCCGCAATGTGGGCACCCCGGTTCCTGAAGTCACCGTCGACATGTTCGGCAGCGCCCGTAACGCCACTGCCCCCAGTATGGGTGCCTACGAGGTATCTGTGCTGGCCATCGACTTCTCACCTGTTGAGTTTGTCACCCCGCTGCCCGACTATTGCGGTGCACCGGCTTCAATCCCGGTTGAAGTGGCCATCCGCAACACGGGTAACGGTACCTACACCTACAGCAGCAGCACCCCCATCACTATTTATTATAGTATTGACAACGGCCCAGTGCAGAGCTTTACTGTCAATCGCAACTGTGGCCCGCTGGACACTATCCACTTCCGCTCCACCCGCACCATGAATCTGCCCTTCGGCCCCAACAATTCTGACCAGACCTACACCATCAGATGGTGGGTGAAGTGCAGCCTTGACCCCGACGACATGAACGATACAGCCTACTATACTGTCCTGTCGCGCTACGCTGCCCCGGCCCCCACGGCGATCAATATGAATGTACCCTATTTCTCCACGGCCACAATCACCCCCACTGGCGGCATCAACACATGGCCCGTCAGCTACTATACCTCCGGCAATGGCCGTCAGGCTCGCAGCGGTATCTCGTGGTATCGCAGCCTTGACGACTCCACTTCGTTCCACTATGGTCCCTCCTATACCACTGACCGTCTCTACGACGACACTACTTTCTATATCTCGCAGAAACGCAACCTCCCCTTGGTCAAGATTACCGAAGTGCAGGTGAGCCGGGCTCCGACGGCTGTCGGTGTCACCAACCCCCTGCCGTCCTACGTCCATAATCAGACCAATTTCGCCCTGGAACTCACCAATGTCGGCGACTATCCTGCCAACCTCGAAGGCGACTCCATCATCATTGTTCAGTCTAATGCAGCGGCCAAAATTTGGGAGCTCCCCGCTGTGACCATCCAGCCTGGCGCAAACCTCATCCTGCAGTATAAGACCCTCAACACGGCCTACGACACCTCCCGCACCATTCATGCGCCGTCAACCGCCATCGCCACACCTCCCTACAACGCCAACTTTGCAGTCATCTATCGCGATGGCAACGGCGTGGCCGATGCAGTGCCTTTCAACTCCGTCATCACTGCCCCCTCCCAGCAGGCCATCACCTGGGGCAACCAACAGGTGCCAGCGGCTGTCTGGCAGGGTTCGGCCATTAACCTGGCGCAAGGTGCCTCCCAGGCCACTCCGCCCGTCAATACCCCCACTGCCGGTGCCCGCCGTATAGCATGGCCAACCAATTCTCCCTCTGGCTCGCCCACTGCCTCCGCCACCCTTTGGCAAGTGGCCACCGACGCCAACCCCATGCACCTCGGCGAAACCGAGTCTAATCTTATCCGCTATGTCGATAACGGTTGTGATGGTCTCCGCGCCGAAGTCAACCTGCACATCATCAATCGCCCCTCGGTCGACCTCATGGTGGACAACATACAGATTGCCGAGGGCTGTGGTCTCTCTACTAATGAACCAATCGCCGTCGACCTCCACAACTACGGTCTCCAAGCTTCCTCGCCCTTTGTCGTGAACTACAGTCTCGACGGCGGTGTCACCCGTGCTTGTAGCGACACCCTCAACAGTCTGGCCGCTGGTGCCAATATCACCCACACTTTCTCCTCCACACTCAACATGCACATGCCTACCGATTCGGTCTTCCATGTGTTGGTATGGATTGATTCCGACCAGTCCGATAGCTATTCCCTCAACGACACCGTGCGGCGTGATGCCCTATCCCGCTTCACTCCCGACTCGGCCATTGTCATCTCGCCGGTCACTACCGACTACAACACACGCCTCATCCTCACTGCCTATGGCCTTGGCAGCCGTACTGGCGCCATCTGGTACGATGCCGACGGCAATGTGGTCGACACCAACAATGGCTCCTATCTAACCCCCATCATCTATCATCTCGACACTTTCTTCGTACAGCCCATTGGCCTTGTCGACGTTCCCTCAGCGCATGTCGGCACACTGGCCTCTTCATCCAACAATAATTTCCCCTCGCCCTACAACCCCAAGACCCGATATGTCAAGGAACAGTACCTCTACACTGCCGACCGCATTCAGGCCGCCGGTCATGGCGCTGGCGACATCAGCTCCCTCTCCTTCTATCTCGAATCCCTGGGCAACAACGTATCCTCCTTCAATTACACAAACTTCACCATTCGCATGGGTACGACCAACCTTTCAATCTTCCCCAACCAGAATTTTGTTGGCGGTCTCACCCAAGTCTATAGTGCCACTAACCTCTCTTTCGATGAAAGCAAGATCGGTTGGGTACATCACCGGTTAGACTCCGTCTTCCATTGGGATGGAACCTCCAATATCGTCATCGAGATCACCCGTGCCCTCGACCAGCCCGGCATTTCAGGCGGTGCCAGCACCCGTTTCACTGCTCAACCCAACACGGTCATCACCAAGCAGAACAACAACACCGACCAGTCTACCCAGACCTCGGGCTCCAAAGGTGCCAACCTTCCTGACATCACCTTCGGTTTCCTCGAACCCGAGGGCTGTTTGGGCCCCATGTCGCTCATCCACATCGACGTCACCAATGTCCCCGACACCGATGCCACCATCGTCTGGCCCTCTTCGCTCGACACGATGGCTCTCTCCTCGTGCGACTCCATCAGCCTCAATGTCAAGATTGACAACCACGGCAATAGTGCCATCAACAACTACACCCTCCGCTATAGTGTCGACAATGGTCCTTGGGGGCAGACCACTGGCAGTGCCAACAACCTCCCCTTGGGCTATCAGCGTGAAGTTTACCTCATGTCCACACACCTCAATCCTGGTCGCCACACTATCACAGCCGTCATCCATATAGATGGTGACACCATCACCTCCAACGACACCATCCGCCGCACCATCAACGTGCGTTTCTGCGCCGGCAACTATATCGTGGGCAACTGTTCGGGAAGTATCTATCCCACAATTTCAGCCGCTGTCGACACTCTCGTCAACGCAGGTGTTGATGGGCCAGTCGTTTTCGAACTCTGCAACCAGACCTTCCAGGAGCAAGTCAACATCAATGCCCCCATATCCGGCATCAGTGCTGAAAACTCCGTCGTCTTCCGCACCATGCCTGGTTCTCCGGCTCAAGCCATGGTCTTCCACACTCCCACCAATGCCAGCAACCATGTCATCCTTCTCGACAATGCCAACCACATCACTTTCAAAGATATCTATTTCTACGCCAACTACAACACTGGCTCAGGCAACAATATCTTTGCCAATGTTTTAAAAATCAATAATTCAGAGTCCGTCCGGTTTGTCAATTGCACCATGCGTTCCAAGAAGACCTCTGCCTCTTCCACCAATGCCAACTTAGTCCTGTTGGGCGACAACAACCATTTCGTGTCCATCGACAGTTGCGTCCTTGACAGTGGCTACTTCGCCATCCGCTCAATTGACAATACGCATAGCGACAACATCAACATCCGCGAAAACGTGATCACGGACTTCTGGTTCCAAGGTATCAACATCCGTAACACTGACACCCTCACCATCTATCACGACAGTATCCGTGCTGCCAGCCCTACCACCAACAAAGCCCTCACGGGCATCACCGTATCCGACGGTCAGCGCATCAGCATCCAGCGCAACGGCATCTACCTCATCGACGCCCGTAATGGTGGCAAACGGGGTATTGTGGTCAACAACTGTAAGGGCTCCAACATCGATCGCGTCGCCATCTACAACAACATGATTTCCCTTGGCGGCACTGGCATCAATGGCCAGGCCTCCAGCGGCATCTGGGTTGACTCTCTGTGCCGTCACGTCAATGTCTACTTCAATTCGGCCAGTCTCTTTGCTGGCAACAACCAGCCCACAACCCGTGTCTTCAGCTGTCAGAACTCATCCAGTGTCCACGTACTCAACAACATCTTCCAGAACAGGAGTAAAGGCTACGCCTACTACGTGGCCATCGATACCTGCGTAACCAATTCCAACTTTAACGTCTACAACACCAATGCCGAACCCAACCCCAACACCGGGCGCCGTTTCTTCGCCTACTGGGGCGGCACAGACTGTGCCAACATCGACAGCCTCCGTCTGGTCAACAACCGTGAGACCAACTCCAAAGAAGAATTCCCCTACTTCTTCAGCGACGACTGCCTCTACCTTACCCTTGCCCAGTTTGCTGGCGATGCCCAGTACAACCCCGATGTCACCACCGACATCTTTGGCAAAATCCGTCCGCAGATTCCTGCCCCCACCATTGGCGCCTACGAGTTCCACCGTTTGACCCACTCCATCACGATCGCTGAAGTGATGGAACCCGTCATGCCCGAAATCACCACCGGTGCCAATCCACAGGTATACAACATTGAGACCGACTCCATCATGGTCCGTGTCAGAATCTACAACAATGGTGACGCACCCGAGCTGAACTGCTCTTGGTATGCCTATCTGGCCGACATCTACCCGCAGCCTCGTTCCGAGACCCGCCACATTGTCCGTCTGCCCCTCCGCACGCTCTATGAAGACAGTGTCAAAGTCCCATCGCCCCTCGGCATTATCGACACCCAGAAGATTGTCGTTGTGCTGCAGACTGGTCCTGGAGTTGTTGACAACAATCCTGCCGACAACATCGACACTGCCCTAGTCTTCATCTATCCGGCCTACGACCTCCAGCTTGTGTCCATAGCCCTCGACAGCACTGTCAACCCGCTCCACTGCCGCATGTACCAAGTGCCCCTCCGCTACACCATCCGCAACGTTGGCAAGAAAGACTTCCCCTCCGACTTCCAGTTCACGCTTGGCTACGACTACTATGCCCAGCAGACCGGCTCGCAGACTCTCCCCAACTTCCCCAACATCCCGGGCAGCAACAGTAGCGACGTCCGCACCTTTGGCGCACCCCTGCCTGTCGGCATCACCACCGAGATAGTCAACACCGCCTCTCCGCTCATCCAGCCCAATCTATATCCCACGGGCTATATTGGAGACGTCACCATCAAACTCCGTGGTTTCGTCCATCACGAAAACGACCAGAAACCCGCCACCGACACAACTAACTACATCAACATTACCTCCAACCACACGCCCGAAATGCCCATCCCGCACGACACCATGGTCGACTACGGCACCTACGCCAACTTCTGGGTCACCCAGCCCGCCCGTCGCACCATCCGGTGGCACCGTGACACCGTCAGTGGCACATTCTTCTACAACGGCAACAACAACTACGACCGTTCCACCCACTGGAGCAGCACCCCGCAATACTTCCACGACTCCATCTACTATCTCAGCTGTCTCAGCACCCGCAACTGCACCAGCTACTACTCGCAAATCAGTGTCGGCATCAATCCGCCGCTCAACTACGATGTGTCCATCTCCGAAGTCCGTTCACCCAGAGCTTCGGGCCGTGTCTACCTCGAAAAAGACACCGTCACACTCCGCGTGGCCAACTATGGCAGCCAGCCCATCTCCAATATCCCCATTGCCTTCAAATTCATGAATGCCAATGGCCGAGTCACCTATCTTGAAGTCCACGACACCGTCCGGGCCACCATTCCCGGCCGTGTGGGCGACAACGTCCAATACTACGACTTCTCCTTCGACACCGCACTCCTCCAAATCAACCAACCCCTCACTGGCGTCAACTACACCCTCAATGCCTGGGTCTACCACCCCGACGACCAGCAGCGCGGCAACGACACTCTTCGCTATCTCCACAACTTCCGCTCACTCCCCGAAACCGTCTACGACTCTGTCAACAAGTACGCCCCCTCGGCAGTCGAAGGCTTCGACATCAGCCGCGTATCCTACAACGAGCTGGACAACCTCATGCCCGACATGATTGGCTACGACAACCTCTGGCTGGGCAACTACAACCCCAACCAAGCCGATGTCCCCACTCTCTTCGTCCGCCGCGGCACCGTTGACACCCTCACCATTGAGGTCGCCAACAATCAGAACGAGATGGACTCCAGCACAGCAGCCAGCCTCTGTGTGGCCATCGACTACAACCGTGACGGCATTTTCGACTTCGACGGCATCGAGAACATCACCAAAAGTCCTGCTCCCATTAACAACAAGGGTGTCAAAGTGCGCAGCCGCAAAGAGCAAAAGATTCCCCTCACCATCCCCGACGCCGCCCACTATGGCTACATGCGTATGCTTGTCTGGGTCCACGGCGACTCCACCGTCTATCTCAACGGTCTCCACAATGCCTCCGCTCATGGCAACGGCCAGATGCAGCAATACCTCCTCTTCGTATCCGAGGATGTCGAACTTGACTCTGTCGACGCGGCTCTCACCCGTGTGGTTTCGCCCCGCAACAACATCGTCACCCAGAACACCCATTACGTCAGCGTCATGCTTGCCAATAAGGGTCGTACACCCATCACTAATGCCAACATAAGCTACAACTTCAACGACTATCTCCATCCCGAGCAGACCGGTGTCGTTCAATGGAGCGGCAGCCTCGCTCCCGGCATGAGCACCCTCGTCACCCTCGATTCCATCGACTTCTACGAAGGCACCACCGACCTCCTCTGCTCTGTCACCGTCGACGGCGACACCTTCCACACCTCCAACAACATCCTCCACTACCGCTACCATCGCTACTATGTCGTCCGTCCCCGCTACATCGACAGCTTCGACCAGGAAATCAACCGCTGGTACTTCCCTGCCGGCTACAATGCCTACACCCGCAACTATTTCGAGCGCGGCATCCCGGCCAAGTCCAACATTGCTTCGGCCTACTCGCTGCCCAACGCCATGGTCACCAGCTGCACCGAGGCCATCGTCACCGGCAAGCGTGGCAACCGCAGTGTCGCCTACTCGCCCATCATCGACCTCCGACTCATCAAAGCCGACACCATCGAATTCCTTCTGTCCAAGAACATGGCCGAAGGCTCCTTCCTCATCATCCAGTTCAGGAATTTTGAGAACAAATGGGTCACCCTCGACGACATCGGAGCCCGCTGGGGCGTGCCTCGTGAGCAGAACTCCAGCTGGTACGACACACCTGACGGCTGGACCGGCAACACCCAGCCCGGCGAATACGTCCGTGTCAGCATCCCCACCAAACCCCTCAGTGGTGACTTCCTGCAAGACCTCCAATTCCGCTTTGTCTTCACCACGCCCACTACCACCTCTGCCTCGGCCAGTTTCGGCGACGGCGTAGCCATCGACAACTTCAAACTGGGCCGCCAGCAGCGCGACATCGATGTCGGTGTCACCGCCATCACCTATCCTGTCTCGCCCCAGTTCGGCCAGACCATCTACCCGCGTGTCATCGTTCACAACTACGGCTACGACTCTATCAACGACTTCATCATCAGTTATATCCCTTACGGCTCCTACCTTGCCCACGAAACCCACTGCTTCCAGGGCATCATGCCGGGTCAAGACCTTGAGTTCGAATTCCCCGACCCCTTCATCATCACCAACAACTACCCCGACACCTTCCAGTTCACTGCCTTCACCGATGTCCAGCTCGATGTCTACAAGGATAACGACACCACCACCCAGACTTTCGCCCTTGCCCCGTTGGCTCACGACCTCTATCTCTACGACCTCCTCTCGCCCATCACCCGTGCTGTGGCAGGCGACAGTCTCGACATCACCCTCCGACTCCGCAACTTCGGCCAGAACGAGATTGAAGACTGCGATGTCTACTATGTCTACAACGACGGCGACACCGTCAAAGAGCACATCCACTTCCCCGACTATCTGGGCCGCAGGCTCGCTTCCAGCGAATTCTTCAACTACACCTTCCGCCACCGCGAGCGAGCCACCATGGGTATCATGGACCTTGTCACCTGGTGTTCCTACGACCTTGATGTCTATCCCTACAATGACACCATCACGCAGCAGATTACCGGAATGTCCTCCACCGTGGACGTCCGTGCCAGTGCAGCCGTCATCGACACCCGTCAGCCGAATTTGACTCGTTTCGGAGTCGTGATTGACAATGTCGGTGCCAGAGTGGTCAACAACTTCCGTGTCGATGGCTACATGGACCGTGACACCAATGTACACTTCACCGGCACCTTCTACCGCGATGGCGGTTTGCCCGCAGGCGCGCATGCTGTCTTCTACTTCGATTCTACTCGGGGAGATCGTTCCGCCCCCTATGAGTTCTTCACCGCCTGGGTCACCGTCCCTGACGATGTCAACCCCAACAACGACACTGCTTCGAACATCGCTCCCCTTGGAACAGATATCGCGTTGCTCAAAATCCAGGTCGAGGAAAACCGCACCGATTCCTGCCGAGTCCGCGCCGTTGTCTACAACACCTCAGCCTTCCCTTACAACAACTATCTCACACCTTCGGCCAATATCAACGATGTCTCAATAAGGGGCAAGCAGTTAGTGCAGTACGAATGGCAGCTCGACCCCGGCTACACCAGGCACATCGATTTTGTCGACAGCCGCGGCAACTACATTAAAATCCCGAAATCACGCACTCGCGAATACATAGGCATGGGATCGTTGAGGCAGCCCAACGTCGACCTCAATCCGGCCAATGATGAAACCACCATCATCGAGGTTGTCAACTACTTCGAAAGTGTGCCACTGGCCGAAGACGATGGCGGATTCATCCTCGAGCAGAACTATCCCAACCCCTTCGACGGTTCAACCCGTATTGAGTTCACCCTGCCATACGGCGGTCAGGCACGCTTCTTCGTCAACGACCTGGTGGGACGCACCGTATACGAAACCACCGAAGTCTACCAGCCGGGCCGCAACACCATCACCTTCAAGAAGGACAAGCTGGCCTCAGGAGTCTACTACTATGGTATCGAGTACAACGGCCAGCGCCGCATGCACAAGATGATTGTCAAGTAGCGTGCTCCACCGTTTCATACAGCACGTCACCCAGCAGCACCTCTTCCCCACGGGCAAGCAGGTGCTGCTGGCCGTTAGCGGCGGGGTCGACTCCGTGGTTCTGGCACACCTCATGCGTTCCGCCGGCTACCCCTTTGCCGTAGCCCACTGCAACTTCCACCTCCGTCCGGTCGATTGCGACCGTGACGAAGCCTTCGTCCGCCAACTTGCCGATGGCTATGGGGTCCCCATCCATGTGGCGCAGTTCGACACCCACGCCCATGCCGCCAGCCACCGCCAAGGCACCGAAGAGGCCGCCCGGCAACTGCGCTACGACTGGTTCGCCCAACTCTGCGCCCTCCACGGCTACCCCGCAATCCTCACCGCCCACCACCGCGACGACTCGGCCGAGACCTTTTTCCTCAACCTGCTGCGCGGCACCGGCCTCTCAGGCCTCCACGGCATCCTGCCTGTCCAGGGCTCCGTTGTGCGGCCACTGCTTCCTTTCAGCCGGGCCGAGATTGAGGACTATGCTCTGCGGCAGGGGCTCACCCATGTCGAAGACTCCACCAACGCATCCCTCCTCTACCGGCGCAACCAGGTGCGCCATCGTCTCATCCCCCTCCTGCGCCAGCTCCAGCCCACCGCCGACACGGCCCTGGCCACCACCATCGCCAATCTGCAACACGTCGAGCAACTCTACACGGCCCTCCTCTCCCCCCTCCGGCGCCAGCTGGTAGACCCACAGCCCGACGGCACCATCTGCGTCAGCCTTCGTTTTGACACCCTTGCAGCCCTGCAGCCCGACCCGCGCGGTGCCCTGCGCAGCCAGCTCCTCTTCGAGCTGCTGCGCCCCTACGGGTTCAACGCAGCCGATGTGGCCGACATACTCCAGTGCCGCACGCCTGGGCGCCGCTTCCTGTCCGCCACCCATCAGGCCCTCCTCGACCGCGGCCAGCTCCTCGTCCAGCCGCTCAGTTCCGAGCCCCACGACACCGAGCCCTCCCTCAGTGTGGAAACCCTGCAGGCCTCGGCTGCGCAGATCGACTTCCGCCACCTTCCCCCCAACCAGGCCCTCTTCGATGCCGCCACACTCCGTCAGCCCCTCGCGCTGCGCCATTGGAAAACGGGCGACCGCTTCCAGCCCCTCGGGCTGGCCCAGGGGTCGCAGCTTGTCAGCGACTTCTTTTCCGACCACAAGTACAGCCTCCTCGACAAGCGGCGGCAACTGCTTCTGGTCGATGCCGACGACCGCATACTCTGGATTGTGGGCCGGCGCACGGCCCACCCATTCCGCGTCACCCCCGCCAGCGCCGACCTTCTGCTGGTCACCGTCGGCTGACGCCACACTGCCCGCCCCGCCGAAGGCGGGGCGGGCCTCCCAGACGTAAAGAACTGCCTTCGCTTTGCCTCCGCTTTGCCTCCGCTCGTCCGGCGCTCCTTCTCTTGCACATCAATCCCATTTCGTCCTCTGCTGTCAGTAAAATAGCAGCCCGGCGATTGTCGTTTTGCCCACTATTGATTGGGTCTGCCGCTTGCCGGCGGCAGTGGATGGCCCGGCAGGGGCATAAGCGCCGTGCGGCTGGGTGATTTTCAGCACACGTACTGCACACGAGCTGCACACGAGCTGCACACGAGCAGCATACGAGTTACACACGAGCTGCTTACGGGTGGTGGAGCGGCGGCTGGTGTGGTTTCGGCATCTGAATTGTTGCTATTTTAAAAAAATGTGTTATCTTTGCATTTGTGTTCTTGCAAGAAGATTAAAGTTATTAATTTATATTTATCACATTATGAAGAAGATAATTACCTGTTTGGCGGTTCTGGCCACGGTGTCGATGTTGATGGTGTCGTGCCACAGCCGCATGTACAAATTTGAAGTAGAGGCTGTGGGCGACCAGGGCACAACCGCCGTCGCCTGGGCCAAGGACGAGGTGCTGGCCACCTGGGACGATTCGTTGAGGTTTGTCTATGTCCCCGTGACGGGTGTTGCCCCGGACAGTACGTATGCCACAACGCAGTTGACGAAGGGTGCGAAGACCTACGGAGTGCGCCGCTTTGTCTATCCCGGCGCGCTTTGTGTCGATACGGCTTGCGTGTGTCTGCCCTCGGTCCAGGAGGGTACGGGTTTCCCCAAAACGATGCCTCTCTATGGCGAGACTCAGGATGGCAAGGGCGATGTGCTGATGAAGTCGATGTGCGGAGTCGTGCGTCTGCATCTCACCACTGCCGAGAAGCTGGTGTCGGTGAAGGTGTCCACCGCCGATTCGGCCAAGTATATGGCCGGTGTGTTCAAGGTGGATAATTACCCTTACCCGGTGTTGCAGCCGCAGAGTAAAGTGTTCCAGAGTATTGAATGCGACAAGCTGAAAGGCATGGATTTTGCCCAGGGTGCTGACCTGTACCTGTATGTGGCACCGGCATGTTACAACACTTTCACCGTGACGCTGACTGCGGAAGATGGCCGTGTTTGTGTGAAAAACCTGAAAGAAGACAAGTATGTGGTGGTGGACCGCAATGTGGTCTGCACAATCAATCTTGGTCAGAATGAGGGCGATTTGGTGTTTGAGTAAAAATATTTTTGTCATATCGAATTTTATTCGTATCTTTGCATCCTCAAATCAAGGGGACAAGTTGTTGTGATTAGATTGTAAAAATCTTGAAACCAAAGGTTTGAGGAGCAAAGGATGTCCAATGGTGTAATGGCAGCACTCCAGATTTTGGTTCTGTCAGTCCAGGTTCGAGTCCTGGTTGGACAACAGAAAGCCCCGTACAGGAGAACCGAGTACGGGACTTTTCTTTTTAGGCATGGCTGCGGAGCAGACGCCGCCGGAGGGGGCAGCTGGGAATGAGGGTGTGGAAGTGAGCGGTTTGGTCCCGGTGGGGGAGGGGAGTGTTAAAGCGGGTGGAATGCCGGAAATTGAGTTTTTTTTTGTATATTTGTAATCTGCATGGAAGTATGTAGAATGGTATAATTGACTTAAAAATAATTAATTGCACTATGGCCGAACTGACCGAACAAGAACAAATACGTAGAAATTCGCTGAATGAATTGAAGAAACTGGGTATTAATCCCTATCCCGCCGCCTTGTATGAGGTGAATGCCAAATCGAGCGAGATTTTGGAGAAGTATCCGCAGGATAATACGCTGTTTCAGGACATCAGCATTGCGGGCCGCATTATGAGCCGCCGCATTATGGGCGCGGCTTCGTTTGTGGAGCTGCAGGACTCGTATGGGCGCATACAGCTGTATGTGAAGCGCGACGAGATTTGCCCCGGCGAGGATAAGACGATGTACAACACGGTGTTCAAACGGCTGCTGGATATTGGCGACATTATCGGGGTGACGGGCTATGTGTTCGTGACGCAGATGGGCGAGACTTCGATTCATGTGAAGAGTTTGACGGTGTTGAGCAAGAGCTTGAGGCCGCTGCCTATCGTGAAGGAGAAGGACGGCGTGGTGTATGACGCTTTCAGCGACCCGGAGCAGCGCTACAGGATGCGCTATGTGGATTTGATTGTGAATCCGCATGTGCGGGATACTTTTGTGAAGAGGGCCAAGATTGTGAATACGATGCGCGATTATTTCAATGAGCAGGGTTATTTGGAGGTGGACACGCCGGTGCTGCAGAGCATTCCGGGCGGCGCGGCGGCCAGACCGTTCATTACGCACCATAACGCATTGGATATTGACCTGTATCTGCGCATTGCCAATGAGTTGTATCTGAAACGCCTTATTGTGGGCGGTTATGCGGGTGTGTATGAGTTCAGCCGCAATTTCCGCAACGAGGGTATGGATCGGACGCACAACCCGGAGTTTACCTGCATGGAGATTTATGTGGCCTATAAGGACTACAACTGGATGATGAAGTTTGTGGAGACGATGCTGGAGCGCATAGCCATGACGCTGCACGGCACAACAAAGGTGCAGGTGTGGGGCAATGAGATTGATTTCAAGCCCCCGTTCCGCCGCGCTCCGATGTGTGAGCTGATTAAGGAGCAGACGGGCTACGATGTGGCCGACATGGATGAGCAGCAGCTGCGCGATACGTGCAAGGCTTTGGGCATCGAGACTGATGAGACGATGGGCAAGGGCAAACTGATTGATGCCATATTCGGCGAGAAATGCGAACACACGCTGATTCAGCCGACTTTTGTGACGGATTACCCCATCGAGATGTCGCCCCTGTGCAAGCGTCACCGCGACAATCCGAACCTGACGGAGCGTTTTGAGCTGTTTGTCAATGGCAAGGAGTTGGCCAATGCGTATAGCGAGCTGAACGACCCGATCGACCAGCTGGGCCGATTCCAAGAGCAGTTGCGCCTGAGTGAGAAGGGCGACGACGAGGCTATGTTTATTGACATGGATTTTGTGCGGGCCTTGGAGTTCGGCATGCCCCCCACGTCGGGCATGGGCATCGGTATTGACCGCCTGGTGATGATGATGACCGGCGAGCAGAGCATTCAGGATGTATTGCTTTTCCCGCAGATGAAGCCGGAGAAGAAGGCCGTGGTGACCACCGACGAAGAGTTTGTGGAGCACGGCGTGGCGGCCGAATGGGTGCCGATGTTGCGCAAGGCGGGAATCAACACTCTCGGCCAGCTGAAGGAGGCTAACCCGAACAAACTCTACAACGACTTGAACGGTCTGCGCAAAAAGAACAAATTGGACATCCCTCCCGTGCAGAAGGAAGCAGTAGAGGGCTGGATAGGAGCGTGAGACTCGATGTGAAAGAGGTGTGTTGATGAAAATAAAGCAGTTTGAATTGAACCATTTTGGCACTAATTGCTTTGTGCTCTGGAATGAGGACACGAAGCAATGTGCCATTGTGGACCCAGGTGCCGAGACGACTTATGAGGAGGCCCAGGTGACACAGTATATTGATGAGCAGGGGCTGGAGCCGAAGTTGATTCTGCTTACCCATGCCCATGTGGATCATATTGCCGGATTGCGTGAGATGTGTGCCCGCTATGGACTGCCGGTGACGATGCATCCCGATGGGAAGAAGTTGCTCGGCCAGGCGGAGGTGTATGGCGCGGTGATGGGCTTTGAGGTGGAGAGTATGGAGTCGTTGCCGGTGGTTGAGATTCAGGATGACGATGTGCTGGAGTTGGGTGGGGAGAAGATTGAGTGCCGAGCGGTGCCGGGACACTGTCCGGGGAGTATGGCTTTTGTGGTGCCGGATGCGCAGGTGGTGCTTACGGGCGATGCGCTGTTCCGCGGCAGCATAGGGCGAACAGACTTGCCGGGCGGTGACTATGCCACGTTGATAGAGAAGATACGTACCAGGCTGCTCACGCTGCCCGATGAGTATGAGGTGTTGCCGGGTCATGGCGACATCAGTTCGATTGGTGTGGAACGCCGCTATAATGGTTTTTTGATATGATTAATCCAAGGATTGACCCTTCGTGGCTGGAGGTGTTGCGTCCGCAGTTTGAGGCGCCTTATTTTGCACAGCTGAAGGAGTTTCTGGTGGCTGAGAGGCAGCAGTATGTGTGTTATCCCAAGGGCGGCGACATTTTCGCGGCATTTGACCACACGCCGTTTGACAAGGTGAAGGTGGTGATTTTGGGTCAGGACCCTTATCATGAGCCTGGCCAGGCTCATGGGTTGTGCTTTTCGGTGCCGGAGGGGGTGGCAGTGCCGCCCTCGCTGGTGAATATCATCAAGGAGATTAACAGCGATTTGGGTACGCAGGTGCCGCTGACATGCGGGAATCTGACGGGCTGGGCGGAGCAGGGTGTGCTGCTTCTGAACGCCACGCTGACGGTGCGAGCCCATCAGGCAGGTTCGCACCAGCACAAAGGGTGGGAGCTTTTCACCGATGCGGCCATACAGGCTTTGGCACAGCGGCGCAACGGTATAGTGTTTATGCTGTGGGGCAGTTTTGCTATCAGCAAGGCTCAGTTTATTGACCGCAGCAGGCATTTTGTGCTTACGGCCCCCCATCCCTCGCCGTTGTCGGCCTACAGGGGGTTCTTCGGTTGCAAGCATTTTTCGAAGTGTAACGCTATACTGCAACAGCAGGGTCAGACCCCGATTGATTGGACTCGCATTGGCTGAGGAACAGAGTGGCTGCGGCCGCTTCGCCGGGGCTGATGAGCCATTGAAGGAATCGGTGGCCATACCGGGAGTCGGGATGCCGCCTCCCCATTGCGCGCATGCTGTCGGCCAAAGGGTTGCGCGATGGATTGGTAAGCCAAAGCATACTGGCCACCGTCATGACAGAGTCGCCGGAGGGACGGGCCCCGAGCGGGATCAAGGGGAACTCTTAGGTTTTGATGTGATGGGAGTCGAAGGTGCTTCCAAGCACATCGCCGCAGATGGCACCCATGCACACTGCCGTGGTCGGCAGGGGTGTATAGAGGCCAAGCATCAGAATCGGAAATTCAGACCGGTGGACCACATGATGGGGAGTTGGTTGACACGCTCGAAGGTGAGGCGGTTGAAATAGAAGATGTTTTGGCGGTTGTAAAGGTTGGTGACGCTCACGTTGACTTCAAGAATGGAGCGTTTGCCGATGGAGAATTTGCGTTTGCCGCTGATGTCGAGCCGGTGGTAGCTGGGCAGTCGTCCGGCATAGATGTCGGCGTAGATGACGCCGTGTTCGCCGTTGACACGCGTGTAGTCGGTTGTGAGGCCATCGTTGAAAGTGATGTTCTCATACATTCCTTGGGTCTGGGTGAAGGGATAGCCACTGCCATAGCTCCAGCGGCCGCTGATTTCCCATTGGTTTTGGTCGCCCAGGCGCACGGTGGTGAGCAGGTTGATGGTGTGGCGGCGGTCGTAGTGGGGTGAGTAGGTCTGGATTTCGTCGGTGCGGCGAACCCATCCGAGTGAGTAGGTGGCCCAAATGTAGAGCCAGTCAATGTCGTAACACAGGCTGAAGTCGGCACCATAGGCTATGCCTTTTTCGACAAGGAAGTTGCTGAGGAGGTATTCGGGCTTTTCGTAGATGCCGCCGTGGAGGTAGGCGCGGTCGCCGCTGTCGAACATCTTGTTGCGGTTGTAGTTGATCAGTTGGCTGAAGTTTTTGAGGTAGATTTCGCAGTTGGTGGTCAGGTGGTTGAGGAAGTCGTATTCGACGCCAAAAATGAGGTGTTGCGCTTTCTGGAGGGAGTTTTGTACGGGATTGCCCAGAAATGTGGAGGGTTTTTCCAAATTGGGGCACCCGGTGAGGATACCGTTGAAAAGGTTGACGATGTCGTTGTCGGAGCGGGAGTCGAGGAAGATTTGGCTGTAGAGGCCGCCGGCCATCTTGAAGCGGAACTTGTCGGTGAGGTTGTATTTGGCCGAGAGGCGGGGCTCTATGCTGCCGGCGTTGAATGCGTTGTAGTAGATGTAGCGGATGCCGGGGTCAATGAGCCAGTTGCCGGTGGCAATCTTGTATGTGATATAGGCTGAGAAACTGAAGGTGTTTTCGTTTTGTGTGACGTTGATTTGGTAGGGGTTGTAGTACAGGTAGTCAGTAGTGTAGCCTTCGAGGGCCAAGCCGTAGCGCAATCGGTTGGTGCCGATGAAGTTGGTGATGTCCAGCCCCATGTTGTAGTTGTTGATACTGCTGTGGTTTTGGTGTGCAGTGGGGTCTTGGAAATTGATTCTGTAGTCGGAATAGGCAATATGGCCGTCGATGATTGAGCTGGAGCCGGTCACGAGCATGAAGTTCGTTCCCACGCCGTAGTTGCGCCAGTGGTAGTTGGCCAAAGACTGGTAGCCGTCCACGCGGTCGTCGAACCGGAATCCGAAGAAGTTGATTTTGCTGCCAGAGCCGGAGTTGAATGACAATTTGCCATAGAGGTCGGTAAAGTCGAAGGGTAGGGAGCCTTCGATGTAGGGGTAGAATATCTTATGCGATTTGGAGAGGAATGAGTTCTTGGCCGAGAGCAGATAGGTGATGGTGAACGGGTTGCCCGGTCTTTCTTTTTTCAGAGGGCCTTCGAGCACCAGATTGGCTCCGAAGGTGTTGATTCCAATTTTGCCTGAATGGCGTTTCTTGTTTCCGTCGCGGGTGGTGATGTCCATCACGGACGACAGACGGCCGCCATACTCGGCTCCGAATCCGCCGCTATAGATGTCGGCGTTGAGGATGATGTCGGTCTCGAAGATGGAGTATAATCCTATGGAGTGGAAGGGGTTGTAGACGGTCATGCCGTCGAGGAGGCACAGGTTCTGTATCATCGACCCGCCACGGATATAGAGTTGTCCCCCCTGGTCGCCTGTCGAGTTGATGCCGGGCAGCACCTGCAGGTACTGGGCAAGATCCGATGTGCCACCAATGGATGGCATTTGCTGGATTTGGGCTGAGGAGATTTTCTCTACCGACACCTGGGTTTGTATTTTCCTTTCTTCGATGCGGTTGTCGGTGACGGTGACGTCGGCCAAGGTCTTTGTTTCCGATTCCAGTTCGATGTTACGCACCAGCGTCTGCCCTTTTTGCAGGGTGATGCGCTCTCGGTATTCCTTGTAGCCTACAAAACGCACGCGCAGCACATAGTTACCTGCAGGCATCTTGTTGATTAGGTAGAAGCCGTTCAGGTCGGTGGCTACACCAAAGCGTGTGCTGTCCAGCACCACGTTGGCAAATGGAATGGCTTCGCCCGTCTCGCTGTCGGTAAGGGTGCCTTTCACGGTTTGTGCTGCAAGGGGAGAAAGGCTCAGGATAAGGATAATGAAGGTGGCAAATCGTTTCATTCGGGTGGATGATTGGTGGTATTGAATAAGCTGATAACTATGTCGGGGTTTAATGGATTATTTTGAAAACCATCTCTTTGAGGATTTCCCCGTCGGTGACTGTGCCGGAGTTGTGGATGCCTTTTGAGCGCAGGTCGGCGTCGTACAGGTAGCCGATGCAGCTGGCTAACTTGCCCAGTGAGTAGTTCTGTGCGGCGGTGGCGTAGTCTTTCACAAAATAGGGGTTCACCTTCAACACCGACGCAGCCAGACTTTTGTCTGTGAGTTGGTGATAGAGCATGATTTTGATGAAATAATTGTAGAGTGAGGGCAGCACCATCTGGATGGGATTATCCTTGGGGTTGGCCGCAAAGTGGTTTACAATGCGGTTGCACTGCACCACATTGCGACGGCCTATGGCACTTTGCAGCTCGAACACATTGTAGTCCTTATTGATGCCGATGTTCTGCTCGATGATGTCCTCGTTGATGACCTCACCGGGCTGCAGGGAAATGAAAACTTTCGAGAGTTCGTTGGCAATCTTGCTCAAGTCGTTGCCCAAATATTCGGCTATCAGCACGGAACCTTTCTGCGTAATGGTGTGTCCGTGTTGGTTCACATGGGTGCCAATCCAGTCGGGCACCTGGCTGTCGTACAGCTTGGCCCGCTCGCACACACAACCTTTTTCGTTGATGGCTTTATAGGCTTTCGACCGCTTGTCCATTTTTTTGTGTCTGTAGCAGAACACCAGCAAAGTTTGAGTGAGAGGATTTTGCAGATAGTCCGCCAGCAAGTCCCATTCTTTGGTGGGGATGTCCTGAGCCTCCTTGACCAACACCAGTTTGATGGGCGACATCATCGGGAACTGTTTGGCATAGGATATGACCGTGCGCATGTCGGTCTCGCGGCCATAGAGAACGGTTTGGTCGAAATCGCGGTTTCCCTCCGCTATCACATGATGCTCAAAGTAGTCCGACACAAGGTCAATATAATAGTTCTCTTCGCCGGTGAGGAGGTAGACGGGGTGGCATTTGCCGGCTTTCAATTCGTCGATTAGCTGTTTGTCAGATACGAGCATGTTCCTATTTATAAAAATCAAAGTGCAAAGATACGATTTTTTTTTCAAAGAGTACTGTCCGCTTTCAAAAAAATGGTTAAAAGTCCTGGGCAACCCTTCCCAGCCTGCCCGATTCCGTCACATTCGGCATGGGACAAAAGTGCGGCAATAGAACTTTCGTCACTCAAATCTGCCCGTTTGGCACCAAAAACGCCCGCTTCTGTCACTTTTTTTCGGGCCAGAACAATTTCCTGTCACATATTCACCCGGAGATTGCTATTTTTGCATCACCTGTCAAACTTTAAAACTATGATAAAAGAACCCGAAAGACTTTTCGATTTGATGGACCGCCGTCGGCTGCTGTGCCCCGAGCGTCCCGTGTTTGCCAACAAGCGCAACGGTCATTGGGAAGAGCATACAATAGATGAATATTTCGATAAATCCAACCTGCTCAGTTATGCTTTCATGCACCTTGGTGTGCAGCGGGGCGAGAACGTGGCCTTGATTTCAACCGGCCGTCCCGAATGGAACTATGTCGACATGGGTGTCCAGATGATGGGTGCTGTGCTGCTCCCCATCTACCCCACCATCAGCGAGAGCGAATATCTCTTTATCCTCAACCACGCCGAGGTGCGCTATATCATAGTGGAAGGCGAAGGGTTGTATAAAAAAATCAGCTCCATCCGCCACCAGCTGCCCGCCATCTGCCAGGTCTATACAATCGCCCCTGTTGAAGGGACCCCGTCCATCGACGACCTCTACGCACTCGGCGACAGCCACCGCGACCCCGAAGGCCTCCAAGCCATCAAAGACTCCATCAGCACAGACGACGTGGCCACCATGATTTACACCAGTGGCTCCACAGGCACTCCCAAAGGGGTGATGCTGGCCCACAGGGGCATACTCCTCAACGTCCTTGGCATCAAAGACTCGCCCGGCAAGGACTGGACCCGCGCCCTCAGCTGGATGCCCTTGTGCCATATCTACGAGCGCATGATGAACTACCTATACCAATATCTCTGCATGGAGACCTTCTATGCCGAGAGCATTGCCAAGGTGGCCGATAACGCGCAGGAGGTCAACCCCTACATGATGGCGGCCGTGCCCCGTTTCATTGAAAAGATGTACGACAAGGTGTTCCGCAAAGGAGAGAAACTCACTGGCATCAAGAAAAAGATTTTCGACTGGGCGCTCGAACTGGGTTTCCAATACGACCTTAACGACAAGACCCGTACTGCGTGGTACAATCTGCGCCACGCAGTGGCCGACAAGCTCGTCTATGCCGAAATCCGCAAGGCTTTGGGCACCAATTTCCACATGCTTGTCTCGGGCGGTGCCTCCATCCAGCCCCGCCTCACCCGCTTTTTCAGTGCCGTGGGGCTTGACCTGTACGAAGGCTACGGCCTTACCGAATGCTCGCCGCTGGTGGCCGTCACCAACTCCTATGCCGAAGAAGGCCGCAAGGTGGGGTCTGTAGGTTTTGTCCTGCCCGGCATCGAAGTGCGCTTTGCCCCCGGCACCAACGAGATTCTTTGTCGTGGCGGCAACGTCATGAAAGGCTATTTCAAATCGCCCGAACTCACGGCCCAGGCCATCGACCACGAGGGATGGTTCCACACGGGCGACACCGGCTACCTGGCTCCCGGGGGCTACATGTACCTCACCGGCCGCACCAAAAACATGTTCAAAACCTCTATGGGCAAGTTCGTCAACCCCGAAGTCATAGAAGAACGTTTCAAAGAGTCCCCATTCATCCTCGACATGATGGTGGTGGGCGAAGGGCAGAAGTTTGCCGCTGCCGTCATAGCCCCCGATTTCGACATGTTGAAAGACTGGTGTTTGCGCCACGACGTACATGCAACGACACGCGAGGATATAATTGCCGACAAGACGGTCCAGGCGCGTTTCCAGCGAGTGGTCGACAAATACAACGCCTCGCTTGGCAACCATGAGCAGGTGAAACGTTTCAAACTTGTGCCAGAAGTGTGGAGTACCGAAAACCAGTTCCTCACCCCGACGCTTAAAATCAAGCGCAACAACATAACGGCCTATTACCAGAAGGCTATCGACGAACTGTTTGTGTAAAGGGCCTCCCGGCCCATTGTTCCGTGCCGCGCCCCAGCCACAGCGCAGGGGTGGCACGTGTTGCCGTCGCTCACATCACCCGCCGCAGGGAGTGCAGCCGGTGGGTGAGTTGCTGCGTGTCGCTGTTGATGATGCCCTGGGGCGTGAGGGTGTCGATGCGCACTTGGCCCGAAGCGTGGATAATGCGGCCCTGGCCCATATAGATGCCTACATGGATGATGCCGCCCCGCTCGTTGCAGAAGAAACACAAGTCGTCGCGCCGAGCCTGCTCCAGCCCGTCAACCGGGCGGCCCTGAGTGGCCTGTTGCGAAGCATCGCGCAGCAACCGCTGCCCACAGGCACGGAAACAGACCTGCGTCAGTCCCGAACAGTCAATCCCCATCACGCAGCGTCCGCCCCACAGGTAGGGGGCTCCCAGATAGTCGCGCTCTGCCACCGTGGCCGGGCTCGCATCGTGGCCTGTGCCGAGGTTGGCGGGTCCGTCGTGCGGGCGCCACTGCTTGTTGTCCACCCACCCCTCGTAGCCGTCCCAGTCGCAGCGTGCAAGCGACCACTTGGCTTGTTGCTCTACAATCGTGAAGGTGTCGCCCAGCAGCAGTTGGTTCACCATCTCGGCGCGGTCCGAGGGTTCGCGGCGCATGGCTACGGCAGTCAAAAAACAGCAGGCTCTTGTCATGGTGGAGGAATTTGGGTGTCGGCAGGGTGGTGGCGGTGAGCTACAGCCGTCCATGCTCGACGGAAATTACTATGCGTTCAATCAGGTTGTCGTCTTTGTTGTTCTGGGGGTCGTAGGCGGCTTTCAGGTTGTAGCCAAACAGGCGGGCAAAAGCCTGGTAGAAGCCGGCCCGCAGTTTCCCCCTCAGCTCGTCGACCAGCACATACGATGTGCGGCCTGTCTCACGGTCAATCAGTTTCAGCAGCACTTTGCCTTGCGATATGGTGCAGTCTTTCAGCTCGTCGCTGAAGTCGGCCAGCAGGTTCTTTTCGGCGGCCCGTATGGCGGCCCGGCGCTGCTTTTTGGGCAGGTCGGCAATCTCTTTTTCCAGCACATCAAGCCGCTGTTTGCCTATCTTGGCATAGGGCAGCATCTTCTTCACGTTGCGTATCAGCTTCTGGTTCTTCCGTATTTCGGCCTCGCTGAGCAGCGATGCCGACTCCAGCACCTTGACCTCCTTCAGCCGGTAGTAGGGTATCGTGTCGCCGTCGACTATGATTCCAAAACGCACTTTGCGGTCCACCACCACCTGGCTTTCGGCCGGGGGCGCAACTGCGGTGAGCAGCAAGAGGAGAGGGGCGAGAAAGAATCTTTTCATAATAGCCTTCATATTTTTGTCCCAGTAACTCAAAAAAGTCAAAAATATTTTGTACTTTTGCAGCATGAAAAAAAGTTTGGCTTCTTTTAACCTTTTTTATACCATCTGCTTCCCCGTCGTGCAGTTCGGCACGTTGTGCCATTACCGCCGCATAGTGGTGCGCGGCAAGGAGAACCTGCCCGAGGGCGACGCCTACATCCTTGCCCCCACTCACCAGAACGCCATGATGGACCCCCTCGTGGTGCTGCTGGCCCTCTACCGCCCGATAGCCTTCCTGGCCCGGGCGGACATTTTTAAGAACCCTGTGGCGCGCTTTTTCCTCACCTGGCTGCGCATCAGCCCCGTCTACCGCATCCGCGACGGCCGCGACCAGCTGTCGCGCAACGAGGCGGTATTCGGAGTCGCCCGCCGGTCGCTGGAGCAAGGCATACCCCTCTGCCTCATGGCCGAAGGCACCCACAACGACCGCCACCAGTTGCTCCCCTTGGTCAAAGGCATGTTCCGCATAGCGGGCGAAACCCAGCGCGAAATGGGCCACAAACCCCTCTATATAGTCCCCGTGGGACTGGACTATGACCACTATGAGGAACCCTACAGCAACGTGGTGGTCAACATCTGCAAACCTATCGGCGTGCAGCAATACATGGCCGAATACGTCGAGAACGAGCCCCAGGCCCTCAACCACATGCGTGCCGACCTCACGGTTGCCATGAAGGACTCCATCCATCAGGTGAACGCCACCGACCACTACGCCGACGAGTATGCCTATTGCCATCAGCGCACCCCCGATGTCCTCCGCGAGTTGGGCCTGCGCAACACGGTTTGGAACCGTTTTGTGGCGCGCCGCCACGTCAGCCTGCAGTTGGCAGGGCTTGCCGACGACCAGTTGACCCAGCTTTACAAGCAAGGTGCAGCCTTCAGTGCCGAGTGCGAGCGGCGGAGGGTCCCCTTGTGGTTCGCCTCCCGATACCCCCGCCGGTCTGCCTTGCGATGGGTTGTGCAGTGGGTGGGCAGTGCTGTCCTGCTGTTGTTGTTGTTGCTGCTCTGCTGGGAGTTGCTGCCGCTGTGGGTGCTCAGCAACCCCGTTGTCTATCTGCCCACCCACCTGATTGCCCGCGCCAAGGTTGAGGACCCGCAGTTCCGCAGTTCCATCAATTTCGCAATCCGTTTTGGGCTCTCGTTGGTTTATATGCTTGTGCTTTTCATTGTCAGCATCTGCCTCTTCAATGTGTGGCGTGCCTTGGCTTTGTTGCTTATGGGGCTGTTCAGTGCCTGGCTCACGCCCAAGGTGTTTGTGATGGTCCGCGACATGGTTTATGGATACCGCTGGCTATCCCGAAAGCCGAATGCCGACTGACGGTCGCAGCCCTATATCTGACACCCATTCAGCGGCTTCTTCCGTCGCCCGATGGCTGGCATTCATACAGCCCGTGCAATCCATTTGTTCTGTCGGCGGCGCATGAAATGATGGCTGACAGGTGTGGAGGTGCTGGCAGTCGGGCGAAGTTGGGGCGTGGCGACTTGTGGCCACGGGCGGCGCTGGCTGGCAGAGTGGGGGGATGGGGATGAAAAAAACAGGCGGTGTGATGAAAATAATATGCCGTTTTGCCCGTTATGGATATTGGGTCATGAGTGGCGACAGACTGAGGTTGCATCGTCTGGCCGGACCGTCAATATTGATTAATAAACATTTGATATATTATGACTAATACACATTATCATTCTACGCCAGTGTTGCTGCTGACGGGTTATCTGGGCAGCGGAAAGACTACGCTGTTGAACCATATTCTTAATAACAAACGCAATATCCGGTTCGCTGTGCTTGTGAACGATATCGGCGAGGTGAATATTGACGCATCGTTGATTCAAAAAGGGGGCATCGTGGGCCAGACCGACGACAGTTTGGTGGCGTTGCAGAATGGCTGCATCTGCTGCACGCTGAAGATGGATTTGGTCAAGCAGTTGAGCGATATTATGGGGCTGGCCAAGTTTGACTATATCGTGATTGAGGCCAGCGGCATCTGCGAGCCGGAGCCTATAGCCCGGACTATTTGTTCTATGCCCCGCATGGGCGAGGAGTATACCCGATACGGTGTGCCGCGGCTGGACTGTGTGTTGACGGTTGTGGACGCGCTGCGGATGCAGAGCGAGTTTGATTGTGGCGGGCGGCTGCTTGGTTCGGCCATTGCCGAGGAGGATATTGAGAATCTGATTATCCAGCAGATTGAGTTCTGCAATATTGTGTTGATAAATAAGAAGTCGGAGGTCGCGCCGGCCGAGTTGGAACGGCTGCGGCAGATTGTGAGGAATCTGAATCACGGCGCCCGGATTCTGGAGGCGGATTATGCTGATGTGGATTTGGACGAGCTGATTGATACGCATTGTTTTGAATATGGCGAGACTGAGGGCCAGGCAGGCTGGGTGAAGGAGTTGGAACGGCTGACAACCGAGGCGGAGGATGCGGAAGCCAAGCGCCACCACGACGGCGAGGATTCTCCCCACCACGACGAGGAGGATGACGATGAGCATGGGCACCACCACGGGCATGGCCACGATGAGGACGAGGACGAAGGGCAGGATGAGCATGGCCACCATCACCGCGGGCATGAGCATGGCCACGACGAGGATGAGGACGAGGAGCATGAGGGGCATGGGCATCATCACCACCATCATCACCACGCCGAGGGCGGCGAGGTGGAGGAGTATGGCATCGGGACGTTTGTCTATTATCGCCGTCAGCCTTTCGATATTGACAAGTTTGACCATTTTGTCAATTTCGACTGGCCGAAGAGCGTGATCAGGGCCAAGGGTGTGTGTTATTTTGCCGATGACCAGGATATGTCTTACCTGTTTGAGCAGGCCGGGGTGCAGGTGAAATTGTCAGAGGCCGGCCAGTGGTATGCCACGATGCCCGAAGAGGAGTTGATTGATATGATGCGGCGCGACCCTGGTCTGGTTCACGACTGGGACGACGAGTATGGCGACAGGATGGTGAAGCTGGTGTTTATCGGCCAGAATATGGACAAGGAGGGCATTTGCCGGATGCTTGACAAGTGTTTGGCGGATTAGTACTCCCACATGTCGATTGAGATGTTCATGATGTCCTCTTCGATGCGCTCGGCTTCGAGGAGGGCATCTTCGCCTGTCAGATAGTCGTGTATGGACCGGTTCCAGACGTTGTCTTCGCGCGTGATGAAAGAGGAGTACATGAATGTGTTGAAGGCGTATTCCCAGGTGGGGAGGTGGACGAGGTTCTCGCGGCAGTAGGCTTCCTTTTGTGCAAAGAGGATGCGCACTTGCTGGGAGAGCATCGGTACCCAGAAAAGGGCTACGGTGCCAATGTATTCTGTTTCGCCGTCGATGACTTTGTAGCGGTCTTCCATGGGTGCAAGCCCTAATTTGCGCACTTGCATACCGCTGCGGGAGCGGTCGAGGAAGACGGCCTCTTTGATGGCATATTGGTAGATGTCGTCGGATTTGAATTCGTGCGGGACGTAGACGGTGGTGTAGTCGGCTTCGCCGTAGTCGTCGTAGACGGCCATCTGGACGGTATCGCTCCGGGTGGCCCGCTCGATTACTTTGGCGCAGTCGAGCGGTATTTTCAGCTCGTCGTCTTCGTATAGTTCAATTTCGCCCGCAAGGATGGCGTCCCAGATGACGTAGGCCAGGTTTTTGCGTCCGCGTATGCCCTCGGGTTGGGTGGGGAAATAGAAGTATTGGTTTTCTTTCTCCCGTATGTCGATGATGCGCCAAAGCACACGGCTCCAATATACATCGGCATCGCGGACGTAGCCCAGCTCTTGGGGTTGTTTTTTCCAGATCAGCGACCGCTCATAGTAGTCGTTGGGCTGGGGTTCTACCCATTGGGCTGCGGCTCCGGCAGAGGTGCCGATAAGGAGCAGGAGCAGGATGGTTATCTGTCGCTGGATGTTCAAGGGGTTGGACTTTTGGGAAGAGGGGTGTCGCGGTGTGTTGTGTTTGGGTGTCGGTGAGTGTCGTGGGGTGTCGAAATGGTGTCGTGGGTGTCGAAATAGAAAAGAGTTAAGAATAAGCACTACTTACTCTTAACTCTTTTGTTATTGAGATTTGTGCGAATCGTTGGCTGGTCTAATCTTATGTCGGATTAGTATTCCCACATGTCGGATTCAATGTCGAAGATGCGCTCTTCGATGGATTGGGCTTCGAGCTGGGAGTCCTCACCGGTCAGGTAGTCGTGGATGGCACGGTTGTGGGTATTGGTCTCGCGGGTGACGAAGCTGTCGAAGTAACGGGAGATGAAAATCTCGTCGTAGCTGCGCTCGGCATTGTTGTTGTAGAGGTCGTAGGCATTGGTGCGGGCAAAGATGTTGCGCACTCTCATGTCGTTCATCGGAATCCAGAAACGGATGGTGGGCGTGCACTCCATGTCGCCATCAACTTCGCGGCAGTTTTCGTCGACAAGGGCAAGGGCAACGATGCGCACTTTCATGCGGGTGTCTTTGCTGTCGATGTACCACCACTCTTTGAGGTGGATTTGGTAGTAGTCGTCGGAGGTGAAGGATTTGTACTTGACTGTGTCATGGCCTTCTTCAACAATTTCACCGTATTCATCGTAGATGGGGTCGGTGGTGGTGGAGTCGGCTTTGTTCAGTTTCTTGTACATGTTGTCCCAATCAACGGGGGTCTTCAGTTCGTCGTCCTCGAAAATCTCGAACTCTCCATTGGCGGCAGATCTGTAGATGAGATATGCCAGGTTGATTCGCCCCTGGTTGTTGTTAAGGGAGTCTTCGCCTTTGGGGAAGTAGAAGAACTGGTTGAATTTCTCACGGAAATCGATGGTACGCCAGATGCAGGTTTCCCAAATAACATCGCTTTCGCGGAGGCTGGGGTAGGGAAGGGCCTTTCTGGTGGTGGTGATTTTACGCTCGTAAAAGTTGCTTAAATTGTTTTCATCTTCAGGGTCAAGAATGTTCTGTGCGTTGACGGTCATTCCTCCCAGAGCGAGAATCATGAGGCTGAAGCCAAGCAATACTTTTTTCATAGTGTATAATTTTTATCTGTTATTATCTGTTATCGGGTTATACGGAAGGTGCTGCTGATGTTACGTTTTGTGCCATCGGGCATGTTGACATCGATACTGAGGGTGATTTTGCAGCCGGGTTTTGCTTTCTGGATGTAGCTCATTACTTCGGCTCCCCACTGTTGTCCACGGTTCTCGATGTCCGTTGCGCCATTGACTTTGGTGATGTCGACGGTCTGCTTGATGATGGTCGGGGTCTTCATGCGGAAGGCAAACTCCTGGCCGTAGCGGACGGCGGGGCCTTTCATGCCCTTAAGGTCGTTGATGGGTATGCCCTTGCCTGCTTCGACTGTGCCCAGGAAGATTTTGGGATCGGGCAGCGGGCGGGCACGGAATTCGGTCGATCCGGCAGAACGAGTTTGGTTGCCGTCCTTGAAGGATGCGTTGACCTTAATTCTGCCTTTGTTGACTTTGGGCTTGATGATGTAGTTGCCAGCACCTTTGGAGTTGTCAGGCACGATGGTGGCCTGGCTGGGGTCGGCAAGCGAAACGACGATGTTGTGGGCTGCGATGCCAGGAACGGATATGCGGACGGGGTTGTCGATACCAGCATAGACGACGTTCATTTCGGTCAGCTCAAACACTGCCATGGGTTCGGCAACAAAGTAGGTCTCTTTGAAGTCGTAGCTGCTGGTTCCGTTGTCGTTCTTGACATATACGGTGCCGGTGACGGTCTTGGGACCGGTGGAGTTGCAAATGGTGCTGTAGACCACGGCGCCAGTGTCGTTGGCGGTGAATCTTGTGCCACCGACTGTGGCTTCGAACTTGGCTTTCGAGTCGTATGCGCCTACGTTGACAACGAGTTCGTATTTGCCGCCTTGCAGGATGTAGGACGATTTTGGACGTGTGATAACGGCCACCTTGTCGAATGAGAAGTCGTTTGATTTGATTTGCTTGTAGAGCATGTTCACGGCGTCGAACTCGGCGTTCATGACTTCGGCTTTCATACGGGTGAGGGTGACGAGAGCCGCACCGGCAACAGTGTTGTTGAAGTTGAGCTGTTCCCACGAGAGGGGTTTGCCCTCGCTGTTGAGGTGCATGTCCTCAACGGCAAGGCCCAAAGCTACGTGGACAGAGTCGGCTCCGAGTTTCTCCTTGACGGCCTTTTTGTAGTCAATGATGCGTTTCTTGATTTCGTAGGCAGCACCTTCGGTGACCTCTTTACCTTCGGCTTTGCCGATAAAGTAGGGAGTGCCAAGGTGGTTGTTGTCAAGTTTCTGTATCCAGCTGAACCCACCCACATGAAGTGCTTCTGCGATGCTGTCGAAGTTCTTCGAGCCATCGGCATTGACAAGACTGATGCGGCGTTTGATGGTGTTTTCGCTGTTTTCGGGGTCTATGACTGAGATATTGGCTTCACTGGTTATCTCGCCAATGAAACTGTAGGTGACGGTATCGATAGTGTATATAAGTTCGTTGGAGAGTTTTTTGATTTCTTGCGCTTTATCGTATTTCTCCTTGACTTTTGCGGGGTTGTTCTTGAGGGCGGCTTCAAAGTTATTGTATGTGTCGTCAAGCTTGGTGACCATGTTTTCGTTGGACTTGGTCATAGCGTTACCGACTGTTTTGAATCCCTCAACAACCTCTGCCGACACATTAAGTGCCAACATGGCGGTGTACACGAGGTACATCATCTGAATCATTTTTTGTCTCGGGGTTTCCGGACAGTTTGAAGCACTCATATGTTCTGATTAGTGTGGGTTATATTGTTGAGTATTAATAAAGTCGATTATAGTCTTGTCTGCATAGCAGCAAGCATGTTGCCATATACGTTGTTGAGTTCTGCCACCTTGCGGGTGAGGGCGTCAATTTGGTCTTTGTATTTGAGCACGCCTTCGGCAGAATCAGCAAAGTTGGACATCATGGTCTGGATGCGCTCCTCGACAGCCTTGGTGGCTTCGAGCTGGCTGGTGGAGGTTTGGAGCTGCATCTCGTACATGGCATTGACTGAGGCCAGGCTGCTGGCCAGTTTCTTCATCTCGTCGGCATAAGAGGCGTCGCCGCTGGTGAGAGCCTGGGCGGTCTCTTGATAGATGGTGGTGAGGTTGTTGACCGCTTCGGAGGCTTGCTTGAGGTTGCCAACAGCTTCGGCAGCACCGTCAAGAGTGTTGACAAACTTGTCGGTAGAGGCGGCGGCGGATGCCATGCCGTTCATGGCTTGTGCGCTGTCGGCCAGGTTTTCCATGCCTTTGCCCAGACGTTCAATGAGGTCGGGAGTGATTTTGGCGTCTTCCAGCATCTTGTCAAGACGGGCTGTGAGCGGGTCGTTGGCCTCGGGGACGGACACCAGATTGTCGATATTGTTGAGATTGTCAAGTGTGTCGCTTTTTGCATTCAGGCCTTCACCGCCTTCCATGCCGGCCAGCTGCGGGTAGACGAGGGTCCAGTCGAACTCAACATGTGGGGGTTCGAATGCGGAGAGGAAGAAGATGACGGTCTCGGTACCCATACCGATGATAAGCATAAGCTCACCGCCGGGCCAGTGGTTGATTTTGAAAAGAGCTCCAATGATAACGACGGCGGCACCCCAACCGTACAATTTTGACATGAAGTTTTTGTAACCATTACTGCGAACAAGATTGTCTATAAAGCTCATGGTGTGATGATTTAGTGTTGCTTAATTTTATTTTTTGATGTATTGTGTCTTTTGGGTTTGAGGTCTCTGGAACAATTTATATTCCAGAGACCTTTTGTTTGCTCTATTGTCTGTTGAATCAATATACGTTAGAGGCAGTCTTCAGGTTGTCGCCCTTGACGCGGCCCAGATAAGGCTGGATGCAGCGGAAGCCGATGTAGCACTTGCTGGTGTCTTGGAACTCATAGGAACGGGTCTGAACCTGAATGAAGTATTTCTGGTCTTTCCAGCTGCCGCCACGGACAACTTTGCGCTTCTGGGCGATGGGGTCGCTCTCTTTGGCATTGTAGTTGTAGAATGGTGAGAGGGCGTTGGCCACAATGTATGTGTTCTCATCGTAGGCATCGGCACACCATTCGGACACGTTGCCAGACATGTCATACAGGCCATAGTCGTTGGGGGCATAGTGTCCCACAATCAGCGTGCGGACACCGCCGTCATCGTCATAAGCTCCGCGGAGAGGCTCGTAGTTGGCCAGGAAGCATCCGTTAGGATTGCGTACATAGGGGCCGCCCCAAGGATAACTTTCGGCTGCGATACCGCCTCTGGATGCAAATTCCCACTCGGCTTCGGAGGGCAGACGGAAATCGTTCATGTGGGCATAGTTGATGCTCTCCAAATAATCGTTGAGGAAATGGCTGCGCCAGATGCAGAAAGCTTTGGCCTGAAGCCAGCTGACGCCGACCACGGGATAATTGTCGTAGGCTGAAGAGCAGAAATAATTGCGGGTGAAGTCGTCGTTCATGGAGTAGGTGTAATCATGAACCCAGCAAAGTGTGTCGGGGTAGACATTGATTCTCTCCTTGTGGACGAAGGCTGTGCGGTTGTTCAGGCCGCGGGGACGGGCGGTATAGAGGGTGCCACGATGCTCTTCTTTGTTCTGGACTCCGGCTTCCTTGCGGGCAGCATCGGCGTAGTCAATCCAGTAATACTCATAGTTCAGCTTGGAAGCATCGATTTCGCGGCGGCCGAAATATCTGTCCTTCTCGGCTACGTAGAGGTCGTTCAGAGCCTCGCGGGTTTCGGGGTCATTCCAGCGAATCTTGGTTTTCTTGTTCAGCTTGGGAGGGGTAAGGGGTTCGCCATACTCGTTTTCCTCAATCTGGTATTCTCCTTCAACACCGGCGTCGGCAAGCATTCTGCGGACAATGGAGTCGGTGACCCAAAATACGAATTGGCGGTACTCGTTGTTGGTGATTTCGGTTTCGTCCATGAAGAAAGACGACACCTGCATGGTACGCGGCTGCGAGGTTACCCCGTAAGTGTTGTTCTGAACACCAGCGCCCATGCTGAAATTGCCTTGATTGACGAAGACCATACCCTTGAGGTCTATGTCTTCAAACTGGGAGCGATCCAGAACTCCCACCAATTCGCCATTTTCTGACTGTGATGAGCAACCGTAGAAGAATAGTACTGAGGCTGCTAACAAGAAAAACAACTTTTTCATATCAAGTATTGTATTTATTTATTCTTATTGTATATGTTTCCTTTCGTGTGTATACGGGAGGGTGCTTGTCCCCCTTTATACGGAGTTTTGTTTAAAAGGTTTCGTTTTTTAAATGTTTTTACGTTTTGGTTCTTACAATAGATAGATGGTGTTGCCGTATGAGGTGTTGGGCTTGCGTGGCACGACCACCTTGAAGCAGAACTTCAGATACACCTCAAGGGTACCCATGCTCCGGCCAGGTTTAAATGTTCCCAATCGGCTGGTTGTGATGTCGTAAGCCAAACCCAGACGGAATTTCTTCCAGTGGACACCGGCCAGGAGGTAGATGGCATCCTGCACACGATAACCCATGCCACCCCAGAAAGCGTTGCGATAGTCAACCAAGCACGACACATCGGCCTGGAAACGGCTGAAATTGGCAGTTTTCAGCAATGCGGAAGGTTTGATGCGGATGGAGGGTGCGCTGGAGGGGGTGTATTCGTATCCGCCCATGGCATAAACTGTGCGGGCGTTGGTGAATTTGATTTCGTCGCTATGCGCCGCGAGGAGGTTCTTGACGGAGAGTCCCAGATAATACTTGCCGGGCACCTGATAATAAATACCCACCGAACCGTCTATCATAGTGGCGGCATCGCCTAAGCCGTTGAGAAGAGGGTCGTTTGGGTCAAGTCCAATCAAAGAGTTTTTGTCGATAGAGCTGTTTACCAGGTTAAACTCAGCGCCGGCCGAAAGATTACCTTCACCCCAGAACATGCGGAAAGCGTAATCTACAGAGAGTTGAATGTTGTTGCGATAGCCGATTTTGTCGGATACCACTGTCAGGCCGAGTCCACCGTGGAGGAATTTCACGGGCATGTCGAAAGTGAAAAGGATGTCGGTGGGGGTTGAACCGGCACTATTGCCCCCCGTAGGGTTATCAAGCTGGAGACCAATCCACTGCTGCCTGTACATGGCTGCAGCGCAGATGGAGCCGGAACTGCCTGCATAGCCGGGATTGTAGGACATCCTGTTGAACATGTATTGTGAGAATTGGGGCTCCGTCTGGGCCATGGCAACACATGAAAATCCCAATGCTATCAACAAAAGTGACAGTTTCTTGCTCCGTTTGATTTTCATGCGAGTCCTCATATTAGTATCATCTAACTATTTAATATTCTTTATTATGTATGCAATACTGAACACCTTTTTCTGTGAAAAGGCAATTCAGATTTTGACTTGCAAAGATAGCAATAATTATTTACATGGCAGTATTTTTTTGTAATTTTTTTTGTTTTTTTCTTACTGATAGTTCCTTGAAGCCTGAATTTGATGCACCTACAGCGTCAGATGTCCATTGTGTTAAAAAACGTTCAAACTATTGCTCATGAGGGATGAGGCAGCTTTCGGGATAGTCGTCGATCAACATCGCCTGAGTCCGCACGGCGTGGCTGCGCGAGTCGCCCAGTGTAAGGATGACGTGGACTTGGTTGTTTAATTGATTCCGGCGGAACAAGGTCTTTTCTTGTAGGTCTTTAGGCAGGCGGCTGGCCTCGCGCTGTGCGGCAATCTGTGAGTTTACGATGCACAACTCTATGTCATACAACGTCCCGTGGTGTTCCACATGTTCGGACGGATGCTCTTCGGGCTTTGTCGATGGTTGGGCGATGGGCTCCTGAATGGGGACAGGCGTATCGGGCACCGTGTCCTGCGGTTCCAGCTCGGCCATAGCCGTCTCGGTGTGTCTCTTGGCTCTCTTTGGGGGCTTGTCTGCTTTGGGGGGCTTGCTGTCCTGCCTGTCGGTGGGCGAGATGGGGTAGGGCGAGATTCGTTTCCGTCGGCTTCGGTCGCGGAAGGCATAGTATTCCTCCGCTTCCATGGCCAGGGTGTCCTGCTCGACCCACAGGGCATAGCCCGCTGCGGGGTCAAGCGTGGTGACCACCACCTTGCCCGACCCGTTTATCCCGATGCTGTGTACGGCCAGCTTGGTCATATCTAAAATGCCCGGTTTGGGACAGCGGTCGTTGACCCTCACCACAATCCGCAGGTTTGTAGGCGGATAGGTTACGAGAAGATAGGTCCCCATGGGGATAGTCTTGTGCGCGGCGGTGTACTGGTTTTGCCGGAACACCTCGCCGTTGGAGGTCTTCCGTCCCACAAAGCGGTCCGAATAGTACGTCCCCAGCATCACCGTCCCGCTCGGCAGGCGGTCGGCGTTATCGGTGGTGGCGTCGGTATCGTTTTGCGCGTATGACGGCACCATCGTTGCCAGCATCATTAATATAAGTAGTAATCGCTCGATAATGATATAATTTTATTGTTGTTACCAATTCATAGCCTCATGGTTGCTCACCGAGGGGTCGAACCATTTTCCCTGCAGCCGCATCACCTGCTCAATAATGTCGCGCACACACCCCTGTCCGCCGCCATAGAGCGATACATAGTCGCTGATTTCCTTTATCTCCGTGGCGGCGTCGGCGGGGCAGGCTGCCACACCGCAGTGCGTCATGATTCCATAGTCGGGAATGTCGTCGCCCATGCAGACCACCTCCTCGGCGGTCAGTCCGTTTGACGACAGAAAGCCCTTGTAGGTCTGCATCTTGTCCGCGCATCCAGTATAGCATTGCGTCACGCCCAACGCGGCCATACGGTTGTCAATGCTCAGCGAGGTGGCCCCCGAAATCAAGGCGACAATATAGCCCTTCTTCACAGCATATTGTATGGCAAAACCATCCTTAATGTTGCCGCAGCGGACCGTCTCCTTGTCGGCATAGGTCCACACGCTCCCGTCAGTCATCACCCCGTCGAAGTCGAAGACGAAGGCTCTAATCTTATGCAGTTTTTCTTTGTAGTTAATCATTTCAAATCAGTTGTTAGATGTCGGTATGTTAGTCATGTATGCCACTGGCTGGCTGTTGGTTCTGTTGTCGGGTGGCATATTCCAGCAAATCCTCGTAGACCGCTCGCCACCCCTTCCAGTCAAAATCGTCGCTCAGATTTTGGTTGTGGAATATGCAGCAGAAAGTACCCTCCACCCCTCTCACCTCGTCCACCAGATTGTGCAGTTGCGCCGAGGCCTCGGCGGGGCTCACCTTCATGTGGGTGTGGAAAGTGGTGTCCATCGCCATGAAAGGATGCATCAGCAGGGGACTCTCCTGGTCGCTGTTCAAGTCGAAGAAAGGCACAGGGGTGCAAGTGCCGCAGCGGAATCCCGGCACTTCGGCAAACCCCATCGAGTAGTCATGCAGGATGTTCTGCTGCAGCAGATTCCTGTATGCATAGGGCAGGTTGAAGCGGAGGAAGTGGAACCTGTTGCGCACAATGGAGCGGTGCAGGATGTCCGCCAGCCGTCCAACCTCGCGCTCCAGGCGTGAGGGCTCCTCGGCCGAATAATACGAACCGTGGACTCCCATCTTGGCATAGTCGCCCAGATGTTGCAGCAACTGCCTGAACTCGCTGCAGTGGGGCGAGGCCGGCTTGTCGTATATGCCGTAATCCCCCATCAGTGCGAAGAAGATGAGATTGCTGCGATAGGGATATTTCTGGCTGAGGTCCAGTATATAGTCGAAGGTGTCGAAGGGGTCTTCCTCTTTCTTCAGCAACACACGGAGCCGGTGCCGCACCTCTTCGGGGTCGCGCCGGTGGATGCCGTCGCGCAGAATGCCCATCACGGTGCGGAAAGTGCCTTTGTGCAGGTAGCAGTAGGCGGCGTCGATGTCCACCGTCTGCTCAAACATGAAAGAGCGGCTTCGGAACGCCAGCCCGGGATACCGATGGCTCAGGATGTCGCGCAGCATCAATGCCCAGCGGTCCACCACGGCACTCTGGAGGAACCCTTCGCGGTAAGCCAGACTCTCCGTTGCCATAAACCGCCCGTGCTCGTCCTTGCGGTGAGGCAGATACTCCTCGTAGCGCGACAGCATATAAAAAATTGCAGCAAAAAGGTCGAAAGGCAGTGCGGCGTCCCGTCCGAAAACGGGGAACAGCGCCACTGTCCCCTCATGGCTGAAGGGGTGGCACTGCTGCTCCTCTATCGTGGTCTCGAACAGCAGTTTGGCAGCCTTCACAAACACGGCTTCGCACCCCTCCACTGGCTTTGGGGCGTAGCAAAGGCGCGGCCCTTCGTGGTCTCTGAAGGCTTTGGGGTCGGTGGTGATAGCGAAGTCTGTCTGCAATAAATCCCTCATGACCACATTGATGGTGTAGCCAGCTCGGTTGGTCAGTTTTGGGACATATATCAGCAGCATAACTGTTGATTTAGAAAATGCAAAGATACAACCTTTTTTTTGATTGGCAAAAAAAAGTTGTCTGAGGCACTGTTTTTTAACCCTGCCAAGCCGGGGGCGGAGGCGGCAGAAGCGTGTCCGCGCCGGGTGTCAAACCCGCCGCGGAGGCGAGCCGACGCAAGGCCTGCGGGGCCGCAGGGCGAAGGGTCAGGGCAAGAAAAGCAGCTCGGCGCCGCCGTCCACCTCGAGGCGGATTTGCCGTCCCAGCGCCAGCGCGCAGTTGCCGGTGCCGATGTGTCCGGCCGGGAATCCGAAGCACACCGGGTAGCCGTATTCCTCCACCGCGTCGCGCACTATCTGCTCCGCCGAGCGTCCGAAGGGGATGGCATTGTCGTGCATGTTGCTCATCGCGCCCACCACCAGTCCGGCAAGCCCTTGCAGGTGGCCGCTGCGCTTGAGGTTCATCATCATGCGGTCGATGTGGTAGAGGTACTCGTCCAGGTCCTCGATGAAGAGGATTTTGCCCTCGGTGTCAATGTCGCTGGCCGTCCCCGTAAGGCTGTAGAGGATAGACAGGTTGCCCCCCACCAGCGGTCCCTCGGCGGCTCCGCTGCGGTTCAGCCCGTGGGGTGGGCAGCGGTACTGCATCAGCTCTCCCTCCAACATCCGCCGCATCGACTCGGCCGATGCGACGGAGCGCTTCCCGCTGTCGGCAGGGATGTCGATTGGCATAGTGGCGTGCAGGGTGGCAATGTTTAGGTGGCGGTGTATGTGGCTGTGGAGCACAGTGATGTCGCTATAGCCCACAATCCATTTGGGGTTCTGGGCAAAGCGGTCGAAGTTCAGGCGGTCGACGATGCGCACGGTGCCGTACCCTCCGCGGGCGCAGAAAATGGCTTTCACCTCGGGCGCGTCCAGCAGCTCCTGCATCACCTGGGCGCGGGTCGCGTCGCTGCCGGCCATCTGGTGGTCGGTCTCGAACAGGCGGGCGGGCAGCACGGGGTGCAGCCCCCAGCTGTCCAGCAGTCTGAGGAACGGCTCCAGTTCGGCGGGGCTGATTTTTCTTGCCGGGGCGGCGATGCCCACGAGGTCGCCTTTTTCCAGGCGGGGCGGCACGATGGCGGGGGTCTCTCGGTTCATGGCGTTGCGGATGTGTGATTATTGTTTTCTGGCACCCAAACGGCGTTGGCGGCGTTTTATTGTCCCCCTTGCTCCGATTCTTGCCCGACATGGCCGGTGCGCATGTTCGGCAGTGCGACCCGTGGCAAAGGGTGAAATAGTGTGCTACTGGCGGCTGATGACAGAGGGATGGGCGAACCGGGAGCGAAGCCTCGACGGACCTTCGGCGAAACGCAAGCAGGCCCGCAGCGATGCCTGCTGCGCCCGCCGGCAATCGAAAAACGGCCCGGCAGTGCCGCCATCGCCAACTATGGTATTGGCTTGAAAGTGTGGATAATGGGTGCCGTGCGGGGGCGGTGGGGGGATGCCGCGGCCCGTTTTTTTTTCGTCAAGGGTTGCGGAGTTGTTTTTTTTTCGTATATTTGCAAAATCATTTAATAAACTAAGAACTAATCTTTATTCATTATGACACTGCGAGAAATAGTTGAAACACTCAATGCTACAGTGTATCTCGGCCAGGCCCGTCTGGACGAGGAGGTGACCACCGCTTTTGCATCTGACTTGATGAGCGATGTGCTGACCCTGAAGGATACACCGATGCTGATAACAGGGCTCTGCAATGTGCAGACCATCCGCACCTGCGACATGGCCACACTCGACATTGTGGTCTTTGTCCGCAACAAGAAGCCGACCGCCGACATGGTGGAGCTGGCCGAGGATAACGACATGGTGCTGATCGCCACCAGCTACTCGATGTTCAAGACTTGCGGCCTGCTGTTTGATGCGGGCATCCAGCCTTTGTATTAATCTATATTTATCTCCAAATATCTATGCATCAGGAATACACAGTGATAGAAGGCGACTTCACCAACGCCGGCACGGCGTCGAGTTCGGTGAAGAAGACCTTGAAGCAGTTGGGGGTCGCCCCCCAGATTGTGAAACGGGTGGTGGTGGCGCTCTACGAGGCCGAGGTCAACGCCATAGCCCATGCCTACGGCGGCAAGGTGCTGGTGGACATCGAGGCCGACAAAATCCACATGGTGGTGGCCGACAAGGGGCCCGGCATCCCTGATATTGCCCAGGCTATGCAGGAGGGCTACTCCACGGCGCGCCCCGAGGTGCGCGACATGGGGTTCGGCGCCGGCATGGGGCTGCCCAACATGCAGAAGAATGTCGACGTGCTCAATGTCACCTCCGAGGTGGGGGTGGGCACGACGGTCGAGATGATTGTCAATTTCGTTTAATCACTTAATAGCTTCAAACACATGTTTTACCACGCTCTTGAAATCGACGAAGGCAACTGTATTGGTTGTTCGCGTTGCATGAAAATCTGCCCCACCGAGGCTATCCGTATCAGCAACGGCAAGGCGTTCATCATGGAGGACCGCTGCATTGACTGTGGCAAGTGCCACGAGGCCTGCCCGGTCGACGCCATCTTCATCAAGCAGGACGATTTCAAGATGGTGCATGAGTTCCCTCACTCGGTGGCGTTGCTGCCGGCGGTGTTTCTGGGGCAGTTCCCGGACGATATCCGTGTGTCGCGCATTTATGCCGCCTTGAAGGATTTGGGGTTTAAGCATGTGTATGAGGTGGAGTCGGCGGCGGCCATTTATGCCGATGTGAAGCATAAATATGCCCGCGAGCATGAGGATGACGAGCCGCTGATTTCCAGTTTCTGCCCTGCCATCGTGCGGCTGATACAGATCAAGTATCCCTCGCTGGTGGGGAATATCATCCCGGTGAAGGCTCCGCTCGACATTTCGGCCATGTATGTGCTGAAGCTGCTTACCGAGGAGCGGGGTGTGCCGCGGGAGGAGATCGGGCTTTTTTATGTGACGCCTTGCGCCGCCAAGATTGCCGCAGTCAAGGCCCCCGTGGGCGAGAAACGCTCGCTGATTGACGGCGTGATTAATATGGATGCTCTTTTTAATAAGGTGTACCGCCGCATCAAGGAGCAGGGCAAAGGATATGCCTATACTGCCCTGCAGACCCCCCAGCTGTCGGCCGATGCCATCCTCTCTACCCTCACCAACGGCGAGCGCCGCATCTGTCTGGCCAAACGGTCGTATGCCATTGACGGCATACAGAATGTGATGGATTTTCTGGATAAGCTGGAGAATGACGAGGTGGAGGGTGTGGAGTTTTTGGAGCTCAGGGCTTGCGACCAGAGTTGTGCCGGGGCGCTGCTGTCGTGCGAGAATCGGTTTCTCTGCGGCGAGCGGATGTATGCGCGCGCCCGCAAGGCCGCCGAGCGCGAGCGCAACGGCGAGGTGGCCCGCGCCCGCGAGATGGATGCCTACCGCGATTATCTGATTGAGAACTCCTTTGCCGAGCCGGCCCAGGCCCGGTCTATGCTCACGCTCGACAAGGATCTTTCGCGAGCCTATCAGAAGCTGGAGAAGATTAACAAGCTGAAGATGTATCTGCCGCAGGTGGACTGCGGCATGTGCGGGGCGCCGACGTGCGAGGCCTTCGCCACCGATGTGGTGTGCAAGCAGGTGGGGCTGACGCGCTGCGTCTTCTACCAGCGACATCTGGAGCGGCTGGACGACATCACGCGGCAGGAGTGCCTGGCCGCCACCCGCTCGGTGTGGGGCGAGGACCCCATCGGCGACAACGAGCCGCCGGAGGTGAAATGACCTCCTGTCAACTTCGTGTAAAGATTCCTTACAGTTCCGAAGCCCGAATCTTGGGGCGGGGGCTTTGGTATTCTTGTTTTCTTGGGCTTTTTTTGAAAAATATTTTGCCAGTTCGAAAATAAAGTGTAACTTTGCACCACCAAAAGCTAAAGTTTGAAAGGGTTTGTTTGCATTTGCTGGCAAATATTTTTCAGGAGATTAGGGGGTCAATGGAGCGGGTGCCGTCCCGGGAAATATGCACGAGCGTAGGTGAACCTGCTTAAATGTCAAAAATGATAAAAGTGAATGAATAAGAAGGATATGTAAAAAAGAGATATAACATAATAACGGATAGGCGTTTTTGCTTTCAAAAGTAGCACTCGGAATCTGGACAATTTCGCATTTGCTATACCTCAGAATTGAAGCAGGGCGCTCGTGAGTAATCGCGAGCTTCTTTGTTTGGGGTATAGGTAGTCCAGAACCTCGAGTGCCAACAAAAAGACTCGCGGTTTTTTTATGCAGATAATCATAGGGCAGATAATCCGGGAAGAGCTTCGGCGGCAGGGCCGCACCAATGAGTGGCTGGCAGACCGCATCCATGTCCATCCCCGCACTGTACAGAAAATCTTTGTAAAGGCCAGCATCGACACTCAGCAGTTGTTGGCCATCAGCCAGGCTCTCGGTGTTGATTTTTTTCAGTTGTATTCCTCTGTCTTCAAAGGTTCTTGACTGAGTGAAGGCAAGGGGTTGCGGCGTTGTTTGTATACGCCCGATATGGGCGTGCGCCTGTATCGGGCGTGCTGTATGTTTACAAATATGCTTACTTTTGTTCTGTGGCCATTATGCCACGGGAGGAACCCGAAATGCCTTTAAATGAGTAGGGAATATTTTTATATAACCAAGAAGATGACACAAAAATTACTTTTATCAGCCATTGTCCCTTTGATGATAGGGCTTTTGTATGGCATGAGAACGCCGGAAAGGCAAATACGGATCGCCGATGCCGAAGGGTCGGCCGTGGTTTGCACTGCCACAATGCCGGCAGTGACATACCGTATAGATGAAGAGATTGTCCGATACAGTGACGGCTCTTTTAAATGCAGGATGTACAATCTGATGGTATCCAATCATACGGATGAGGCTTTGTATGTGAAAGGGACTTTTCACAGACGAGGGGATGCGGCCCGTGTGAGCGGATATTTCGCAGGAACAGTGTATGCGGGTCAGACAAAATGCCTGCACGACGAGATAGACACTCCGTTTGAAGTGTTGGAGTTGGAGTATGAAGAAGCATTGCTCTAAAAAAGGAGGCAGTTATGAAAAGCAGACCGATAATCGTATTGATGCTTGTGGTGGTGTGTGCTGGTTTCGCAGCGAGCGCGCAGGAACCGGGAGAGCCCACCTACCACAGTGAGTTCAGTAACCTGTTTCTGTTTGGAGGATACCAGCACTTGAATCACCCAACGGGTGTCTATCATGTGGCCACGTTTCAGACAGAAGTCTTATACAGCTTTTTCGGAGCAAGGGCAGGGCTTACCGTCGGACCTGACTATGTCTCGTTCAGTCCCTTTGGACTATTGCTCTTTGCCCCTCGGATTTTTATGAAGACTGTAGTCAACGGAAGAGGGGCAGACCCAGGACCTGCCCTGGCTCTTATGGTTGCTGGTATTTCGGCAGGACAATGGCATATTCCGATAACGGATCATGTGGAAGTGAGCTTGGGATGGGATGCGTTGAAGTTTACCAAGATGAAGGACATCGGTGATCACTTTGATCTTCAGGGCAGTCTGAATGCCGGGCTGATATGCTATCTTGGGGATAATTGGAATATCAGCGTATACTATGAATATAACCATCCACAAAATTGGCTCATGAAGGCCTTTAACTTTATGACCTATGATGCGTTTGGTTTGAATACAAATTATCCGAGTGAGCTGAAAGGTCATTCCTTCGGCTTTCGCATCGGATACATGTTTTGGTAACAACTTATTGTCCAATTATTACTAACTTAAATTAGAATGTTATTATGAAGAAAATTGTTTTGACAGCAGTAGTCTGCCTACTATGCCTGACGGCATCGGCCCAAGGACGTATGATGGGTGGAAAATCTACAAGAGGTTGCACACAGGATATGCCTTGTAACCTCAAGGTGGTGGAATCAACACTGAATGTGCCAGATTCCACAGTTTCGCCAGAAAGCCATCCGAATAAGGAGGTGGGTGCCCAGTGCCCTTGTAGCTCATCGAAGTGTAACTGCGGGGGTGAACTGAAGTATTCGGCTAAAGCGTATAAAGAATACACGGGTAGAAAATGCTCAATTTGCGGCGGGACCGGTAAAAATTACAACGGTGGAACCTGTTCGTATTGTGATGGTGAGGGCAAGGATTTCAATTGGAAGTCCGGTTGCAAGTGTTCAAGATGCGGCACAGGTTATGACTTTCGATACGATTGTTAGTAACGCTCCTTGTTGTAGACATCGAGACACAGGAAATGTCTGAGAATGGAGTCGGGCAATGTCGTTATGACATTGCCCGATTCTTCGTGGCAATTCTTAGTTCGAGGTTGTCAACAGTAGGGGTGATGCCACGGAATCCGCTGTATTGGCCTTGGGCGGGAATTGCGCCGCCAAGTCCAAACACAAAAAAGGCAGCCACAACCCTGTGGCTGCCTTTTTTGTGTTTGGACTTGGCGGTTACAGGAATATGTAGCGGGCGATGAAGAGGACTGCCAGCAC
>CAMVMX010000004.1 GCA_947168665.1 uncultured Bacteroidales bacterium
GATGGCAGGGAGGGGAGTTGCTATTAAGAGGAAAGCCCTACGGGTTATCTTGTAGCGGATAGATTCCCCGTAGGGGATGGCTCTCAATAGATAAGAGCGAAAAAGGAAAAAGATTCCCCGTAGGGGATGACGATTTTGCAGAGAGATGAAGGCGAGGATTGAGAGAGAACCCCTACAGGGTATTCAGAGGGCAGGGAGGGGAGTTGCTATTAAGAGGAAAGCCCTACGGGCTATCTTGTAGAGGATAGATTCCCCGTAGGGGATGGCTCTCAATAGATAAGAGCGAAAAAGGAAAAAGATTCCCCGTAGGGGATGACGCTTAATAAAAAAAAGCATACAAGAAGAAAGATTCCCCGTTAGGGGATGACGCTTAATAGAAGATGAGATTGAGAGAAAACCCCTACGGGGTATTTGAATAATGGAATAGGGCATGCTATTAAGAGATAAGCCCTACGGGCTATCTTGCCGAGGCTGGAAGGGAGAAATATTCTCCGTAGGGGATGGCGCTTAATAGAAGATGAGATTGAGAGAGAACCCCTACGGGGTATTTGAATAATGGAATAGGGCATGCTATTAAGAGATAAGCCCTACGGGCTACCTTGTAGAGGCTAGATTCCCCGTAGGGGATGGCTCTCAATAGATAAGAGCGAAAAAGGAGAAAGATTCCCCGTAGGGGATGACGATTTTGCAGAGAGATGAAGGCGAGGATTGAGAGAGAACCCCTATAGGGTACGGTGTATGCCGCTGGCCAGTAGGCGGAGGACAATAGAGAGACAGCCCCGTCGCGGCAGTCAAGCCGCAAAGTGTTGAGCAAAAGGGAACGGCGTACCTTCACGGTACACCGTTCCCTGTCATGAGCGGAGTGGCAAAAGTAGGTCTCCGCTGGATTTCAATCTATATGCTATTTTGTGATAGCCTTTTCCAGTTTCAGTGTGGTGATGCCATTGGCTGAGACCATGCGCAGGAAGTACTGACCGGGACGCAGGTGGCTCACATCCACTCGGTCACCCGATTTGACTCGGAAAGGCTCTCCCACGGGCTTGCCCAGAGTGTTGAACAGCTGGGCTGTGGCCACATCCGCTATCCCCCTCACCTCAAACCAGTCTGCGGTCGGGTTGGGGAAGAGTGTGCAAACCTCTTCATATTCGGGCGTCTGGACACCCACACGCTCGATAGTCAGGTTCAGTGTCACCACGCTGTCGCATCCGGCCACAGTGCTGAACACCGCCGAATAACTGCCGCTTTCGGTCAGCAGACTGTCCTGCCACAAGTAGCTGCCCGTGGCCGTAACAGCGATAGTGTCATGATACGTGGGGTTCACCGTCACGTTCCACACCACCAACGTGTCCTCATTCAGCCAATGGCTATAAGTTCCGGCGGTGGTAAGCACCGTATCGTAGAAAGCCAAGCTCATGCCGTCGCATAGTGCGGTGTCCACAACCACGGTGTCGGGTTGGACCGGCGCATCAATAGTCAGGTTCAGTGTCACCACGCTGTCGCATCCGGCCACGGTGCTGAGCACCACCGTATAGCTTCCGCTTTCGGTCAGCAGACTGTCCTGCCACAGGTAGCTGCCCGTGGCCGTGACGGCCAGGGTGTCATCATACGTGGGGTTCACCGTCACGTTCCACACCACTAACGTGTCCTCATTCAGCCAATGGCTGTAAGTTCCGGCGGTGGTGAGCGCCGTGTCGTAGAAAGCCAAACTCATGCCGTCGCACAGTGCAGTATCCACAACCACCGTGTCCGGCTCTGCTGGCAACTCCATATCCACACAAGCGCGTTCAATCACGATATTGGCGCGATAAAGATTCGATGTAGGCGCTACCATGCCGAGGTCAGCCACGGTGTAAGCCGTATGGTCCCTGCGCGCAAAGAGACTTCTCCTCTCACCCAGCAAACTGCATTCAGCCATAAAGCCTGTCCCCGTATGGTCTGCCCCCTCGGGCTGGTTCAACAATGTAGTGACCACAATGCCGTCAGTGCCGTTCCACACAAACACACTGTCCAGCTCATACCGGGTGCTGCCCGTTGTCGTGCTGGCGAAAGCCGAGTCATACACCTTTGTATGTCCGGCGGTGGCAATCCAGTCCGATGCCGTTGCGCCCTCGGGGTAGGAGGTGGCGGAAGTGTGGCCGATATAGATAGTAAAGTGTTTCGTCATCGGATTGCTGCCTGGCAGCCATTCATACACCAGATTGCTGATGGTGTCGCCCGCCACCATGCGTGTTGCCAGTTCCTCGGCAGTGTAGATGCTCTGCGCAATGGTGTTGCCATAATTGCTCACGGCTATCGTGTATTGATTAAGGCCATGACTCTCGCCCATGACGACGTTGCCGCCCGAGGGGCATTCGGTGCGCACGGTCAGGACGTGGCTCCACTCGCTGTAGACACCCGCGCCGCAGTTGGCCCGCACATAGAAGTCGTAATACACGTCAGCATTCAGTCCGTTGATGGTCAGGGTGTCGCTGTAGGCAGTTGTTTGCATGCCCTCGCTTTCGGGGTCAAAGCCTGTGGCTCCGCAGCTCACCTCCCACTGGGTGGCGGGCGTTGTCGAAACCTCGCGCCAACCCACCGTCACCTCATGGTATCCCACATGCAGCGCACTCACCTCACGGGGGTACTTGCAGCTCGGTGCCACCTCCACCACCACATTGTCTATCCCGCAGAAATAATTAGCCGGGGCATTGCCCGTATGCGTGGTGTCAGTCGATTTCCAGCAGAACGCAATGCGGGCATTGGCCGGAATATTGTCGGCCAGTGTGGCAAAGTCCATGCTGTCTAAATGGTGCAGCACCCTGTAGTCGGTGGCGATGCTGTCCAGCACTGTGAAATCAGACGTGTCGTTGACAATATAGCCTATCAGCAGTGCCGCTCCATTGCGGGCCGACATGCGGTAATCCATGCTCAGCACCACCTGGTCCAGCGGGTAGTCGAACTCTGGCAACACGGCATACTTCCGCGTGCCGAAATTCAGCATATTGTTGGTATAGCTTTCGTAGGTGCCATCATAATGGCCGTATGCTATCAGGGCCAGATAGGGATTGTTGGCTGTCACACATCCATAGTTATTCGTGCTCGAGGCCTGCCCTATGCCACTGTAATATATAGCCGCCGTGGGGGTCGTGTCGCGGCTGTATCGCCCGTTGCTCACAATCTGCCAGCAGTCAGGCAGGGGCGCTTCGGCGTTGTTGGGGCTGCCCGTATAGTCGTAGCCACTAAAATCTATCGAATAGGGCAGTGTCTGATAGCTGCCGCATGCCGCCCTCGGTGTGCGGAATCCGAACACTGGCTGCCAGTCATTGGTGTCGCCCGTGCCGCAGATGGAACGCACCCGCACAGCATACCCGCTGTTGGGCTGCCACCCGCCGTTGCTGTAGGCGCTGTCATACACCACCGTCAGGCTGTCGCCTTCCTCCACCTGCCACATATAGGCGTTGCCGCCTCTCCAAGTCACAGCCATCGCGCTGTCGTCGAAAGCGAAACCCTCCGGATTGCTGCACGAAGGGGCGCGACGCACAGCAAAATCGTCTATACACGTGGCGTTGCCATACTCGCTTATGCCCTGCATGACGATGTACACCGTCCCGCTCAGGGGGATGGTAGCCGTGTATTCATACCACCCCGTGCTGCTCACCACAGGCTCATAGCCCGTGTATCGGTGGGCATGGAACAGCAAGGTGCCACCCGTTGTGTCCGGGCTGTTGTTGGCCCATACCTTCACCCCCTCATTGGGTTTGCCGGTTCCGCTCCCGTCGCGTTTCACCCACAGACTCACCTCATAACTGTCAGCCTGTGCAATCTGGAACAAAGGCGAAACCAAATCCGTCACCGTTGTGCTCTGCATGTCGGGCAGACGCATCATCCTGTTGCCGCTGTGGGCCGTACCGCTATAGCTGCCCCACAGGCTGCTGCCGGGCCCGCTCACATGGGCGGTGCTCCAGCATGTCGGAATCGTGCCCGAAGTGGTCAAGCCGTCAAAAGTCTCGCTGTAAGCCGTCGTGCCGTCCAGCACTATGGCGTCGCACGGCAGCGTGAAACTCACCGGGCCACGCCACTCCAGCGTGTCGCCGGCCCCGCAAATCGAGCGGACGTAAACCGAATGGCTCGACGCAGGCTGCCAGCTGCTGTTCGTGTAGCTGTTGGTATACACCACCTCACTATATTCGCCGTCCTGCACCTGCCACTCCGTAGCCGTCCCGGCGGCCCACGTCACGGCACTCCCCGTCCACGTCAGCCCCGTGGGATGCGAGCAGTTCGGCACAGCGCTCACCTTCAAATCATCCACCATCACATCGCTCATGCCCTCATCCACTCCGCAAATCACTATATACTGCTCACCGGCGGATGGCACAATACCTTCAAACAGGTACCACCCCTCCCCCGCCACGGCGGGAGCCACCGACACATGCTGCGGCGCGAAGAACAACAGAGTGCCTCCCGCCGTGTCAGGCGTGGTGCTGACAAACACCCGCACTCCGGCTTCCGTGCGCACACTGCTGCTGTTCACCCTCCTCACCCACAGGCTCACCGCATAGGCGTTGGCCGCCGGTATATCAACCAGCGGACTCACCAGCGTCACGCGGTTCGGCGTGGTGCGGCCATAAGTGTAGGCCAGCTTGGCGCAGCCCAGGCCGCCGTGGTGGCTGTAGCCCTTGCTCCACTGCTGGCTGCCGCCCTCGTTCAAATGGGCCGTCTGCCAACAGGCCGTGGGCAGACCTCCGTCGCACCACACATCCTCAAAGCCCTCCTCATAGGGCTGGCTGCCGCTCACCACAATCGTGTTGCACACTGGGCGTGTGAAATGATAGGTCCGTCCCGTCTCCGGCTTGCTGTACGAGCTGATATTCCGGGTGCTGAGCCCACTGTGGTACACCGAAGGGTTGGTCCACGTGTACCCGCCCAACGTTGAACTCTCGCCCGTGGCCGTATTGGCCAGCCCCACAGCCACAGACTTATAATCCGTCACCGTCAGCGGCCCGTAGCGGAACTCAATATCGCCGCTCGACGCCAGCATCAGCTGGAAACTATAGCGGTTGGCCCCGTGGTGCAGGTTGTTCCATTCGATCTCCACCGTGTCGGTGGCCACGCGGCACACCACCGTCGCCGAATCAATCCCGCCATAATCGTCGCCGCCCGACAGCTGCGACAGCGGTGCAAAGATACATCCGTCCGCCGTCAAGGCCATACCCTTGGCCGCCCACACATAGAGCGTTGTGCCCTGCTCGATGGTGTCCTGGCCGAAAGCCATGTCAAACGGCATCGCAACAGCCGCCATGCCCGACTGCTGCTCGGTGCTGTCCCAGGCCGTGCCGCCACGGCTGCCCAAGGCGGCATAAGTGTTCAAATCGCTGCCCAGGCCATACGCCGCCAGTCCTATGGTGCGCTGCCCCTGGGCCATCACTCCTGTCCCTGTCAGAAACAGGATAATTAGTGTTTTGAGAATCCTTCTCATTCGGTTGTAAGTTTTTGTTAGTTAATAAATAAAAATGGGGAAACAGACAACCGACACTTGCGCCGCCCTGAAGCGGAATGCGGATGGTTTGCCGGTTGCCTTTTCCTCGAAAGTTACCTTGCAATATCTGTTTTCGGCAGGTCTTCTGACTCGTTCCCCTCGCCTCCCTCCTTCCCGTCGGCCTATGTCGGCAAACAGTGGACATCAATTTGAGACTCAGTTGTGGAACTCACAGCAGCGGGACTGTCCGGGACTCTCACCCGGTTCCCTTTTTCGCGCCTGGTGCGGCGACCAAAAACGGCTGCAAAGATACAACTTTTCCGCCGATTGGCAGGTGGCGGCACACCCCTGCCCGCCACATATTTCTCAACACCGCCGCCCTCCACACATACTAAAACACCCTTTTTGCAGTTATTACGCTGTTGATAATAAAACACACGCCCGCCCCGTCAAACCCCATCCCCATCGCCCTCAAAACACATCAGCCCATGCCTCAAAACGCCCTCGTCCCAAAGAAAATCGAGCAATACGGCCGCCACTACGACGACCATTCGCTCTTCTCCAAAATCAAATCCGTCGCCCTCAAGGCCGGCCGCAAAGTCATCTACAACGTGCTGCTGCTCTACTACATCCTTACCGATGCCCACATCCCCCTCAAGCACAAGCGCCTCATCGTCGGCGTGCTGGGCTACTTCATCCTCCCCATCGACCTCATCCCCGACTTCCTGCCCGGCACAGGCTTTGCCGACGACCTCCTCGCCCTCCTCTACGTCATCAAAGTGCTGCACGACTGCATCACCCCCGAAATCAAAGCCAAGGCCGAATCCAAACTTAGCCAATACTTCCCGCCCCACGACGGCGCACTCCCCAACCCCTGACCCCCTCGCACCCCACGGCACCCCCACGGCCTGAATCAGCCCCCCACGGCCGCCAACAGGTAAATAACCGCACAATTAATATGCTGTTTGAATTATTTTGCCTACCTTTGCAAAACCTGTCCGGGGCGGGCAAAGCCCCCTCAAACAGCACAAAACCCAAAATGAATCAACAAGTTAAAACCCACATGGAACAACACATCTACTTGGCAGCCGGATGCTTCTGGGGCGCCGAGCACTTCTTCAAACAAATGGACGGCGTGGTAAACACCGAAGTAGGCTTTGCCAACGGCCACACCGACAACCCCACCTACCAGCAGGTCTATACCGACACCACCGGCTATGCCGAGACGGTGCATATCTGCTACGACCCGCTGCGCATCAGCCTTCCCTTCCTGCTGGAGATGTATTTCAAAGCCATCGACCCCACCAGCCTCAACCAGCAGGGCGAAGACCGCGGCACCCGCTACCGCACCGGCATCTACTACACCACACCCGACGACCTCCCCTTCATCAACCAGGCCATGGCGCACGAGGCCGCCCGTCACACCAAACCCCTTCAAGTCGAGGTGGAACCCCTCGCCGTCTTCTGCCGCGCCGAGGACTACCACCAAAACTACCTCGACACCAACCCCGACGGCTACTGCCACCTGCCCGTGGCACTCTTCGACTACGCCCGCCAGGCGCGCGACCTCGAAACACTCCAGAAAGCCGAAAAATACCGTCTCGTGCTCAACCAACTGCGCTCCCTCCTCGACGGCGAGACCGACCCCACCGCCTGCATGGCCAACGCCGCCGCCCTGCTGCACGACACATTCCGCTTCTGGTGGACGGGCTTCTACCGCGTCGCGGAAGGCGAGCTGCTCCTCGGCCCCTTCCAAGGCCCCGTGGCCTGCATGCACATCGCTTTCGGCAAAGGCGTTTGCGGCACAGCCTGGAAAGAGGGCCGCACACTGATGGTGCCGGACGTGGAGCAATTCCCCGGCCACATAGCGTGCAGCGCCGCCTCCCGCAGCGAGATTGTCGTCCCCGTCCGCCGCGGCACCGACATCGTGGCAGTCCTCGACATCGACAGCCAACACCTCTCCCATTTCGACCACGCCGACCGCCACTTCCTCGAAGAGGCCGTCCGGCTGCTCCCCTGAGCGCCACGCCGGCCCCGGCACACGCTTCGCCCTTCCCCCGCTCGATTGACGCCATTTATACCACACTTAAACCCCATTTCCTCCCAATCCCAAGGAATAAGCGAATCCCGGCCGCCGAACTTATGGCGCGCAAGGAGCGGCCCTGCCTCCCGCCGCCACCGCCGCCACCGTGGCAGGACAATGGCCCGGCTGCGGGAGGACGCAGCCACCAGTATCAAGAACCAACAACATACCGATGAAAAGAACATTAATATGGGCACTGGCAGCAATGGCGCTGGCCGCCGCATGCCACCCCGAAACAACAAACAATCAAACATCCAACATAGTTATGAACGATGAATGCCTTATCTGCGGAGCCCCGCTCGAATACCTGGACCACGACACGGTGATGGAATGCGTGTTGTGCCACAAGGCGGAGCTGAGCAAGACCCGCTGTACGGAAGGACACTATGTGTGCAGCGAATGCCACACGGCGGGCATGGACTCCATCATTGCCCTATGCCTCGACGAGCGCAGCACCGACCCCATCGAGGTGCTGGAGAAGATGATGTCGCAACCATTCTGCCACATGCACGGCCCGGAGCACCACGTACTGGTGGGGGCCGCGCTGCTGACGGCCTACAACAATGCCCTGCCCGACACCGCACGCCTGGACCTGGCCAGCGACCTGGTGGAGGTGATGAGCCGCGGGCGGCAGGTGCCGGGCGGCGCGTGCGGCTATATGGGTGCCTGCGGCGCAGCCATCAGCACGGGCATCTTCATGTCGGTGGTGACGCGCAACACTCCCCTTGCCACCGACACTTGGCGCCTCTGCAACCTGATGACGGCACGGGCGCTGGAGCAGGTGGCCCTGAACGGAGGGCCCCGCTGCTGCAAGCGCGACTCATACCTGTCGGTACTCACGGCGGTAGACTTTGTCAAGGAGCATCTGGGCGTGGAGATGCAGCGGGCCGAGGTGATTTGCTCGCGCAGCGACATCAACAACCAGTGCATCGGCCAGAGATGCCCTTTCTCGCCCGAGCGTTGAGGCGGCCTGCGGGCAAGGGATGAAGGCGTGCCGGACGGTGTCCGGCACGCCTTCGGCTTTTAGGACTTGCGCCACCGGGGGCGGAGGGGCTGCAGCGGTTGGGGTGCGGGATGCAAAAACGGGTTGTCCGGCATGAGAACCGAACAACCCGCTGGGACAATCTGCTTGGGTTGATGATTATTGTTGACTGGGATTGAGGTTGAGCCGGAGGCCGCCCACGAAGGTGCGGCCGGGCTGGGGCACGCCGCCGTGGTCGCGATAGGACACGTCGAGCAGGTTGTGGCCTTCGACAAAAAGCTGCAGCTGCGAGCCTGACGCTGCCGAAGCGCGACGGCCGAGGCTCAGCGTGTATTCGGCGGCGGCACCTATCAGCATTGCCCCGCCGTAGGTGCAGAGGTTGCCTTCGGCATCGGTATAACGGCCTTCACGGTAGCGGTAGAGGGCGTCGACCTTGAGCCGCAGCTGGGGCAGGGGCGAGAGGGCAAGGTAGAGGGCGGCCTTGTGCCGCAGGTATTCGAGGGCGTAGCCGGAAATCAGCTCGCCGGGGTCGCGGTCGATATGGCAGTAGGAATAGGCCGCACCGAGAGCCGGCCGCAAGGGGAGGGCGGGCTGGTAGCGGGCGGTAAGATCAATTCCGGCGGCACCCACGGCGGTGTGGTTCATGGAGTGCCACACCTCCTCGTCGGGGTGGCGAACCCAGTCGATGATGTCGCGCCCGGCACGGTGGTAGAGTGTGGCCTGCAGCGCGAGCGGTCCGGGGGTATAGACCAGCGACAGTTCGGCGGCAAGGCTGCGCTCGCTGCCCAGGTCGGGGTTGGCCCGCTGGTTGACGCTTTGGTAGTAGAGGTCGGTGAAGGTGGGCATGCGGTAGGTGCGGCTGACGGAAGCCTGGATACGCAGCTGTTGGGCCAGACGGCACCCGGCCGAGGCCGAGAAGCCATAGTTGAAGCCAAAGGCAGAGTTGTACAGCCCCAGCGCGACGGCCTGCGCGTTGAAGCGCGGACGGGTGATGCTGTAGCCGCCGAAGAGGGTGGCGGAAAGGCGTGCGGCAGAATGGGTGTAGGGGGCCGGCAGGGCGGTGTCCTTGATGCCGAGGACGTTGCTGCGGATGCCCTCGCGGCGCCCTTCGATGCCAACAAGCGCCTCGCCGATGCCTACGCGGCGCGACAGCCGGCTGCGGAGGCCTCCGAGGGAGGAGAGGTGGTGGTTGTGGCCGCTGTACCAGGAGGGCGGCGTGGCATAGCCGTCGCGGAAGAGTTCGAAGCGGTCGCGGTGGAGGCGCCCGTAGAGGGAGGTCTCCAGGCGCGAATGCGCCCAGCGGTGGACGTTGAAGAGTGAGGCGGTGAGGGTGCGGGTGGCCTCGAACTGGTCAGGGTAGGCGGTGCTGTAGAATGCCTGGCTGCCGAAGTCTTTGGCCTGGCCGCCGAGCTGCAGGTGCCAGTCGTCGGTGAAGGAATGGCGCGCGGCCTGGAGGAAGAGACTGCCATGACGGTAGTCAGTGTTGGGCATGTAGCCGTCGGAGCGGTTGTAGGCTCCGGCCAAGGTTATGGCCCAGGGGCCGAGGGTCTTGGTGGCCAGAAGGGAGGCTTTGGCTGTGCCATGAGAGCCGCCACTGAGTTCGGCGGCCAGATGGTCGCGGTACTCCTCGCTGACCACGATGTTGATGCCGCCGCAGAAGGCAGTGATGCCCCGCGCCATAAGCTGGGCAGGCGAGAGGAGCTCGACACGCTGCACCATGGTGATGTCGATGGGAATGTCGAGCAGGAAATGGCCGGTCTGGGCATCGGTGAAGTTGACCCCGTTGAGGAGGATGACCATCTGGTCGAAGGTGCCTCCACGCATGGAGAGGTCGCCCTGCACATCGTTGCCTCCACGGGTGCGGAGGTCGACGCCTGGCAGGAGGGACACAAGGTCGCCCAGAGAGCGGACGGAAGAGTTGGAGAATTGTTGAGCGGTGAGTACCGCCGCAGGCTCAGGCGAGCCGAAGAGGGTGTCCGCCGGGGCTATGACTTGGACGGCGGGCAGGAGGCGTTCATCCGGGTTGTCGTCGGCTTGTGCCATGGCATGCACGGGGATGAGGAGGGAGCCGAGGACGAGGACTACGGCTGACTTGCGCATTTGGCAGTCGGCAATGTAGGTGGCCACCCGGCCGATGTTCACCACACGGTGCATGGAGTTGAAAGCGGCATAAGCGGCACGGCAGAATCGCCGGAACCGGAACGCGCGGGGAGTGATTGTTTTGCTTTGATTCATTGTTGAATGTATGTAGTTTAAAGCAGATTGTTTCGGGACGGAGGGCAGTGGGCGAGGGATAGTCAACAACACACTATCGCCACAGTTAATCAACCGCAGCGACGGTATGGCCGCACCCCTGCAATGTGGGATTGGAGAACGGGGTTACTTTTTGCCCATCAGGCCGGAAGCGACATTCTTCAGCTGGGCCATGAGGTCTTTCTTCTCCTCGTCGGTGAGCTTCATGTCTTTGAAAGCGTCGGTGGCGGAGGAGATGAGGCGCTGGATGTCGTTGTCGTCCTTGGCAGCCGAGAGTTTGGACATGAAGTCCTGGTTGGCGGTCAGCTGCGAGATGACTGAAGCGATGTTGGCGTTGCCGGCCAGTTTGCTGATTTGGTCTGTAATATTCTTGTTGCCAAGAATTTTGTCGAAAATACCCATAATGTTGTTTGTTTAAAATGACGCGACAAAGATACGGCTTTTTTTTTATTTAAGGCAAAAAAGTGGGCCGAGGCGACAGGATTTGGAATGATGGGGTGGAGAAGAGACTTACGGTTCTCTGTGTGGAAGGGCATGACGCAAAAAATGGAGGAGTAGGGGCAATATATTGCTCGTCTGCTCGTTATTACAAAAAAAAAATGGAGGAGTAGGGGCAATATATTGCTCGTCTGCTCGTTATTACAAAAAAATATTAGATGATGAAACACATTGTATCCTTAATCATGATGACGGTGGTGCTTTGCGGCACCATGACTGCACAACAGCTGGGCCAGCGCTCGCGGCTGGAGAGACACGTTTATACCCTTGCCGCCGACAGCCTGAACGGACGGAAGGCGGGAAGCCTCGATGCCGAAAAGGCTCGGCAATACATAGAGCACGAATGGCACGCCATGGGGTTGAAACCCATGTGGGACGGGAGTTATCGCATGGGGTTCACACTTGGGGAGCTGTCGGGGTTTTGCAACTTGGTGGCATGCATTGAGGGCAGCGACCCGGTGCTGAAAGATGAGTATATTGTGATTGGGGGTCACTACGACCACTTGGGCGTGAAGAATGGCAAGGTGTATAACGGGGCCGACGACAACGCTTCGGGGACAGCCTGTGTGACCGAGGTGGCACGGCAGTTGCTGGCACGGCAAAAGGAGTTGAAACGGAGTGTGATAGTGTGTGCCTTTGATGCCGAAGAGATTGGGCTGATTGGTTCATCGTTCCTGGTCTCGACACTGAAGGATAAGGGCATAATCGGCCGGGTGAAGGTGATGATGAGTGTGGACATGGTGGGATGGCTCAGGGAGGGCAAGGCCTTGACCCTCGAAGGGACGGGCACCTTGGCCGACGGCGCGGGGCTGACCGACCCGAAATCGCTCGGCATCAACATCCCGATACGTACCAAACGGTTTGAGAATTCCCTGTTCACGGCTACGGATACGGAGCCCTTTGCCAAAGAAGGGGTTGCCACGCTGGCCGTCACCACGGGCATCAAGTCGCCATACCACAAGCCTGAAGACGATGCCAACTTGATAGACTATGAGGGGTTGGACCGCGTGACGGACTATTTGGCCGCCTTCACGGCGCGGCTGGCAAGCGCGGAGGCCCCTATCGCTTCTGGCCACGTGGCCGACAAGCACCGCAAGAAAGCCCGCCTGTTCGAGTTTGGGCTTCAACTGGGATTCAACTCCTCGTGGCTTAATTATCCCAATGCGGCCTTCTACGGCAAGTCGCTGTCAGGCCTGCAAGGAGGCATTGCGATGCAGCTCAACATGGGCAATACCTTCTCACTCCATGCCGACCTGCTGTATTCCATTTTCCGGACTCCACTGGCCGATATTGAGCAGCCTTTTGCCAGTGTGTTACGGATGCGCCAGGAGGCGGTGCTGCTGCCCCTCACGCTCCAGCTGAACCTGAGCGATGTGTCCAACCGTTTATTCCTCAATGCCGGTGGCTATGCGGCCTTCCTTACTGCCCACGATATTTATAGGCCCAACTCCGACAGTCCCTTTACGATGAGTACACGACTCCTCTACCCGGCCGAACTGGGCATTACTTGGGGGCTGGGATTCCGCATTGGCTACCACTTTGAATGCAGAATCCAAAGTCTCTACTCCTTGATGCCGCTCTACATAACGGGGCAGTCGGCCGAGCCAGAAATCAAGACCTTCCCACGGCGCTCCACCTTTTCGCTGGCCTATTATTTCTAACCTTTTGGACAGTCATCCCCATCGCCCACGGCTGCGGAGCCGTGGGCTTCTTTTTTTCTAAGCAGAAAAAAGGTTGCGAGTGCAAGAAAAGGCATTGCAACCATACTAAACTCACAGTTAATAACAAAAAAAATCAGAATAAATGAAACGATTTATCTTTCTATCAACACTCTGCTTCATATTGTTAGGCAATATGTTGCAAGCCCAGGTAAGGGTGCGGGTGAACGGCGACAGGTCTTTCACCATCAGCCAGACCAACGGCCTTTATTTTGCACACGACACAATGCGTGTCGACGATGCCGTCTATCCGCTTGACGACATCCAGTTCATCACCCTCACACCCGTCACCCAAGGCATTGCCACCGCCGAACAGCCAACACTGCAACTGGCGCCCAACCCCGCCCGTGAGGCCGTAGTGGTGAGCGGCATTGGCTCCACTCCACAGACTGTCACCCTCTACAGCACCGCTGGGGTGAAACTGATGGAACAAGTGGCTGCCGATGGCACAAAACTTAATATCAGCCACCTGCCCGAAGGGCTCTACCTGCTGCGTTGCGGCAACCGGGTGGCCAAAATTGTCAAACAATTATAACAGCCCGTTCCAATGAAAAAGATTTTCCAACTCAGCATCTTGGCCTCTCTCATTGTGGCAGGCCTCGCCGCTCAGGCCCAGACCGACACCCGTGTGTTGCGCGCTCACTATGCGGGCAACACGGTGTTCCAAACCCCCAGCTCGGGACTTGACAGCATCAAGGCCGACGAGGAGGGATATGTGACCATACACTACAGCGACGCCACCTGGAGCCGCCACGCCAACCAGATTGACAGCCTCACCTTTGCATGGGTGACCGAGGGTGACACCACCATCATTGCCGACTCGGTCGAGTTCGACACCGCCAACATGATCCGCATTGTGTGGAACGGCAACGCTGTCTCAATCTCCAACCCTTACCCCACCGACAGCATCAACATCACCGCCGAGGGAGGCCACGTCACCGTGAAATCACAAGCCACCACCCTCAACAACGTGGTGTATAACCTCAGCGGCACATCGGCTGACGGATTCCTGCTTTTCAGCAAACTCAGCACGCCAGTCATCCTGCGCATGGACGGCGTAGACCTCACCTCGCACGGCTGCGCCGCCTTGAATATCGACAAGAACCAGAACGCTGTTATCCACCTCGCGGCAGGCTCGGCGAACCGTTTTGCCGACGCCGACAGCAACATAGACAAGGCCACTCTCTACGGCAAGGGGAGCCTGACCATCCAGGGGACCGGCAGCCTCAGCGTCACCTCCTCATACGCCAACGGGCTGCAGGGGAAACGCGGCGTGTATATGAACAACGGCAATGTCGACGTCCTCGTCACCGCCGACACCAAGAAAGGCATCAAGACCGACCAGGATTTCTTCATGAACGGCGGCACCCTCCAAGTGACAGCCTCGGGCAGCGTTGTCATCGACACCTCGGCTGACTATGAGACCGGCTACGACTTCTCCTATTGCACCGGCATCAAGAGCGGCGACATAGATGACGGCTCCGTCGGCAATATCATCATCAACGGCGGCGACCTGACGGTATCCTGTCCCGCCTCCAACGCCGGCGGGCGCTGCCTGTCCAGCGACTACGACATCATCATCAATGGCGGCAACACGGTCCTCACCACCGCCGGAGCTGGCCTTGCCGTGGGCGGCACAGGGACCAACGCCGTGGACGGCTACGCCAGCACCTGCATGAAAGCCGACAGTAACATCTACATTTTCGGAGGTCACCTTGACGCACGCAGCACCGGATTGGGCGGACGCGGCATCAAGGCCGACGGCAACCTCACCGTAGGCACTGTGGGAGCCGACGACGACCTCATCTATGTCTACATCCAGACCAGCGGCAATGCTGTCAACCCCGTCAGCAGCGGCCATAACCCTTGGGGCGGCGGAAGCACTACCGACGACTACTTCAAAGGGCTGCCCAAATGCATCAAGATTGAAGGCAACATATACTTCAACAGCGGCCATGTGGGGGCCTACTGCTCCCAGACCAGCGGCGACCCCAACGGCGAAGCCATCGAGAGCAAGGACAGCCTGTTCATCAACGGCGGCGTGATCGAAGCCAACGCCTATGACGATGCCCTCAACGCCGCCAACTATCTTGAAATCAATGGTGGCAAGTTGTGGTGCTACTCGCGGGGCAACGATGCTGTCGACTGCAACGGCAACACCCTCATCACGGGCGGCCTCATCATCGTCAAAGGGCAGGAAGTGGGCATTGATGCCGGCACCGATGCCGGTGGACGTTTCTCCATCGTCGGCGGCACCATCGTCTGCCAAGGCGGCAACATGGGGGCTTGGGACTCCCCCAACGTCAGCGGCTATCAGCACTACTTGCAAATCAATAATGTCGGAACCTCGGGACTCACCGTCAAGAACGCTGCAGGCGACGTGGTTTTCATGTACCTCAACACCTCACCCAGCGGCAACGGCTTCATCGAGAACTACACCGACCCAGGTGCCAAGCCTCCCGGCGGCGGTGGCGGTCCCGGTGGCGGCGGCAGCAACACCCTCATCCTCTCCAGCCCCGACGTCAGCTCCGGCTCCTATCAATATTGGACCAACTCCACCTTCAGCGGTGGCACCAGCTGGCACGGTCTCTACTCCAACTCCACTCCCTCCACCAGCGGCTCGGCACAGAGCACTTCGGCTCGCTGACCCGAATCCCGACGACACTGAAAATACAAAAAAGCAGGGGGCAACGCAACGGCGCACCCCTGCTTTTTTCTCTTTGACAACCACCCGGAAATATCCTTATCGCAACAAGTTATGCCCCATGCAATGATAGTCGTTGATAAAAAAATATCGGTGAATCAAAAAAAAGACGTATCTTTGCCTTATGAAAACGAACAACGACATGGCCCTTCAGACGGCCACTTTCTTACTGCAAGTCAAAGCAATAAAACTCAACAACGAACACCCTTTCACATGGGCGTCAGGGCGCAAATCGCCCATCTACTGCGATAACCGGGTCACCCTCTCCTACCCCGAAATCCGGACCTTCATCCGCCAGCGCTTTGTTGACGTGGTGAACGAATACTGGGGAGACGTCGACGTAGTGGCCGGCGTTGCCACCGGCGGCATTGCACAAGGAGCCCTCGTGGCACAGGAACTCGGAAAACCTTTTGTCTATGTGCGTTCCGAAGCCAAATCGCACGGCCTCACCAACCAGATTGAAGGTGAAATCCACGAAGGTCAGTCGGTGGTAGTCATCGAAGACCTCGTATCCACCGGCAAAAGCAGCCTCATTGCCGTCCACGCCCTCCGCGAGCGGGGCTGCAACGTCAAGGGCATGGCTGCCATCTTCACCTACGGCCTCGAAGTGGCCGAGCGCAACTTTGCCGATGCCAATGTCGAACTCCATACCCTCACCAACTACGACACCCTGGTCGAAGTGGCCTGCAAAGAGGAATATATCCGCCCGGCCGAAATGGAGTCCCTCGCCGCATGGCGCAGAAATCCCGAAGCCTGGAGCGACGCTCACATGTAATCAATTGTCAGAATTCGTGAATGTGTAAATGCGCCAGTGCCTATCACATCGCGTTTACACATTCCAAATTGACACCACAACCCCAAAACCATGCGAAAACTGTTGTCCATACTGCTGTTCACCCTCGCGTTCCTGCCTTTGCGGGCCCAGCAGGTGGATAATGTGTCTTTCGCGCTGAAAGGAGACTCCCTCACCATCACCTACTCCCTCGACCGTCCTGCCGACATCTGCGTGCGCGTCGCTGTCGACAACGGCCGTTACACCCCTCCCCTCAAAGGGCTGGAAGGAGCCGTCGGCAAAGGAGTGAAACCCGGCGAGGGGTTGACCATCACCGCCTACCGACTTCCCGAAATCAGGGGGGTCGACTCGGCCAGCCTCTCCTTCTTAGTCGAGGTAGACGACGGGGCACTCCTCGTCTATGTCGACAGCCTACCCTTCCGCATGATGCCCGTAGCCGGAGGCAGTTTCACGATGGGATGCACCCATCCCCGGGGCGAACGGCACACCTATGCCGACGAACTGCCCACCCATACAGTCACCCTCAACCCCTTCTACATCGGGCAGCACGAAGTGACACAAAAACTGTGGGTGGCCGTCATGGGCGAGAACCCCTCCAAATGGGTCGGCGACAGTCTGCCCGTCGAGCAGGTGTCGTGGAATGCTGTGCAAATCTTCATTGCCCGCCTAAGCCAAATAACAGGCTACCGCTTCCGCCTCCCCACCGAGGCCGAATGGGAATATGCCGCCCGCGGTGGAAACCGTGGCCACGGCACACCCTACCCCGGAGTCCGCAGCCAGATGTGGGAAACATGCTGGTATGGCGGCAACAGCAACGGCCACAGCCATCCCGTAGGCCGTCTCAAACCCAACGAACTGGGACTCTTCGACATGGGAGGCAACGTCATGGAATGGTGCAGCGACTGGATGCAACCCTACACCGCTGCCCCGCAGAACTGCCCCCAAGGCCCCCGCACAGGCGACAACCGCATACTCCGCGGCGGATGCTTCAACAGCCCCACATGGGGTTGCAGCGTCTTTGAGCGCAGCTGGTATCTGCCCGACTATGGCTACAGCTACTTCGGCTTCCGGCTCGTACTTGACAGTGCCGAGCGCGACGAAGAATAGTCCTCCTCATCCTTCAACCCCCAAAAACCACCCATCATTATGGAAAAAATACAAGTCTCAGACAAACAATTCAAGCTCTACATGCCCCAGGCCGAACTCCAGGACATCGTGCAACGCCTTGCAACCCAAATCTCACACGACTACCAAAGCCGCAACCCCATCCTCTGCCCCATCCTCACTGGCAGCTTCATGTTTGCAGCCGACCTTGTTGGCCAACTGGACTTCGACGCCCCAGTATCCTTTGTCCGCTATGCCTCCTACTCCGGCATGTCCTCCTCCGGCCAGGTCGAAGAAATCATAGGATTCCCCAAATCCTGCCAAGGCCGCGACGTCATCATCATCGAGGACATCATCGACTCCGGCATCTCCATGGACTACGTCCTCTCCCGCATCCGCAGCCTGCAGCCCGCCTCCGTGTCCATCTGCACCCTCTTCTTCAAACCGGGCTGCTTCACCAAAGACTTCCCCATCCAATACATCGGCAAAAAGATAGCCAACGACTTTATCGTCGGCTATGGCTTAGACTACAACGGTCTGGGCCGCACCTACCGTGACATATACATTCTCGACGAATGATGAAAAAGCATCTTTTATTCAGTTTCATTGCCATTGCCGGACTCCTGCTTTTTGCCGGGTGCGACAAACCAACAGAAAACTATCCTCCGGTTGATGCCAACCTTCTGATTGGCACATGGACCGCCACCGACCAACCCACCGAGCACTGGCGTTTCGACACCCAGAGGTCGGGTGAAACATGGGACACCAGCGACGACGTCCAGGAAGGCGAAGGCACCAAATTCAACTGGTCCACCGAGTCCGACCAGCTCCGCATCGACCTCTACGGCCAGATGGGGCAGCACGTCTACTACGACTGGACCGTCACCCACCAAACCCCGGACACCCTCACCTTCAAAGACATCTACGACCTGAGCCGCACATTTGTCAAAATCTGACCCCCACAGGCCCTCACTTCGGCTTTGGCACATGAATCAATAACCATACATCGCATTTATGAAAAAAGGTTGGAAAATAGCCCTCATATCCCTGGGTTCAATACTTGCCCTTCTGCTTGTCGGCATCGCAGTAGCGTGCTGGCTCCTCTTCACGCCCGCCCGTCTGACATCCATCGTCAACAACTTAGCGTCCAACTACATCCTTTGCGAAAACCATTTTGGCAAAGTCAACCTCTCGCTCTTCAAAACCTGGCCCGACGTAGGGCTGGAGGTTGAAGACGTCGTCCTGGTCAACCCCTACCAAGTCCCTGCCGACAACATCATGGCCCCCAACCCCATCCACGACGACACCCTGGCCCGCGTCAAGTCCCTCACCGTCGGCCTCGACCTCAAAGCCTTCCTCAAAGACGGCTCCGTCGTAGTCCGCCAGGTGCGGCTCGACGACGCCAAAGCCAACCTCTACACCGCCCCCGACGGCTGGAGCAACCTCGACATCTTCCCCCCCAGCCAGCCCGACACAGACACCGCCAAAAGCGACACCCCCCTGCCCGAAGTCATCCAACTCGAAAAAATCAGCATCAACAACCTCCACGCCCGCTACTGCAACCTGCCGCAACGCCTCCTGGCCGAAGTGGGCGGACTGGACCTCCACATCAAAGGCTCCCTCCTCAACAGCCAAATCGACGGCGACCTCAAAGCCCTGGCCCGCACCCTCAAAGTCGACATGCGCGACAGCACAGGGCACTCATCCCTCTACGCCCTGGCCCAACCCCTGGAACTGAAAGCCGAAGCCCGGGGCACCACCGACACCCTCCAGGGTAAACTCACACTCGCCCTCCCCAAAGGCACCGTCGCCCTGGGCGGGCAGACCTACACCACCGAAGCCATGCTCGCCTCACGAAGCGACCTCCTGGCCATCGACCTCCCCTTCAGCGCCAACCTCAACACCATGCACTTCTCCACCTCCGACGCCACCCTCAGCCTCACCGACTATGACCTCGGCGTGAACGGCGACATAACCCTGGCCGACAAAACCTCCCCCATGTCCGTCGACCTCCGACTCCATGCCGACCGGTGGAAAGTGGCCGACCTCCTTGCCATCCTCCCCCAATTCATCACCAAAAGCCTCTCCGGCATGTCCGTCGACGGACGAGCCACCCTCTCAGGCCACGTCTACGGACCCCTGACCGACGGGCGCATGCCCTTAGTCGACGCCGACATCGAACTGGAAAAAGGCACCTTCTCCGCCCCCAAACTCCTCCCCTCGCCCCTCCGCTCCATCAATGCCAAACTCAGTGCCAGCCTCAACCTCTCCACCGACTCCGCCTTCAGCGGACTCTCCAAAGTAGACATCCGCCAACTCGACGCCCGCATGGACCACTCATCCCTCAGCATCACCGGCACCGTCGACGACCTGATGGGCGACATGCTGGTAGACGCCCGCCTCCAGGGCAACGTCCATCTGCCCGACCTCCGCCCCTTCCTGCCAGACACCATGCCCCTCAACCTCGAAGGCACCTCTCGCCTCGACATCAACGCCAAGAGCCGCCTGAGCGCCCTCACCGACATGAACCTCAACAAAATGCGCCTATCGGGCAACCTCATACTCAACAACATGAAAGTCCGCTGGGACAGCATCCGCGCCGCCTCGCCCCACCTCGTCGTGGGTCTCACCCTCCCCACCAAACGCCAAAGCCCCAAAGTGGCCGAACTGATTGGCGCCCGCATCAAAGGCGGCGAACTCGACGTAGTAATGGAAAACATGGACCTCACCGCCCAAATCTCCAACCCCGACATCCAAATCGGCCTCCCCAACATCATGGACAGCCGCCAGCCCCTGGCCGCCGCCTTCCAAATCGGAGCCAGCAAACTCAGCGCCGCCATGGACTCCATGATTGTCTACTCCGACACCCTCAAACTCAAAGGCAGCGTCAAAAACGACACCACACAGGACAACATCCTCAAACAATGGAACCCCGATGTCGACATCGACCTCCACCGCGCCGTCCTGGCCCTGGGCAGCATGTCCGAAGCCATCCGCATGACCGCCTTCAAATTCAACTACCAGCCCGAAGTATGCGACATCGAGCAGGCCGACATCCTGTGGGGCGTGTCCGACTACCACCTGGCGGGCAAAGTCTACGGCATTGAAGACTGGCTCAGCCACAAAGGCATGATGCACGGCGAACTCGCCTTCCACTCCGACTACTCCGACATCGACCAGCTCCTCGGCCTCATCAGCGGCCTCGGCAGCGACCCCGACACCCTCCAGAAACAACGTGTCGAAGACAACGTACCCAAAGAAGCCAACCCCTTCATCGTACCCAAAGACGTCAACGTCAAACTCAACACCCACATCAAACGCTGCATCGCACTCAACAACGACCTCAACGACCTCGGAGGCTCCATCACCGTCAACAACGGCACAGCCATCCTCGACCAAATCGGCTTCACCTGCAAAGCCGCCCGCATGCAACTCACCGGCATCTACCGCTCACCCCGCGTCAACAACCTCTTCGTCGGACTCGACTTCCACCTCCTCGACATCCAGATTGAAGAGCTCCTCGACATGATCCCCACCATCGACACCCTGGTGCCCATGCTCAAAGCCTTCAAAGGCAACGCCAACTTCCATCTGGCCGCCGAGTGCAACCTCGACGCCTTCTACCGTCCCAAGATGAGCACCCTCATCGGTGCCGCCGCCATCAGCGGCAAAGACCTCGTCGTCATCGACAACGAAACCCTCGCCCAAATGGCGCGCCTGCTCCAGTTCAAAAACTGGCGCGAAAAAGACAACAACATCGGCATCGACAGCATCAGCGTCGAGGCGCAAGTCTTCCGCAAAGACATCGACATATACCCATTCGTGCTCAACCTCCACAACTACCAACTCTGCATCGCAGGCCGCCACAACCTCCAAAACAACTGCAACTACCACCTCGAACTGCTCAAATGCCCCCTGCCCATGCGCCTGGCCATCGACGTCAAAGGCAACCTCAGCAAACCCAAAATCGAACTCGGCGAAATCAAATACAGCGACCTCTACAAACCCGAAAAGAGCGACGCCCTCGAACTCCGCACCATGGAACTCAAACGGCTGGTGCGCCGCGCCCTCGAAGCCAACGTGCGCTGATGCCCGCCCTATACCGCGCGAGGGGTGGAGGCACACCTGCCACCATCCCTCACGCATTTTTTTCACCCCCCACGATATTATCCTTCACATTTCTGCACCCAACCAACTATAAAGGCATAGCGGATGCCGCCCCAACGCCCCTGCACGGCACACGGCACCATCCCCTGACCCCACAACAAACAAAACACGACACCAACACCTACACACAGTGCAAGAAGTAATCGACAACAAAGAACGCGAAAAAGCCTTCCGCGAACTGGTGGCTCGCAACAAAGACTACATCTTCAATCTGTGCAAAGGCTACCGTTTCAGTGCCTCATGGGAGATTGAAGACGCCTTCCAAGAGGTCCTCTGCACCCTTTGGCGCGACATGGACCAATTCGAAGGCCGCAGCAGCGAGCGCACCTGGATATTCCGGGTGGCAAAAAACACCCTCCTCCAACTCAAACGCAAAGAAAGCAACCTCCCCCAGCCCGACATGCCCACCCCGGCCCCCTACTACGACGAGCGGGTGCCCGACATGGAAAACTACCATTACCTCATGCAGCTGGTCAACAACCTCCCCCGGCTCGACAGCCAGATAGTCCACGCCCACATCGAAGGCTTCTCCTACAAGGAAATAGCCCAAATGACCCAACTCACCGTCCCCGCCGTGGCCATGCGCCTGGCCCGTGCCAAAGAACGCCTGCGCCGCCAATACGAAAAAACGAAATAATATATATACGAACCGACCCTTAAAGCATTACAGTATGGATAAAGATTTTGATGATTTATGGAACGAATGCAAAAAGATTTCGCGACAACAGCCTAACCCCATCGGCGACGACCGGCTCGAAGCCATGATCAACCACGCCCTGCAGCAGCCCCTCGACCCGCCTGCCCACGGCCGCCGCCGCCTCAAAGGCACCCCGGCCCTGCTGCACCAACCCTGGCTCCGCGCCGCAGCAGCAGCCCTCCTCCTCATACTCATCCCCCTCACCCTGCTCCAGGGGGGCCACCCCGACATAAGCCACATCGACTTCGAAGGCAAACCAATCGCATTCTGCTCCAACGGCGACTGCAACCCCCGGCACATAGTCAGCCTCGTGGCCAAATACATCGACACCCCCACCCCGCCGACCGCCGACTGCCTTACCGCTGCGGCATTCGGTGCCACCGCCCCCAACGCACAACGCCAAATCTCATTCCGCTAAACACCCCATCAATATGAAAACACTGATAATCATTTCACTGCTTACAATCGGAGCCCTCGTCCGCTGCTCCATATCCTCCCCCACCACAATGGCTCTTGACATGTACAAGCGCTATGCCGCACAGCCTGACCGCCTGTTAGTGGCCTACGTGGGCGACTACCAAGCCCAAGGCCACACCTACCAAGCCCTCGTCCTCCAAGCCCGCGACAGCGCCGAGTGGGTCTGGCTACAGCAGGAATTCAGCATCGGAACCACAGACGACCGCGTCGCCAGCAGCGTACTCACCGCCGACGGGCGCAACCTCGACCAAGCACAGCTCAGCAACCCCGACGGCTCAATCAAAGTATACCTGCGCCGCACCGTCGACAACCCCGACACCAGCCTGGTGCTCAAGCCGCGCAACCGCCTCGCCCCCACCACCCCGGACCAATCCCCGAAACCCGCCGGCCACAGCCATGCCCTCCGCATCAACATCACACGTCCGGGCCAGCCCAACCGCAGCGAAACCACCGGCTACGTGATGGGATGCGACCAAAACGAGCGCGCCCTCTGCCTGCTCTTCTACGAAACCCTCGACGAAGAACAGGCCATCCTCACACAAGTCCAAAAAAACATCTCCTGACCCCCCATCCCCACCGCCCCGCACTGTCACATAACACCTTACTCATATTCTTCAGCGATGCCGCAGCCAGGCTGCGGCATCGCTCTTCCCCCGCCCGGCCCACACTGCTTATTCCCCACCTAAACACCATTCCCACCTCAACGCAAAGTCCATCTGCCCGGCATGAATCGCCCGTCGGCCGTGCATCAAACGAACCTGCAGCCCCCCCCGGCCCGAAAATCCTTTTTGAACATTTCTTTCCCTGAACATAATCCAATCCTGTCATTGTTCAGCAGAGCCGCACCTCGAGGCCGAAACTACAGCTGTTTTTTAACACTGACGTCCACAATAAAAAACGCCACAGGACGTTAAGAAAAGGTTATGATTATAACCTATCAAGACGCACTGCTACATATCGGGCCCGCTCCCGAAGGGACGGGCCGACAGCAGACTGAGGCCGGAGGCGACAATACAGAAAAGATGCTCGACAGCTGCTTCGACCGCATCGTGGCCGGAGAACGGGAGGTCTACGCCCCTGTGGCGGACGATTCCCGGCGGGTGGCGGCCTATCTCCACAACCGTTTCCGAATGGTGAAAGCCGCCGGAGGGCTGGTGACCAACCCTGACGGCCACTGCCTGATGATACTGCGCGACGGGATGTGGGACCTGCCCAAGGGCATGGTGGAACACGGCGAGACCCTCGAACAAGCCGCGCTGCGCGAAGTGGAAGAAGAGACGGGCGTGAAAGCCTTTCCCCACCCCGCCCTCATCGGGAAGACTTATCACATTCGAAGTGCGGCGGACTTCTGGGGAACGGTACTGGATATTGGCCTAACGGCTGGTGCACAAACTTTTACCTACTGCGGGTTGGTTGCGCAGACGCTTGGTTTTTATTGCCTTATTATTCCAGGAGGAGGAGCGGTCGGTGCCGAATTATATGCTGTTGGCAATGCAATGTCAAGTATTGGGTTGGGACTTGATGCCATCAACAATATTTGGAAAGGGGACTGGGTGGGGCTATCTATGGATGCTGTATCCATTGCTGTACCAAGAGGAATCTCCAAACAGATAAACAGAGGCATTTCTTCAGAATTCTTATCTGCCACTTCCAATGACGTTAATTTGTTAAATTGCTATATCTCTACACGATTTGGATATGCAACAGAAGCCATAAATATAGGGAGGAAGAAATGATGTGTGCTGGGATAAAAATCATTTTGGCGGTAATGCTTACAATATTTTGCTATAAGTTCATAGCTGCTTCAAAAAAAAATAATGTGGGAAATATAGATGATTTCCGCAATGCAAATCTCATTAGAAAAATTGATATGATTTTTACAGAAGAAAATGATTTGCTGCACGCAAATAAATTGAGAGATATTATTGGAATGGCAATTTGTATCATATTGATTGTATATTTGATTGTATCTAGTATAATTGGATGATTCGTCGTGGCAGATGTTCGGCATCCCCTTGTTGTTCTCGTTGGGCTGGATTAGCACCCGACCCGGCGGATGTTCGACACCGTGCCGCTGGTCTGGATTTGCAATCCAGACCCGTTGAGTATAAGGATTTTCAATCCTCAAAAGCAATCCCCGACTCGGCGGATGTTCCATGCCGTGCTGCTGGTCTGATTTGCAATCCAGCCCAACGGAGTAACTTACAATCCCCACCAGTCTCACTACGTCTACGACCCCGCGGGCAATCTGGTAAAGGAGTGGAATCCTCTATGACACCTATTTCTCCTCCCTCTCTGCCGATTACATCCTCTGCGTCCAAACTGAAATCAACCTCCGTCCGGGAAAACTTTTGAGTTTTTCTTCGCCAAACAAAAAATCTTACTATTTTTGTTCAGCAGTGCCGCACTTCGGGATTGAATCCACAGCTGTTTTTTAACACTGACATCCACAATAAAAAACGCCACAGGACGTTAAGAAAAGGTTATGATTATAACCTATCAAGACGCACTGCTACATATCGGGCCCGCTCCCGAAGGGACGGGCCGACAGCAGACTGAGGCCGGAGGCGACAATACAGAAAAGATGCTCGACAGCTGCTTCGACCGCATCGTGGCCGGAGAACGGGAGGTCTACGCCCCTGTGGCGGACGATTCCCGGCGGGTGGCGGCCTATCTCCACAACCGTTTCCGAATGGTGAAAGCCGCCGGAGGGCTGGTGACCAACCCTGACGGCCACTGCCTGATGATACTGCGCGACGGGATGTGGGACCTGCCCAAGGGCATGGTGGAACACGGCGAGACCCTCGAACAAGCCGCGCTGCGCGAAGTGGAAGAAGAGACGGGCGTGAAAGCCTTTCTCCACCCCGCCCTCATCGGGAAGACTTATCACATTTACGACAAATACGGCGGCTGGCATCTGAAGCAGACCTCATGGTACGCCATGCGCGCCCCGCACACCCTCACCCGTCCGCAGACCGACGAGGCTATAACACAAGCCGTGTGGGCGTCCCGCCAAGTGTGCCTGGAACGGCTCAGCGGCTCGTACCGCTCGCTGCAGATTTTGGCTCAGACCTATAATAACCTTTATCCCGCAAAAGAGTGAACCCATACCATATAGCCCTGACCCTTGTCCCCGGCCTTGGCAACAAGACTATCCGCCAACTGCTTGCCTGCTGTCCCAAGCCGGAGGAACTGTTCAGCATGTCGCGGCCACAGCTGAGAGAGATTTTCCAACGCCACGACGGGATTATCGCCTCCATCGAAAGCCGCCAACCGCTGGCCCAGGCCAAGCAGTCTGTAGCCGAAATGCAGTCGTGGGGCGTGGAGTGCCTCTTCTGTTCCGATACCGACTATCCCAAACGGCTGAACGAGGCGGGATGCGAGGACTCGCCGGTGCTGCTGTACCGCATGGGGCGATGCGACCTCAACCCCCACCACAGCGTGGCCCTGGTGGGGTCGCGCAAATGCTCGGACTACGGCCGGACAACCACACACCGCCTGGTGCATGAGTTGGCGACCGACGGCGCCACAATAGTGAGCGGTCTGGCTTATGGCATCGACACCGCAGCCCACACTGCGGCCTTGGAGAACGGGCTGCCCACGATAGCCGTGCTGGGCCACGGGCTGGATATCGTATACCCCAGCCAAAACCGCCTGCTGGCAAGGCGTATTGTGGAGCAGGGCGGGGCACTGCTGAGCGAATATCCGCTGCACACAGGCATCAACGCGGCCCACTTTCCGGCCCGCAACCGCATCGTGGCCGCCTTGGCCGACGCCACCATCGTGGTGGAGGCAGCGGAGCGAGGCGGAGCCTTGATTACCGCCAACATAGCCAACAGCTACAACCGCGAGGTGTTCGCCGTGCCGGGCCGGCTGTGCGACCCCCTCTCCGAAGGTTGCAACAACCTTGTCATCCACAACAAAGCCGTGATGATACGCAACGCGGGCGACCTGTTCTACCAGATGGGGTGGAAAAACACCTTCGACCAGCGGCGGCAGCGCGAGGAGCAGCTGGCCATATTCGCCTCGCTGGACAGCAACCAGCAGACTGTCGTGACCCTGCTGAAAGACAATAGGGAAATGACCCTCGACGAAATCGTGGCTCAGAGCGGCCTGTCGCTGCCCAAGGCCGCATCGGTGGTGACAGATCTGGAGCTGCGGAATGTGGTGAGATGCTTGCCCGGCAGACTATATAAACTAAATTAATACAGATATTTAGATCCGACAGCAGTTTTTTTTGTGTTAAAAATTTTGCCGAATGGGAATAAAATTGTAATTTCGCACTTTCAAATGCTCAGACCTCTTTGGTTGAATAATAATAGATAAATATAAATGGAACAAGTTGTTAAAGGAAAAATTTCGCAAATCATCGGCGCCGTTGTCGATGTAACTTTTGAAGATGGAGCCACGTTGCCCGACATCTATGACGCACTGAAAGTGGTACGCCCCGACGGCACAGAGGTGATTCTGGAGTGCCAACAGGACATCGGCGAGAACACCATGCGCACCATAGCCATGGACAGCACGGACGGACTGCAGCGCGGCACAGATGTGGAGCCCTTGGGCGGCCCCATCACCATGCCGGTGAGCGAAAATATCAACGGTCGTCTTTTCAACGTAATCGGCAAGGCTATCGACGGTATGCCCGATCCCGCCCACGAGAAGCGCTACGGCATCCATCGCGAACCTCCCCGTTTTGAGAATCTGGCCACCAGCCAGGAGGTTCTCTTCACCGGCATCAAGGTCATCGACTTGATTCAGCCCTTCCTGAAAGGCGGTAAGATTGGCCTCTTCGGCGGTGCCGGCGTTGGCAAGACGGTGCTTATCCAGGAACTTATCAACAACATCGCCAAGAAGTATTCGGGCATGTCGGTGTTCACCGGCGTAGGCGAACGCACCCGCGAAGGCAACGACTTGCTGCGCGAAATGATTGAGGCCGGCGTTATCAACTATGGTCCGGAGTTTTCCAAGAGTATGGAGGAGGGGAGCTGGGACCTCTCGAAGGTGGATATGCAAGCCGTGAAGGATTCCAAGTGCACCATGGTGTTCGGCCAGATGAACGAGACCCCCGGCGCCCGCGCCCGCGTGGCCCTGTCGGGACTGACGCTGGCCGAGTATTTCCGCGACGGCGACGAGAAAACCGGCGGCCGCGACATCCTACTCTTTATCGACAATATCTTCCGTTTCACCCAGGCTGGTTCGGAGGTGTCGGCTCTGCTGGGCCGTATGCCCTCGGCTGTGGGTTACCAGCCCACGCTGGCCACAGAAATGGGTATGATGCAGGAGCGCATCACCTCCACCAAGCGAGGCTCTATCACATCGGTGCAGGCCGTATATGTGCCCGCTGACGACTTGACCGACCCCGCTCCCGCCACAACTTTCGCTCACTTGGACGCCCAGACGGTACTCAGCCGCAAGATTTCGGAGTTGGGTATTTATCCCGCCGTCGACCCGCTGGATTCCACCTCGCGCATCCTCAGCCCCGACGTAGTGGGCGAAGAGCACTATAATACCGCCCAAAAGGTGAAGCAGATTCTGCAGCGCTACAACGAGCTGCAGGACATCATCGCCATCCTCGGCATGGAGGAGCTGGGCGAGCAGGACAAACTGGTCGTCTCACGTGCTCGCCGCGTGCAGCGTTTCCTCTCGCAGCCGTTCCACGTGGCAGAGGCCTTCACCGGCCTGCCTGGCAAATTTGTAAACATCGAGGACACCATCAAAGGCTTCAACATGATTCTCAACGGCGACGTTGACTATCTGCCCGAACAGGCTTTCCTGCTCGTCGGCACCATTGAGGAGGCTATCGAGAAGGGCGAGAAGATTCTGGCCGAAACAAAATAAAGCCCGGGAACCATGAAAGTGAAAATCACAAAACCCGACTCGACAGTCTTCGAAGGTGAGGCCAAGTTGCTGCAACTGCCCGGTACAGGCGGACTGTTCGAGATACTTCAAAACCACGCACCCATCATCTCCGCCCTCACCAAGGGGACGCTGCGAGTGGTAACGGACAGCGACGAGACCAAACTGTTTGAGATTCGTGGCGGCGTGGTGAAGGGTCAGAAGAACGACATCCTCATCCTGGTGCAGTAAACGGCAGCAGTCTGTCGCTCTGCCCTTCACCCATAAAGAGTCACAAGAGATGGAGAGCATTGTAATAAAAGACGTACTGCTGAACGAAAGAACCACCAGCATTCTCATAGAGAACAACCTTATATCAGGCATCGGAGACCACGTCCCGATGCCTGATAATGCTTTTGTGATTGAGGGTAAAGGCAAGGCCGCACTACCCTCTTTTGCCAACATGCACACCCATGCAGCAATGACATTGTTGAAAGGGATGGGGAGCGACCTGCCCCTGCACAGCTGGCTGAACGACTGCATCTGGCCTGCCGAGAAGCACCTCGATTGTGAGGCCGTGTATTGGGGAGTAAAACTGGCATGCTTGGAGATGATTAAAAGCGGCACCACCCTCTTCAACGACATGTATTTCCTCCTGCCATGGGCTGCCAAAGCGGTGGCAGAAATGGGTATCCGCGGCATCCTTGGCATCAATGTGTTCGGTGACGGTGACGAACTCACCAATGAGGCTTTCCTGCAACTGCGCGACGAAGTGGAGGGCGCCGGCGAGCTGCTGAAACTAAGCATCGCGCCCCATTCCATTTATACTGTCAGCGAAAAAGGGCTGGTGCATTGCGCCGAGATGAGCCACCGATACGGAACCCTATACCAAATTCACATGTCCGAAACTGAAAAAGAGGTTCAGGATTGCCTTGCCGCCCATAATTGCCGCCCCTACGAGCTGCTAGAGCGTACAGGTGTATTGGAGCTAACCGAGAGCCGACTGGTGGGCGCACACAGCCTTTATTTGGACGCAGAGGAAATCGACCTGATGGCTCGCCACCACGTGACGGCGACACACAACCCCTGCTCCAACCTGAAACTGGGTTCGGGCTACCGTTTCCTCTACAGCAAACTGCGCGAGGCAGGAGTGAACATCACCCTCGGCACCGACGGCAGCGCCAGCAGCAATAACTTAGACATGATTGAGGCCGCCCGCCTCATGTCGTACCTTCAGAAAGGAGTGCGACAGGACCCCACCGTGCTGCCTACCAATGAACTGCTGCAAGTAACCACGGAAAATGGATTCAAGGCAGCGGGAATCAACGCCGGACGCATCGAGGTGGGGAAAGTGGCCGACCTCATACTTGTCGACTTGAACAATCTGGCCTTTATTCCCATGCACGACACGCTGTCAGGTCTTTTCTACGCCGCACACGGCGATGCCGTGGACACCGTCATCTGCAATGGCCGCATCGTGATGCACAACCGCCATGTGGAAGGCGAAGAGGAGATACGCACCCAAGCCTTCCGTCAAGCACGAAAACTACGCCCTTGAGAATCCACCTTTCATTTTTGCCCCCAAATCTTGTTTCAAACTCCTCCTTTTTCAAGGAAAAGGGTTAAATAAAGCTAAAATATTGTAGCAAATCGCACCTTGTGCGTCATAAAGGCGTGAAGTCTCTTTAAGTCGAGGTAACCTCTAAAAATTAAATATCAAACATTCAACAATATAAATCAAAATTCTACGATAATATGCTGTAAAAACGATAACACTTATGAGCAAGTACAAGACCACAGGCAACCATACCCTCTTCGATGCTGAAAATGCGGTACAGAAACTCTCCGAGATAGGCAACCCGCTGGAGAAACTCGACAGCGTGATAGACTTCGAGATGTTCCGCAGTCGGTTGGAAGAGTCAATGGTGAACCATAGCACCAAAAGCAATGCCGGAGCGAAGCAGTACGATGTGGTCATGATGTTCAAGGTGATGGTGCTGCGGCAGTACTACAACCTCAGCTATGAGCAGACAGAATACCAGATTATAGACCGTAGCAGTTTCAAGCAGTTCCTCGGACTGGCAAGCGGCGACAAGGTGCCCGATGCAAACACCATCCGCAACTTCTTCGAGGGGCTGAAAGATAAAGGTCTTGGAGAGAGGCTGTTCCAGGACTTCGTCGACAACCTGCTAGAAAAAGGTTTCATCTTCAACGAGGGGCAGATAGTGGATGCGAGTTTTGTACTCGCACCTCGTCAGCGCAACAGCCGCGAGGAAAACAAGAAGATTAAGGCAGGAGGGGGTGACGAGCTGTGGAACGACAAACCGAACAAGAAACGCCAAAAGGACATCGACGCCAGCTGGGCGCAGAAAGGCGGCGAGGACTTCTTCGGATACAAGGTCAGCGCAAAGGTGGACGGCAAGAGCAAGTTTGTCAAGAAGATTGTGGTGACCACCGCATCGCCCCACGACTCGAAGATGTTCCCCGACCTGATGGACGAGAGCGACAGAGGTCAGGTCACATTTGCCGACAGCGCGTATGTCGGACAGGAAGAGACACTACAGAAGTACGGGCTGAAAGACGAGATATGCGAGAAAGGCTATCGCGGCAATCCCCTAACCGACGAACAGAGGGAAGAGAACCGCAAGAAATCCGTGATTCGCTCCCGAGTAGAACACGTGTTCGGGTTTATGGAAGGTGCGATGCACGGGCTGACAGTGCGGACAATAGGCATTGCGAGAGCCACCGCACACATCTTCCTGAAATGTCTAACGTACAATATGTTCAGGTACGAGCAATTTGTAAGGAACGGAATAAGATAACGGAATACCCAACCTAAACAACAGAAAGCGAGGTGAAATAATGTAGACTAACAGAAAACAATACCCAATAACGAGAAATGCAACCTTGTTTGCACCTCTAAATAACTTTGCAAATAATAACAAATTCTGGCGAAGCGGTTAGAGTAGGCTTTCCGCTTAAACCAGAAACTTAAAATAATCAATTATTAGAGCCTACCTCGAACAAATCAGAACAGATAAATGAAGAAACTATTTTACGCTGCAGTTATTCTGCTTTTATCACACACGGTTGCCGCGCAATCGTTCACCGGTCAATACGACTGGGTCAAGTTCTTCGCCGGATATGAGCGCGACTACTATCCCTCGCAGGGAATCTATTGCACCGAGGTGGACGACTCGGGCTATGTGTATTATTACGGCAGCTTTGGCGACGAATGCACGCAGGGGCTCTACGGCTTGGAGGGGCGGTTTGACACCACCCTCACAGAAGAGATGTACCGACAAGGTAAGTATAATGTGTTTATTGCCAAGTACGACACGCTGGGCAACCGCCTCTGGATGCGCGAGGTGAGCTCCGACTATCAGGCACGCCCGGGGTGGATGGAGCTGCACGGCGACACCCTCTATCTGCTGGGTACATGTGGAATGCATGGTAACGACAGTTGGCTGTGGCTCTTCGACACAATGATACGCGCAAGGGATTTTCTTAGCACCCCTGCCGCCAATTGGCGGCCTCCATATACAAGTAGTTTCAACTTCTTCACCAAAATGGACTTGAACGGCAACGTGCTGAACACAATCTATATGCAGTGTCAAGACCGTGCCGGCTACCACCACAACACCTATTACGACACATGGTACTACAGCCGCCAGCACCCCACCACCCTGTTCGGCAAAGGCCCCGTGGCGATGCATGTCGATAAGACGGGTTGCCTTTACTTGGTGCTCAACTGCGGTTGGACGGGCTTGCGCGACAGCGTCTATTCCGTCATCACCTACAATGGCGACAGCACCTATCGCAGCGACTTCTTGCTGCCGTACAACTTTATCTTAGGCGACTCGGGCGGGGTAGGCAGCTGTTCACGGCCCATGATGTACAAGTTCGATTCCCATGGGCGGCTGCTGTGGCACAAATTCGTTGCCTTCGAGTCGGAAGGCATTCCAGCCATTAACCTCCGCTTTCTATCTCAATTCGGCATCTGGGACACTTGCGCCGTGCAGGCTGAGTGGTATATGAACTTTAACGGATTTGATGCCGACGAGGATGATAACATGTATCTTTCGGGCAACTTCGACGGACTGAACCCGCCAACCCCATGGTGGAGTTACGAGGGCATAGAGTATGAATACCCCTGCCGCATATATTTCGACAGCACACACTATGTGCAGATGAACCACTTTGCGGAGGCAGAGAAGGATAATCATCCATTTGTTGTCAAGTTCGACACCTCGGGCACGGTGCAGTGGGTACATGAGCCACACTTCCTCTACAACGACCGTCACAATTATCAGACATACAACCATATCGGATATGCTAGTGTGACCGTGAGCGACAGCTCGGTGTATGTGCTGGGCGGCATCAACACCCTCTTTGACGAGGACACCATCTTCTTCGGCAACGGGCAGTGGTTTGAGCGCGGCGGCGACAGCGAGCGGCATCATCGCTATCCTCTCTTCTTGCGACTGGACAAGGCGACAGGCCAGTGTGTCAACTATGGCACTCATTACTGTCCGGGCTGGTGGGATGACGACGGCGTGTCGCCTGCGGCCGGCATGACTTGCGGCGGATCATTCCAGCGTCATTTTGTGCATGACAACCGCCTTTATGCCAGCATCGCCTATCAGATAAACCCATCGGAGGATGTCTCCTTTATGGCCGTTTGGCAGACCGACCGGCGGGTGGCAGACACCATGCGCATACACTGCTTGGGCTTGTGGGACTATCATTACTACCCACGCGAAGGTGGCAGTGTGCTGTTCGACTACACCTTGCGCTACAAGGACATCACCCTCGATACGTTCTACTTCACCAATGCCCGCTCCAGCGGCAGCGCAGCAGCTTTCGGCATGTTCCGCGAGGACAGACCCCACACGATGCTGGAGCAGTTCATCAACTGGGAGCAGGACTTGCGTTTTACCCTTGCCGACAGCCCCGTTGCACTCACTGCCACCGCCACCAGCGGGCTGCTCGTCAGCTATACGAGCGGCGATAGCACGGTGGCCACTGTCGATGGCAGTACCCTTTGCTTGCATCGGGTGGGCGAGGTGCAAATCACTGCCACACAAGAGGGCGATGCCGACTATCTGCCTGCCCCACCAATCACCCGTACAGTAATAGTCCGTCAAGACACTGAGGGTATCCTTTCGGCAGATGAAGACGGAGGAATCCGCGCATATCCTAATCCCTTTACTGACCATGTAGAGGTGTATTGTGGCTCGAACAAGATTGTTTCCGCCTACCTCACCGACATGCAAGGCCGCCGCGAAGAGGTACGCCTCACTGCTACGGGCAACGGGCAGTATACGCTCGATTTGACCTCCCGCCCCCAAGCCACCTACCTCCTCACCGTCACCACCGCCAACGGCCGCCAGATAACCCTCCGCCTGCTAAAACAGAGCGACATCTTCGGACAATAATTTTGAAAAAAACTCGCAACGAATGCAATCATTTCGGCGAATCAACGTTATCAAAAGAAATAACAAATCTTTACCCCGCTATGAAACAACCCATCAAAGTAACCGAAGCCATTTTCCCGATGCCCGTGCTGCTCGTTGCCACCTACAACGAGGACGGCAGCGTGGATGTTATGAACGCCGCCTGGGGCACCATGCTCGACCGTGAGCGCGTAGCCCTCAACCTTACCGAGACCCACAAGACCGTGGAGAACATCAAACGCCACAAGGGCTTTGTGGTGCATATCGCCGATGCCGCACATGTGGTGGAAGCCGACTACTTCGGCGTAGTGTCCGGCCACAAGGAAAAAGACAAATTCGCCAAGAGCGGCCTCACCGCAGTCAAATCGCAATTGGTAGACGCCCCCATCATCAACGAATTGCCCATCGCTCTTGAGTGCGAGTTTATTGAGTACCAAAGCGATAATACAGGACTGGGCGTCATTGGACGCGTATTGCAGACCTCCGTCGAGGCCGACAAGATGAAAGACGGCAAAGTGGACATAGAAGCACTCAACGCCATCGCTTTCGACCCCTACACCCACGGCTACTACAAGGTATCCCAACGCATAGGCGAAGCCTTCAAAGACGGCTTGCAACTAAACAAGTAAAAGGACACTCTTGTCCAAACACTCGGCTTTTTTAATCCATCTAATTCACATCTGTCATCCATCTTAATAATGCTATTAGATGTTGTATCTGTAGGTTAGATAATACACCTGGAAAGATAACCCAACCATGAAGAAGCTAATCCAGACCATAAAACAAAAGAAAATCTCTTTCTTTGGCATCATTATGGGCTTCTTCATGCTGTGCCACTGCGTTTGGGTCATCTTCCTTCTGTGCAACCTCAACGCCTGGAGCTCAACGGATGAAGACCTGAATCCATACGTTGTTGTCTTCTGGCTGATGCTTGCCCCCGTTGTTGTTGAAATCCTCCTTGGACTCATAGCCTACGCCCTCTACGAAAAGGCCCGTAGGCGGAACACCGTATACATGTGTCCCCTGCTATTTACTGCATTTCCAACACTATATATCATACAACACTTTGGCACAGTAAATATCATTGACATTGTTTTCATCATCTCATTGGTTGGATACTACACCCTTGCCATCTTCATCGCCACAAAACTGGCAGCCCCCTCTGGGCGCGACATGGCTGAACAGCAGTAGACACCATTCAGCATAAAGCGACCTATCCCCATCCGCAACACCCAACCGGGAAAATTATCAGTATGCCTTTCTGGGAGCAAGGCCTCGATTAATCAAAATAAAAGTAGTATCTTTGCACTCTCAAAAACTAAACAAAACGACATCTACATTATGACTAAAGCAATGTTTATCAACGGCAGTCCCCACAAGAACTGGAACACTGCCAAAATGCTTGAAAGCGCCATGCAGGGCGCCCGCGAGGCCGGTGCCGAATGCGAGATGGTACACCTCTACGACATCAATTTCCATGGCTGCAAAAGCTGCTTCGCCTGCAAAATCAAGAACTCCAAGACCAACGGCATCTGCGCCATCAAGGACGACCTGCGCCCCGTGCTGGAACGCGCACGGCAGGCCGATGTCATCGTCCTCGGCTCCCCAGTCTACTACAGCTACCCCACCGGCGACATCCGTTCATTCATGGAGCGCTGGCTCTTCCCTGTCGGCACCTACATGTATGAAAACGGCCGCCACATCACCCTGCGCGACAAAGTCATCCCCACCGCCATGATTCTCACCATGAACTGCCCCAAAGACTACATGCAGCAAATCGGCTACCCCGCCATCCTGGAAGAAAACGCCAAGGTGATGGATGACATCTTCGGCTACAGCGAGACCCTCTACGCCTTCAACACCTACCAATTCAACGACTACAGCCGCTACGACTTCAACCTCTTCAGCGAGGAAGACAAACGCCACTACCGCGACGAGCATTTCCACATCGACCTCGACAACGCCCGCCAGCTTGGCCGCCGCCTTGTCGAAAAAGCCATACAGCAGTAATCGAGCCGTGTGCGATTGTGCTATTGGGGCCGGAACCGACTCCGTTCTGACACAAGGGCACAATCGCACATAAATCTTATCAAAAAAAGACGTATCTTTGCAAAGGCAATTGCGACACACAACCGACAAAGACATGAAGCAGAGAATCATCCTGATATCCATCCTGATCCTGGGACTTGCAGGCTGCCGGATGCCCGACAACAGCCGTAAGCAGATATTCCGCTACAACGAGTTGGCAGGCATCGCCACCCTCGACCCCGCTTTTGCCAAAGACCAATCGCTCATTTGGGGCTGCACCCAGCTCTACAACGGCCTTGTCCGTCTCGACGAGCAACTCCAGCCCCAGCCCTGCATAGCCAGCAAATGGACCATCAGCCCCGACGGCAAGACCTACACCTTCACGCTCCGCACTGATGTTCTCTTCCACAAAAGCCCCCTCTTCGGCACCGCCGACAGCACCCGCCGCGTGAAAGCGGCTGACTTTGTATATAGTTTTAACCGCATCACCGACCCCGAAACTGCATCGCCCGGGAGATGGGTGTTCCGCGACGTGGACACATTCGCGGCCCCAAACGACACCACCCTCATCATACGGCTCAAACAGCCCTTCAGCCCCTTCCTCAGCGTACTGGGCATGATGTATTGCAGCGTCGTCCCCCGCGAGGTGGTGGAACACTACGGCACCGACTTCCGCCAGCACCCCTGCGGCACAGGCCCGTTCTACATGCAACTGTGGAAAGAGAATGTCAAACTGGTGATGCGGCGCAACGAAAACTATTTCGAGCGCGACAGCAGCGGCTGCCGCCTCCCCTATCTCGACGCCGTGGCCGTCACCTTCATTGTCGACAAGCAGACCAACTTCCTCGAGTTCATCAAAGGCAACCTGGACTTTCTCAACTCCCTCGACGCATCGTACAAAGACGAAATCCTGACCCGGACAGGCCAGCTGAAAGCCAAATATGCCGACCGCATTGACATGGTCAGCACCCCCTTCCTCAACACCGAATACCTCGGCTTCCGCATGGAGGGAGCCTCCAGCCCCCTGAGCGACCGCCGCATCAGGCAAGCCATCAACTACGGCTTCGACCGCGAGAAGATGATGCGCTACCTGCGCAACGGCATCGGAGCGCCGGGATGCGGGGGCATGGTGCCACAAGGGTTGCCGGGATTCGACTCCGTGAGCGGCTATGGCTACAGCTACAACCCCTCCAAGGCCGCCCAGCTCCTGGCCGAGGCTGGCTATCCGCAAGGCAAAGGCCTCCCCACCATCACCCTCTCCACCATCTCGGCCTATCTCGACCTCTGCAAATACATCCAGCAGCAACTGGGCCTGCTGGGCATGGACATCAAAGTGGACGTAAACCCTCCTGCCGCCTTGCGGGAACAGATAGCCCAAGGCAAAAGTGCCTGGTTCCGCGGCAGCTGGATTGCCGACTACCCCGATGCGGAGAACTACCTGTCACTTTTCTACAGCCCCAACCGCTGCCCCGCCGGGTCGAACTATACCCGCTACGCCAACCGGCAATACGACAGGCTTTATGAACGCTCAAAGAAAACCACTTCCGACACGGAACGCATCGCCCTCTACCGCACCATGGACAGCCTGATCATGCAGGAAGCGCCCGTAGTGGTGCTGTACTACGACCAAGTGCTCCACTTCACCCACAAGAATGTGCATGGGCTGAAAAGCAACGCCATGAACAACTTGGACTTACGCTACGTGACCATAGACAAATAAGCAAAGGGGGAAGGCCCTGAAGCCATTCCCCCCTCTGCATCATCACCTCTTTTTGTGAGGGATGCCCTGGGCTCCATTCGGCCGGCCGGAACTTTCAACGCGAAAGCAACAAACGCCAGCGGTCCGAAATCCGGGCTGATTCTCGCCGAAACGGCAAGCCCTACACTTTTGCAGTACTCTGACAGAAGATTATTTGTATATTTATTGTAGTTTGTTTCTGCTTCAGAAACAATTCAGAATAAATACACAATGTAACCAGAATAAATATACAATGTAAATAACAATAAGCGATTTTGCAATGTTCCGATAGCTCCTGAATGAAGGATGACTGATTTTTGCCCTTTCTCAAAGCGGTTGAATCTCAATGGCACTGCACGTGCTGAGCGCCGTGCGGCGGCGGGTGGGGAACACCGCGCGCGTCCCGAAGGGACGCGACATTGAGGCCAGTGGGCAAGAATCAGTCATCCTTTATGGACGAGCGTTGGTGGCCGCGGATTACTGCTGAGGCTGGCTGAAGACACTGCCTGCGCCCCAAGCCTTGGCCACGGAGCTTCCAACCGAACGGTAGCTGACGGAAGCGGCGTCGAACACAACGGGCTGCAGCTTGTCGAGGTCAATTTTGCCATCGGTGAGGATGGAGGGGTCGGCAATGGTGTTGACCACTTCGCCAATTACAAAGCAGCCGCCGTCTTTACGCTCCATGATTTCCACCACGCGGCACTCCACGGTGAGGGGATACTCGTTGATGATGGGGGCATTGATGTTGGCGCTCTTTGTGACGGTGAAACCGGCTTTGGCCACCTTGTCGGGCACGTCGTTGGCCGAAACCATACCGAAATAATCGCTCTGGGCTATGTCGCGCTGAGTGGCGAAGGCGAGAGTGAATTCTTTTGTTTTGAGAAGATTGGTGGTGGTGCGGTGGGGTGAGAGACGGAAGCAGACCTGGTTGCCGTCGCACTGCCCACCCCATGCGGCCATCATGACGTCGGGGTTGCCGTTCTCATCATAGGTTCCAATCATCAGTGCGGGCTGAGGGGTGATGAAAAGGTTGGCACCCATCTGAGTGCGACTGCTGAGATCCTGAAGCTGGACAGTTTCGGGTTGCTGCTGGCTGTCTTGGGTTGTTTCGGCTGGCTCGGCATTGTTGTTGCCGCAAGCTGCCATGGCAAATGCTAAAGCTACGCATGCCACAATTGATAAACGGTTGTGTTTCATAAATGTATATTTTAATGTTTATAAAGATCCAAAAGGTGGACGTGCGACCACTTGGTCTCAGGGATTGTAGAATCGGTGCAAGTGGCATCATAGTTCATGACACGGCCTTTGAACGAAGCGTCGACAAAGGCACAAAACTCCTCGATAGTTTGGGGGAGGGCGGATGCTATCTCATGCCCGCGGTCTTCGAAACGCAAAATCCAGTGGCTGTATCCTTGCTTCTTGAAAACACGCGCCACCTTGTTGGCTCCGAAAAGAGCTTTGCTCAGTGACCCCCTGAAGGAGTTGTAGTTGACTATGCGGTCGGATGTACCATGAAAGAAACAAGTGGGCGCCGGCGGGACGGCATATTTCAGCTTGCCGTTGGCGCAATAGATTCCTCCAGCATAAGGTATCACCGCCGCAGGCCTGAAGGCTGGCGGCAGGGCACTTGCGGGCTGAAGCTGATTGCAACGGCAGTAATCGGTCTGCAACACTGTGATTGCCCCGGCGCTACTGCCCGTGAGGATAATCTTGGAGGTGTCGATGCCCAGGCTTTCGGCATGTCCGCAGAGCCAGGCGATGGCGGCTGAACAATCTTCGACAGCATAGCGGATGGCCGTATCAAAAAGGGTATGCATCTTGATCAACGGCACTTGGGGTGCATGTTTCAAATAGAGTCTGTAATCTATCGCCACTGCCACAAACCCTTTGTCGGCAAGCATACGGCAGCACTGCTTCGAATGGTCGTTGTCCCGTTCGCCCGAAATGAATCCCCCTCCGAAAACATAGACCACACAAGCCCTGTCCGCACGGGGGGTCGAAGGTTGGTACACGTCCAGTTTGAGCGACAACGTGTCGCGCTCAAGATAAGTGAACGTCGTCTGTGCACGGAGAATGAACACTGACAATACTGTAACCGCCAATAATAGACACTTTTTCATAAAAACAAGAATTGCAAATTCCAAAATGCAAAAATACATTTTTTTTTTGTATCTTTGCATTTTCAAATAGAAACACAAAAGTTTTTTTATGAGGCTCAAAATTATTCTGTTCACACTTATTGCCAGCGTGTTCCTGTCCGGCTGCACGAAAGAATTCGATAAGTTAAAGCAACCAATAGTTTTTGAGGGCGACATGGATCCCGTATGGGCGATACCTGCTGCCAAGTGGTCGGTGACGGTGAACGACCTGTTGTCTTGGATAGACACCATCGGACTGTTTCAGCTATATTCCGACGAAAACGGCCTCCTTTCCATGCGCTACATGGACACACTCCACTCCGTCTACGACTATGACGACGTCAAAACCGTCCCCTCGAAGGCTGGCGACGACGACACCCTCCGCATGTACTATCACATTCGGGGCAGACTGGCACTTCCCCTTTTCAGCTCCCTCGAAGAGATGGGGGACGACCTGTACGTAAAAGGGCTCTACGTGTCGGCCTCGACATTCGTGGACGGCTTCGTCAACGATTCCGCCCTCTTCAACTTCAACCATGGCATCAACCTCTCGCTTGATTCCATCATGCTGAACGTAGTTTGCGCCGACGGTTTCAGTCCCGTCATCCCCCTGTCCGACCAACCCCAGCGGATAAAGGAAGTGGAGCTAATCCATGGCAAAAAAATCAACATCTTGGACAAATACGACATCAGCGCCATCGTCAACCGCAAGCCCAAATACATCAGGTATTCTCTGCGCCTCGTGACCGCCATACCCACCGAGAACATGTTCTCCGACAGCGGCGAGGAATACCTGAAATCCATCGGATTCGACAGCATCACCGCCGACACGCGCTGCATAGCCGAATTCCCCATGCAATTCCATTGCAAAAACATCAACCACTCCGACACTGTCGAGTGGAGTCTGCCCTTCGAGGTTGCCGACTCCATCCTGAATGAAGTGGAACGTTATCTCACCCTCGACTCCACCAGCTACATCGTGATCGAAGCCCGCAATATGATTCCCCTGACGCTGAAAATGAACCTTGCACTGCTCGACTCCAACCGGGCATCCCTCACCGACGATCTGCTCCACGGCGAACAAATCATTCAAGGCGCCAAACTGAGCGAGTCCGAACTTCTCGAATCTTATGTGGCAAGCGAATCCAGCCGCACATGTATAACTATCCCCATCGACTTCGCCCTGCTCAAAAACCTCAAAAAGACCCGCCATCTGGCCTACCGCGTCGCCGCAGACTCCTCAACCGAAGGCACTGACGAAGCCCTACCCACAGTGTCCATCCAAGGCCAGGACAGCATCGAACTGAGAGCACGAGTGGTTCTTGCGCCCCACGTCCACTTCTCCACCGACCCGATTGTCATCACCCGATAACTCGCCAGCCATGAAAAAGAAAACCTCCAAAATACTTGTTACCATAGCTTTCATGGCAGCCTTCATCCCTGTGCCGCGCACCCCGGCCCAGACCCTCAGCGACAACGGCATCTTCTACCATGCCTTCGCCTCCCCCTGGAGCAGCAGCCTCAACCCCGCCATGTTCCCCGAATCGGCCAAATGGTATGTATCCATAGCCCGCACCAATGCCGACCTCTCCCTCCCCTTCTCCTTCAGCGACCTCAACCTGCAGGAAGACCCCGTCCGGCACGTCACAGTATTCAACACCACCGACTTCCTCCAGCTCATCGCCGACCGCAAATTCCGCTTCAGCTTGAACAGTGACATCAACCTGCTGGGAATTGGATTCTCGATTGGGCAGCGGCTCCATTTCACCCTCGATGCCGGCGCCCGCGTCAACGGCATAGTCACCCTGCCCATCGAACTGACGCGCATCCTCACCGAAGGCAACTTGAACGAAAACCGCCATCTCGAACTCGGCACCACCCTCCCCGCCCATGCCATGGCCTACGCCTACGCCTCTGCCGGCATTGCCTACCGCCTGTCCGACTTCCCTCTGACCCTTGGGGCCCGCTTCAACATGCTTGGCGGCATCGCCATGGCCTCCATCGACCACCTCACCGTCGACATCAACACCGCCGCCGACACCTCAAGCATGTCGCTCACGATGGACTACTTAGCCCACAGCTCAATCCCTGCCCCCCTCACCGACGATGTCTACATGCACGAAAACACCCTCCTGCCTCATTTCCTGCCCGAAAATCTTGGTTTCACCTTCGACCTCGGTGCCAAATTCACACTCTTCAACATCGACATCAGCGCCAGCCTCCTCGACCTCGGCCCCGGCATCACATGGTCCGACTACGCAACCGTCATCACCCCCCCAGCCGACAACCACCCCATCCAGTTCGACGGCTTCGACATCAGCCGAATCAGAGAAAAAGACTACTTCACCGGCTGGGCCGACACCCTCTTGCACCGCCTGGACTGCCAACTGACACCCCAATCCTTCCGTTTCACCCCGCCCACCCGCATGTTCCTCGGAGCCTCTTTCAGCCTGTTGAAAACCCTGAAAATAGGCTATCTCTTCCATGGCGAAGTGGAAGGCGGACTATTCAACGACATCGAAACCGGAGCCTTCCGCATGAACAACTCCGTCTCACTCAACGCCAGCCTCTTCGACTGGATTGAACTCACGGTGGCCAACTCCGTGGCCTACGACGGCGACAACTGGAACTTCTTCAACCCCGGACTGGCACTGAGCGTCAACCCCTTCCGTTCACTGCAACTCTACGTGGCCGCCGACTACGTCTCAAGCCTCAAACTGGTCGACATGCGGGCCGCCCACCTCTACTTCGGAATCAACCTCTACGGACACAGATAATACACCACAAAACCTAAACACAAGACAACACACACATGAGCAACATAGTAGCAATCGTGGGACGCCCCAACGTGGGTAAATCCACCCTCTTCAACCGACTGACCGAAAGCCGGCAGGCCATCGTCGACCAAACCTCCGGCGTGACACGCGACCGCCAATACGGAAAATCCGACTGGAACGGCAAATACTTCTCCATCATCGACACAGGTGGCTACGTGATGGGGGGCGACGACGAATTCGAAACCGAAATCCGCAAACAAGTCCAACTCGCCGTCGACGAGGCCGACATCATCCTCTTCCTGGTCGACGCACGCGAAGGCCTCACCCCGATGGACGAAGACGTGGCCGCCATGCTCCGCAAGTGCAAAAAGAAAGTACTGCTGGTGGCCAACAAAGTCGACAACGCCAAAGAAATGGACGGCCTGGCCGAATTCTACGCCCTTGGGCTGGGCGACCCCATCCCCATTGCCGGCGTCAGCGGAAGCGGCACCGGCGACCTCCTTGATGCCGTAGTGCAAGACTTCAGCGAGGGCGAGCCCGACCAGAACGACGGCCTCCCCCGCATAGCCGTAGTGGGCCGCCCCAACGTAGGCAAAAGCTCATTCATCAACCTCATCACCGGCCAGGAACGCAACATCGTCACCCCCATCGCCGGCACCACCCGCGACAGCATCTACACCCGCTACAACATGTTCGGCTTCGACTTCAACTTTGTCGACACCGCCGGCCTCCGCAAAAAATCCAAAGTCAACGAAGACCTCGAATTCTACTCCGTCATGCGCAGCGTCCGCGCCATCGAAAACAGCGACATCTGCATCCTCATGCTCGACGCCAGCCAAGGCATCGAACAACAAGACCTCAACATCTTCTCCCTCATCCAGCGCAACAACAAAGGCATCGTCATCGTTGTCAACAAATGGGACCTCATTGAGAAAGACAACCATACACACAAGCAATTCGAAGACCTCATCCGCAGCCGCATCACACCCTTCGAAGACGTACCCATCATCTTCACCAGCGTGCTGAACAAACAGCGCGTCTTCAAAGTACTCGAAACCGCCAAACAAGTCTACGAATCCCGCTCGCGCCGCATCTCCACCAGCGAACTCAACGACCTCCTCCTCCCCATCGTCAAAGAGCAGAACCCCCCTCCTGCCGTCAAAGGCAAGTGGATTAAAATCAAATACATCACCCAACTCCCCACCCCCTACCCCCAATTCGTCTTCTTCTGCAACCTGCCCCAATACATCCGCGACCCCTACAAACGCTTCGTCGAGAACCGCATGCGCGAAATGTGGGACTTCCACGGCGTCCCCATCAGCATCTACTTCCGTGCCAAATAACCAATCCGCAAACCCCTTAATAAGCAACCCAAACACATGAAAACCATTTTCAAACCCACCATCCTCATCCTTCTCGCATCCATCCTGATGCTCCCCTCCTGCAACCGGGTGCGCGAAGAAACCATCCAATCCTACCCCAACGGCAAACCCATGCTCGTCTTCCTCGTCAAAGGCGACAAAAAATCCCCCGTCCGGGTCGGCGAGCGCATGTACTACGAAAACGGGCAACTGCAGTTCGAAAAAACCTTCTCCGGCCAGCCCGAAATACCCGACGGCATCTGGCGCTACTACTTCGACAACGGCCAACTCTTTGCCAGCGGCGACTTCACCAAAAACCACAGCTTCGGGTCCGACTGGGTCTTCCTCAACCGCAATGGCCAGCCCTACTACGACGGCCAACTCGACTCCGTCACCGTCTCCGACATGGGCTCCCTCGGCACCCCCAGCACCGTATCCTTCTGCTCAGGCAAACACCAGGACGTAATCCAATTCTACAGCAACTTCACCGTCCGCAGCACCGAGCGGCTCACCGACGGCGTCCGCAACGGAAAAGTATTCTTCTACTTCCCCAACGGCAACCCCCAAGTCGAGGCCAACTTCGCCAACGGCCTCGAAGACGGCCCCTACATCGTCTACCGCCAAAACGGCATCCCCTTCTACCAAGGCAACTACCAGTCGGGCAAACGCATAGGCATCTGGGAATTCTACGACGAAGAAGGCAACCTCGAAAACACCCTCGACTACTCCAGCCAACCCACCACCAGCAAATAACCCACCCCCGGCGGGACCCCGCGTCCCGCCACACCTCACATACACAATGGACCTCATACTGGACAACCCCATCTACCGAACCGTGGGCCAAACCGCCGACCGGCTGGGCGTACAAGCCTACGCCGTGGGAGGCGTAGTACGCGACCACTTCCTCCACCGTCCCTGCACCGACATCGACATCGTCTGCGTCGGCAACGGCATCCAACTGGCGCAAGCCACCGCACAAGCCATCAACCCCAACATCCAAGTCGCCGTCTTCAAACACTTCGGCACCGCCTCCTTCCGCTGCCGCCAAGGCGACACCATCTGGCAAGTCGAATTCGTCGGAGCCCGGCGCGAAAGCTACCGCCACGACAGCCGCAAACCCATCGTCGAAGACGGCACCCTGCAGGACGACCAAAACCGGCGCGACTTCACCATCAACGCCATGGCCGTCTCCCTCAACGCCGACACCTTCGGACAACTCCTCGACCCCTTCGGCGGCATCCGCGACCTCGACCAAGGCCTCATCCGCACCCCCCTCGACCCCGACATCACCTTCAGCGACGACCCCCTCCGCATGATGCGCGCCATCCGCTTCGCCTCCCAACTCCAGTTCCGCATCCTCCCCGAAACCCTCGACGCCATACAGCGCAACGCCCAGCGCATCCGCATCGTCTCGGCCGAGCGCATCACCACCGAACTCAACAAAATCATCCTCTCCCCCTCCCCCTCGCTGGGATTCAAACTCCTGCAGAAAACAGGCCTCATGCCCCTCATCTTCCCCGAATTCAGCAACCTCAAAGGAGTCGACACCGTCGACGGCCGCGGCCACAAAGACAACTTCTACCACACCCTCGAAGTCCTCGACCACGTAGCCACCCAAAGCGACGACCTCTGGCTCCGCTGGGCAGCCATCCTCCACGACATCGGCAAACCCGCCACCAAACGCTACGACCCCAAACTCGGCTGGACATTCCACGGCCACGAAGTCCGCGGCAGCCGGATGGTCAAAAAAATCTTCACCCGCCTCCGCCTCCCCCTCGACAACAAAATGAAATACGTCGAAAAACTCGTCCTTCTCCACCTGCGTCCCATCATCCTGGCCGAAGACCAAGTCACCGACTCGGCCGTGCGCCGCCTCCTCTTCGACGCCGGCGACGACATCGACGACCTCATGACACTCTGCCAGGCCGACATCACCAGCAAAAACGAAGACAAAGTGCGCCGCTACATGAAAAACTTCCAACTCGTGCGCCAAAAACTCGTCGAACTCGAAGAACGCGACCGCATCCGCAACTTCCAGCCCCCCGTCAGCGGCGACGACATCATGCGCACCTTCAACCTCCCGCCCTGCAAAGAAATCGGAATCATCAAAGACTCCATCAAAGACTCCATCCTCGACGGACTCATCCCCAACAACCGCGCCGACGCCTGGCAACTCATGCTGCAAAAAGCCGCCGAACTGGGCCTCCAGCCCGCCACACCCGCCGACACACCACACCCCGCCGACCATCAAAACCCTTAAGCTCATACTCGGACCCACCGCCGCGGGCAAAACCGCCTTCGCCATCGGGCTGGCACAGCAACTGCAGACCGAAATCGTCTCATGCGACTCGCGCCAGTTCTACCGCCAACTCGACATCGGCGTGGCCCGCCCCTCCGCCGACGAACTCGCCGCCGCCACCCACCACTTCATCGCCTGCCGCTCCGTAGCCGACCCCTACAACGTCTTCAGCTACCAGCAAGACGCCCTCGCCCTACTCCAAACCCTCTTCGCCACCCACGACACCGTCATAGCCGTTGGCGGCAGCGGCCTCTACATCCAAGCCCTCTGCCACGGCATATCCCCCCTGCCCGACCCCGACCCCGACCTGCGCCGCCAACTGCAGCACAAACTCAACACCGAAGGAGTCGAAAGCCTCCGCGCCATGCTCCGCACCCTCGACCCCGACTACTACCACACTGTCGACCTCGCCAACGGCGTGCGCATCCAGCGCGCCATCGAAGTCACCCTCACCGCCGGCAAACCCTACAGCCAACTCATCAACCAGCCCTCGCCGTCGCGCCCCTTCCGCGTCGAAACCACCGTCATCGACCACCCCCGCGACCTCCTGCGCCAGCGCATCGACCGCCGGGTAGACCAAATGATGCAACTCGGACTCGAACAGGAAGCCCGCACCCTTTTCCCCCTCCGCCACCTCAACGCCCTCAACACCGTGGGCTACAAAGAATTCTTCGCCCTTTGGCAGACGTCTGGCTCCACCCCCATCCCGCTCACCGAGGCCCAACGCTCGCAAGTGGCCGACGCCATACGCCTCAACACTTGGCACTACGCCAAAAAACAGCTCACCTGGCTCAAGAAATACGCCCCCCTGCTGCAATCCCCCTCCGAATAACCCCTCGCCACCTTGCGCCGCCCCCGCGTCCCACACCTCGATCCACCATCCGCACACCCCGCACGCCGCAAGGCCACCCCCAGTCCGATAGCCCGACGCCAGACCGCCATTTCCGCCAACCGATTTCTTCGGGTGGCGGACATTGAAATGAGATCTAAATGATAGACAAGGGAGGCAAAAGTATCGGACTTAGGGCGAACCCCGTCTTTCTGCCCATAGGCGGCCCGAAGGCAATGCAAGAACAAAAAAAAGACCGCCGAAGCGGTCTTTAGAATGGAATCTACGACAATTATTATTCAAAACGGTGGATGTAGGCGTTGATAACACCCTCCAACTGCTGTTTGTCCTTGAAATAGTTGTAGGTGCTGATTTTCAGTTCCTCGCACGCCTCCTCGTCGCAGACCACGATGCCGTGGCGGTGCATCTGGAGCATGCTGGCTGTCCACATGTGGCTGACGCCTTCCTCAATCATGTGGTGGAGGGCTCTGGACTTGGCAGGGCCGTTGCAGAGGATCAGAACCTCGCGGGCGTCCATTACCGTTCCTACACCGACGGTGAGGGCCTGTTTGGGCACTTTGGTCACATCGTTGTCGAAGAAGCGGCAATTGGCCTGGATGGTGTTGGTGGTGAGGGTCTTGACGCGTGTGCGGGATGCAAGGCTGCTGCCGGGTTCGTTGAAGGCGATGTGCCCGTCGGGGCCAATGCCGCCCATAAAGAGGTCTACGCCGCCGGCCTGGGCGATCATCTCCTCATAATGCTGGCACTCGGCCTGGAGGTCGGGGGCATTGCCGTCGAGGATGTGGACGTTCTCTTTCTTGATGTCAATGTGGCTGAAGAAGTTGTTCCACATGAAGCTGTGATAGCTTTCGGGATGGTTCACGTCGAGGCCGACATACTCGTCCATGTTGAAGGTGACAACATTCTGGAAACTGATTACACCCTTCTTATTCAATTCAATCAGATGCCGGTAGAGACCTTTGGGGGAGCTGCCGGTGGGGCAACCCAAGACGAACGGTTTCTCGGGTGTGGGGTTGGCATCGATGATTCGCTGGGCGACATAGTTGGCTGCCCATAAAGACATGTCTTTGTAGTCTTTTGTAATGATTACTCTCATAATACTGAACTATTAATATATTACTAATAACTAAGCGTCATTCTGAATACAAAGCGTAATTCTTTTCTGGGATGCAAAAATACTATTTTTTTTTGAATTGGCAACATTAAAGTTCAATTTTTTTCGCAAAATAACATTTGAAATTCGCTAAAATAGCATAAACGGAGACCTCAGCCAATTGAGGCTGAGGTCTCACCATGAAAACAAAATTCAACTGTTTTATTTCTGCATTGATTTGAGGCGCTCGGTAAGCATGGGGACGATTTTGTGGAGGTCGCCAACGATTCCGAGGTCTGCCACGCTGAAGATGGGGGCAAACTTATCCTTGTTGATGGCAATGATGAGGTCGCTCTCTTCCATGCCGGCGAGGTGCTGGATGGCGCCGCTGATGCCGCAGGCCAGGTAGAGGTTGGGGCGGACGGTTTTGCCGGTCTGGCCCACTTGGCGGCTCTGGTCCATGACTCCGGCGTCGACCATGGCACGGCTGCTGGACACTTCGCCCTTCAGTTCTTTGGCCAGGGCCTCGAGTTTGGAGAATCCGTCTTTGGTGCCCACACCGCGGCCGCCGCTGACGAGGACTTTGGCCTGGCTGATGTCGGTGACGACTTTCTCTTCCTTGACTGTCTTGACGATTTTCACACGGCTGATTTTCTGCTCGTCGAACTGGACGGTGTAGTCGACAATTTCGCCTTTGCGCGAGGGGTCGGGGGTGAGTTTCTGCATCACGCCGGGACGGACGGTGGACATCTGCGGGCGGTGTTGTTTGCAGAGGATGGTGGCCATAAGGTTGCCGCCGAAGGCGGGACGGGTCATACGGAACTCGTGGGCTTCGTCGTCGCTGATTTCGAGTTTGGTGGCATCGGCGGTGAGGCCGGTGACGTTGCGCGCGGAGACACGGGGGCCGAGGTCGCGGCCGATAGTGGTGGCACCAATCAGGAGGATGCTGGGCTTCTGCTCTTTGATAATTTGGGTGATTGCCTGGGTGTAGGGCTCGGTGAGGTAGGTGGCCAGCAGGTCGTGGTCGACCACGAGCACTTTGTCGGCTCCGGCGGCAATGAGGGTCTGGGCCTGGGCTTTGATGTTCTTGCCAAGGAGGATGGCAACCACTTTCTCGTTGTTGGCATCGGCCAGCTCGCGAGCTTTACCTAACAGCTCAAGAGCAACATTCTGGATGACGCCGTCGCGCTGCTCGGCAAATACGTATACGTCTTTATAATCTTGTAAATTCATGGCTATTAGATAATGTGTTTTTCTTTCAGTTTATTGATGATGAGTTCGACAGCTTCCTCGGGCGAGACTTCGAAGGTCTGTCCGGCGGGTTTGAGCTGTTTGGGGAACGATTTGAACACCGAGGTGGGCGAACCGGCTTTGCCGATGCGGTCTTCGGGGACGTTGATACGGTCGGCTCCCCACACTTCGACTTCCTTGTCGTAGGCTCCGACGATGCCGCTGACGGTCATGTAGCGGGGCTGCACGGCGCTGGCGAGGGCGGTGACGACACAGGGGGCCTGCATCTGGAGGATTTGGTAGCCGTCTTCCATCTGTTTGCGGATGGTGAAGGTTTTGGTGGCTTCGTCGTACTGGAGGTCTTCCATGTAGCTGACCTGCGGGAGGTCGAGGTGCTCGGCAATCTGGGGACCCACTTGCGCGGTGTCGCCGTCGATGGCCTGACGGCCGGTGATGATGAGGTCGTAGTCCATGGTGCGGAGGGCGCCGGCGATGGCGCTGCTGGTGGCAAGGGTATCGGCACCGCCGAGTTTGCGGTCGGTGAGGAGGATGGCACGGTCGACTCCCATGGCCAGGGCTTCGCGCAGGATGGCTTCGGCTTGGGGGAGTCCCATGGTGATGACGGTGACGTGGGCACCGTATTTGTCTTTGAGTTGAAGGGCGAATTCCAGACCGCCTTTATCGTCGGGGTTCATGATGCTGGGGACGCCCTCGCGGATTAAGGTGCCGGTTTGGGGGTTGATTTTCACCTCGGTGGTGTCCGGCACTTGTTTTATGCAAACTACTATATTCATGTTGTGATAATCTTATTGTTTAACAGTGGACCGATTTATTTGAAGAGTTTACCGGCGATGACCATGCGCTGAACCTCGCTGGTGCCTTCGTAGATTTCGGTGATTTTGGCATCGCGCATCATGCGCTCGACGGGGTATTCGCGGGTGTAGCCGTAGCCGCCATGGAATTGGACGGCTTTGGTGGTGACTTCCATAGCAGTCTCGGCCGCGAAGAGTTTGGCCATGGCCGCGTCGGCTGAATAGGGCAGGCCGAGGTCTTTTTTGTAGTGGGCGGAACGGCAGAGCAGACGGGCGGCCTGGACTTTGGTTTCGAGGTCGGCCATCTGGAACTGGGTGTTCTGGAATTGGCTGATGCTGCGCCCGAATTGTTTGCGTTCTTTGGTGTAGCGGATGGTTTCGTCCATGGCGCCTTGGGCAATGCCGAGTGCCTGGCAGGCGATGCCGATGCGGCCGCCGTCGAGGGTTTTCATGGCCAGGCCAAAGCCTTTGCCCAATTGGCCGAGCTGGCGGTCCTTGGGGATGCGGCAGTCTTCGAAAATCAGTTCGGTGGTGGCACTTCCGCGGATGCCCATTTTCTTCTCTTTCTTGCCAATGCTGAAACCGGGGTCGGTCTTCTCGACGATGAAGGCGCTGATGCCTTTGGTGCCGAGACTCTTGTCGGTCATGGCTATGATGATGAACACGTTGGCGTAGCTGCCGTTGGTGATGAAGATTTTGCTACCGTTGAGGACCCACTCGTCGCCTTCAAGCACGGCGGTGGTCTGCTGTCCTGCGGCATCGGTGCCGGCATTGGGTTCGGTGAGGCCGAAAGCGCCAATCCACTCGCCGCTGGCAAGTTTGGGGAGGTATTTCATTTTCTGCTCCTCGGTGCCTGCTTCGAGAATGGGAGCGCAGCAGAGGCTGGTGTGGGCGGAGAGGATGACACCGGTGGTGGCGCAAACGCGGGAGAGTTCCTCGACGGCCATGCCATACATGATGTTGGTGCCGCCGGCACCGCCATACTGGGCGGGCACGGGGATGCCCATGAGGCCGATTTTGGCCATCTTTTGGACCGTTTCCATGGGGAAACGCTCTTCTTCATCGACTTCGGCAGCCAGGGGCTTGACTTCTTTCTCTGCAAATTCGCGAATCATTTGCAGGAAAAGTTGTTCTTGTTTGGAAAAACTAAAATCCATATAATCGTAATTTATTTTTAATCAATAGGGTTTACATGTGTCCGGCTTGGTGGGAAAGAGGGGGTCACTGCTTGACGGCAATGGTCTCGATTTCGACAAGTGCGCCAAGCGGGAGAGCTTGCACGGCAAAGGCTGCGCGGGCAGGGCAGTCGGTGGGGTAATACTTGGCGTAGACTTCGTTCATGGGTTTAAAATAGTCCATGCTGGCCAGCAGGCAGGTGGATTTGACGACATCCTGGAAGGTGAAACCGGCCTCGTCGAGGATGGCTTTGATGTTTTGCATCACCTGCTCGGTCTGTTCGGTGATGCCTTCGGCCAGTTTGCCTGTGGCGGGGTTGATGGGCACTTGGCCAGAGATATACAATGTGTTGCCGGCCAAAACAGCCTGACTGTAAGGTCCTATAGCAGCAGGAGCCTTGGGGGTGTTGATAATCTTCTTCATAGTACTATGCTGATTTTTACTTATTTTAAAAAATGTGAGGACTGAGGAACTCAGTATTCATTGAATTTGCAAAGATAGCATTTTTTTTTCAAACGGCAAAAAGAAAATGCAGAATGACTGTTTTTTTCTCCTGTGGCGGCGGGTGCGCAACCGGGGCGGGACGGTCTGGCGGACGGCGCGGCGAGCGGTAGGCCGGCCAGGAGCGGGCCGGGGCGACGGCACTTCTTGCGGGCATGAAAAGGGCCGCAGGCTGTGAAAAAAGTGAGGAATGAACTTTTTTTTGTAATTTTGCAGCCGTTTTATGCTGTTCAATTCGATAGAATTCATGGTCTTTCTGCCAGCGGTGTTTGCAGTCTACTGGCTGTTGCACAAGCGGCTGGAGTGGCAGAACGCTTTTGTGGTGGCTGCCTCATACCTGTTTTACGGCTGGTGGGACTGGCGTTTTTTGCTGCTCATCGCCTTCACTACCTTGTGCAGCTACGCCTCCGGACTGGCCATCGGGAAAGCGCAATCGCACCCAAGGGAGGGAGGACTCTCGCCCAAGTTCTTTCTTTGGGGCAATATTGTACTCAATCTGCTGATACTGGGGGCATTTAAATATTACGATTTTTTTGTGCAGTCGTTTGCCGATGCCTTTTTGGGCGGCAAGGCAGAGGGGATGCTGCTCCATGCCGTCCTGCCGGTGGGAATCTCGTTCTATACGTTTCAGGCGCTCAGCTACAGCATTGATGTCTACCGGGGTACCCTGAAGCCCACCCACAACATGATGGCATTCATTGCATACGTGAGTTTTTTCCCCCAGTTGGTTGCGGGGCCCATCGAGAGGGCCACGAGCCTCCTGCCCCAATTTGAAAGGGAAAGGAGGTTCAGTTATCCCATCGCCGTGGACGGACTCAGGCAAATGCTGTGGGGCTTTTTCAAGAAGATGGTGGTGGCGGACAGTTGCGCCCTCTATGTCGACAATATTTTTGAACACCCCGACTGGTTCAACGGGGCATCACTGCTGCTGGCCGCAGTGCTCTTCACGATACAGATTTACGGTGATTTTTCCGGCTATAGCGACATCGCTATCGGGTGTGCCAAACTGTTCGGCATCCGGCTGCGCCGCAACTTCGATGTGCCATACTTCAGCCGCGACATTGCCGAGTTCTGGCGCCGGTGGCATATCTCACTCACCACCTGGTTCCGCGACTATATCTATATCCCCATGGGGGGCAGCAGGGTGTCGAAACCCCGCGTGGTGCTGAACACGATGGTCATCTTTCTGGTCAGCGGATTGTGGCACGGGGCCAACTGGACGTTTGTGGCATGGGGGCTTTATCATGCACTGCTCTTTCTTCCGCTCATAGTGAGGGGACGGAACCGCAAATACCGCGACGTGGTGGCCACAGGCCGAGTCCTGCCTTCGCTGCGCGAGCTGGGCCAGATGATGCTGACTTTTGTATTGGCTGTGATGGGCTGGATACTGTTCCGTGCAGACAGCATCGAGCAGGCTTTGCAGTATTATTCGCACATGTTCTCGACCCTCTTTGACGGTACACCCACTCTTACTTCCAACATGGACGCATGGGTGGTGCTGGTGGCGGTGGCGGTGATGACTGTGGTGGAATGGCTGAACCGTGGCGCCGAGCATGAGTTCCAGCGGCAACCCCGCAACCGCATTGTGCGATGGCTGCTATACACCGTACTGATTTTTATGATCGGGGCCTATATGGTCACCAACGAGATGCCATTTATCTATTTTCAATTCTGAGCGATGAGACGACTTGTACGCAACACGGTTCTTTTTACGCTGACGACGGTGGCCGTCTATCTGCTGCTGCTTTTTGCGCTGGGCGACTGGGGATGGGTGCGCACAGCCCGCACTGAGATGGGCAACCGCGGATTCCTCAACTCGCGCGTGAAGGACATACGCAATTACCACAATGTGGATGTGCTGTTTCTTGGCTCGTCGCACAGCTACCGCACTTTCGACACGCGATTCTACCGGGCGCAAGGTCTCAGTTGCTTTAACTTGGGTTCTTCTAACCAGACTCCGATTCAGACTTATGTACTGCTGAAGACCTACCTCGACAGTCTCAACCCCAAATTTGTGGTGTTCGAGGTGCACCCCGACATCATGAAGAACGACGGCGTGGAGTGTGCCGTAGACCTTCTTATCAACACCCCCGTCACCTGGGAGGCCACCAAAATGGCCTGGCACACGGGCAACATGAAGGTTATCAACACTTGGCTCTACAGCCTGTATAACCAAAAGATACGCCACCGGCTGGAGCATTTCGTGGAAGACAGTGTGATGGACGATGCCGAATATGTCGCAGGAGGATATGTGGAGATTAACACCAAAGAGTTTGTCCGCAAACGCTATTCGGCCCATAACCTCACAATCCGGCCAGAACAGATGGAGGCCCTGAAACGCTGCCTCGGACTATTGAAAGAACGCGGCATACCATATATGCTTGTCGAGGTGCAGGATGCCTACCAGCTGCGCTCGGCATTCAAAAACCATGAGTGGTTTGAGGACAAGATGAAAGCCTTGGGGCCCTATCGCTACAAGATACTCCCCCTCGTCGACACTGTCCACTTCTGCAACAGCAACCATCTTTTCAAACCCGGAATCGAGCTCTTCAACCAGGACTTTATTGTAGACCTTAAACAGGCTCTTGCCGACAATGGAATACTTCTCACATCTTCCCAAACTCAAACAAACAGTTTCACTAATTAAACACCCAAACCCATGAAAATAATAGGACTCATGTCAGGCACCTCTCTCGACGGTTTGGACATTGCCTATTGCGAGATTGACTCAAACGGTTTCCGGCTGATTGCCGCCGAGACCTATGCCTACAGCCAGGACTGGACGCTAATCCTATCCACCCTTGAGAAGGCCTCGGCCTATGAGTATGCGCTCATCAATGTAAAACTGGGGCATTATTTCGGCCAGATGGTAAACCGTTTCCGCCAGGAGCATCCTGGGCCATGCGATGCCATAGCCTCGCATGGCCACACCATCTTCCACCAGCCTTCGCTGGGACTTACAGCCCAGATTGGCGACGGCAATGCCATTGCCGCCGAGACTGGTCTTCCCGTGGTGTATAACTTCCGTTCGCTCGACGTGGCCTTGGGGGGGCAGGGAGCCCCGCTTGTGCCTATTGGCGACCGCCTGCTTTTTGGCCAGTACGATGCGTGCCTCAACCTGGGAGGATTCTCCAATGTATCATACGACGACCCTGACGGCACTCGCATAGCCTTCGACATCTGCCCCTGCAACATGGCCCTCAATCATCTGGCACGCATTGTGGACAAGCCTTACGACAACAACGGCCAACTGGCGCGCAGCGGAGCCACTGACCACAGCCTATTGGAACGCATGGATGCATTGGAATACTACCGCCGGCCTCTTCCCAAGTCGCTGGGCAAGGAATGGTTCGTTGCTCAATTTCTCCCCCTGCTATCCTCCAATCCTGACGACACTCGGAATCAGCTTCGCACCACCGTCGAGCATATTGCACGCCAAATCTCATGGGCCATCAAAGGGCACAGCATCTCCACACTCCTCGTATCCGGCGGTGGTGCCAAAAACAAATTCCTCATGGCTCGGCTGCAGTCCCTCATCCCTGGCTGCAAAATCACCGTCCCCTCCGACGATATCATCGACTATAAAGAAGCTATCGTCTTTGCCCTGTTGGGCTACCTGCGCCTCACCCGGCAGAACAACTGCCTCAGCAGCGTGACTGGCGCACGGCACGACAGTTGCGGCGGCGACATCGCCGGTCACGCCCCTGCCTTCTCGCGCCCGTCATGAGGCATAGCCTTCAAACCGGGTACGGATAATCATCAAACAAACAACTCGGCGGCGATGCCGTCAGCATGCAGCAACCCTTGGCGTGTAGGACGGAAGTGTGTGGGTGTTTCCTCTATCAACCCCACTGCCACAAAGCGGCTTATTCCTTTCCTCAGCCTCTCGACAAAGGGTTCTGCCACCTTTTCTTTCTCAATACCTGCCACCGTCCGCAGCGCAGTCATAAGATACTCATTGTAAGCATCCTTCACCCCAAGCTCCTCACTGTCGTGCTCCACATGTCCTGTGGCAACACTTTGAATGTACCGTTCCGCATCGGCCACATTCCACCTGCGGCACATCCCGTCAAACGAGTGCGCCGCAGCCCCCACCCCCAAATAGGGAGTCCTGTCCCAATAGTGGCTGTTGTGGACTGCCTTGTAGCCTGGACGGCAGAAATTGGAAATCTCATACTGCTCAAAACCATTCGCGGCTGCCCATTCAAGCAATGCTTCGTATTGCTGCACAGATTCTTCATCCGAAGGCAAAGCCACCCTTCTCTGCTCCACTTGCCGTTCCAGTATGGTACCCCGCTCCAGTGTCAGGGCATAAGCCGACAGATGCTGTACAGGCAGCTCTGATACCTTCTTAAGATTGGACAACCAGTATCCTCGGCCTGGCAGACCGTAAATGAGGTCAATGCTCACATTCCCGAATCCCGATGCCACTGCCCGCTTCACTGCCTGGACGGCCTGTTCCGAATCATGCCGACGGTTCAGCATCCGCAAATCCTCATCGTGGAATGACTGGACCCCGATGCTCAATCGGTTGAAGAGCCCTAAACCCTTCAAATCGGCCAAGAAATGGTGAGTGAGGTCTTCGGGGTTGGCTTCCAGCGTCACCTCCTCAACACCCGACATGTCAAATTCCTTGTACAGGACGTCCACTATCTGACCCAATTGGCCAGCCGTGAGAAGCGAGGGCGTGCCGCCGCCGAAATAAACTGTCCGCACGGGACTGGACACCTCATCCCGCCGCATTGTCAGCTCACGGCACACCGCGTCGACATACGGCTGCTTCTCCCGCGCCGTCACCACCGAGTAGAAGGCACAGTAAGTGCATTTCCGATGGCAGTAAGGGATATGGACATAAATCATACCCTACTTGAAGCTGTTCAGCAGCATGTCGGCCGCCGCATAAGCACTGATTTTGTTGTCCAGAATATCGTGACTCACCTGCGCAATTCGCTCCTCTATACCGGGATAGCTATAGAAACGGTCGCGGAGTCCGTTCTCAATCGTTTCGTTCAGTATGCGCAGATTCTGCTGCTGCCTTTTATGATAGAAATATCCGTTTGCTTTCGTAAAGGCGACATACTCCATCACATTATGCCACAAATCCTGCACCCCTTGGTGTGTATAAGCCGAACACAACTGCACCTTGACCGTCCAGCCCGACTCCGGCATCGGGAACAAATGAAGCGCGTTGCGGAACTGCGTGGCCGCCAGCTCAGCCTTCATGGGATCAATGTCGCACTTGTTGATAGCTATCATGTCTGCCATCTCCATGATGCCGCGTTTGATGCCTTGCAACTCGTCCCCAGTGTTGGCCAGCTGCAGCAGCAGGAAAAAGTCCACCATCGAGTGCGCCGCCACTTCCGACTGCCCTACGCCCACCGTCTCTACAATCACCACATCGAATCCAGCGGCTTCACACAACACTATTATCTCACGCGTCTTGCGGGCTACCCCGCCCAGCGATCCCGCCGAGGGGGAAGGCCGGATAAACGCGTTGGGATCAACCGAGAGCTCCTCCATCCGCGTCTTGTCGCCCAATATGCTGCCTTTGCTCCGCTCGCTGCTGGGGTCGATGGCCAGCACCGCCACCTTGTGGTTATGCCCGGTGAGATACTTGCCCAGTGCCTCAATTGTGGTACTCTTCCCTGCTCCTGGCACCCCCGTGATGCCCAGCCGGACCGACTTGCCCGAATAGGGAAGACAACACTCTATCACCTGCTGTGCCTTCTGCTGATGTTCGTGGAGTGAACTCTCGACCAACGTGATGGCACGGCTCAGCATCGCCCTGTCGCCGCCCCTTATCCCCGCCACCAGTTCATCCACCGTAAACTCCTTCCTTTTGCGGGAAAGAACCTTTTCAAGGTAGCTATTATTCACTTGCTCAGGCTGTTTAACACCCTGCTGTACACTCAGTGCTGAATCGTAGTCAAAATTACTGTATAATTTTTTGTCTTCTGAAGCCATTTGTAGTCTTTTTTTCTTTCCCCTTGTTAACGTAAAAAATTCATTTATAGTATGTACATATTTTTTTTAGAAAAAAATTTTGTCATGTCGCAAAAAGTTAGTACTTTTGCAACCGCTTTGACAGAAAAACAAGGCACACCATGGCGGGATAGCTCAGCTGGTTAGAGCGCTGGATTCATAACCCGGAGGTCATCAGTTCAAGTCTGATTCCCGCTACTACAAAGAAAAGGTCTTGGCCGCAATTCCAAGACCTTTTCTTTTTTCTCATAAGCCACACACTACTCCACCACCAGTCGGCGCGTCTGGCTCCCTTCCGCCGTCCGCACCACCACCATGTACGTGCCCCTCGCCCAGCCCCTCACACTGAAGCCCGACGTGCCTCTCGGCAGCTCCCGGCGCCTCGCCCCTCCCATGTCGTACACCTCTATCCTCTCCACCTCCCCGGATGTCTCTACCTCCACCCACTCCGACGCAGGGTTCGGCACGAGCCTCAGCCCGCACCCCTCGGCCTCCGCCACTCTCTGCCTCGGTCGCCACTCCACCCCCTCACTCCACTCGCTGTAACGCACCGTGTCCAGCTCTCGGCACACCGTCCGCACATACGCCACCATCGCCACTCCCAACGTGTCCTCATACGTCCATGTGTGCGTGTGGCAGGTCGCTCTTCGCCCCTCCTCCGGCCCCGTCCCCTGCGGCCCATACGACACCTCCCACTCGTCGTGCACCCCGTCGTGCGTCCACCTCAGCCGCACCGTGTTCCCGTAACGGCTCATCAGACCGAAACTCAGCACCGGCGCGCACGCCGGCGTGTCCACCGTCCACACCGTGTCATACTCCCTGAATATCGGCAGCACCAGGAAAAACTCCGGCACCTCAATGTCCGACCACGCATACGGCCTCAGATTATAGCTGGATGGCGTGAGTCCATAGTAATAAGACGTGTCATAGTCGTTTGGCTTCCAGAAAACCTTCATCTTGTTCCTTATCCAGCACGAGGAGTCGGGCGAATAGTATTGGTCTGTGGCTCCTGTCTGCGAACTTGTCCATGATGTCGTCATGACTGTTTGATATGGACGAAGGTCTGACGCAGGGAGAGGATTGTCCGGACTGGGGCGGAACCAGTCCTGCGAAAAGCCTACATAGAACGAGTCCTGCACCCTGACCGGCTTCTCAAAGTAGAAATCAAACCTGTAGTTCACAAGGCCAAAAAACGTTGACATTATGTTCCCACAGGTGTTTTCCGGGACAAAGCGCCAAGGGAATGAGTCACACTGAGCCACCTCTCCCGTATAGTCAAACGGAATCTGCTCCAGCATATAGGACGAGTCTGTCGTCGTCTCATACAGATACAGATACTCCGGCCTGTCGAATGAATAATGATGTTCATGATGGAGCCATATTGAAATCCCGTACACATCGGTGGGCTCGTCGACATAGTTGTACTGCAGTATGTCGCCCCAAACAATCCATGGCCGCGTCCAGTGCGACGGATCCAAGCTGTCGCGATAGGGCAGACAGAAGGCTCCCCATTCTGTTAACAGTGGATGTGTGTTGTCCGTGTCTATCCACGACCGCCAGTCGAACTGCCAGTAGGGACGGTACAGCGTGTCCACTCGTATATATTTTGACTCCTGCGCCCGCAGCTGGCCGACTGCCATCAGCATGACGATTGCAAAAAAAGTCTTTCTCATGGTTCAGATCATTGTCTTGGTTATACATTGTGGCGCGAATCCGCCTCACTCTCCGCACACCCTGTCCACCCTGTCCTTACGCATGGTGGACGAAATCAATCCCTGCAGATAAACAATCTCTACCGAACACAGATGGTGTCCCCAATAATACATCCGCGGCGTCACAACCGCCCCGTGCACCTCGTTGATTATGCGGCAGGGCGAGTCCCCAGGCACCGCCTCGACCCCCACCGCCAGCGATGACCCGCCTGCCCCGCTGGATATGTATCCCCCGCCGCTGTACCTGTCCAGCGATTGGAACTTGTGTCCCGGATAATGCCGCTCCTCGTACACCCCCGAACCGAAATTGCCCATGTCTATCCTGCGCACATAACGCTCCCACAATCCTGTCGCCGGGCTCTCGTCGTCTGTGAGCAGCCACACGCTGTTCGTCTCCCCGCTGTATCGCACATCCCGCATATCCATCGGCACGCCCGAATAGGGCAGCGGGATGTCCACGGCACCCGTCAGCACCGGCACCCCTCCGCTCACACTCAACCGCCTCAGCGCCATGCCTGTATTCCCTGTTGGGTCCTTGTAATGGTAGGCCGCCACAAACTCGTCGCCCATTGTCGCGGCCACCATCACACGGCCGTACACCTTGTGGTCCTTGAACCGATACACCGTATATACCGGTGTTGTGGATGGCGAGACAAAGCCTGCCGACTTGCCGTACAGCTCGAAGCAGAAATAGTCCGAGTCCTCCTCGCGCGACACCACCACCACATGGTTGTCTGTCACCGTGATGTCTGTGTAATGCTCCGCCCCGTCCTTGTTGTAGTGGTACAGGTTCGGACTCCATGCCATCGACGGACACGCCACGTCCCCGCAGCCTGTTCGGTGGTAGTTGACGCTGGAATAGTCAAGCATGTCTGTCATAATCACATTGTCCGAGATGTAGGCCACCACCGGCACCCCTCCCGCATCGAACACCTCCAACCGTTTCACTCCGGTGACCATGTCATAATTGCCGGGATTGAAGCACGGATACTGGTTCATCGGCGTGTGGGAAAACAACATCCACGAAAAATTGCAGTTGCCCGCCTTCAGGTCGGCTATCGAGAAGCACCCCAGCAATCCAACCTGGTAGCCGCTCTGCCGCAACGACCCTCCGGCGTACACTATGCCGTCCAGGATCCGAAAGTCGTTTATCGTCACACCCGACGGCAGGCTCGCCTCGTACACCGTGTCGCCCGCGTTGTCGTGGTAGGCCACCGTCGCCGGCATCGACCCCTGGCGCGCGTACACCACATAGCCCCCGCCGGCGCTGTGACGCACTATCGTCGTGTCCGACCACACGGCGGGGTATTCCCACACTGCCGCCTGGCTCCAGGCCCCGGGCGCAGCCGCTAACAGCATAATAATAAAAAACATCTTTTTCATGACTGTTCGTTGTTTGTGTTTGTTGTGATTGATTGCATGTTGATTCTTTAATTAACTGCCGCATGGCCTTGGGGTCTGCCACTCCACGGCCTTGCCTCCGGGCTACTCCACCACCAGTCGGCGCGTCTGGCTCCCTTCCGCTGTCCGCACCACCACCATGTACGTGCCCCTCGCCCAGCCCCTCACACTGAAGCCCGACGTGCCTCTCGGCAGCTCCCGGCGCCTCGCCCCTCCCATGTCGTACACCTCTATCCTCTCCACCTCCCCGGATGTCTCTACCTCCACCCACTCCGACGCAGGGTTCGGCACGAGCCTCAGCCCGCACCCCTCGGCCTCCGCCACTCTCTGCCTCGGTCGCCACTCCACCCCCTCACTCCACTCGCTGTAACGCACCGTGTCCAGCTCTCGGCACACCGTCCGCACATACGCCACCATCGCCACTCCCAACGTGTCCTCATACGTCCATGTGTGCGTGTGGCAGGTCGCTCTTCGCCCCTCCTCCGGCCCCGTCCCCTGCGGCCCATACGACACCTCCCACTCGTCGTGCACCCCGTCGTGCGTCCACCTCAGCCGCACCGTGTTCCCGTAACGGCTCATCAGACCGAAACTCAGCACCGGCGCGCACGCCGGCGTGTCCACCGTCCACACCGTGTCATACTCCCTGAATATCGGCAGCACCAGGAAAAACTCCGGCACCTCAATGTCCGACCACGCATACGGCCTCAGATTATAGCTGGATGGCGTGAGTCCATAGTAATAAGACGTGTCATAGTCGTTTGGCTTCCAGAAAACCTTCATCTTGTTCCTTATCCAGCACGAGGAGTCGGGCGAATAGTATTGGTCTGTGGCTCCTGTCTGCGAACTTGTCCATGATGTCGTCATGACTGTTTGATATGGACGAAGGTCTGACGCAGGGAGAGGATTGTCCGGACTGGGGCGGAACCAGTCCTGCGAAAAGCCCACATAGAACGAGTCCTGCACCCTGACCGGCTTCTCAAAGTAGAAATCATACCTGTAGCATACCTGGCTAAAAGCCGTTGACATCATGTCCCCACAGGTGTCTTCCTGGCTATAACTTTGGTGTAGGGGGAAAGTGTCACACCGGGTTGCCTCTCCCGTATAATCAAACGGAATCTGCTCCAGCATATAGGACGAGTCTGTCGTCGTCTCATACAGATACAGATACTCCGGCCTGTCAAATGAGAAATGACCGAAATGACTCTCTGTGAATAGAGTTCGCCATATTGAAATCCCGTACACATCGGTGGGCTCGTCGACATAGTTGTACTGCAGTATGTCGCCCCAAACAATCCATGGCCGCGTCCAGTGCGACGGATCCAAGCTGTCGCGATAGGGCAGACAGAAGGCTCCCCATTCTGTTAACAGTGGATGTGTGTTGTCCGTGTCTATCCACGACCGCCAGTCGAACTGCCAGTAGGGACGGTACAGCGTGTCCACTCGTATATATTTTGACTCCTGCGCCCGCAGCTGGCCGACTGCCATCAGCATGACGATTGCAAAAAAAGTCTTTCTCATGGTTCAGATCATTGTCTTGGTTATACATTGTGGCGCGAATCCGCCTCACTCTCCGCACACCCTGTCCACCCTGTCCTTACGCATGGTGGACGAAATCAATCCCTACCAAACACACATGACCGGTTTTTGTCATAATTGACACTTGACGATACGGTACTCTTGTCCCCAATCTGGGGAGTCGGCGACTACACATCCCCCGACACGCGGCTAAATATCGTCCTCCGATTCGGGAACCATCTCGTCCCAGTTGATTTGGGTGGGATAGATGTTGTCGCGGATTATGGTGCCGGGGAAATCGTTGCGGATGCGCTGCAAAAAGACATATGCATCGAGGCGGGTGCGGAAATCGCCCACCTTCACCTTGAAATTGGGCTCGTCAAACACCACATAGGCCTCCACGCCGGGATAGGCTTCGCGGATGCGCTCCTTCATGTCAAACGCGCGGTTTTTGGATGCTGACCCCGACAGGGAAGCCACTTGGATGCGGTAGCCCGGGATGGTGCGCACCCGCTCGTTGAGCTCGACATGTTTCTGCACCAGCTGCGCCACCGCTACATCACCTTTGATTTCGACATGCCCTCTGCTTCTGTTGCTGCCATAGGTGCGCACACTCTGGGCCTGCACTGCCGTGCAAGCCAAAGCCGTCAACATAAAAACAAAAAAATATTTCTTCATAGTCTTGAATGGTTTATGTTACAAACGTTGCCGGAGTCATCCCTCCGGCAACTGATAAGTTCTGCGTCAAGGTGACATCCGCCTTTCGTCAACGGGCGAAGGAGTTGACCTCCTCGGGGCGGATGGAAAGCACCGGGCGGGAGGACATGGTGAGCATCTGCTGCGCATAGTTGCCCAGCAGGAAACTGGTGAGGGACGACTCCTGCTCGGTCATAATCACAATCATGTCGGCATTCACCTCGTCGGCATACTCCAACGTGGTGACCGTGAGATTCTTCGGCACACTCACACACTTGCACACATGCTTCACGTCGGCCTTCGTCAGATAGTTGTCCACCTGGTTCACATAACTGTCTACAATGCCCTTGATGGTCTTATTGTCAGAGGTGTACAGCCCGAGAATATGTAACTCAGACCCGAACACCTTGGCGAAATTGGCTGCGGCGGGTACCTTCTGGCGCGTGTCGGCCGAGCTGTCGATGGGTACCACAATGCAGTCCAGCGACTTGTGGAAGTTGAAATTCTCCCTGATTGTGAGCACCGGGGCGGGCGACTCGGCAATGGTGCGATAGGTGTTGCGGCCTATCCAGTTCTTCTCGAAGCCGGACATGCCGTGCGTCCCCACCACGATGAGGAAAGCGTTGTCCTCTTTGGCCTGTTCGCACAACTCGCGCGACACCTTGCCCTCACGGATGACATACTCCATCCTGATACCCTTCAGCAGGTGGGCCACCCCTGCGTTGCGCCGCTCAATCTCTTCCCTTATCGGACCCTCGTCCTGACCTTTCTCCTTGACGTACACCAGCCGGAGGTCCTGCTGAAAACGGTTGGCGATATCGATGGCCAGATCAACGGCGTTGGCCGATCCGGTAGAAAAGTCAAATCCAACAAGTACTTTGCTCATAATGCTTATTTGATATTTTTCGGTTACAAAAATTACTATTTTTCCCGCTACAAAATTACACTTTTTTTTTCATTTTGCAACTTTTTTTGCCCCAAGCCGCAAAAAAAAACAATCCGCACCCCTCCCACGCCCTTGGAAACCACTCGACAACACACTAATTTATAAATCATTATACAACTAATAAAATCATAATCCCCAACCCATTCCACGACTGCGGCCACCACCCCGTCAGAGGCGTGCCGACACCGGCCACAGGGTACCGGCACACTGGCATTTGGCCCTCCCCTAAAACATCCCCGCCCGGGGCACGCTCCGCGCGCGCCATTACGTCCGCAACAGATACGCCGCCGCACGGGAAACTGCCGAACCCGGGCCACCGGGAGCCCAACTCCCGCACCGTATCCTCTCCTTCCCCTCTCCTTTTCCACCGTTTCGTTTGCCGGCAAGAAATAAACAAGGAATGAAACAGAAGCAAAACAGAAATGAAATAGAAAGCAAACAAAAAAGCCCCGTCCGTCCGGAGCGGGTGGCGGAGGGGTCAGCGGGCTGCCCGGCACACCGGCGCAAATGCCTGGCAATGCAGCCACAAAAGAGTACTAACAGCTATGGTTGAAATCTTTTCCTAAAAAAAATAAAAATAAAGGTTGCAGGAACAAAAAAAAAGCGTAAATTTGCAATTTAAATATAATAGATTAAAAAAACTAACAAAACACTAATAAAACAATGACTAACATGATTTTGACTGCAGTGCTGGTGCTTGGCCTGATAGGCATAATATTCGCCATAGTGCTGTATTTTGTCGCCCAGAAGTTCAAAGTTTTAGAGGATCCGCTGATTGACGAGATTGCCGAGGTACTCCCCGGCGCCAACTGCGGCGGATGCGGCAAGGCCGGGTGCCGCGCCATGGCCGAGGCATTCGTGAAACAGGGCAACATGGATGGCCTGCACTGCCCCGCCGGAGGCGAGGAGGTGGCCAAAAAAGTGGCCGCCCTGCTGGGCTGCACCCCCGAGATTTCGGACCCCATGGTGGCAGTGGTGCGCTGCAACGGAAGCTGCGCAAACGCCGTGTCGAAAAACAACTACGACGGCCTGGCCGACTGTGCCTTTGCCAACAGCGTCTACGCCGGCGAGAGCGGATGCGTCTTCGGCTGCCTGGGCCTGGGCAACTGCGCCAAGGCCTGCCAGTTCGGCGCCCTGAGCATGGACCCCGAAACGGGGCTGCCCAAAGTGGACGACGACAAATGCACCGCCTGCGGAGCCTGCGTCAAGGCCTGCCCGCGCGGCATCATCGAGCTGCGCAAAAAGGGCGTGAAGAACCGCCGCGTGTATGTGGCCTGCCGCAACAAGGAGAAAGGGGCCGCCGCCCGCAAGTCGTGCATCGCCGCCTGCATAGGATGCGGCAAGTGCGAGAAGACCTGCCCCTTCGGCGCCATCAAAGTCGAGAACAACTTGGCATACATTGATTTCAACCTGTGCCGCCTGTGCCGCAAGTGTGTGGCCGAATGCCCCACTGGGGCCATCCACGCCGTCAACTTCCCGCCGCTGCCGCCCAAAAAGGAGACCCCGGCCACAGGCACCCCCGCTCCAGCCCCCGCCCCCGCAAAGGCCCCCGAGGCTGCACCCGCGCAAGCCAATTAACCTCACCCGCTCAACCTTTGGAACATTAAACCAATAGAATTCTAAAAGATGAAGACATTCAAAATGGGTGGTGTCCACCCGGAAGAGAACAAAATATCGACCAACGCCGCCATCGAGCAGATGCCCCTGCCCAAACAGGTGGCCGTGTTAATGAACCAGCACCTCGGAGCCCCCGCCACACCCATCATCGCCAAAGGCGACAAGGTGAAGGTGGGACAGCTGATTGCCGAGGCCCAGGCCTTCATGTGCGCCAACATCCACTCGCCAGTCAGCGGCACGGTGAACAAAATCGACGTCTGCAAAGACATCGTCGGCCTGCCCAAGACCGCCATATACATCGACGTGGAAGGCGACGAATGGATGGAAACCATCGACCGCACCCCCGACATCAAACGCGAGTGCACGCTGGAACCCAAAGAGATTGTGGCCAAACTGAAGGAGATGGGCATCGTGGGACTGGGCGGCGCCACATTCCCCGCCCACATCAAATACAGTGTGCCCGAAGGCAAGAAGGCCGAATACCTTATTATTAATGCAGCCGAATGTGAGCCCTACCTCACTTCGGACCACCGCGCAATGATGGAACACGCCGAAGAGATTTGCATAGGCATCAGTCTGCTGCGCAAAGCCCTCGGCGTGCCCAACGCCTATATCGGCATCGAGAGTAACAAGCCCGAACCCATCCGGGTGATGACCGAAACGGCCAAGAAGTTTGAGGGCATCATCGTCGAACCGCTGGTGGTGAAATACCCGCAGGGAGCCGAGAAGCAGCTTATCAACTCCATCACAGGCCGGAAAGTGCCCAGCGGCAAGCTGCCCATCGACGTGGGCTGCGTGGTGAGCAACATCGGCACCACTTTCGCCGTCTACGAAGCCATCCAGAAGAACAAACCCCTCATTGAGAATATCCTCACCGTGACGGGCAAGAAACTGCCCAGCCAGCACAACTACCAGTGCCGCATCGGCATCACCTACAACGACATCATCCGCCACGCCCTGGGCGAGTTGCCGGCAACGACGGGCAAGGTGATCAGCGGCGGCACGATGATGGGCAAGGCCATCAGCAACCTCGACGCCCCCACCACCAAGGGGGCCAGCAGTGTGCTGGTGATGGACGAGGCCGAGTCGCGCCGCAGACCCGAAAGCAACTGCATACGCTGCGGCAAGTGCATCAACGCCTGCCCCATGGGGCTGGAGCCTTACCTCTTCTCCGCCTTGGTGAAAAACAACCGCATCGAGGAAGCCCAGGCCCACAACATTCTGGACTGCATCGAGTGCGGCTGCTGCTTCTTCAGCTGCCCCGCCAACAAGCCCCTGACCGACGAAATCAGGCTGGGCAAAAACAAGGTTCGCGCCATGATGGCCGCCAAGAAATGAAACCGAAGGTTGATTTAACTGAATAATAATATAGATATAGAAATACTAATAAGAATATGAATCTGCTTAAGATATCTGGTTCTCCGCACGTCCACAGCGACGAATCGACCAAGAAAATCATGTGGCGCGTCAACCTGGCGTTGGTGCCCATGCTGCTCACTGGCATTGCCTACTTCGGGCTGAACGCCTTGCTCATCAGTATTGTGTCGGTGGCTTGCTGCTGCCTTTTCCAATGGCTGATTGAGAAATTCATCCTCAAAGTGCCCTCCACGGTGTGCGACGGCTCGGCTATCGTCACCGGTCTGCTGCTGGCTTTCAACGTGCCCGCCACCGCCGACATGATATGGCTGGTGGCTATCGGCGCACTGGTGGCCATCGGAGTGGGCAAGATGACTTTCGGCGGACTGGGCAAGAACCCCTTCAACCCCGCGCTGGTGGGACGTGTGTTCCTGCTCATCTCTTTCCCCGTGCAGATGACCACCTGGCCCAGTGTGGGCAAATGGTTCCCCATGACTACCGACACTGTCAGCGGCCCCACGCCGCTGGGCATCCTGAAGGAGGGCGGCAACATTGACCTGCCCACCCTCACCGAGATGTTCCTGGGCCACATGGGCGGCTCGCTTGGCGAGGTGAGTGCCATTGCCATCCTCATCGGCGCCATCTACCTGCTGTGGCGCAAAGTCATTTCCTGGCATATCCCGGTGGCCTTTATCGGGACAGCCTTTGTCTTCAGCGGCATCCTTTGGCTGGTGGACCCCACGGCCTTTGTCGACCCCGTCACCACCATCCTCACGGGCGGCATCATGCTGGGTGCCTGCTTCATGGCCACCGACATGGTGACATCGCCCATGGCCAAGAGCGGGCAGCTGATATTCGGTGTGGGCTGCGGTCTGCTGACCATCATCATCCGCAACTGGGGCGCCTATCCCGAAGGGGTGTCATTCGCCATCCTGCTGATGAATGCAGTCACGCCTCTTATCAACCGCTGGTGCAAACCCACACGCTTTGCTTGCTAACACATCATCACAACAACGAATAAACTACTAATCAATTATGGCAAAGAAAGCTCAATCCACACTAATCAATATGCTGCTGTCGCTGACCACCATCGCTGTGGTGGCGGCCGCCGCGCTGGCTTTTGTCAGCTCTGTGACAGAAGAACCCATCCTCAATGCCCAGAAAGCCAAGAAGGAGGCCGCCATCAAGGCCGTGCTTCCGGCATTTGACAAACTGGAGGAAACCTCCATTGACGGCACCAACTGCACCAAGGCCTACGGCCCCGATGGCCAGCTGGTGGGCATGGCCATCGAGTCCAGCACCGAGAAAGGCTTCGGCGGACATCTGGAAGCCATGGTAGGATTCGATGCCGAAGGGAATGTGTCTGGCTACCAGATACTGCAGACCGCCGAGACCCCGGGACTGGGGGCCAAGGCCGGCGAGTGGTTCCAGAAAGGCAATAAAGGCGACGTAATCGGCATGAACCCCGCCACCGAACTCAAGGTGAAGAAGGACGGCGGACAGGTGGATGCCATCAGCGGCTCCACCATCACCTCGCGTGCATTCTGCGAGATTATTAACAACGCATACAAAACATTCCAGAAAGGAGGGAACAAATAATGAAAGCCACTGACATTATTAAAAACGGTCTTATCAAGGAGAACCCCACATGGGTGCTGGTGCTGGGCATGTGCCCCACACTGGCCACCACTACGTCGGCCGTCAACGGCATGATGATGGGGCTTGCCACCACTTTTGTGCTGGTGATGTCGAACATCGTCATCTCGCTGCTCAAATCGGTCATCCCTGACAAGGTGCGTATCCCCGCCTTCATCGTGGTGATTGCCACTTTCGTCACCATTGTGCAGATGGTGATGCAGGGCTATATGCCCGACATGTATGAGACCCTCGGACTGTTCATCCCCCTGATTGTGGTGAACTGCATCGTGCTGGGGCGCGCCGAGGCCTTTGCATCCAAAAACAATGTGTGGCACTCGCTGCTCGACGGCCTCTTTATGGGGCTGGGCTTCACCTGGGCCCTCACCCTGGTGGGGCTGGTGCGTGAACTGCTCGGGGCCGGCGCCATCTTTGGCCACAGCCTCATCGGCGGCAACGATGGCATGCTGCTCTTCATCCTTGCCCCCGGCGGTTTCATCGTGCTGGGATTTCTGATGGCATTGGTCAAGAAAATACAGAAAAACTCGTAAAAAAAGTTAAATTTCGAGATTAGGGGGTATCCAAAACGCACCTAACGACTCTATATAAAAAAAAACGGACGGCACCGCTCGCCGCACAGTAAAATTACAAACACAAAAAAAGAACAGTCATGAAGAAAATAGTCATTTTAGCATTGATGAGTGTCGTGATGGGCTCATGGAGCCAGGTGCAGGCACAGAACTGCGACGAACTGCTGGAGCCATTCTTCCAGCTAAACAATATCGATACCTCAATATACCCCGCAGGCAAGGCCGAGTGGAGGTGCTGCTTCGCCCGCTCCGCGTTCTACTACACCAACAGCATTCCCGACAACGCACCGGTATACAACATCACCGAGGTCACCAACAAGTTGACCGGCAAGAATATTGAGCGGAATTTTGTCGTCAACATTGACCACATGAGTTATTACGCCTACAATTTTGACCATTTTCAGGCCATCAACGACAAGAAGACGGTCTACTTCCGGCTGGCAAACGGCAAGCATAAATACCTGGCCGTACGCTCCATAATCGACATGTACGAAAGCACCTGTCAGATGGTGGACGATCTGCAGAAAGAAAGGTCGAAAAACAAATAAAACACAAGAACGCTTAACCCATATAAACAGTTAGAGCCATGAAAAAAGTTGCATTTATATTCACCCTCATCTGCCTGGCATGCGGCATGAGCCTCCACGCGCAGCCGGGTGGTGTCACGGAGTATAGGCTCGATGCCAACACCCACGGCGACACTATCGACGGTGTCCACCCGCCGGCATATCTCTACGACAACGGCGGCGGAAGCGGATACTACACTGGCGGGCAGGACGTCTTTATCCATGTCACCAGCGACTGCGAGACGACAGACTCCTCCGTGCACTTCACCGCCATCCTGCAGGACTTCGACATCTCGTGCAAGGACACGCTGTATGTCTACGACGGTCCCGACACCAGTTCACCCATACTCCAGAAAATAAACAACTGCTATGACTATTCGGGAGTGGGATCCTATACCGTCTCGCCCAACAATCCATCAAAACAGCTCACCATCCGTTTCCGAACCAAGGTGGACACAGTCAATCACCACAAAGGATTCCACTTCCTGTTCAACTGCCAAAAGGCATGCGAGAAAGTGGATGCCTTTATCGACAACATGTATGAACGGACCGACTTGGAGGGCAACATTATCTCGTCGCACCGGCTGCGTCCCCTGCCCGACCAAAAAGACACCCTCTTTATGAAAGACACCATCGTGGTATATGACACGGTGTGGGATGACAGCGCACATACAGTATTTACCGTCCACCCCCGCGACTCCGTCTTCAACACGGACAGCATCATCCGCGTGGACACTGTCTCATGGGTCGACGGCGCACTGCTGTGCCAGGGCATGGGCATCATCTTCCACGGCCACGGCACCTATACCCACAACACCGGCTGGTACACTCCCGACGACGCCTCGACTATCTTCCAGTGGAACTTCACCATCGACACCCTAAGCGAAATAGGAGCCACCTCGGCATTCTACAACAAATTCAAGGAGGTAGACTGTTATGACATCACACTGTCCCTGGAGGACATGAACGGATGCAAATCAAACAACCTGCCCAGAATCCAGGTGCGCATAGCCCAGAACCCCATCAAGACCATCTATGACCTGACGCCGGTCTGCTCGGCCGACTCGCTGAAAGTAAGCGTGGGCTACGACGGTGAAAACGGTACCCTTACACTGAAAAAAATTGAGCAAGCCACCCGTAAGAGCAAAACGAACCAAGTCCGCACATTCATCCCTGACGGACCCAACTGCCCCACGGTGTGCTACGAGGCCCCTGTCACCTTCAATGAGTTCGGCTCCAAAAAGGTCACCTCCGCTGCCGACGTATGCTCCATCTGCATCAACTATGAGCACTCTTTCATGGGCGACTACGAACTATCCATTCTCTGCCCCATTTACGACGCTGCCAACCCCACAGGACCAGGAAAATCTGTTCTAAAATATAAAGAGAATAAAACCGGAGTTCTGCAATCTGCCTGTGCAGGCGGCGGCACATGGACTGGAATACCCTATCTGGTAAATGGTACTGATGGTAGAGGTGATAATATGAGTGGCGGTAGCGACTATTGCGACTCTACCTATAACCCATACGGTTGGGGATTCAACTACTGCTGGTCGCTCAACGAGGACTATACCCTTGTCACCGGAAATCCCGCCGGCACCATCCCCCTGCCCATGGAGTCAGGCATAGCCAGTGGTCAATACAGAAGTTCCCACACCTACAACCAGGCTCCCATCCCCAGCGGCTACTATCAAGCCGGACAGCATGGAGGCTCGGTGACGGCAAATAATATTAAAGACTCCAGCGACCACCTTAATATGCTGAACTACTACACACCCGCCGACGACTTCTCGCAACTGATCGGATGTCCGCTCGACGGCACTTGGCAAGTGCAGGTTTGTGACCGATGGGCAGCGGATAACGGCTGGGTGTTCAGCTGGGCACTTGACATCTGCGGTGTCAGCGCCGGCGGCGGTTGCTCCTACCAGGTGGGTATCGACTCGGTAGTCTGGCATCCCGACACAAACCGCGCAACTGACTTCAGAGACGGTGTCTACCGCGGCCTCCGCATCAACAAGAAACCGTTTGACCCCACCATCGCCTACATCTCCTCACCCGACACCAGCGGCGACTTCAACATCCTGCTGCATATCTATGACGAGTTTGGCTGCCGCTGGGACACCATGACCCACATATCCACCGTCTACACACCAACCCCCCATCTGGGCAACGACACTATCCTCTGCGGTGTGAATACCATCACCCTCAACGCCGCTGACGAACACACCACGCCCGGCATCTCCACCTTCATGTGGGAACCCACCGGCGACACCTCATCTCAAATCCAGACCGTCGGCGGCATCTACAAGCCCACCACCTATGTTGTCCAAGCCATCAACACCGACAAAGGAACCTCCTGCCCGTCCCGCGACACGATTATCGTCGACATCAACGAGCAGCCCGTTCCCAGTTTCGACCCCGGCATCTACCCTCTTGAAGGCTGCGAACCCTTCACCATCAACATTGACAACACCACCAAGTATGGCGACAAATACCGCTGGGTGTTTGGCGACGGGTCCTACTCCACCCTCCGCAGTCCCAGCCACTCCTACGCCGCCGGCACCTACGACCTCAAATACTATGTAGAGAGTGCCAAGGGCTGCAAAGACTCGCTCATCTTCTCCAACCTCATCACCGTCCACCCCAGCCCCAAGGCCGCCTTCGTGTGGGACCCCATCTTCCCCAACACACAACATCCCACTGTCAGCCTCATCAACCAGACCACCCCCGACTTTGGCAACAATCTCTACTTCTGGGAGGTGCAATACGACAAGGACATGCCCTACTCCTTCCATACCGTCACCGAGGCCAACCCCACCTTCGAGTGGACAGCCAGCAGTGACCACAGCGACCTCTCCGGCTCGTATACCGTGCGTCTCATCGCACGCACCGACAACCACGGGCCGAGCGGACGGCTCATCCAGTGTGCCGACACTGTCGAGAACCACATTATCATCATCAATGACAACCTGAAATTCCCGTCAGTGGTGACGCCCAACGGCGACGGCTTCAACGACATGTTCATTATCGAGAACCTGGTTGAAGGTATGGCCTACCCCATCAACTCGCTCGACATCTACGACAAATGGGGTTCGCGCGTATTCCACGCCACCAACATCAGCCAGAAAGACCAGTTCTGGGATCCCGCCAAGAACAACACTCCCGCCGGTTCCTACTTCTACCGCTTCAGCGGCAAAGGCTACAAAGGCAACGTAGAACACAACGGAGTTATCGAAGTTGTCAAATAAAGCTCATAGCAAACTACTCTCAAAGGGTGTCCATACGGGCACCCTTTTAGTGCTGATAGCCTGCCTGCTGCCCCAAACCGCGCTGTCACGCCAGCGCGACACCCTCGGCACTGGCAGTCCCGCCTACTTTGTGGCCAACCGCGGGCAGTGGGAGGCTCCGTTCCTCTTCCAGTCACAGATGCACAATGCTGCCCTCTTTGCCGAACCGACCTGCCTCACCATCGCCCTGCACCAGACAGTCACTCACGGCCAAGACGAGCACTTCCACCATGCCCCAGCCCGGCAAATGCACGCCTACCGCATACACTTCGAAGGCTGCAACCCCTCGCCCGCTGTCAGCGGCCAAGACATCGACCCCCACAGCGGCTATGACAACTACTACTATGGCAAGAACCCCGAAAAGTGGGTCACCCGGCTCAGCCACTACCAGACCGTCTACTACCACGACCTCTACCCCGGCATCGACATGGACATCCGCGTGGCCCAACACGCACTCAAAACGAATTTCTATCTGGCTCCTGGAGCCAGTGCAGACAGCATCCGGCTGCGGTACGAAGGGGTCGACAAACTCTACCTAAGTTCTGGCAACCTCATCATCCGCACCTCGGTAGGCGAGATTGTGGAGCTTAGTCCCTACGCCTACCAGCAGACCGACACTGGCCGCCGCGAAATCCCCGCCCATTACCAGCTCAAGGCCGACCGCATCCGGTTCATCCTCGACAGCTACGACACCACCCTCCCCCTGGTCATCGACCCCGTGCTCCATTTCTCCACCTACACCGGCTCCACCGCCGACAACTGGGGCACCACTGCCACCTACGATGCCTACAAAAACACCTACACCGCAGGTCTCGTCTTCGGCACAGGCTACCCCTCCTCGCTGGGTGCCTACGACGTGAGCGAGAACGGCAACGCCGACGTAGGCATCTTCAAGTTCGACTCCACCGGCACCCAACGGCTTTTCGCCACCTACCTGGGCGGCTCGCAAGCCGACATGCCGCACAGCATGTATGTCAACACCTTCGACGAGCTGGTCATCTTCGGCACCACAGGCTCTGCCGACTTCCCTGTGACCCTCTATGCCTACGATGCCACTTTCAACGGGGGCACCAGCCTGCCCTTCGAAGGCACCGCCTCCATCAACTTCCCCAACGGAAGCGACATCTTCATCAGCCGTTTCAGCAGCGACGGCACACAACTGCAAGCCTCAACCTACGTGGGCGGCAGCGGCAACGACGGCCTCAACTACCGCACCCGCTACAATCAGGACCGTATCCTGATGCTTGGCAACGACTCGCTATACTACAACTACGGCGACGGAGCCAGAGGCGAACTCATCACCGACGACCTCAACAACATCTACATCGGCAGCACCACCTTCTCCGACGACTTCCCCACCACCCCGGGCAGCTACTGCCCAAGTCCGGCAGCCAAGCAAAACGGCATCGTGTTCAAGATAGACTACAACCTGCGCAACATGATATGGAGCACCTACCTGGGCGGCAGTTTCGACGATGCCGTCTACTCCATCGACGTCGACAGCAGCTACAACCTGCTTGTCTGCGGCGGCACCAATTCGCCCGACTTCCCCACCACAGCCGGCGTAGTGCAGCCCAACTACGGAGGGGGCACAGCCGACGGCTTCGTGGCCAAACTCTCCTACAACGGCGACCGCCTCATGGCCAGCACCTTCTATGGCTCACCCGCCTACGACCAGATATATTTTGTCCGCACAGGCAAACACGATGAAGTGTTCATCTTCGGCCAAACCCGTGCGCAAGGCAGCACCATGGTCCACAACGCCAGCTACAACGTGCCGGGCAGCGGCATGCTTGTGGCGCGCTTCCTTCCGGCTCTTGACGGGCTTGAGTGGTCCACCGTGTTCGGCACCCCCTTAGGGCGGCCCAACCTCTCGCCCACAGCCTTTGCCGCCGACATCTGCAACCGCATCTATGCCGCCGGATGGGGGCGCGACTTTGTCGGGTCGGGCGGATTCAGCTGGAACCAAGCCGGCACCACCGGCATGGAAGTCACCCCCGACGCCATCCAGTCCACCACCGACGGGCAAGACTTCTACATCATGAGCATGGACGCCGATGCTTCACAACTCGACTTTGCCACCTTCTTCGGCGAACTCCATTCCAGCAGCTCGCACGGCGGCTACGACCACGTCGACGGCGGAACCAGCCGGTTCGACAAGATGGCCACCCTCTACCAGAGCGTCTGCGCCAGCTGCTACGGCAACGACGAGTTCCCCACCACCAGCGGGGCATGGTCATCCCACAACAACAGCCCAAACTGCAACAACGCCCTTTTCCGCATCAACATCCACAACGATTTCCCCGTGGCCGACTTTGTGGCCCCACCCGTCGGCTGCGCCCCCTACACCATAAACTTCACCAACACCGGCCGGGGGGCCTCCTACCTTTGGGACTTTGGCGACGGCAACACCTCCACCCTCCGCAACCCCTCCCACACCTTCAACGCCCCCGGCACCTACACCGTCCGCCTTGTCGCCAACATGGACAATGGATGCCGCGTCAGCGACACCATCGAGCACACCGTCTTTGTCCTCAACCAGCAAGGCTCCCGCCACACCACCTACACCTCGTGCGAGAGCAACGTAGTCCAAATCGGGGTGCGACCCATGCTGGGCTGCACCTACCAGTGGGTCGAAGGCCAAGTGTCCGACAACACCATTGCCAACCCCTACGTCACAGCGGGCGGCACCTACGTCCTGCTCATCACCGCCCTCGACGGATGCTCCGAACTGGACACCTTCACCGTTAATTTCTACGAACTCCTCGACACCCTCACCGTCATTCCCCCCACCTGTCCCGGCGGCCACGACGGGCGAGCCATAGCCTCCGTCCACGGCTCCGCCGCCGACTCGGCACACTATTTCTGGGACGGAGTCGAGGGCGACTCCATCCTTGGCGGTCTCAGTGCCGACGGGCGCAGCCACACACTCCTTATCACCAGCCACGGCTGCCGCAACGAATACCAATTCACCGTCCAAGACCCTCCCACCATGACCATTGACAAGACGGCCCTCGACCTCATCTGCGACACCCTCTGCACCGGCCACATCGACCTCTCCTACTCCATTCCCGGATTCCACATCGGCGACACCCTGATTGACAGCCTCTGCCCCGGCACCTACACCATCCTCCTGCACGACACAGCCGGATGCCCCTACTACGACACCACCGTCATCCGCATCGACACCTCCCTCCTCCACCTACGCGTCTGGGCCGACGACACCCTCCTCTTCCTCACCGAAAGCACCCACCTCCACGTCACCCCCGTCGACGGCGCCCGCTACAGCTGGAACCACCCCAACACCCTCGACCGCCCCACCTCGCCCGACCCCTTAGCCACACCCACCGACACCCTTACCCACTACACCGTAGTCGTCACCGACTCACTCGGCTGCACCTGGCAAGGGCAACTGCCCATCCGCTGCACCGAAGTCATCTGTGGCCGACCCAATGTCTTCATCCCCAATGCCTTCTCCCCCAACGGCGACGGCGTCAACGACCGCCTCTGTTTCCGGGGCGAATTCATCACCCACTTCTACATCGCCGTCTACACCCGCTGGGGCGAGAAAGTGTTCGAAACCCACGACATACACGACTGCTGGGATGGCCGCTACAACGACAACTGGTGCATGCCCGGCGTCTACACCTACACCTGTCAGATTCGCTGCGAAGCCGGACAACAGAACAACCTCAAAGGCGACATCACCCTCATCCGATGAAAGACCAATTTGTCATAGCCTACCTTGCCGACTTCAGCATGGCCGAGAGCGTCCTCTCCCATGCCGCCGAACTGGCGCGCATGCTTAACAAAGGGCTCATCCTCCTCTACGTCGAAGACCCCCGCCACAGACTCCTCACCGTCGGCGAAGCCGAGCAGCGGCTCATCCAGCTCGAATCCACCCTCCCCGCCCTCAATCCGGCCCATGCCGCCCTCAAGGGCGACACCCGCCAAATCATCAACGCCCTTCCCACCCTCCTCAACGGAGTGGTCGTCGTGGCCGGAGTCAACCCCCGCGCCCCGCTGCACTCCCTCACCGCCCCCCGGCGGGTGCTGCGCAACTTTGCCCAGTGCAAAATAGCCTACCTCACCGTCCAGCAACCCCTCGCCGCGCCCTACACCGACGTGGCCTACAGCATCGACTTCCACAAAGAGAGCAAAGAAAAACTCATCTGGGCCTCCTACTTTGCCCGATTCAACCGCAGCCGCCTCCACATGCTCCATTTCGACTACTCCGATCCCGGCCTCCACAACAAGTGGCACAACAACATCCTCTTCATGGACAAATTCTTTGCCGGGCTCAACGTCACCTACACCCCACACACCGTCAGTGGCCGAGCCCTCTTCCCCGAAACCATCGTCTGCCGCGCCGCCGCCCAGACGGGCTGCTCACTGCTCATATCCGTCACCACCGACACCCGCAACCGCGATGTCGTCGAGTGGTTTGCCGGTGCCTCCGAAGACCGCATCGTCCGCAACCGCCACCTCCTCCCCATCCTCTTCATCAACCCCCGCAACGACATCTACGTCCTTTGCGACTGACCCCCGCCACCCTCCTTCTGCCCACAATCTGCCGCCACCCCATCCTTTTCAAAATTACCATAGCGTCATAATTACCGCCCTCACAAACACATGACGCCAGGCATCACAGCCCGTTCATAGGCACTCTTTTCAATCAAACCCGCACGCCCGTCCTCAGTCTGCGCCCCCTGCCCGAAGGCGTCTACAGCGTCGCTCCACCCCCTGCTCCTCCACCACCCGCCAACTCGTCGTCAAACACTGACGGCGGCGCCCCAAGCCTGATTCGCACCCCCAGCAAACCAGTGTCCCAAACGCCGCGGACCTGTACTTTGCCCGCCGCGGACAGGCGCGCACACCCCTCGCCGCCGATTGCCGCAACGCCCTTCCCCCACTCCTCCGTCCCAATACGGGCAGCCGCTGGGCAAACAAATGTCCCACCGCGACCGGCGAAATGACGGACAAATGTGATTCAAATGGCGACAACCGAGCGAAGAGTGAGCGAATCTCATTTCATTGCCCGGCCCCTTGCTACGCAAGGGGCCGGAAGGCACAAACGCGGCGCAAGAAGCCAGAGTCCGACTGGCGAGAGCGGACAGAATCGTTAAAAAAACATCCGGTTGTGTTTTTTTTTCGCAATAGTCGTAAAAAAAATGTATTTTTGTCTGATTAAAAGGACATTAAAAACCACCTTATACCATGAACAACAAACTATTAATCAAAACAATAGCACTCTGCATAATCTTTACGGGATTAGGTATGCCTGTCGCGCAGGCCACGGCTGCAGCCCCGCTGGCACAGCCCGACGGCCCAGACAGTTGTGTGGTAAACACGCTTCCCTATATCGAGAGGCTCGACCACTGTAATCTCACATCCTTCTACGACACTGTGAATTTCGTACCCTGTTGGGGCAGGATGAACAACAGCCCGTCACGCAGTGCGGGGAACATCTATCTATATGTGAATTACCCCGACACCATTGTCAGAATCACACCCAACGGAACAGGGACGCAGTACGTCATCCTTCCGCCGCTGGCCGACTCGCTGCTGAACGGGGACCAGCTTTATCTGCACATCAAGTTATACTCCTACATGAACTTGGCGGCAAGGGGGGCGGAGGTGGGAGCCATGACGGACCCGACAGACACTTCCACGTTCAGAACCATACAGATGTTGCCCATGATCTATTATGGAAACGACACTATCGTGCCACTCAGCTCCTTGATGCCGGGCGAGCAGCTGGCAATCAGGGCGCAGCTGGCTTCGCTCCAGTATTTGTATATCTACGGCGTGGTAGTGGACCGTGTGCCGACATGCGGGGTGGTCTACAATTTCAGGAGCACCAAAATCGGCTACGGGGCCACGTTTGCGGAATGGGACTATTGGCCAAACGAGAATACGGCAACCGACAGCACGACCTTCGTCGTGAGGGTCTATGAAAGCGGCCAGACGACGCCTGTGACCGAGCTGGTGACCAACAGGAAAAGCGCCATCCTGAGCAATCTGCCCCTGATGAACACGTCGCACCGGGTGACGGTGACCACAGTGTGCGGCGCCGCGCCAGACTCTTCGACCAACCTTCTATCCGATGATTTCACCCTACGGACAATGTTCACTTATGCATCGTGCCCAGAGCCTTTGGTTGTATTGAAGAATCAGAATGAGTACGACGCGACGATTGAATGGGGTGCGGGTGAGGGCTCGGACAGTCTGTGGAATATCTATCTGCGCGAAGAGTATGTTTATTCCTCCGGTCCGTGGGTGATGGTGGACTCGGCCTACAGGGGCAGCACCTACACCATCCACGACCTGGCTCCGGGAACCTCCTACTCCATACGGGTCAACCCTTTGTGCGACACCAGCCGATCCTCAACGCCGAACAAAGTGACAGTCCACACGCCCTGCCTCCCAGTGTCGCAGCTGCCCTGGGAGGAAGACTTCGAAAGATTCAATTACACCTGCTGGCGAGCCATCCCCGTAGGGGGGGATATAATGGCCTACCGAAGCCTCAGCATCACTAATATAAACCCCCAGCGCTATTATACCCTGCCGGAAATGCCGGCCGACCTGAACAGTCTGACCATAACGGGCATATCGCGGGGCCACGGGTTTGTAATCGGTGTGACTGACAGTGACGCCACGGTGTTCCACCCGATTGACACGGTGCTGAACACGACGGACAGCACTTGGGAGGCGTTTTCGGTCAGTCTGACCGACGCACCCTTCTCGTCAGGCCTGATATATCTGACTCGCATGGCTTTTGGGAACAGCACAGGAGCTTCGGTTGACAACCTGAAGGTGGATTATACCTCTTCATGCACAATGCCCAGCCATGTGCTGGACTCGGCGGTGACCGCGCAGACCGCCCTCATCAAGTGGCGCCTGGAGCCGGATGCCATGACCTATGAGGTGGAATATGGACTGAGCGGTTTTGCCCACGGCGAGGGGTCGTCAGTTTTTGTCACGACCAACCGCGCCACAATAGGGGGAATGATGTTTGGCCGCAGACACGATGTGTATGTGCGCGCCTTCTGCAGCATCAGCGACACGTCGGAGTGGTCGAACCCCATTTCAATCACAACGCAGTGTGCCGACATCGCCACCTTGCCCTGGAGCCAGGAGATTAACACGCCCTACACCCTCTCAGGCGGAGCCGGACCGATACCATGCTGGACTAAAAACGTGTCCTTTTCCAATCAGCTGACTACCCGCATGGTGCCAACGCCCAGCGGCGACACAGTCATGGGGCTATATCTGGGCCATAGCGGTAACGGTGAGATGGCCTCGGCACCCCGGCTTACGGCACTGAACCGCGCGCAGTATCTGCAAGCCCGGTTGACCGCGTGGACCCAGCATGAGTATTCCACTCCCGCCGAGGTGATTCCCACGGTAGGGCTGGAGGTGGGTGTGAGTTCAGACCCAGCCTCCGCAGCCAATTTTACCCCCATTGACACACTACAGCTCAGTTACGAACCCTCCTCCTATGAGGTGAGTTTTGCCAACTATGCGGGCAATGGGCGCTATATCACTTTCCGTGGAATTGGCGGAGACCACTATCCATTGTACCTGAATTATATAGAACTCGACATGTTGCCCGTCTGCTTGCGACCCGACCGGCTGAGCGTGAGTGCCAACGGCACCACGCAGGCCCTGCTGGACTGGCGCGAGCGAGGCGAGGCGACGCAGTGGCAGATAGCCTATGGGCGGCGCGGCGAAGAGATTGACACGACTATCATAGTAAGCACCCACCCGTATATGCTGACAGGGCTGGCACCGGACGAGGAGTATGAGTTCCACGTCCGCAGCCTGTGCGGGTCGGGCAGTCCGTCGGCGCCAACCGACACGTCGGGATGGTCGTTGCAAGGGTGCAGTTTCTTCACCCTCACTCTTCCCGCCAGTATTCCTTATGTCTGCAACTTTGAGGACACGGTGGAGGCCGGCCAATGGATGTCGATGAGCGCCGGCTTTTACGCTTGGAACTATTCATTGTTAGACAGCCCGACGGCCGACCATGGCTATGAGATTGGCATACGCACTGACATGAATAATGATAGATACTTCTACCCTCATGGCCAGTTGATTACAAATGCCGTCCTGTTCCGCGATGTGGACTTCGGACAGTGGGACAACACCAGCACGTTACCCCCGCCCAGATACAACGTTTCGTTCCGGGCCAAGGCGGTGACATCGCAGAATTGGCCTTATTTATACAAGGTACGCGTCTATATGGCCGATGCAGCCGAGTTGCCAGTGTTGGACAACACTTTTGGAAGCTCCTGCTGGGACGAATCGCGCTATCTGCTGGCGGAGCTATCACTGGACTCGAACTGGCAGACCTTCACCCTTTCGCTCGACACGGCGACGGGTGTCCACAGGCTTGCGTTTGCACTGTCTAACAATACCCTGGATATGCAGCTCAGCATTGACGACGTGCAGATAGCCCCCGACCCGTGTCCGAGACCTTACGGTCTGCATCTGGACCAGACGACGGACAGTGTTGCCGAAATATCGTGGGTTGGATACCCCACGGCGCAATATGTGGCGACATGGATGGGGCCTGACAGCATTGCACGGACTGACACCACCTTGGGCCCTCAACTGACGCTGACGGGGCTGTCGCGAGCCACGCAGTACTCGGTTCGGGTGGCGCTGGTGTGCGAGACGGGCGAGCTGTCGGAGATGTCGGCCCCATTGCTGTTCTACACCCTGCTGTGCGACAGTCTGCGCTGCGACACGGTAACGGCGGCCTCGACGGAGGACCAGCTGTCCAACGTGGTGCCGGTCTCGCAGCTGGACCGCTATTCTTATTCGCAGCAGTTGTTCCCCTCTGCCCTGTTCTCCGGGCCCGGCACCCTCTCGGCCGTGAACCTCAACTACAGGCTCAACTGTGCCGACACAGACCGAAATGACTATATCGTCTATATAGGCCATACGAACAAGCAGTCCTTTGCCAACGCGAGTGATTTTGTCGACCCCGCCGGACTGAGCATCGTCTATGCCGGACCGCTGCCGCAAGGGGATGGCTGGCACAAGATAATATTCGACGCACCCTTCGCCTACGACGGAAACCACACACTGGTTCTGGCCATTGCGAGCAACAACAATACGGTCAAACCCATAAGGAACCTGGTGGAAGCTACAACACAGAACTCGATTGTCGAGGTGCGCGGCGAGACTCCCATCGAACCTGCCTCGACGGAGGCGTTGCACCGCTATGTGGGCAACCGCAACATAATGGCGTTCAGGAGTCAGGCACTGTTCGACTTCTGCCCGGATTGCGCCTGTTCGGGGACCGAGCTGCTGCCGCCTTTCTTGCGCTACGAGCGTGCCACCGTGAGTTGGCGCCCCACCACTGTGGGCAGCTATGAGCTGAACTACCGCCCCTATGCCCAGCCGCACTGGAACGACCCCATCTTCACTACCGACACGGCAGTGACACTGAGGGAGCTGACGCCCGGGGTGCACTATCTGTACCGCGTGCGCACCCTCTGCCCGCCTGATGCACCACAAATTTGGGTCTACGGGCTGTTCCGGATAGAGCCGAGCGCCTGTCCCCCGCCGCAGAACTTGACGGTGGCCGACCTCGCCCCGGAGGAGGTGACCCTACAGTGGGATTTGGACGAAGACCTGCACCTCTTCCATCTGCACCTCTTCAACACGGTGTTCGACACCACCATCATCACTGCTGATGACCACTACACTTTCACCACCCTGCTGCACGGGGTGCTGTATAAGGCATCCGTCCATGCCACCTGCAACGGGATGACAACCCCCGGACAGTGGAGCGACACGGTCAGCTTCACCACACTCACCTGCCCCGATGCCACCGACCTCACCATCCTCAACCTGCGCAGCAACAGCGTGGAGCTGGACTGGCAGAGTCCCGACACAGTCGAGAGCTGGGAGATTATCTACGGCGAACACGGGTTCATCAACGGAACCGGCACCACGGTTTCTGTCGACCGTCACCCCTACGTCCTCACGGGGCTGGAATGCCCAAAAGAGTACGACGTGTATGTGCGCTCTATGTGCGGAGCGGGTTTCTACAGCGAGCACTGGTCCAACCTCGTCACTTTCACCACCCATCCGTCCGGCATAGGCAATCCTGAAGAGACGGCTGGCTTCACGGTGAGTCCAAATCCCGTCAGGGGCAGTTTCATGGTCATTCCCAACGGACTCTCTGCCGGGCCGACACTCGTCACCGTCCGCGATGCCCATGGGCGCACCGTATGCCAAAGCACATCTATCGAATCCCCCATATCCCTTGCCGACAGCCCCGCGGGCATCTATTTCGTCACCCTCACCACCCCCCTATCCTCCTCGACCCGGAAGATTATTGTTGAGTGAATGGGATTTTTTTCGTATCTTTGCACGCCGAATGATCAACAAAGATACCATAGACCGCATCATGGACGCCACCCGCATCGAGGAGGTGATAGGTGAGTTTGTCTCGTTGAAAAAGCGCGGGGCCAACCACATAGGGTGCTGCCCGTTCCACAACGAGAAGACTCCCTCGTTCTACGTGTCGCCGTCGAAGGGCATTTTCAAATGCTTCGGCTGCGGCAAGTCGGGCAATGCTGTGGGGTTCCTGATGGACCACGAACACTACACCTACCCCGAAGCGCTGCGCTGGCTGGCAGAGAAATACCACATCACCATTGAGGAGGAGAAACTCACCGAGGAGCAGAAAGAGAAACAGACAGAGCGCGACGGCTTGTTCCACGTGAGCGAGTTTGCCCAAAAGTACTTCGCCGACCTGCTCTACAACAATGAGATGGGCCGTGCTGTGGGGCTCAGCTATTTCCACCAGCGGGGCATGAGTGACGAGATCATCAAGTCCTTCGGGCTCGGCTATTGCCTGGACGAGTGGGACAACTTCACCAAACATGCCCGCCAAAACGGCTATTCCGACGCGGTGCTGGAAAAGACAGGCCTCACCATCTTCAAGGAAGAAGGCCGCTGTTTCGACCGCTTCAAAGGCCGCGTGATGTTCCCCATCTACAGCATTTCGGGACGAGTGCTGGGATTCAGCGGCCGCACCCTCTCGAAGGAGAAGCAGGTGGCCAAGTATGTCAACTCGCCCGACTCGGACATTTACGACAAGAGCCACACCCTCTACGGCCTCTTTCAGGCGCGCAACGCCATCAGCCGCGCCGACAAATGCTACCTGGTGGAAGGCAACGTGGACGTGGTGTCGATGCACCAGTCTGGCGTGTGCAACACCGTGGCCTCATGCGGCACCTCGCTGACAGTGGAGCAGATACGGCTCATCAAGCGCTATACCCCCAACGTCACCGTGCTCTACGACGGCGACGCCGCGGGCATCAAAGCCGCCCTGCGGGCCGTGGGGCTGCTGTTTGAAGAGGGCATGCACGTGCGTGTGGTCCTCTTCCCCGACGGCGAAGACCCCGACAGCTATGCCCAGAAATACGGCTCGACCCAACTGCAGGAATACCTGCGCGACCACGAGGAGAACTTTGTCAACTTCAAGACCCGCGTGCTGCTCGAAGACGTGCAGAACGACCCTATCCGCAAAGCCGAAGTGCTCAAAGAGATGGTACGCACCATCGCCCTGGTGCCCGACATGATTGAGCGGCAGGAATATGTCAAGCAGACCGCATTCCGACTCAACGTGTCGGAAAACATACTGACCCAGGAACTGGCCAAAACCCTGGCCAGCAACGCCCAGAAAGCTTGGAAAGAAGAGCAGCGCCGAAACGCAGCCACCACCCCCGTTCCGCCAGAAGTGGCCGAGCCCGAACCCCTGCCCGACGAAACGACCCCGGCGCCGCAGCCCAGCCCGCAGCCCCCGCCACAATCCGCCAGCAACAACGCCGAAGCACAGGAGCGGCAGCTGGTGCGCCTACTCATCAACCACGGCGAGCGCGAAGTGCAGCAGGATGCTGTGGACGATGCCGGAAACCCATGCACCATTGCCCTGCGTGTGGCCGAAATCATCGTCGACGAGATTACCTCCAACGAACTCACCTTCAACAATCCCGTCTACCAGCAAATCTTCAACCTCTACCGCGACGCCGTCCAGCAAGGCACTCCCTTGCCCGACGCCAACTACTTTGCCATGAGCGCCGACAGCGCCCTGCGCAACACAGCCCTCACCCTCATGCTCAACCCCTACAGCATCAGCCCCCTGTGGATGGATCGGAAAAACGTCAGCGTCCCCTCACTCCTCACCCATCTGCGCCGCGAAACGGAGGAAACCATCCTCTCCTTCAAACAGAAGAAACTGGACCAGCAACTTGAAAAGAACGCTTTCGAGCTGCGCTCCTGCACTGACCCCGACGACATCCTGATACTCATGGCCCAGCGCAAACAACTGGCCCAACTGCGCCAAGCCGTCTGCCAACAACTGAACAGAGTAATCGTCTAACCCCACAAAACAAACAGCAATCATCAACAATTAAACATACTTACGTGGACATCCAAACTATCAAACAACGCTACGGCATCATCGGCAACGACCCCAAACTGCTGCTTGCCATCAACAAAGCCATCCAGGTGGCCCCCACAGACCTCAGCATCCTCATCACCGGCGAGAGCGGCGTAGGCAAAGACGTCTTCTCGCGCATCATCCACGAAAACAGCCTCCGCAAACACACCAAGCAAGGGCGCGGCCTCATATCCGTCAACTGCGGGGCCATACCCGAAGGCACCATCGAGAGCGAACTCTTCGGCCACGTGAAAGGCGCCTTCACCGGGGCCGACAAAAACCGCAAGGGCTACTTCGAAGAGGCCGACGGCGGCACCATCTTCCTCGACGAGATAGGCGAACTGCCCCTGGCCATGCAAGTCAAGCTGCTGCGCGTGCTCGAGAACGGCGAAATCATCCCCGTGGGGTCCTCCACCGCCCTCAAAATCAACGTGCGCATCGTGGCAGCCACCAACGTCGACCTCGTGGCAGCCGTGCGCAACGGCCGCTTCCGCGAAGACCTCTACTACCGCCTCCAGCAAATATCCATCTACATCCCGCCCCTGCGCGAGCGCATAGACGACATACCCCTCCTGTTCCGCAAATTCTCGTCCGACGTGGCCGAAAAATACCACATGCCCCCCATCTTCCTCACCGACGAAGCCCGCCAATACCTCATGCACTACCCCTGGTACGGCAACATCCGCGAACTGAAGAACGTCACCGAACAGATAGCCGTGGTCGAAACCGAGCGCACCATCACCCGCGAGATACTCCAGAACTACCTCAACTACGTGCCCGAAGAAAAACTGCCTGCCCTTGCGGGCAGCCCCGACAGCCCCAACGCCCCCCTCATCTCCGACCGCGAACTGCTCCTGAAAGCCCTCTCCATGGGGCAGATGATAAGCGAGATGCGCAACGAAATCAACGAACTGCGCCAAGCCGTAGCCCAGCTGGCCCAAGGGCTGCCCCTCAACCACGAACCCTCCGTCCAGCCCAGTGCCTTTCCCATCATCGAGTCGCCCCAGCCCACGCCGGACAACACCCTCCACGTCATCCATCCACACGAAACCATCGACCACCCCGAAGAGGAATTCCAGGAAACCGAAATGGTGGAAGACGAACCCCTGGCCCTCGAAGAGCGCGAAAAACGTGCCATCCGCCTGGCCCTCGAGCGCCACGGGGGCAAACGCACCCTTGCCGCCAAAGAACTCCATATCTCCGAGCGCACCCTCTACCGCAAAATCAAAGAATACGGCATTACCCTCTGACCCGACGTGCAAACCAACGACCTCCATATCGAACTGCCCCCCTCCAAAAGCATCAGCAACCGCTGGCTGATCATCAACCACATAGCTGGCAACCCCTTCGTGCTGCGCAACCTCTCGCCCGCCGACGACACCCAACTGCTGCAGACCCTTCTCGGCCAGCTGAACCGCGGCACCTCCACCCACTTCCACTGCCACAACGCCGGCACCGTGGCCCGTTTTCTCCTGGCCCTGCTGGCCGTCACCCCTGGCCGCTGGACACTTGGGGGCGACGAGCGGCTCAAACGCCGACCCTTCGCGCCACTCATCGACACACTCCGCAGCATGGGCTGCGCCATACAATGCCTCGAAGAGGAAGGCTGCCTACCCGTACAAATCGACGGCTACCTGCCCCAGCGCAAAATGGCCACCATCGACCCCACAGCCAGCAGCCAGTTCGTATCCGCGCTGCTGCTCATTGGCCCCCTTCTGCCCCAAGGCATCACCCTCACCCTCACCGACCGGCCTGCCTCGCGTCCCTATATCGACATGACGCTGGCCGTCCTCAACCAAGCCGGCATCGAAACCTCCGTCAGTGCCAACCGGCGCGTCTACCGCGTCAGCCCCCTGCCCGCAACGGGCCTCAGAAAACACCTCTCCGTCGCCATCGAGCGCGACTGGTCCTCAGCCTCCTACGTCTATGCTGCCGCCGCCCTCCGGCCCGACCTCCGCCTCCGCATGCCGGGACTGGCCGCAACCGGGTCCACCCAGGGCGACAAAGTGGCAGCACAAATATTCGAACACCTCGGAGTCCACACCCGCGAAGTGCGCTCCCCCTACCGTGCCAATGTCCGCTCCATCACCGTGCAAGGCTCCGGGCAGCACGACAACGTGCTGGAGCACAACTTTATCGACTGCCCCGACCTCCTGCCCGCCGTCCTTGTTGCCTGTGCCGCCCTCGGCATGCGGGCCCGCCTGCGCGGCATCAAAAACCTGCGTCTCAAAGAGTCCGACCGCATCGAAGCCCTGCGTCAGGAACTCGGCAAAATGGGAGCCCGCATCACCCATACCCCCACCGAGGTGCGCTTAGCCCCCTGTGTGCTGCGGCCTGCCGCACCCGTGTCCACCCACGGCGACCACCGCCTGGCCATGGCCTTCGGTGTGCTGACCCTGCTATATCCCGACCTCGTCATTGAGGAGCCAGAAACAGTGACAAAATCATTCCCCGACTATTGGACCCAACTGGATGCCATCCGCAAAGCCGCGTCCGGCATTCCCCGGCAGTCCCTCCTGCCATAGCCCCTGACCCGCTCCATAATCGTCTAATACAGTTCATCTTTACCGCATTTCCTCCACCCTAAGTGGAAGAAATGACAAAAAAAGACAGGAGAAACGAGGACTACGGAGCGAAGTTGGAGATAACCCAAAACAGCACGACTGTGGGTAGCGAAGCCGCCGCGGAACAGGGCAGAAAAAAATCTTTGCCCCTGACAGGCAGAAGCAAAGACTTTGAAGGTTGTATAGCCGCAAGGCAGTCGGGCTACCAGTTGCGGCGCGCCTCTTTAGCCGAAAGCATCTCCGGCGGGCAGTGGATGTCGTCAAATCTGACGCTGCTGATGCAGGTGTCGCCTATATGATTGCCGTCAGGCCTGCGTTCTATCGGATACAAGTCGCGCCGGACGTAAACCACGTATCCGTCTGTTACCAAGTAATAGTAGATGGCGTAGTTGGTGTCGCCGGGCCAGTTGTGGATATGGACTCTGTAAAACCCGTCTTCCCGCCAGTCGAAGCGCGGCCATCCTTCGCGCTGGGCCCGTTCCACCACTTCAGGATTGCGGGGAGTGGCGAGTTGAGCCTTTGACTCCTTTTCGCCATACTTGATAACCCAAAAGTCGTCTTTTTTGAAATAAGCGGATTTGATTACCTCACAGCCTTGAGCTTCGAGTTCGGTAATCCGCTCGACGAGTTCGCCGGCAGAAACGGTATCCAACTTGGTTTCACTCCGTTTTGTGCCGTCGGCACCATACACCTGGGGAAGCTTGCCAACACTCTGAGCCTCGGCCACAGACGACAAAATGGGGGCCACGAGGCAAAAAAGCAATAGGAAAAATGTATTTTTCATGGTATCAATCTTTAGTATCCGCAATTTGCATGTGCACGATGTCGCGTCTCTCCGAGACGCTGTCAGGGTGCAGGTTTTCAGCCACCGCACTGCGCTTCGCTTGTACGGTGTTATTGAAATCAAGCCTCTTCGAGGCTTTTTGATGGCAACTGCGGATAATCATTTTTAGTTATACTCTTTGTCGTACCAGCAATCACTGTTTCCATCGCAACTGTCAACCAGCACGGTGTAATCTATCGTCGGGTCATCCGTGCCATTGTCAACGATAGGTTCAGGCATAGACCTTTCAGTGCGGACAACCTGAACACATGGATATTTTTCAGTCAGCACCAAGGCTGCACCGGCAGCATCGCGGGCCGAATTGTACGGACCATGAGCGACAGGGCAATGGTCATTAATTTCAGTATTGCCGTTGTAAAGAACCGACACGATACTATCCGACTCGTCAATGAAAATTTCCAGATTAATCACATCGCCATTTGGGAGTTCTATCTGCCCCCGAGAGACTTGCAGAGATTGTTTTCCTTGACCATCAGCCGCGTCGGCACCTTGGCGGCCCTTGGCAGTGTCTTTGGAGCAAGAGATACACATTATCATCAACAAGGATGATAGCAAAATAATAGATAACTTTTTCATTGTAAGTGTTTTTACAGTTAACAAATTCGTTGCAAATATACATGTTTTTTTTGAATACTGCATAATGGAAATGTTAAAAAAACAACCCACAATTTCAAAACATTGACAATGAAATTATTATCACAAATATCAAAAAGAATGAAGCTGAGATGTCTAATTGGATGGGGACGCCAAAGCCGTCACAAGGAATATACTATGAGGCCTACAAGGCCGGAGGCAAGGATGAGGAGGATGGGGCTGACGCGGCGCAGGGAGAGGATGAAGACAGCAGCGAAAAGACAGAGGCTGAGGAGGAACTGGAGGGTGAGGCCGGGCTGGCCGAAACTGTCGGCCGTGAGCAGCTGGAGGGCAGCGGCGGCAATGAGCCCCACCACCACTTTGCGCAGCAGGGCAAAGATGTTGTCGATGTCCTTGTTGCCCTTGGTGCGCTGCAGAAAGATGACGGCCAGGAGCATGAGGACGACGGGCAGCAGGATGACGGCACCGGAGGCCAGCAGGGCCCCGAGTACGGCCTGCCAGGGCTCGTAGCCCGCGTTGAGGACGGCGGTGTAGCCGGTATAGGTGGCGGTGTTGATGCCCACAGGGCCGGGAGTCATCTGGCTGACGGCCAATATGTCGGTGAACTCCTGAGGGGTGAGCCAGTGGTGGCTGACGGTCACCTCGCTCTGAATGAGGGCTATCATGGCATAGCCCCCCCCGAAGGTGAAAAGCCCGATTTTGAGGAATGACCAGAAGAGTTGGAGGAAAACCATGGGCGCGGGGGTTATTTTTTGATTCTACCATAAAGGAACCCGGCCACCACAGCAGTCAGGATGACGAGGATGGGACTCACGTCGAAGAGCCAGATGAGCAGCGCGGCAAGAATGGGAATCCAGCAGGTGGACCACCCGATGCGTGCGGACTGGGCCAGACGGAAGACTGGGGCCGCGATGAGGGCCACCACAGCGGGCCGCACGCCCATGAAGAAATGCTCGACGGCCTCGATATGGCGGAAATGGCGGAAGAGCATGGCCAGGACGATGATGAAGACGATGGGCATGACGATATTGCCCGCCGTGGCGGCCACGGCGCCGGGAAGCCCCCGCAGACGGTAGCCGAGCCCCGTGGCCATGTTGACGGCCAGCACACCGGGCATGGACTGGGAGAGGGCCAACTGGTTGAGGAACTCCTCGCGGTCCAGCCATCGGCGGCGGTCCACCAGTTCCTGCTCCATGAGGGGGATCATGGCGTAGCCCCCACCTATGGTGAAAGTGCCGATTTTAAAAAAAGAGTAGAACAGTTCGCAATATTTTACCATCTTCCTCGTTAAACAATTTTCCACCATCAACGTGGAAGTACGAAATATATTGTTCAACAAAGCAAAATGTCGGCCAACAAGCCGACTCAACTAACAGAAAAAGAAATAAAAAGATGATTCTACTCGACATTTCCAACGGATGGAAGACCGCCATCATGATTGTGGCACTGGTCGTTGTGTTTTACCTGTTCATCATCCGCCCGCAGAGCCAGGAGGCCAAGAAAGAGGCAGCCTACCACGACGGCCTGAAGGCCGGCGACCGCGTCATGACCACTGGAGGCATCCACGCCACGATTGTAAGCACCGAAGCCACACAGGCCGTGGTGGAGATAGCACAAGGTACGCGCATCAAGGTGGCCAAAAACAGCATCAAACCTATCCCCGAGCGGAAGCGCAAATAGGCCCGATACGTTAATAAATAATAAAACTTGGAAAACCGCCTTGGTTTCCCAAGTTTTCTATGTAATTTTGCACCCCGTAAAAAGGGGGGACACCCCCTTTTGCAAAACAACATAAAGAACAGATTAGCAAAAACATGGGAGCCGACGAGAGCCGAAAGAAAATAGTGGAGACCGCCTTGCAGCTGTTCAACAGCCGCGGCATAAGGGGGGTGACGATGGACGACATCGCCGCAACCCTGCGCATGTCGAAACGCACCCTTTACGAGACATTTGCCAACAAGGAGGACTTGCTGGCCGAATGCCTGATGCTGGTGCATGACCAGATTGACCTGCGGCACAAGGAGGTGTACATGAAGGTGGACGAGCCGTTGTTGGTGGCACTGTATATGGTGAGGGTGAATGCGATGTCGAACCACAGCTACTGCCACCTGATTGAGGAGGCGGAACGGTATTATCCAGAGCTGCACGACCGCTTTTTTAAGATACACACCGCCGCGTTTCGAGACATGCTGCAGAAATCGCTCAACTATGCCCAAGCCAACCACTACCTGCGCCCGAATGTGGACATAGACACGACGGTTGATTTCATGTGCCACGTGGTGCAGGAACACCGCATGTCGGAGACCACCGACAGCAGCGAGTATGCGCGGAAGATGAGCGAAGTGAGCTTCACGTTTCTGCGCGGGCTGCTGTCGACGGACACGATAGAGCGGTATGAGAGACAGGAGGAGGATTTCCAACAGATAATGAACAAATTAAACGACATAAAGATTTGACAATGACGATGCTGAAAAGATTGACATTCACAGCGCTGCTGACGGTTGCGGCTTTGACTGCCGTAGCGCAGCCAACCCCCACGAAGGGGAACACGCTAAGGCTTTCGCTTCAGGAGGCCCAGAACTATGCCGTAGAACACAACTACGACCTTCAGAACGCCGCACTCGACGTGCGCAAGGCTGAGGCAACCCGCTGGCAAACCCTTTCGAGCCTGCTCCCACAGGTGAAAGCCGGCTTCGACTACCAGAACATGTGCGGCTATGAGATGAACATCGGCGGACGGGGTTCGATGGCGTCGATGATGCCCGACTCCATCACCATCGGCGATATGACGTTTCCCATCTCATTTCCCAGCAGTCCGAGCGAAGGTGAGACATCGGGGGGCATACCGATGAATCCGAGCGGGACGTTCAGTATCACCGCCTCGATAGCCCTGACGGGGGCGCAGATTGTGGGTGCGATGCTGAACAACGTGGCTATCGACATGGCCAACATCACCAACCAAAAGACCGAGCACACCACACGGACCAATGTGAAGACCACCTATACCTCCATCCTGATTATGGAGCAGACGGTGCAGCTGCTCGACTCGAGCCTACAGAATATGCTCCGACTGCTTGAGTCGACCGAGGCCAGTGTCCGCGCCGGGGCTTCGGAACAAATCAACGCCGACAAACTCAACGTGCAGGTGGCTTCAATGCGCAACACCATCCGCTCCAACAACCGCACGTTGAAGATGCTCTACAACTCGATGCTGCTGATGCTGGGGGCCGATGTGAACGCCGAGTTGGAATTGACCACGCCTTTGGAGGAGGTGCTGGACGTGAACTATGCAGCCCAGCTGACTATGGGCGGCTTCAATATCGAAGACAACTACGACTACCAGCTGCTGCAACAGTCAGAGCGGCTTTCGCGCCAACAGCTCTCGCTGGCATGGATGGATTTCACCCCCACCCTTTCGGCCTACTACCAATACAGCAACAAGACCTATTTCGGCAAGGATGCCGGGTTCAACATGACTCCCCCCAACATGATTGGCGCCAGCGTGAGTCTGCCCCTCTTCCAGAGCGGCACACGCATAGCCAAAATCAAAGGGGCTAAAATCAGTCTGCAAGAGACCCTGAACAGCAAACAGCAGGCCGAGGACGGGCTGAGAGTGCAGTACAACCAGCTGTGCTACGACTTGGTATCGGCCATAGAGAATTATAACATACAGAAAAACAATCTGGATGTGACCCAGAGGGTGTTCCGCAACGTGAGCGAGAAATATACATACGGGCGTGCCAGCAATCTGGAGGTGACCAACGCCAGCACCGACATCATCACCGCGCAGAGCAACTACATACAGGCCGTGATGAGCATCGTTCAGGCACAGGTGGCGCTGGAGAACCTGCTGGGCAAAGCTATTGAGGATAAATAATCCGCATCAAATACATGCCCCGACACAAGGAAAAATGAATTGAAAAATAAAAATCAGAAATATCATAATGAAGAGAATCATTAGAAACACCACACTGCTGATGGCCGTCGCCGTGATGGCCGCATGTGGAGGGAAAAGTGCCAACCGCCAGGCAACCACCACCAAGAAAGAGGCAGAAAATGTCAAAGTGCTCACCCTGCAGAGCGAACGTATAGCCAAACAGCTGGAGCTATCCTCCACCCTTGAGGGCTATGAAACCATGAACATCTCACCCAGCATCACTGGCCACATTGAGCATATCTATGTAGAAGTGGGCAGCCGGGTGCAGAAGGGGTCGATGCTGGTAAGGATGGACCAGACGCAGCTCAACACCACCCGCATCAATCTGGCCAGCACCAAGACCGAGCTTGACCGCGTCACAGCCCTGAAAGCATCGGGCAGCATCAGCGAACAGGTGTATGACCAGACCAAAGCCGGATACGACCAGCTTGTGGAGACTGAGCGGTTCCAGAATGAAAACACCTTTGTGAAGGCCCAGTTTGCCGGAGTAATCAGCGCCAAGAACTATGAGGACGGCGAGATGTACACGGGAGCGCCCATCCTCACCCTCACCCAAATCAGCCGCCTGAAGGCCATCATCAACATACCTGAGACCTATTATCCCTTGGTCAAGCAGGGAATGAAGGTGGATGTGCACAGCGACATCTATCCCGAAAAGACCTTCCCAGCCACCATCGAGATTGTGTATCCCACCATCGACCCCACCAGCCACACATTCCAGGCCAAACTGAATATCCCCAATGGGGGCGAGAAAATCCGTCCGGGCATGTTTGTCCGCACCACCCTTTCGCTGGGTCAGATTGACGCCATCGTGGTACCCTACCAGAGTGTGCTGAAACTGACCGGCAGCAACGACCGCTACGTCTTCACCAACCAGAACGGCACCGCCCACCGGGTGGCCGTCACGTTGGGCCAGCGCTTCGACGACCGCATAGAAATAATCCCTGTAGTACCCGGCGACCTCAAAGAGGGCGACCAGCTGGTAGTCACCGGCCAAGCCCGCCTTGTGGACGGCAGCAAACTCGAAATAGTGAAATAACATGGCAATATACAAAACAGCTATCAGCAAACCCATCACTACGGGTCTGATTTTCGTGGCAGTCATTGTGCTGGGACTCTTTTCCCTCACCCGTCTGCCCATCGACCAGATGCCTGAGATGGACCCCCCTTACGTTACGGTGATGACCACCTACGCCGGTGCCAACGCCAGCGAGATTGAAACCAACATCACCAAACTGGTGGAGAACTCACTGAACTCCGTTGACGGACTGAAGAACATCACCTCTAACTCCAGAGACAACATTTCGGTGGTGAGCCTTGAGTTTGAATGGGGTGCCAATATCGACGAAGCGTTGAACGACATCCGCTCCTACGTCGACATGCTTTATGACAACCTGCCCGACGGGGTGTCAAGACCCATGATTCTCAAACTCAACTCCAGCGCAATGCCCATCATGGTGTACGGATTCACGGCCAAGGAGAGTTATTCCGGTCTGGACCGCATACTGGAGGATAACGTGGTCAACGTCCTGAACCGAGTGGACGGCATCGGCAATATCACCGTCAGCGGTGCGCCGGAGCGTTATGTCTACATCGACCTCGACCCCAAACAGCTTGATGCCTACGGATTGAGTTTGGAGCAAGTGGGAACGGCCATCAGCTCCAACAACCTTGATTTGGCCTCGGGCACAGTGAAGATGGGCAAAGAGCAATACCAGATGCGTGTGAAGGGTGAATATATAGAGAGTTCGGAGATTGCCGACATCGCCGTAGCGCTCACCCCCACGGGCAAGCAGATCTTTGTGCGCGACCTGGCCACCGTGCGCGACACCATCAAGGACCTCTCCCTCGACGAGAAAATCAACCGACAAGACGGCGCCCGCCTTATCATCACCAAACAGACCGGAGCCAACACTGTGGCCATCGCCCGCGAGGTGAGGGCCGAAATGGAGGACATCCAGAAGACCCTTCCGCCCGACATTGAGACCACCCTTATCCGCGATGCATCCGAAGAGATTGTCAATGCCATCAACGGCCTGACGGAAAGTATCTTCTACGCACTACTCTTTGTGGTGCTGGTCGTGCTTGTTTTCCTGGGCAACTGGCGCAGCACTATCATTATCGCCCTGACGATTCCTATCTCGCTTGTCACCTCATTCATTTACCTCCTGCTGGCCGACAGCTCGCTGAACATTATCTCGCTGGCCTCGCTTACAGTGGCCATCGGTATGGTGGTGGACGATGCCATTGTGGTGCTTGAAAACATCACCAAGCACATTGAGCGTGGCGAGAATCCCCGCGAGGCGGCCATCTGCGCCACCAACGAGGTATGGACTTCGGTTATAGCCACCACACTTGTGCTGGTGGCCGTGTTCGTACCCCTCACCATGCTGCCGGGCATGATGGGTATCTTCTTCAAAGAACTGGGATGGATTATCACCATAGTGGTGTGCGTGTCGACCACGGCGGCCATCACCCTCATCCCCATGCTTTCCTCGAAGATGCTTAAGGAGAAGCCATTCTTCCTCACGCAAGCCGCCCGCGAAGAGGCTGAGGCCAAAGCTGCCCGGAAGCGTTTCACATACGAGAAGACCATTGGCAAGGCATTCAATGCCATCGAGGCAGCCTACGCCAACCTGCTCCGCTGGTGCCTGCACCACAAGCTATCCACCCTCCTGTTCTTTGCTGCCCTTTTTGTTCTGTCCCTCATACCCATCATGACCGGGGCTATCGGCATGGATTTTATGAAAGAACAGGACAACGGTCGCATCAGCATTTCGGCTGAACTGCAGCGCGGCACCCGCATCGAAGAGACCCTTAAGACCGCCCGCCACATGGAGGACGACATCTACCGCATCCTTGGCGACGAGGTTATTGTGGTTTCCACCACCGCCGGCTCCAACGACGACGCGGGCATGTCTGCCCTATTTAACAGCACCACCAACAACAAAATCAGCATATCGGTTCGCTGCACCAAAAAGTATGAGCGCAAGAAGACCATCTTCGAAATGCAAGAAGAGCTCCGCAAATGCTTTGCCGAATATCCTGAACTGGTTAATTACCAAGTGAACCAAGGTGGCGGCATGGGCGGCGGAAGCAACAACTCCCTCACTGTGGAGATTTACGGCTACGACTTTGACCAGACTACGGCATTCACAAACCAACTGCGCCAGCGGGTAATGGACAATGTGCCCGGAGCCCGCGACACCAAAATCAGCCGCGATGAAGACCGTGCCGAACTCAAAATCACCTTCGACAAGCAGAAACTTGCCCTCCACGGCCTTAACGGAAGCACGGTGGCCATGTATGTGCGCAACCGAGTGAACGGCATGGCGGCCGGATTCCTCAAAGAGGACGGCGAGGAGTATAACATCGTAGTCCGTCTGCAGGAGAAATACCGCTCCTCTATCACGGACATCCAGCAACTCTCAATTCCCACTCCCACCGGCAAGATCATCAAACTTGAAGAGCTGGCCAAAATTGAGGAGTACTGGTGCCCGCCCACCATCGAGCGCAAGAACCGCCAACGCTACCTGACCCTGACCGTTATGCCCTACAAGACCTCGCTTCAGGAACTGGCCCAAAACGTCCAGGTGCAGATAGACGAAATGGGTGTCCCCGCCGATATACATGTGGCTCTTGCCGGTAACTACAAAGACCAGCAAGACTCTACTCGCGACATGGGACTCCTTGCAGCATTGATTCTCATGTTGGTATACATTGTCATGGCCTCGCAGTTTGAGAGTTTTGGCAAACCCGCCATCATCATGTTCTCTATCCCCTTCGCGTTGACAGGAGTCATCCTTATGCTTCTCGTTACGGGACAGAACCTTGATATGATTGGTATGCTGGGACTTGTACTACTCATAGGTATTGTGGTGAAGAACGGTATTGTCCTTGTTGACTATATCAACCTCCTCCGCGAGCGCGACATACCGCTATACGAAGCCATCGCCCTCAGCGGCCAGAGCCGTCTGCGTCCCGTACTCATGACCGCCTTCACCACCATCCTCGGCATGATTCCCATGGCTGTATCCACCAGCGAGGGCTCAGAGATGTGGACGACCATGGGCCTTGTGGTTATAGGCGGTTTGACAGTGTCGACCTTTGTCACCCTCCTTGTGGTCCCCGTCCTGTATGGTGCCTTCAACCGTCGCGGCGATCATGAGCGGCAAGAGAAAATACGCAAAAAATTTGTGTTCATGAATATCAAATTAGACGAATAACAGTAAGTACACCTGTGAGGCCTCCTCAACCATGGAAGAGGCCTCATGGGATACCCTAAAAAAGAGAAACACATGAAAAGCATACTCATCGTATTCAATCAGGCCAATACGGAGCGTGTCGAATACATGCTTGATGTCCTGTCCATCCGAGGCTTCACCTTTTGGGAGAACGTTCAGGGCCGAGGCAATGAAAATGGCGACCCACACCGTGGCACCCACACATGGCCCGAACTGAACAACGCCATCCTCACCGTGGTAGCTGACGACAAAGTTGAACCCCTCCTTCTCGCCGTGCGCAAACTGGACAAACGCAACGAAGAAGTAGGTATACGAGCTTTCGTATGGAACATAGAGCAAATGGTATAGAACATGCTTTATATCAGCACAAAAGGCCTCAAACCACTATACTTTAGTTTGAGGCCTTTTCACTATTATTGGTTATCGGCATCTATCAAAATCACCTGCTCTCATTATCATCCAAGCTGTGAAAATGCAGTATTTTTGCAATCGTCAATCAGAGATGAAATACTCCTTTCTTTAATAGCCATGTCTCTGGTTTTTAGGATTAATAACTGTATGGCCGCCCACCTCCCAGGGCGGCCTTTTTAATTCAAGTGCGGTTCGGATGCCCCTCAACCCCTGACAAAAGATAGCCTTCCTGTGAACGTGGGGATGCGTCTTAAACAATAATTCGCACCAACAAACGTTATATGGATTATGAAATTGATTGTGCAATTATGAAACTGATTCAGATGATAAGAGGTGTCATGGTTGTGGTCTGTACAACCGCCTTGCTGGCTCCAGCCACAGGCCAAAGCCAAACGGACGCCACCGGATCCCTAACAGCCCAGGGATTGCGGGCGGAGAGCCTGGGACTCGCCGATTTGGCAGAGCAACACTACCGCCGTGCCCTGGAATCAGCCGACGGGGACACCTGTCTGATGGCAAGAGAGCGGCTGGGCGTATTGCTGGAGGAGAAAGAGTATTTCAGCGATGCGATTTCACTGTTGGACAAGTGCAACACAGCCGACGCCTTGGCCCACGAAGCTTTCTGCCTGCTGCAACTTCATCGCATTGACAGTGCGGCACGCTGCGCGGCACGCGCAGTAGAGCGCGACTCGGCATCGGCTTGGGCCATGGCAATGATGGCCTACGTCGAGTCGGAGCAAGACCACCATACTGCAGCCATTGCATGGGCCAGGCGAGCTTTGAAGGCGGACCCCAAACTGGCCCGGAGCGAAAACGTGATGGGATATGTCCAATACCGCAAAGGCAACCACGCTGAAGCCATGCGTCATTTCAAGAAAGCAATACAGCTGGACAGCACGATGGCTGATGCTTATTATAACTTGGGGGCTCTCTATTGCCTACGCAACAGTCAAGATATGGCCATCCGCCTGCTCAAAGAGGGACTGCGCCGCATTCCCCGCAATATCCGCCTTTACACTGCGCTGGCCCAGGCCTACCGCCAGCGTGGCGACCTGCCAAAGGCATTGCAATGCTATAATCAAATATTAGTATACGACAGTCTGCACACTCCCACAATCAACCGCATCGGAACCGTCTATTGCGAGCAAGGGCATTTCGAGCAAGCCATAGCTTACCATCGCAGAGCCTTGTCAATCAGACCCAACGACGCATCTGCATACAAGTATATTGGTAAAGCCTATACGGAATGGGGAAAATACGACAAAGCAATACAGAGCTTTATCCGCGCAACCAACATCAGCACCGACGACCCTGAGACATACATGTATCTTGCCGAACTGTATGGCAAGCAAAAGAAAGGGGAACGCAAGCAGCAGTCGGCCTACAAAAAGGCGGCACGCTTAGGCGACCGGACAGCTCAAGCCTGGTTGGTAAAAAGAGGGCTTGCTTGGTAAAAATTCCAAGCCGAGTACCATCTTTCAATAATCCATTTATAATTAAAAATAGAATCTGGGGAAAAAATAAATTGTGTATGTAAAAAAAAATGTGTTACTTTGCAAAATTGTCCGAGGCGGACAATATATAATATATAATAACGGAATGAACAAATAGTAAGGTTTTTGTATCAACAATAAAACGAAATCAGAGAGATGAAGAATTTAGTTATTGTCGAGTCACCAACCAAATCGAAGACCATTGAGAAGTTTTTGGGAGCCGATTATATTGTGCTGTCGAGCAACGGCCACATCCGTGACCTCTCGAAAAAAGAGATGAGTATTGATATAGACCATGGGTACGAGCCAGAATACCAAATAGCTGAGGAAAAGCACAAACTGGTGTCGGACTTAAAGCGAGCTGTGAAAGAAGCCGAAACGGTGTGGCTGGCATCCGATGAGGACCGTGAGGGAGAAGCCATTGCCTGGCATTTGCAGGAGACCTTGAAACTGGATCCTTCCACGACCAAGCGTATTGTCTTCAACGAGATTACACAAAAAGCCATTCTATATGCAATCAGCCATCCACGGACAATCGATATGAATCTGGTGGATGCCCAGCAGGCCCGCCGCGTACTGGACCGCATTGTAGGCTATGAAATCAGCCCTATCCTGTGGTCGAAGATTAAACCGGCGCTGAGTGCCGGACGTGTGCAGAGCGTGGCCGTAAGACTGATTGTTGAGCGCGAAGAGGAAATCAAGAATTTTGTGAGCCAAAGTTTCTTCCGTGTCACTTCACAATTCCTTACCAAAGGAGGCAAAATGCAGGTTCATGCCGAACTGAACCACCGTTTCGACAAACCCGACGAGGCCGAAGCCTTCATGAATGTGCTCAAGTGCTGCAACTTCAAGGTGGAGTCGATTGATACAAAACCGGCCAAACGCACCCCTGCCCCCCCGTTCACCACCTCAACGCTACAACAGGAAGCCAGCCGCAAACTGGGATTCAGCGTGGCCCGCACCATGCAGATTGCCCAGCAACTGTACGAGAACGGTTTTATCACATACATGCGTACCGACAGTGTGAACCTCAGCGATCTTGCACTGGACATGACCCGCGAGGAGGTGAGTTACATGTATGGCGAAAACTATGTCAAAACACGCCGCTACCAGACTAAAACCAAGGGTGCACAGGAGGCTCACGAGGCCATCCGCCCAACCGACATGAGCAAACATGTAATCACAGCCGAGACCCCTCAACGCCGACTGTACGAGCTGATTTGGAAGCGCACCATTGCATCACAAATGGCCGATGCCGAAATTGAGAAAACGGTAGTGGATATCAGCATATCGAATAATGACGGCCCCCTTCAGGAGCGATTCATTTGCCAAGGTGAGCAAGTCCGCTTCGACGGTTTCTTGAAGGTGTATATGGAATCGACCGATGACGATGAGCCCGACGAATCAGAAGACAGCCACACCCTGCCCAAACTGGTCGAAGGAATGCCCTTGGGGCTTGTAGTTGCCCAAGCCGCTGAACACCACACCCAGCACCCTCCACGCTACACCGAGGCCAGCCTGGTGAAAAAGCTTGAGGACCTGGGTATCGGACGTCCTTCGACATATGCCCCCACTATCAGCACAATTCTGAAAAGGGAGTATGTAATCAAGGAAGACCGCGAAGCACAACCAGTGGACTGCACCGTGATGATACTGAAAGATGGCGAATTGGATACCATCAAACGGACTGAGAAGATGGGGTCTGAAAAGGGAAAACTGTTCCCAACCGACATCGGAACTGTGGTGAACCGTTTCCTGATGGAACATTTCTCCAATATCATGGACTACAATTTCACTGCCACTGTAGAGCATGACTTTGACGACATTGCAGCCGGCAAGAAGGAGTGGCGAAAGGTAATAGACAAATTCTACGTGCCTTTCCACAAAAACATCAAACTGACCCAGCAGAACAGTCAACGCACCAGCGGAGAACGGCTGGTGGGTGTAGACCCCAAAACAGGCAAGAACCTCTATGCCAAGATTGGCCGCTACGGCACTTTAGTCCAGCTTGGTGACACATCAAGCGAGGAAAAGCCCAAGTTCGCCAGCATGAAGAAGGGGCAAAGCATCGAGACAATCACGCTTGAGGAGGCTCTGGCTCTGTTCCAACTGCCCCGCAACGTAGGGATGTTCGAGGACGAGGATGTGATTGTGAGCATCGGCAAGTATGGGCCTTATGTACGGCACAACGGCCTGTTCTATTCCCTCTCAAAAAGCGATGACCCGTATGAAATCACACTGGAACGGTGCATCGAAATCATCAAAATCAAACGGCAGATTGAGGACGACAAGATGAGATTGCGGGCTCAATTCCCCCGCGTGGTAGGCGAATACGAAGGCCATACTGTCGCTTCCAATATCGGCCGCTACGGCCCATACATTTCCTACAAAGGCAAAAACTACAAAATGCCCAAGGAAATTGACCCCCTGACCATATCGCTCGAAGAGGCCAAAGATGTCATCATGGAAGGTGATATCAGGAAACCCCGCAGCCGCAAAAAGAAGGCATAGTGAGACTGAGCGTCATCATAGTCAGCTATAATGTCAAGTACTTCCTTGACCAGTGTCTGGAGTCGGTATTCCATTCCGACCTTCATCTGGCAAGTGGAGGAGAGTTTGAGCTTGAGGTCTATGTCGTAGACAACGCTTCGGTCGACGGGTCGGCAGAGATGGTCCGGGAACGCTACAGCCAAGTACACCTGATTGCCAACCAGGATAATTCTGGGTTTGCAGCAGCCAACAACCAAGCGCTGCGCTGCTGCACAGGCGACTGGGCACTGCTGCTCAACCCCGACACTATTGTCGAGCGAGACACCTTCGGACAGTGCATCGACTTCTTCCGCCAGCACCCCGACTGCGGCGGATTGACAGTGAAGATGATAAACGGAGAGGGCAAATACCTGAAAGAAAGCAAGAGGGGATTCCCTACTGCTGCGGCATCGTTCTATAAGATGAGCGGCCTTATCAAGCTGTTCCCCCACTCGCGCCGCTTTGCAGCCTACTATATGGGTCACTTGCCCGACGACGAAACCAACCCGATCGACATCCTTCCCGGAGCCTACCTGATGATTAGCCGTAAAGCACTTGAGGACGTAGGACTTCTCGATGAGTCATACTTCATGTATGGCGAAGACATAGACTTCTCTTGGCGCATTAAATTGGCCGGCTACGAGAATTACTACATGCCCTCGGCTCGCATTATCCATTATAAAGGCGAAAGCACCAAGCATGGCAGCATGAACTATGTTTACACGTTCTACAACGCCATGTCCATCTTTGTGAAGCACTACTTCTCGGGGAGCCATGCGCGGCTTTTCAACATCCTGCTGCATATTGCCATCTGGCTGCGTGCCGGCGCAGCCTGGGCCAAGAGGATTCTACAGTCTATTGCCCTGCCCCTGGCCGACTTTGCCGTTGCCTTTACTGGTTTTGTGGGCATCAAACACCTTTGGGCCACCTACTGGGCCGCCAACATCAATTACTATCCACCCGAATATACATGGGTAATCATCCCCTGCTACATTCTGATACTGATGTTCGGCAGCTGGCTCTATGGTGGATACGAGAGGCCTGTGAAACTGTGGCGTGTGGTCAAAGGGATGGCCATTGGATGCCTGACCCTGCTCCTTTTCTACTCACTGCTCGACGAAAGCCGACGTTACTCGCGAGCCTTACTCCTGATGGGGTGTGCGTGGACGCTGTTGTCATCAATAGGCATCCGCATGCTGCTCAGTTGGCTGAAAACACCTGGATTCGACTTGCGGCCATTGCGCAGACACACCTGCATTATTGTGGGCGGTGCGATAGAGGGGGAACGGGTGCGCCAGCTCTACGAGGGGCTGGGCAATGCCAATATCGTCACCCTGCCTCACCAAGCATTGGACTGCCGGAAACTTTACGACACCATCAACTACTATAAAGCCGACGAGGTTATTTTCTGTAGCAAAGACCTGTCCATAAGCAACATAATCGACCTCATTTCTCAACCCATCCCCTCATCAGGACGGCACACCCAAATCGACTTCAAGATTGTCCCTACCGACAGCGACTTCATCATCGGGAGCAACAGCATCACGAGCGCCGAAGACCTCTATGCTGAAGAGTTGCGCCCCATTGCCACCCCATTGAACCGCCGAAACAAAAGGTTGTTCGATATTGTTTGTGCCTCATTGCTGTTGCTCTTGTTCCCTGTGCTTATATGGTTCCAAAAACGGCGCCGGTTCTACATTCCCCACTGCTGGCAAGTACTCACAGGCCGGAAAACATGGGTCGGCACAGAAGGAGGAGCCACCAAGATGGGTGTTTTCGGCCCTGAAGACAGCCTGCCCCACCGGTCCAAGTCTATCAGCCCGGAACTAAAAGAGCGGTTGCACTTGCGCTATTTGCGTAACTATAAACTTATCAACGACCTGCAAATTCTTTCAAACAACCTATTCAATATCTAACTCCCCATGAAAAGAATCGTCCTCATTTTCATAGCCACCCTGATAGCCATCCCCCTGCAAGCCCAGCGTATCGAAGCCTACCTCTCCCTCGGCGCCATCACCTCCCAAGTGGAGGGCGACGAGTTGAAAGGATTCAGCCACTGGGGAATAAACGGCGGTGTCGGTGCATGGATCAAATTGGACGACCGTGGAACTTGGGGACTAAGCGTTGAAACTGACTACTCCTGTCGCGGAATCTTCAACAATAGCGGCAGTGCTGAGAACTACTACAACATCGACCTCGACCTCCACTACATTGACATCCCCCTCACGGCCTTCTTCCGCGACCCTTACGGCGGGCTGAAAATCGGCGCGGGCATAGTCTATAGCCGACTCGTGAGTCAGCCTCACGGCTACATCCGCTATACCCCCACCTACTTCATCCCCGACACCTCCGACATGCAGTTTCTGAAAAACGATATCGCCGTCGCCGCCGAAGCCCGGTTTGCTATATGGAAAGGGCTGCAATTCAGTGCACGCTTCCAATACTCCATCATCCCCGTCAAAAAAGACTGGCATTTCACCATGCAGGATGAATCCTGGGCCAACAACTGCTACAACTCCTCACTCACCCTTCGGCTCATTTGGCAATTTGGCTACGACGGGCAAACTTCACGTCACAAAAAAACAAGTCGCTACAGATGATTGAACCCAACATAGCCCCCAAAAGGATTGCCGTATTTCCCGGCTCCTTCGACCCTTTCACCTCTGGCCACGAAGCCATCGTGAAGAGAGCATTGGCCTTGTTCGACAAAATAATCATTGCCGTAGGGATGAACACTGACAAACACTACATGTTCACCATGGAACAGCGCATACAGCGCATACAAGTTTTCTTCCCTGAAGGGGAGCGTGTCGAGGCCATCGGATACAGCGACATGACCGTCAATCTCTGCCAGCGTATGGGAGCCCGGTTCATCCTGCGTGGCATACGAGATGCCAAAGATCTGGAATACGAGCAGACCATTGCGGCTGTAAACAAACGCCTCGCACCCGACATTGAGACTATCCTCCTGTTGTCCGACGACCAACACCGCGACATCAGCAGCACCATCATACGAGAACAACTGGCACACAAACAAAACCACTGATATCGACACGTCGATAATATATCTCAAAGGCGTTGGCCCACAGCGGGCCGACATCCTCGCCAAAGAGCTGGACATTCACACCTTTGGCGACCTTCTCCACTACTTCCCGTTCCGCATGGTCGACCGCTCACATGTCAGCTCCGTCGGCAACTTCAATCCCGAAGAGCCCTATCTCGTTTTCAGAGGCCACATCAGCGACATGCACACCGTATCATCTGGCCGCTCCACCCGGTTAGAAGCCCTTTTCAACGACGGCACCGGCACCCTACTCTTGGTTTGGTTCCAGGGACTCAAATGGATTCGCGAAAGCATCCGAATGGGTACCCTCTACAACGTGATGGGCCGCCCCACACTATACGGGTCAACCTGGCAGATGGCCCATCCCGACATCGAGCCGGCCGAGCACGACTCCGACCACACTCCACACCCCCTCCTCCCCGTCTACCGCACCACCGAGAAAGCTAAATCCAAGGGATTCTCATCCCGCAACATAGCCCGTCTCACCGACACACTGCTGCAACAACTGCCTCCCACCCTTCCCGAGACCCTCCCACCTCAGATTGTCTCAAAATACCATCTCATGGACCGCACCCAAGCCCTCCGCTGCATGCACTACCCCCCCACCCTCCAGGCTTGGCAGCAAGCTCTTTTCCGTGAAAAATTCGAAGAACTTTTTTACCACCAGCTGGACTACCAGTACACCCGCATCAGCCGCCGCAACCACTCCGAAGGACGGGTGTTTGGCATCGTAGGCTCACACTTCAACACATTCTATCAGCACAACCTCCCCTTCTCCCTCACCGGTGCGCAGAAACGCGTCATCAAGGAAATCCGGGCCGACATGCGCAGCGGACGCCAGATGAACCGCCTGTTGCAGGGCGATGTAGGCAGCGGCAAAACACTGGTGGCACTCCTCACCATGCTCATTGCCCTTGACAACGGGTACCAAGCATGCCTCATGGCACCCACCGAAATCCTCGCCTCACAGCACTTCGCCAACTTCAAAAAAATGCTCCACGGCCTCGACATCCATGTTGCGCTACTGGTGGGGGCACTCAAAACCAAAGAAAAGAAAGAGGTGAAACGGCAACTCGCCAACGGCGAAATCAACATTCTCATTGGCACCCATGCCCTTATCGAAGACGACGTCACCTTTGCCCGGCTGGGATACGTAGTCATTGACGAGCAGCACCGTTTCGGTGTAGAGCAGCGAGCCAAACTTTGGCGCAAAAGCGATGTCCCACCCCACATACTCGTCATGACCGCAACCCCCATCCCACGCACACTGGCCATGACCCTCTATGCCGACCTCGACTGCTCCATCATCGACGAGCTGCCTCCGGGCCGGCATCCCATCATCACCACCCACGGCACCGACTCCAAACGGGCCCTCCTGTTCGACTTCATGCGGCGGCAGATTGCCCAAGGCCGTCAGGTCTATGTGGTCTACCCCCTCATCAACGAGAGCGAAAATCTCGACCTCAAAGACATCATGGACGGCTACGAGAGCATCTCCCGCAGTTTCCCTCAACCCCAATACCAGCTCAGCATCGTCCATGGCCAGATGCCTGCCGATGCCAAAGCCTACGAAATGGATCGCTTCAAACGGGGCGAGACACAAATCATGGTATCCACCACCGTCATCGAAGTGGGGGTAGATGTACCCAACGCCACCGTCATGGTCATCGAAAATGCCGAGCGTTTCGGACTCAGCCAACTGCACCAGCTCCGCGGACGCGTAGGCCGGGGCGCCAGCCAATCCTACTGCATCCTCATGACAAAAGACGACCTCAGCCGCAACAGCCAGCAGCGCATCCAGACCATGTGCAGCACCACCGACGGCTTCGCCATTGCCGAAGCCGATCTGCGTCTGCGCGGCCCTGGCGACCTCCAAGGTCTGCAACAAAGCGGCATGCTCGACCTCAAAGTGGCCGACATCGTCGACGATGAACCCCTTGTACGCGCCGCTCGCGATGAAATCCGTTCCATCCTCGACCTTGACCCCGACCTCGCACTCCCCGAAAACAAAACCCTGCGCCTCCACCTTGGCCGGCAAACCAACAGCCAACAGTGGGGCAAAATCAGCTAACACATCACACCTATGATACTCAAAGCTCAACAAGGAGACTCCCTCTCATCCGGCAAACTTACACTCTATGCCTTCGACCCCGACGACCGCCCTGTAGGCTGCGTCGAACTCTACAACTACGACCCCATCAACCGCCGCGCAGCAGTCGGCATCGTGGTATCCAACGAATACCGCCACCAAGGCTTCGGCTCCGCCATGATCCAAGCCCTCACCCACTTCTGCCGCTCCAACACCTCGCTCCACCAAATCTATGCCGACATAGCCGCCACCAATGTCCCCAGTCTTCTTATCTTCCAAAAAGCAGGCTACTCCCATTGCGCCACCCTCACCGACTGGGTAATCCGTTCCGATAAATTCATTGACACCCACCGCTATCAACTCATCCTCGAATAAACATTCAATCATGAAAAAGAAACACCTTCTCATTATCATTATTGCAGCCATCATTCTCCTCTTCGCCGCCGGGGGAGTGCTCCTCATCCCCCGCCACTCGCTCTGCATCCCTGAACCCGTACGTGTCGACATCCCCGCTGGTTCAGACTATCAAGCCCTTGTCGACAGCCTCGACCGCCATGGCTGTATACCCAACCACGCCTCCTTCCATGCGCTTGCCCGCGTCCGTGGACTCCACAAGCGAGTCAAACCGGGCAGCTATCTCCTCCAGCCCCACATGTCCATCGTGACAGTTGTCCAAAAACTCTACTCCGGCAACCAAGACCCCGTCCGTCTGACCATCAACAAACACCGCACCCCTGCCCAGCTTTGCCAGTTCCTCGGCACCCGTCTCACTCTCAATCCCGACAGCCTCCTCGCCCTCATGCAGTCCGAGCAGACCTGTTCCCGCTATGGCGAAACCCCGCAAACCATCATCGGCCTCTTCCTCCCAAACACCTACGAAATCTACTGGACCACATCGCCAATAGCCCTCCTCGACCGCATGAAACGTGAGTCCGACTACTTCTGGGCCAAACGTCAAAACCAGCTCCAATCCCTCGGCCTCTCCCGCCAGCAAGTCCTCACCATCGCCTCCATCGTCGACGAAGAGACCAATGCCGACGACGAGAAAGCCGACATCGCCTCCGTCTACCTCAACCGCCTCCGAACCGGTATGCCCCTTCAGGCCGACCCCACCGTCAAATTCGCCCTTGGCGACTTCTCCATCCGTCGCATCCGGGGCTCCATGCTCTCCACCGACAGCCCCTACAACACCTACCTCTATCCCGGCCTCCCTCCGGGACCCATCTGCATTCCCTCCGTTTCCTCCATCGATGCCGTTCTGAAAAACAAGAAAACCCCCTACTTTTTCTTCTGCGCCAAGGAAGATTTCAGCGGAAAACACAACTTCGCCGCCACCTCCGCCCAACATTCTGCCAACGCGCAGAAATTCCACAAAGCACTGAACAACCGCAATATCCATTGACATTTTTTCCTCCCTGCCAAAAAAAAGAAAAAAAAATGCCGCTATTTTCTTTTCAAATTAAAAAAAAGTAGTACTTTTGCAATTGGGTAAGTCTTATACGACCAGCTCCCATTGAATCCCCCAGGGTAGGAATACAGCAAGGGTGTTTGGTTGTAGCGGTGCGATATAAACAGCTTACCCTTTTTTTATTTGCCTATGTCAACAACACTAATATTCGCCTACATCCTCATCATTGTAGGCATCGTTGCCTGGGTCGCGCTCATACCCGGCAGCCGCCAAGTCGGCCCCAAATTCACCTCCGCCATCACCATCTTCGGTGGTGCTTTCTTGTTTGCATCTTGCTTCATCAACCTCGTCCCGCATATCTTCCTCGGCGACGACCCCAACCGCTTCGTCACCCCCAACCTTCACTTCAAAATAGCCGCCTCCGTCATGGTTGGCTTCCTCATCCAGCTCCTTCTCGAGCAGCTCACGCGCGGCGCCGAGCATGGCCACAACCACTGCCCCTGCTGCGAAGAGGAAAACGAAGCCCATGAGCACCACCACTCCCATCTCCCCCACCAAGGCCACTGCCACAACGGGGCAACCCATCCCATGACCGGTCTCATCATCGGCCTCTGCATCCACGCCTTTCTCGAAGGCATGCCCCTCGTCGACCTCGACGGCGACATCCACCAAGGCCTCCTCTATGGCATCGTCCTCCACAACATCCCCATCTCCCTCGTCCTCGTCAGCCTTTTCATCGCCAACCGCTACGGCTTCTGGCGCTCCTTCTGGCTCCTCGCACTCTTTGCCATCATGACACCCCTCGGCTCCCTCTGCAACCTCTTCCTCCTTCCCCCCAACGAAACCTTGCAAAGCCTCATCATGGGCGTTGTCGTTGGTATCCTCCTCCACGTCTCAGTCAACATCCTCTTCGACCACGACCACAACAACTTCACCCTCCCCAAATTCCTCCTCATCATCCTGGCCTTCGTCGCTGCCTATTTCACTCCAGGCTGTCCCGAAATCTACCCCGTCTTCTAATCCTAATGTGAAAGTGAATGAGTGAATAGCCAAATCAAACATTCACACATTAACACATCCACACATTAACGCATTAACACAATCACACAATGACCACCACCGAAACCATCAAAGACCTCCAAACCCGTACCCAGGCTCTGCGCCGCTACCTCAATATCGACACCCTCACCGCTCAAGTGGCCGAGGAAGAGAAACAGACCGAAGCCCCCGACTTCTGGAACGACCCGAAGGAAGCCCAGCGCATCATGAAAGCCATCCAGTCCAAGAAATCCTGGGTCAACGCCTACAACCAGGTCGAAAGCAGCTGTGCCGACCTCTCCGTCATGGGCGAGTTTTTCGAAAGCGGCGACGCCACCGAGCAGGAAGTCCTTGACCAGATAGCCATCACCCAACCCCTCGTCGAAGCCCTCGAACTCAAAAACATGCTTCAAGGCGAGAGCGACCACTTCGATGCCGTCCTCTCCATCAATGCCGGTGCCGGTGGTGTCGAGGCTCAAGACTGGGCCGAAATGCTCATGCGCATGTACATCCGCTATGCCGAAACCCACAACTACCGCGTGGCCATCTCCAACGTCCTCGACGGCGAAGGGGCCGGCATCAAAAGCGCCACCCTCCAAATCGAGGGCGACTACGCCTTCGGTTACCTCAAAAGCGAGACCGGAGTCCACCGTCTCGTCCGCGTCAGCCCATTCAACGCACAAGGCAAACGCATGACCTCCTTCGCCTCCGTCAGCGTCACTCCCCTCGTCGACGATACCATCGAAGTCGTCGTCGACATGTCGCGCCTCAGCTGGGACACCTTCCGCAGCGGCGGTGCCGGTGGTCAGAACGTCAACAAGGTTGAGAGCGGCGTCCGCCTCCGCTACCAATACAAAGACCCCTACACCGGCGAGGAAGAAGAAATCCTCATCGAAAACACCGAGACCCGCGACCAGCCCAAAAACAAAGAGAACGCCATGCGTCTGCTCCGCTCCCAGCTCTACGAGCGCGAACTGCGCCACCGCATGGAAGAGCAGGCCAAAATCAAAGCCTCACAAAAGAAAATCGAATGGGGCAGCCAAATCCGAAGCTACGTCATGGACGACCGCCGGGTCAAAGACCACCGCACCAACTGCCAGACCTCCGATGTCGCTGCTGTCCTCGACGGCAAAATCGACGACTTCATCAAGGCCTACCTCATGCAGTTCGGAGGCCAATAACCCGCCTCCCTCTCCCCCTTGGCTTCTCAGCCAGCGTCACGCCTTTTTCTCAATTCTGTACCCCAACGACAGGATTAGTTTCACTGTCTCAACGGCAGTGTTTCTGTCATACGCCTTTTCCGAATCAGGCAATTCACTATAGGGAACTAAGCAGGGATGCTCTTTCCGTACATCGTCCCGTTCCGGCCCCCACGTCCACCCTTCGGCCATACGGCCCCGGGCCCATATATCATGCACATTGCTGGCCATCACCTCCGTCAACTGCAACAACTCCTCTGTCAGTTCCACCATCGATGTGTCAACGGGCTGTGGCATATACCTCTTCTTATCTGTCATATCTCTGTATCCTTACTTATTCTACAAAATGATTGTCCGCAGCCACCATCAAAAAAGCCTCGGTGAGACGCGACATCAGACTCATGCCAATTGCGGATAATCATGTTCTATAACATCTATCATGTTCTTCACTATCGCCTTGTCATACTTTTTTGAAGACTCGGGTATCCCGTAGTCCCCGTCGTATGGCGCAATATCCTTATGCTTGAATTCTTTCTTCTTCAACCTGTCTATCTCTTCTTTCGTACCCCTCTCATTCAGGCGTTTACGCTCCTGCTCAGGCAATGCGCTAAATCCGACCAACAGCTTCTCCATATTCCAGCGCGCATGCTCCAGCTTGGCCAACGTGGTCAGTAACGGCTCCTCTATGGGCTTGGACAAAGCTCCCACACAACGCAACTTAGTATGAATAGAGTTTGCCGAATAAAAGCTCGACAGTTTCTCAGCATACGGTAGTTCTCGCCACATAGCATCCAACTCTTTCTTATCTTTAGGCATACCCGCATACAATTTTCCTTCACCCTCTTTCTTATACAGGTAATTAATGCGCTTGGCAGCCGCCACACGCTTTTCAGTCTGCGGATCAAAACTCTCCGTCATCGTCCCGAAGGGGCGCAGATTGGCATACCGGCTTACCTCCTCGTATGCTGTCTCTACCAATGCACTGTTGTCCGGCTGATACACCCATATCAACGGGTCTCTCAAATCCAAAGGACTTTTCTCTTCCACATAGCGGTAGAACTCCCGTGGCAGATACAAAGCCTGCGCCAGATTGCGCTCTGCCTCAAGTCCACAGAAAGCAAGTGTCAGCAGCTGTTTCTTATCACTGCGCCAGTCCCTCAGCATGTCACAAACCCACTCATCCACCACCGACCCCTTCACAAACTCCCACTCCACGTCCAAGAAATCACCATATTTCTCTACAGGTCCACTCTTTGCAGACCTCTTCCTCTCCTCCATATAAGTGGAGTGCGAAAGTTCAAACAACCCCGGATAACGCCCCTTGAAAAACTTCCTTTCCTCGTCTGCCGCAGGGTCTATAAAGGTAATCACCGTCCTTTTAGGGTGTTCATCATCTTCTTTGAAGTTAGGATAGTGGCACAGATGAGCCGCCGTTGTGGCCAATGCATATCCCATCTGGGTCATCCCCACCACAACGAGATGCACATGGCTCTCGCTCCCCTCATTCATCGCCCCTCTGTCGAGGGTGAAATCCTTCGGCATCGCGCCGTCACCAATCAGCAACTGCTGCGCCACCGAATCCAAGCGGTTCATGATAGTGGTCTCCATCGTCAACGTGTCCTCCTTGGGCAGCGCGTTGAACAGGTATGCCGACGCGTTACGCTCCAACAGCAAGTAGCATTGCGCCAAAGCCGTCGCTTTCTTTTCACGCCAACCCCTCAATCGCTTCCAGCAGTCCACATTGATTGAGTCGTGGTCTGCTTCCCCGTCCTCACCAGTAATATAGATAGCCGAGGCCAGCTCCGCCTGGCAATAGCGCAACGCCTTTTCCATATTCCGCTCCCCGTGGTAGATCATCAGCCGCTTCTTCCATCTCTCGTCTGGCAACATCGGCACCAACTCATCCCACAGCTGCTCGGCATCGCGGTTGGTCAGTATCACCACATCCTTCTTCAGCTTGCCGCCCACTGCTATCGAATTCAATATCCCCACAGCCACCTTGCTGCCACCCAGTATCAGCACATGGTCACTGAAATAATAGTGCAGATACCCCTTCCTGTGGCTCGCCGCGCGATTGGTCAAAATATTGCTCAACGTCGAAATCAAGAACGCCGTGAAAACCATCGTCCCCACTATGGCGATTAGCAGCTGGTACCAGCCCGGCATCGCCGACCCTTGCACCGGATAATTGGTTGCTCCAAGTATCAGCCTTATTACATCTTTCAAACTCCTGTCTTCCACATGGCATATACCGCCCACAGGCTTACATGCCAGCCACAAGCACCACAACGCGACCGTACTCAGCACACATAGCACCGCCACAACAGCCAACTGAAGCCACCCATTGTGCGTACTGAACGCCCTGTCAAACCACAACAAAGGCCTATCCAAAACGCACAAAACCCTTTTCCAGACAAACCGAATCCATTTTCGAATACACTTCATAACCAAACATTTTTTTATGACTATCCGCAGTTACCATCAAAAATCCTCGGAGAGGCTTAATTTCAATAACACCGTTCCCGACCCCGCTCCTCCCGCCTCTGCCCCCTTCCGGCTCTCCTCTCTGTCAGCGGAGCGGGGCCGTTCCGTTCCCGGCAGCTTAGCGTCGTGGCAAACTACGAACACAACACCAGGCGGAAGCCGAAGTTGCTGCAGCGGAAGTCTGGCGCACTGCGACTACGGTCCGACACACGACAACGCCTCGCAAGACTGAACCAGCTGCCGCCACGCAACACGCGGTCAGTGCCCTCATCTGGTCCTTTCGGGTTGGGGTTCTGGCTTTTGCTATAGTAGTCTCTACCATACCAGTCCTGACACCACTCCCACACATTCCCGCTCATGCCGTACAGCCCAAGCTCGTTCGCAGCCTTACCCTCCTTCACTGAATGGGTCTTGTCACCACTGTTTTTGTCATACCACGCCACATCGTCTATATTGTCGCTTCCGCTGAACTTAAAACGCGTACCCTTCTTATGGCCTCCGCGCGCCGCATACTCCCACTCTGCCTCCGTGGGCAGCCGGAAGTCATAGTCGTTCCCTGTCCCTTCTTTCAGTCTCTTTTTCAGCTCTGGAAGGAAACCATTCACTATATCATCATAACTCACTCTATATGCTGGGAAATCTGCCCCTCTTCCACGATCATCTGTCCATCCCCCATTCGCTACCGGTTCTTCTCCCATCACCGCTTTCCACAGTTCCTGCGTTACCACCGTCTCCCCTATGCGGTACCCGTCCAGCTCCACCCAGTGGAATGGCTTCTCAACATCCCATGCGTCATCCACCTGCTCAGCCGTGGCTCCCATCTCAAACCGTCCGCCCTCCACCCTCACCATCTTGAACTTCACTCCCTCTACCTCAAACTCCATATCATTCTCATCTGTATATTTTGTCACCCTATCATTTAACTTCACCTCTATAAAATCATGTGGCCTCAACTCGTCGGTATCAATAACTTTGTCTTCAATAACGCTCTCATATCCATCTGCAACGAACTTCATCTTATGGCGACCCTCTGGCAGGACAATACTGTTCTTTCCACCCACTGTGGCATGTATCAAATCCCTACCGAATGACTTCACCAAACAATCATAGTCAGTTTCAATATGCAACACCTTCCCCTTTGGCGAGCCACCACTTTCATTATCACCGACCACCAGCCGTCTTATCAACAACGCCATCTCCAACTCGAAGCTCTTTCTTTTCACCCCAATCTCAGTTATCTCCACTCCTTCCAGTGCTGCGAGCTCTCGGGGCATATCTCTTGGCAACTCTTTCATCTCCCCGTCTGCTGAAATCAAAATGACTTTGCAAGGACTTATAAAAGCTTCCAGTATCTCTCTGCGAACCCAATCCTCCTCGTCTTTACACCTGCCCAAAGAGCCATCTGTAAGCATCACCACAAAATTGCGGCAAGACCGAATTGCGGGAAGAATCACATCTTGGAATCGCCAATCTGAACATTGATGTTGATCCAAAAAGACCCTACATCCAGCAAACTGTCTCTCTAACTCTCTCTTTATCAACTTCGCTGTCGACACATTACGATCTTTCTCATTGAGACCATCATGCCGATAGCAGATAAAAACATCATAATCCATAAAGAGTTATTTTATTTATACACAATAGCATACACCCTCCATGATTACCCCACTCTATTTTGCAAATATACACAAAAAAACTGACTTCTTCCTGCCTCTCATAAAAAAACATAGGGAGAATCCACCGCCCCGCTCCCTGTTGCTTAGCATCGTGGCAAACTACGGACACAGCACCAGACGGAAACCGATCTCGCTGCATCGGTAGTCTGGCTGGTCATAGCTACGGTACGACACGCGGCAGTACTCCGCAAGACTGTTCCAGCTACCGCCACGCACCACGTGGTTAATGCCCTCGTCTGGCCCTTTCGGGTTAGATACCGAGCTTTTACTGTGGTATTCTCTTCCGTACCAGTCCTCGCACCACTCCCACACATTCCCGCTCATGCCGTACAGGCCAAGCTCATTCGCAATCTTACCCTTCTCTTTCACTGGGTGGGTCTTCACACCGCTGTTTCCGCCATACCACGCCACCTCGCTTATCTTGTCGCTTCCGCTGTACTTTAAACGCTTGCCCTTCTTGTGGCCTCCGCGCGCCGCATATTCCCACTCAGCCTCCGTGGGCAGCCGGAAGTCATAGTCAATGCCTGTCTCTTCTTTCAGTCTCTTTTTCAGCTCTGGGAGGAAGCCTGTCTTTATATCATTATAACTCACATTATATGCCGGATAATCAGCCCCTCTCCCACGCTCGTCTGTCCATCCCCCATTCTCTGTCGGCTCTTTCTTCATCACCGCCATCCACAGCTCCTGCGTCACAACCGTATCCCCTATGCGGTACCCGTCCTGCTCCACCCAATGGGCTGGATTCTCATCATCAAATACATCATCACCCTGCTCTGCCGTGGTCCCCATCTCAAACCGTCCTCCCTCCACCCTCACCATCCTGAACTTCACTCCGCCCACCACAAAGTTTTCCTCTTTCTCCTTTCTGTATTCTGTCACCCTATCTTTTAACTTCACCTCTATAAAATCATGTGGCCTCAACTTGTCGGTATCTACAACCTCTTCTTCAAAAATACCGTCATATCCTTCTGCAACAAACCTCATCTTATGGCGACCCTCTGGCAGGTCAATTCCGTTGTATCCATCCACAATGGCATGTTTCAACTCCTTACCATTTAACTTCACCAAACAATCATAGTCCGTTTCAATATGCAACACCTTCAATCTCGGATAGTTGACCATCTCATCGGTATTACGCTTCTGAGGCGGACTCAACCGGTTCTTGATAAGCTGGGCCATATTTGCCTCAAATATGCTGTCCGTATGTATAGTAGTAATCTGCAAACCGGCATTCCCCGTCAATGTATTACTGATTGACTCCGGCAAATCACTGGGCCATTCCACCACCTCGCCATCAGGCGTGATGGGAATGATTTTCCTGCCACACTTGATTGCTTCTTCTATCTCCCTTCTGAGCCAGTCACCCTTCTCCTTGCAACGGACAAAGCATCCCCGCGTCAAAACCAAGACGAAATGGCGGCATGTGCGAATGGCTGGCAAAATAGAATCCTTGAAGTACTCATCCGTACAGTCATTGTAATCAAAGAATACCTCATAATGATGCCGTTCAAACTCATACTTAAAAGTGCGGACGGTTCCCACATTCGAGTGTCCATCCGGGTCTTTACGACGATAGCTTAGGAAAACATCAAAACTCATACAACAGTTGTTAATTTAGCACATTCATTCACAAGGCTATCCACCAAGTAAATCTTAATTTAGCATTATGCAAATATACGAAAAACATTCCATTTTACACACTTTTTATTTGGTGACTGCTTCGTGCCTCCGTTTTTCATACCTCCCTTTTTTCATACCCCCTTTTTCATACCCCCTTTTTCATACCCCCTTTTTCATACCCCCCTTTTCATACCCCCCTTTTTTCATACCCCCGGCCCCTTTCAAAAGGGGAGGGCTGCCGCACCACCCGATTCATCCCCTCCCACCCGGCTCACCCCCCCATCCGACTCTCCATTTCCCGCCCAGCTCTCCCCTTCCCACCCGGCTCACCCACCCCCACCCGACTCTCCACTTCCCGCCCAGCTCTCCCCTTCCACCCGGCTCACCCACCCCCACTCGACTCATCCCCTCCCACCAAACTCCCCATGACTACAACCCAACAACAACAACCTACAACAACCCACCCACATCAACCTGCCCACAACAACCAATATTACGCAGCTCACAACCCGCTCCCGCGCCCTCCCCTCTTCAGAGGGGCCGGGGGTATGAATACTCACAGAGGCCGGGGGTATGAATACTCTCAGGGATCGGGGGTATGACATCAACCAGCCCACATCAACCTGCCCACAACAACCAATATTACGCAGCTCACAACCCGCCCCCGCGCCCTCCCCTCTTCAGAGGGGCCGGGGGTATGAATACTCACACAGAGGCCGGGGGGATGACAACAACCTGCCCGCATCAACCAGCCCACAACAACCAATATTACGCAGCTCCAACCCGCTCCCGCGCCCTCCCCTCTTCAGAGGGGTCGGGGGTATGAATACTCACACAGAGGCCGGGGGTATGAATACAAACAGGGGTCGGGGAAGCAGCTTCAGAGGAACCAGGCTGTATTTATCATCCATTGCTGGACACACCTCCACTGCCCGTTTTTCGCTAACAAAGCGGAGAACGGGCGGTGGAGGTGTGAAAAATCAGCAGCCATGAAGCGAAGCAAGGCCGCAGAAAAGAGCTGGCAAAGTACAACTTATTTCCCAAAGTTGCCATAGAAGCCTACGCCGAGGTCGACGAGGCGCTGGGGCAGGTTATCGGGATTGCCGAAAGAGTCGGCGGGGACGTTGACGGTGATGTGGGCGCGGCGAGAGGCGAAAATGCCGACTCCCCCATCGATGTTGGTGTAGGAGGGGATTTCCTGACTACCCACAATCGTGCGGTGGTGTGAACGCATGTATTGGTAGAGTTCTTCGTTGCAGGCGGTAAGGGTGATATCGACGTTGTTGACGCAGTAGAGAGTGTCGGTGTTAGAGGCAAGGTGCCGGCGGACTATGTTGAGGAATTCCTGCTCGGTGAAAGGTCTGAGCACGTAGTGTCCGCCGTTGGATGGGGTCATGGTGGTTGCACCGGGGATGGTGAGCTGAAGGGTGTCTAAACCTTTTTGATAGCGGAAGGTGACAAAGGGCTGGTAGAGTCGGCCTCGCGGGAGAGGGTTCCACTCAATAAAGCCATAGCAGCCGGTATTGAAGCCGAATTCGTGGGCTCTGGTTTTAGCGGGGTTGATGATGACCTGCTCGAAGGTGTCGTGGGTGGTGGCGACCGGCGGGAGCGCGCCGACAAGGCTGGTGAAGGCGGAGGCAAGGGTGTCGCCCGAAGAGTTGTGGAGGATAACGAGCTGGAAGAGGCAGCCGATGTCGGCCGCGAGGCGTGGGCCTGGCACACAGTAGTAGAGTGGCTGGAGGCCGGAGGGGAAGGCTCCGTCGGGTTTGCCGGGACGCAGGGTGTAGGCGAGTTCCCAACGGTCGGCAAGGGTGGCGGAGGCAATGGGGGTGTGGCTTCCCGGCGTGGCACCGTCCCAGGCCAGGAGATGGACAGCAATGTCGGCAGGGCGGTAGTAGTTGGAGTCGGCAACATCGGAGTAGCTGTAGAGATTGTGCTGACCTTGAAAGCATCGCTGGACGCGCACCCAGACGGTGTCCTCGTCGGGGTCGACAACGCAGTAGACCGACGGCACTTCGCGCCATGGGGCGTTGGGGTCGAAGTCGGTCTCGCAGGAGGCGAAGAGGAGCAGCAGAGCTGCTAACAATGGGAGGATGCGTTTCAATGCGTTAATGTGTTAATGAGTTAATGGGTGAGTGGGTGACTCTGTCGGAAGGCTATCGCGTTTACGAATTAACGAGGTGGCTCATTCAGAAGTGTCCATAGAAACCGACGCCGAGGTCGACAAGGCGCTGGGGGAGGTTGTTGGGGTTGCCGAAGGAGTCGGCGGGAACGTTGACGGTGATGTGTGAGCGGCGGGAGGCGAAGATGCCGACACCGCCGTCGATGTTGCTGTAGGTGGAGGTTTCCTGCCCGCCCATGACGGTGCGGTCGAGGGAGTTGATGTATGCGTTGAGGTCTTCGTTGCAGACAGATATGGTGATGTCGACATTGTTGACGGTGAAGAGGCTGTCGGTATTGTCTTTAAGGTGATTTTTGATGAGGGAGAGGAAGCGGTCCTCGCTGATGGCGTTGAACGGGCCTATCTTGTCCATGTTGCCGGAGGCGCGGTATACACCTCCGGGAATGGTGAGGCTGCAGGTGTCCTGCATCCGGCGATAGTAGAAGGTGATGAAGGGCTGGTAGCGCCGCCCGCGGGGGACGGGGTTCCACTCCAGGCTGGAGGCACCTTTGACGAAGCGGAAGTCGTGGCCATGGAGCAGGGAGGGGTTGACGAGTATTTCTTCAACAGTGTCGCGCAGATGGATGGTGGGCTCGCGGTGCCCGACAAGGGTGGTAGTGGCTGTGGCAAGGGTGTCGGCGGCGGGGTTGCGGAGTATGACGAGCTGGAAGAGGCAGTCGGTGTCGGCTATAAAGCGCGGACCAGGCACGCAGTAAAACAGCGGCTGGAGGCCGGAGGGAAAGTTCCCTTCGGGTTTGCCGGGACGCTCGGTGTAGGTGAGTTCCCACCTGTCGACAAGCTGGTTGGTGCCGACGATGCTGTTGTGTTCGCCCCGGACTCCTTTCCATGCCAGGAGGTGGACGGAGATTTGGCCGGGGAGGTAGTAATTGGAGTCGGCTATGGAGGAGTAGTTGTAGAGGTTGTCCTCGCCCAGGTAGCAGCGCTGGACGCGCACCCAGACGGTGTCTTCGTCGGGGTCGATGACGCTGTAGACGGACGGCACGTCGCGCCAGGGGGCGTTGGGGCTGAACTCGACGGTGCAGGAAGTGAACGTCAACAGGATGATGGCAAGAAGGAGGAGCGATTTTTTCATGATGAGGGGGTGTTTTGTGCGGCAGGGACCGCTGGGTTACGATAATCGGTGTCGGACAGGAGTATGTGAAGCACTTCGGCGGCGATGTGGCAGCCGAAAAGGGGCGGCATGTATGAGATGGTGCCTACGGTGGTGAGGTGGTTTGCCGAGGGGTCTTCGGCGATGGCATGGGGCGGCACTTTCTCCGGCGAGAAGACGACGCGAATGCCATCCTCCACGCCCATGCGGTGAAGCCGTTTGCGTACCATGGCGGCAAGACGGCAGGTGTGGCTCTGCGATATGTCGGCGATGAGGATTTGCGAGGGGTCCATTTTCCCCCCGCTGCCCATGCTGCTCACTACGGGGAGGCCGAGGGCGTGGGCGTGGAAGAGGAGGAAGACTTTGGGCGAGAGGGTGTCGATGCAATCGACAACGCAATCGTAATGCCGGGCGTTGAGGAGTTGGACAGTGCGGTCGTCGCGGAGAAACTCCTGCACGGCGGTGACTTGGCAGTCGGGGTTGATGTCGCGGAATCTGTCGCGGAAGAGCAGAGCCTTGGGCTGGCCAACTGTGGAGCGGAGGGCTATAAGCTGGCGGTTGAGATTGGACTCGCTCACGATGTCGCCGTCAACGAGGGTCAGCCCTCCCACACCGGCGCGGCACAGTTGCTCGGCGGCATAGCCCCCCACCCCGCCAAGACCGACGACAAGGACATGGGCCGACTGTAGCCGCCGAATAGCTTGGGGGCCGATGAGCAGTTGGGTGCGGGAGCTAAAGGAGGAGGTCATTTCTCGATGGTTTCTTGTATCTCAATTTCGTCCATCATTAGCCAAGGGTGCAGGCCTTTGGCCCTGTGCCACTCGGGAATGCGGGCCAGCGGGCGCGCCACTATGCGGACAAAGCGGACGTTGGGGGTATTGACGGGAACAGTGACTACCTGCAACTGGGAGGTGTTCATAGATTGGTCGGAAGGGTTGTAGGTGATGGCGGCGGGGACGGGTTCGGAGAATTGCTTGCCATCGGCCGAGACGCTGACGAGGACTCCGGCCGGAGCGAACACCCAGGCTTCTGGCACATGGGCAAAACGAAGCACCACACTGCCAACGGTGACGGCTTTCCCCAACTCGAAATCGGCCTGAAGGTCGTGGCCTGAGAAACCGAGCCAGCCGTGGGAGAGGTCGTTGACATCGCCTTTCTGCCCGTCGATGAGGGCACGGGCAGCATTTTTGTTATACGGGGTGTTGGGCTTATGGGCGAAGGTGCAACCCACGACATAGTCGAAGGTGAACTGCTGCGTGGCCACAAACGAGGGGGTCTCGCCTTTCTTGAAGGCCCTGGCACGGACGATGGTGCTGCTTTGCAGGGTGAAGGGCTTGGTGTAGAGGGCGGACTTCTCGGTCGGGGCGGTGCCGTCGAGGGTGTAGCGTATCTCCACTTTGGGGGTGGGGCATTTGATGGAGACCTGTATGGGGCCGTCGAAACGGTCGCGGTTTTTGGTGATGACGGGCATTTCGATGATGGCGGACTGTACCTTGGGATAGATGATGCGGCGGAAGTCCTGCGCATTGTTCTCCATGCAATCGAAGGGTCGCAGATGGAGGGTGAAGCGGTAGTGATGGTCTTTCACCAGCATGGTCTCGTCGAGGTTCATGCCGGCCGAGGCGCCGCCGATGCCGGTGTGGCGGTAGTCGATATGGAGGGTGTCGTGCTGGATGGAGAACTGGCAGAGGGTGTCGATGATGTCGGCATACAGCCCGGTCGCGCCATTGCGGAGGGCAAGCCAGCGCACCTCGGTGTGGTTGCCATAGGTGTGAGGGGCCCAGTGGTCACCGGCGTAAGGATAGGTCATTTCGGCCACGGGAAGGAACTGCTGGGCGATACGGCCGGCCGCGCAGCGGTCGATGTAGCTTTCTATGTTGCGCCCGAACCATTCGGCGGTGTCGAGGCGTAAATCGTAGGGGACGAGCAAGCCAATGCGGGCTGTGTTTTTCACCTGCTCGGATACGGTGATATCGTTGCTGAGCAGCACGTCGCCGGAGGCGAGGATGAGGTAGGTCTGCCGCACGTCGAAGAGGTTTTCGTCCTTATCGCTGCCATAGCGCATGAGGACATCTATGCCCACGGACTGGTTGTCGATTTTGCGGACATTGGTGGCCAGCACCTCGGCCTTCAGATGGTCCAGGCCCACACGCTGCCACTGGCGCAGGCCGTTGGGGTCAAGAATGTCGTTGGGCGACGGGGAACGCATGAAGTCCAGCCGCACGGGGCCAGACACTGTGGGCTGCCCACGATAGACGAGGGAGGTGATGGTGCCCAGGCTGTCGTCGAACTGCAATGAGAAGTTGTCGTTATAAATAATAAGATGGTGCAGGGAGTCACGATCGACGTTGAGGGGTTTCAGCCCGGCAAGTGGCAGGGGCTGAGAGGGAATGTTGTCGGACGGCAGGGGAAACTGGGCGGTATAGAGCACCGTATTTTTGGGTACGGAGGTGGTGTTGTTGCGCTGACGGAGGGTGAACTGGATGCAGAGTTCCTCACCTGCATAGAGGGTGAGTTTGGGAATTTTCAGCTTGATGTCTTTGGTCTCGCCGGGTTTGAGGGAGAGGGTGACATCACCTGCGATGACGTTGGGTTTGAGGTTGGAACAGATGACGTAATCCAGCCGGTAGTCGGAAAGGGAGCGGAAATCGCAGAGGTTGGTGATGTCGAACTCGGCGGCATCGGCACTGACGGAGGTCATCTGGATGTCGAAAGGCCGATAGAGTTGCTTCAACTCGGCCAGATAGGGTTTGCGGGTGAATGGCTGCCACACCATGCAGTTGTAGAATCCGCCCTGGATTGAGGCGTGGTCGCGCACCATCTGCCAGAGGGGGGCGGTGCCGCCAAAGGTGTTGCCCTCTATGTCGCCGAAGGAGAGCATGACCAGGGGACGCGACTGCGGTTTGGCCAGAAACTGGCGCAGGAGGTCGACATTGGCTCTATCGGGAGCAATGAGGTCCGTGTTGTCGGCATACTCGGCACCGGCATACAGCACCGGACGGCTGGGGTCTGTCTGCCGCAGGGCCTTATAGGCAGCCGACATGCATACTCCGTTGTCCCGGCTTTCGCCCAGCGACCAGGCAATGATGGAGGGATGGTTTTTGTACTCGCCATAGAGGTTGCGCACCCGCGAGGCAAAGAGGTCGGTATATTCGTTGTCGGTGGCGATGAGGTGTCCGTTGTCGTTCCAGGGGAAGATGTTGGCGCTTACTATAACATAGAAGCCCAGCTCGTCGCAGAGTTCGTAGAATTTGTGGTCTTCGGGGATGAGGCCCGTGGTGTGGATGGCATTGATGTTGTTGCACTTCATCTGTACCATCTCGGCACGGAGAGCCTTGACCTCATCAGGGTCGAGGAAACCATAGTTGCCGATGTTGATGCCACGCAGGGTGATGGCACGTCCGTTCAGGGTGAGGTTATTCTTGTCATAAGCCACTTTGCGGAAGCCAAAGCGGGTGCCGACAATGTCCTCGAGTTCCATTTTCTCGTTATAGAGACGGATGACGGCGGTGTAGAGGCGCGGGGTTTCGGCCGTCCAGGGCAGGACATCGGCCAGGGATGAAGAGATGGTGTTGGTGGATTCTGTGCGGTTGTCGAAATAGCACCATTTGCCCAGCTTTTCCACCTGTTTGCCCCTGGGATCCCACAGCTCCAGTTCGAGATAGCCTTTGCCTTTGCGGCGTTGGTTATAAAGGGTGGCATCAAGGGCATAACTGCCCGTGGAGCTTGCGGCGTCGTAGTCGGTCAGGAGGGTATAGTCCAACACGTTGAGGCGGGGTTTGAGCAGGATGGCGCAGTCGCCTGTCAGGACATTATTCACAGCCTCGAGCAGGCTGCCCTCGTCGCCTTCGGCGTAACGGAGGGTGAGGAGGTGGCTCTTGCCGAAACGCACAAGGTCGGTGATGTCGAACTCCGTGACGGTGCCGGCGTCATGGCTGCAGCCCACAAACTTGTCGTCCACATAGAGGCCATAGCCGGGATAGGCCTTGAAACGGAAGTAGACGCGATAGTCGCGCCACTCCTTGGGGAACTCGTAGGTTTGGGCATACTCGGACACCCCAGTACTGTTGTTCACTTCCCAGTCCTCCATGAGGGAGAGGTAGTAGGGCGAGTCGTCGTAGCGGAGATGCTCGATAGCGTTCTCGTCATCGTATGTAACGACATTGGCACGCGGAGCCATCCGCAAATCATCCATGCCCTCCGGCTGCTGCGCCTGAGCCACACCGAGACACAGCAGCAGACCTACGGACAATGCAAATCTCTTCATATCAATTTACTTGGCCCGACAGCCAAGCAGGGATATTAATGTTTGAAAAAGTAACTGACGCTCACGCCAGCCTTGATATTCTGCAGCAGCAAGGGGCGGCGAATGGTCAACTCGCCATTCTCCCAACGGCTCACCTCGTCAAGGTGTATGCCCATATAGCCTACATAGGCGTTCACACAGAGATTGCGGTTGAAAGCATAGCGGACACCGGCATTGACACCCCACATCACGCCGCCTTTCTCAATCTTGATGGCGTTCTCGCCGCCGCTGGTGGAACCCAGGGGGATAGAATAGCCGACATAGACAGTGGAGAACGGAGTGAGCTGGCTGCGCAAATAATGGGTGCGGAGCTCAACAAAGACGGGCAGCTGGTTGAAAGCCCCGGTGGGATCTTTCATGAATTCGACACCCAGACCGACACCCGACTCCTTACGGATTTGCCAACCTCCCACGGCATAGAAGCCGTGGAGGGTTGCCTTATCCGAAAAAGCAGTCTTGTTGAGGTTGGTGGCAAAATCGTAGCCCCCTGCGACATAAAAGCCGTGCCAGTAAGGCTCGATGTGTTTCTGCTGGGCCTGCGTCGCCGCCAAAGTGACGACGGCAGCCAACAACAATAACGCTTTTTTCATAGTGTGGTATAATTTTGAGTGAGAACTACTTCATCTCTTTCAGGTCGGGCGAAATGATGAGTGTTGCCTCGGTGGCAGCCTGCACCTGCTCGACAGTGAACTCAGGATTGATCTCAGTGAGAACAATACCCTTGGGGGTGATTTCCATGACACCCATCTCGGTGATAATCATATTCACCTGGCCTTTGGCCGTGAGGGGCAGGGTGCATTTCTTCAAAATCTTGGGGTTGCCCTTGGCGGTGTGCTCCATGGCCAGGATGACCTTCTTGGCACCGACCAGCAAATCCATGGCGCCGCCCATGCCGGGGGTCTTCTTGCCGGGGATCATCCAGTTGGCGAGGTCGCCCTGCTCATCGACCTGCATGGCTCCGAGCACCGAGACATTCACATGGCCGCCACGGATAATGCCAAACGAAGTGGCACTGTCGAAAGTGCTGGCCTCGTCGGTGTAAGTGATGTAGCCGCCGCCGGCGTTGATCAGCCATGGGTCTTCCTTGCCCTCCTCGGGGGTGGGGCCCATACCAATCATACCGTTCTCCGACTGGAGGATGACATGCACACCTTCGGGAAGATAGTTGGGGATCAGGGTGGGAAGTCCGATACCGAGGTTGACGACATCACCGTCTTTCAGCTCTTTGGCAGCACGACGGGCGATAAAGGGTTTAATTTCGCTTTTTTCCATAGGTTAATATTTTTATAAAGTTATTTTATATTATTCTCAAACGGAAGGTGACTGGCCTACAGACCGAAGTTCTGCACACCGCGCTTCACCATCTCCTCAGCTATATACGAAGCCTCGTCGTCGGCATAGGTGTTCATGCCGAAACCGGCATCGTAGCCCAGCTCCTTGGCCAGCTCGTGGCTGATGCGGGGGCCGCCGCAGATGAGGATAATCTTGTCACGCAGTCCCTCGGCCTCCAGCATCTCCACCAGTTCGGTGAGGTTCTTGATGTGCACATCCTTCTGGGTAACCGTCTGGCTGACGATGAGGGCGTCGGCATGGAGTTCAATGCCCTTGGCAATGAAGTCCTCGTTAGGCACCTGGCTGCCCAGATTATAGGCATCAATCATATCGTAGCGCTCCAGTCCGTAATGGCCAGCATACCCCTTCATGTTCATGATGGCGTCAATGCCCACAGTGTGGGCATCAGTGCCAGTGCTGGCACCCACAATGACAATCTTGCGCCCGATATGCTCGCGGATATACTCGTCGCACTCGTGCATGTCCATCTTGCTGGACTCCACCTTGGGCACATGGATGGTGGAGTAATCCACCGTGTGCGTGCAGCTGCCGTAGCAGTTAAAGAAGGTGAAACCCTCCGTCAGCTCCTTGCTGTACACCACTAAGGGATTCTCGAAGCCCATCTTCTTCATCAGCTGCTTGGCAGCCTCGATAGCCTCGTCGCCCGCCGGCACCGGCAGGGTAAAGCTCAGCTGGGTCTTCCCGTCGTTCATCGTGTCGCCGTACGGCTTTATCTTGGTGAGGTCTAAGGTTTTGTCGTAATCCTTTGCCTCCATCGAATACAATCCTTCGCTCATTGTTGTGTGTTTTTAGGGGTTTTACTTCTTGCCTTTCATTATTTCGACAAACGGATTGAAATAATTCTCCGCTTTCAGGGTTACGCCATCCAGGCCCTTGCCGCCGTTCTTGGGACGCTTCACATCGGCAAAGATGCCCTTCTCAAGCGCCGTGAACAAGCCTTCGCTCTCCATGGCCTCCAGCAGTTTGGTGGCGTCGTCCAGCACCTTCTTGGCGCGGTTGCGCACAATGCCGTTCTCTTTGAACTCCACCTCCTCGCCGATATCCTTCATGTTGTTGAAGATATACTTGGCGTTCTCGATACTCAGGTAACGGTCGCTCATAAAGGGCGTGTGGATGGCCTCAGTGGGCATACCCAGCAGCTGCAGCCCCTGGTGAGTCCACTGGCCAATGATGTTGAACAGCGCATCCTGGATATGGCCGCGGAAAATATTGCCGGTCATAAACTTGGTGGGAGGCATATACTTCAGCGGAGCCTTGGGGAAAATCTCGCGCAGCATCTGCGCCTGAGCCAACTCATAAAGGAAGCCGTTCTCGAGCATGGGATCCATCTCGAAGGCATGACCCAAACCCTGCTGCTCCTCGGGCAGGCCGGCCAGGAGGGCAAGCTGCTCGTTGATAAAATCCGAAGCCAGCACCGTGTGGGCCTCCTCGAAAGCATCGGCTGTAGTCAAATAGTTATCCTCGCCCGTATTGATAATCACACCAGCAAAACCGTTTATGATACGGCTGAAATACTGGTCAATCAGCGTGCGCTGCATATTGATGTCGCGGAACAGGATGCCGTACAGAGCATCGTTCAGCATCACATCCAGACCCTCCAAAGCACCCATGGCCGCAATCTCGGGCATGCAGAGGCCAGAGCAATAGTTGCACAGGCGGATATAGCGTCCTACCTCCTCGCCCACCTCGTCCAGCGCCTTGCGCATGATACGGAAGTTCTCCTGGGTGGCGAAGGTGCCGCCGAAGCCCTCGGTCGTGGCGCCGTAAGGCACATAGTCCAGCAGACTCTGTCCCGTGGTGCGGATGACGGCAATGATGTCGGCCCCCTGGCGGGCGCCGGCCTGGGCCTGGACCACATCCTCGTAGATATTGCCCGTGGCCACAATGATGTACAGATAAGGCTTGCTGCCCTCGCCGATAGTTTCGATATAATGCTCGCGGCGCTGGCGGCGCGCGCGGATGCGGGCCACATTTTCATCTATAAAAGGCTGCAGGGCCGCTTTGATTTCCTCCGGCTTGTGCACTGGCAACTGCGTGATGTCAATCTTGCCGGCGGTGATGGCCTCGGCAATATCCTGCGGGGTCCTGCCAGTCTCAAGCACGGCATTGCCCAAGAAGAAGCACACGCCCTGGCCGAGCAGACCCTTGCTCTTCAACTCGTCCACCACCACGTTGGGCAGCGGAACCTCATTCGCGTCAATCCCGTCAATCCCCAACAGCCGGCAAATGGTACGCTCCACTGCAACGGTTGTGTAGTTGCCCACAAAATCCTGCACTTGGTTGGCAATTTTCCGCGCCACACCCCTTGCATGCTCGACTTTTTCAAAATCAAGTCCTACTTTACTTTGCTGCATATTCGTTTGTTTTCGATTACTAATATTTTAAAATTCAACCATTAATGTCCTACTTCGCTTGCGGCAACAAGCGGCGTTGGCGCATTCTTTCAGACTTGCAAAGTTAATGATTTTTTTGCATTCGGAGAGTTTTTATATATAAAAAAATAAAAAAATAATATCCACCACGCCCCGCCATTCATGCAAGTGGCTGCAACAACGGTTTTTCGCAACACGGCTTATGGGCAGGAGCCGGCCGGGTTCCGTATCGGTGCCCGCCGGGGGCCACGCCGGCCGCGCATCGCCTATGCCCCACCCTTCCATGTCCGGGGCCGTGGCGCCGTCCCCCGCCGGGTCTTGGCCCGATGGGCCGCCCCCTCTGCCGGGTTCCGCCGCCCGCCCTCCGGCCCGCCGCTGCCGGGCCGCAGCAGGGTTCCGCCCGCCCTGCCCTGGCTCCGCTCCTTGCGCGGCAAAGGCCCATTCGGCGGGACGCCATTGTTCTACAACATCAGGCAGAAATGGTGTCTTTATGCCGCCAAAACGAGGAAGAGCGAGCGGGGTCAGAGCGAGTGTTGGCAGCCACGCCTGCGGCGTGGCAGAGCGGCCCGCGACAGGCTGGGAATGGCGCCCAAGGGGGCGAATGGGGTTCGGACGGGAGGGAGGGGCGGGTCAGGTGGCGGGAGGCGCGGCGGCGGAGGCCGAGGTGTCGGCTTCGGCGGCCTGGGCGGCGGCGTTCTTCTTGCGCGGACGGGGCATGCGGATGTCGGCAAGGCTGTGTTTGGGGTGGAACTTGTCGAGATCTACGGCGCCCGCAATCCCTTTGACGCGGCCGGTCTTGCTGTGCTGCCAGAGGGTGAACCGGATGACGGGGTAGCCTTCGTATTTGGCCACAAAGATGTGGTATTTGCGGTATTTCCGGGAGGCGAAATGCTCTTTGTAGACTTTTTCGCTGGTGTAAATCATGGGTTTGACCCCGTATTCTGCCTCCATCAGTTCGAGCAGTTTATCGACACGCCCCATGTAGAGACGCCCGCTGTGGTGGCCTTCGATATCGAGGACGGGGATGAGGTCCTGGCTTTTGCGGGGCACCATGGCCTTGAAGTTGGCGAACTGTTGGTAGGCGGTGGTTTTGCTGCTGTAGACGTGGTAGCTGCCCACGAGGATGCCGGCCTTGCGGGCCGCTGTGAGGTTGGTCTGGTAGAACTTGTCGCGGATGGTGGCCCCTTCGGTGGCGCGGATGTAGACGAATTTGACTTTCTTGGTCTTGGCCACTTTCGTCCAGTTGATTTTGCCTTGGTATTTGGACACGTCGATGCCCTGTGCGCACGCTGCCGGCCTTGCCAGCAGCGCGAGCAGAAAGAGGGCTATGCCGAACCAGCGGAGGGCTGGGTTAGAGCTGAATCTCATCGCCTGCGGCATTGAAGAACTTGTAGCTGAGCAGTCCGTAGGTTTCGGACGGCTTGATTTTCAGTCTTGTCTTGTATTTGAGCATCCATTGCACCCGCACACTGCGCAGCCCTTTGGTGAGGTAGGCATAGACGTAGGGGTGGACAATGATGGTGAGTTGCTTCTCGTTTTGGGAGGAGGTGAGGTAGCGGAGGTTGGACTCGATTTCGTCAACTACGACGAGGCTGGATTTGATGGTGCCCGTGCCTTCGCAGAAGGGGCATTTTTCCTGCACGTCGACCTCGATGGCGGGGCGCACACGCTGGCGGGTGATTTGCATGAGTCCGAACTTGCTGAGGGGCAGGATGGTGTGGCGGGCTTTGTCGCGCGACATTTCGGCGCACATCACCTCGTAGAGTTTTTTGCGGTTTTCGGCTTTTTGCATGTCGATGAAGTCGACGATGACGATGCCCCCCATGTCGCGCAGGCGCAGCTGACGGGCTATCTCTTTGGCGGATTCGATGTTGACCTGCAGGGCGGTGTCTTCCTGGCCGGCCCCGGCCTTGATATGGTTGCCGCTGTTGACGTCGATGACGTGCATGGCCTCGGTATGCTCGATGTAGAGGTATACGCCCGAGCGGATGGTGACGATGCGGCCAAAGGCGCGGCGGATGTCGCGGAGCACGCCGAACTGTTCGAAAATGGGGGTTTCGAGCTTATAGTGCTTGACGATGTCTTCCTTGTCGGGAGCCACGGCGGCGATGTATTTGCGCACTTCGTTGTAGATAGACTCGTTGTCGACGTAGATTGTGTTGAAGTCGTCGGTGAGAACATCGCGCAGGAGGGCGGAGGTGGTGCTGAGTTCGGACAGTACCTTCTGGGGGCCGGTGATGCGCTTGAGGCTTTCGGTGAGGGTGGCCCACTGGTCCATGAGGCTGCGCAGGTCGGCATCGAGTTCGGCAACGTCTTTGCCCTCGGCAATGGTGCGCACGATGACGCCGAAGTTGGCGGGCTTGATGCTCTGCATCAGGCGGCGCAGACGGCCACGCTCCTCGGAGCCTTTGATTTTCTGCGATATGGAGATGCGGTTGATAAAGGGGTTGAGCACCAGGTAGCGGCCGGCAAAGGACAGGTCGCCCGAAAGTTTGGGGCCTTTGGTGGAGATGGGTTCTTTGGCCACTTGGCCTACAATGAGTTGGCCGACCTTGAGGACGTTGGAGAGGTTGCCCACCTTTTCGAGCACGGGCTCGATTTTGAAGTTGTTGAGGTTGCGGACTGAGGGGTCGCCGTTCATGGCCAGCTTCATGTATTTGGCCAGGGAGTTGTAGTTGGCGCCCAGGTCAAGGTAGTGCACAAAACCGTCTTTGTCCTCGCCCACATCGATGAATGCGGCATTGAGGCCCGGCATGATTTTGCGTACCTTGCCCACATAAATGTCGCCGACATGGATTTTGTTGCCGGTCTTGTCTTTGTGCAGCTCGACCAACTGTTTGTCTTCGAGGAGTGCCAGCTGGATTTCGCTGTCGGTAGCAGATACGATTAGTTCTTTGTTCATTCGATTTAAAACAAAAACAAATTACACAGCACGATGGACAGCCATCGGTGTGTAATTTGTTTTAGATGTTAGATTGTTTGTTTTAAGACTTGAAGAGTAGCTTACTTCTTCTTATGTCTATTCTTACGCAGACGTTTTTTGCGCTTGTGAGTAGACATCTTGTGTCTTTTGTGTTTTTTTCCGTTAGGCATTGTATCTTGAATTATAAAGTTATTTTACACTCTTTTTCACGTCGTTGACAAAAGTCTTGGCGGGCTTGAAGGAAGGGATATTGTGTGCGGGGATGATGATGGTGGTATTCTTGGATATGTTACGACCAGTCTTCTCAGCGCGCTTTTTGATGATGAAACTACCGAAGCCGCGGAGATAAACGTTCTCACCTTCGGCAAGAGACTCTTTTACGACATTCATAAACTCTTCGACAGTGGCCTGGATGGCGACTTTCTCGATACCGGTTTTCTGTGCAATTTGTGCAACGATTTCTGCCTTTGTCATGTTGTATTATACTTTGTTATTAATTGTTCAATTGTGTCCGCTCGCTGTGGGCGAAACAGGATGCAAAATTACCAAAAAAAATTGGATTACAAAAGTTTTTTTTGCCCCTTTCGGTCTTAATTTCAACTTTTTAAATTCAATCTATTCAATGTCAACATTTTAAAAGAGCCATTTTTCACGCCTGACTGCAATAATAAACTGAATAATAGGTGGTCAGAAACGGTCTGCAGAAGGCAGTTTTTTCGGATTTTTGGCGAAGTAGACGATAAACAGGAGAAGGGCTCCGACGGAGCAGAAAAGGGTGACCGTCCAGGGCATGGACAAGGGGTCGGAGGACGGGGCAGAGAGGACTCCTTGGTGGTAGAGGAAATAGAGGACGACGACGAGGGAATTGTTGAAAAAATGGGCGCCGACATTGACGAGCAAGGATCCCGAACAGAAGAAGAGGTAGCCCAGCAGGACTCCCAGCAGCAGCCGGGGTATGAAGCCGTAGATGTCGCCGTGAAACAGGGAGAAGATAATGGCCGTGACAAGGATTGCCACATGGGCGTTGCCGAACCAGCGATGGAGTATCTGCTGCAGGCACCCCCTGAAGAAGAGTTCCTCGCAGACGGCCGGGATCAAGGCGAAGACCAGCAGCTGGAGGATGAGGTCGGGGACGGTGGAGAGGACGAGCAGACTTTCAAGTTGCTGTTTCGCGGCATCGGAGAGGGCCCGGGCATGGCGGTCGAGGGCCCCGAGGTTCCAGGTATTGTTCCACGACTCCAAAAAGTCAATAAGCGGGACAAGGAGCAGTATGACTACCATTGCAATGAGCGCGAGCACCCAATAGCGCCCGCCGAAATGAAGACGGAGGTAGGCGCCCGCATGCTCCTGATAAAGGAGGGCGAAGAGGCACGCCGGGAGGAAGAAGGTGAGCAGCTGGGTAAACGCGAGCTGAACGATCTGAAGGCGGATGGACGCATCGGAGCCGTCGGCTTCGGGAAACAGGAGTTGGATACCGCCTCCAATAAGAGAACAAATCAGGAAAAGAAAAAAAAGCCCGACCACTTGGGCTATGGGCTTTGAGTCTTTAAAAAAAACATTCAGGCTGTTCACTACGGGAAAATTTTGTGACCCCGGCGGGATTCAAACCCACGACTTTCGGAACCGGAATCCGACGTTCTATTCAGCTGAACTACGGGGCCATTCTGTCATAAAATCACACGCAATAACTCGGATTTATTTTATTTATTGTCTGGTGTGCGAAAAAAAATTTCAATAATATGAAAACCGAAACCACGGAAAAGAGTTATATCCTCTGAGTCAGACGGCTACGCCTGTCAAGCATCGGCAAAAATTTTTCCGTCGGGCAGGGAAACATTCAGTTGCGCGTACTCGCAATGGAAATCGTTGCGCAAACGGTCAAGGTAGCGCCTACTCTCCCAATGGCACATGGGAAGGTCGTGCAGCAGGTAGTTGCCACAGGTTTGGGGCGTGGTGGCGGGGACTTCCGTCTGGGTCAGCACCCATTCTAAGCACTCTATGGCGAGCGAACGCATATCGTCCACCGTGTAATGTCCTGTCATGACGACATACATCCCCGTCATGCAACCCATTGGGCCTACATAAACCACATCGTCTTTGGCTGAAGAATTGCGGAACCATGTGGCCATCAGATGTTCAAGGCTGTGCATGGCGGCGGGTGCCACAGCTGGCTCGCGGTTGGGTTCGGTGATTCGGAGGTCGAAGGTGGTGAAGCCTTTATCAATCCGAGAGACGTATATGCCCGGTTTTAAACGGGTATGGTCGATAGTGAAACTCTGAATAACTTCCATATTAGAGTACGATTATAATTGTTCAAGGAAACTTCTTACAAAGCGGAAAGAGCGGTCGGTCATGGAGTCCAGAAAGTCGTCCCACTGCTGTTGGTGGTTGTCGGTGCTGCCTGGGGTGTCGCTGATGACACGGATGCTAAGGAATGGTACTTGGTTGAGGTAACAGGTGTGGGCGATGGCTGCGGACTCCATCTCACAAGCCAGTCCTTCGGGGAAACGCGACTTGATTTGCTGCAAGGCACTGCGGTCGGTGATGAACTGGTCGCCAGTGCAGATGAGGCCTTCTTTGGCATGAAAGTCTGGCTGCTGCGCTATCGTGGATGCACAGCGGAGAAGCTGCGGATCGGCATCGAAACGGGCAGGCAGCCCTTGCACCTGTCCATAGCTGTTGCCCATCCCGCACCATACATCGTGGTAGACAGTTTGGCTACCCACTACTACATCCATCACGTCGAGGCAGGGGTCTATGCCGCCGGCCAGACCGGTGCTGAGGATGCAGTCGGGATGGTGTTCCTGCATGAGCCGCATGACACCCACGGCCGCATTCACTTTGCCGATTCCACACTGCCACAGCACGACATCGTTGCCGCCGACCACCCCTTGCGGTTGGCCGCCCAAAACGTCGAGCATCTTGCAATACTCGATGTCCATGGCAATAATAATTCCTATTTTCATAATGGCGTAATCGCTGTATTATGTTGAGGCCGTGCAGACAAATGAGTGTCGCAGCCTCGCGACAGCGATTGCAAAGATAACATTTTTTTTGCAATTAACAGATTGCCACAAAATTTTTCGCGCCAAGCGGCGTTACAAAGTATTATACATTTTACGACATGAAACGCCACTTTCTGATACTGCTCTCCACGCTTTTTGCCTTGGCGGCCATCGTACTGGTCATCATCCAGATTTCGCAGACCAAGCGCTCGGCGAAGATGAGCGACAATCTATTTAACATCAGTGTGAACAACGCCATTGACGAAGTCTTCAACCAGCTGGACCAAATGAAGGTGGAGGACTATGTCTCGGAGAAGGAGCGTTACCGCCTGGTGAAATACCGCCGCATTGACGACATGAACGAGAAGATGCAGGACATTATTCGCAACAACAGCGAGCTGTTCTATAACGAAAAGAAGGTGCATTTCGGAATCTCGTCGCAGGACAGCGCCATCCCCCAGCCCCAGGCCAGCCTCAGCCCCGAGGAAGAACACGTACTGACACAATACAACACGATGCTCAACGCCCGCAACAGAATGCTTTCGGCCATTGGCAACGACTATCCCGGCAAAGCCAACCCAATGGATATCAACAATATTATTGATGCGTCGAAATTCAACTACCCCCTGCTGGACTCGCTGATACGCGAAGAGTTGATCATTAACGGTGTCGACATCAACCCTTTTATCGGAGTGCTGATGGCTGACACCCTCATCTACTACAGCCAGGACGCCAACCCGGACGAGTTGCGTAACACCGCCTTCAAATACACTTTCCGTCCCCACGGCATCATTCCCGACGAGAACCTCTACGTGGTCCTCTCCTTCCCCTCCTCCCCCATCATCCTCAGCAGCGATACCAACCTCTATACGGTCATAAGCATCTTCATGATTGTGCTGATTTCTGCTCTTTTCATTTTTTCTGTCCGCACCATCCTGTCTCAGCGGAAACTGGATGAAATGAAGACCGACTTCATCAACAACATGACTCACGAAATCAAGACCCCTCTCGCCACCATCAGCCTGGCCTGCGAGATGCTGGAGGACGAGACCGTGAACAGCGACTCCTCCACCCGGCGCAATTTCATCAATATCATAAGCAACGAGAACCGCCGCATGAGAATACTGATCGAGACCCTCCTGCAGAGCGCCAAAATGTCGGGCAAGAAGTTTACGCTCAATCCAAAGGAGATTGACCTGAACAGCATCGTCGAGTCGTGCATCCACAACTTCCAACTCACTATCGAGACCCGGAAAGGAACGATTGAGGCCCACCTTGGCACCATCGACGGGATACTTTTTGCCGATGAGTTGCACATCACGAACATGCTCCACAACCTGATAGACAATGCCATAAAATATTCCGAACAGACTCCGCACATCACCATTACCACCCGCTCAGAAGCGGGCTTTGCCATCCTCGAAGTGGCAGACAACGGCATCGGCATTGCCAAGGAAGACCAAAAACACATATTCGAGAAATTCTACCGGGTGTCCACCGGCGACGTACATAATGTGAAGGGGTTTGGAATCGGGCTGAACTATGTGTCACAAGTTGTCGCCCTCCACAAAGGTCATATCACCCTTGCCAGTGAGCTGGGCCAAGGCTCCACATTTACCATCTCGCTGCCCCTCTCGTAGGTATTTACCCACACCAGGGGTCACTCACTCCCCCAAAAAAGTAGACCGTCAGCCGAAAAGGCCCTCGATTCTTTCCATCACTTCGCGGGGCTCAATAGCCGTCAGGCAGGGATAGTCGCCTTTTTTACAGGGTTTGTTGCCATATTTTGAGCAGGGCCGACAATCCAGTGCTTGCTGTACCGCCCAGTCGGGGTCCTGCCTCCAGCCGTAAAATCCACAACAGGGGTGAGTGGCTCCCCAAATGCTCACCACTGGTATGCCAAGACAGGAGGCAAAGTGCATATTGGCTGAATCCATGCTCACCATGACATCCAACTGCTTGATGCGTTGCAGCTCCTCCTCGAAGGTGAACTTCCCGGCCAGCGATTCCACTCCGTTATACTTCACGGCCCATCGCTCCATTACTGCGGCCTCCGAGCCACTGCCAAATGCCCATACACTGTATCCTTTTGCAGAGAGCATCCCCACCAACTCCTCCATCCTTTCGATTGGCCATATCTTCCCTCGGTGCTGCGCGAACGGAGCCACGCCAACCACCCGTCGCCTTTCACTTGCTGGTTTTACCCGCCAGTATCCCTCATTGGACACCCCGCCTTTCAGACCGCAGCGGCCGAACACTTGGTCGTACCGTTGCCACGAAGGCAAATCCAGTCGTGTATGCTTGCGTATGCTCTTCACTCCCACACCGTGCATTCGGAACAGCCAGTCCACACCGATTGTTCTCAACACGTGGTGCATATCCGCAACCTTGTCTGGTTTCAGCTCGCAGAATTTTTGGAACAGGTCATACACACGCTGTTTTCTTTCAGTAGGGACATACTGAACATTCTCCATCCCCCCAAACAGGGACTCCAAACGTGGCGGGCCAGCCACCATGAACAGAACATCGGGATTTGCGGCCGCCCGCTGACGCAACACGGGCTCAAGAATGGCCACATCGCCCAACGCCGACAGCCGCACTACCAGCAGCCGCATTCTATAGCGCGTCCCGCTCACTTCTTATTATAAAGCATGGGGTTAAGCATCGGGTCGTTGTACATCTTCATCTGGCGGTAGAGCTTCATCTTCTTAGTGCCCGAGGCCAACTCTGCCAGCAAATCGTCAATAGCCAGCATCAGGTCGGACTTCTGCTCCAACAGGGTCTTCAGCTTATTCTCACAACGGCTGTGTTGTTCGGCACTCACATCTTTTCTCGATGCCTCGATACCAAAGTGATAAATTTTCAAGGCGAGGATTGAGAGCCTGTCAATGGCCCATGCCGGAGTCTCGGTATTAATTTTGGCATCCGGCAGCACCTGCACCCCGGCAAACATTTGCATGTAATAGTCATCGATTCTCTCCACTGTGTCGGTGCGCTGTTGGTTGGAACGGTCAATCCAGCGCTTCAACCGCAGGGCTTCCACCGGGTCTACATCGTCCGGTCTGATCAAATCCTCCAGATGCCACTGCACTGTGTCGATAAAGCTCTTCTCCCACAGCAGATGCTCAAATGTTCCCGCTGCATAGGGGTTATGAGTAGGTGCATCCACCGAGTCTACTTTATGATAATCGACAATCTGCCTTTCGAACAAGGCAAACATTTCTTTTGTATCCATAGAATAACTTTCTTAATCTGTGCCACGGGGAGCCTCCCCGCAGCAGCACTTGCAATCAATTACTTCCCAAACACCTTGGCCGCTTCGTCCATCTTCTGTGGAACCTCCACCCCAAAGGGGCAACGGGTCATGCAACTCCCGCAATGTGTGCATTCGGAGGCATGGTGAGGCAGGGCATCGTAACGGGCCTGCAACTCAGGGGTCAAGCCTTCGTTCTGGGCCTTGTCCAGCAGCTCGTTCACTTTGGCGATGGGGATTCCCTGCGGACAGGGCGAACAGTGGTTGCAATAGGTGCACTGCCCCCCTTTGTCGGCCTTGGCGGGCTTCATCACCGACGAGTAGTCCTTCTCGGCCTCCGTGGCGTGCAGGTAATGCAGGTCTGCAAGCAGTTCTTCTGTATTATCCACACCCAGAATACAGGTGGACACACACGGCTTTGCCAGACAGTAGGCAATGCACTGGTCAGGCGTGAATGCCACTCCCAGCGGGGATGTCTTCTGGTCCAGCAGACGGCCACCGCCGCCAAAGGTTTTCATCACGGTGATGCCGATATGGTGCGTGGTGCAGTAGTCATACAACTCTACCCGTACAGGGTCAATACCCCCTTGCAGGTTGTCCATAGCCCCTTCGTCCCAGGGGATGGCTCCACCCCTCAGTTGGTCAAATGCGGGGTTCAGGGAGAACATGATGACCTCTATCCAACCACTCTTGGCTGCCGTCAATGCCACCTCGGCATTATGGCTGCTCACACCTATATGCTTTATCTTGCCCTCTTTCTTCAGTTGGAACACATATTCGAGGAAAGGGCTGCCCTCCAGCTCGTCCCACTCGGCAGGACTGTCGGTGATATGGATCATACCCACCTCGATATGGTCAGTACCCAGCCGCTGCAGCAGGTCTTCGAATCCCTGCTTGGTTTCCTCAAGATCACGGGTGCGGGTGTGCTGCCCGTCCTTGAAGATTGTACCGATATGGCCCTGAATAACCATGCGGTCGCGACGGCCTTTCAATGCCGCACCGATATTGGAACGGGTTTTGGGGTTGGCATCGTAGATGTCAATGTAATTCATGCCACTGTCCAAGGCCATATCCATCAAAGCTATCGAGCCTGCCGTGTCGAGCTTCTCAAATCCACCACAACCTATACTTATCTCACTCACCTCAATTCCCGTGTCGCCCAGCGGACGGTATGTCATCGAGTTCTTCGGAGCCTGCTGACATCCCACCATGAGCAGCAGCACCGACAATAGAGTCATAAAACATTTTCTCATTTCAGATTATATTTAGTCATTATTTTTCTCTAACGCCAAGATGGCAGAATTATTGTTTGACCATCAAAAAAGTCCTTTTTTCGGGCTCACCGACCTTATCTGCTGCCGTCATACCCAATTCCGCCAACAGGAATTCCTGTCCAAAAGTGTGGCATTTCTGTCCTCGCCACAAAGATGTTCACCAATGGCATCTTTTGCCTGACTGCCCGTGCTGCTACGCAATAAAGCTTGGCAAAATGCGTTATACGCCAAATTCGAGTATCGATTATGACTAATTGCAGCAAAGTTATTCTGATTACCGGGGCAAGTAGCGGCATAGGCTTTGATTCCGCACAGACTCTGGCCCGGCAAGGACATAAAGTGTATGCCGCCGCCCGCAGAGTGGACCGAATGGAACCGCTGAAAGCCGATGGCGTGACTATTATGAAAATGGACGTGACCGACGGGTCCTCGATGGCCGAAGGGGTGAAAGCCGTACTGGCCACAGAAGGGCGAATCGATGTGCTGGTGAACAACGCTGGCTACGGCTATTTCGGTGCGGTGGAAAATGTAACGATGGAGGAAGCCCGAAGACAATTGGAAGTGAACGTGTTCGGACTGGCCGAGTTGTGCCGCCTGGTGCTGCCCGTCATGCGGAAGCAGGGGGCGGGAAGGATTATCAACACCTCGTCCATCGCCGGGAAGATGGTGATGCCTTTCGGGGCATGGTACCACGTGTCAAAATACTCAGTCGAGGCTCTCAGCGATGCCCTGCGCATGGAAATGAAACCCTTTGGGGTGGATGTGGTGCTGATTGAACCCGGCGGCATCAAGACTGACTGGGGCATTATTGCCGCCAAACATCTGGCTGAATCGTCAAAAGGGACAGCCTATGAGAAAGAGGCCCTGCAGGAGGCCGACCTCCTGCACACCGCCTATTCGGGTCGATACCTCTCGGCCCCCAGCGTAGTGACTCACGCCATCAGCCGTGCTGTCAACAGCCACAGGCCCAAGCCTCGGTACCGTATCGGACGTTTCGCCACTACAGCAATCTGGACACACACGATACTGCCCGCCCGCTGGTGGGACAGGATGATGAGGAAAGGCATGCAAATGAAACTGCCCCGCGCAATGCAGGACAGCGGAAATCTATGACCCAAAAGTCTGGGGCTACCACTCAGCGCACATGGGTGGTCCGGGGTAGGCGAACTTTGTGGTAGGTACTCTGCGAAGTGCGCCAGTCCCACCCTTCTACATAGAACCAGCCGTCGGCTCCCCAAAAAGTATTGATGCCTGATGGGATCCATGCGGGCGTAGTCTGGTAAACATAAGGGGCGGCAACGTATCGACTGTCTTCCGGATAGGGGTATATATAAATAAACGCCGGAACCTCAACCGGTCCGGCCCCCTCCTCCACATAGACACCTGCTAAAAGGTTGTCGCCCGAAAGCATCATATCGCAGCACGGCATAAAGGTGGTGTCAACAAGGAGGCGTGTGACGCAATAGTCACCCGCCGAAAGCTCTATAAAGGCGGGGCCTCCCTGCCCAAACTGGCCTGAGTAGCTCTCGCCAAGAACTATCTGGAAGAGAATGTTGTCACTTTTGGCAAAAAGACGGGCAGCGGCAGTGTCGCCAGCTGAGGGCTGGCGGCCGAGGCGGTCAAGATTGTACCGCTTGGCATGACGCTGTGCACCAAGAAATTCCTCATGCGAGATAACAAGGTCGTCTAACAGGGTGTTTTCGCGATAAACCGGCTCGGGTACCCGGATTTTATAGTAGTCATATCCACCACGGAAGTAAAGCCAGCCGGTAGAGGTGAAACGAAACTCATAAGGGGTCACATGATATGCACAGGAGTACAGATGGGCAAGATCCCACCCCCGCACAGAGAGGAGCGTAAGGGTAGATTGGTAGAGCGAGTCGCTGAGCGTGGATACCGCCAAAATTCCTGTGAGCGAAAGGGCAAAAGTATCACAGTACACATAGTTGTATATCATTCCGTTGAGGTAAAGGCGGCTGAGTCCATATTGCGGATGCCGGACGTACACGGCTTTGATGCCCGAAGGGGTGAACACTCCCACATGGATGGATAGCTGACGGCTGGCAAAAAGAGCCCGTTCATTATCGTCCAGTGCTTCGTAATAGTACCTTTTGATAGTGGCTTGCCGTTCCGCCTCGCCGACACGGAAGGTATCAAACACCTGATTCTGCCGAGGCTGGTGTCTGTCATATTCAGCTTTCGACACTCGCACTATATCCTGTGCCGCAACATCGATGCCAACAAGAAGCAGGAAAACGAGGAAAAACCGTTTCATCCTATTGGCGGGTGACTGCAACCGGCGTGAATACACCCTGATGGAAAGCATAAACGGTGCTGTCCGAATGCCGTGGGTCGGGGTAGGCCACAATCTCGTCCACCCCGTCGCGATTCACGTCCTGCACCGAAAGCATGTCGAAGGGAATACGGTCTATCCGATAAAATCCTTCGGGGTCAAAGTCATAGCGTGGGGACAGCACATACCACGTCTCGGCCCCATAGGTTGAACTGATGTCGTAGGTACGGAGAATGTAGGCTGGGATGCCGACTGCAAAGGATACTGTGTCGAACACGATGTCGCCCGCATCAGTGGTGCAGTAGTCGGCATTGCCGAGAGCCATACACTCGTCCACGGCGCCGTCACTCTGCACCAGGCAGAGGGTGATAAAGTTGAGCGAATCCGAGCTGCGGAAAAGCTGGAGTGTAGAATTTTCGGAAAGGGGGATGTCCGTCACCGGCTGGAATAACGAGGTCACACCCCCAGGCTGCCCGGTTTGCGCCTGTCTGCACCCTGCGGCCAGAAGCAGGACTGCTGTCATGATAAAAAAGTGTTTCATCGGTATTGGCGAATGGGTTACTTATTCTTGGAGTCTGCCTTGCGTTCCTGCTCAATCGCTTTAATCAGCTGCACATTCAGCCGCTCTATTTCGCTGAGCTGGTCAGGGGTGGGATGCTGTAGGGCATTGCTATACCACTGCCCCTCCCGGTAATAGAAGTCTGCCAACCGCTTGTCGGCAAAGGTGCGTCCATGTCGGGCAAAAATCTCGTTCCGCATCAGGCGCAGCACCTCAGTGGGATAAGGCTCCAGATATCCCCGGGTAAGGAGCGTGGTGGAAGCCTCAGGCCAACGCCCTGGCACTGACTGGTCGACATCGTACTCGCGGAGGTGAGCGAGCAACTCTCCTCGCGAAATCCATTCAAGACTGTCCGCTCCAGCTTCTATATGGCTGATACCGTCATAGAGGTCTATCCCCTCTGCGGTCTGCTCTATCCAAATTATGCGCCCATCGCTGAGCACAAGAATATTCTGCGGCGTGTCGAACTCGCTCCACCGCACCGTATAGCCATATCGCTCGGCGGATGGCTTCAAGCCCCCCAGTCTGTAGGTCTCAACGCTGTCCGTCGTGAAAGTCCATGCCAAAATGCCGGCATGATAAGTACCCATAATACGGCTGCGGATGTCGGACACCAGCACCGAGTCGAATCCGTGGGCGAAGTCATACCATTTATTGAGCGGATGCCCGTCATAGCGCAGGAATATATCTTCCAGACTTGTATTGTCGCGCCCATAAACCAAGAGAGCCTCCTGCCCGCCAATATTCTTATAGACTATACGGTTGTTGAAACGGATGACAGTATCCGTCCAGGCGTTGCCCACCTGGTTGGGCTGCAAGTAGACACCCTGTCTCGAGGTCTTGTACCAAGACTGGGACCCAGCTCCTTCGTGCAGAGTACCCATAAAGGTCGTGAAGGCGGTATCGGTCTCCTCCTGCACCCAAACAAAGTATGAGCCATTGTGCCAATAACTGTTTCTTTTGAGTCCCTGACCGTTGGCCGGGACGCTCCCTGCCACTCCCAGCATCACAAATACCGATGGGAGCAATCGCCAAAGAAAAGATAGCCTGTGCTTCTTCATGTCAAGAGATTTTTTGCTTTCCATAACGCATCGCCACAGCTTTTATTGCCTCGCCGCAGGGAAAGTTTTATGTGTAGATTCAACCTCGAAGTGCAACACTGTTGTGCAAAGATAGCAAGGATTTTTGTTTTGGCGAAGATGGGGATGCGTGAGCCTACGGGTCGTCGCCTGTGCTTGATATGGTGCGGCAGGAATGTGTAGAGTGTGCCTCCCCGTGCCTTGTCCCGCCTGATGATGTGGTACATCCACTCGACTGAGACGCACGCCTTGCCCTCACGTTCCCGGACACCGGCAATGGTCTTGGGCGACCAATGCCGCTTGAGGCACTGCTCGATTTCCTGCCAGTCCGCTTTCGACAGTTTTCTCGGCCTACGGGGAATCGACTTTTTCATCTCGGAGAACTGCTGCGCGTCGATTGCGACGTAGTGGCGGTACATGTTGGAGTTCCTTTTTATCTCCCTGCTGACGGTTGATTTGTTGACATTTATCAGATTCGCTATCTTCGAGAGCGACATTTTTTTCTTCAGACACACAGAAATTGTGTATCTTTGCTCCTTGGTAATATGATTATATTTCTTCATTTGACAACACAAAAGTAGTCATTTTACCTGAGAGTACCAAATTCTGGTACTCTTTTTTTTCTACTCAGTGTTGCACTTGTAACTGGAATTTAGGTGTTCCATAAGTATTATTTTCTTAACAAGAATTTCTAATTTGAAACTGACCTCAAACTTACTGGTTGAGCAAAGAGAGGGTGTCTGTTATTTTTGGGACACCCTCGACTCTTTTGGGGGTACAGGCGGCTACGCTGCCCGCAACCTTAGTATAAGAAATATGTCAGACCTATCAGTCACATTCAGTACATATTATTTCTCACTGAATCATCAATGTACAATGTTTCACTAACATATACTTTTCTGAGGGATTAAATGCCCCTATCCTTACAGAAACATAAACTCGCACAACCGTACAGATTCACCATAGTAGCGTTGAACATAGGCTGATATACTAGTGCTATTAATACCAAAACCTATCCCCCATGACCAATCATATCTATCCCCATACGTCCCCGTCCAATATCTGCCAGAAACACCTACATAATTTAAATTTATACCCCAACGATAGCCTGTTGCTGGTAGAAAGACTGCACCAGCAGCCTCCATCGCAGCCCACTCTGTCTGTGTGTAGCTGTTGCTATTCCATCCGTTCACCTCGGTGGTGAAGCTACACCCGTCAGGTAAAGTCCAGCTGTCAGGCAACAATATCAATCCGTGCACACCGTTTACACTGCCTGAAGCCCTCTTGGCAGAAGCGTTGGCACGGACGTTCAACAAATAATCCCATTCTCTCACAAACAGTGTATGCCAATAACCACTGACATTATTATCCCAGTCATCATCGCTATAATCGCTACTATTTGTAGAGGTAAGCGTGGGATTGTTGCCCGTACCCCATCCAAAAAGGTCTATCCAACCATTGTAAGTGCTACTAATCAATAAATTACTACACTTTACACCATTCTCATATACCGTACCCATTGTGTCATTACCCACATAATCCCATTGGTGCTCTGCAAAACGCCATGTATCGGTACTAGCCTGATACTGTAAATTGCCTTTGGAAAAACGTATGAACCGGCCATCAGATCCTACTGAAAAGAATCCTGGCAAAGCCCCTTCTGGAAGTGGATTAAAATTCAAATCGTTCTCACCTAATGTAATTTCGGTCACCGCACTACGCTCCACTTTGATATTGACACCGTTCTTCACTCCTTTAGTGCAGATTTGCCCACTGGAAGTGGTAAAGGTGATGGACTTTATCGATTCGAATGTTGCAGGCAGATAGATATAGAAGTCCTTACCGTGATCTATGGATTGCGCTGGTTCGCAGACAAGAGTGACTGCCTTTGTCCCATTAATGCGATTTGAAAATTGGTCAATTTGACTATTATAAAAGGATAGAATAGGCTCGCCATTCCTATTGAACACGAAGAACTCACCGTTAATCTCTCTGTTTGCCCGAACGGTAATAGTTGTGATATTTGTGTTAGCCTTAGTGAGGTGTATTTTCAGTACGCCACAAAGGTTCTTAAAGGACAGCTGGTTTGAGGAACTCTCGGCATACATGGGGAACCCGTTAATAGAGTTCTCTACGTATGTCTGTGTAACGGGCAAGACAACAGACCACAGACCGTACCTATTTGAAACAGTCAAAGTGGACGGATAGAAAGCGCGGAAAGGACCGTTGCCAGTCGTACCGCCTATGTTGTCGAGGGTAGCTACGGTGGCAGGATTCTGCGGGGTGGCAGAGTAGATGCCACACCCCTCGGTGCCATAGATGACCACTTGGTCACCCTCAACCCAGTTAAGGGCCGTGCCACTCAGGACTGTCTTGCCGTCGGCGGAGGGTTCCATTGTGGCTTGGAACTGCGCGCTGTTGCCGGAGACCTCTTTTTGACAGGAGGTCAAGGTGAATAGACTTGACAGAGTCAAAAGACTCAATAGACTTACTAATGCTTTTTTCATTTTGTGTTTGTTGTTTTGATTGTTTTACTTGGCTCCTTGATGGATATCCATTCCTTTGCGCTGCGCGCCACCCCTTTCAAAACGGGAGAGGGGCAAGCAGAAGACACCTCATTCAAGGAACATTTTTCAATAACCAGCGGGGGTGCTCCACACTGCAGAGCTTCCCCATCCGCATGTTAGTCGAAGTCACTGCCGCCGTGCACTTCGCCGCTGCTGACCAGGTTCTCGTTGCTGCCCGTGGGGAGCAGCTCGGCGCCACTGGCCTGGAAGCCACGCTCCACGCGGGCGTTCAGAATTTCAACCATGGGAGCGCTGTACTCCCGTTTCGTGTCATTTTTCATGGTGTTTTGTTGTTAAGTGTTTGTTTATGCCTACTCTATACAAACAGTTTTCGGCTTCCCTGCCTGAGCTGAAAAGCCGATATTCTCTGAATAAGGGGCATGAAGAAAGGCGTGAGTCTTTCGTTCAAACTGCTTATTTTCGAATTGGGTGTCTGGTAAAAACCCTTAGCCAAATAAGTAATACAAAATCCACGCCCCATGGACGTAAACCCGCCGCTTTCTTATTCTCGGCTAATGCAGTTTACCAGACTTCAATTCGAGAGAACAAGAGCGTCAAGCTCAGTTATCTATGTCTTATATCTCTATACTGTTACATGCTTTTATTGTTTCTATTTCCGCGATGCAAATATACACATTTTTCTTGATACAGCACTTTTTTTTCACCCGAGAACCAATCAAAACAGCTCCGCGTTTGCCACCAAATAGCCTCGGAGAGGCGTAACCTCAATAACACCGTACAAGCGCAGCGCAGTGCGGTGACAAAACTCCTCAAACAGCCAGCGTCTCGAAGAGACGCGACCCTCGCGACCCCCGCAAGGCAAGTATACACCCATAGTGGACAATCATAAAAAACGTCCTCCTCGACATCCTTCTCTCGCCACCCTATTTTTTCAATCACTTTCACCTAAAAAATATATATATCAAAAAAAGTTCGTATCTTTGCAATTCGTTTGAAAATAATAAAATAACAATATATCAATAAATTAGACAAAAAAGATGAATATCACCAGAGAAAACTTAGGGGATTTGGACCTCAGTATCAGGGTTGACATTGCAGAAAATGACTATGCCGAGAAGGTTGCAAAACAGTTAAAAGAATACCAACACAAAGCCACCGTCCCCGGCTTCCGCAAGGGTATGGCCCCCATGGCACTGATCCAGCGCATTTACAAGTCCGCTGTCGTCGCCGACACCGTTCAAGACCTCCTGGGTGAGTCTCTCTACAAATACATCGACGACGAGAAACTCGACATCATCGGCTCCCCCCTCTCCAACGAGGAGAAAACCGGCACCCCCGACTTCGCCAACGGCAAAGACTTCACCTTCTACTTCGACGCCGCCCTCTTCCCCGACATCAACATCGAGTGGGACAAAATCGACACCAAGCTCTACTCCGTCAAAGTCACTGCCAAAGACATCGACTCCCAGCTTGAAGACATCACCGAGCGTTTCGGCAAATTCGAATCGCCCGAAGCCATCGTCGAAGGCTCACAAATCTACGGCAAAGCCGTCGAACTGACCAAAGAAGGTACCGACAAAGAAGGCGGTGTATCCACTTTCTGCTCCTTCAAACTCTCCGACATCAAGGACCCCGAAGTCACCGCACTCTTCATCGGCAAGAAAGCCAAAGACACCGTCACCGTCAATGCCGCCAAAGCCTTCACCCCCTCCGTCATCGAAAAGACCTTCCGTATCGACTCCGCCGAAGCCAAGAAATTCAAGAGCGACATCCGTTTCGAAATCAGCGGCTGCTCACACATCACCCCCGCCGAAATCAACGAAGAACTCTTCGAGAAAGTCTTCCCCGGCCAAGGCATCAACGACCTCGACCAATTCCGCAAAGCCATCTCCACCCAAATTGAAAAGGCCAACGACGAGCAGTGCCAAATCCTCTTTGTCAACCAAGTCCGCAAACAGCTCCTCGACAACTTCAACGCCCCCATGCCCGAAGCCTTCCTCAAACGCTGGATCCTCTCCCGCAACACCGACAAAGACGTCACCGCCGAGACCATCGAAAACCAGTGGGCCGACACCTACCTCCCCTCACTCAAATGGGAACTCCTCGACAACTCCCTCAACAAAATCCAGTCCATCGAACCCACCCAGAACGAAATCGTCGACTACGTCAAAGACATCCTCCGCAACTCCGGCTCCAAGCATGAGGACGAGGACGACACCCAATACGAAGAGCGCCTGGAGCAGTCCGCACGCACCATCGCGCAGGACCGCAACAACGTCCGCCAGATAGTCGACAAACTCTCCGTCGACAAAACCTACGTCCTCTTCAAAGAGAAAGTCAACCCCACCATCGAAAAAGTCTCCGCCAAAGAGTTCGGCGATATTGCCCGCATGCAATAATCCCGCTCACCGACGGACTCCATACCCTCCCATGCCGATTCCCGCTCCCCTCCCCGAGCGGGAATCGCTTTTTTCTGCCCGTCCCCTCGCCCCCCGCCTCCCGCATACCCATCGCCGGCCTCTCCCTCCTCGCCGCTGTCCGACCGCCATTCGGCTAACAAAGTCACTATCACCCCTCTCCCGTTGATAAAACCACATCATACACAACCTTTCATCAAAAAAAACACTCAAACAGAAGACTTTTTAACAACCATATCCAAAAAAAAGTGTATCTTTGCACTACGTCAAACAAAACAAAGAAACAATATAAAATCTCTCGAAAGGAATAGTTACGCCGAATAATAATTTACAATTTTTAGACAAAAAACAGCTCATTGGCCGCAGCCCGCTTTCTGTTGGTTCCTTCCTATCACTATAGGTTTTCAAGGGCTGCGGCTCAAGAAGCTGCCTAAGCAAAAAAGTCATCCATCAATAAGGAAAAAACTTATCATGACAGTCCGCAACCTCACCCCCCGCGCCCAACGCCGAGCCGTCCGCACCCCCGCGTGTCCACCATCACGCCGCCCCTCTCTGCGGCAAGGCTCACCGTCCCGCCGGGAATCGGCAGCAGACCGTCGTCAAACTTTATATTTTAACAACACTCACCCAACTCAATGACTAAAGCTGAAATCGTAAAAAAAATCCATTCCCGCACCGGTGTCCGCTCCCACACCTGCACCGTCATCATCGACGAATTCCTCAGTTCCATCAAATCCAACATGACCCAGGGCCACAACGTCTACCTCCGCGGATTCGGCTCCTTTACCATCCGCAACCACGTCGAGAAGCGAGCCTTCAACATCAACACCGGCTCCCACTTCACGCTCCCCGCCCGCAGCATCCCCGCCTTCAAGCCCGGGAAGCATTTCCTCACCAAAGTCAAATAATCCTCCACAGCCATGTGCCACGTTTTTTTTCGTGGCACATGCAATAAACACACACTTCTCCCGTTATTCCCTCAGCATGAGCGGAAACGCCTTTACATTGGCACAACCCCCTGCTTACCCATCCCACAATTGCAACCCATGAAACACGCCCACAAAATCCTCCTCCCCATCCTTCTCGCGGCATTCATTGCCCCGCCATCGGCCCATGCCGAAAACTCCTCCCTGCTGCCACGCAAAAAGCAGAAACCCGCCGCCTACCTGAAACTCAACTACTACACACCCTCTTACGACTACCTCAACGCCCTCTCCACCGACCTCAACGACGGAGCCTTCCACCTCCTCAGCCACTCCTCCATAGGCATCGCCTACCGCATCCCCCTGTGGCGCACACTCTACATTCAGCCCGAACTCCACTACGGCATCGCCACCGACTGGCAAGAAGCCGCCCTCAAACCCAACTTCTTCAGCCGCCTCACCCACGCATTCAACATCCGCGAGTACAGCTACTTCGACTTCCCCCTCTTCGTCGGCCTCCGCTGGCAACCCATCACCCTCTTCGCCGCCCGCGCCTACTGCGGACCCCTCATGCAATTCTCACTCCACGACAAACAATTCGGCATCATAGGCCAATACTCCCTTGCCTGTGGCGCCGGCCTCGACCTGCTCAACTTCATCTCCATCGACCTCGGCTACCGCATCGGCATGCACAAACTCACCTTCCTCGAAACCACCGCCACCTACTTCCTCACCCTCAGTCTCAAACTCTAACCCCATTCCCCGGCAGTTCCCCAACCCCTCACAACCATGCACATCAAACCGTTCCTGCTGCGCCTCCTGTGGCGCTTCGACCGCTCCCTCCTCACCCACCGCGCCTGGCAGACCCTCCTCTGGCCTCTGGGGCTCGGACTCATCCTCCTGCTCCTCTTCTGGATCATCGGGCTCCTCTGGCCCGCCTCGCCCCTGGCCTTGGCCACCTCCGGCGGCATTCCCCGCTGGGCCGAGACCTCCGGCCTCTTCCTCTCCGGCGGCCAATTCCCGCTCCATTCTCCCCTCCCGCTCCTCCTGCAGCTCATCATCGTCATTGCCGGCTCCGCCCTCATGGCCGCCTTCCTCACAGGCTCCGTCACCACACTCCTCCTCAACCGCCGCGACAACCTCCTCCACGGACACTCCCGCTACTACTTCTCCAACCATATACTCGTCCTGGGCGGCAGCCAAGTCGTCCTCCAGCTGCTCCGCAGTCTCGACTCCCGCCCCGACCTGCAGGGCAAACCCTGGGTCATACTCACCTCGGCCGATGCCGCCGCCCTGCGCGACCTCATCCACACCACCCTCCCCCAAACCCGCCACGCCATTCCCTTAGTCATCTACCACGGCGACCCCACCGACCCCTCCACCCTCCGCTCCTGCCAGGCCGAACTGGCCTCCACCATCCTCATCACCGGCGAAGATGGCGACCCCCAACACGACCAACTCAACATAGCCTGCTGGAACACCCTGCGCCACCAGCGCACCAACGCCACCCTCCTGGCGCAGTGCTACCTCTACATCGACCGCCTCTTCACCGCCCAGATGCTGCACGACCTCCCGCCCGAGTCGCACACCAGCCTCGAAACCACTGTCATCAACCGTTTCGAAGCCATCGCCCGCCAGACACTCGTCAGCCCCTCGCCCGACTCCGCCCACCTCACCCTCGACCGCTACCTTCTCGGCCCCGACAGCACCCGCCGGGTACACCTCATCGTCGTGGGGCTCACCCCCATGGGGCTTGCCTTTGCCTCCACCGCCGCCCAACTCTGCCACTATCCCAACTTCGCCACAACCGCCGCACGGCCCCGCCGCACCTGCATCACCTTCGTCGACCCCCTTGCCGCCCAAAAGATGGAATTCTTCAAAACCCGCTACCCCGGCCTCTTCCAACTCTCGCACATCACCCTCCGCACCGACGGCGGCGGATGGCAATCCTCCCGCCCCGACCCCGCCTATGGCGACTTCCTCGACATCGAATGGCAATTCCTCAACGGCGGTGTCGAACAGTCGTGGATCCGCGACCTGCTCAGCTCCTACGCCCTCGACGAACAGCAGGTTGTATCCGTAGCTTTCTGCACCGACAACCCTTCGCACAACCTCTCCGCCGCACTCAGTCTCCCCGCGCCCTACTATTCACTGGCCGACGCCGACGACCCCTCAGCTGTATCCCCCCTCATCTATGTCTACCAACCCCTCAACGCCGTCCTGGCCCGTGCCGCGCAGACCGAAGTGCCCCGCTACCACAACATAGTCCCCTTCGGCATGCCCGACGGCACCGTCGACCCCTTCGACGCCGCCACCACCCTCCTTGCCAAACGCATCAACTACATCCACCACAAAATCGAAAGCGGCAAGCCCCTCACCACCATCCCCTCCGAACCCCAGTCCCTCAACAACCTCTGGTGCCAGCTTTCCATTGCCGAGAAACACCGCGCCATCCATGCCGCCACCCTCGTCGACACCCTCATGCGCACCACCCGCAGCCTCTCCGACCCCGACGGCCCCGACCCCTCGGCCCCGTCGCCAACCGACCTCCTCGCCCGCATCGAGCACAACCGCTGGAACATGGAGATGCTGCTCGACAACTACGCCCCCCTGCCCGCCAACCAGCGCGCCCTCCTCAACCAAGCCCTGGCCTGCGACGACCCCCAGACCCGCCAAGAGGCCGCCATACTCAACAAGCGCCATGCCAACCTGCGCCACACACTCAAAGACATAGCCCCCTTCGACGACCTCCCGGCCGACCTGCAGCAGCGCTACCGCGCCATCGTCGAGCAATACCGCCGCGCTTTCTGACCCCCAAACCGCCACCGCTCAAGGCGCCCCGATAGCCTCCACAATAGTCCGCAACTGGGCTATCGTAATGATGCGCTGTCCCTTGCGATAGCCCAGCAAAGCCAGCTGCTCGGACAATCCCGGATAGAGGGCTATCTCCTGGTTCAACCAATTCAACGCCGCACGGGGCGTCATGCTGTTTTTCACATAGAGCATTGCCAGCTCGCTCTTGCCATAAGGCCTGATTTCGAATCGCTCATCCATAGTATTGCCATCTTTTATTGTTCCACAATCAATACACCATTCTGTACAACTCCCTGACACTCACTATGCGGTCGGCCTGCGGCACGATGGTGCGCACTGCGGCCAGCCAGTCGGCATAATGGTGGCGCTCCCTGGCCGGCATCCGTGCCAGCACCGCCTGCACCAGGCTGTCGTCCACCCTGTGGCGGTAACACACCTCCTCCTCCATCACGGCATACACCATGCGGGGCTTGAAGCCATACTCCCTCACCAGCCGCCGCGCCCGGCCCTCATCCATCGCGGCGAACACCAGCCGATGGTGCATGCCGCTGTCGTCCTTCACGAAGAGACTCAACTGTCTGCGTTTGATAACAACCAACATATTCATTTGTATTTTAAGGTTCTACAATATTGTTCCGCACAGTTGCTCACCATTGTTCCTCCCGGTCGGGTGCCAAGAACGGAGCATCCTTATATCCGCCAAACGAGCGGCTCGCGGCCTCGAAAGCATCCCCGCCACTATAGCGTGCAAGGGCCGCATTGTCGACCACCATGCGCTGCGTCGAGCGACGCACCGCGCTGCCGTCGCCCCGCGTATGCACCCAAGCCACACCGCCCTGCATCGGGGCCGCAGCCGCCAGCACTCCCGCCCGCGACGCAAACCCCAGCCGGGCCACCCCGTCATGCAGCAGCAGCCGCCCATCGCCGCCGTCCAGCACAACCTCGGCGCACTCCACCTTCACCACCGGCATGCCGAGCAACGGGTCGGCCAACTGCCGGGCGGCATAGAACAGCAGCCCGTCGCCGTAGCCGAACTGCCTGTTGTGGCGCACTATCGCCGCCGAGAGAGTGCCCACCGTCGTGACATCGTCAATTACGAGGTTGCCCAAGGCGATGTCGGTGGCCGGGGCAATGCCGTCATGGGTCACATTGATTTCGGGCAGTGTGCCCTCGCTCACCACCACACTGGTCAACACACAAGCCCCGTTGTCCACCTGGCTGCGCGTCAGGTAGACAGGCTCGGTCTGCATGGCGTGCGACAGGAACCGGTTGAAGTCTGACGTTCCCGGCTTACGCCCCTCGAAGGCCGGCCGCCGCAGCGGCGGAAACGCCTTCCAAAGATTATTTTGGTTGCACCATCTCAGCCGCCAGTCCATCTGCTTTTTGGTGGCCTGACGCGGCCTTGAACTGTTGTGGCGCACCCGCGCCACCAGCATCCCGCCACGCAGGTAGAGGGTCACATCGCCCACCCTGCGGGTCAATTTCTTAAAACTTGCTTCTCTGTGTGACATGCTAATATTTGTTTTATTGTTTTCCGGCTGCAAAACTACCCACACTTTTTTTCTTCCCGACAGCTTCCGGCGCCCCGCCGCCACAACTTTCGCGGTTGTTCGCAAAATGTCGCCAACAATCCTGTATGGACATCCCTGCCGGGCTCTCGCTCCGCCCGAAGGCCGCCCCGCCCACCCTTCCCGCGCATTTATTTGTCCCACGGCAGAGGTCGGAATGGGGCGGAAATGCAATACTGATGGCGGCGGACGAGCGAAAGCAGAGCGAAAGCAGTTTCTTCGGCTCCGGCTGTCGGGGACACCGCCGCGCGGCGGATGATGGATGTTCGTGTTTCATGACTGTCAGTGTTTTTCGTTTCGAGTTGCAAAGAAACGAAAAAAAACATCAGGCCTGACGGTTTTCGGGTTGACCTTGGCTCCGGGTCGGCTTTAGAGCCGGGGTCAACCAGGTTGATGTCAGTTGCAGGTAGAGTTTAATTATTTTTAACAGAAAGAAAAAATTAGATGCGACAAAAAGTGAGTATTTTTGTAGTTGCCTTGGTATGTAAAAACAATTATATTTAATATTCACAAATCGTTAGTCGACAATGGAATCCGATTGTGACAACAATATTGTCGTACCCTCCTATCCTGCGGAACCGTTGCCGCAGGAGGAGCTGATTGTGCACGCCAGGGCGATGAGGCACATGAAGACTGTGGAGGATTTCGAGGACTATTGCGAGACGCACGATTTGGACATGTATGAGCAAAAGCGGCTGATTGACCAGTACGGGGGCCATGTGTGCAGCCTGGATTTCTGCTCGGATTTGGACGGCTATGCCCAGCGGATTGAGACGATATTGAAGAAACGGGCCGAAAGGCTGACGACCAGGAATCTACCGGAAACCGATGTCGCGCAACGGTCGGCCGCCAGCCCGCCGGACAACGCCTCCGACAGGGCTCCGCAACAGACAATTTTGACCTTTGCGCTGACCGACGAGGGACGGGCGAAGGGGTTCAACGCCTGGGACGATATGGTGAGGGGTATGGAGCGGCTGGGGCATCTGTCGCCCGAATCGCACGCGCAGTATCTGGAGTTGCTGGGGGTGAACCGCGATTTCCGCCGCCATGTGGCTCTCACTGAGAAGCTGCCTTTCTATTCGGGAATCAACACGTTGACGTTCTGGATTGCGATGCTGATGAACAAGATGCCCTACGAATACTACCATAAGAAGAATGGGAGCACGAGCGAAGGGGAGCACACCGTATACCGCTGCCCGCAGCTCATCACGGCTCCGAGCGGGCAGTATTGCTTAGTGCTGCAGAGCAGTGTTTACCTCTTCAAGCATGCCAAGCAGTGGCATATAGAGGACAGGCGGTCGCTGATTACGGCCAAGAAACGGAGTTTGAAGAGCGATACAGCCTTGCCCATCGTGGCCGCCATGCGGTCGGTGGGATGCCATGAGGAGCGAACGGGGGCTGCGGGAGCGAGGGGTCAGTCGATGGAGCAGCCGGGGCCGAAGAGTTCTTTGCAGTAGGGGGTGAGCGGCGTGTGCTTGGAAAGCCAGAAGATGGGCAGCGATACGGTCTGGATGCCACAGGCATAGGGTGCGATGTCGTAGAGCTGGAAGACGAGGTAGATGACGCTGCGGGTGCTGTCGATGTAGAAGTCGCGCGGCACATTGACGCGGCCCGCCGCGCGGCATTCGTCAAAGAGGCAGTCGTTCACATCTTTGTTGACGGTGAGGTCTTCGATGGCGCGGATGATAATCTCGCCCAGGCTGGCGGTGTCGACAAGGTCGTTGAGATGGACGATTTTCTTGGTGTCGAGGTCCATGACTATATATTCGGCCGTGTAGAGACCGTGGGCGGCATAGGCGGCAAAGGTCTCGGTGTTGAGGCTGAGGGTGGCGAGGTTGCTGTCACGGCGGATGGTGCCGGTCATTTTGGCGTAGTTGTACATCTCGCGGCTGCCAAGGCTGTCGACAGGATGGGTGTGGATGGCGGGCGAACCCTCTTCATAGAGCCAGGTGTGGGACAGCCAGCGGTCGGCAGCCTGGCTAAAGGAGGTGGCGGTGCTGTCGGCAAAGCAGCGCAGCAACATTTCGGCCTCGGCCTCGGGGGTGAGAGTTCCGCTGGCGGGCCACTGGATGGAGTAGCTGTTGTCGACACCGAGAGTGTCGCCGCCGGGCCAGAGCTGCTCGTCGGCGGTGAGGAGGAAGGCGCGGCGGCCATCGTAATTGTAGGTTTTGAACTCGTTCTGCCGGTCGTGGCAGGAAGCCAGCAGTGCGCTGGCCATCAGGATGCAAAGCAATTGTTTCTTCATGATGATGATGTTAGTTTCAGGCTGCAAAGATACACAAAAGTTTTGACAACGGGACTTTCCGCACCCCAAAACGCCACCCTCAGCCCCAAATGGCTGAAATCGATGCTCACGGCAACGTTATCGGCAACAGGATGGGGGCAAGAATGAAGGTCGGGAGCCGGATTGGAGATGCCGCCCGACTCAGAGGAGCCGGTTTTTAATACAGGACGGTCACCGTTCCCGCCCCGGAGAGGGTGTTGCCGTCGGGGTCGGTCAGAACCCAACGGTAAACATAAGCTCCCTCGGCCACCTGTTGGCCGCAGAAGGTGCCATCCCATCGGGCTGCGGGGTCGGTGGTGTGGAAGATGGGGTTGCTCCATCGGCTGTAGACGGTCAATTCAAAGGCTTGGGGTTGGCAGCGGGTGTGGCATCCGAACCGGTTGTTGGGCGCGATGTTGGGGGTGAAGACATTGGGAAACCAGACTTCGCAGCTGCGGCGGGGGATGAGGAGGGTGGTGTCGACGCAGCATCCGGGACGCTGGCAGGTGAGAAGGGTGACGGGGATGGTGTCGAGGTTGGACTCTTCGAAACGGAAATCGACCGGGGTGCCTTCGAGTTCGATGCCATCGGGAAACTGCCATCGGGAGTAGGCGGCGCCGGGTGTACAGTCGGTGAAGGTCAACTGCGGCGAGTTGAGTGTTATGTAATGAGGGCAGACTTCGACACAAGGGCGCGGAGGCGGGGTGGCAATGATTGTCAACGAATCAATTCTGCGGCCTTGCGGGTCGAGAAGATAGTAGGTGGTGGTTTGGTGTGGATGTACGGTTATCGTACTGAGACCCTGCTGGGAGTTGAGGGAACTGTCGGCGGGCTGAGATTCCCAACGAAAGAATGTGAGGCCGGCAGCCGTGAGGGTCACCTCTTCGCCCGGACAGATGGCGGTGGCAGAGGCTGCAAGCTGCACCTCGGCATATTCCAGACAAAGGGTCACCACGGAGTCGCACCCTCCGGCGGATGGCTGAACGGAGGTATATATTCCTCGCGTAGTGAGTATTGTATCGCCCCAGAAAAGAGTGTCGCCAATGGCTATGGTGTCGTGAAGGGTGGTATGGTGCGTGGGCAGGACGGTAAGGCTGAGGGAATGTTTCACCACAGTGTCCCCTATCCACTCGTAGCGCACATGGGCAAAGGTTCCGGCACTGTCCTGACGGGGCAATTGAAAGCCGTGGGCAGCGTAGGTCATGCCTTGGCATATTGTGTCGGAATAGGTCAGCTCATAATCATACAGGACGGTGTCGTCGGTAACAGTGACGCTGTCGATGTAAAAGGATATGTTCCTGACAATTGTCATATCTGTCGCAGGACGAAAGACCAACCTGTATGGTGGAGGAATGGGGATGCCGCTGGCCCGGAGGTCTAACCTTATGATGGTGGGGTTGCTGCGGTCATTGCTGGTAATGACTACCGTATCGATGGGTACATAGCTACCTGTCAAGTCCGACACGTCGGCAATATAGCCGATTGCCAACTTGGCCTCTCTGTCCAACATGGTGTCAGATGTCCCCCCATAACCTGCAGCCCAATAGGAGGCATTGAACGAAATGGTGGTGGGGGTCGAGGCCAACTCGGGCATTGCGACAAAGAGGGTCAGAATACGCGAAGGGATAACATGACCTGCTGCCGTATAGGGATACATCTCGGTGACTGCGAGGGAATAATTACGTACAAGATTGGGGTACTCACCCCTATAATTAATACTGATAAGACTACACCACTGGTTTGTGTGAAGCCAGCACTGCGTCCAACAATTGTCGGTATGGGTGAATGTGGTGTCGAGAGATTGAATCCCCCAGCCATTAGCGAAAGTGAAACCGCTTTCGAAGTCTTCAAAATATGGTAAGTGCTTTTGTGTACAGGGCTGCGCCAACAGTACGAATGGCACGATGGCAATCAATGACAAAAACAAACGTCGCAACTCCATAAAAAAATATTATATTATAAGTATTTGAAATGCAAAGATACAAAAATAATCAGACATGGCGGAAAAAACATCCGTCCCCCCGCCTGAGCCACCGCCCCCGGTCCCCCAGCGGGGACAAAAAAAAGAGGGAACCCCGTTTTGGGGACTCCCTCTGTAAGAGATTGGCGGAGACCTACGACTTTTGCCTTCGGGCGGCAGGGCATCTTCCTCGAATACGGTGTATACCGCGGCCATCCCCGCAACTGCATCCGCCGCTCCTTGTCCGACTGGTTCTCCGCCTCCCTCGACCGCCAGCAACAAAAGCTCCTCGACATAGTTTCTGAGCACCAGGCCAATAAATACCTCCACACTTTCATGGGCATCAAAAATAATTTGCTCTCCTTATTTGCAAGGCGAACAAATCTCTCCAAGCCCTCTCCTCTATCAATCTATCCCCTTTATAACACCTATCCCCCAGCTACTTGAAAAATAAATTTGCCACTGTCCGAAAAAAAACATACCTTTGCATCGAAAAATAAAATAAAATGGTCCAGATTAAGAACATACACGGCGAAGTCATCCTCACCCTCCCTGAGGGCGAAGAACTCTACCAGGCTGTACTCATTGGTGCCGACCTCCACGAAGCCGACCTCCGGGGGGCTGACCTCTCCATGGCAAAACTCGATTATGCTGACCTCACCAATGCTGATCTCTCCGATGCTGACCTTAGAAACGCAAAAATGCGTGGAACCAAATTAGACGGAACTATTCTTGATGGTGCATATTTGCCAATGAGACATCATCACAATCACTGCTGCTAACATCTATCCATTCTATACCGTTCTATCAGATCTATAAAGGGTGTCCTGAAATGGATGCCTTTTTTGTCCCCTATACCAAAAGACTGCCTTCGTATCTTTGCAAAAAAAGAACGTTATGGCAAAGACTCTTTCTCGCAAAGTCGTTATCTATATCGACGGAAAACCCGCTGAAGCATCCCTATAACAGCTTCGATACAAAAATAATCAGACATGACAGAAAAAAACGCAGTCCATCCTCACCGTGGAGAGAAAGACAAACTCAGGCCCGCCCCCAGAAACAAAATAGGGGCCGCTCCTGGCCCCCCGAACGGCAAAAGGGGCACCGGCCCCGGCGGGTACAAACAAAAAAAGGGAGCCGTTCAAGGCTCCCTCTGTAAGAGATTGGCGGCGACCT
>CAMVMX010000005.1 GCA_947168665.1 uncultured Bacteroidales bacterium
GCTCTGGTGGTGGAATGGTAGACACGAGGGACTTAAAATCCCTTGCCCGCAAGGGCGTGTGGGTTCAAGTCCCACCCGGAGTACTAAACCAAAAGGAGAGTAATTTGAAATAATAATAAGCCAAAAGCACGAAGTACACAATACTCGTAGCTCGAAGCATTCAAGTTGTCTTGGTAGCTCAGTTGGTAGAGCAATTGACTCTTAATCAATGGGTCCAGGGTTCGAGTCCCTGCCAGGACACTACTGCGGGGTGTAGCGCAGTTGGCTAGCGCGCCACGTTCGGGACGTGGAGGCCGGAAGTTCGAGTCTTCTCACCCCGACCATTTCCCACCCATTCAGGGTTCGCTTTCCAATCATTCTTTTACGTCAACACCGCAATGCCACTTTAGCTCAGTTGGTAGAGCAACGCATTCGTAATGCGTAGGTCTGCGGTTCGAGTCCGCAAAGTGGCTCCAACGTCACACGACGCTGTTTTTTTATTAATCAACATATCAATTTAAACAACAAACATGGTAAATCGTTACGAAACCGTTTTCATTGTAACTCCCGTTTTGTCTGAAGAACAGATGAAGGAAACGGTAGAGAAGTACACCAACTTCTTAAAAGACCATGGTGCAGAAATCATCTACACCAACAACTGGGGTATGCGTAAACTGGCCTATCCCATCCGCAAAAAGAACACCGGGTTCTATTACCTCATTGAGTTCAACGCCGAGGGCAGTGTTATCGCCGACCTCGAGGTGGCCTACAAACGCGACGAGCGTCTGCTCCGCTTCCTCACCGTCTCCCTCGACAAATACGCCATCGCCTACAACGAGAAAAAGCGCAACGCCAAGCAGGCTCCCGCTCAGGCCGAAACCCAAGAGGAAAACAATTAATTATTAATGTAAAGGAAGTTTTCTAATCAAAATTCCCGCAACATTTAAAATCATTAGAATCATGGCTAACGAAACCGAAATCAAATACCTCACCCCGATTGCCGTTGAAACCCAGCGCAAAAAATACTGCCGTTTCAAGAAACTCGGCATCAAATATATTGACTACAAGGATGCAGATTTCCTGCTGAAGTTCGTCAATGAGCAGGGCAAAATCCTGCCCCGCCGCATCACCGGTACCTCCAACAAGTACCAGAAGAAAGTGTCCAAGGCTATCAAGCGTGCCCGCCACCTGGCCCTGTTGCCCTATGTAGCCGATTGTTTAAAATAATAATAGGAGAAAGAATAGAATGGAAATTATACTTTTACAGGATGTAACCAACCTCGGTTACAAAGACGACATCGTCAAGGTTAAAAACGGCTACGCCAACAACTATCTTCTCCCCAACGGCATGGCCATCATCGCCACCCCGTCCAACCGCAAAGTCCACGCCGAGAACATGCGCCAGCGCGCTTTCAAAGAAGAGAAACTCCGCAAGGATGCTGAGACCCTCAAAGCCGCTGTCAACGAAAAGAGCGTCCGTCTCGTCGCCAAAGTGGGCGAGAATGGTCACCTCTTCGGCTCCATCACCAGCGACCAGATTGCTGAGGCCCTGAAGGAGCAGCACAACTACGACATCGACCGCAAAAAGATTGTTGTCGATGGTGCCAAACTGAAAGAGATTGGTACTTTCCCCGCCCAGATCAATATCTACAAAGAGATCAAGGCCCAAATCAATGTCGAAATCGTTGCTGAATAAGCAATGCATTCCCATATCACGGGAGCCGTCCGGAAAGGGCGGCTCTTTTTTTTGCCTGTTCGGTATAGGCTGTCGGCTGCAAAAGACAAGGGTGAGCAAACAATTGCCCACCCTTATTCTTTAAGCGCGAGGGATTAGTTGCACTTCACTTCCTGCGTCATGCCTCCAATGTTCTGGGTGACGTTGAGTTTTGCACAGTTTGTGGCCTCCATTGTGGTGGTTTGGACAACCTCACCATTCATGGTGGTAACGCAATTGCATTTCTTTTTGCAGCTTCCCAGGCATGCTACCATGGCAATAACAGCTACGACAGTTAGAACTTTTTTCATGATAAAATGAGTGTTTTTCTTTCGCAATCCCCTGTCTGTTTAGTTCTCCGTCCATCACAGCGGGGACTGCGTTGACTGCAACAGACGGAGATAGTCCAAAGCTTTTAGGTGGGTTCTATTTGTTCACTTTTCAGCCGTCCTAACAGACAGAACCCATTAATCTGCCAGACGACCGTTGTTTAGCATTCGGTTTACGAGTGCAAAGATACGACTATTTTTTTATTTGACAATGAATCATTTGTCATATTTTTGCGGGGGGGGGTAATTATTTGATATTCTGTTTATTGCATTATGATTAAATTTGGTTGGTATTTCTTGATTTGCACCAGTCGGCACATGTTGTAGACAAGGTTTGTCATTGCAATGTTAGCTTTTGCCCTTATCATTCCGACCCCTCGGAAGATTAAGCCTCCCATTGTTTGTTCCATGAATCCGAAGACATGCTCCACGCGGCTCCGCACTTTCGACTTATGCCGGTTGCGCTCCTTCTGCTCGTCAGTCAAAGGATGACCCTTCTTGCCTTTCTCGCAGATTATCGGAGTCATGTGCTTCGATCTCACCACATCTTCCATCCCAGCATATCCCGCGTCGAGCCATGCCGGTTCTCCGTGGGCCTCCTTGGGCGGCTCTGTCAGTACGCGCTCCGTCTCCTTGGAGTCGTGGCGGTTGGCGGCACACACCGTGTAGTTTCGTATCAGCTTGGTTTTGTTGCATATTTCCACGTTGTCCTTGTACCCGTAGAACCGCTCGCCACGTTTCTTCACCCACCGGGCATCTATGTCCTTATCTTCGATGACGTTGCTTTGGCTCGGCAATAGAAACAAGTTCCCACTGCTCTCGCTTTGTGCAACGTTGTGGCACTTCTTGTATGGGTTGTCATTGAACAATTCTTTTCCTTTCCCCTCCTTTATCTTCTTGTTCTCCTCGCGCGTGTTGCGCTGCCGTGGGGCAATGACAAAACTCGCGTCGATAATCTTTCCCTCGTTCACTATCAAGCCTATGCCGTCAAGATACTCGTTGAATCTCCTGAAAAGCAAATCGTACGTCCCGCCTTGGGCCAGTGCGTCCTTATACTTCCACACAGTCTTCTCGTCGGGCACGTCGTCCACACTCTGAATCCCGAGGAAATCTCGTAAACTTGTCCTGTCCTTGATATGGTATTCTATCTGTGGGTCGCTCATGCCGTAAAGCCTCTGCAGGAACAGCACCTTGAACATGAACACCGGGTCGAACGGCTTGCGACCTGCATTACTCTTCCTCCTCGTGTTATCAAATACAGGCTCAAGAATGTCGCGGAACTGCTCGAAGTCTATGATTTCCTTTAACTTGGGTAGTGGATTGCCGTTTTCGAGTAATTCCTGAAGGGTGTTCTCCTTGTCAAATAACCCAACGCCTTGATTCTTACGGTATTTCATATATGCTGCATTATTCTGTTAATACTGCAAAAATACGAAAATACATTGATATAACAAAATGAAATTTAGTCATTTAATTTATAGAACTCCCCTATATTCATCAATTATAAACACACCACCCAAATCTAGACCCATGATAAGAAAAGTAGCATCTATATATACTAGCGTCTTCCACCTTCCGCCAATTATGCGTTACGGAGGCTTATGCCCCATTGCCGTGGCTTTTCAGCAGAAGGCAACGGGGCTATTGAAGCATAATCCAACAGCCATTACACAGTCGGAATATGCGGAACTATAGGTGACAAAGTGGTTACTTCGATGGAACCACTGTCAGTTTGTGCACTGTGGTGCCACTAGGAGTGGTGACGCTAATAAAGTAGATACCAACCTGCAGGTCTGTACGTTGAATGGTGAGGTGATCGTCAATTGTGATCGGAGCCATCACCGTGCGACCTGTGAGGTCGATGACGGTCACCGTTGCACGTTGCCAAACGCGCACCGTAACATTGCCCGACGCAGGGTTGGGGTAGACTATGGGCTCTTTGCTACGACACTCTGGGTCAGCAATGCTCAAAGTGTCTTCCACTGGTCGGAAAAGTGTGGTGAAGGCGGTATCGCTCACCAGCAACACATAGCGTGGGTTGGCGGTGTCGCCATCGTGCCAGTGGGCAAACTCATAGCCTTCGAAAGCCGTGGCCGTCAGGGTGACGAGGGTGCTGTCGGGATATATTCCGCCACCGTCAACACGACCCATCGCTGTGTCGGCACTACTTGCCGTAAGGGTGTGCCAGACGGTATCAACAACAGGTTGGAATATGGCGGTAAAGACGGTGTCGCTCACCAGCAGCACCTGCCGCGGGTTGGCAGTGTCGCCGTCGTTCCAGCTGGTAAACTCATAGCCGTCAAATGCCATTGCCGTCAGGGTAACAAGGGTGCTGTCGGGATATATTCCGCCACCGTCAACACGACCCATCGCTGTGTCGGCACTACTTGCCGTAAGGGTGTGCCAGACGGTATCAACAACAGGTTGGAATATGGCGGTAAAGACGGTGTCGCTCACCAGCAGCACCTGCCGCGGGTTGGCAGTGTCGCCGTCGTTCCAGCTGGTAAACTCATAGCCGTCAAATGCCATTGCCGTCAGGGTAACAAGGGTGCTGTCGGGATATATTCCGCCACCGTCAACACGACCCATCGCTGTGTCGGCACTACTTGCCGCAAGGGTGCGCCAAAGGGTGTCAGGGACAAGTCGGCCCACTATCATCACGTTGTCAAGCCAGGCGTTGTTGATACTAGTACGGAAAGCGATACGGATGGTCTGCCCTGCGTAGGAGTCCAACGATACGGTGTGCCAACCGTTGGCATCTGCCTGAAGGAGGGTGTCGGTGAAATCGTGTGGGGTGTCGAACCGCCCATTGGGTGACAACAGCACGGTTAGTCCCATAAAGTTAGTACTCTGCTGCCATGTCAGCGTCATGCTGTCGGCTCTTGCGGGCAGGGCTATGCGGGGTGAAATGAGCCAATCGTAGGTGTAGGTCTGGCTCTCCATACGGTGTGCGGTGCTGTCGCCAGCGAAGTGCCAACTGTTGGCCACCTCGGTGCGGACAAATTGGTTCAGCGAATTGTAGTGGTAGGAAAAATTGCTCCAACAGCCAATTGTGGTGCTGTCTTCGAATTCTTCGAGCCAAGGTATTGTCTGCACAGGACAGTCGTTCACCGTCATGACCACCGTCTGCGTGTCGCTGCCAAAGGCATTGGTGGCCATGCAGGAGATAGTGTCTGTGCCTGCGGAGAGATATACGATGTTCACCGTGTCGGCAGATGGGGTAAGTGTGGCGAGGCCTCGTGATGCCATGGTGGAGTACCAAGCGTAGGCAAGGCTGTTTCGCGCACCAGAGAGGCATCGCGCTGTGACGCGGCACACCTCATCCGTGTTCAGTGCCGTCGGGGGTGTAAGGGCAATCTGGGGACGGCCACCGTTCTCTATCTTGATAGAGTCAATGTTGATATAGCCGCCACGGTCTTTGCGGTGTACGAAGGCGATGTGTACCGTCTGCCCGGCGAAACTGTCGAGCGAGGCCTCGTAGGTTCGGCTGGTGCTTTCGCCGCCGCCTGTATTGATATAGCCACTGAAGAGCACATGGCTGAAGGTCGAGGTGTCGGTGGCATCGGAGGTGCTGAGAAGCACGTCCATGCTGGCATAGTAGCGCGTGTTGTTGATTGTCTCGTATGGCGACTTTAGCGTCCAGCGCAGGACGGAAGCGTCGAGTGTGTCGGGCAATTCGATGGCGGGCGAGACCAACCAGTTGTTCGCCGATTCGGACGATGCTGAGCGGCTGGAGCGCAGATAGCCATAGTAATCGTTGTGCCAGTTGCTGTTGTTGAAGACGGTGTAGTTGTAAAAACGCCAACAGGTAATGCTGGCACGATAGCCGAGTACCCACGGCAGCGTGTCAATGGTGGCGCAGGCCTGCACTGCAAGGGTAGAAGTGGCGGTGTCGGAGCCGTATGCGTTGGTAGCCACCACAGTGATAGTGTCGGTGCCACTGGTTGAATAGACTAGGCGCAGGGTGTCGGCAAGGATGGTGACTGAGGCCAATCCCGAGTCGGCCATTGTCGAATGCCACGTATAGGTGAGCCCGGAGGGCGAACCGTCGGTCAGTTCGGCACGCACAGTGGTACTTTCGCCTGCATGGGCAACAGGAGGCATGGCCAGCCTGATCACGGGCTGGCGCAACGAGTGAATGTTGACATTGGACACATAAAGGTTGCGATTATCGGAATACATGGAGGCAAAGGTAATAGGGTTGTTGACAAGGGCAATGTGTATCACCTTGTTGGCGTATGCCCCCAAGGGGGCACGATGGGTTATGGGCTGATAGTAGACGGAGGTATCGGCCACCAGTGTGTCGTAGAGCGAGGGGTTGGTATAGTCGCTATCGGTGACGAGGAGGTACATGGTGTGTGCCTGCTGTGAGCCCGTGGCTCTGGCCGTCCATTCCACCACCAAACTGTCGTCGGCATTTGCAGGCACCCTGATGGCCTGCGAGATGATGCGACTGTCAAACGGGGTGGTTCTCACAGACGAACAGATGGAGTTCGACGAGCGGGTCCAGTTACATCCAACGGGGCGGTACCAGCAGTCGTAGTCGTTGGAGAAGTTCACCGTCCAGCCCTCTGCCAGTACGGTGTCGCAGTCGCTGACAGTGAAGATGGCCCTCGCACTGTCGCTGCCAAAAGTGTTCGCGACCCGAGCCCAGACGGTGTCGGTACCAGAGGTATGGTAGCGGATGGCAAGGTTGGTCTGCGTGGGGGTGAGCAGCGTGGCATCTCCCCGGCTGGCCATGGCCGAATGCCATGAGATGGTAGAGCCTGCCTCGCCTCGGTCGTAGAAGGCACGCACTGTGGCAGCACCGTCGGCAAACACATGTTGCGGTGCACTGAGATGCACCAATGGCGCATTTCGGTTGGTGAGAATGAGGCTGTCAATACGCACTACAGTGTATTGGTGGTCGAGATGGAAGGCTACTCGGATAGTGTCTCCAACGTAGGGATCGAGGCTGATGCTGCGGGGTTGGAAACCGTTTCTTGCCGTATCGTACAGAATGGTAGTGTAGGTGCTCCAGTCGTCGTAACGCCTGGTGCTGATGCTGACAGTGTAACGCGAGGTGCCATCAACCTTCCAGGTAAGCACTGTGCCAGTGTCGGTCGGCACTACCAGTGCCGGCGACACCACTGTACCCTCAAAATAATGGTCTCCCCACACCTGAAGGTAGTTCCCTGAGAATTCCCAGTCGCTACCAGGCATGTTGTACCAGCAGCCCTCCGAACTGAAGTCGGCCTGCCAAGGGAACATGTTCACTGGTGGGCAGACAAGCATCGTAGCGGTGTCAGACGAGGTACCATAGTTGTTAATGGCCTGCACTGTGAGAGTATCCACACCGCCTACATGATAGACGATGGTGCTGTCGGTGTTTGACATGACGGCTCGCCCTGTGGAGTCGAATACCGAAGTCCAAGAGTAGTGGAGGCCGTCGGCCACGCCCTCGAGCAACGTGGTCTGCAAAGGTATTGTGTCGCCCACATACACGCGTTGGGGCATGTTGTGTTCCACCAGTGGCACGCGGGCGTAGCGCAGCACGATGTTGTCGATGCTGACGCTACTGCACGAAGTTGCCCCAGACATAGCATGTTGTTCCAGCAGCAGTCGGCCTGTCCGCCCGGCAACTGAGTCAAGATAGATTATATAATCACCCAAAATGCTTGAGCTTGAGAGGCGGGCAATCGGTATATCCGCCAACAGGGTGCTGACGCTGTCCTCCTCAAAACGGATGGCCAGCATAGGAGTGTAGTTGCCCCACGAAGCCATCTGCCAAGCCAACGCGACACCGTGTCCCTCTGGCAGCGACGGCACCGTGATAGGTCTCGACACGATGCTGTTGCTGAAGCCGACGGGCTTGTTGACAAAATTGTGAACGTAGAGGTATTTGCCGCTATTGAAATTATTGGAGGTGGCCAAATACCATCCCGACGGGGTGGTGCCACAGTCGCGCAACTCCCAGCATTCTACGCCGTTCTCAAAGTCTTCAGTCCATGTCAGGCCGCGTGTAGAGCAGTCCCTTACGCGAAACGTCACCACGTCGGTGTCCGCACTGGTGGCGGTGGCGATGACCGCAGTCACAGTATCGATGCCGTCGACCAAGTAGGAGAGGGTGAAGTGGGTGTCGCTTTCTCCGATATACGCGGCAAGGCCGCGGTCAAGCATCGTCGAATGCCAACTCATAGTGGCTGTATCCCCCGTCGGCACGATGATGGCGGCACGGATAGTCGTCCCCCCGCCAGCATCGGCAATAGGGATAGGCTCCATCCTTATGCCGGGCTGGCTGGTGGCAACCACCGACACATTGTCGACAAAGGCCTCTTCCCCACCCGTCGAGTTTCGCACGAAGGCCACTCGCACACGGTGTCCACGCCACTGCTTCAGGCCGACTCGGAAGGTCTTGTATGTCGATATGCTGTGGCGGATGGCAAAGATTGTCTCCCACTCGGCACTGCTAGTGTCGACTGTGTTGATTGAATCGCACACCATCACCTTAACCAACACCGTGGGATGCTCCATTCTGAAAGCATTGGCACGATAGTCCCATTGCAACTCGGCATCGCCTGTGGCGGGCAAATCTATCATTGGGCTCACCAGCCAGCCACTATAGGCAGTAATATTGTCGCTGGCGTAGAAACTGCTCATGGCACCGCTGCTGACGTCCCAGCCTCCTCTATAGGGGCTGGGGCTGCGCAGTGTCCAACAGTTGTTAAATGCCGTGGTCTGAAAATTGGCCGTCCACGGCAGATGGCGCACCGTTCCGCAACTCGTGTTAAACGAGAATGTGCGTGTGCGGTAGCTGCTGTGCACGCTGTCGCACACGCCGCCAAACGTGCCGCTATAGGTGGTGGCCCCATTCAGCACATTGGTCAGTAGCAGGGTGTCGCCTGTCACTATGGTGTCCAACCCGAGGGGGTCAAGGGTGATACGGTAGGCCGAAGCCGCACTGTCGGGGATCCATGTGATGCTTACCGCATTGAGATTGCTTGCACTTACGCTGACTGCAGGTGGATAGGGGCAGGCCTGAGCATCGGGCATTAGCGAGTAGCAACGCCACTGTATGGGCCATACTCCCGCGGCATTGGTCTGCGTTATAGACGTTGTCGCCCGAAGGGTACCGTGTGTTGCCAAATCAATGAAGATAAGGTCGTTGTAACTCGCCACCACACCAGTCTGTGTGGTATGGGTCGGCTGGGGACCTTCAGTTACGCCATAGACGATGCGCACCTCGCCCGTGGCCTCGTGCAACTGCACCTGAAAACAAAGGTGGGATGAGTCCATTCCGTACACACCCATGCGTGTCTGCACCACCAGTATGTGGCTGTCGGCAGTGCCGAGGGTGGCAAAGCGAGTATAGCAGGTGCTGTCCCACTGCCCGCGGTAACCGAAAGGCTCCACCTTAGGCAGGGATGAGCCGGTCGTCCGCTGTGCCCCAAGGGGGGTGTCGTAATATCCGCTCGACGGAATCAAGTGGTTGCTGAAGCTGACCGTACCGTTCACGTTGGTCGAGAAATACTGGCACAGTGTGCCAGCCAACCTGAACTGAAAGCCAATAGGCAGCCGTGCGCTGCGGGCGTAGGTGTATGTGGTTGCCGTAGGCTCGACAATAAGGCTGTCGACACCCGTGATGTCAATCCATGCCGTCGAGTCCACACGTGTCGCCAAACTGTAGTTGTCGACCAAAGTCTGTGCCTGTACACAGCCAGCCAATACCAAGGCTGCATAGAGTGATAATAGTTTAGTCTTCATTTTATAGGTGGGTTCTATTTATTCACTTTTTGGTCATCCAAACAGACAGAACCCATTAATCTGCCAGACAACTGTTGATTAACAATTGGTTTACGGGTGCAAAGATACGACTATTTTTTCATTTGACAACACAAAAGTAGTCATTTTACCTGAGAGTACCAAATTCTGGTACTCTTTTTTTTCTACTCAGTGTTGCACTTGTAACTGGAATTTAGGTTGTCATATTTTTAATGGATGGGGTAATCATTTGATATTCTGTCTATTGAATCGCAATTAAATTAGGTTGGTATTTCTTAATCTGCACAAGTCTGCACATGTTGTAGACAAGGTTTGTCAGTGCAATGTTGGCTTTGGCCCTCACCATTCCCACTCCTCGGAAACTTTCCCCGCCCAGATCAATATCTACAAAGAGATCAAGGCCCAAATCAATGTCGAAATCGTTGCTGAATAAGCAATGCATTCCCATATCACGGGAGCCGTCCGGAAAGGGCGGCTCTTTTTTTTGCCTGTTCGGTATAGGCTGTCGGCTGCAAAAGACAAGGGTGAGCAAACAATTGCCCACCCTTATTCTTTAAGCGCGAGGGATTAGTTGCACTTCACTTCCTGCGTCATGCCTCCAATGTTCTGGGTGACGTTGAGTTTTGCACAGTTTGTGGCCTCCATTGTGGTGGTTTGGACAACCTCACCATTCATGGTGGTAACGCAATTGCATTTCTTTTTGCAGCTTCCCAGGCATGCTACCATGGCAATAACAGCTACGACAGTTAGAACTTTTTTCATGATAAAATGAGTGTTTTTCTTTCGCAATCCCCTGTCTGTTTAGTTCTCCGTCCATCACAGCGGGGACTGCATTGACTGCAACAGACGGAGATAGTCCAAAGTTTTTATGCTTTCTGCTACGATTAGAGCCAAAAAAAGTGAAAAAAGTGACAGGCTGATAAAAAAATTGTAAGGGCAATATGTTAGGGGTCTATTTTACGCGTTTGAAAGTGTAGCGATGAATCTGTTCCCTGTGGTGATGGCTGTATTCTTCGTGTCCGTTGTTTGTGTACTGTTCGATGACAAGGGTCTTGCTGTCGAGTTCTTTGATGGCATATCTCGATATGTTATCCGCCACCCAGTTGGAGGAAACCAACAGTGAGTCGCCGCTGATACGCCATTCAAAGTCCCTGTAAGGGTCAGTATAAAGTCCTTCACGGACCCAACGGTCACTCATGTGCCACCGTGTGGTACCGTCTTCACGGAATTCAACCCAGTCATATCCGGCATAAGTGGTATCCGGCAGGGTGATGGTCACCTCTTCAGACAGACTCTCATCGGTTAAGTCGTGGTTCCAATTGTAATAGGTCTTCACCTCCCATTTGCCGACAATCAGCTCGTCATTCTTTTTGCTGCAGGCAGTCATGACGGCGAGGGCGAGAAGTACAGTGCTTAGTGTCAATAATTTCTTCATAATGTTGTTGTTTGTTTGTTACGCTGTTCCTGTTGGTTGTCTTGGTCCGCAGCCGGCAGCGGAGCAGCATGGGCTGGCGGCAGCGGACAGTTTGCAGCGGTGCATACCGGAGCACACACACCGGTATTCCTAATTTAAACCATCCCTATTAGAGCCACCTTTTGTCCAAAAAGTGACAGCGTGGGTCGTTTTTTTCTGCCACGACCCACGCTGCCATTCTTACGGTCAGGTATTCAGCTACTTGCTTTTCCTCTGGCGCGAAGTTTTTTTCTCTTTTTCCTGCTTGGGGGCTCGTTGGCGGGAGGGGCGCTTCCCTCCTTTCTTGGTGGGAGCGGCCTCCTTGGGCTGGCTTTTGCGGCTGGGCCGGGCTTTGCCCGACTCTTTTCTGGACCTTGCCGGAGGAGTGGCGAAATCGTTGTCGACAAGCTCAAAATCGATGAGTTTCTTCATCATGTCGACGCCTTTCACGCGGATGGTCACGGGGTCGCCCAGTTTGTAGCACTTGCCGTGGCGGCGGCCAATCACCTGGTAGTTGTCCTCGTCCAGCATATAATAGTCGCCTTGCAGACTGCCGATGGGAATCATGCCCTCGCACTTGTTGCCTTCGATTTCGGCGTAGAGACCCCACTTGCTCACCCCCGAAATCAGTGCCGGGAAATCCTGCCCCAGTTTGTCGCTGAGGTATTCGGCCTGCTTGTATTTCACGCTGGCCCGTTCCGCGTCGGCGGCGCGTTTCTCCATCACCGAGCAGTGGTGGCAATACTCCTCATACTCCTCCGCGCTCACCGATGCCCCGCGGCGCAGGTACTTGTCGAGCAGGCGGTGCACCATCAGGTCGGGGTATCGCCGGATGGGGGAGGTGAAGTGGGTGTAGTAGGGGAATCCCAGGCCATAGTGGCCGATGTTCTCGGTGCTGTAGTATGCCTTGGCCATGGTGCGGATGGCAATCGTGTCAATCATATACTCCTCGCCGCGGCCCGCGATGGTCTCGAAGAGGTTGTTGTAGCTGTGGGCCAGTGCCTGGCGCGACTCCACCTGGATTTTGAATCCCAGCTTGCCCACAAACTCCACAAAGGTGTTCAGCTTCTCGGGGTTAGGCTCGTCGTGCACGCGGTATACGAAGGTCTTGGCTGGGGTGGGTTTCCCCTCCTTGGTCTTGCGCTGGCGGGGCTTGCCCACATGTTCGGCCACCTGCTTGTTGGCCAGCAGCATAAACTCCTCAATCAGCCAGTTGGCCTCTTTTGATTCCTTGATATAAACTCCGATGGGCTTGGCGTTTTCGTCCAGCTGGAACTTAACCTCTTGGCTCTCGAAGTTGATGGCGCCCTCCTTGTAGCGCTCCTCGCGCAGCAGGGTGGCCAGCTGGTGCAGCTGCAGGATGGCGTTGCCGGTTGTCTCTTCGCCTTGCTTGACGCTGTTGGTGTCAATGATTTCCTGCGCCTCCTCGTAGCTGTAGCGGCGGTCGCTGTTGATCACCGTCTTGCCCATCCAGGCCTTCTTCACCTCGGCGCGGTCGTTCATCTCCATTACCACGCTGAAGCACAGCTTGTCCTCGTGCGGGCGCAATGAGCAGACGCCGTTGCACAGCTTTTCGGGCAGCATGGGTATGGTGCGGTCCACCAGATAGACACTTGTGCCGCGCTCGTAGGCCTCGCGGTCGATGGCAGTGCCGGGTTTTACGTAGTGCGACACATCGGCTATGTGCACACCCACCTCCAGATGTCCGTTGTCCATGGGGCGGAACGAGAGGGCGTCGTCGAAGTCCTTGGCGTCGGCGGGGTCGATGGTGAAAGTGGTCACCTCCCTGAAATCCTTGCGTCCCTCATAGTCCTTCTCGGTGGGTTGCTCAATCTTTTCGGCCTCCTTCTCGGCCTCGGCCGGAAACTCCAGCGGGAAGTCATACTCGGCCAGTATCGACTGCATCTCCACATTGTTGTCGCCCGGGCGGCCCAGCCGTTTGATTACGCGGCCCACCGGGTTGTTCATCCTCTCCGGCCAGTCGGTCATCTCCACCAGCACCTTCTCGCCGTCCTCGGCGCCGCCCAGCTCGTTAAGGGGGATGAAGATGTCCACCACCATCGAGCGGCTGTCGCTCACCATAAAGGCGAAGCGGTCCTGCAGCTGTATGATGCCCACAAAGCGGGTGCGGGCCCGCTGCAGTATCTCCACCACCTGCCCCTCGGGCTTGTGCATCTTCCGTTGCGGGAACATCAGCACCTTCACTGTGTCGCCGTGCAGGGCGTGGCGGGTGTTGTTGGGTGTGATCAGCACATCCTCCATGCCCTCCTCCTGGGGTATCACATAGGCCTTGCCCGTCTGCTTCATGTCTATCGTACCCACTATATAGTTGTGGGGCAGCAGGTCGTCGTTGATATTCTTTGGGTTAATCTTATATTTGCCGCGGGCGTCGCGGTCCTCCACCAGTATCTTGCTTTCGGCCAGCTCCTGCATTGTGGCTAAAACCAGCTGCCGGCTGCCCTTGTCGTGGGCGCCCACGCGCGACGCAATCTGCTTGTGGTTGAACGACTCGAAAGGATTGTTGGCAAATATTTTCAGTATCTGTTTGGCATATATTTCGTTCATAAATGTTGGATGCTAAGTAGTTAAAATATTAGAACCGGGGGCGCGACAAGTCTATATCCTGCAGGAACCCGCACCGCCGCAGCAGTGCAGAGTTGTCCGGGTCACGCCCCATAAAGTTGCGGAACAGCACCGAGGGATGCTTCGTGCCGCCCTTCGACAGGATTTCGCGGCGGAATGCCTCGGCAGTCTGCCGGTTGAAAATGCCCTCCTTCTTGAATTTCGAGAATATGTCGGCATCCAGCACCTCGGCCCACTTGTAGCCGTAATAGCCCGACGCATAGCCGCCGGCAAAGATATGGGTGAAGGCCGTGCTCGTGTTGGTCCCTTCCACCACGGGCAGAAGCTCCTTCATGCGCGAATGCTCATACTCGTCAATGCGGCCTGTGATTTTTTCCTGCAGCGTGTGGAACGACATGTCCACCATCCCCAAGTTCAGCTGTCTCACGCACAGCCATCCGGCCAGATAGTTCTCCGCCGCCTTGATGCGGTCGATATACTCTGCCGGGATGGTGTCGCCCGTCTCATAGTGGCGGGCAAAGGTGTTGAGGAACTGCGGCTCGTAGCACCAGTTCTCCATCACCTGCGACGGCATCTCCACAAAGTCGCGTTTCACGCTTGTGCCGCTCAGGCTGGGATAGGTGCAGTCCGTCAGCAGGCAGTGGATGGCGTGGCCGAACTCGTGCATGAACGTCTCCAGCTCGCCGAAACTCAGCAGTGCGGGCTTCCCGTCCACCGGTTTGGAGAAATTGCACACAATCTGCACCAGGGGCCGCACCTGCTTGCCCCCTATGTTGCTCTGCTCGCGGAACGTCGTCTTCCAGGCCCCGCTGCGCTTGCTGGCCCGCGGGTGCATGTCCAGATACAGCACACCCATAAACCGCTCGCCGTCCATCACCTCATACACCTTCACGTCCGGGTGGTACACCTCAATGCCCACCGCCTCCCTGAACGTCAGCCCGTACAGGCGGCCGTAGAGGTCGAATATGCCCTGCCTCACCCGCTCCAGTTGCAGGTAAGGGCGCAGCCGCTCCTCGTCGAAGTCATACTTCTGCTGCTTCAGTTTCTCACTGTAGTAGCTGAAGTCCCACCGCTGCAGGGGCAGTTCGGCCCCCAGCCGCTGCGCGAAGGCCGTGACCTCGGCCAGGTCGCGGCGGGCGAAAGGCAGGGCGGCGTGGTACATGTCCTGCAGGAACCCCGCCAGCTGCACCGGCGTGCTGCACATGCGGTCGCTCAGCACATACTCGCAGTAGTTCTCATACCCCAGCAGCCGTGCCTGCTGGTAGCGCAGATAGGTCATCTCGCGTATCACCTCGTTGTTGTCGTTCTGGTTGCCGCGGTTGCCGCGGCTGTTGTATGCTTTCCACATCTGCTCGCGCAGCCCCCTGTTGTCGGCATAGGTGATGAACGGGCCATACGAAGGGTAGGCCAGCGTGAACACCCATCCCTCCAGTCCCCGTTCGCGGGCCTCGGCCCCGGCGGCGGCCACCACATTCTCCGGCAGTCCGGCCAGGTCCTCGGCGCGGGTGATGTGGAGGATATAATCATTGTTGTCCGCCAGCACATTGCGGTTCATCTGCTGCGACAGCTCCGACAGCCGCTCGCTGTTCCGCGCAAAGGTTTTGCGGTCCGCGCCCTTCAGGTTCACCCCGTTGCGCACCATGCCCTTGTACGTGTCCTCCAGCAGCGTGCGCTGCTCGGTGTTCAGATTCAGCGTCTCGCGCTGGTCATACACCGCCTTCACCCGCTCAAACAGCTTCGGGTTCATGTTCACACTGTTCGAGAAGCGCGTCAGCTCAGGGGTCAGCTCCATCACAATGCGCTGCATCTCGCTGTCCGTGTTGCACTCGTTCAGGTTGAACAGCACACTGCTGATGCGGTCCAGCCGCTCGCTTGCCGTCTGCAGGGCCACGATGGTGTTCTCAAACGTGGGAGCCTCCCTCTTCCTCACAATCCGGTTGATATTCATTTCGGCCTCCTTGATGGCCTCCCGCATGGCGGGGGCGTAATGCTCATTGCGGATGCGGCTGAAGGGGGGAGTCTGGTGCGGAGTGTCCCACTCCTGCAGCAAAGGGTTCGACTCCTGCCCGGCGGCGGGCTCCATAGTACTTGCGATAGTCATGATGAGAAGATATTTCGCTATTTTTTTCATTTTTTTAGATTTATTATGATTCTTTCCTTGTGCGGGGTGCAATAAAAAATGCCCATGCCCGTTTCCCCAATAACGCAAAGTACCGATTTTATTGTCCCGGCACAAAAAAATAATAAATAATAAACAACTAAACACAAAAATGCCATGAAGAAAATCGCAACGGTATTAGTTTTTGCCATGGTAGCCATGGTTTTCGCGGCCTGCAACACCCATCAGGAAGAACTGGATGCGGCCATCAAAAAGAACGACTCCCTCTCCTTGATCATCCAGAACAAGGACTCGGAACTCGACTCCCTCTTCACCACCCTCAACCAGATTGAAGAAAACCTGGCCGCCGTCAACTCGCGCTACAATGCCGTGCAGGAGCTGCGCCGCGCCAACATCGAAGGCCAGCCCAACGTCAAAAGCCAGATTAATGCCCAAATCAAGGACATCGAGAACCTCATGGCCGCCAACCGCCAGAAAATCGCCAGCCTCCAGGCCAAAATCAATACTGACAGCAAGGAAGGCACCCGCCTCCAGGAGCTTGTCAGCCGCCAGGAAGAGCGCATAGCCCAGCAGGAGTCGCAAATCGCACAGCTCCTCACCGAACTCGAGAACAACAAAGTCCTCATCAAGAAACTCAACCAGGATGTCAGCGAGCTTACCGCCTCCAACGAGCAGAAAGACCAGTACATCAAGCAGCAGACCGCCGAGGCCAACCGCGCCTACTACGTCGTGGGCAGCTACTCTGACCTCAACGAGGCCGGCATCGTCAGCAAAGCCGGTGGCTTCATCGGCATCGGCCGCCGCCAGGGCACCAACACCGAAATGCCCCTCGACCGCTTCACCCAGATCGACCGTACCAAAGTCACCACCATCCCCATCAACATGCGCAAGGCCCTCGTGGTATCCAAACACCCCGAAAACAGCTACGAGCTTGTCATGGACGAGAACGACGACCGCGTGGTGTCCTACCTCCGCATCCTCAACCCCGCCAAGTTCTGGGAGCAGACCCGCTTCCTGGTCATCTCCACCAAGTAATTGAATAGTTTTTCATAATGGCGGCGAGGGCGTTCCATTGGGAGCGCCCTCGCTGTCGTATGCCCCCTGGCGGCGTGGCGGCGGACAGGACACTCCTGTCCGCCGCCGCGCCCCGCCGTCGCATGCTCAAAATCCATCCCTCCCCCTCGGTTCGCCCGCTCTGCGCCATTTTTTTTCCACTTCGCCCCCCTTTCGACCTCGGCTGGACGAACATCTGCGTCGTCTGGAATGAGCCTTCGCCCACCATCGGGCGGGCCGGCAGCCTTTGTGTCGCGCAGTTGCCGCAGCGCGGTTGTCGCCCTGCGGCATCCCCACAACCCGGCGGGGCGCACATTGGCGCAGCCGTCTTGTCCGCCGTTTGGCAGGAATGGGCGGTATGATTCCCCGGTTGTAGATAAGAAGCAATGCTTTTTTTGTTATTTTTTACCCAAGTATTTGTTTATTTAGAATTGTTTTGTATCTTTGCGACAACGGTTTATAAGATAATAATCAGATATATGCTTGATTTTGAATAGTATAAATATGAAACGTATTGTTACTTCTGTGAATAACTCAAAATAAGATGAGGCTATGAAAAAGATTCTGTTTTATGTTTGCGCCCTGATGGCAGCGGGCGTGGCGGGTGCCCAAACTCCAGGTGGTGTAGCGGGGATTATCGATACGGATTACTATACGCACCCCTTGGACTATGGATTGTTTGAGACTCAGTGTACGGTCACGACATCGGTACTTTTTGACGATAACGCCATTTCGTCGGGATACAACGGCATGTCAGATAGAGATCTGTTTGGTGATGTATTATGTTACAGGGTGATTCAGTATGGCAACGGCATAATGGGGAGGCAGATGGCGACGGACAGGATACTGAAGGTGGTTGGGGTGGCAGCCCCGGTGCATGTGGACAGGGGGCAGTGGATGTATTGCAGTGGACATCGGTTTTTCTCGGTCAACGACACGTTGCTGGCATCGCGGAACACGGAGTGGATGGGGATTTATGAGTTCACGCCCGAGGGGTTGAGCCTGCTGGGTTCGGGCAAGTACAGGATAGAGGACCCGCACCGGATTGTGGTTTTCCCACGGGGAAACCTGGATAACCATTACACTGAACCTGAAATACAGCAGAGTTATGATACAGTCAGTGTGCCGTTGTATGAGGTGGAGTTCAAAGACCCTGTGTATGTGGAGGATTCGTTTGTGGTGGGTGGCGCGATGCTGAACAACGAGGGCAGGTGGAGAAACTCGGAGGGCTGGCCCAGCTTCGAATACTGGTCTTTTGACCATAGCCCCACCCGCTATCTTGCTTATATCTATAGGTTGGACTCTTGCAGTCTGACAGAGTATATTAATACCAGAATGGATTTAAGACATTGGAATAAATATCGAAATCAGACATGGGTGTCTTGGTGGTGTGATGAATATTGGTTCAGGGGACATGAAGATTTCAATACATTGCCGACCGAAAGGCTTGTCCGTGTCCCGATGTTCTGGCCGATAATAGAGCCGGGTTTTGACACGACGATATGCCACGAGGTGAGGAACCTGCGAGTGGAAGAGCGCGGTGAGGGCACGGCGACGGTGATGTGGGATTCGGGCGACGGCGGGCCGTGGGAGGTGGCCGTGGGCAAGATGACGGATGCGTGGAGCGACTATGTGGTGACGACTGTCACGGCGCCGACGCTGACGCTGACAGGGCTGGAGACGGGAGTGCAGTATTTCGCGCTGGTGCGGGGGTACTGCAGTGTGACGGAGGATTACGGAGAGTGGAGCCGCCCGCTGGAGGTGGAGGTGTACCACAACGTGCCGGACACGACAGGACAGCGCGAGGGCATAGACCTGGCGGAGGACGGTGACGACTATGTGAGCATGGTGCCGAACCCAGCGGTGACGGTGACGAATGTGATGTCGTCGTACAGGATGGAACGGATAGAGGCCTACGACAGCCGCGGGGTGAGGGTGCTGGAGCAGAAGGCAGACGGGGTGACGGCGACACTGGACGTGAGCGGCTGGCCCAGCGGGGTGTATGTGATAGCCATCTACTGCGAACACGGGGTAAAGACCAAACGCTTAGTGGTGCGGTAGGGTAAGCTTTGTCTGCACTGATGAAAAACGGGACCGGGTGCCGCCAAGCAATGCGGCACCCGGTCCTGTTTTTGCGGCTTTTATTGTGCTGGTTGATATAGTCGCGGAGGCTCTGCCGGTCGTTGCTGAAGGTGAGGATGCTGAGAGCCCGCTCGTAGTTTTCGGGATCGATGCAGTGGTGGTAGGCGGCTTTGAGGAAGTCGACTTGCGAGTGGTTGAAGTCGAGGGTTTGGCCTATGCGTGCAATCTGCGAGGCGGTGAAGGGTTTGCCGTTGTTGAGCAGCCCTTTGGCGGTGGAGAGTTTTTCGCTGTCGAAGCTCTGGTTGTTGATGATTGCTATCATCTCGTTTACCCATTGGTCGGAGACTGTGGCGGGCTCGTCAACGGCAATGGCCTGGGGAATGATGACGGGACTGGCCGGAGGTGTGGGTGGGGTAGGGAGGATGTGGTGATGTGGCAGGTGACCTTGCTGAGGCGGGGTTCCATGGTTTTGCGAGCTGAAAAGCAGCATCTGTTGGCGCCGCATGTCGTAGTCGACAATGAGGGTCGGCACGGGGTCGAGGGCGGCGTAGAGCTGGGTGGCGGCGGCTTTTCGGGCCGGGTGGGTGAGGACGATGATGACGTCGTGCAGACGGGTGTCGAGACGGTCGACAAGGACTTCGGCCAGCGGCACTTGGTTGATGAGGTCGCCGTCGACGTAGACTTGGAACATTTCGCCATGCTGGGCTTGCACCAAGATGGAGGGCGTGGCATGGTGCTGGGCCGTGGCGTTGTGGTGATGGTGTTTGCCGCGGGGCTGGGCCGAGAGGGCGGTGCCAATCAGCAGGAGGGCGATGATGAGGGATAGACGTTTCATGGTGTTGAGTTTTTGGGTGTTTGATTATCGGGTGCAAAGATACGGGTTTTTCGTGGGGAAAAACCCGTTGCGGGGATGTATTTTTCCGTGAAAAAGGAGAGTGGGGTTATCCCCGTGCGGTTTCGAGGGCTTTCTGCATGGCGCGGATTTGGTCGCGGTATTTGGCGGCGGCCATGAAGTCCATCTCCTTGGCGGCTTGTTGCATCTTGCGCTGGGTTTCGCGGATTTCTTTGCGCAGCTGGGCCTGGGTTTTGTTGCACCATTGGAGGTCGTCTTCCTGTGCGGTGCCGGTGGTGTCCTCGGCGGCATAGGGCAGGGGAGTGTCGGACGGGGGCAGCGGCTGCTGCCGGGCATGGGGGTTGCGGCCTGAGTGTCCGCCGCTGTGGGCCGGGGTGTTGAGGGCGTAGGGCGAGGCTGCGATGTTGGGGATGTTGGGGCCTTCGGCGGCTTTCTCTTCGTAGTGTTCTTCGGCGGCGCGCTCGATGACGCTGGTGGACCCGATGATGGCTTCGGTGTTCTTGACTATCTGGCGCGGCACGATGCCGTGTTCCAGATTGTAGCGGATTTGCTTTTCGCGGTGGCGGTTGGTCTCGTCGATGGCGCGTTGCATGCTGCCGGTGATGGTGTCGCCGTAGAGGATGGCTTTGCTGTGGACGTTGCGGGCGGCGCGGCCTATGGTCTGGATGAGGGCGCGGTCGCTGCGGAGGAAGCCTTCTTTGTCGGCGTCGAGGATGGCCACGAGCGACACTTCGGGCAGGTCGAGTCCTTCGCGCAGGAGGTTCACACCTACCAGCACATCGAATACTCCCATGCGGAGGTCGCGCATGATTTCTACGCGTTCCAGGGTGTCCACATCGCTGTGGATGTATTTGCTGCGGATGCCGAGGTTGAGGAGGTAGGTGGTCATTTCCTCGGCCATGCGTTTGGTGAGGGTGGTGACGAGGACGCGCTCGTGCTTGTAGACGGTCTTTTCGATTTCGTCCAGCAGGTCGTCGACCTGGCTTACGGCGGGGCGCACTTCGACCACGGGGTCGAGCAGGCCGGTGGGGCGGATGATTTGCTCCACCACTACGCCCTCGGCCTCGCTGAGTTCGTATTTGGCCGGGGTGGCGCTGATATAGATGGTCTGGCCGGTGATGTTGTAGAACTCGTCGTAGGTGAGGGGCCGGTTGTCGAGGGCGGAGGGGAGGCGGAAGCCGTATTCGACCAGGGAGGTCTTGCGGCTGCGGTCGCCGCCATACATGGCACCGATTTGGGGCACGGTGACGTGGCTCTCGTCAATGACCAGGAGAAAGTCTTTGGGAAAGTAGTCGATGAGGCAGAACGGGCGGCTGCCGGGTTCGCGGCCGTCGAAGTAGCGCGAGTAGTTCTCGATGCCGCTGCAGTAGCCCAGTTCCTGAATCATTTCAAGGTCGTAGTTGACGCGCTCCTCAAGGCGTTTGGCTTCAAGATTCTTGTCGACGGAATAGAAGTAGTCGCGCCGCTCAAACATGTCGGACTGAATCTGGTGCAGGGCGTCGGCCATGTTCTCTTTGGAGGTGAGGAAGTTGCTGGCGGGGTAGATGGTGGCCTCGGTGAAGGTCTCAATCCGCTGGCCACTGACGGGGTCGAAACTCTCGATGCTCTCAATCTCGTCGTCCCAGAAACTGATGCGGAAGCAGAAGTCGGCGAAGGAGGGGAAGACATCGACGGTGTCGCCCTTGACGCGGAAACGGCCGTTGACGAATTCGATTTCGTTGCGGACGTATTGGCCATCGAGCAGTTGCAGTAGGAGGTTGTCGCGGCTGATGCGCTGGCCCACATGGATATTGACCGTGCCCCGTTTGAATTCTTCGGGGTTGCCGATGCCGTAGATGCAGCTTACCGAGCTGACCACGATCACGTCCCTTCGGCCGCTGAGCAGGGCCGAGGAGGCACGGAGGCGCAGTTTGTCGAGGTCGTCGTTGATGGCCAGGTCCTTCTCGATATAGGTGTTGGTGGCGGCGATGTAGGCCTCGGGCTGGTAGTAGTCGTAGTAGGATACGAAATATTCAACGGCGTTGTTGGGGAAGAATTGTTTGAACTCGCCGTAGAGCTGAGCGGCGAGGGTCTTGTTGTGGCTCAGCACCAGGGTGGGGCGTTGCAGTTGGGCTATGACGTTGGCCACGGTGAAGGTCTTGCCGCTGCCCGTGACGCCTTGCAGCACTTGTGCGCGCTGTCCGCTGCGCACCCCTTCAACCAGCTGGCGGATGGCCTCGGGCTGGTCGCCCATGGGGGCAAAGTCTGATTTGAGTTCAAAGTTCATGGCAGAAAGGTTTAGGATTGATAGTTGGCGAGTTTTTCAATGGCGTTGATGCCGTCGAGGGCGGAGGATACGATGCCCCCGGCATATCCCGCCCCTTCGCCGCAGGGGTAAAGTCCGTGTAGCTGGGGATGCTGCATGGTCTCGTCGCGCGGGATGCGCACGGGCGACGAGGTGCGGCTCTCGACGGCCAGCACACTGGCCTGCGAGGTGAGGAACCCGTGCATCTTGCGGTCGAACTGGCGGAACCCCTCCTGTAGACAATGTACCACAAAGGGAGGCAGCAATTCGTGCAGCGGGCTGCCCACCGTGGGGCCGAGGTAGTTGCTTTTGTTGTTATGCTGGCTGGTGCGGTTCTGGCAGAAGTCTGTGAGCCGTTGGATGGGGGCCGATATGGTGTCGCCGGCGGCGCGGAAGGCGGCCTCCTCCACCTCCTGCTGGAAGCGGAGCAGGGCCAGAGCCCCGTGGTCGGCATACTGCGGCACGTCGGCCGGGCTTACGGTCACGGCGATGCCGCTGTTGGCGTAGGGCGAGTTGCGCTGCGAGTTGCTCATGCCGTTCACCACCTGCTGCCCTGCGCCGGTGGCGGCGGGCACAATCACCCCGCCCGGACACATGCAGAACGAGAATACCCCGTGTCCGTCCACTTGCGTGGTGAGACTGTAGGCCGCCGGCGGAAGAAACCGCATGGACGGCGAGCGGTGGTACTGGATTTCGTTGATGAGGCTTTGTGGGTGCTCCACCCTCACGCCGAGGGCGAAAGGCTTGGCCTGCAATGCCCATCCCCGGCGGGTGAAGAGACTGTAGATGTCGCGGGCGGAATGGCCTGTGGCCAGGACGACGGCCACGCCCTCGTAGGTGTTGCCTTGCGCGTCCCTCACTCCGACCACCCTCAGCTGCCCTTGCTCCGGCTGCGCGACGAGGTCCACCACGCGGGTGCCGAAATGGTATTCGCCGCCGTGGGTCTCGATGGTGTGGCGCATGTTGGCAATAATGCCGCTCAAGCGGTCGGTGCCTATATGGGCATGGGCGTCGATGGCAATTGACGGGTCGGCCCCATGCTCGATGAAGCGTTGCAGCACATAGTCTATGTTGCCCCGCTTGGTGCTGCGGGTATAGAGTTTGCCGTCTGAGTAGGTGCCGGCTCCTCCCTCGCCGAAGCACCAGTTGCTCTCCGGGTCCACCACGCGGCTGCGCCCCAGCCGCGCAATGTCGTAGCGGCGCTGCTCCACGGGCTGGCCCCGCTCAATGATGACGGGTTTCAACCCCAGCTCGAGAGCGCGGAGGGCGGCAAAGAGCCCTGCCGGTCCAGCGCCCACAATCACCACCGGGGGCTTGGCGTGGCAGTCTTGATAGTGGCCGCTGTAGTCGCGCGGAACGAAGTCCTCACCGGCATAAATTTCAACGGTGGTGTGGTATCGGATGCCCCGGCGCGAGTCGAGACTGCGGCGCAGTACCTCCACATGCTTCACCTCGGCGGCGGTCATGCCGGTCCGCCGTGCGGCAGCCGCGTGCAGCAGCTCCGGGGTGGTATATTCTTCAGGACTCAGGTCTATCTCCACAATCTTCCGCATGGCCGTGATTATTCGAAAGTGAACGAGAGCATGAACGTGCGCGAGTGCAGGTCGTCGGTCGACAGGGTGTAGTAGTCGTCGTCCTGCACCTTCAAGTCAATCACTCCAAAGGCCATCTTGAATTCGATGGCGAACTTCACATAGCGGAGGAAGAAGTCGAATCCCACGCCCGCCGTGTAGCGGAGGTCGATGGGGTTGAGGCGGATGATGGACTCGTCGTTGTTATTCTTGTTCTTGAACAGTGAGGCGACATCGAATCCCCAGCTGCCGCCGACTATGAGGTAAGGCCTGAAATCGGTATAGCGCTTGGCGCGGAACTTCAGTTCCAGCGGAACCTCGGCATAGACCGACTCCACTGTGCGCCGCAGGTCGTATTTCCAGTGGGTCGAGGTGTAGGCCTCGGACCAATCGTACGACATGTCGCGGCTGATTAAGGTGACGCCGGGCAGCAGCCGCAGGTTCAGGTTGTCGCCCAGCCGCAGGTCGCCAATCACGTTGATATGGAATCCGGGACAGTAGTATGAGGTGACGCCTTGTATGTTCTGCCGTAGGGTGTCGTTCTCCGAGAAGTGGAGGTCGAATTTCGACTGCGTGTAGCCCACCTGTATGCCCCAGTGCAGTTTGCGGTTGTCAAACGACCCCAAGTGCGCTGCCCGCGTCTGTCCCTGCAGCGACAGGGGCAGACTCAACAATACGGCGATATAAAGAATGAACCTTTTCAAAGCCAGTGTGTTTAGAGGTGGATTACTTGCAGGGGGTATCCGCCATCTCGCCACGCAGCGACTCGCCGAGACACTTGCGCACGTGGGCCGGGTTGTCGGGGTAGGTGCCCAGCAAATACATCATCTTGGTCACGGCGGCCTCCAGCGTGATGTCGCGTCCGCCGATGATGCCCATGCGGCTCATCTCGTAGCTGGCCTCATACTGGCACATCACCACCGAGCCGGCCTTGCACTGCGTCACGTTCATCACAATGATGCCCCGTTTCAGTGCGTCCTCCATGGCTTCGATAAACCACGGCTCGGTGGGCGCGTTGCCGCTGCCGAAGGTTTCCACAATCACACCGTGCAGACCTTCGGCCCCCAGAATGGCCCGCACCACCTGTGGTGTGATGCCGGGGAAGAGTTTCAGCACCGCTATATTGCGGTCGAAACGTTTGCGCACCTCCAGCGGCTGGGTGCCCTTGGGCAGGAACAGGTGGGGTTTGAAACTGAAGTTGATGCCCGCCTTGGCTAGCGACGGGAAGTTGAAACTCATGAAAGCGTCGAAATTCTCCGCGCTCACCTTGGTGCTGCGGTTGCCCCGATACAAGTGGTTTTCAAAAAACAGGCACACTTCGGGTATGAACGCCTCGCGGCACGAGGCCAACTCCAGTGCGCAGATGATGTTCTCGCGCCCGTCGGTGCGCAGTACCCCCATGGGCAGCTGGCTGCCCGTCAGGATGATGGGCTTCGACAGATTCTTAAACATAAAGCTCAGTGCCGATGCCGTATAGGCCATTGTGTCCGTGCCGTGCAGTACCACAAAGCCGTCATAGTCGTCATACCGCTTCTCAATAATTTCGGCAATGTCCACCCAGAAATCGGGTGTCATGTTCGATGAATCAATGATGCGCTCCAGCTGGCAGGTGTCCACTGTGTATGGGCATTTGCGCAGTTCTGGCAGCACATCGTATATATGCTCCATCGGGAAAGGCCTCAGCGAGCCCCGCTCGTCCTGCACCATGCCGATGGTGCCGCCGGTATAAACTATTAAAACCCTGTCTTTCATTTTACAATTCAAAAGCTTTTACTCCGTGCCTGGCCGCGCGGCGGCTTGTCAGTGGGTCGCCGTCTGACCAGAGTTCTGGTCATAACGCAGAATGCTTTCTTTTATTGTGTCGGGTATCACGGCGGCCCGTTGCGTGGTGCGGCTGTAGCCCGACATCACCGTGCGGCACGTGGCGCAGGCTTCGCCCGTGGCGGTGTCCACCACCTGCTGGCGCACCGCCAGGCTTTTCGTGCCGAAGTGGTCCACCACCGTCGTCACATGTATGCGGTCGTGATAATGTATCTGCCTGTGGAAATCCACTTCCACCCGCACTACCATCACCGTGAACTCCCCCTCCTCGGGGGGCAGCCCGATGGCCGTGAAATATTCCGACTTGCCCAGGTCGAAAAATTCCATAATCACAGCGTTGTTCACATGCCCCATTTGGTCGATGTCGTTAAATCTTAATTGTATAGGTGTTATGTGCATGATTGTTGTTTTTTGATGTTCTCGATTGTATCGGTCAGTGGGTGGCGGCTGCGCAGTGTGGCCGCCGCCGGCGCGTCAACCCCTCTCGCCGCCTTGCTTGATGGAGAAGAAGAACTCCAGTCCGCCCTCGTTGCGGTTTTTCACATAGATGTCCCCTCCGTGGAACAGCACAGCGTGTTTCACTATCGAAAGGCCCAGCCCCGTGCCACCGTTCTTGCGGCTGCGGCCCTCCTCGATGCGGAGGAAGCGGTCGAACAGCCGGGGCAGGTACTCGTTCTGCACCCCCTTGCCCGTGTCGTAGAGATGGATGAAATAGTGGGTGCCGTCGAAAGGCTTGTAGCACTGCATCACCACCGTGCACCCGTCGCCGGCATACTCGATGGCGTTCTCAATCAGGTTGCGGAATATCGAGTAAATCAGCAGCCCGTTGCCGTCTACCACCATCCCTTCGGGCAATGCGTTCTCAATCAGGGTTCCGTGTGCCTCGGCTTTGAGCGAAAGCTCGCGTGTGGCCTCCTCGGCCTGGGCGCGGAGGTCCACCTGCTCGCGGACAAAGAGGTCGTTGCCCTCCTCCAGCTTGTTGATCAGTGCCACATCGTTGATCAAGTCCGACAGTCGCAGAGTCTGGCTGTAGCACCGCTCCATGAAATATCGCCGTTGCTCGTCGCTCACCGGGCGGTCGCCCAGCAGTATCTCCAGATACCCGCGTATCGAACTCACTGGGGTCTTCAGCTCATGGGCTATATTGTTGGTCATCTCCTGCTTCAGCTGCCGGTTGCGCCGCTGCTCCACAATAATCTGTTGTTTCGACACCTCGGCCTCCTCGCGCAGTTGTCGCTCGTTCCGCACCCTCACCTTCAGCCGCACCGCCATCCACACCAACGACACCAGCGCCAGTATCAGCAAAACTATTGTAATTGTCAATGCGACCATATTGTGTTCAATCAGTTTGTTTTATAAAATCCATTTCTCCGGCGGGACCGCCGGGCCCCGGCGGCGGTCAATTGCAGTCCGGACACAAGGCATAGCCGAAACCGGTGCGGTTCACGATGCGCCGTCCCTCGGGCCCCAGTTTCTTGCGCAGGCGGGCTATGTGCACATCCACGCTGCGGTCGTTCACCAGCGCGTCGTTGGGCCACACTGAGGTCATAATCTCCTCGCGGCTGAAATAGCGGTTCGGGCTTTTGGCCATCAGGCATAGAATCATATACTCCCTGCGGGTCAGCTCCACTGTGGTTCCCTGCGCCGTGACGCTCTGCTGCCGGGTGTCGATTCTCAGTCCCCCGCACTGCATCACCCCGTCGGCTTCGGCCTGTGCGGCGTGGCCGGGATGTTGGGGCTTGGAGCGTTTCAGCACCGCCTTGATGCGTGCCAGCACGGTGTCGAATGCGAAAGGCTTGGTAATGTAGTCGTCGGCCCCATAGGCAAACCCTTTCAGCTGGTCGTCGTGGCCGTCGCGGGCGGTGAGGAAGATGATGGGTGTGTTGTCGCCCCGCCCGCGCAGCTGCTGGGCCAGCTCAAACCCCGACAGGTGTCCCATCATCACGTCCAGCAGTATCAGGTCCGGCCGCCAGCCGGTGCCGCCGTCCAGTGTCTTCAGTGCCTCCTCGGCGCCTTCGCATGTCTGCACCTCGTATCCCTCGCTCTCCAGATTAAAACGCAGAATCTCGCACAAATCCTGCTCGTCGTCAACAACCAATACTTTTGTCATCATGTTTGGGACTTTAGTCATACTTTCCAACCCCCTTTGCCGCCCGTCCTGCGGGCAGGAGCAGGGCCGCAAAAAAAGAAAGGAGGCTTCATTCTGCCTCCTTTCCGTGAATTGTCTTGTGGCATTGACTGGAATTGAACCAGTGACACAAGGATTTTCAGTCCTCTGCTCTACCAACTGAGCTACAACGCCATCATTTCAAAAATTGGTGTTTCTCTCTTTGAAATCGGTTGCAAAATTACTCCTTTTTTTTCAATCGGCAAAATTTTTTTTCAAAAAAAGTTGCAACTTGCTGTCCTTTAGTTCTATTTTTTTACGGTTCCGGCACATCAAGCCTTTGCAAAACGGGGTTCAGGACTCCTTTTTTTCGTCGTTTTGGGGTTGTTCTGCAACGGTTGCGGGCTCATTTTTCTTGTTGCGGGTGTTCAGTATCAGCTGGTCGATGATAAACCAGAAGGCCCCCACCGTGATGGCCGCGTCGGCCACATTGAAGATGGCGTTGAAGAACTCGAAATGCGTGCCGCCAATCAAAGGCAGGCTTTGCGGAAAGTCGATGCTGAACAGCGGAAAGTAGAACATGTCCACCACACTGCCCTGCAGCAGGGGGGCATAGCCCTCGGCCGGGAACATCTGGGCCAGCGTGTAGCTGCTTTCAGTAAAGAGCACCCCGTACAGGCAGCAGTCTATCAGGTTGCCCACCGCGCCGGCGGCAATCAACGCGCCGTAGGCAACCACCGCCGTGCGTCCCTCGCGCCGGATGTAATGTACCAAAAACCATATCAGCACCGCCGACGCCACCAGGCGGAACACCGACAAGACTATCTTCCCCACCGTGCCCCCTATCGTGGTGCCGAAGGCGAAGCCCTGGTTCTCCACAAAGTGCAGCAGGCACCAGTTGCCAATCAGCGGGATTTCTTCGCCGAGAATCATGTGGGTCTTCACCCATATTTTCAAGGCCTGGTCAGCGAGCAGTATGATGCCCAGCAGGCCGAACATTAGGATGTATTGTTTCTTTTTCTTCTGCATAATGTGGGTATAACTGCCATTTGGCATAATTATTGCATGGCGCTTAAAATCTTTATAGCACTTAAAATCTTTCTGGTTGTAGATTCAACCTCGAAGTGCAGCATTGTTGTTCAAAGACAGGAGGAGTTTTTGTAATCTTTTTTCTGCTCAGTGCTGCGCCTGTCGCTGTAATTCAGGTGTCGGCGGGGTGTGTGCCCCTGCGCGCCGGGCGGTGTGGAGGCCGCAGGTTCGCTCAGAGTCCGTCCGAAGCCGGTTTCTGCGCCCCCGCGATGTCCCACGCGGTGCGCCGAAATGGGGTCCAAAAGTCATCGAAAGGGTGTAGGATGAGCGAGGTTGGGGCGAGCCTTGAGTTTTCACTTAAATTGGTCGCGCTGGCTTATGGCTTGGAGCAGTTCGTCGTACCATTCCTGCCCGAAGCGGCGGATGAGGGGTTCTCGGAGGTACTGGTAGAGCGGCACCCCGCACTCGCTGCCTTTGGCCACGGCGCAGCGGCACACGTCCCAGCGGTGGTAGTTGACGGCGGTGAACTCGCCGTAGTTGTCGACCCGGATGGGGTAGAGGTGGCAGGATACGGGTTTGAGGAAGTCGGTTTTGCCGTCGCGGCAGGCTTGTTCGATGGCGCAGAGGGCAGTGCCGTCGTCGGCCCAGGCCACGTAGGCGCACTCGCGGTTGTTGACCAGGGGGGTGCAGGGCTCGGCGGCATTGTCGAGGGTGGAGACTCCCTCCCGCTCTACAACGGACCGTCCTTCGGCGGTCATGTAGGGCAGCACCTGGGGCAGGATGCGCTGGAGGGTGTCGACTTCGTCGTCGGTGAGGGGTGCGCCATAGTCGCCTTCGACGCAGCACTGGCCTTTGCATTGGGCCAGGTCGCAGCAGAATCGGCAATCGGCAATGTCGTCAGAGACTATGCTTTCTTTTACTATTAGCATTAGGGGTATAGGTTTTTTCTAAAATATAGTGGTTCTATATTTTCTCGGGTTTTAGGGCTTCTATTATTTTTTCGGCGAGGGTGCGGGCCAGTTTCTCTTTTGATTCAACTGTCCAGCCGGCCACGTGGGGGCTGAGGACTGTGCGGGGGCTGTGGAGGAGGTAGTTGAAGTCGGCTGGCAGGTGGTCGAGGTCGAGGCCGTCGCGGGTCATGTCCTCGTACTCTATCACGTCGAGGGCGGCGCCGAGGATTTGCCCTTGTTCGATGGCTTGTGCCAGGTCGGGGGTGCGGACCACGGCTCCGCGCGAGGTGTTGACGAGGTGGAAGGGGTGGGCGAAGGCTTTGATGAAGGGGTGGGAGACCATGTGGCGGGTTTCGGGGGTGAGGGGAACGTGGAGGCTGAGGACGTCGGCTCGGGCTTGCAGCTCGGCGAGGGTGACTTCCTGCACATAATGGGGGGCATAGCCTGCGGGCTTGTATTTGTCGTAGGCCAGGATGGTGCATTCGAAGCCTTGGAGCCGCTGGGCGAAGGCGGAGCCCATGTTGCCGAAGCCGATGATGCCGACGGTGCGGCCTTTGATTTCGAGGCCGCGGTTGGCTTCGCGCCGCCACAGGCCTTGGCGCACTTCGGCATCGGCGGAGGCGATGTGGTTGAAGAGGGCCAGGAGGAGGCCGAGGGCGTGTTCGCCCACGGCGTCGCGGTTGCCTTCGGGCGAGTTGAGGCAGCGTATGCCGAGGCTTTGGGCATAGTCGACATCGATGGTTTCCATGCCGGCCCCGAGGCGCCCTATGCAGCGGAGGTGGCGGGCGCGGAGGAGGAAGGGACGGTCGATGACTATCTTGCTGCGCACCACGAGGGCGTCGAAGTCGGCGATGCGGTCGAGGAGGGTGTCGTAGGTGAGGGAGGTGTCGACCACCACCTCGTGGCCGGCTTGGCGCAGGAGGTGGTGGAGGACGGGATGGGTGTTGTCGGTGACGAGGATGTTCATGAGCTGGATGCGGTGAGGGAGTGGAGGTTTATTGGCCGAGGGGGATTTCGACCAGCATGGAGGAGCTGGCTCCGAGGATGCCTATGCCGCCGTTGACGTTGGAGTGAACCTGGACGGGCTCGTTGACGATGCTGAGTGCGCCACCGTTCTGCCGCTGGTTGATGAGGGTGACTTGGTAGAGATAGGCGTCGCGGCTGAGGGATGTCACTTCAAGGTACAATTTTGTGCCGCGATGTAAGACGGGGTCGCTAAGGCCTTCAATTTCACCCCGGATAACGTGGCTGAGGCCATTGATGCGGTCGCCGGAGAAGAAGACTTGCTTGCCACGGTTGTAGGCGACTTGCATGTTGAGGCCGAAATAGTCGCTGGTGGGGTCTTGCTCAAAAAGTACGTCGTCGTTGATGATGAGGGAGAGGTAGCGCTTCTGGTTGTCGGTAGGGTCGAGAAAGAACGCCTTGAGCTGGTAGTAGTTGTCGACGTTGGCAGGGTCGTTGAGGGTGAACCGGAAATCGAGGCTGTATTCGCTGAAGGTGATGAGGGTGTCGCGATAGTTGTCGTAGGAGGGAAAGGTGTCCATGGTGATGTTGGAGAGGATTGAGGGGTCGGAGGCGGAGGGCGGCGCGGGCATGCGGCAACCGGCGGTGAGTTCGCCATGGTCGGGGACGCTGACGCGGAGGGTGAGGGTGTCGTCGGGGCGGAGGGTGAGGTCGGAGAGGTAGATGCCGTTTTCGGTGTAGGAGAAGGTGGCGGCATTGGGGGTGCCGTTGAGGTCGGCGCGGACGGTTGCGTTGTCGATGACGGGGAAGTTGGCCTCACGGAGGAAGAAGTTGCTGTAGGAGAGGCGCAGGGCAACGGGCGAGTCGGTTGTGGTCTGGCAGATGAGGACGGGCAGGGCATCGGTCTGCGAGCCGTTGAATTCGACCACTTTGCGGCATGAGGAGGTCAGGACGAGAATCGTCAGGGCGAGAAGTATGGTGATTTTTTTCATTGTTTTATATGTTTAATATTGATAATTGGATTTGGGGTGTGTCAGAATTTCCAGAGATAGCTGATGGAGGGGAGGATGGGGAAGATGGAGAGTTGGGTGAGCTGGTTTTTGCCGTTCCAGGAGGATTCGGGGTAGAGGAGGTAGGGGTTGAGGTGGTTGTAGACGTTGTAGACGCTGACGTTGATGGTGCGGCTGCCGTGGCGGAGGGGTTTGTGCCAGTTGAGGCTGATGTCCATGCGGTGGTAGTTAGGCATGCGGTAGTTGTTGCGGCCACTGATGTAGCTGGCAGATGAGTAGTAGTAACCTTCGTTGTTGCCGTTGATTTGCTCGGGGGTAGCGGGGTTGAACTGCTGGAAGGCGAGGGTGGCGGCGTTGCCGGTGGAGAAGACCCAGGTGACGGAGGCGTCGAAGCGCTCGGTGAATTTGTAGGAGAGGACGAGGCTGATGTCGTGACGGCGGTCGTATTTGGCGGGGAAGGGTTTACCGTTGTTGAGCGTCTGGCCGGGGCGGTCGAAGAGACGGTAGGTGTGGCTCCAGGTGTAGCCGAGCCAGCCGGTGAGGCGGCCAAGGTTTTTCTGGGCGAGGAACTCGACGCCATAGGCCCAGCCACGGCCCATGCAGACTTTGTTTTCCCAGCCCTGCGAGCTGCCCCAGAAGGAGGCTCCGTCTTTGTATTCGAGCAGGTTGTCCATGCTTTTGTAGTAGCCCTCGACGGAGAGGTTGAGCGAGTCGAGGAGGTTGTAGAAGAGGCCGGCGGCCACTTGGTGGGCGTTCATGGGCGTGATGTGGGCGGTGACGGGGACCCAGAGGTCGGTGGGCAGGGAGATGGAGGAGGTGCTGAGGAGGTGGAGGTATTGGGTCATGTAGGCGTAGCCCACTTTGGCCGAGAGGCGGTCGTTGATGAGGTAGCGGCCGCTGAGGCGGGGCTGGAGGGAGGGGTAGAACTTGCCCTGGACTCCGAAGCCGGTGAGGTTGAGGCCGAAGTTGACTTTGAAGCGGTCGTTGATGCGCCAGTCGTCTTCGGCATAGGCGCGGATTTCGTGGGCGGCGATGCGGCTCTGGCCGATGGTGGTGTCGATGGGTGTGGTTTCGTTTTCGACTTCTTTCATGCTGAAGGTCTCGGGGGTGAAGTAGTGGAAGATGTAGTGGGAGCCGAATTTGACGGCGTGGTCGGGGGTGGGGGTGTAGTCGAAGTCGGCACAGGCGAGGAAGTCGCGTATGCCGGAGTTGAAGTTGAGGGTGTAGCTATAGTTGTCGTTGCGGAGTTGGTTGATATATTCCTCGGTGACGGAGAGGTTGCTGCGGTAGCGGGTGAATGCACCACTGAGGTTCATGAAGAGCTTGGGGGTGAGCTCGTAGTTCCAGCGAAGGCTGCCCACGATGTTGCCCCAGCTGTAGCGGAGGCGGGCATACTCGGTGTAGTCGTAGCCGTCGACGAGCTTGAAGCGGGCGTAGATAACATCGTCGCCCATGTAGTAAGAAGCGTAGAGGCGGCTGCGGTCGCTGAAGCGGTGGGTGACCTTGGCGTTGAGATCATAGAAATAAGGACCGGCATTGATACTGGAGGAGCCGCCTTCGGCCAAGCCTTCCATGCGGGAGGCCATGGCGAGGATGGGCTGGATGAGGATGTCGCCGTAGGTGCGGCGGGCGGAGATGGAGAAGGTGGTCTTTTCTTTGACGATGGGGCCTTCGAGGTAGGCTTTGGCGGAGATGAGGCCGATGCCGATGCCGCCGTGGAGCTCTTTGTCGTTGCCGTTGTTGGTGGTGATGTCGAGGACGGAGGAGAGTCGGCTGCCGAAACGGGCAGGGAAGCTGCCTTTGTAGAGCTGGATGTTCTTGACGGCGTCGGAGTTGAAGGCGGAGAAGAAGCCGCCGAGGTGGTTGACGTTGTACATAGGCACGCCGTCGAGGAGGAAGAGGTTCTCGTCGGGGCCACCGCCACGGACGTACATGCCGGCCATGCCCTCGCTGCCGTTCTGGACACCGGGCAGGAGCTGGACGGCTTTGACCACGTCGGTCTCGCCAAAGAGCATGGGGATGGCTTTGACTTGCTCGACGGGGATTTCGACCACGCTGGCCTGTGAGCTTTCGACATGCTGGGTGCGCTGGCCGGTGACTTTGACTTCGGCGAGGGTGGTGGAGCCGTCGAGCTTGACATTGAGACGGTGGTCGCGTTCCAGCTTGAGGTCGAAGAACTGGGTTTGGCATCCCACAAAGGATACACGGATGATGGCGTGGCTGTTGCGCAGGGTGAGGGAGTAGCGGCCATGCTGGTTGGTGACGGTGCCTTTGTGGGAGAGGGTGTCGTAGATGGTGGCGCCGATGAGGGTCTCGCCGGTGCGGGAGTCGGTGACGGTGCCGGTGACGGTGAAGGCGGACTGTTGGTTGCGCTGGGCCCATCCCACGGAGGCGGCCAACAGAAGGAGGATAAGGGTAAGGGTTCTTTTCATTGATATGTTCGTGTTGGTGATTATTACTTTGCTTTTTTGTTATGTAAACGCAGAAAAGGCATTTTTCTTACAGTGTGATGCGTTTTTTATTTCAGGTCTTCGTCTTGCACCCGGGCGGCGGGGTCGGGGTTGGAAAGGGTGAGGGAGGGCGATGGGCTGTCATAGCCGTCGCTGTCGGAGTCGGAGGTTCTGGGCTGGATGGGCTCGGAGTCGTTGTCGGGGTTAGGATGGTGGCGGCGGTGGCGGTGGGAGCGCTGTTTGTGTTCTTCGAGGGTTTCGCCGGCCACGATGCCGGTGGGGACGGCGATGATGGAGTAGCCGAGGAGCATGACAATGGTGGAGATGAACTGGCCGGTGGCGGTGATGGGTGCGATGTCGCCATAGCCGACGGTGGTGATGGTGACGATGGCCCAGTAGATGCCGCGGGGGATGCTGGAAATGGCAGGGTTGATTTTGCCCTCGATGCCGTACATGGTGGCACCGAGGATGACGGCAAAGATGAAGACGAACATCATGAAGATGAGAATCTTGATGCCGCTGCGCCGCAGGGCGTTGAGGAGAAACCGGCTCTCGTCGAGGAAGCGCTGCATCTTGAAGATGCGGAAGATGCGGAGCATGCGCATGAGACGGAGCACGGACAGGGTGGAGGCGGCGGGCACCAGCAGACTGAGCCATGAGGGGAAGATGGAGAGGAAGTCGATGATGCCGTAGAAGGAGAGGACGTAGCGCCAGGGCTTGTTGAGGCAGTAGATGCGGAGGTAGTACTCGAAGGTGAAGAGGATGGTGAAAAGCCAGCCGATGATGCGCATGGAAATGGAGAACCAGTGGGAGGAGTCGGCGACACTTTCGAGCATGATGACGATGATGTTGAGGGCGATGAGGACGAGGAGCCAGATGTCGAACTTTTTGCCCGCCGGGGTGTCGGCTTTGAAGATGATGGTGTATATTTGCTGCTTGGTAAGGGATCGATAGCGTTTGGGGAGGAGGACGGTGAAGAGGGCGCGGTGGAGTATGTCGCCAATGAAGTTGATGATTTGCCGGGCGATTTCGGCATAGGGTATGCTGACAATGAAGCGTACCAGGGCCTTGAAGGCATTCTTGATCATAGGTGTATGGGGTTTGAGGTGTTCTTGGTGGGCATGGGGTGTCAGTCGTTTTTGCGCAGTACGCGGAGGGTGGAGCAGTTGTCGGGCCGGAGCGACTGGACGGCTTGGAGCAGGGAGGCAGGGGAGGTGTGGCGGTAGATTTGGGGTTCGCGGTTGATGAGGGATGCGTCGCCGAGCATTTCGTAGTAGCAGAGGCTCAGGGCGCGGTCGCTGGCTTTGTATTGCGAGAAGAGGAAGGTGTTTTCGTATTTGTTGGCCACTTTTTCCAGCTCGGTGGCGAGGGTGCCGGGGTGGTGGGTCAGGTCGCGGCGGAGTAGGTCGACCTGCTCCATGATGGCGGCTTCGGCTCCGGACAGGGCTTGGGCGGAAGGGTCGGTCAGTTTGCCGCTGATGACGAACAGGCCGGGACCGATGTCGCCGGTGATGTAGGCGTCGATTTCGGTGAAGAGGTTGGTTTCCTGCACCAGGCGGCGGTAGAGACGAGAGGAGTGGCCGTTGCCGAGAAGGTCGGTGAGCATGTCGTAGGCATGGAAGAGGGGGCTGAAGCGGTCGCACATGTGCCAGGCGAGGTAGAGGGCGTTGTTGGGGACGTCGCGGCAGAGGTCTTCGGCGCGGGGCTCGGTCTGCGGCGGTTCGGCGGGGTAGACCCGTTGGGACACTCCGGCAAGCGGGGTGGGATCGGCGGGACGCAGGGAGCCGAAAAGCTGCTGTACGAGTGTCAGCGAGGTGTCGGGGTCGACATTGCCCGCAATGGCGAGGATGGCATTGTCGGGGCGGTAGAAGCGGTTGTAGAACTGGCGGACGTCGTCGAGGGAGGCTTCCTGCACATGGCGGATGTCGGCTCCGATGGTGCACCAGCGATAGGGATGGCGCTGGTAGCAGAGGGGCCGCAGGTGCATCCAGATGTCGCCGTAGGGCTGGTTGATGTAGCGTTGGTGGTATTCTTCAGTGACGACTTTGCGTTGCACATCAAGCACTTCCCAGTGGTCACCGTTGGTGTTCCAGTCGCCGGCCATGCGGTTGGCTTCGAGCGCGAGGGCTTGGGACAGATGTTGGGCGGGGACGGTGAGGTAGTAATTGGTGTAGTCATTGTTGGTGAAGGCGTTGGCCTCGCCCCCCAGGGCATCGACGGCACTGTCGAAATCGGGTACTTGGCGGGTACCGCCGAACATGAGGTGCTCGAAAAGGTGGGCAAAGCCTGTGCGGTGGGGTTTTTCGTCGCGCGCCCCTACGCAATAGAGTAAGTTGACGGTGGCTAAGGGAGTGGAACCATCGCGGTGTACCAGTACCCTCAACCCATTGTCTAACACGTAGCGTACATAATCTATCATAGTACGCCAAAAACGGAGGGGGTGAAAAAATATTGCATGTCGGGAATGAAAAAATCGTTTGTTTAAAAAAAAATGTGTATATTTGCAGCCCGAAGCAGATGGCCAGATGCACCGTAAATGAGTGTGACTGACCGTGGCTTCGCCGTGTCGGCAACAGGGTAACACGGGGCTAAATCAGCCTAAGTAGCATTGTTGGCAAGATGAAAATAGCTGTAGCAGGAACAGGATATGTGGGACTGAGTATAGCCACGCTGCTGGCTCAGCACAATGAGGTGGTGGCAGTGGATATAGTGCAGGAGCGTGTGGATATGGTCAACCGGAGGCAGTCGCCGATACAGGATGACTATATAGAGCGTTTTTTCCGGGAGGATTGTGCCTTGAGAGAAGGCATGTCCGAACGGGAGAATTTTGTGCTGCACGCCCCTCTTGCCTTGGAGGCGACCACCGACTGGGAACACGGATATGCCGACGCAGAGTTTGTGGTGATTGCAGCCCCGACCAACTACGACAGTGCGAAGAATTTCTTCGACACGTCAGCAGTGGAGGATGTGATAGGCAAAGTGATGGCCGTGAACCCCGAAGCCGTCATGGTCATCAAGAGTACTATCCCGGTGGGGTATACGCAGTCAATCAGCCAGAAACTGGGAACGGACCGCATCTTGTTTGCCCCGGAATTCCTGCGGGAGTCGAAAGCCTTGTATGACAATCTGTACCCTTCGAGGATTATCGTGGGGAGTGCGCAGGACAACGCAGCCATGCAGGAGGCCGCACGGCGTTTCGCGGGCATTATCAAAGAGGGTGCCGTGAAGCAGGATGTGCCGGTGCTGATGATGGGTACCACTGAGGCCGAGGCTGTGAAGTTGTTTGCCAACACGTATCTGGCCCTGCGGGTGAGCTATTTCAATGAGCTGGACACATACGCAGAGCTGAAAGGCCTGGACACGCAGCGAATTATTGAGGGTGTGTGTCTCGACCCACGCATTGGGTCACACTATAATAACCCCTCTTTTGGTTATGGTGGCTATTGTCTGCCCAAAGATACTAAGCAGTTGCTGGCCAATTATTCGGATGTGCCGCAGGAACTGATCCGCGCCATCGTGGAAAGCAATAAGACGCGCAAAGATTTTATTGCAGACCAGGTGTTGAAGAAGGCTGGCTATTATACCTATTATAGCCACAACAACAATTGGTCGGAGACACAGGAGAGGCCTTGCGTGATAGGGGTGTACAGGCTGACGATGAAGAGCAACAGCGATAATTTCCGCCAGTCGAGCATCCAGGGAGTGATGAAGCGTGTGAAGGCCAAAGGGGCCACCGTGATTATTTTTGAGCCCACGTTGCCCGACGGAAGTACCTTCTTCGGCAGCCGAGTGGTCAACGACTTGGAGCGTTTCAAAAAAGAGAGCCACGCCATCATCGCCAACCGCTACGACGCGGTGTTGGACGATGTGGCCGATAAGGTTTATACACGTGATATATTCCGTCGCGACTGATGCTCAGTTGGTTTGTTAGTAAAGATCCGCTCAGAATGTGTTGTTGCTGAAGCAAGAACATCGAGGCACAATTCAAGGTGGGGTGTATTTGCACCCAAAGGGAATCTGTAAAAAAATTGGGATCTTGTACGAAGAACCATAGAGGATTATTTTCGATGGTTTTGTTGGAATGTCTTGATATAGCAATTAATGTGTTATTGTCAGGAGATTCTTTTTTAGTTTACAAATGTCCGTCGGATTCATGCGGGTTGAGAAATGTTTGGGTTAGGTGTCAGCATTCGTTTTCTGTCTGTTATGAATAGGTTGATAAGTATACTTTGTATTGTCTTGGCGATGACTTTGGTGTCGTGCCATGCTCCACTCGAGATGGCATACATCAGTGATGCCGAGCGTGACAGTGCGCAGCAGATTCTTACATCGTATGCCAATACCATTCATCCGGGCGACCAATTGTACATCTATGTCAACAGCGAGATAATTGAAAGTGTCATTCCTTTCAATCAGGAGACGCACATAGTGGCGTTGGAAATGAGTAGGATGAATCCGTCAAATATTCCTGCGTCAGCCAATCAGAGGAAATCGTATTTGAGAACAAAAAGGGCAGAAGTGGCAGGCTATCTGGTAGATGAAAATGGATTTATTACGTTCCCAGTTATCGGAAAGGTCCAGGCTGGAGGAATCAGTTACGACTCCCTGCAAAATTTGTTGCAAAATAAACTCATAATTGGGGGATATGTGCTGGATCCTGTAGTGACAGTCAGCCCCATGAATTTCCGTGTTTCCGTTGTGGGTGAGGTGCGTGTGCCGCAAGAATTGCATGTGACCGGAGAACGTCTTACTATTTTTGAGGCACTGGCCATGTGTGGAGATGTCACCGATTCGGGTATGAGAACTAATGTTATAGTCATGCGTGAAAAGCACGGGGAGTTGACTCCAATACAGGTGGATTTAACCAAGAAAACAATCTTCGACTCAGAGGTATATTACTTACAGCAAAACGACATAGTGTACGTCGAACCCACACTGGCCAAAAAACGCCGCGCAGAAGAGAATGTGAACTGGCCAAAATACGTGTCATTCGGTTTTTCAGTGGGTTCATTAATTTCACAGTTGGCGCGAACTATTCAGGTTTATCAATATAATAGGTAGTTATTATGAAAATTGCAGTTGCAGGAACCGGATATGTGGGGCTGAGTATTGCTACGCTATTGGCTCAACATAATGAGGTGGTTTCAGTTGACATTGTACAAGAAAGAGTAGATAAGGTCAATAGCCATGTATCGCCTATCCAGGATGATTATATCGAAGCGTATTTAGCTGGATATAGAGCCAAAACAAATGAGGATATTATGAATTGGCGTGCTGGATGTACAAGCAATATTGAAACGGTATCTTTAGACTTGCATGCTACTCTTGATTGGCAGGCAGGCTATAGAGATGCTGACTTCGTAGTCATTGCTGCCCCTACTAATTACGACACACAGAAGAATTTTTTTGATACCTCTGCTGTTGAAGACGTGATAGATAAGGTGCTCCAAGTTAATCCTAATGCAGTAATGGTTATAAAAAGTACCATTCCAGTTGGATACACGCGCAGTCTCTATTTACGCTATGCGAACCGAGGTGTCAAACGTTTTAATCTGCTTTTCGCCCCTGAGTTTTTAAGAGAGAGTAAGGCATTGTATGACAACCTGTATCCAAGTCGTATTATAATGGGTTACCCTAAAATAATAGAAAAACTTGAGTTCTCTGAAGAGAATACGGCTATCAATGCTGTCGCCGATGTGAATTATTTAGAGCAGAAGGCCCATCAGTTTTCTGAACTGTTAAAGGAGGCAGCAGTTGGCCCAAGTCTGGATTCTGAGTATTGGAAATCATGCGACTATAGAAATGCCGAAGCTCATAGAGCTGCCATCCCTCGTTTATTTATGGGTATGAAAGAGGCTGAGGCTGTAAAGCTTTTTGCCAATACTTATCTGGCATTGCGAGTAAGTTATTTCAATGAGTTGGATACGTATGCGGAAATGAAAGGGTTAGATACGCTGTCTATCATCAATGGGATAGGATTAGACCCCCGTATCGGTATGCATTACAATAATCCCAGTTTTGGTTACGGTGGTTATTGCCTTCCCAAAGACACGAAACAACTGCTTGCCAATTACGAAGATGTGCCTCAGAATATGATTTCTGCCATTGTGGAGAGTAATAAGACTCGGAAAGACTATATTGCAGATGCAGTCTTGAAAAAGGCAGGCTACTATGGAGCAAGCAGTGCTTATGACACAAATAAGGAATACAGGTGTGTTATCGGTGTTTATCGTCTTACAATGAAAAGCAACTCTGACAATTTCCGTCAGAGTGCCATTCAAGGAATCATGAAAAGAATAAAGGCGAAGGGCGCCGAGGTTATCGTCTATGAACCTACTCTTCCCGATGGAGATACATTCTTCGGCAGTCGTGTGGTAAACGACCTGGCTGAATTCAAACAGCTGAGCAAAGCTATCATTGCTAATCGATATGATGTTTGCCTTAATGACGTACAGGATAAAGTTTACACAAGAGATTTGTTCAGAAGAGACTAATCTGTCATAAATATAATTCAATATGTTACCCTCCAATATCGACATCTCTGGCAAAACAGTCCTCGTTACGGGTGCTGCGGGTTTTATCGGTGCCAATTTGGTGAAGCGACTCGTACAGGACTATAAAGATATCAAGATTATAGGTCTTGATAATATTAATGATTATTACCCAGTAGAGCTGAAGTATTACCGTCTGGCTGAATTAGGGGTTGAAAGACAGCATATTGCTGATGGTCAGGCCTCACTAAGTAATAGTTGTCCAGGCTTTTTATTTTTCAAAGGTGATATAGCGGATAAAAGATTAGTTTCATCCATTTTTGATAGGTATCAATTCGACGTGGTCGTAAATCTGGCTGCCCAAGCTGGAGTCCGTTATTCTATTGAGAACCCTGATGCCTATATCCAGAGTAATATAATAGGCTTCTATAACATCCTTGAAGCATGTCGACACCATACTGTGCAGCACTTGGTTTACGCGTCTTCCTCAAGTGTGTATGGTGGCAATGCCAAGATACCATTTAGCACTGACGACAATGTTGACCATCCAGTAAGTCTTTATGCCGCCACTAAAAAGAGTAATGAACTATTTGCCCATTGTTATAGTAAGCTTTATGGTATCCCTACAACGGGTCTACGTTTCTTCACAGTCTATGGTCCTGCTGGTCGGCCTGACATGGCATACTTCGGATTTACCAACAAATTGTTGAAAGACGAAAAAATACAGATTTACAACTATGGTAATTGTCGTCGTGATTTCACATACATAGATGATATTGTAGAGGGTGTCGTACGAGTGATGAAGAGGGCTCCAGAATGTAAGAAAGGGTCTGATGGACTGTCGTTGTCGCCGTATGCTATATACAATATTGGAGGTGGTCAGCCAGAAAACCTGTTGGCTTTTGTGCAGATACTTCAGGAAGAACTAGTATGTGCTGGCGTGTTACCGCAGGACTACGACTTCGAGGCACATAAAGAGTTAGTTCCGATGCAACCCGGTGATGTCCCAACCACATATGCAGATGCTTGTGAATTAGAACGAGACTTCGGTTTTATACCAAAAATAACATTGAGAGAGGGGTTAAGAAGGTTCGCGAGATGGTATAGTTCTTTTTATTGTATGAGGTCGAGGGGATAGCATAATATATGTTTACAGTTTACTACAGATGCGTTAATTTTTAATTTTATTCTATAATTCACTGTCTTTGTTCTGCTTATATGAATTTTAACTTTTGACGATTTGAAATGAACGAGTATCTTTGCAGCATAACACTGCAAGGATATAAACACGGGACGATACATTTTCTCGCAGTGACAGACTATATACCAAGATATGAGTTTGACAAGTGTGTTGCGCGGCACTTCGGTGATTACCATACGAGGGCTTTCACTTGTTATAACCAATTCCCGTACCAGCTTTTCGACCAACTTATAACTTGCCAATCAATGCGGGATGTCTGTTTGTGCCTGAAGGCGCACAAGAACAGCCTGTATCATCTCGGTATAGCCGTTTCGGTCAACAGCACATCGCTTACCAGGGCCAATGAAAAGCGCGACTACCGCATATATGAGGATTTCAGACGTTATCTGATTGGACTTGTGAGGCCGATGTACGCTTCCGAGGCTGTGCCAGACGTGAATCTGCCAGGCTGCGAACTTCTGGCACTTGACTCCACCACCATCTCCTACAGCATCAAGCTGCAGACTTGGGCTCTCGGCAAATACTCCAAAGGCACCTCAAGATGCACACCGCGATGAGCCTTAGGGGGAGCATCCCCGTGGACATACACAAAAGCCACGGCAAATGGCATGGCAGCAATATACTCGATGTGATGGACATAAACCAAATGACATGTTTGTCATAGACAATGCCTATGTCGATTTCAACGCCCTGTACCGCATACACAAGGCTGGCGCATTTTTCGTGACACGAGCCAAGGAAAATATGAAGTATGACGTGGTCGAATCACTTGGCGGGTTTGACTCCGGCAGCGGTGTGCGTGACGATTACATCATTCGTGTTACTGGGGTGAAATCCAGGTATTTCTATCCCCATCCGACGCGGTTGGTGGTATACCATGATGCAGACAACGACCGCGAGTTCCTCTTCATCACCAACAATACCAAGATTTCCGCCATCGATGCGGCGAACCGCTACAGAAACCGCTGGCAGATTGAAGTCTTCTTCAAATGGATGATGCAGAACCTGACCATCAAGAAACTTTGGGGGCATTCCCTGAATGCCGTTATGACGCAGTTGTAGGTGTCAATCTACACCTACCATCTAATCGCTATAATCAAGTCTCAGCTTGAAAGCCCGTACTCAATAACCGAGGTGGCGACTTTTTTGTCAGTGTCGGCGTTGGAGAAGAACAGCCGTCAAGAGTTGCTTACCACTCCAAACCCTGCTCTCATTCTTTCTCAAAATGACAAAGAACTAACGTTATTTGATGTAGTATCCTAATAACTGTTAAATATTAACGCATTGGCTCTATATACAGTTGAAAGGTGACGTAGGCGTTAACAGTGTGAGCAGAGCGTTTGTTAATAGTTCGAAGTTTATAAGAAACCCTAATGCCGAAACATGTTCTATTCAGTAAAACAAGAATTTAATGTGAACAATTCAATGGTTTCAGTAATGCTTGAATTAGTTCGTGCAGCCGTATTAGAAAGGAGTCCGTCCATCCCTCAAAATTTCACCATAGATTGGGATAAGCTGATGGAAGTTTCGGCAGAACAAGGGTTGATAGCGTGGGTATGGATTGGAATTGAGAAGTTACCAGAGACGCAATCCCCCCCCAGACTGCAAAAAATAAACTGGTCTCTTTCAGCTCAAGCTATTAAAGAACGGTATGAATATCAAGTGACAGTACTTAAAGAGATGGTAGATGTCTGCAAGAGGAATAATATTAGGCTGATGGTTATAAAAGGTATTGGATTATCTTCATTATACCCAGATCCTTCTTGCCGTCCATCAGGTGATATAGATGTTTTTTTATTTGGTTCATATCACAAAGGGAATGAGTTGTTTGCCAAGGATAAAATCAACGAAACGGGAAAACATGCGAAACTAGAGTATAAAGGAGTTACTATAGAAAACCATCAAAATTTTCTAAATGTGAAATGGTCAGCGCGTCGAAAGGTGGAAAACTATATTAAGTCGAATCTCTCCAAAGCAGTACTAACTCAGGAAGGGTACTATAATTTAGAGCCAGAGAGTAACCTATTATATTTGGTTATGCACGCTACGCGGCATCTTAATTATGTTGAAACTGGATTAACTTTGCGAAGTATTATTGATATACCTATTTTCCTCAATCATTATCGCGATTTGCTTACCCCTGATAGATGCTATGAATTAATGAACAAATTTAAAATTGCTCACTGTTTTGAACTTATGGTTTATTTAGGAGAATGGGCATTAGATATAAATCTGACTCATTATCATAGAGGGTATGTTCCAATATCTGATCAGAATGCTGCATATGAAATGTTTATAAAATGCAATTATATAAGAACTATCCCATCAGATATTCCCTATCTTCAATATCTTAAATTGAGTTTGGCTCAGTTTAAGCAGTGTCAATGGAAGTTTCGTTATGAGCATGTTAGTTTCTTTAACCGTCTATATTTTTTTGTAATAAAACAATTACATAGTTTAGTAAAATATTGCTTGAAAGTGGATGTTAGAAAATCTTTAAAAAGTGAAATTAAAAAAACTATTATTAAAAGATAGTTATAAATGAATCTGTTTCTCAATAGAAAAGAAGGGTGCCGGATTCTGTTAAGATGGTCAGGGGATGGCATAATATTTGATGGACATATGGCTGTCTTTGTTGAGACTTTTCTCCAAGAGAGCCGTGTTTAATTACAGTTGGATATTATGCTCTTAAAGCTTACATAGTGTTATTGTTTCAGTTCACATTGGAAAAGTGATGCTGTTACTCGCGCCTTGTTGCTTTGGGATGATATTATGCTCCGTATTCTGCACATTTGTTACAATGATAGGATGCCGATTTTACACGAAAAGGAGATGGACCAAAACAAGAGAGCCTTATTATTCTTTTGATATAATACTAACCATGGAATGGGTTTTCCAATAATAAGTTAGAGAAGTGAGACGCTATTCGAACATACTTGCATTATTCGTTTTGGCATTATTTCTCACAATATTACAGGCGTGTGGTAATATGCAGGTGGTAACGTCGGACGATAATGATGTTGTGAAGTTATTTGCAGGTAAGAATACAACATACCGTGTTAAAGGGGATATTAATTTAAGAGGTAAAACGTTGAAGATTGGAGATGGAAGCACCTTGGTTTTTAGTGGTGGAAGTTTGAACAATGGTACACTTATGGGTAATATCAAATTTAAAGGGGTAAAGAGGGGATCGCTTAATGTTAGGTTCTCAAAATGTAATATCACTGGACTTGTGCCTATTTATAACAATGGTGATGTTGTAGGTTTGATTTCAAGTTGTGTTTATGGATGCAAGCTAATGGATGATTTGACTATTGATAAACCAATTTATTTAAAGACAAGTGTCAATGGGAATGGCCATTCTATTACGTGTTCGGAGAAAGCTCCAGTTGCATTATATATAAATGACAACCGCACACCTATTATAATTGAAAAAATAACCTTAAGGAAACTCATTCCCAAAGGAACAATCAACCAAAATTATGCGATTCATTCTACCAACTCTTCAAATATTACAATAAAGAATTCATTTATTGATGGGCGAGTTCGATTTGCAAATACGACAATGTCGGATGCAAAAGAGGGCGTAAGTAAGAATATAAGTATCGTTCACTCAAATCTTTATGCAGACTTTTCTTCTTGCCCACAAGGTTGGGAATATGGTCAGGACCATTTAGCTTTTTATTCGGTGAAGAATGTGATTATCGACAATTGTACAATAGAGTCTAAGAATGTTAATCGAGTGATGAAAACATCTGCCTATTTCCATGAAAAAGAGTATAGTCATCCTCAAAACTGTACTGATGGAGTAGTGTTTCGTTGCAATAAAGTGGTGGCTAGTTCAGATAAAGGTAAGCAGTTTTGGGATATGTTTTGTGGAACAGTTAATGTTCTAATTGAAAGCAATAAAATAGATCTCCATGGCTTTACTAGATTTGTTGAAGATAAAGCGTATCAGAAAAAATATAAAGGTGATAGTCTACATTTAAGCCACATTGTGATTAAAAATAACACGGTTTCAATAGAGTATGGAAACCTGTTTCAATTTAAGGCTAACAGTGAGGTGGATGCTTTTGAAGTAATAGGAAATACGTTTACTATTTATGGAGCCAATATTAATCCGAATTCTCAATGGAACCGTCAGAATGTTTTTTTATTACAGGGTTATAGATCATGTGTTATTTCGAATAATACTATTACATTAAAAGATGAAGCGATTGGTTTACCCCTAGCGAGTGTAAGTTTTGATTGTCTTGAAACTAAAATCGTTGATAACGTTATTGTTGATGCATCTCAACTTTTTTTTCGATCTGCAACATCTTCGACAGGTGACGAGAAGTATACCAGATGCAATAGATTTGAATATTGTGGAAATAGGCGTTATTATTCCCAACATTATACTAAAAAATCACGGATGGAGCTATATGTTGTTCATAGTAACATTGGTGTTTTATTTTTGAGTATTCCTGGCGAGCCTATTTCGGACGATAATATAATTGAGTTTGGAGCAGGAACAACGGTCAGAAATTTATTTGTATCGGTAGACTCTCCAAAACGAAAGAAATTGTTCCGCATTAATAATGCAAAAGATGTAAATATAACAATAAATCAAATCCCAGTTGGTACAGTTCAACAAGGGACTGACTGGACAATATTATAATTTTCAATGCTATGAGACTTCGTTTTGTTAACGCTATTATAAACGCTTATCTTAGAAAGTTTTATCCAGTCAAGTGGGCACGCAGGATTGGCGTAAAAGTGGGTGATTATACTGCTATCTCTCCAGAGACTCGGTTCCCAAGTGAACCGTATCTAATAACTATTGGGAATCATGTTCAGGTGACCAGATCAGTATCAATGTATTCTCACGGTGGGGGGAATGTTGTAAGACGTAAAATACCTGATTTTGATTGCTTTGGTAAGATAGTGATTGAAGACTGGGTATATATTGGAAGTGAATCCCTCATCATGCCAGGTGTAACAATCGGTGAAGGGGCATTGGTTGCTGCTGGTTCTGTGGTTACCAAGTCTGTGCCTTCTGGAATGGTTGTCGGGGGCAATCCTGCCAAGGTGATTTGTTCAGTCAATGATTACATAGAGCGTAATAAACAATATAATGTAAAGACAAAAGGGCTTGGAATGGAGAAGAAAAAAGAGTTTCTCCTGGGGCTACCTGAAGAAATGTTCCTCAAAAAGTAGATAGCAAATAATGACTTTAAATCATTCCACAAAAAAAATAGCTGTTAATACTATCGTTCTTTATCTTAGAATGATAGTAATAATGTTGATAGCTCTATATACTTCTCGTGTTGTAATAAAAGCATTGGGGGTTGATGACTACGGACTATACAATGTTGTCGGTGGCGTTGTAGGTCTTTTCGCTTTTTTGAGAACATCTATGGAGCAAGCCACCCAACGGTTCTTGAATTTTGAGATGGGAAAAGAAGAGGGGGACCTTAATAGTGTTTTTTGTGTAAGTTTGACTATTCATATTCTGATTGCCTTACTTTGCTTGATTCTTACTGAAACTATTGGTCTCTGGTTTTTAAATACGTATCTGAATATCCCCGAGGGAAGAGAAGTGGCTGCAAATATTGTATATCAATGCGTTGTGCTTTCTCTCTGTACAACAATAATATCTGTGCCCTACAGTGCATCTGTTATCGCTCATGAGCAAATGTCATTTTATGCCATGGTTAATATTGTAGATGCTATCCTTAAGCTTGGAATAGCAATGATTGTGTTAAATAGCGATACAGATAGACTGATTTTTTATGGCATATTGATGATGCTTGTTTCTGTAATGAATATCATCATGTATTTCTTTTTTTGCCGAAAAAGATACAAGGAAACAAATTTTCATTTTCTTTTTGAAAAGTCATTGTTCAAACAAATATTTGGTTTTACAAGTTGGACAATAGTCGGGCAGGCAGCTATTATAGGTACCAATCAAGGAAATAATATATTGTTGAATATGTTTCATAATGTTACAGCAAATGCTGCTATGGGAGTTGGTAATCAAGTTGGTTCAGCAGTTCTAAGTTTGTCGGGCGGTTTTCAAACTGCATTTAATCCACAAATGACCAAATCATATGCTGCTAAAGATTATTCATATCTAAGATTTCTATTGATAGCAGTAAGTAAATTGTCCTTTGTCCTAATGTTTGTTGTATCATTACCGATTGTTTTTAACATTGATATTGTTTTAAGTACGTGGCTGGATGTCGTCCCTTTCGGGGCAGGTGCATTCTGTATTCTTTGGATTGTTCAGTCGATTGTCAATTCTCTTAGTACACCGTTGAACTTCTGCATTAATGCTTCGGGCAATATAAAGCATGCTCAGTTGTTCGTTTCCTGTGTGTATTTATCCGACTTAATAGTTCTTTTTGCTTTGTTCAAATTTTGTCTTCCTCCAATAACTGCAATGTGGGTGAAAGTATCTGTAGTTGTTATTGTCTTATTTGTGAGGTTGTGTTTTGCATGCAAGTGTGTGCCAGGATTAAGTTTTTGGGAATATACAAAAGGAGTATTATTGCCATTAGCTTTGACGGTGGCGATATGCGTAGCGTTCTCTTTTGTAGTAATGAGTTTTGCAGATACGTCTATTAGAAAATGGTTGGCTACTATTTCCATCATAGCAGTTTCTCTTTTGTCTACCTTTTTTATTGCTCTTCATAAAGAAGAAAGAGGATTTCTGGTGGAAACAATAAAAAGTATTCTTCATAATAATCAGTAAGATGAAAGAATTAACGATTTGTCGGAATCTTTTTAATGCTTTGAATGCTTCTGGCGTGAAATATTGTCACTGGAAAGGTACAGCAAATATTGAAAAAGGCTTTATTGGAGAGTCGGACTTAGATATTTTTGTGCATCCTAATGATAATGAGATTGCAACATCATTGTTGGAACAAAACGGTTTCGTCCACTTTTATACGCAATGGGGACAACGGTATTCTTTCATTCAAGACTGGATAGGCATGGATAAGGATACTGGCGTTCTAATTCATATACATTATCATAACAAAATGATGGTAGGCCATACTGGGGTAATGGAGTACACGTATCCGTGGGAGAATGATGTTCTCGCTTCTTGTATATTTGATAATAATACAGGAATGTATATAATAAGTCCTGAATATGAGGCTCTTACTTTTTTTTCTCGATTAGGTCTTGAGTTCCCCAATAAAAAACTAAATAAAATAAAACAAAATCAGTACTCATTTACAGAAGAGGCTGAAACAGAACTTGATTACATTCGTTCTAACGTAAATGAGGAGGAGCTTAAAGAGTTATTTTTACTTTATTATGGAGAGGACGGATTAAGTTTATTCAATTATTATCAAGTGCCACAGTTGGATAAGTCATCATTGAAATGGCTGCGTAAACTTACAAAGAAATATATACCGCATAGTGGCTTTAGCGTATTAAATGAGCTTAAGTCGTTTTATGTGAAATTCATTCTACGTTATGTTTTTCCACGCCAACATATAGTTCCCCGAAAAAAGATTCATAACTCCCATAAAGGACTATCAATTGTTTTTGTTGGGCAGGATGGTTCCGGGAAAAGTGTCGTCTCGAGCGATATCAGAAGATGGCTATCCTGGAAGATTGAAAGTAGACTATATTATCTGGGTTTTGGAGAACAATATAAACCTTGGAGTAGACAGCTGCAAGAACGATTTCATAATAAAAAGGACTTAGTATCGAAATTAATAAGCAAATGGCTACCGTTTTATATTTTGCTACAACGTTCAAAAGATACTGTGCGTGTGATAAAGTCTGCTCAGGCATACATCCATACGGGCGGTATTGCTATTTTTGATCGTTTCCCGCAAAATAAAGTGGCGGGCATTAATGATGGCCCTAAAATACGAAAATTGCTGACCCCTCTTGTTAAAAGTTCTTTTTTGAGGAGGATTGCACATCTTTATGAAAGAAGGGAAGAGCGTAATTTGGAAAAGGCTATTCATTTTGAACCTAATATAGTATTCAAGTTGAGAATAACTGTGGAAGAGACTATGAGGAGGAAACCTTCAGAGAGGATAGAGAGTGTTGAGGAGAAACATGAAATAATAGAAACTATGACCTTTCCAAATTCAATAGTATATGATATTGATGCTTCTATGAAGTATGAACAAGAATTAATTGAAATAAAGAATTTTATATGGAACAACATACGAAAATTATAGACCTGTACGGGTTACCTGGGTGTGGGAAAACCACCTTACAAAACAGTTTTATTTCGTTATGCAAAGATCAATCTTTTTCGGTAGGTTATCTTCCTGATTTGACTACATACATGAGAAAGCACCCAATTTCTTCATTTGTAAAATCGTTTAGCATATCCCAATTTTTTCTTTTGTTTCGTTTTTTTTGTAGCGTTCCTCTCTTACGACTATCTGATTGGAGTATTTATTGGGGCTTCATAAAGTTCCTATTTATCTATAAATTTTCAAAGACGGTCCAAATTAAAGATTTTATTATTGTAGATCATGGTTTTTGTCAGTCGGTGGGTAGTTTGACTTATGGTAATATTGAGTATCTATCTGAAAATAGTAGGCATTTACTTTATAGACTTTTTACTGTAATTGATATAGATATTCCGATTTATTGTCATATCTCTGCAGAATTATCTTTGTATAGAATAAGGTATAGAAACCGCCAAAGCAAGTCAGGTCGCCTTGACCTTATAAATGATGATGCGAAATTAATGAATGCCTTGAAAATACAGGCTATAATGTTTGATTCCATATACTCATTAACTAAAACTAATTTGAATAGTCAATTTATAGAGATGAATGATGAGGTTGAGAGCATTGCTATTCAGGTATTAAATTCCATTTCTTGTTATTCTAGTATTAATGAAGTTCATTAATTTTATATTTGCTATAATGTTAGTCGTTTTCTCAGTTGTTTATATGCAATTGGGATTAGACAGTTTTAATAATAATCTTTTTGATGCCTGCTTCATTTGTGCAGTGATTGCGGTAGCTGCTTTCTTCATTGCATCTCAGAAGAAAGGTGGTAAAGGTTATTGGTTGAAGCCATCCTATTTATTTGTAGGGGCATACATGGCGGTGAATTTTCAATATTTGCTGGATTTACGATTGGGCCTAAAAACATTGTCTTCTGGTAGATTTTTATATTCTATTATCTTAAACCATTGTGCGGTACTATCTGTTCTCGGCATTTTGGCTTTCGTAATTGGTTATGGGATGAGGCCTCTAAGGAAACGAGAGGAAGATGCTTATATCATCACTCAAAGTGGTAAGAACGATTTTTCTTTTCCCCAGTTGATCGTTTTTTTACAAATCGTTGTTTTCCTCTTATTCCTTTTAACGTCTGACCTTGCGTCTATGATTAGTGGGGCTGGATATGGAGTGGATGATGTATCTGCTTTTGAAAATTTGTTGTACGTTATTAATGCAATAGTTGTATTATTTGTCGTTTGGAGTCAATCTTCTCACACCTCATTCGTTTCATACATTAAAAGATTTCCAGTCGTTTCATTGGCTATTTTTCTTTTATATTGTATAATGAGACTTCTCAGCGGTGATCGTGGTCCGTTTATTTATTCTATTCTTTTATTCTTTTTTGGCTATCTATATTATTCACGGAAACGTCTAAATTTGATTGTTGTCTTAGTTCTCTTAATCGGCTCCATGCTTTTAGCCTCATTAGTGGGAATTGCCCGTGGTTATAATACCCATTTATCATTTGGTAAGAGAATGTCTGATGCGTATGATCAATTCTCTTCAGAAGGCCGATTTGGTAATGACGATGAAACAATTTTCGATTATACGGATGAGCTTGGCTTTTCTTTCTATGTTAACCAAGTTGATGTGTATGCCGTAGAGGTAAAAGGAGAATCGTTGCACTATTTATCTTACCCAGTTTATGCTTTGTTGAGTGGTATCCCGTTTGCGCCTACCCTGATTCAGAAATCATTCGGTGTTAGTCCCGAGGATTTTAGTTCGGCAGGTTTTGCTAATAAACAGTTTTTTGGTGGTTATGATAGAAGTTGGGGCATTGGAACCACTATTCTGGGATTCTTCTATTTAAGTTTTGGTTTTATTGGAGTGATTGTTGGACTCTTCTTTACTGGTTTGTTTCTCCGTTATTTAGATTCAGTTATTCTTATAAAGAACAAGCGGTCTATCGGTATTTATGAGTTGCTATTTGTATTATTATTTGCCGCTAAAGCTGTATATATGCCACGAGCAACAGTATTCTTGGAAATACCACGTTTTATTTGGGGCGTTATTTTGTTGGTGTGTATCATGCCTTTTATTAAATCCAAATTTCGCAAATATGTAGGACAATCTTCAAATGCTGAATCCAACTAGAATTACCTCAACTGAATGCCATAATTGATGGCAAACTCAACAAAAAAGAGAATGTGCTTCTCTTTTTTCACATTAGAAAACAAAGACCTTTAGGCTTGTGGGAATGTTGCACTGGAAATTTTCGTTGTTTGGATTGTTCGAGTTATTCGGAGTAAACTCTGTCTGCTTGTTTTTACCAATTTTAGTGGTTCCAATATGAAGGAGATGACAAAGCACTTCATCAGAGATCTTTCCACAAATTCGAAAATGGAAAGGGTTTTGTTGCTGCAACTAATAGAGGGTAAGTATAGGAGATGTGCATAAAAGTTGTAGTTATAATTAGTTGGCCTCAAATAATATCAACTGTTTAACTGATGATAAATTGTGATGAAATTCCTATAGATTGGGGAAAGTTATGACTATGCACTGTAAAACTTGCAAGGTGATGTATATGTATGCAAAGCCTGCACCATGAACTGGGCTATAGTTGCAACTCTTCGGTATGTAGTTGTACTTGAACCAAATGCATTTGGAATGCATGTGGGTCAGCAAAATAGGTTAAAACAATTCAAGAAAGATTTTTAAAGTCACCGTTAGCGCAAATAGTAAATGCTTTGATAGCCAGATTATTGTGTGGTGAGTTTGCTGATATAAAATTTGTGTGGAACATTTCGGCTGATTGCGTAAATCATTAGTGGGAAGATTTGTCTATTAGAGTACTTATTCGGTTAGCCGTCAATACAGAAAAGTGTCCAGTGTGGCCTAACCGAGTTTGTGGAGTTTTGGAATTGCATTGGGAGCGGGCTTGGAACTGATGTCGAAAATGATTATCCGCACGAATGGCAACTTGTCGGCGTCAATAGCCGTTCACAGAGTCCTACTGTACTGTAAAAAAGCATTGTGTTGCCTAAGGATGCCAAGTCGGCAAGAAGGTCATAGAAAGTGGATTGAAAATAAATCTCTGGCTTTTGGTCGGCATCTCTCGATCTCCACCATGAGAACCACCCTCTTGTCCTTCCCATCCGCTATCTTTTCTATTACAGAGCCTTCCAATATCTTCTGGGGTATCAATACGCTCGATACTTATTGTATTATTGTTTTGTCCATCTTGTGTTTCCTTTTTCGAACACAGGCTGTCCTTGTTTAGTATTTTATTACATCTCTTTTCAATTTACCCGTTTAATGATATTTGGGCAGACTGATGATTACGTTAGTGTCCTGTATACCTATCTTCTAAGTATAAAGAAGTTTGCAGTAATGTTGATTGTGGATAGATATTTTAGTATAATGTATTTGAATAATGGATAGACAACTTAAAAAAATAATTAAGCATCCGCGATATATATTGGCGCGTGTGCTAGCATGGTATCCGATTAATCGGTTGTTTTCGGATGAAAGGTACTTAAAATTGATGTACTGTTTTCGTACCGGAAAAGTGCTTAATTGGGAGAACCCTGTGAGGTTTAATGAGAAGATTCAAAGGTTAAAGCTCCTTAATAATAGTGAACACTGTTCAACTCTCGTAGATAAAGTTGGGGTTAAAGAATATGTAACGGAAAAACTGGGAGAAGGTTTTGTAATCCCTACTATTGGAGTATATGATTCATTTGATCAGATACAACTTGCAGATTTACCCAATAGTTTTGTTATTAAGACCACTCATGATAGTGGTACGATTGTAGTGGTGAAGAATAAATATGATTTTAACTCTACGAAAGCTCGGAAAATAATCTCCAAGAGTTTATCTAGAAACTATTATTGGGCAGGACGCGAGTATCCATATAAAAATGTAAAACCTCGTGTTATTGTTGAACAATATATGGCAGACAAAAGCGGAGGACTAAATGATTATAAGTTCTTCTGTTTTAATGGTGAACCGAAATATCTATTTTATGCTTCAGATCGATCTAACCCATTGGGAATGCCGCCAAAGTTCGATTTTTACGACATGGATTTGAAACACCTCCCTATAGTGTGTAACGGACACGAAAACGCGTCGAAACCTTTAGATTACTTCCCAGAATTTGACCAAATGAAGCACTTAGCCGCTGTTTTATCAGCAGGTTTTCCCCATGTCAGGGTTGACTTTTACTTGATTGATAAAAGAGTGTATGTGGGGGAGTTGACATTCCACCATGATGGAGGGTTTGTTTCTTTCATCCCTGACGAGTGGGACTATATATTTGGTAAATCAATTGTTTTAGATGATTTAATCAAACAATAGGAATGAAACAGATAGTTTTTTTTGATGCCTGTTTGACTCGAGGTGGGGCAGAGAGGCAGGCCTCTCTGCTGATGAACATGTTAATAGAAAAAGGTTACCTTGTAACTCTTACTACTTTTGAAGATAGCGAGGATTGTTATCCTCTATCGGATAAGATAGTTCGGAAAAGGTTGGCTCTTAATAAACCAAGATTGGTGAAGATGTTGTCAATCTTTCATTATCTTCTTCACGTAAAAGCGGATGTGGTATTCGCTTTTTCACAGAGGTTGAGTGTGTTAGCGATCCCACCACTATTGTTCCGTCCGAAGGTGAAATTGATTTCTGGAGAGAGAAATTGCACAGTAGTTCAAAAAATATGGGAGAAGATTTTGATAAAAACCCGTATTTACAAAAGATCTGATTTTATTGTATCTAACAGTTATGCCCAGGTCAGATATTTAAAAAATGAGATGCCGTCTATATCCAGTAAACTCAGAACGATTACCAACTATACTGATTTATCTAAATATGCCTTTCATCCGATGCCAAATAATGAGCATTTGCAGATTGGCTTATTTTGTCGTTATGAGTGGCAAAAGAACTTTCATGGGTTGGTAGAGGCTGTCCATCGACTTGAACTTACTGGCAATACTGTGAATTACCATATAGACTGGTACGGTAGAAAGTCCTTTTCGAATCCGAAGCTGCAGACTTATTTCCAAGAAGGTGTTGATCTGATAAAGAAGTATGATCTTGAAGATAGGTTCACTCTCCACGATAATACAGACAGGGTGGCAGATCTCATACCTCAATATGATGTTTTATGCCTTCCATCATTTCATGAGGGGTTCTCGAACTCTTTATCAGAGTATATCTGTTGTGGAAGACCTGTCTTGTGTAGTGATGTTAGTGATAATAGTATTATGGTTCATGATGGTGAAAATGGCTTTATTTTTAATCCCAACAACATTGATGATATAACTAATGCTTTTATAAAATTTTTTGCTTTAAATAAAGCTCAGAGGGTGCGAATGGGAGAACGGAGCCGTGAAATTGCAGAAAAGCTTTTTGACGCAAATAGATTCATTAATGATTACATTGAAATAATAGAGGCATAATATGAATAACGTCATAACTCTGATGCTTGATTCCGTTATTTGGGAATCAGTTGGAAAAAGTAGGTGTAAAGTCTCACCAACTCCTTTTTTGGATTCGTTAAAGAAAGAGAGTATTTGTCCTAGCAAAATGTTTTCTCATGGGCCGTATACTAATGCTGCTACTAGGAGTTTGTATACTGGCAGAAACACATTAGATGATTTTGGGTATTTCTTTCAGCTAAATACATCTCCCGTCACGGACTTCCAGGTGTTCCATGATGTGGGCTACGAAACTTATGCTATTACGTATCCGTATTATATAATCGGTCCGGGAATGCAAAAGCATATTGATCATTTTTATTATACCACAGGTTTTGAGTTTAATAGCGAATGGGGCGGGATTTATAAATACTATCATGATTTGATTGGTGATAGGCGTTTGACAAGCGAGGAATATGCTCTGTTGAAATGTCGTACTGATTTGTTATTCCAGTCGTGGCTAATCTTCTACAATGACTTATTGTCCAAGGACGAAGCCTCTGCGATGATAAGACAACAATTAGAGGGTGTTGACTTGGTAAAAGATTTGTGTTTGCTGCAGAAGGAGTATGAACTGTTTAGAAATAGTAAAGAAAATTATATTGATGATTTGATAGAGCGGGGTCTGGATCATGTCTTGCCGTCAATTAATCATATATTGATTGACAAGAGTATCAGTCGTGAATATTTGAATGGTATGCATCGTGCTCATAAAGGTTTTTTTTCAAAACTTGTTAAGAACAATATAAAAGCGAATATCTGCAAAAATGCACCGACGGCGAAGCGCTTCTATCTGGCATTCGAGAGATATTTTAAATATAATGATAAAGAAGCATTTCTGTTCTTAAGTAATTATTTAGGGAGTTTGACTTCTTTTCAATTAATGAAAAAGAGGTGGGGTACAGAGAAATGGCAGAATATGCCATCTGCAAGAACACAGCTCCAGTTCATTGCAGACGATATATTGAAAAATAGGGAATCTGATAAACCTTTCTACATCTCAATGCAGATAGAAGAGGCTCATAACAATATTGCGTTCTTTTCATATGACTGTCAAGATGATAACCAGATTGAGGAAGAAATTAGAGTTTTGAAGATGTATCTGGACGAATTGGGTGCGGACTTTAGAGGTAATATTGTATACTATTTGGCGTTACGGTATATTGATTACGCTATTGAGGAATTCTGCAACAGATTGAAGTCATTAGGCTTGTGGGATAATACAACGTTGTTAATAACGGCAGACCATGGATCTTCATACACTTTTTATCCATTACATAGCAGAAGAGTGAATTGCTTTGATGAAGAGAGTTATCATATATACTCAATTATCAGACATCCAGGTCTCAAGGGTCGTGTTATTGACACTTATCAGAATTCTCGGGATATTTTACCGACCTTATTAGATGTTGTTGGAATAAAGCCGAGTCCTTATTTCAAAGGACATTCAATGTTGGATGAAACAAGGCCATGTTTACCATACACATTGGGAGAATATATGGGGCCGGGGTGTCCAGATATGCACGCATCTAAACCGATGTGGCTGAGAGCTCAAGATGAGAATTACCTCATTGGATATAAAGTAAGCGTTAATCAAGCTTTTGAGGACGGTGAACTGGCTGTCGTCTTTGATTTAAAGAAAGATCCTAAAGCCTTGTATAATATCAATTTTGCGTTTGATCGAAAAAAGGTTGATTATTTGTTGGCTCCGATGAAAGCACGATTCCTCGAGATAAAAAAAGATACAGAAATCTTTATGAACAAAATACGAAGATGGGATGGCAATTATGATGACTTAGTAAACAATTGATTTTGCGAGTTAAAAATGTGTTTTTGTCCAGAGAATAATAATTCAATTAAACATATAATAATCTAAATCTATGGAATATAAGGAATTACGTTTTCCCGAGTACTCTCAATTCTTAGTGACAGGCGGTGCTGGTTTTATAGGTTCCAATCTCTGTGAGGCGATTTTAAAGATGGGTTACAAGGTGCGTTGTCTTGATGACTTGAGTACAGGCAAACAGGCTAATGTCGATTTGTTCCTCGATAGCCCAAATTATGAGTTTATAAAAGGGGACATCAAAGACCTTGACACCTGTATGAAGGCTTGTGAGAGTGTGGACTATGTGCTGAATGAGGCGGCCTGGGGCAGTGTGCCTCGCTCGATAGAGATGCCACTATTCTACTGCGCCAACAACATCCTGGGAACGTTGAATATGATGGAGGCGGCCCGTCAGAACAAAGTAAAGACTTTTGTCTATGCGTCTTCTAGTTCTGTATATGGTGACGAGGTTCATCTTCCTAAGAAGGAAGGGATTGAGGGCAACCTCTTAAGCCCTTATGCCCTTAGTAAACGTGCCGATGAGGAATGGGCGAAGCAGTACACTAAGCACTACGGACTCAAGACTATAGGTCTCCGCTACTTCAACGTGTTCGGCCGCCGCCAAGATCCTCATGGGGCATACGCCGCTGTGATTCCCAAGTTCATCAAGCAGCTGTTGAACGACGAGCAGCCCACCATCAATGGCGATGGCAAGCAGAGTCGTGACTTCACTTACATTGAGAATGTTATTGAGGCTAACTTGAAGGCTTGCTTAGCTCCCGATGAAGCCAGTGGTGAGGCGTTCAATGTAGCCTACGGTGGTCGGGAGTATCTGATTGATATTTACTACGACCTGACCAAAGCACTTGGAAAGAACATAGAGCCTCATTTTGGCCCCGATCGTGTCGGGGATATTAAGCATAGCAATGCCGACATTAGCAAGGCAAAGCGGCTGCTGGGATATGACCCGCAGTATGACTTTACCCGTGGGCTGAATGAAGCAATAGAATGGTATAGGGCTAATTTGTAATCAATTCAATAGTTAATAATACAATGAAAGAGACAAAGATTTGTGTAATCGGACTCGGTTACGTTGGGCTACCGCTGGCACGCCTGTTTTCTACCAAGTACAAAACCATAGGGTTTGACATGAATCAGAAGCGTTGCGATGCACTGATGGCCGGTCACGATGCTACGCTGGAAGTGGCAGACGACATCCTTCAGAATGCTATCAAGAGTCATGGATTCATTTGCACTAGCGACATTGAGAAGATTAAGGACTGCAATTTTTATGTGGTCGCCGTTCCTACCCCTGTGGATGCAGACAACAATCCCGACCTCACTCCGCTCATTGGTGCCAGCACCACTGTGGGTAAAGTCATTAGCAAAGGCGATGTAGTGGTGTATGAGAGTACTGTATATCCCGGCGTGACTGAAGACGAGTGTATCCCTGTTGTAGAGAAGGTGAGTGGCTTGAGAATGAATGTAGACTTTTTTGGTGGCTATAGCCCCGAGCGCATCAATCCGGGTGATAAGCAGCACACAGTTGAGCATATCAAGAAAGTGACTTCCGGTTCTACCCCTGAAATCGGTAAGTACATCAATGAAGTCTATGGCAACGTCATCACCGCAGGTACGCATCTTGCTCCGACCATCAAGGTGGCCGAAGCCGCCAAGGTCATTGAGAACAGCCAGCGAGATATAAACATCGCATTTGTGAACGAACTCTCTAAGATATTCAATAAGATGGGAATAGACACACTAGATGTACTGGAAGCTGCCGGTACCAAATGGAATTTCTTACCATTCCGTCCTGGTCTTGTTGGTGGTCACTGCATCGGTGTTGATCCGTATTATTTGGCTCAATGTGCCCAGCGTCATGGTTACAATCCCGAGATTGTCCTTGCCGGTCGTCGCATGAATGATGGTATGGGCGAGTATGTGGCCACCGAGACCATTAAACTGATGCTGAAGAAAGGCATTCAGGTGCTTGACTCCAATATTATCATCCTAGGTTTTACCTTCAAGGAGAACTGCCCCGATGTGCGCAACACTAAAGTTATTGATATTTACAAGGCACTCAAGGAGTACAGCATCAATATCACTGTATATGACCCTTGGGCTAATCCTGCTATAGTAGAACACGAGTATGGTATCAAGGTGGTAAACGAATTGCCAACGGAAAAGTTTGATGCGGCTATCGCAGCAGTCGCTCACAAGAAGTTTGAAGGACTATATGTCCCTAAACTTCTGAGGGTGAATCACGTCATTTTTGATGTGAAGTGTACGCTTGATAGAAGCATTGTTGATGGTAGACTTTAATGATTATAATGAGTTATCCTTATGATTAATTTCACGGTAGGCCCAGTACAATCTAGTGACGCTGTGCGGGCGATAGGAGCCGAGCAAGTACCATATTTCCGTACTGCGGAGTTCTCCGAACTTATGTTAGAGAATGAAAGACTTGTAAAGAAGTTTGCTCATAGTACAGATGATAGTAATGTGGTTTTTTTGACTTGTTCCGGTTCTGGTGGCATGGAAACAGCTATCATGAACTGTCTAACAAAAGAGGACAAAGCACTTGTTATTAATGGAGGTTCATTTGGTGAGCGTTTTGTGGAACTTTTGGAACTCCACGAGATTCCTTTCACTGAAATCAAGTTAAAACAAGGAAAGGCTTTAAAACCTGAGCAGTTATCTCCGTATGAAGGAAAGGGGTATACTGCGTTTCTTCTACAAAAACATGAAACTTCAACGGGTGTTCATTATGATATCAATATGGTGAGCGACTTTTGCAAACGCAATGGCTGCTTCTTGATTGTAGATACCATCAGCACATTCCTGTCAGACTCCTTTGATATGGCTGCATTAGATGTGGGTGTGATGATTACAGGAAGTCAGAAAGCGTTAGCCTGCCCTCCTGGAATCGCCGTGATGGTTCTTGCGCCATCTGCCTTGGAACGCATATGGAAAACGAAGTGTAGCTGTCAGTATTTTGATTTAAAGCTAGCCCTAAAAAACCAAGAGCGAGGACAAACACCCTGGACTCCAGCAGTTGGGGTTCTTCGACAAATTAATGTGCGATTAAAAGAGATTGATGAGTCGGGTGGAGATAAGGCCGAAGTTGAAAGAACAGCTCGACTTGCTCAATACTTTCGCAATAAACTAAAAGAATATAATCTACCCTTTGAGATTTTCAGTGAATCATTGAGCAATGCTGTTACACCGTTGCATCCCACAACTCAATCTGCTTTTGAAATCTTTTTAAAAATCAAGGATGAGTATGGAATGTGGGTATGTCCTAATGGAGGTGATATGAAGAATACTGTTTTCCGAGTAGGGCATATTGGGTACCTCACTGAAAAAGACTATGATCAATTGATAGCAGCTTTTGTCGATTTAAGAGATAAGCATTTTATATAATCATATGACAATAGATAGAGACAAAACAACATTATGGCGTGGAATTGCTATCTTGGGAATAGTTGTCCATAACATATTAGTTGGCAATTTCGGATTCGTTGGCTGCAACGAGATGACTTTTAAAATAGCCAAGACAGAAGCTTTTTGGGGAAGTTTAACTCGTCCATCCATTATGCTATTGGGAGATTTGTTTGCTTTTTGGGGGTGGATTGGAGTTCCTGTTTTCGTATTTATTTCTGGCTTTGGATTAGAAACAAAATACGGGAAAGGGTCTCTAAACTCATCAAGTTTTTTGGCAAGCAATTATCGGAAACTAATTACCTTATTACTACCAGCGGTGTTGTTATACTCTTTATTATTTTTGTTTTCGCGCGATTGGTTATCTTTGCTGAGCAGTGTTTTATCCCTGAGTCTTTTAGGGAATGTATGGTACATGGTACTTCCCCTAAATCCCTCAATATATTGGTACTTTGGGCTAACGTGGGAATTGTATCTGTTTTATTTAATTTTCAGATTAATACATAAAAGCCATACGTCAATGAATATTTGCATGCTGATTTGGTCATTGGTTGGGTTCTTGTTGATGGCGATTGCTTATTGGGCATTTAAAGAATCTTCACAATCATTAGAGTGGTTGCGTAGGAATTTCATTGGATGGGTTCCGATTTTTTGTCTTGGAATATGGGTCGCTAACACTAAAAGAAATCTAAGGCTGCCAAGTAATTGGCTTTTGCTAGTATTAATGGCTTTAGTCCTTTTTGTCATCATTTGCATTGCAAGTTTTAATTTCTATTCTTGGCTTTTTGTCCCTCTAATAGCTTTGCTCCTTTTATTAGTTTTAGGAGAGATTTTTTGCCTCATGAACCTTACAAAAAAACTTTTTGTCTGGATTGGAGGACTCTCGTCATACTTGTTCGTTGTTCACCCAATGGCAAGAGGAATTGCTCATAAAGTATTTGGTAATCATATTGTTTTAATGCTCTTTTCATATTTGCTACTCACTTTTGCTATGGCAATATGCTTTAAGTATGCGAAAGAAAAGATTTCACAAAGGATTTAATCATGAAAAAGGTTATTACTTATGGTACATACGATTTGTTTCATCGAGGGCATTACAATCTTTTGAAAAGAGCAAAGGCTCTGGGAGATTACTTGATAGTAGGTGTCACCACAGACAATTTTGATCTGGAACGGGGGAAGATGAACACTTGCAACAATGTGATGGAACGCATTGAGGCAGTGAAGGCCACAGGGCTTGCTGACCAAATAGTTATAGAGGAATATAGAGGCCAGAAGATTGATGATATTCAAAAGTATGGTGTTGATATCTTTGCTATTGGCTCTGACTGGGAAGGGTACTTCGACTATCTCAAGGAGTTCTGTGAAGTTGTTTATCTTCCTCGTACACAAGGAATATCATCCACACAACTTCGTCAGGAACGACAAACTGTCCAATTGGGTTTAATTGGTACGGGAAGTATCGCTAATCGTTTTGTTTCGGAGGCGGACAATGTGAATAGTGTGCAGATAACAGTTGCTTACAATCCTAACAGTGTCGAGAACCGTTTTTTTTGTGAGGAGCACGGCATCGTTTTGGCGGCTCAGAGCCTTGATGAATTATATAAAGAGTGCAATGCGGTTTATATTGCTTCTCCCCATTATACTCATTATGAATATGTCAAGTCGGCATTATTGACAGGTAAGCACGTGTTGTGTGAGACCCCTTTCGTCTTTTCAAAGTCACAGGCGGAAGAGTTATACCAAATAGCCGAGGACATGAATGTAGTGTTGATGGTGGCTCTAAAAACTGCTTTTACTCCAGCTTTTGGTCATCTGTTTTCCTTGCTAAAATCTCGTGTGATTGGTGATATTGTAGAAGTGAACGCTTCAGTGACAACGTTGACGGATGAAAGCTCTGAAAAGTTGGACAGTAAACTGTTCGGTGGTAGTATGAGCGAGAATGCATGTTTCCCACTTCTTCCAATTTTCAAGTTTCTTGGAATGGATTTTCGCAATGTAAACTTCTATAGCAAGATGAAAAACGATGTGGATATGTACACTAAGGCGGTGTTCCGCTATGATCATGCTGTAGCTTCTTTCCAGGTCGGCCTTGGTGTGAAGACCGAAGGCTCTATGACTATAGCAGGAACAAAAGGATATGTTTATGTACCGGCACCTTGGTGGAAGACTGATTATTTTGAAGTAAGATACGAAGACCAAAACCAAAACAAGAAGTACTTTTATCCGTTTGTAGGCGAAGGCCTACGCTATGAGATAAAAGATTTTGTTGCTTCGGTTCTGTCAAATGGCTCACGTTTTAGCAAGATATCAAAGAATGAAAACATTAAGATGGCTGAGGTTCAAGAGCAGTATCTCAAAGGCGTTAATCTATTCCAGCTATAAGTTACGAAAGAAAAAGTCTTTACCAAAATGAGAATAGCAGTAAATACGATTTCCACAAAAAAAGTCTCTGGAGGTGGATATCAAATTGCGTGCAATTTTCTTATGGAGACCCTTAAGCATCGAAATAATGTGGAGTGGTATTATATCACTTCTGCAGATGTTGATGAAGCAGTAGGAGGTGCATTCGAGAATTTGAAAGGGACGCAATACTTTGTATTTCCCACACAGCCAGATTTTAAGAATAGTTATGGTCGAGTGAAAAAAGAGTTGGCAGTATGGGAGGTGGATAATAAGCCGGATGTTATATATACAATTTCATCGCCTTGCTATTTTTCTTTTCAAACACTAGAGGTAATGCGGTTTGCAAATGCGTGGGTGACTAACCCCAATAAATATGCATGGGGTACACTGTCATTCAAGGCATGGCTGAGAATGAAACTATATAGGATGAACCAACTTCGAATGTTGCGAAAAGCGAAGTATGTAATAACACAAAGTGCCACTGTTGGTAAGGGACTGGTAAGACTTCTGAACTTGCCGGAGGAACACATTAAAGTTGTGCCTAATGTGTTACCCAAAGTATTTCTCTCAATTGATGTGGAAAAGAATTTAAATAAGGGATTTGTTGATATCGCTTGTGTCGCCGCCCCGTTTCCTCATAAAAACCTAAGCATTATTCCTAAAGTCCTGAAAATTTTGACAGACAACTACGGAATCTCAAATGTCAACATCCATATAACAATTCCCGAAGATGATCCTACATTGAAAGGCATTTTGAATGAGAGTAAGGAGTATGGGGTGGAAGACCATATCGTCAATCACGGGAGATGTCCACAGAAGATGCTGAGTAATATTTATAACCAATGTACAATTTGTTTCCTTCCCTCTTTGTTGGAGACATTTTCGGCAACGTCTCTTGAGGCAATGTATTTTGGTTTAAATATAGTCGCTGCGGATTTTGAATTCAACCGTGAAGTAATTGGTGATGCTGGTCTATATTATAATCCAAAGGATGCAGAGGATGCAGCTAATAAGATGGCATCTTTAATTTTAGATCCAACACTTTGTACCGTTTTACAAGAGAAGACACAACAAAGGCTTCCTGTATATAGCGACTATGATAAGCACTTTAACAGTATTCTGGATTTTTTGGTAAGAGTTGGAAAAGGAGAGGTATAATTCTATAGCGCGTTATAGTTGATACGCTTTGCATTGGCGTATTTTTGGAGATCAGAATACCTTTTCGACAAGAACAGGTGTCTCGAGAAGTTCATGGGTTCATAAGAGGGGTTGTCGAATATTAAGAATAGGATAACCACTTGATGGATTCGGCGAATTTTATCAGGCGTTAGAATGATGAGAGATGGTTTAATATTACAGCGTATAAGAAAATATAGGTATGGTTGGTATTTTACCTATCTGTCCAGATTATGAATACATTCATATTAAACGTTGTAAAATTAAACTGAGAAGATACGATTGGAGGTAAATAAGGATAACTATAAAAAATGAAGATACTTTTCGTATGTCAATACTTTTACCCTGAGGTATTCAGGGGTAATGATATCGCGTTCCACTGGGCTGAGGAGGGGCATTGTGTACATGTGGTATGCGGTGTTCCGAATTATCCAGATGGTGTGTTTTATCGAGGTTATGGGTGGTTCAAACGGAGGCATGAGGTTATTAACGGGGTAAAAGTTACCCGTCTGCCAATCATACCCCGTGGAAATAGTAAGATCATGCTTATACTGAACTACTTCAGTTATTTATCAGTGGCTTGGGTGTGGATGTTGTTTCATGCGATGGCGCATAAGTATGATTGTGTGTTTGTTCAGCAGTTGTCTCCAGTGATGATGTCGGCACCAGGAGTGTTATATAAAAAGCTCCGAAAAGTTCCTCTTTACACTTGGGTACTTGATTTGTGGCCGGATAGCCTAACGGCAGCGGGAGGTATCAACAATGAATATGTGCTGAGACTCTTCAAACACTATGTAAAGAGTGAGTATAGATATTCTGATATGATTCTCATTAGTTCGCGCAGTTTTGAGAAGAGTGTGTTGAAATTCGGTGATTATCAAGATAAACTGGTTTATTTCCCACAATGGAGCGATGGCACTGATAGTGGTGAGATGAGTATTGAAAGTTTAACATCAGTTAGAGAAATTGAGCGTTCTGGTGTGTTGAAGAGTGGATTCAAGCTGATGTTTGCTGGAGCGGTTGGTGAGGCGCATGGATTTGAGTGTACTATGCAAGCAGCACTGTTGACAAAGAGGCATAAAGACATCAAATGGGTGATTGTTGGTGATGGTCGCAGGCTGGATTGGGTGCGTGAGTTCGTTAAAGAGCATGGATTGGAGGATACGGTGTTGACATTGGGGCGTTTCCCGTCGGAAACGATGCCATGGTTTTTCAAGCAGGCAGATGTGATGCTGGTGACACTGAGCAACGCTCCGCTGTTTGCATTGTATGCCCCAGCGAAGATATCCTCATACATGGCTGCAGGGAAACCCATATTAGCGGTACTGAATGGAGAAGGGGCTGAGGTGGTCAAGGATGCGGATTGCGGATGGACGCTACCCGCTGATGATGCAGAGGGATTTGCAAAGTTGGCTATCGAACTGTCACAGAAAAATATATTAGAATTAGCAGAGAAAGGTGAAAATGCTCTGAAATATTATAATGAACACTTTGTAAAAGAGAAGTGCTTGAATAAGTTGGACAATATGATGAAATTATAAAATGCCTCAGTTATTAATTATTACAGTATTGCTGCTCATTATTGAGTTACTCTATTTTAGAATTGCAGAACGGTTCCACATCATTGACAAGCCTAACAATAGAAGCTCCCATACGAAAAATGTTCTGCGTGGAGGTGGTATCATTTTCTTGTTCGGTGTCTGGCTATGGGCGGTGTTTTTTGGTATACAATACTTATGGTTTATAGTTGGGCTGACGATGATAGCCATTGTGAGTTTCATTGACGATGTACGTTCGATGCCCAATTGGGTAAGGCTTGTCGTACAGTTTGCGGCCATGTTCTTGATGTTCCATGAGTTGGGTATTTTACAGTGGAATTTGTGGTGGGTGGTACTCATTGCTTGGATAGTCTGTGTGGGCATAACCAACGCATACAACTTTATGGACGGCATCAATGGCATTACTGGAGCGTATTCTTTGGCGGTGTTATTACCATTGATATATATCAATAGTAAGACACCTTTTATAGACATGTCATTCCTTTTGGTAACGGGATTGGCCGTATTGGTCTTCTGTTTCTTCAATTTCAGGAAAAAGGCTAGGTGCTTTGCGGGTGATGTAGGTGCTATAGGTATGGCTTTTATCTTGATTTTCTCGGTAGGAAAGTTGATGGTGATGAGTAATGACATTTCGTATATCGTATTTTTTACTATATATGGAGTGGATACTGTACTCACAATATGCCATCGTATTCTATTGCATGAGCATTTAGGTGAGGCGCATCGCAAGCATGCATACCAAATTATGGCTAATGAATTGAAAATGCCTCATACAAAGGTATCAGCTATTTATATGTTGCTTCAATTGATGATTTCCTTTGGGATGCTGTTGCTGCCTATACCGCATTGGCTTTATATGATTATCGTATTTGTCATTTTCGGGAGTGCATATCTATTTTTTATGCAGAAATATTATCACCTGCATGAGGAATATCTTAGATCAAAGAAGGCATGATAATAGATACAGAATTATTAGATAATCTTACCGAACAAGCTAAACGCTCGGATAGATTAAGGATGAATTATGATTTAAGAAACAGTGACTCTGATCAATCTCAACGAATGTTGAATGCAATAGAGCCTGAGTCTATAATCCCAATCCACCGTCATCGAACTACATCAGAGACAGTGGTAATAGTTAGAGGACATGCTCAAGAACTATTATATGACCAGAATGGATATCAGGTAGTCGAAGTGGTGGATCTTATTCCTGGTGGAGAAACGGTTGCCATCAATGTTCCTAAAGGGCAGTGGCATACTGTCCGTTCAATGCAATCAGGTACAGTCATTATGGAATGTAAGGATGGAATGTATACCCCCATGAGTCAGGATGATATCGTATGTTGAGATAATAGAATTATGGAATACCTCATTTTTCAATATGGCAGAGACGATGCCTATATCAAGGATATTGTCAAGGGACTTGCCAGTAGGGGTAAGGTAGAGCCTCCGTCTGAATCATGGTTTCATCAGCGTTTCGAGCATAATCCATTAGGGAAAGTTATTCTGGCTTGTGCCTTTGATGGGGAGAGGTTGGTGGCTTGTATGATAGTGGAAAGAGTCCCTATCGAATGCGAGAGTCTGCATACTGTCGGAGGATATGTTAGTGACTATTTTGTTCAACATGACTATGAGTCAAAAGAGTTGCTGCCAGAATTGCTTAAGATAGTCGAAGAAGAGGCAAAGAATAGCGGTCTGGATTTATTATTTACGGATAATGTTATACAAGTAAAAGATTTTGGATGGACATACTTTGAAAACAGGGTTCGTTTCAGATTGAACTCAGTGTCGGGTCTCTGGCGGTCATTGTTCAAATTGTTGGATTCAACGAAGCCATTTGTTCCAGATAATCGAGGAATTCAATATGATGGGACTGGAATAGAGAAAGAAAATGAGAGCGAAGACGTGACAGTCCAGAAATCTACAAAGGCATATTACAGATGGCTGAGCCAGACAAGTGCAAATATATACATTATCATAGACGATGAAGAGGTTTATGCAGTTGCCATTATAGGACAAAGAGGGAAACGAGTGAGAGATGCTCATATTTGTTATTTAGAATCAAAAAGAGAGGGCAGATCTGGTCAGCATGTGATGGAGGTTATTAAGGAACGATATAAAAATGAGTGTATTGATGTGGTCAGTTGTATAGATGACATGTATTGTCTGCCGATGAACAATACAATCAGAATGTCGCAGAGGATTTCTTATTGTTATAAGAGTCTTGGAGATGGTGAGCATCATATGTCGGGAATAATCCCATTTTATTTTGCATATTGATGTATTTAGAAAAGTTGAAAATATAAAAAGAATACTGAATATATGTCTATTTTTAAAGATAAAACCCTTATGATTACCGGAGGGACGGGTTCCTTCGGTAATGCTGTATTGAAAAGATTTCTCCGTACGGATATTGGGGAGATACGTATCTTCAGCCGCGATGAGAAGAAGCAAGACGATATGCGTCATGAGTATCAGGTCAAATATCCTGATGTTGCGCACAAGATTAAGTTCTACATCGGCGACGTGCGGTCACTGGAGAGCTGCCGTGCGGCGATGCCTGGGACTGACTATATCTTCCACGCAGCAGCGTTGAAGCAGGTTCCGTCGTGCGAGTTCTTCCCCATGGAAGCTGTCCGCACAAACGTCATCGGTACAGACAACGTGCTCACTGCCGCTATCGAGAGTGGCGTAAAATCTGTCATCTGCTTGTCTACAGACAAGGCAGCCTATCCCATCAACGCTATGGGTATCACCAAGGCCATAGAAGAAAAGGTGGCTGTGGCCAAAAGCCGTTACAGCGGAAAAACCAAGATTTGCTGCACCCGTTACGGCAATGTGATGTGTTCGCGTGGTTCGGTCATCCCCCTGTGGATAGACCAGATACGCAGCGGCAACCCTGTCACACTCACCGAGCCATCCATGACCCGTTTCATCATGTCGCTCGACGAAGCCGTAGACCTGGTGCTGTTCGCTTTTGAACATGGTGAAAACGGGGATATCCTCGTCCAGAAAGCGCCGGCGTGCACAATCCAGACCCAGGCCGAAGCCGTGTGCGAACTCTTTGGAGGCAAGAAAGAAGACATCCGGGTCATAGGCATCCGTCATGGCGAAAAGATGTACGAAACCCTCCTCACCAAAGAGGAGTGTGCCAAAGCTGTGGACATGGGTGACTTCTACCGGGTGCCGGCCGACAACCGTGATTTGAATTACGACAAATTCTTCAAAGACGGCGACACACAGCGAGTGACCATTGATGAGTTCAACTCCAACAACACCAAACGACTCAACCTTGAGGAAACCAAGGCCAAGATCGCCTCGTTGGAGTATATCCAGAATGAGCTGAACGGTGTTGCCAATTTGGCCAAATAGTTCCGAATCTCTAAACTGGCCGGAATCGAGCGATAACCAAGCCCGAAACACAGATTCGTGCCTAAAGAAAAATAACAACCTACCGCAATGAAAATCCTTGTGACTGGAGCCAAAGGCTTCGTAGGGAAGAACCTTTGTGCAGAACTGAACAATATAAAAGACGGTAAATCGAAAAGCTGGAGCCTCAGCCAGCCGGTAGAGGCAGTGTTTGAATACGATTTGGGAAACACCGCAGAAGAACTGGATCAGTGGTGCAGCGAATGCGACTTCGTATTCAACCTGGCAGGTGTCAACCGCCCGAAGGAGACCTCCGAATTTATGGAAGGCAACTTCGGCTTTGCCACACTGCTACTCGATGCGCTGAAGCGCCACGGCAACACATGCCCAGTAATGCTCAGCTCATCGCAACAGGCCTCCCTGACAGGCCGATTCGGCAACAGCGAATACGGTCGTAGCAAGAAAGCGGGGGAAGACCTCTTCTTCGAATACAGTCGGCAGACTGGCGCCCGCGTGTTAGTGTACCGCTTTCCCAATCTTTTTGGCAAATGGTGCCGTCCGAACTACAACAGCGCTGTGGCCACGTTTTGTAACAATATTGCCAACGACCTTCCTATCACAGTCAACGACCCTGCTGTGGAATTGGAGCTTCTATACATCGATGACTTGGTAGCCGAGATGATTGCTTGCTTGAAAGGGGACGAACATCGTTGCGAATTCAATGGTTTGGAGGTGATGCCCAACAGCGCTGGACGCTACTGCTATGTCCCCATTACTCACAAGGCAACGCTGGGTCATATAGTTGACTTGCTTCACTCCTTTGCCGAACAGCCCCGCACCCTCACCATTCCCGAAATACCCAATGGGTCCTTTGCCAAGAAACTTTACAGCACCTATCTATCCTATTTGCCGAAAGAAAAGGTCGCCTTCCCGTTGAAGATGAATGTAGACCAGCGCGGCTCCTTCACCGAGTTGGTTCACACGCTCAACTGTGGGCAAGTATCCATCAACATCAGCAAACCCGGAATCACCAAAGGGCAGCACTGGCATCACACCAAATGGGAGTTCTTTATCGTGGTGAGCGGCCATGGCCTGATTCAGGAGCGGAACCTTAACGACCCCGAAGGCAAGGTAATAGAATTTGAGGTGACGGGTGATAACATACAGTGCGTACACATGCTTCCGGGATACACACATAACATCATCAACCTTTCAGACACAGAAAATTTAGTAACGGTAATGTACTGCAACGAGGTCTTTGACCCCGCCAGGCCCGACACCTTTTTTGAACCGGTTCAATAACTGCCGCAGACCGGGGCTTCAGTAATCTTATATCGTAGTTGCCCCAATTCTAAACCGATATATTAACGGACGATTTTCTGTTGTTCTTCTTCCCGAATAGGTGGAAGGTCTGTGAAATTGTCTACGATATTGCGGAAGAGAAATGGAGTTACGGACAGCGATTAACATCGTTGAGCGACCTTGATGCCATCAAGGTGAGTAATAACAAGCTAATAAATGGAAAATGTTTAAGAATAACGGAAAATTAAAGTTGCTGATTATTGTCGGCACACGTCCAGAAATCATTCGTCTGGCGGCGGTTATAAACAAATGCCGTCAATATTTTGACTGTTTGCTTGCCCATACGGGTCAGAATTATGACTACAATCTCAACGGGGTGTTCTTCAAAGATTTGAAACTGGAAGACCCTGATGTGTATATGAATGCAGTCGGAAATGATTTAGGCGAGACGATGGGCAATATCATTGCCAAGAGTTACCAATTGATGGTTGAAACCCAGCCTGATGCTGTGCTTGTTTTGGGCGACACAAACAGCTGCCTGAGTGTAATCGGGGCCAAGCGTCTTCATATCCCTATTTTCCACATGGAGGCCGGCAACCGTTGCAAGGACGAGTGTCTGCCAGAGGAGACCAACCGCCGGATTGTCGACATTATCTCCGATGTCAATATGGCATACAGCGAACACGCACGGCGCTATTTGGCTGATTGTGGGCTGCCGAAAGAGCGTACTTACGTCACGGGCAGTCCGATGGCAGAGGTGTTGCATCAGAATCTCCCTGCTATCGAAGCGTCTGACATTCATCAGCGTTTGGGTCTTGCGAAAGGTCGCTATATACTGCTCTCAGCTCATCGCGAAGAGAATATCGATACCGAGAAGAACTTCTTGTCTTTATTCAATGCCATTAACAAAATGGCAGAGAAGTACGATATGCCGATTCTTTATTCCTGCCACCCCCGCTCTCGCAAGCGGTTGGAAGCAACTGGTTTTAAGTTGGACCCCCGTGTCATACAACATGAGCCTCTTGGTTTCCACGATTACAACTGCCTACAGATGAATGCGTATGCGGTGGTGTCGGACAGCGGTACACTGCCGGAGGAAAGCAGTTTCTTCACCAGTGTGGGGCATCCGTTCCCTGCCGTCTGTATCCGGACCTCTACTGAGCGTCCTGAGGCTCTGGACAAGGCGTGTTTCTTCATTGCCGGAATCGATGAACATTCGCTGCTCCAGGCGGTGGACTGCGCCGTGGAGATGAACAAGAATGGTGACCACGGCATCCCCGTGCCAGACTATACCGATGAAAATGTAAGCACCAAAGTGGTGAAGATTATTCAGAGCTACACCGGTATTGTCAACAAGATGGTCTGGCGGAAGTATTGAATGGAAAGTAACCACTAATTATCTGTTTTAGAGATATTGCACATACCTCTTCCAAAAAGAAATCTTGTTTGAAATCAACTGTATATAACCCGTCTGTGTTGACAGGGGATAGCATTTCTGTGCAAGTGCTATTCCAGTTGATAAGAATTGCATTAGGCAAGGAGGAGCCATCGTCCTTGCCTAATGATATTAATTGGCAGGAGGTATATGATTTGTCATTGAAACAGGGCGTCGGAGCTATAGCTTGTGATGGCATGTTGGCTCTGAAGGATTGTGATATAGATGAAGAGTTGCGGTATAAGTGGATGGGGCAGAGTATGGTCATTGAGCAAAATTCCCTCCACCGATGGGGTGTGTTATGTCAACTGGCCGATTTATTTGCTCAGCGTGGAATAAAGACTTACGTTTTAAAAGGTTTCTCGTATGCATCTTTCTATCCTAAACCATTTCACCGGCCATCTTCTGATTTGGATATTTGTCTGTTGGGGGATTTTGAGAAAGGTAATCAAATAGTTGAAGGGTTGGGTGTCAGCGTGGATAAGTCAGAATCCAAACACTCCCATTTCACCTTCAACGGAGTTCATGTTGAGAATCATCAGTTCTGTATTGGAGTTAAGGGGAGTAGAACTGATAAAGAAATGGACAGTTTTTTAAAGTCGCTGTTGGGGGGTGAATGCTCTGCATTCAATGCTAATAATGTGCTGAAACCAAATTGGCTGTTTAATGCGTTCTTTTTCATGTGCCATGCGAGGACCCATTTTTTAATAGAGGAAGGTCTGACATTGAAAAATGTGTGCGATTGGATAGTGCTGAAAGAGAGTGCAGTTGAGGATGCTGATATGGAGTCTTTTAAATCCAAATGTGAGGAATTCGAATTGTTGAAGTTTGAAAGGGCAATAGATGAAGTGGCAGAATTTGTGAAAGGGGGAAAGGCACTTTCGTCCATAGGATGTCGGATGTTACAAGATATTCTTTCTGTCAGGCCACATAAACATTATGAAAACAAAAAAATGGCGCATTTGAATATTTTGAGGATGATTTGGAAGAATCGATGGAAATATTCTCTGTACTCTGAAACAACTCCGTTTAGAATAACGGTAAAATATTTATACGGTTTTCTTTTTGAGAGAGATATAAGCCAATATAATTTAAGCGAATGTTAATTGAAAGTTCCGTTCTGCAATCTTTGTCAGCAAAGGCCAAGGTGAGTCCTCGGCTTAGGCAGAACTTTGATTTGCGAGATAGTCCAGACGAAAAGAGCCAACGTATGCTGAATGCATTGGAGCCAGGGACAATCATGCCCATACACCGACATAGGCAAAGTTCTGAGACAATGATCGTAATAAAAGGCTCTCTAAAGGAAATATTCTATGACGATAATGGAAATGTGATAGGGGAGTGGGTGTGTGCGCCTAATACAAATTGTATTGGAATGAATATCCCGGCAGGACAATGGCACAACTTAGTCTGTTTAGAACCGGGTACAGTCTTATTTGAAGCAAAAGATGGGGAATGGGAACCCTTGGGTGAAGAAGATGTGCTTCAAATTTGATTGAGTTTTTTGTTTGTATTTCGTTCTTGGCGTTTTTAATTTGTAAAAGTAATTGAATATGTGAATATGTCAGATAGGAAACGTATTTATCTTTGTCTGGCTCACATGTCTGAAGCCGGCATGGAGCAGAAGTATGTGAAAGAGGCTTTTGACACCAATTGGGTGGTGCCGTTAGGTCCCAATGTGAATGGATTTGAAGCCGATTTGGAACAGTTTGTGGGACAGGATAAAAAAGTGGTGGCCCTCTCTTCAGGTACCGCTGCGGTGCATTTGGCTTTGATTGCTTGCGGTGTGAAGCCGGGAGATGAGGTGGCTGTGCAGAGCTTTACGTTCTGCGCCTCATCGCACCCGATTACTTATTTAGGTGCTGTACCTGTTTTTGTGGATTCGGAGAAGGATACCTGGAATATGGATCCTGATTTGTTAGAAGAAGCTATCGTGGACAGGAAGGCAAAAACTGGTAAGTATCCCAAGGCCATCGTGCCGGTAGCATTATATGGTATGCCATATAATATTAAGCGCATTATGGAGATTGGCGAGAAGTACGACATACCAGTTATAGAGGACGCTGCCGAGGGTTTTGGCTCTCGTTTCAATGGGCAGGTGTTAGGTACATTTGGCAAATATGGTGTTCTCTCCTTTAATGGGAATAAGATGATAACCACCAGCGGTGGCGGCGCGTTGATATGTCCTGATAAGGAGGCTGCCAATACCATTATGTGGTATGCTACCCAGGCTCGTGAAGCGTATCCCTACTATCAACACGAGGCCATTGGTTACAATTACCGTATGAGCAATGTCTGTGCGGGTATCGGCCGTGGCCAGATGACTGTAGTGGAAGAGCATTTGCGTCATCACAAGCATGTGCAGAAATTGTATGAAGAGCTACTTGCGGGCGTAGATGGAGTGACCTTGATAAAGGCTCCATCGGCAGAATATGATGCTAATTATTGGCTCTGTACTATGTGTCTCGATCCAGAATTACGAGTCAAAGGGCAAGAGAATGCCTATAAAAAAGTAATAACTAGTGCTGTTGGAGGTGCCGCAGGGGTGATTCATGCAGTAGATTCCACCACGACAGACTGCCAACCTAATGATAATGTTGAGACATTGCGATTATATTTAGATGCTGCACAGATTGAGACCCGGCCGATAGTTAAGCCCATGCATAAACAGCCAGTATATAAGAATAACCCTGCCTATGTGAATGGCGTCAGTGAGTCAATGTTCAAGGTAGGGATGTGTCTGCCTGCGGGGCCGTATGTATCGGATGATGATGTGCGCTATATAGTGGATTGTATTAAAGATGCTATACAATAACAGTTTTAATGTGGGTCCCAATTATTGTTATGAACATGAATGGCGTGTGTGCTGAATTGTTATTTTAGCCACCGCTATTCCTTGATAAAACGACTTTTTAGCAGTGGACAAAATAGATGTTTTTGCTTAAAGCCATGATTTTATAACCACCATCCTATTGTACTAAATGAACTTCAATCGTATCTTTAAAAGCAACTGGTCGAAAATATTGGCTTTGTTGCTGCTGTTTGCTATTATTGCTTTCTTTGGCGGCCTTCTGTTTTCGTGGGGCTACCGTTTCAAGAAGCGTACCCTTTTGCTGCGAGGGTCGTATATGGCTATCGCGGTGCTGTGGGTTGTGCTTACCATTTGGACGATATGCAAAAAAGTCCATTTCGGGGCCTTGTGGCGCGGCATGATGGATGAGATTTATAAACGTGCCGGGCGCTACGAGAACACCCTCTATCAGTCCTATCAGGACTTGAATTCCCGCTATCCGATGGCGGTGGCTGAGTACGAGTCGCATTGTTGGCATCAGCACCCTCGTCCCACCAATACCGAAATCATGGAGTCTGCTTTGGCCATCTCGGAGTCAGAGTGGATAGAACGGGAGAAGAAAGCCAAAGACCGTGTGGCCAACAAGCATTCTTCCCATACCTCCTAAAATATTCAGGCAAACAAATATAGGCTCATCTGTTCCGTGCAGGTGAGCCTTTTTTTGCTCTTGCTCAAATTCAGAATTCCTCTTTATTCAAGCTGGAAAATCTTATCCATCAAGTGCCATTTCGCGGCCGATGGAGCAGCGGGGTCGCAGCCCTGATACTCTGCCACGTATGCCTCCCATTCGGCCTGCCGGGGCAGTGTCGCCAGGCGGGCCATGTCCCGTTCCCAATCGAAATCATCCACAGTGTCGCATATCATAAATACCTTGTTCTCGAATCTGTAAATCTGCATATCCAAAATTCCCACCTCATGCTGTCCGGCCATCACCTCCGGCCATACATGAGCATGCACCTCGGCATATTTCTCAATCAGCTCCTTGTCGTTGACAAGTTCCAGCATCTGGCAATATCTTTTCATTTCTTCTCGTTTTTCAATTTGTTGACAGACAAGGCGTAGATCAGTACCACGGTGAAGCAGGCCAGCGGCACGAAGAACGAAATGTGGATGGAAAAGGTGTCGCTCACAAAGCCCTGTAGCGGAGTGAGCAAGGCACCGCCCAGGATGGCCATAATCAATCCCGAAGCACCGATTTTGGCGTCGCCGGGCTGACCCCCTGCTTCTGGGCGTTCAACGTTCTCCAGAGCCAGTCCATAGATGGTGGGGAACATCAGGCTCATAAAGACGCTGATGAGAATCAAGAAACAAACCAGAACCCATCCGCTCCCGGCCAGCGCAATTACCGCCGCAGAGCATCCCAGTGACATGCCAGCCCCGAACACCAGCAGCCTCTGGGGGGCGAAATACTTCATCAGCCATGTGTAGATGAAGCGCGACAGGCAGAACCCGATGATGGATACAAGGTACACCGTCGAAGCCGCAGCCTCGGTCATGCCGAGTTCCTGCATCACGATGCGGATAGTGAAGCTCCACACCCCGATTTGGGCCCCCACATAAAAAAACTGAGCCACTACACCGCCCCGATAACTGCGGTTAGCCCATAGCCGTCTGAAAACGGCTCTCAGCCCTGTGGTCTGTTCTGCTGTGTGGCTGCCCGAAGGCATCTTCACCACCAGCATCACCACCAAAATCCCAATCAGCACAAGCCCCAACGTCATGTAGGTGCCCGAAATGGAATAAAGCGATATGTCGCTCAGAATAAAATACTTGCTCAGCAGTATGCCCAAGATAGACCCGATGGGGTTGAACGCCTGGGCGATATTCAACCGTCGGGTAGCCGTCTCAGGTGAACCCATCGAAAGGATATAGGGGTTGGCGGTAGTTTCCAGCACTGAGCAGCCCCCGGCCATGATATATATCGCAATCAGGTAGAACCCATAGCTGGCCGCTTTGGCGGCGGGCATGAACAGGATTGCCCCCAAGGCATAAAGGCTCAGTCCCAGCAGCACCCCGCTTTTGTAGCTGTGCTTGCGGATAAACAAAGCTGCGGGCAATGCCAGGCAGAAATAAGCCCCATAGAAGGCAAACTGGATGAGCGACGTTTGTGTGTCGCTCATCGACATGATTTTCTTGAATGCCGACAGCAGTGTGTCGGTCATGTTGTTGGCCAGTCCCCATAGCAGGAACAGTGTGGTCACCAGCACGAAAGATTTTAAGTAACGTTTCTCTACGGCTTTCATTATCAATTGTTTTCGCTTCTTCTGATATGGATAGGTATCCCTTCGGGATGCTGTTGGCAAAAAGTGTTGGTGTCTTCCACCACCAAGGCCAGATAACCTCCTCCGCCAGCTCCGGGCATCTTCCATGCGTGTACATCAGCGTATTGCGAGTAGCGGTCAATAAATGGCTGCACGCAGCCCTGAATCATGGCGGGGAAGAGACTTGTCTGTGCGTTGAATGAGGCCCGATACGCCTGTGCAAAGGCTCCGAAGTCCATATCCAGGATGGCTTTCCAGCAGTCGTCGGCAGCTTGTGCCAGACGCTGTACCTTCTCTTTAGTAATATCCTTTCCGGTTGTCACATTGCAGTCCGGGCTGCGGGGGTCCATCGGTATCAGGCAGATATGGTTCTCCAGCCAATCCAGCACCCTCTTGTCATTGCAATGCTCAAAACGCTCTGGCCAGAAGTGGTTGTCATAGTAATGGCGGCATAATCCGGGGATGCAGATGCCTATAGCGTCCTGTGCGCCGCTGATGATGCCGTCCTCGCGTTCCGGGCTGTTTTCGAAGCAGAACACCAGCCTTGCCAGCATTTCGGGGTCCATGTTTGGCAACTGGAAAGGCCAGATGCGTTTAATCTGGTTTCGTGTCGAAGTCGAAAGGCCGCACCGCTCCCTGATTTCGAAAGTGGGCAGCAGCGAAATCGTGATGGCCCATCCGGGAGCCATACAACTCACATAGGGCTGGTCAATCCATGTCCCGGCCAGGTCCAGCCGTGTGGGTAGCCCTGAGGGGCCGTTCTGGCCTATTCCCAGACTGGCCTTCAGGCTGGTCGAGCTGCGAGCCTCCATGCCCTCATGCGGGGTGCGTTCCAGCACCACATACTCCATGCCCCGTTCCTTGCACACTGCCTCTTTCTCGGCCGAGGCGCCGTCCGAGTTCACCACCAACACATCGGGTTTAAGCATGTCGAGGGTCGGCAGGAAATCCAGCACGCCGCTGCCTTGGTTGATAAAGGCATCCTTCACATATCGGATTGACTTCACCATAAACAGCCTTTCATGTTCGGGATAGAGGGTCTTATGTCCCTTGTAGTGCAGCACCGTCTCGTCCGATCCAATGCCGACATACAAGTCGCCGTATTCCGCCGCCTGGCGGAAGAATTCCACATGCCCGCTGTGCAGCAGGTCGTAGCAACCACTTACGAATACTTTTTTTGCCATTTTTCCATAACGGCAAGCCCATTCTTTTATTGTGTATCGTGTGGTAGTCTTTCTTCATGTCGAAAAATAGGTCCATTTTTCTGTCCGAAAGGTCATCAGAACCCTTTTTTTATGGCGGTTTAAATCTGCTACTTAAAAAATATTTCGCTGAAATACAGTAAGTAAACTGCTGTATAAAAAATAATTCTTTGTCAATTGAAAAAAAAGTAGTACTTTTGCACCCGCTTTTGAGAGGAAAGAAAGTCTTCCGAAGCTGAAATAACAAGATTGTCCATTGGTGTAATGGTAGCACATCTGACTCTGGATCAGCCAGTCTAGGTTCGAGTCCTGGATGGACAACAAGAAAGCCGAAATCTTAGGGTTTCGGCTTTCTTTATTCCCATCGACCAGTACTGTTGTCCATCCCCTTGTCCCTGTGCCGCAACTTTTCCTGCGCCCAAACAAAAAAGGCTACCCGCCGTAGTGTTCATTGCAGGTAGCCCTTTGGACGAAAGAAAATAATATCTCTGACGGGCAGATTACTCTGTTGTAGTGGCAGTATCCTCAGCCCCGCTCTTCGAGCGGTTCTCCAGCTCCATCTTGCCGAAACGCAAGGTGATGCCGGCCGAGATATACCGGCTGTTGAGCGTGTAGTTGTTGCTCTCGCTCAGCAGATAGGGGTTGGTGTTCAGTGAGCCCGACCCCACAGTCTTGCCCCAGTTGAAGATGTCTTGCACATTGATAAAGGCCGACAGTTTGCGCTTGAAGAAATCCGCCCTCACACCGAAGTTCAGGTAATAGCGGGCCTTCCGCTCGGCGGCCAGGCTTATGGTGGGCGATGAATAGTTGGCCGAGGCAAACACCTGATACTGGTCAAAAAGCTTCACCCATGTATTCAGCCTGATACTCCACGACACCTTGTGTGCCGACAGGATACCTTTTTCGCCCTGGTCGAATTGATAGCCATAGTCATACACGTTGGTGTACAGCCGCACATTGACAAATCCTGACGGGCGGAAGGTGACAAACGCCGTGCCTCCCACTCGGTACGACGACCCCATGTTGTACGGCACAGTAAACTGCACAATGCGGTCCAGTATCGGGTCCGCCTCGTCCGTCGATGTCGTAAGGCTGCTTATCTCGTTGGTGCTCAATCGGGCGTAGCCCTCCAGTCCCACGTTGCCGAAAGTCATGAAATACTTGTTCCACCCAATCTCGGCATTGTGCGTATAGCTGTATGTCAGGTCGCGGTTGCCCGTGCGATAGCTGTCCACCGAATAGCGCTTGTAAGTGGATATATCCTCCTCGCCTGGATGGCGCATCCTCAGCGAGTAGTTCAGCTTAAAGTTGTGCATATCCTCTGTGCGATACGACAGATGGATGGAGGGGTTATAAGTCATGAACCCTTTGGCCAGGCTGTCGATGGTGAAGGGGTAGGTCTCACTGCCGAAATAACGGAAGTCGATATGCTCATACTGCGCCCCCATGCCCAATTCCAAGGTGAAATTCCCAAAGCGGCGGGTCCATTCCACGTCGGCCTCCACCGCGTGCTCCGTGTCGTCGAAGTCATAGCTCCGCAACTCGTCGCGCACCCCCTCGGTCTCCACAGTATCTATCACATTATATCTGCGCGAAATGTTTTTCAGTCCATATCCCAGCCCGAACGACAACTCTCCGCTCTCGCTGTAAGGACGGTTGTAGCGCAAATCGGCGTTCAGGTTATTGTTGAAATACTTGTCAAGATAGCACTTGTCAAAGTTCTCGCCGATGGAATATACCGTCCCTGTGGTATACTGGCGTATAAAATCCGTCTGGCTGTTTCCGTTGTTGAAATTCTCTTGGATGCTTGCACGGATATTGTGGCCGTTCTTGTCGAACTTATGGGTAAAATCAATGCCCGCCATGCCAAATCCCGACCCCGATTTGCTGAGGTTCGTATCGAAATATTGGTACATCTCGTTGCTCAGCCAATCGTTGCGGTAGCGTTGCAGGAAATTCTCCCCTCTCGAGTAGCTATAATTATAGTGACCCATAAAATCGATATTCGTCATTGAGTCTATCTCGTAGCTCACACGCCCAAACAGGTTGCCGTTCAGCCGCCGGTTGTCGCTCTGTGTCTCATACCCTTCGGTCGCCACCGAGTCGTACAATCCGTCGGGGGTCTCGTTGCGGTCCTTGAAATAAGTCGTGCGGTTCCAGCCCTCGTTGTTCGAGAAATTGTAGCGTCCGCTGGCATACAGGTTCACCGACAGCCGCTCATTGGCCCAGGTATACGACACCCAGGGCGATACGAAAGGCTGAGTAGCCCCGTTTACACCAAAGCTCACAAAATGATTACTCTTGATATATGCCGAGGTGATGATGTTTATCACGGCCTCTGCGCTGGTGGCGTACTTGGCCGACGGGTTCGTGATGGTCTCGATGCGGTCCAAGGCGTTGGCCGGAAGGGTTTCGAGATAGGTCTTCAAGTTCTCCTCCGTCAGGCGCGAGGGCTTGTCATTCACCCAAATCTCAACGCTCGACACACCCCGCAGCGTGATGTTCCCTTCGATGTCCACCTCCACTCCCGGCGCGTTTTGCAGTGCGTCGCTCGTGGTGCCGGTCTGGATGGTCGGGTCGTCCGCCACGTTATATATCAGCTTCTCCCCATCCATGGCGTATAGCGGACGGGCTGCCGTCACCTTCACCTCCGTCAGTGTGGTGGCTCCCGGCACCAGCTTCAGCGTCCCCAGTGCCGTGTTGTTATTAACCGTGAAAGGTATCAGCACATTCCTGTATCCGATGGCCGACACACGCAGCAGCATATTGCCCTGCGGTATGTTGGTCAGTTCGAAATAGCCGTTCAAATCCGTTATGCCGCCTTTCACCAGTGTGGTGTCCTCGGCGCTCAGCACTGCCAGATTCACGTAAGGTATGGCCTCGCCGCTCACACTGTCCTGCAGCGTCCCCACCACCTTAAACACGTCGCCTTCCTTCACAGTCTTCTTCTGCCTCACCTGCTGCGCCTTCTCGGCGGCCTGCTCCTGCTGGCGCATCCGTCTGTACCGTTCGCGGTCGCTCATCGAGGGGCGGTTGCCGCCGCCACCCGGAGGGGGTCCCATGGGTCTTCCGCCACCGAATCCGCCCGGTTGGGCCACTACCGATGGGGCAAAAGTAAGAAAAAACAGCAATGCTGCCGCAGTGAAAAATGTTTTGTTCGAGGCTCTCATAAAGTCTTTTTAATTGATTTCTATATTTTATTGTTATTATGTCTCACTTCGGTCGGTTTTCTTGCTTCGGTCGATGAATTTTTTCTGCGCTGCTGTGTGGCTATTGCATAAACGACTATCGCTGCCGTCGTTAGCAACTCGGCGCATGGCATCGACAGCCACAGCCCCGCCGTGCCCAGCAGTCTGGGCAGCACTGCAAACGCCGCCACCAAGAACACGATGCCCCGCAGGATGGTGAACAGGCTGGCAGCACCCGATTTCTCGATGCTTTGCAGGTAGCCCACAATGCAGATGTTCAAGGCCATAAACAGGAAGCCGGAACCATAGTAGGGCAGTCCTGCCGAGGCGATGGCGTATGTCGGGCTCTCCGGCGTGAGGAAGCACAGCACCACCGTGGGCGAGAAGAAAAGAAACATAAGGCTCACCAACACCCCTATCGTCACGGACACTAATAGGCTGAACCGCAGTGTGCCAAAGACTCGGGGCTGCTTTCCGGCCCCGTGATTGAAGCTGATGATGGGCTGTGCCGACTGTGCCACGGCGTTGCAAATCATATACACCAGCGGGAACAGATAGCACGCAATGCTGTATGCCGCCACCCCGTCGTCGCCCATGTAGTGCATGAACGCAATGTTGCCGCTCAGCATCATCACCGCCACCGCTATTTCGCCCACCAGTCCGGGAAACCCCACGCGCACCATATACCCCACATTGCGCAGCGTCAGCCGCAGGCTCGTCCAGCTGGTCTTGATTCGATACAAGTGCAACGACCGCGTGCGGAAAAGCATGTAGTACGCCACCATCAGCGCCCCGACCAGTCCGCCAAAGTCCGTCGCCAATGCGGCACCCATCAGCCCCATCTTGCAGGGGAAGATGAAAACATAGTCCAACACGATGTTCACCACAGCCGGGATAATGTTTGAAAACATCGCATAGCGCGGCGAGCCGTCCAACCGTATCACAAACAGCCCCAACGTCTGTATCATCAGCAACAGGCAGGTGGGCAGGAACCACAGGTAGTATTCCAGCGTGGAGTCATATAAAGCCCCTTCCACGCCCAGCATCCGCAGCACCGTTGACGGGAACAGATAGCAAAACGCTCCCATCAGCAGCGATATCAGTATGCCCGCCTCGAAGGCCTGCGTCACATTGATGCGGGCCGCCTTGTTGTTGCCCTTTGACAGGTGGATGGCCGCCACCACGCTGGCCCCCACGCCCAGCATCATCCCCAGCCCGTTGATGGTCATCATGATGGGGGCTATCAGGTTGATTGACGCCAGCCCGTGGGCCCCGATGCCGTGTCCCACAAATATGCCGTCGGTCAGCAGAAAAGCCATGTTGAACAGCATTCCCAACAGGGTGGGGAAGAAGATGCTTGCAAACAAACGCCCTATATTGGCGTTCCCGAAATCGATGTTGTCTCTGTTATCGTACATTTTCAGTCGTTTATAAGGTTTTGTTGTATCCTTTCCACAGGCAACGAGAAAGGGGCTGGGGGCGGACCAATGCCGTCTCCCAGTCCCTTAAATGCGGGTTGCCGCTATTGTCGTTTTGTCCCTTTTTCGGTTGTCTCTCTGTTGTGGCAACTGGCTTGCGGCGCCGCCGCTCCGTCAGGTCGCCGTCGTCCTGTCCTTATTTATTGTTTTTCAATTGTTCGTAAAACTTTACTCGTGCTGTCTGCATATAGGGTATCACCCACAGCATCCCGATGCCGCAGGTGATGATACTCAGCAGAACCCAGCCGATAAAACTGAGGTCAAGCAGAAAGAGTTTCATCTTGTAGCCATCCATCATGCGGCGGCTGCGGTTCAGGCACTCGCGCACCGGCATGTCGGGGTTGTCATGCATCACATAGGGGGTCATGGCGTAAGCGTATGCCTTCACAATGCCTGGCACTATCAACAGCAGCGACCACAACAGCGTGATGGCATACACCAGCATCGAGCCGCCCAACCAGCGTCCGTAGCGGTTGAACACTGCGAAGGGCCGTGTGACCAATTCATCCTCCTCGGCCTCGCCGCGCACAAACTGCAGGAAAGCCACGGAAAAGCCAAAGCCCAGCGGCACCGCCGCCAGCAGTCCCACCAAGGGGAGTGAATTGGCCATCCATGTCACGGCGATGAAAAGCAGTGTGCAAAGCACTGGGTAGAGCCATATCCCTCTCAAATGCTCCAGTGCCGACTGGCGCAGTTGGCCATTGGCAGGCATGGAGGCGGGATTGATTGTTTGGCGTTCTTCCATATTGCAGGTGTCATTTGTGTTCAAATTGCAAAGATACACATTTTTTTTCATTTGTTGTTTTTTTTCAATCCCCCACTCCTGCCACACATCATGCTTTCCATATCCACTGCTCCGTCAAACAGCGTGTTAAGTAACTACGATTTGCAGTCCGGTAGACCTCTTTTGTCCCTTGCCACACCTTCAGCGGGAAGAGTGGCGGGGTTATTGAAAAAAAAGTTGTATCTTTGCAGCATGAAACATTTCTATTTTTTACTACTTTTTAGTCTCTTGGGCTTTGCCTTGCAGGGACAGGAAATCAGGCTGGGCACTGCCTTGCCCGTCGATACTGTGGCGGTGGAGTCCGATCCTCTTCTCAAGCCCTGTCGGGTGCAGCGGGAACTGCTCCTGTTGCAGGATGCCGTCGACGACTGGCGTACCGAGCTGAGTGAAGACAACGAGCAGTCCGAAGCCTGGCGGCGCGACCACGGGCGGCTGCACACCTGGCGCATAGGTGTCGACGCCACCACTTTTCTGCGCGATGCCGCCTTCTCGCTGCCCTTTACACGGGGCTATACGGCCACGGGCTTCTTCCTTTCGCCCTATGCCAAACACCTTCTGGGCCCCGATGCGCAGCTGACCCTGGGTGTGCACCTTGCCGGTGCGGCGGGCTACGACGGCATCCGCGCCTGGCAGCCTTTGGTGCGACTGGAGTACGAGCCCTTTGAGCATTTCCGCCTTGTGATGGGTTCGCTCTATGGCACACTGGCCCACGGCCTGTTCGAACCCATGCTGGACCGCGAGCGGTATATCTATGCCCACCAGGAGGAGGGCGTGCAGATTCTCACCGACTACAGGCTGGGTACCCACCAGCGGTGGCGCATGGACACCTGGCTTCATTGGGAGGACCTGCTCGAGCCCTGGCAGCCCAAGCAGGAACGCTTCACTTTGGGCAGCAGTCAGGAGCTGACGCTCTACACCGCGGCCCCCAATCGGAGCAACGTCGACGGGGTGGAGGTCAGTGTGCCGTTCAGTTTCCTCGGCTGCCACCGGGGAGGACAGTTCTCGTCGCTCGACACCTGTATCCAGTCACTCTTCAACGAGAGTGTGGGACTGCGGGTCAATCTGCCGCTGGGGCAATGGGCTGCCGTGGCTGTTGATGCGCCGTTCTTTTTCTATCAGGATATTTCGCCCACCAAGTGCATGGCCTACAACAGCGGATGGGCGCTGTGGCCTCAGCTCTCGCTTGACTGGCATTTTGCCCGTGAGGGCCGCAACCGGCAGGACTTCTGGCGCGGGGCATGGCGTATGCTGCTGCAAGCCGGCTACTGGCAGGGGCATCAGTTCATAGCCCCCCGGGGCAGCTATCTCTTCCAGAGCGTAAGCTGGCACCGCCCCGACTATGCCGAGCCGGAACGCCGCATGGTGACCGCCAAGCTAGCCTTTGAAAACCGCTACACCAGCCGCCTGGCCCTCGGCCTGGACACCGAGTATTACTACGACTTGGCGCACCGCGCCATGGACTTTGCCTTCGGCCTGTACATCCGTTACGGCCTGATGCCCCGTTGACTGCCCTGAGTCCGCCGGCTGCCCGCCGCCCCTCCGCTGCCGCCGGGTTGCGGACTCTTTGTCCTGCCGATTTTTGCGGTTCCGGGCCAAAACGGGCGGTCGCTCTAAGTTCGCTCATTTGACGCTTTTTGTATTACATTTAGACGGCATTTCGACCTCCGCCATGCAGGGAATGCGTGCCGCTGCGGCTGCCATTTGGGGTGGGTCGGGCGAGGTTGGGACATACTGTGGGCGGGGTGTAAAAAAACGGCATTCCCGGTGGCGGGGATGCCGTAATGTGGCGGTGGGCGACGGCCTCAGTCGATGGTGTAGACGTTGTCGTTGATGGGGGTGTTGAGCAGTGGGGCGTGGCGTTTGCCTTTGGCGTCGAGGCCCATGGTGTATTTGTGGATGAGGCCGAGTTTCTCTTCCATTTCCATGTAGTCGATGAGGCAGGTTTTTTTGTCGTATTTGAGTGTCATTTTGGTGATGCCTTTGTTGTAGCCTTTCTGCACGGTGAGGGTGATGATGTAGTGGTGGGCGTCGGAGGTGAGCTGGAAGTCGGTGTGGAGGTTGTTGTAGATGCTGTAGATGTCGCCGTTCATGGCCCAGGCGAGGGCGTTGCCGAGCAGTTTCATGAGGGGTACGAAGCGGTAGTTGAAGTGGAGGTTGTGGCCGTCGATGCCGTTGTGGAGGTGGGTGGTGGTGATGATGTAGTATTCGCCTTGGGGTTGGGTGTAGCGCATGGCTATTTTGGCTTCGGTGTCGCCGTGTTTGGCGGGTGTGACTTGTTGGTAGTAGAGGGTGCCGTAGCGGTGCTGGATGGTTTTTTTCTTGCTTTTTATGAGGTCGTGGCGGAAGGTGTTTTGTATGCTGCGGTACTGTTTGTTGGTGGTGAGCAGTTTGTTGAGGATGACGCTGTCGGAGGCGGTGATGGTTTGCGCGGCGGCGGGCAGGGTGAGCGACAGGAGTAGGGCGAGGAGGGTGATTGTCTTGTTCATGGGGTTGTGTGGATTGGGGTTGGTTTATATTGAAAGTCCTCCGATGGGATTGTATCGGAGGACTGACAGTGGGTTGTTGTTTATTGTCGAGTGGTTATTTGACTGTGAATTTGACTGCGTTGCCGTTGAGGCGGTAGATGTAGAGGCCGGGGGCGTAGCCCTGGAGGTTGAGGCGGTATTCTTTGGTGCCGCCGGGGATGATGAGGTTGTCAACAATCTTGCCGTCGACGGAGTAGATGGTGAGGGCTGCGTTGAGGGGCAGGTCGGAGGGAATCATGAGGTAGTCGGAGGCGGGGTTGGGGTAGCAGGGGGCCTCGGAGTAGGTGGTGTTGTCGTTGATGCCCAGGGTGTTGGGGTAGATTCTGTAGACCATGCCGTGGCCGCTGGAGAAGGTGTAGCCGCCGGCGGACTCGATGCTGGAGGCTGGCGAGAGGGTGAAGAAGCCGTCGCTTCTACCGCCCCAGCCCCAGCGGATGTAGAATTTGGTTTCGTTGTCGGAGGAGGAACCGGCGATGACGAAGGCGTGGCCAGCTGCGTCACGGCCTGTGCCGCTCGGGTCGCTGGCACTGTAGTAGACGGGACGGCGGTGGTTGTCGAGTTCGTCGTGGAGAATGTCGAGCCATTGCTTGTTGGAGTAGTCTCTGCGCTGGATGTAGGTTGCGGCACTGTTGTAGTTGAAGTATTTGTAGAATGCGACGGGGACGTCTGGGCTGTAGGCTCCGCTGCCGTCGGGGTCCCAGCTCATCTTGACGGTGACGCCGCAGGCAAAGAGGAGTTTGCCGATGGCGCGTTTGCGCTCGTAGGAGCTGTTGTAGGTGATGGTGTTGGGCATGTTGGCGAAGTCGAAGCGGTTGGAGTCGACTCTGAATTTGTAGCGGATGGTTTGTCCGTTCCAGGAGAAAGAGGCAGTGGGTTCTACTTCACCGCCCACTTCGGGGAATTTCCAGAAGTGGATGATTTGTCCCATGGCGGTGGCTACGCAGCCGGCGGGGCAGCGGGTGCCGTTCTTGGTGGGGCACCAGAGGTTGTAGGGGGCATCCTGGTTCCATTTGGACTGGACGAGGACGGCTTTGCTGGCGGGGTCGCAGGTGAAGGTGCGGTCGCGGAGCGGCTGCCAGAGTGCCTGGACTTCGGCACTGGGCTGGGCGTTGTTGTTCTGGTTGTCGCTGATGAGGGCGGCGTAGCTGTCAAGCATGTATTGGCAGGCGGGGCTGATGTTTTCGGGGTCGAGCTGGCCGACGGGGGAGTAGGCCAGGATGGGTTCGGTGCAGTCGGAGGCGGAGACGATGATGAATCCGTCGCCAGCTACGTTGAAGGCGTACATGGCCGGAACGCAGAGGGTGGGGTTGTCGAACTGCATGCAGGGTTTGAGGTTGTCGGCAGTGATGGGAGCTTTGGCTCCTGTGGCAACTGAGAAGTAGTAGGCACCAATCTGTTTTGCGGTGAGGAGGTCGATGTTTTCTGCTTTTGCGTTTCCGATCAGGAGGACAGAGAACAGCAGGATTGCAGATAAAATTCTGGTTTTCATTGTGTTCGTTTGTATTATTTGTTATTATTGATATATTTTTGATGGGGCAAAGATACGACTTTTTCTTGGATTAAAATTGGTTTTGGGCGTTAAAATTTGTTGAATGGGGGAACTGGCGGACCGGCGTGCGGTCAGAGGGAGAGGAGGAAGTAGACGGCGAGGCCCAAGTAGTTGCCTACAAGGTAGCCAATGAGGCCGATGGTGATGCCGAGGACGGTGAGGTCGCGGTTGTCGAGGAGGGCGGCGACGAGGGGGACGAAGGGTGGGGAGTTGATGAGGGCGACGGAGGTGACGAGGGTGGTGTCGCCGTCGAGTCGGAGGATGCGGGCAAAGAGGATTTGCAGCAGAAGGGAGCCGAAGATGATGAAAAGGATGTACCAGAGGATGTTGAGGCTGCCGGTGAGGTCGAGCTGGCGGATGTCGCAGGCGTTGGCGATGGTGAAGCAGAAGAGGTATACGAAGTAGAGTCCCACGCGGAAGGCCAGGGGTTGGCGCTGGCGGCGGTCGGCCAGGCTGTTGACACGGCGGACGAGGGGGATGAAGGAGGCGGCGATGGAGAGGGTGGTGAGCAGGAGGATGAGCATGGGGGTGGATAGGCTGGGGGAGAAGAGGGTGGAGAGGAGGTAGGATATGACGGCTATGGCGAGTGCGAGGGGGAGGGTGAGCCAGGCGGGCGCGGCGGTGCGGCCGCTGGAGGTGTGCGGCGCGGTGTCGGGGTGGGCGGGCTGTTGGGGAGCGGCTGGGACTGCGGGGGAGGGGAGCAGGCGGCGGAAGAGGGGTTTGCCCAGGCAGATGACGAAGACGAGGTAGAGGCCGGTGACGATGAGGTCGTAGGAGGTGATGTAGAGGTAGGTGGTGTGGTCGAGGCCTACGCCTTGGGCTATGGCTCCCATGTTGGGGATGCCGCCGGTGTAGATGCCTACGGCTACGGCGCTGACTTGGGCGAACTGCTGGGGCGCGGAATGGCTGCGGAATAGGAAGTAGCCGGCTACGATGACGATGATGATGGCCAGGAATCCGCTGAGGCAGGCTTTGGCCGCTTTGCCGGTGGACCAGTTGGAGAGGCTGCATGACATGAGCATGAGGGGGATGGACAGGGGGATGCAGATGTTGCCGATGAGGTTGTTGGTGTCGAGCAGTCCGGGGCGGTGTATCCAGCCTGTGAGGTTGGCCACGAGGAGTCCAATCACGTAGAGGACGGCCATGGGACTCACTTTGTCAATCCAACTCCAGCGCCGCGCAAGGAGCATGACGAGAGCCGGGGTGGCGAAGAGGTATATCAGGTAGAGTGCCATGGGTTGTTATTGTCGGCGAGCCGCTGGTGGGGTCAGGGCTCGGGGGTGTCGGGTTTGTGGCATTGGTCGAGTTCCTCTTTGAGAAAGCGGCCTGTGATGTTGTCGGGTTGGGCGGCGAGTTGTTCGGGGGTGCCGGCAAAGGTGATGGTGCCGCCTTTGCGGCCGCCGTCGGGCCCCATGTCGACTACCCAGTCGGCCACTTTGATGACGTCCATGTTGTGTTCGATGACAAGGATGCTGTTGCCCCGGTCGACCAGACGCTGGAGGACTTCGAGCAGCACGCGGATGTCTTCGAAATGGAGGCCGGTGGTGGGTTCGTCGAGGATGTAGAGGGTGTTGCCCGTTTCGGGGCGGGCCAGTTCGGTGGCCAGTTTGATGCGCTGGGCTTCGCCGCCGCTGAGGGTGGTGGACTGCTGGCCGAGGGTGATGTAGCCGAGACCTACGTCTTGGATGGTTTTGAGTTTGCGGTGGATTTTGGGGTAGGATTCGAAGAAGGTGACGGCTTCGTTGATGGTCATGTCGAGCACGTCGGCTATGCTTTTGCCTTTGTAGCGTATTTCGAGGGTCTCGCGGTTGTAGCGTTTGCCGTTGCACACTTCGCAGTTGACGTAGACGTCGGGGAGGAAGTTCATCTCGATGGTGCGGACGCCGGCTCCTTTGCAGTGCTCGCAGCGGCCGCCGCTGACGTTGAAGGAGAAGCGGCCGGGCTTGTAGCCCCGGATGCGGGCGCTGGGCAGCTGGGTGAAGAGGGTGCGGATTTCGTCGAAGACTCCCACATAGGTGGCGGGGTTGCTGCGGGGTGTGCGCCCGATGGGTGATTGGTCGATTTCGATTACTTTGTCGATGTGTTCGATGCCGGTGATGGATTTGTAGGGCAGGGGGTCTTTGGTGGAGCGGTAAAAGTGGCGGTTGAGAATGTTGTGGAGGGTGTCATTGACGAGGGTGGATTTGCCGCTGCCGCTCACGCCGGTGATGCAGACAAAACGCCGCAAGGGGAGGTCGAAGGTGACGTCTTTCAGGTTGTTGCCCGTGGCTCCGGCAAGTATGAGATGGTCGCACCCTTCGATGGGACGGCGTTGGGGCAGGGGGATGTCTTTCTCGCGGTTGAGGTATTGGAGGGTGAGGGTCTTCTTTTTGGAGGACAGGAGTTGGCGGTGGGTGCCGCTGAAGATGACTTTGCCTCCGTGGACACCGGCTCCGGGTCCGATGTCGACAACGTAGTCGGCACTGAGTATCATGTCGCGGTCGTGTTCCACCACGATGACGCTGTTGCCCAGGTCGCGCAGTTCTTTGAGGGCGTTGATGAGCCGCCGGTTGTCGCGCTGGTGGAGGCCGATGCTGGGTTCGTCGAGGATGTAGAGCACATTGACCAGGCGGGCCCCGATTTGTGTGGCGAGGCGTATGCGCTGCGACTCGCCGCCGCTGAGACTGCTGCTGTTGCGGTTGAGCGAGAGGTAGCCTACACCCACGTCGAGGATGAATTTGATGCGGGTGAGGATTTCGTGGAGGATTTCGTGGGCGATGGCTTGCTGCTGGGGTTCGAGGCGCTCTTCGAGATGCAGGAGGCGGTCGTAAAGCTCGTTGAGGTCGAGTTCGGCCATCTGGCCTATGTGCATGCCGTCGATGCGGAAGGCGAGGCTTTCAGGTTTCAGCCTGTAGCCGTGGCATTCGGGGCAGGTGACGGTGTTCATGAACGAGGAGGCCCATTTCTGCAGGGCGGCGGAGCTGTCGTCGGACACCAGTTGCATGATGTAGTTGACGATGCCCTGGAAGCTGTTGCCGTGGTTCATCTCGTAGGCATCTTCCATGCCGGTGAAGTCGCTGGTGCCGTAGAGGATGGTGTTCATGGCCTCTTCGGAGAAGGACTCGACGGGGTCGTCGATGGTGAAGTGGTAGTAGCGCCCCAGGTTCTCCATCTTGCGGTAGAAGTAGTTGGTGGGGCTGTATTTGCCCAGCACTTCGAAAGCTCCTTCGCGGATGCTTTTCTTGGGGTCGGGGATAAGCTTGGAGAAGTCGATTTGGGCCACGCGCCCCAGTCCGTTGCACTTGGGGCAAGCGCCGTAGGGCGAGTTGAACGAGAAGGTGTTGGGTTCGGGTTCGGGATAGGATATGCCGGTGGAGGGGTCCATGAGCAGACGGCTGTAGTAGGCGGGCTTGGGGGCCGGCGCGGGGATGGGCGAGGGGGCTTGGTATTCCAGCACCATCAGTACCCCTTTGCCTTGCTTGAAAGCGGTGCGGACGGCCTCCTTCAGGCGGTCGTTGTTGCGGCCCACCCGCAGACGGTCGATGACCAGCTCGATGTCATGCGTCTTGTAGCGGTCTACCTGCATGTTGTAGGTCAGCTCTTTCACTTCGCCGTCCACCCTCACGCGGAGGAATCCTTTTTTGCCCATTTGGGCGAAGAGTTCGCGGTAGTGTCCTTTGCGCGACTTCACCAGCGGGGCCAGGATGTAGATGTCCTTGTCGGTATATTGCTCGGCAATCAGTTGCAGGATGCGCTCCTCCGAATATTTCACCATCTTCTCGCCGCTCAGGTGGCTGTATGCCGTACCCACGCGGGCATAGAGCAGACGCACGAAATCATATATCTCGGTCACGGTGCCCACTGTCGAGCGTGGGTTCTTGTTGGTGGTTTTCTGCTCGATGGAAATCACGGGGCTGAGGCCGTTGATGCAGTCCACGTCGGGCCGTTCAATGTTGCCTACAAAGTGCCGTGCATAGGCCGAGAAGGTTTCCATGTAGCGGCGTTGCCCCTCGGCGTGGATGGTGTCGAATGCCAGGCTCGATTTCCCGCTGCCGCTCAATCCAGTGAACACTACAAACTTGTTGCGCGGGATGTCTACATCGACATTTTGCAGATTATGCTCACGTGCTCCTAATACTTCAATCTCGTCCATAGTATCTTTCGCAATGTACAGCCTGATTAGTTTATTGTGTTAATTCCGAATTATATTAATGTCCTGCTATATGCTGTTGATCATCTCCGTGCTGCGCCGCCCTTTGGTGAGGGTGGAGTATTTTGTGTCCTCGGTTGGCAGCAGCACTTTGTAGCTCTTCTTGGCCTTGTTTTTCAGCTCGTCGGTCTTAATCCAGGGGTTGAGCATCCTCAGCACCTTGTAGTTGGAGTTGTTGTTGCGGGCAAAGGAGTAGAGGTTCACGTTCTGCCCCTCCAGCGTCACCGTCCGGGTTGGCACAGGGGGGTAGAGGTCGCATTTGCGCAGGAAATAGCCATACTGGCGGGGGTTCTGCATGATGGTCTTCATGGCCAGTATGCGGTATACGTAGCGCGAGGTTTCGGAGTTGAGCCACAGGTTGTAGTAGCTCGTGGTCTGCTGCTTGTCCATGCGCCGTGCGAGGCCGTTCTCGCCACAGTTGTAGGCCGCCGCCGCCGCCGTCCAGCTGTGGAATCGGTTGTAGAGCGTGCGGATATAGCGGCACGCGGCTTCGGTCGAGGCCACCAGGTCGTCGCGCATGTCTACCTCGTCGCTGATTTCAAGTCCGTAATGGCTGCCCGTGCTGGGTACGAACTGCCAGAAGCCCTGTGCCTTGGCGGGCGAGGTGGCATTGGTCAGCCCACTTTCGATGACGCAGAGATATTTGAAGTCGGCCGGGATTCCGTTCCGTTTCAGTATAGGCTCGATGATGGGGAAATAGCGGTTGGCCCGTTTGAAGTACAGCACCGTGCTTGACTGGCGGTACATGTTCACGATAAGCTCATTGTCCAGACCCTCGCGCACATAGTACAGGTCCAGCGGCACCCGCTCGCCGGCAAATGTCAGCGTGTCGGGTATCACGGGCGAGTAGACGCGGTAGTCCTTCATGATTGCCTTGCGCCACATGGCCTCGTCGTCCTCCACGCCGGTTGAGCACATCAACAGCCCCGCCGCCGCAACAACGGCAGTCGCCGTGAGAACCAATATCCAAATGCTGTGCCTCTTTTTCATGTCTTTATATTATAATGTTTGGTTCAATAATGTTCAGTGCCGGTCAGACCTCATTGTTGGCAAGGAGGGTTGCGGATTCCGGCAACAGGCACCGGCGCACAATCTCGTCGGCCACTTCGCGTTTGCTCATCAACGGCGAGGTGTATGAATCGCCGTTGCGGCTCATGATGGTCACCAGGTTCGTGTCCACCCCAAAGCCTGCGCCCGCGTCGCGCAGCGAGTTGAGCACAATGTAGTCCAAATTCTTCCGTTCCAGTTTGCGCTGTGCATTTGCCTGTTCGTTGTCCGTCTCCAGTGCAAAGCCAATCAGAGTCTGCCCCTCCTGCTTCATGGAACCGAGGGTGGCCAGAATGTCGGGGTTCTGCACCAAGTGCAGAGTCATGCCCTCGTCGCCCTGTTTTTTCAGTTTGTGGTCGGCGGTGTGCTCCGGCCTGTAGTCAGCCACGGCGGCCGAGAGTATGGCGGCCGTGCAGCCGGGAAACAGGCGGGTGGCCTCGGCATACATTTCGCGGGCGCTCTCCACATCGGTGCGGTGGATGGCAGCGTTGTCTGTCTTCAGGGCCGTGGGGCCGGCCACCAGCTCCACCTCGGCCCCGCGGGCCGCCAGGGCCTCGGCCAAGGCAAACCCCATCTTGCCGGTTGAATAGTTCCCGATAAAGCGCACCGAGTCAATCCGCTCGTAGGTGGGTCCTGCGGTCACCAGTACACGTTTGCCCCGCAGGGGCATGTCGGCAGCTCGCGACAGGCGGCGGGCCAGCGCCTGCACAATCTCCTCGGGCTCGGCCATACGGCCCTTGCCCGTAGTGCCACAGGCCAGGTCACCCGTTCCGGGTTCCACCATCTCGATGCCGGTCGAAACCAGATAAGCCACATTGCGCTGCACAGCGGGGCATTCCCACATCTGGGTGTTCATGGCGGGAGCCATCAGGAGCGGTTTGCGGCTGAAGGAGAGCAACAGCGTGCTCAGCGCATCGTCGCCTATGCCCGATGCCATTTTGCCTATGATGTTGGCGGTGGCGGGGGCCACTATCATGGCGTCGCCCCAGTCCTTGAGCGAGATATGCTCTGTGGTATGATTGTTGGTTTGGGCAAAGAGGTCGCAATAAAGGCTGTTGCCCGACACCGTCTCCAACGTCAGGCGGGTGACGAACTCCAAGGCGTGGGGTGTGGCCACGCACCGCACCTCGTGTCCCGCCTTTACCAGCAGACGCACCAGCTGGGGAGCCTTGTATGCGGCTATTCCTCCCGTTATGCCCACAATGATTCTCATATCGGTTCCGAGTATAGGTTAATGTTTGCCGGGGCGTCAGCTCTTCGGCTGCCCGGAGTCATTCGGGCGTGCGTGCCCGCTATCGCGGCCTGTGCCCGTGCAGCGCCTGTCGGCCTGCGGTGTTGCGGCCCGGCCACTGCCCCGTTGCCCCGCAAGCGTTTCTTATTCGGCCTGGGCGGCGATGACGGCCTCCTCCATGGCCTCCAGGCTCTGCTGCTCCTTGTCCTCCTTGGCGGGGTTGCGGTAGTAGAGCTCGTGGTTCAGGTATTCCTCAGTGGCCACCAGCACGGGCTTGGGCATCTGCTCGAAACGGCGCACCACGTCAATTTGCTCGCGGTTCTCGTAGTATTCGTCTATGCCGTCGTTGTTGTTGGCAAACTCCTCGATCTTCTTGTGCAGCTCCTTCTTCTCCTCGATGGCTATTTGGTTGGCGCGCTTGGTCAGCACGGCCACAGTCTCGTAGATGTTGTCAGTCATCTGGCTGAACTCGGCTGTGTTGCGGGTGATGGTGGTGTTGGGAATCTTCTTTTTCTTCTCTTCCATGGGTGAATGTGAAAATGATTATTGATAAAAAATGATTTCAATTTTTAAAGGTGCTTCCGGTGGCCGCCGGCCGTGGGGCCTGGGCCGCGGGATGTCACTTGGACCCTTTGGCGTCGAGGGCGGCAATGGCGGCGCGGGCTTTGGTGTAGAAGTCCTGTGCCTTGCTCAGTCGGCTGGAGTCCTTGAACAGCGTGGCAAAACGGTCAAAATCGTTCACCACCTGCTGCAGCCTTTCGCGCATCTTGTCCTCCTGGCTGTTGATGCCGAATTCATAGCCGCTGGCCAGCATGTAGAACATGGCCTCCTCGCGGAAAGGCGAGTCGGGATAATTGTTCAGGAAGGCCTGCAGCGACACATAGGCGGCATTGTAGTTCTCAGTCAGGTAATAGCCGTATGCGATGTCATAGTCCTTTCGCATCAGTTTGCCCCGCAGTTCGTCCAGCCGGGTATTGATTTCGGGAATATGGACGCTGCTCGGATAGCGGTCCACATACGACTCGTACTCCTGAATGGCCTCCTTCGTCAACCGTTGGTCCAGAAAGTAGTCCGGCGACTCATTGTACTTGCATGTGGCGGCCATATACAAAGCCTCCTCGGCGCGCTCGCTGTAGGGGTAGCGCTTGAAGTAGTTCTTGAACTGGTAGCCGGCGGAGTAGTAGTCCTTCTCGCCCATCAGGCACATGCCGTAGTACCACGATATGTTCTCGGCGTTTTCCTTGCCGTGATAGTTCATAATCAAGTTCTCGAACAGCTGGATGGCCTTGGTATAGTTCCGCTGCTCATAGTATTTCATGGCAGCAGCATACTGGGCGTCGAAATCGTGTCCTTTGAGCAGCTTTTCGAAATTGCCACAAGATGTTATAACAAAGGTTATTAGGGCAATAAACGCTATTTTCAATGCAGTTTTCATAACTTGCAAAGATACACTTTTTTTTGCATTCATCGGCCATTTAATAGAATTTAATCATTCCATAAAGCGTGCCGGCGGCGTTTGGGGCGTCAAGCGGGAGCGGCGCGGGCTTGCCCGCGCCGCTCCCGCCCGCCGCTGCCACCGGGCTCTCGCTTCGCTCCCTTGCCTTCAATTATGCATTGAAAATGTGGGACATATTCGGTGGGATGCGGTTAAAACGGAATCGAAATGCCGCGTTTGAAGTGCGGAAGGAACGGAGGAAGGGCAAAGGCAGTCTGCACCCTGAATGGGCGGGGAGGAAGGCAGGGAAGGCGAGGGCGGGGGGAGACGGTTTCGCCGGGCCGGGCAGGGGCGCGGCAGTCAGGACTGGAGCGGCGGCGAAATATTAAAAATGGGTGTTCGGAACAGCCAAAAGTTGGTTTATCCAATTTTTATTTGTATCTTTGCTTTTTATAAAGTGAAATGAAGTATGGATACAATCATTGTCTTAGATTTTGGTTCTCAGTACACTCAGCTTATTGCCCGCAAGATACGCGAACTGAATATTTATTGTGAGATACACCCTTTCAACAAGGTTCCGGCATTGACGGACGAGGTGAAAGGTGTCGTTTTTTCGGGGAGTCCGTACAGCTGCAACGCTGCCGATGCCCCAGTGCCTGACATGACGGGCATCAAAGGGCGGCTGCCGTTGCTGGCGGTGTGCTACGGGGCGCAGTATCTGGCCAAGTATGGCGGCGGCGTGGTGCAGCAGTCGAAGGTGAGGGAGTATGGCCGCGCCAACCTTCAGTTCATTGACGGCGAGAACCCGCTGATGAAGGGTGTCCCCATGGGCAGCCAGGTGTGGATGAGCCATGGCGACACGATTGAGCGCCTGCCCGGGAATTACCGCGTCATCTGCTCTACCGACAGCGTGCGGAACGCCGGATACCAGATTGAGGGCGAGCCTACGTATGCCATACAGTTCCATCCCGAGGTGCACCATTCGGTTGATGGATTGACGATATTGAAGAATTTCGTGGTGGACATCTGCGGCTGCGAGCAGTCGTGGACGCCTGAGTCGTTTATCGAGACCACTGTGGCCGAGTTGCGTGCCAAAGTGGGGAGCGACAAGGTGGTGCTGGGGCTTTCGGGCGGTGTGGACTCGACAGTGGCTGCCGTGCTGCTGAACCGCGCCATAGGCCATCAGCTGCATTGTATTTTCGTCGACAACGGTCTGCTGCGGAAAAATGAGTTTGAGGGGGTGCTGGAGTCGTACCGCGATATGGGACTGAATGTGAAAGGGGTGGACGCGAAGGACCGCTTCTACAGTGTGCTGGCCGGTGTGAAGGATCCCGAGAAGAAACGCAAGGCGATAGGAAAGACCTTTATCGATGTCTTTGATGCCGAGGCAAAGCAGATCAGCGATGCCAAGTGGCTGGGGCAGGGAACGATATATCCTGATGTGATTGAGTCGAGTTCGGTGAAAGGCCCGTCGCAGACCATCAAGTCGCACCACAATGTGGGCGGACTGCCGGATTATATGAAGCTTCAGCTTGTCGAGCCGTTGCGCAGCCTGTTCAAGGACGAGGTGCGGCGCGTGGGCCGGCAGCTGGGCATCAAGAATGAGTTGATCGGGCGGCATCCGTTCCCCGGCCCCGGACTGGCCATCCGCATACTGAGCGATGTGACACCCGAGAAGGTGCATATCCTGCAGGAGGTGGACGACATCTTCATCCAGGGGCTGCGCGACAGCGGCCTGTACGACCAGGTGTGGCAGGCGGGCTGCATGTTGCTGCCTGTGCAGTCGGTCGGCGTGATGGGCGATGAACGCACGTATGAGAGTGTGGTGGCGCTGAGGGCGGTGGAGTCGGTCGACGGCATGACAGCCGACTGGTGCCATCTGCCTTACGACTTCCTGGCCAAGGTGTCAAACGATATTATCAACCGTGTGAAGGGTGTGAACCGGGTGGTGTATGACATCAGTTCTAAACCGCCGGCAACCATCGAATGGGAGTAGGCCAGAGATGCGTTGCGGCGATGGCGCTCATGCTCCGGTTGAATAGAAATCTGTAACAACACTGCTGCTTCAAAACCGCTGTATATGATGAAAAGATTTATCGCAGTTGTACTATTGGTATTGGCTCTCGGCGTTGACGGCTGGGCGCAGATGAAGGGTGGCGTGGCCGTGAAGGTGACACGCAAAACCCAGATGGTGAATGGCAAACGTTATTTTATCCACATAGTGGAGCAGGGACAGACGGTGTATGCCATATCGCGGGCATACGGGTTGAAGGAGGTGGAGGCTATCACCAAGAAGGATATTCACTTCCTGCAGGTGGGCGACACGGTGTGGCTGCCCTGCAGGGGACAGCGTATGCCCGACGGGAGCACCGCCCCCCAAGCCACGGACAAGGTGCAGGAGGCCCCCTCCCAGTCTCAGACTCCGGGCAAGGGCGCTGAACATCATGCGGGCGGAATGTCTCAAGGGGCGACCGGCAGCGGTGCGCAGCGGCCTTCGCAGACCTCACAGTCTTCGGTTGCCGAGGGCGAGGTGTTGGGTCCCCGGGCAGAGGTGCGGCAGCGGGTGAATCCGCAGAGTATTGTGGTGTCGCTGATGATGCCCCTCTATTTGAGCCAGATGGATAATATCTCGACTTCGAAGTTCGATGTCGAACAGCGTGGTAAGATTACTTATAAGAGTTTGGAGTTTATCCAGTTTTATGAGGGCCTTTTGCTGGGGCTTGACAAGCTGGAGCAGATGGGGTATAATGTGATTCTGAACGTGGTGGATGTGGAGGGGACGAGCGATGAGGCTGTGGAGCAGGCCTTCAGAAGCCACAAGGTGGCCGAGAGCGACTTGCTGATAGCCATGCTCACGCGGCAGCCTTTCGAGAAGGTGAGCGAACTGGCACGCGAGGCGCGCCTGTTTGTGGTGAACCCGGTGTCGGACCGCGAGGAGATTGTGAAAGACAACCCGTATGTGTTTAAATGTATGCCGTCGGTCAAGGCCCGGGCCAAGGCCACGGTCGAGGCCATCCACAGAACCTTGCCCAGCGCCGAGGTGTTTGTGATTCATTCCGGCTCCAAGGCTGAGAAAAGCGCGTTGGCTGCCCTCACTGCCGAGATGGACAGGGTTGAGGGTATGCAGTATAAGCTGGTGGACTGGGCAAAGGCGCAGAAGCTGACCTCGACACTGAAAAACAGCGGCCAGGCCGTGGTGGTGAGTCTCTACGACCAGGACAAGTCGAAGAATAGAATCTATGCCCAGCAGTTGCTCAACAAGCTCTCCTCAATTAAGACTAACACCCCCTATCTGTTTACTTTTGTCGACTGGTCTTCGATGTATTCCGACATCGATTTCGCCCAGTTGCAGAATCTGAATTATCATACGTTTTATGGCGACTGGCTGATGGCCGACGACCAGCACCGGGCATTTGTGGAAACTTTCCGCGAGGAGTTCAAGACTGAGCCCATCAGCGCCTACGCCGGCATGGCTAACGATATTATTCTTTACTTCGTATGCGGACTGCAGCAGAAGGGTACCGCGTTCTTTGAGTCGCCGATGGTGCCGCAGCCCAAAGGAATGATTTACCCCCTGTCGTTTGGCCGTGACCGCCAGGATTATGGTTTCGAGAACAGCATGGCGGTCCTTTACCGCATGGCGGATTTCCAATTCAAAGCAGTGAAATGAGACAACGGACTATAGCGAAAGAATTCCGCCTGACGGGCATGGGGCTGCACACTGGACGCACAGTGACTGTGGCGGTAAGACCGGCACCGCCCGATTTCGGCATCGCTTTCAGACGTACTGACCGCTTTAATATCGTAACATTGAAAGCCTTGGCACGCGAGGTGAGCGAGACTAAGCGGGGTACTACCCTGGGTGCGGGTCGCCACAGCGTGGCTACGATTGAGCATCTTATGTCCGCACTGCATGGCAGCGGGGTGGACAATGTGTTGGTGGAATTGGACGGCGGCGAGGTGCCTATTCTGGACGGCTCGGCCCGCCCGTGGCTGATGGAGCTGACCCGTGTGGGCACGGTGGAGCAGGATGCGGAACGGCATGAGTACTGTTTTGAGGAGTCTGTCCGTTTTGAGCATAAGCCGACAGGGAGCCTGTATGAGGTGGAACCGGCTGAAAGGTTCTCGGTGGACTGTGTGATTGATTTCCCCGGAAGCGTCATCGGGCGGCAGTCGTCGCGGCTGGACAGTATGGACTGTTACGGGAGCGAGATTGCCCCGTGCCGCACGTTTGTTTTCCTGCATGAGATAGAACCTTTGCTGCACTTGAACTTGATAAAGGGCGGCAGTTTGGACAATGCACTGGTGTTTGTGAACAAGGAACTGGGGTCGCGCCAGCTGAGACGGCTGGAGCGGACTTTCCATAAGGATGCCTCCCAGTTCAGGGTGCACGACGGGGTGCTGAATACCACTGACCCCTATTTCCCCAACGAACCCAGCCGCCATAAGCTGCTGGATTTTATCGGCGATGTGAGGTTGGTAGGGATGCCGCTGAAGGGGCATTTCACTATTTATAAGCCTGGCCACAGGGCCAATGTGGCTTTCGGAATGTATTTGATGGATTATATCGAAAGGAGGAGCGCAGGGGCTGATAAGAGCCAGGCGTGACTCACCAATGTAAGAACGAAAATCGTTTTATTATATGCAAATGAATGATATACATCCCAATGCACAGATTGGGAGTAATGTGAAGATAGGGAATTTCACCACAGTGTGTGACGATGTGGTCATTGGGGATAACTGCGAGATCGGCCCCAATGTGACCATCTATCCCGGCGCACGCATTGGCGCAGGATGCCGTATCTTTCCGGGTTCGGTCATTTCGGCCATACCGCAGGACTTGAAATTCGACGGCGAGTATACGACCTGCGAAATCGGCGAGGGAAATACTATCCGTGAGTGCTGCACCATCAACCGCGGCACCTCGGCGTCGGGGCGCACTGTGGTGGGCAACAACAATCTGCTTATGGCGTATGTCCATGTGGCGCATGATTGCGTGGTGGGGAACCATTGCGTGTTTGCCAACAATGCCACGCTGGCCGGCCATATTGTGGTCGGGGATTATGTGATTTTGGGCGGCAAGACGGCCTGCCTGCAGTTTATCCATATCGGGTCGCACGTCATCACGTCGGGCGGTTCGCTGGTCGACAAGGACATACCGCCGTTTGTGAAGGCTGCCCGTTACCCGATTTCGTATGCGGGTGTCAACTCCCTCGGATTGCAGCGCAGGGGGTTCAGCCGCGAGGAGATTAATAATATTACTGATATATATCGTTTTATATTCCAGAAGGGATATTCCATAAGCCACGCCGTGGAGGAAATCAAGGAGCGATATGGCCACACCGATGAGGGCAAGCAGGTGCTGAGTTTCATCGGCAGCGCCACCACGGGGCTGATGAAGGGGTATACCTTTATGAAACGATAAGCAATTCTCATGCCCGTAGGGAAAGTAATTGATGTCGACACAATTAAATAGTAATCCGTGATGAAAAAGAAATTTTTAGCTGTAGGTCTTGTCCTGTTGGTTTTGTGCGTGACTGGCTGCAAGGAAAAACGTTGCCACTGCATCACGCGCCGCTCCAGCGAGAGATTGCCAGCCCACTCGTTTGAGCCTTTGGATGGACACAAGAGTTGCTCCGAGCTGAACAAAGAGTGGATGGCTGCGGACAGCTCGTTGGAGTTGATCAACAAGGAGTGCACCGAGGAGGAGTAGTCTCGTTGAGGCTATGCATATAAAGGGCAATGCTTTTGTCAAAAACAGTCTCACACTTTCGGGTGGGGTGGCTGTAGCTCAGGTGTTGCCATTTGTTTTCTACCCCCTGCTGGGCCGCCTGTTCACGGCGGGAGAATTTGGTTTGCTGGCGGCCGTCACGGCTATCACCTCCGTATTGGCAGTGCTGGGTTCGTGCCGTTACGAGGCTGGCATCCTTGTGGTGCGCAGCAAGCGCGAGGCTGCCCGGCTGGCCGTGCTCTCGGTGGTGCTCAGTGTGTCTGTTTTGGCGGTCAGTTGGCTTGTGTTGCAGTTTGCGTTGGCGGATCCGCTGAGCCGGTGGTTCAAGGAGCCGGAACTGGGGCGGTGGCTTTTTGTGTGTCCGTTGGCGGCATTCTTTGTTGTGATATACAATGTGTACAACGAGTGGTGCGTGCGCGAAGGGTATTTCAAGGCATTGGGGGTGAATAAGATTGTCAATTCGGGAGCGATAGCCTTGGGCAAAGTGCTGATGGGTGTGTTGCGGTGGAGTTCGCAGGGACTCGTTGTGGGCGACTTGGTGGGACGCGGCATCAGTGCCTTGGGTTGCATTGTGCGTGCGTGGCTCAAAGACGGGGTGTATTTCGCCTCTGTCCGCTTGCGCAGTCTGCCGAAAACGGCTGTCCGCCACAAGGGTTACCCCCTTTACACCATGCCGGGCCAGTTGCTCAACACCCTCGGCCAGGCAGCACCCGTGCTGATGATAGCCTATTTTTTCAACAGCGAGGAGGTGGGCTATTTTTCGATGGCCATGACTCTGTTTTCAGTACCCATCAATGTGGTCAGTTCAGCCATCCGCGACGTATACCGGAGGCGGGCCAACGACGAGTATGCCCGGCAAGGCAACTGCCTGAAGAGTTTTGACAGGGTGATGCTGCTGCTCGCCGGTGCAGGAGTGGCGGCACTGCTGCTGGCCGTGTGGTTCCTGCCGGCGTTGATGGGGCTGTTCATGGGCGCCGGCTGGGAAACGGCGGGCCGCTATGCGCAGATACTTGCCCCGGCGATGGTCGTCATGTTTGTGTCCAACTCCCTGACAGGCCTGTTTTTTATTGCCGACAAGTTGAGACAGTTTTTCTGGTGGCAGTTCTATTTTACAGCAGCGACGTTGCTCTCTGTGTGGTTCGGCGGCATGTTGTTTCACAGCATGGAGGGGGTGCTGATCCTCTTTGCGGTAGGGCGCGCCACAGCCTACGGGGCCAGTATTGTCATGACGCGCCGCTATGCTGCCGGAGCCAAGGTGTAATCCAAACAGGTTAGTTGTAGGCGTGCATGCCGCCAAGGATAAGGTTGACTCCGAAATAGGTGATTACCACGCTGAGGAAAGAAACGATGCACCAGATGTGGAACCGCCGCACAGAGTGCCCTTCAATAGTGGAGAGATGGAGGGGGTAGAGGTAGACAATCAATGTGATGAGAGCCCATACCTCTTTGGGGTCCCAGCTCCAGTAGTTGCCCCATGAAATGTTGGCCCATACAGCCCCGATGATGATGCCCAATGCCAGCAGTGCGACGGCGGGGTAGAGCATCAGCAAGTTGGTGCGCTGGATGCCTTTGCGCAGCGAGGGCCGCAACAGGGCGGCGATGCTGCCAAACATGACAAGGAGAAAGAGGGCGTATGCAATCATGATGACGGTGACGTGCAGGGTGAGCAATGGCGAGCTGAGTACCGGCATGAGGGGAGTGACAGGTGGATTAGACCCGCTCATCATGGCCACCAACAGGCAGAAGCCTATGGCCATCAGCGCGATGGATGGGGCCATGGGATGCTTCTTCATGAGGCAGAGCGAAAGGATGCCCATGGCGATGGACATGAGGTGCATGCTGTCGAACCCTCCGGCCATGGGTGCATGTCCGCCTGCAATCCAGCGGAGAGTGAAGATGAGCAGCAGGAAAACCGTCAGCAGTGCCACCACGAGGGCCGAAGCCCGATAGTGCCAAGGCACGGAATGCCGCCTGTCAGCACGTCGCGTGCCCGAAGCCATGGCAAGCACGAAGAAGATGAGTCCGAGCGTGATGCTCACAATGGCAAGCCAACGGCCGGTGGTGAGGGAGTTGTATAGTCGCTCGGCCTTCACCCGGAGCGGCGAGGGCAGCACTGAGGAGGCCTTCTTGTGCTGGTATTCAGCGGTTTTGTCGAATACGGTATTCAGGGTTTCGAAGTCCCCTTTTACCACCAGCTCTTGGCAATAGCTGAGTTGTTTGCGCACAAAGAGATATTCGTCGTCGCCGGTTGATAGGGGCAGGGGGTCGTTTTGAGCGTACCAGTTGAGGGTGCCGGTTGAGTCGGCGAGGGGGAATATCTTCAGTAAGCTGTTTCCCAGTATTATCTTGACCAGATTCAACTTCTCGTCGGCGGCCCGGAGGTCTTTGGGAAGAGGGCGTGATTGGAAAAGGGACTCGTGGGCCACAAGGTTGTTATAGGATGTGTAGCGTCCGTCCATGCCCAACTGTCGGTGAAGATCGGCCCCTTTGATTTTGATTATGGGTTCGTCGCACCATTCGCCGCTGTAAAACAGCCATCCGCTTAAAACCTGCTCTGGAGTGAGTCCTTGGTAGGTGGCTTTGCCATATAACTTGGTGGTAAAGTCTTTGGCAAGGGTTTGCAGCGGGCAGATGCGGCCTTTGTAGAGTACGTACATTTGGCCCATTTTGTCGGCAGTGGGGCGGGGGAGTGTCTGTGGGGCGGCTTGTGCGGTGCCGCAAAGCAGCAGCAGGGCTACGGGCAGTCCGCGCAGCAGACGCCGCCAGTGTGAATGACGGGAGAGAAACATCCACACCAATCCTGCCAAGACGAGGAGATAGCCTGTGTAGGTGACGGCGATACCCCAGGGGTCGTGCGACACGCTGAGAGTGGAACCTCCCTCCATGTCGTAGTCGGCTTGGTAAAAACGGTAGCCTTTGTGGCGGTAGATGTTGTTCATGGATATGGTGGCTGGTTGTCCGTCGACAGTAAGGTGGCTGACGAAGTCCATCGGAGCCTTGGTTCCGGGATAGGTTACTGTTTCGAAACGGTCGAGTACAACGCTGAATGGCAGTGTGAAGGAACCTCCATTACCGTTGTCGCACACGCGGTTGTCTACTCCCGGCTTCAACTCCAGTTCGCCGTGTTGGCCAGTCCAGGTGGTGAGGGCTCCTCCCATCAGAATCACTGCGACAGAACTGTAGAGCAGCAGCTGGTAAGGCGTGTGCCACAGTTTCCGGCGGATAATGGCATACACGCATCCTACGCCCACGACTGCCAGCAGCAGGATGAACCACCATGAATTATAGACATGTTCGAGGGCAAACGCGTTGCCCTGGTATTTTTCAATAATAGTGCCGGCAGCGAGGGCTATCACTACCGGCACCATGAGTATGACAGGTGTTTTTTTCATGCAAAAGGTTTTCTGGGCTGTCGGATCAGACAGGATTCAGCCCAGTGGGCCGTTGGGGTCGCTGATGTTGAATCCTGATGAAAGTTTTCTGTGTCAGATGGCATTAATGAATTTCACTACGGCATCGCGCTCGTTTTTGGAGAGTTGGCGGAATTTCTCCACGCTCCAGCGGGCGTCGCTGCCCGGGCATCCGTGCCACATGATGGCCTCAATCACATTGCGGGCGCGGCAGTCGTGCAGACGGTCGCTGTGGCCACTGCAGATGGGGGACAAGCCACGACCCCACAGCGGAGTGGTGCGGCACCACCCTGTGCGGATGTCGTTGACCATGTGGAGGCGATGCTGGACCATGTCTGTGTAGGGCCAGATTTTCTGGAACGGGTAGCGGGGCAGACGGTTGTCGGAGTCGGTGAAGAAGCCGTTGGGGTCGGTGAAGTTGTCGGGGCCAGTGGTCCAGCTGGGACGGTGGCAGGTGGCGCACCCCATGTCGCGGAACAGCTTGCGGCCCAGCTGTACCGTCTCGTCTTTCAGGTTGCGGGCGGCCGGGACGGCCAGTCCGCGGTGCCACACCATGAAGTTGACATAGTCGCGGTCCGTCATCTCGACAGGCAGGGTATCGCACATCAGGTAGTTGTAGATGTCAGTGCTGGGGTCGCCGCTCTTGTTCCACTGGGGAAAATAGTGATAGAACTGTTGCTGCACTTCGGGGTCGGCGGCGGCAGCGCGGGCATAGATGGTCTTGTCGAGACTCAGATAGTGGCTGCGGCGGTCGCTGCGGGTGACGTTGGGTATGTTCCAGATAGCGTTGGCTCCGGCAGCATCCTGCAGAGGACCGCGGCTGAGGGCATAGGTGAACCGTTTGGGATGATTGGTGCGGCCATAGTATGAGGCCCAGTCGTGTCCGGCCCAGATGGCTGGGTTCAGTTCCACGCCAGCATCGTATTCTTTCTGGTACTGGGCTTTCAGCGAGTCGTCAGGGATGGCATCGAGCAGGCCGGTGCCATAGATGCCGATGGTGCTTTCCAGCCGGAAAGCCAGGTCGCCGTAAGGCGAAGCCAGCGGAGCATAGAAAGCATCCTCTGGAATGGTTACTTCGGGATAAATCAGGCTGTAGGTCTCGCCGTCGGGGAAGCGGTTGCCCCATTCGTCGGTGTATTCGAGCCAGGCGATGTCGATTTTATTCTCGTCGATAGAGGGTTTGAAGGGTGGCACAGCCTGTGTTTGGGGCATACCGGCCACTGAGGTTTCGTAGGCATCGGTGTTCTTGTTATATACCACCAGGAGGTAGCCGTTGGCCCAGTCTTCGGCGCGGTAGCGTTCCATGCGGCGTCCGTGGCCGTAGCCGGGGTGGCAGTTCTCACACGATGAGCGGACATACAACGGCCCCAGTCCGTTGAACGGGGGATTGTTTTGCGTGATGGTGTGTTCGAAAAAGAATTCACCGTATTTGAAAGCATTTGTCATGCCTGCATATTCAACAGCAGGTGTGGGGTCTTCGAATGCCGAGGCCGACTGGTTGAATGTGGTGCCGAGCAGACCGCCGGCATACGTCTCTTCGTCTACGCCTTCGGGTAGCTGGGATGTTTCGGGTTCGCTCTGGCATCCGGCCAGCCCCAGCATGGCGGCTGCCACGAGGCAAGGTACAATGTGTTTCTTAGTCATATTAGCTTGATGTTTTGGATGTGCTATTCGTATTTTTTAATCAGGTCGGTTACGCGGTCCAACTCTTCGCTCAATGTCGCACAGGCTTCGACGGCCACCCCGTTGGCGGGGTCGCTGTAGTGCTGCACAAACGGGACGGGCATGGCGTCAATCTTGTCAAGCGCATTTTGGATGGCTGCAATAACGTCGGCGTCCAATGCCGCGTCGCGGGAGTTCACAAAGTGGTGCAGCGAGTTCTCTTCATTGCGCTGCCCCTCAACGCCACCCATATAAACGTTGCGGATGCTGATGATGTTGTTGTGGAAATCGGTGATGGACATGTGGCTGTAGGGCGATTCGATGTAGGTGATGTCGGCTTGGCTGTAGGCCGAGGCGATTTTCGACGAACCCACCTCGTCGGCGATATCAATACAGCCCTGGACCATGGCCATCAATGCGGCCAGGCGGCTGGCGTAGGTGCTGCCCGCCATGCCGGCGTTCTTCATGTTCTCGCCATAGCTGTGGTCGCTTCCGGCAACGGTGTAGGCCAGTTCCAGCTCGTCCAGTTTTTCGATGTGGCTTTTGGGTGCATCGTCGCCCATCCAGCCCACTTCCAGTTGGTAGCAGCGGTTGCGCAGGTCGCCTGCCACGGCCACGGCGTAAATCCACTCGTTAGCTGTGATGTCGGCCACATGGCGCGGCTGCCCGTTGCGGAACAGGATGTATTCAATGGCATGGAATCCAAGCAAGGCGTTGCCCAGCCGTTCACCGGCTACCACATCGCCTTCCTCACCGCCCAGCGATTCAATCATGGCGGGACTGTTCATCAGGGTGTTGAATGCGTTCTCATCCAGCGGCCAACTGTCAATATGGGGGTCGATGCCGAAGTCGCCCGCAGCTCCGAAAAGGAAGGCTTCGCTTTTCTCCCACTGCTCGCGGGCTTCGAGAAATGTGGCACAGGCCTCGCTGATGCCGGCATCTGAGGGGTTCTGCTGTAGTGCTGCCAGTTGAGTGGCCAGTTGCTCGGCCTTGGCGGCCAATGCAGTGTAAGTGGGAGCCACTGTGTGGTTCACAAACTGCTCGTTAACAGCCTGTGCAGCAGTGTCCTCCAAATCAGTTTTGGATTCGTCCTTGCAGGCTCCCAGCCCCAAGGATGCGGCGGCCAGAAATGCCACCATGCTCAGTTTGATAGTGCTTTTTTTCATTTGTATGTAATTTTAGTTGTGTTACTTGCAAATCGTGTGTCCGCCATCACTCATTTCTTGAAGAATCCGCACCACGTGATGCCCACGGCCACGTATGGTTCGTTGTTGTACTGCTCCTTCAATATTCTCATTCCGGCCTCGGCCTTTACGGCTATCTGGGGCAGGGGATAGTAGTTTACGCCTGCTGCCACCACTTGCCGCTCCGTCCACTCTGTGTCGTTGAATCCGGCGGCTGGTACAAAACTGTCATAGCGGTCATAGCGCCCGAACACATATAGCCGTGGATCGCCATGCCGGCGCTGAGTCCAGGCAAGCAGGTTCACGCCTGCCTCCAAAGCCACGTTCCATGCTCCTTTGCCTACAGCCGTGTGGGGGTATGGATTGCCGGTCATGGTGGTCTGGTTCTTGTTGCGGGTCGATATCAGTCCGGCGTCGGTCAGATATCCATAGTCGGCGTTGCCCCTCACGGTCACAAAATGGTCGCGGTAGGCGAAGTCGAAGGCACCAATCATCACCGTTCCAGTAGCTCCGTAGTAGCGCGAGTCCTCCTTGTATATCCCGCGGGTGATGTCGTTGTTGAAACTGTTGCCTACATACCCGCTCAGGCTCAGCCGCAGGTTGTCCACCCCGGTAAAATCTAACCGGGCGGCACCTGCCAGAGAGTTGGCCGGGCGGAACTCGTAGGGCGATGCCGAGCCGTTGTGGATCCAGCCACTCTCGTCAAACAGGTTGCTGTTCAGCCCCGGCAGCAGCTGCACTTCGTAACGCCAGCTGCCCATGCGGCCCCACAGGCTGATGCCTGTCTCGTGCCATGTGCAGGGCATAATCGTATTCTCACCCTCAGGGCGGTAGACGGTGAAGAAATGGTCGGGCGTGTGGTTGTTGTTGGTCATGCCCACGGGAACAACGATATGCCCCATGCGCAGGTTCAGCCGCCGCGAAAAGCTCTTCTGTACCCAAAACTGCTCCAGGGCAACCTCGCCGCCACGTTCCACTTCCTGTTCAAACTCGCCGGTTTCTTCCGTTTCCTTCTCCACGGCCGCCTCGGTGCCGCCGTGTTCAAACTCTATCTCCGTCCCCACCGACCATCCGTGTCCAAAGTCATAGCCCAGCATAATCACTGCATGGGGGATGTCCACGCGTCCGTGTCCCTTACTTTCGGTATATCGGTCGCTGTGCGAATAGCGAAAAACATTATCGCTATAAAAATTGTAGTTGTACACCGCTTCGCCATACCCACCAATGGTGAGCCTTTGTTTCTGTTGGGTGGTGTCGTCCTGGGCCTGGACTGTTCCGGCCAGCCCGGCCAGGAGCAGGGTGTAAACGGCCAGTTTGTTTAATGTCTTTGTAGAGAAAAAATGTAGGTTTCTGCAATCCATATAAATAACAATTTCAGTGTGGCGTATGCCACGGTGTTTTCGAATTGCAAAAGTATATCAACCGCTCGTTTGGTCGAATACCTATTTTTCGGTATTTTTGAAGAGCGGCAGGACTCTGTTGCCTGTCTATAGTCTTGTGTTATACGGCTCTGACGGCCAGTTGGCGGTGGGTTGTGGCTATAGCCCAGGCGGTGTCTGTGCATCAGTCGATGGATGTGCTGGCGCGTTGTTGTGACAATGAATTGTCAATCGTTCCTCTTCTGCTGGATAATCTCTTCCAGCCGCGGGCGGAAACTTTCGCCCCAGTCGCGCACCTGCTCTATTATAGGAATGAGGCTATTCCCCAGTTTGGTGAGCGAGTATTCGGAGTGTCTGCCGAAGGGGTCGGCCACACGTCTTTCCACCACCCCATATTCCACCAACTCTTTCAGTTGCTGGGTCAGTACCCTTTCGTTGGCCTCATGGGGCATGGCGCGCATCAGCTCGGCCGGCCGGCGCGGCCCGCTGGCCAACTCGTAGATGATATAAGGTTTCCACTTGCCTCCCATCACCTCCATGGCCACGCGGAAGCCACATTTTGTGTCGATTGCAATCTTTTTGTTGTACATGTTCTTGAGTGCAAAGATACGCTTTTTCCCCGACATGTGTCGCCTACTGCGAAAATTATCAGTATAGCGGTATTCAGAAATAGCCGTAATTTTGCAGCCGCAATGAAAGAACTGAAAATAATGACCAAACGTGGCATAATGCTTGATGCCGCGCTCTTTGAGAGCCAGCCCCCGGCTGGTGACGGAGGAGTGGACACTCCCAAGGGGGGTGCTGCGCATGCCGACACAGTGCTGATAGCTGTCACGGGCATCCACGGCAATTTCTATTCCAACCCTTTCTATTACACGGTCGGCGACACCCTCTCCGCTGCCGGCATCGACTTCCTCTATGCCCAGACGTGCGATGCCTTTGGCACTATCCCCACCTTCAATATCCTCACTGGCACCCCGGAAACCATAGGGTCGTGGAACGAGCGTTTTGCCGACTCCGTCGATGATGTATCCGCCTACGTCGACTATGCCCAGCAGCAGGGCTATCGTCACATAGTGCTGGCCGGGCATTCGCTGGGTGCCAACAAGGTCATCCATTACCTCTCGTCGGTCCACGACAGGCGAGTGGAGCATTTCTTCCTGCTCAGCCCAGCCAATCTGGATTATATGACCAGCAGTGTGTCCGCCGCCGAGCGCGACTATGTGTACCGCCGTTTCGCCGCTGGACGGACTGCCGACATGCTCCCTTTCCCGCTGATGGGATGGGTGGAATGTCAGGTGGCTACTGCCTACGACTGGCTTTTCAGTGGACTGCTGAATAATGTCCACACCTCGCCACAGGCCGATTTCAGCCAGGTGGAAAACCTCACCCACTCCGGGGCACTTCTGATTGGCACCTACGACAATTTTACCGACGGCGACCCTGTTGGTTTTCTCCGTCTCATCAACAGCCACATGCCTTCCGTCGACCGCAACAGGTTGCTCTTCATCGAACGCACGGGACACACATATCAACAGAAGCACCAAGATCTTGCCGACCTTATCTTGAAAACGCTCAAACACTGGAACAATGAAAACAATATTTGACACCACCATGCTGCGTGCCACCGCGCTACGCAACCGCGTGTGGCGTTCCGCCACATGGCTCGGCTTGGCCGACTCCCAAGGCCAAGTCACCGACCCCGTCATCAGCACCTATCAAGCTTTGGCCGAAGGCGGTGTCGCCATGATTGTGACAGGCCTCACCTCCATCTCGGCCATCGATGCTACCATCGGCGGCGAATGTCGATTTTTCGACGACACCTTCATCCCCGGCCACCGCCGTCTCACCGATGCCGTGCATCGCTGCGGAGCCTCTATCCTGTTGCAAACCGCTATGGTCGATGGTATGGTGGACGAGTTGTCTACCTCTCAGGTTGATGCCGTGGTCCATGCCTTTGGTGCCGCCGCCTGTCGAGCCGAGCGGGCGGGCTACGACGGTGTCCAAATTCATGCGGCACACTTCTTTTATCTCAGCAAATTCATATCCCCGCTCTTCAACCATCGCACCGATTGCTATGCCGGGGCGGCCATCCTGCCCGCTATACTCAGTGCCATGCGGGCCACCACCTCCCCCAATTTTCTTATCACCATGAAAATCAACAGTACCGATGAGTATCCTGGCGGCCTCGACCAGAATCGGTTTCTCGAAGCCTGCCACCTCATGCAGGGGCTCGATGCCATCGAGGTATCCGCCAACGGCACCTCGCGTCGGGGCATTCGTGCGGGGGTGAACGAAGGCCCATTCCTCCCTGCCGCTGCCCGGCTGGCCTCCGAGGTCGATACCCCTGTGGTGTTAGTGGGCGGTCTGCGCAGTGTGGAATATATCAACCATGTGCTGGCCGATACCTCCATCGCCTACATCGGACTTTCACGCCCCCTTGTGTGCGAACCAAACCTTGTCCTTCGTTGGCAGCAAGGCGACACCACTCCCTCGCGCTGTATCAGCTGCAACGGGTGCTACAGCACTGCAGGCCACCGCTGCGTGCGGCAACATTGATGTGATTGTCCACTGTTTGAATGTGCAACCCTGTTGCCAGATCGCTCGAAGTTCGGCGCGGCGGCGGAGTTCCATGCCCCCGCATTTTGCGCGTTCCGAAAAAAAACTGTATCTTTGCAGCGTCGTGCAGCCCGGCTGTCCGGCACGTTTTTATCATCTAACATTTTGACGCTATGAAGAAGACCATCTTTTCAGCCTTTTTGTTCGCCGCCCTCTGCGGCGCAGCGGCGGCCCAGTCTGCCCGCCTTCCGGAGTCGGACCCTGTCGTCCTGAACCGTATCGACCAGTGGCAGGACCTCAAATTCGGCTTCATGATGCACTGGGGCATTTATGCCCAATGGGGCGTTGTCGAGTCGTGGAGCATCTGCTCCGAGCCGTGGATTGACCGCAAGGGTATGCCCTACGATGAGTATAAGCGGCGTTACCAGGATTTGAACAAAACATTCAACCCCACTCAGTTCAATCCCGCCTCCATCGCCGATGCCGCCAAACGCGCCGGCATGAGGTACATGGTCTTTACCACCAAGCATCACGACGGATTCTGCATGTTCCGCAGTGCCGAGAGCGACTATGGCGTGGCGGGTGCCGACTGCCCTTACAGCCGTAACCCCCAGCCCGACATTACTCTCGACCTCGTCAATGCTTTCCGTGCCGCCGGTCTTTGGACGGGTCTCTATTTCTCCAAGCCCGACTGGCACCATCGCGACTATTGGGCCCCCGAATGGGCCACCCCCGACCGCAATGTCAACTATTCCATCGCCGACCATCCTGACCGCTGGGAGAATTTCAAACGTTTTACCCACAACCAGATTCGCGAACTCACCCATAATTATGGCGACATCGACATCCTCTGGCTCGACGGTGGCTGGATCAGGCCCGAATGGAGCATCAACGACGAGTCGCGCCCCTGGCTGGGCTGCAGCCAGCGCGTGCAGGACATCGACATGGATGCCCTCGCCTCCATAGCCCGCAGCGACAATCCCGACCTCATCATCGTCGACCGCTCCGTGGGTGGCCGTTACGAGAATTACCGCACCCCCGAGAAGCAGGTGCCGGACACTTTGCTCCCCTACCCGTGGGAAACCTGCATGACCATGGGCGACAGCTGGTCCTACGTTCCCTCCGACCATTATAAAAGCACCACCCAGCTCGTCCACATGTTAGCCGACGTTGTGGCCAAAGGTGGCAATCTTCTCCTCAACGTAGGCCCCGACGCGCAGGGCAACCTCCCGCCCCAGGCCCTCGAGCGGATGGAGCAGATAGGCGCCTGGCTCGATGCCAACGGGCGGGCCATCTATGCCACCCGTCCCCTCAGCCCCTATAGTGCTGGCGATGTACGCTTCACGCAAAGCAAAGACGGCAAGCACCGCTTTGCCATCCTGCTGCTCGACCAACCTGCCTCCACCGCCACCTTCACCGTTCCCTTCCGCGTCAAGAAAGCCCGCCTTGTGGCCCCCGTCAAGCGGAGCCGTGTCGACTGCCAGCCCGCCTCCGATGGCGGCACCCGCATCACCGTCACCCTCCCCGCGCCACAGGCCCATGCCCTTGCCGTTGAGTTCTGACCCTCCAACCCCGGGATTCCCGCCTGCCGGCATGCCTCCGGCTCATCCCCCCACAGAGTGAATCTGCAGCAAGGGTATGTGGGCGGACAAATATATAATTGTGAAAATGTTGAACGCCCCGTGGCCCACCCTCCGAGTTGTCAGGCATTCTGTGCTGTCATGCACCAGCACTCAGCCTCACTCGCCAATGGGCCGCAATCAAGATTCGTAGAACAACTTTTTTACAAAAAGCACCATTGCCAGTATTCCAGCCAGGGCTCCCGCCGCTGCCCAGCCGCCCGCGCCATGGGGGTGCGCTGCTACATAATGACTCCACCTGCCCTGCCAATCCTGCACATCCACGCGGTAGGCCCTAATCCGCAGCAGCTTGTCATCATTCTCAGACATGTGCCGCATCAGCCTGTCGTAATCATCATCCGTTATCCACACCCTCACACTGTCGAAGGCCTCCTTGGGCAACAAGTCACACACAGCAAAGTCGGCATAAAACTCTGCCGGCACTCCATACATCTCCATATATCCGTATGCCAGCCCCAGCAGCATCCCCGACCCCGGAAACACTTCCCCTTTGCCAGTCTGCTCAAAACGGCCCACCTGCGTTGCCAATGCCTTCAGCTCCCCAGGCTGCCGGGGAAAGAAAAACAACAGCATACACACCGCCGCCACCACAACCAGCAGCAACACCATCCACCATCTTCTCACTCCGCCCTTCGTCTCCACACTGTTGTCACTATTCATCTTCTTGTCTTTTTGTTCGTTTTATGCGTCCTCGATCCTTGCAAGCCGGGAAACCAACTTCGCACCGGCCTGTCAAGCCCCAGCCCGTTCATATAGTTATACGTCGCCGTGCGCAGGCCGCGCCCCACCTCCTCAATGTCATAGTCAAACTGCGGGCCACCCGCCGCCGGTTCCCAGTCCACCTCGTTGTTGCAGAACGCATTCGGCTCCATGTCCGGCCGCCGGGCTCCGTAGCGCTCCGGGTTCTGTCCTGAAGGGCTGTGGCACGTCATGGCATAGCGGTGCCAGAAAGCACTCTGCACAATCCCCTCGTCAAACATGCGGCGCACCGTGTCCAATGCGCTGAGCGTTTCCTGCAGCGTCTCGGTCGGGAAACCGTACATCAGGTAAGTGTGCACCATGATGCCCGCGTCGCGGAAATGGCGGCACGCCTCCACCGTCTGCTCAATCGTCACCCCCTTGTCCATCAACTGCAACAGGCGGTCCGACGCCACCTCCAGTCCCCCGCTCACGGCCACACATCCCGCCCTTGCCAGCTTGCTGCACAGCTCAGCCGTATAAGCCTTCTCAAACCGGATATTGCCCCAAAAAGTCATCGTCAGTCCGCGGCGCAACAGCTCGTCGCACACCTCGCCCAGCAGCCTTGGCGGCAGAGCTTCGTCCACAAAATGAAAGCCGCTGCATCCCGTCTGCGCCGCCACACGCTCCATCGTGTCCACCACCCGCACAGCCGACGGGGCCGCAAAGCGTCCTATATAATCCAGTGACGTGTCGCAGAATGCACACCGGTGCCAATAGCATCCGTGAGCCATCATCAGTTTGTTCCAGCGCCCGTCGCTCCACAGGCGGTGCATCGGGTTGGTCATATCGGCGGTGGACAGATACAGCCGCAATGGCAGCCCGCCGAAATCGGGGTCGCCGTTCTCCACCGTCTCGCCGCTGTTCGGCAGCTCCCACTCCACCGTCCCGTCGGTGCGCCGCCATAGCGTCCGCACCAGCCCGCTTTCCGGGCATTTCCCCTCCAGCCATTCGGCCATGCGCCGCAGAGGCAGCTCGCCGTCGTCAAAGGTGATGAAATCGCAATAGTCAAACACGCGGCTGTCGCGCAGCCGCCGCCACTCCGTGTTCACAAATCCGCCGCCGATGCCCACGACGGGCCTTCCGCCGGAACTTCCTGCGGGAGGGAGAGCCGCGCGCCCTCCCTCCTCCGCCCTCCGGCGGCTCATGACCAGTGCGCCGCAGCGCAGTGCCGCATACAGGCAGCCGGGGAACGGTACCGAGAAACAAACCACATCGGGCCGCTCGCGCTCCAGATGGGCGTTGAGCAGGTCGGCCATCAGCTCGTCCACCGCCGACGGCGGGGCGGACAAGGCCTCCCGCAACTCGTCAAAATCAGGGGCGAAGGAAGCCAGCTGCTCGGCATAATTCACAAGCCCGAAATGGGGATCCACCCCTTTGCGCACGGCGTCCGCCACCTCCTCGACAAACAGGGTGGCCAAATACCGTGCGCGGTCCGTAATGCCCGCGTTGCCGAAAGCCCACTCCACATCCTCCGCCTGTCTCATTCTCCGCCCTTGGGGCAACAGGCTCCCGTTTGCGATGCGCCACGCCAGCGTGTCGTCCTCCCCGCGCAGAAAACGCATTACCGGCTCCACCACCCCGGCGGCCTGCAGCAGCACTCCCGCCATGCGGCCGCCGCCCTGCCCGTCAGCGGCCCATCGGGCGGCCCGGCGCAGCCAGTCGGCACGCATCATCCTGTCCACCAGCTCTATGCCTAAGTCGGCCTGTGCCACCATGTGTCCGCACCCCTCCAAATAGCCTTTCAGCACCGCCGTGGCGGGATAGGGCGTGTTGAGCTGGGTGAGCGGTGGGGTTATCAACAAATATTTCATACCGTATTGCAACGCAAAAAAGAACCTTCATCCAACAAAACGTTGAAGAATAAAAAATATTGTGTATCTTTGCAGCGTCAACACAACAGCAACACCCGGCACCCCCAGCCCATAAACACTTGTCATAATGAAACAAATCATCCTTGCACTCATCGGTTTAGGCCTTGGCTTGAACCTTGCCGCCCAATCATTTTCCGATTCGTTCTACGATGCCCTGAACAGCGACAACCTGCCCCAGCAGCGGCGCATCCTGGCCGAATGGACGGCGGCCACCCCCGACGACATCGACCTCTACATAGCCCGCTTCAACCACTACATCAACTACTCCATGACGCTGGCCGAGAGCTCCGCCGCAGCCAGCGCACTGGCCGACAGCGGCCTGGCCGTGATTGACCGCGCCATCGGCCTCTTCCCCGACCGGCTGGACCTCCGTTTCGGCAAAATCTACTTCCTCGGGCAGACCATGCAGTGGCAGCCTTTCGCCGACGAGATACTCTCCACCCTCGACCGCTCCGGGGCCATCGGCCACCGATGGCAGTTCCCCAACTTCGACAATGAGGGGGAGGTCCTCATCGTCGAAGGCGTGCAGGACTATCTCTACACCCTTTTCGACGCAGTCCAGAATGCCGGGCAGGACGGCAGCACCGACATCGTGCCCAACATCAGGCGCATCGCCCACCGCGCCGCACAGCTTTTCCCCAGCGAGCCCTCGTTCCTCTCGGCGCTGGCCTACACCTACATCCACGACGGCGACCTGCCGACCGCCTTGCGCCACCTGAACCGCGCCGAGCAGCTGGCGCCTACCGACCGTGCCGTGCTGCAACAGCTGGTGGACGTCCACACCCGCATGAAAAACAAGAAAATGGCCGCTCAATACCGCGCCCGTCTGGACGAGCTGCAACGCCCTTAGTCCAATCCTTAGCCGTCATTTTTACGCCATTTAATCGTCATTTCGTCTGTCAGTATGCGTAAAAAATGAAAACGCAGTGTCGTGCGTATGGGGCGGAAGGAGCGAATGGAGGGCGGCGCAGCCCGGCTGCAACCGGGCAGCGGCACCGCGCGGACGGCGGGCGGGCGCCGCGGGGTGCGCGGGAAAAAGAAAAGCCCCGCCAACAGGTGGCGGGGCTAAATTGTAACATCATTGAAGCGATTAGCCTTCGACGATAGCACCGGTGGGGCAAGCGCCAGCGCAGGTGCCACAGCTAACGCAAGCGTCAGCGTCGATTTTGTAGATGTCGCCCTCGGAGATTGCTCCGACGGGGCACTGGTCGATGCAAGTACCGCAAGCAACGCAGATGTCAGTGATTTTGTAAGCCATTTTTATCTATTTTTAGGGTTAATAACGTGGTGCAAAGGTACAACTTTTTTCGAATATGGTGAGTGTTTTTTTTGTTGACAGGGGCAGGAGGGATGCTTGGAGCTTGATTGTCTGATTGGTGCGGGGGAATAAAAACATCGGCCGCCCTGTGGTTGGCGTGGCCGCAAGGGGTGCGCTACAGCCGTTTTTGGGCAGTTTTCCTGCTTATGAGGTAGGCGAGGGCGAGGGGTATGGCCGTCAGCAAGGCGACGATTATAGACAGTATGCCAAGGCCTGCCAGTACGGACAATATGTGCTGTGACAATTCTGAGGCATACACGCCGATCACTATCGCCACAACAATGATGTAGAGGGCGAGGGCAGTCCACACCAGGATGCAGACTGCGAGCCGCCAGCTTGTTCCCCAAAAGTTGTAGCCAAACAGTTGCCGGTAGCAGATGTAGTAGTATAGTGGTATGAGGAATACGGTTATCCATTTGCTGGCGATTTCGGTGAAGGAGATGAGCAGCATCAGGGTGCTCATGAAGAGCTGTATGAAGATGTTTTCGGGAAGGGTGAGGTGCGGATTGCGCGGGGCGAAGCGGAAGACTATGTAGGTGGGTACTATCATCAGCATGGTTTGTATCATCATGGTCCATCCGGGGTTGTCGGCCATCCAGGTGTAGGCGGTGTGGAACAGGGTGTTGTATTTGTCTTTGGGGTCGCCATCCAGATTGATGGCGACGGCAATGGCGTCCTGGCCGATGAGATGCATGACGACGACGTAGATGAGGCCTACGATGAAGAGCATGTTGACGGGTTTGTAGCAGATTTGCCTATGTCCGCCGATGTAGTCGCTGATGAGGTGGCCTGGTCGCCATAGGAGCTGCAGGAGTGTGGAGGGCAGGGAGCGGGAGTCCATGCCCCAAACATCGAGGATGCTTTTGCCCACCCATTTCCATGTGATGCGGCCGTCGCCGGCCTGTTGCGAGCATACGGGGCAGTAGTTGCCTGTGTACTCGTGGCCGCAGTTGGCGCAGCGGTGTCCGCTCAGTTCTCTGTCGGGATAGGTTGGCGGGTGGCTGAACGAGGCGGCGAGGTGTTTCAGGCTTTTTTTTGCTCCCATACGGTGTTTTAGATGAGGCTGAGCAGCACCCAGAGCCAGTGGGCTGCGATGCCGGCGCAAAGGCCGCCGATGGTGTGGGCTCCGATGGCTTTGCCAATCAGTTTGCGGTAGCCGAGGGTGTCGAGCATGGCGGTGTGGGTGGAGAGGTATCCGCTCCAGCACATGCCCATGGCGGTGAAGACGGCGATGGCGTTGTTGTCGATGATGCCTTCGGAGATGAAGCGTGGCACAAGGCCGAGGGCGGCGCCCACGGCGCCGAGGGCGGTGATGGGGAAGGATACGAGGGCACCGTTTTGGAAGCCGAAGAGCCAGTAGAAGACGACGTTGATTTTGTCGGCCAGCCAGGTGATGACGGGTACGCCTTCGTAGGCGGCGCCGGTGTACTGGTGGGTGGCGGCGTCGGGGCCGAAGGTGAGCATCATGACGAGGGTGGAGATGCAGAGCACGCCGGGGATGATGGCGAAGCCGATGCTTACGCCGTCTTTGCCGCCGTCGAGGAGGGAGTTGAGGAACCGCTGGAAGACGGAGCCTTCGCTCTTGAAGGAGATTTGCTGCTCGTCGCCGGAGTATTCGGCCACGGGGGTGTCGAGCTCGGGATAGGAGCGGAGGGTGAACCGCTGCATGAGACGGGTGGAGACGATGCTGCCGATGATGGCGCCGACGATGCCCACGAGGGCGCCTTTGCCGAAGCCGAGGCCGGTCATGAAGGCCAGCACCATGAGGCCCATGCCGAAGGCGGTGCCGAAGTTGGTGAGGGATACGAGCTGGTATTTCTTGAAGTATTGGGAGAAGTTTTTGTCCTGGGCCAGGGAGATGATGGCGGGGTTGTCGGAGAGGAAGGTGAGGATGGCACCGAGGGCGGCGACGCCGGGCAGGTTGTAGAGGGGTTTCATGAGGGGGCGCAGGATGTTCTCCAGCAGGCGGACTACGCCGAATTCGACCAGCAGTTTGCCGATGGCGCCCATGAGGACGCAGATGGCCATGATGTAGAACACGGTTTCAAGCAGCAGGTGGTAGGCGGTCTGCATGAAGGTGTTGAGCATGTGGGGGAGGGTCATCTTGTAGGCCATGAACCAGAAGAAGGCTATGAAGATGATGAGGAAGATGATGGCCTCGATGGAGCGTTTGCTGGTGAACTTGAGGGGGCTGCCGATTTTGAAACGGCGCTCGATGCTGCGGAAGGCAGACTCGGCCCAGCGGGCATAGCCCGTGGTTTTGTTTTTTCGGTGGTTGTGTATTTCCATAATGAGGGGCGCCAAAATGCCGCCGGTTTAAGTTATAGGGTTTCTACTGTTGGTTTTCTTGCATGATGCGGGCCATGCGCTGTTTGAGCATGCGGTAGATTTCCATGCTCCAGGTGATGCCGATGTTGGCGCGGAGGGAGTTGGTGACGACATCGGGGCTGGCGGTGCGGCGGTTGGCCACAAAGGCGTGGAGCCGGAAGTCGGGGCAGACTTTGGGGTGGTATTCCATGCCGAGGCCATAGGTGAGGTGGCTGTTGCCGGTCTGGCAGAAGATGTCGTAGTAGCCGAGGTCGATGTTGGTGCCGATGCCGAAGCCGGGGAGTGCGTTGTCGGAGTGGTTCTGCTCGTAGGCCCCTTTGACGAAGATGTTCCACTCTTTGTTGAAATAGACGTTGGCGCAGCTGACGACGGCGAAGTTGTTGCCCCAGTCCTCAAGGCCGTTGGCGTGGTGGATGAGGTCGAGGTAGATGTCCCAGTTGTCGTATTCCAGTTCGTGGCCGATGGCGATGTAGTTCATGAATTTGCGGTCGGGACGTTGGAACATGTTGACGGAGTGGAGGAGTTTGAGGTGGCCCACTTTGCCGCTGTAGAAGAGGTTGTATGACATGAGGCCGCTTTTCCATTCGTTGCCGAGGCCGTAGCCAAGGTTGGCGCCATAGTGGACGTAGGGGGAGTTGGCCACCTGGAAGAGGAGCATGTGGTTGGCGTCGTCGGTTTTATAGGCGGCGGCGACAGCGGGCTGGAAGCAATAGAAGTTGTCCCAGTAGTTGGTGCTGAAGAGGACATTGATGGGGGGGGCGTCGTATTCGAAGCCACCGACGGCGAGAGCGTCTTTACCGAAACGGAGCATCCAGTTGGAGGAGGGGGTGTAGTTGACATAGAGGAAGTCGGTGTTGTCGAAGAGGCTGACGCTGCCCGGCGAGGCAATGATGCGCTGGCGGAAGAAGTAGGAGAACTTTTCGCCAAGAGGGCCGCCGATGACGAAGTTGAAGTAGCGGCCGTGGAAGCCGTAGGGGTTTTCGACTTCGAAGTCGCGGCTGTTGGTGGTGTGGTAGTAGTCGAAGTCGGCGCGTGCCTCAAGTTTTATCTGGGTGAAGATGGGCGTGAAGTCGACCTGGGCCTGTGCCATGGGGGTAATTGCGAGCACAGAGAGCAGTGCAAACAGGCGTAATGTTTTTTGTTTCAGAGTCATATATAAATCTTTTTTATGTAGTGATTGTTGCAAAAATACGAAATTATATTGATAAAGCGTTTTTTGAAATGGATTTTTTCGGCACAGGCGTGGACAGCAGGGCGGATGGGGGTGTGCGGAACGGGCTGCCTTTGCGACTGATAGGGGTGAGGGGAGAAAAAAAAAGTGGTGTAGGCGGGCGATTAGGGCAATAAAGCGGGGTGGACTGCGTTAAAGCGTCAATGCAAAACAGCAAGAAACAAGAATAGTAGTAGTAACAGTCCATCAAAAGCACGTTTATGTCGTCGTTGCCTCCCATTTTTATCGATTTGGCTATTATCCTTATTACTGCCGGCGTAATTACGGTGGTGTTCAAGTGGTTGAAGCAGCCTTTGGTGTTGGGATACATTGTGGCGGGCTTTTTCATAGGGCCTTATTTCCCGTGGTTTCCGGCCATCACAGACGAGAGCAATGTGCATGTGTGGAGCGACATCGGAATTGTGTTTCTGATGTTTGCTTTGGGCTTGGAGTTCAGCATCAAGAAGTTGAAGCGGGTGGGAGCCACAGGGGCTATTACGGCCTTGACGGAGCTGGCTGTGATGTTTGTCGCGGGCAACACGGTGGGCCATCTGCTGGGCATGGGGACAATGGACTGTGTGTTTCTGGGCTGCATGCTGTCAATCTCGTCCACGACGATTATCATCAAGTCGTTTGACGACTTGAAGCTGAAGCAGCAACGGTTCACAGGTACGGTGACTGCGGTGCTGGTGGTGGAGGATTTGGTGGCGGTGCTGCTGCTGGTGGTGCTGAGCACGCTGAGTGTGGGCAAGAGTTTTGACGGTGTCGAGCTGGCGATGAGTATGGTTAAGCTGGTCTTCTCGCTGATTGTGTGGTTCACGTTTGGAATATTCCTTGTGCCGACATTCCTGCGCTGGATGCGCCGGTGGATGACGGAGGAGACGTTGTGCATAGTGGCTGTGGGGTTGTGTTTCGGGATGGTGGTGATGGCGGACTTTGCCGGTTTTTCCACTGCCTTGGGGGCTTTTGTGATGGGGGCTATCCTGAGCGAGACTATCGAGGCCGATGTGATTCACCGCATCATCACCCCGCTGAAGAATTTGTTCGGGGCGGTGTTTTTTGTGTCGGTGGGCATGCTGGTGAATCCCGAAGTGCTGGCCAAGCAATGGCTTCCGATATTGGTGATTGCCGCTGTGGTGGTTGTAGTGAAGTCGAGTGCCGCCACCCTGGGCATATTGCTGAGTGGCAAGCCGCTGCGCAGTGCCATGCAGGGTGGGTTCTGTTTCTGCCAGATTGGAGAGTTCAGCTTTATCATTGCGGGACTGGGATTAAGCTTTAAGGTGATAGACCCGATGTTATACCCCATTATTGTCTCAGTGTCGATTGTGACTACCTTTGTCACACCCTATATGATCAAGGCCGGGCTGCCCGCCTATGAGTTTGTGTGGCCCCGGCTGCCCCAGCGGCTGAAACAGGCGCTGGAGCATTACAGCACCAGTGGCCGGGTGAACACCCATGAGAAGAAGTTGGGATCATTTGTGCGGAAGCAGTTGGTGTCTATCCTGTTCTATAGTGTTATAGTGATTGCTTTGGGATTGCTGAGCATCCTGCTGCTGCGCCCTGCCATCGACGGGTTGTTCGGGTCGTGGGGCATACCCCAAGTGTGGGGACGGCTGCTGGGCATGCTGGCCACGCTGGTGGTGCAGGCCCCGTTCTTGTGGGCTCTGGCGGTGAAGAACGTGAACCGCGAGCGCATCCGCAAGATGTTGCACACCTACAGCCACAGCCAGGTGGCTGTTATACCGTTGCTGGCTTTGCGCTATTTTGTGGCGCTGTTCGTTGTGGGTTGGATTATATCGCGCTATATGCACCTTGCAGCGGGTTTGGTGGTGGTGGCAGCTATCGTGGTGGTGGCAGCCGTGCTGCTGTCGCGGCGGGCCACGGACTTCTACAACCGTATTGAAGACCATTTTGTGACTAATTTCTACCAGCGCCAGGCGCAGAATTCGTTCAAAATTCCTGAGTCGCTGGAGAAGAATTTTATCATGGAGCGGATGACGGTTTCGCCCTATTCGCCTCTTGCGGGTCTGAAGTTGAAAGACTCTCACCTGCGGCAGAATTACGGGGTGAACCTCATCTCTATCGAGCGGGCCGGGAAGGTGTATGACCTGCCAGAGAAAGACACGCTCCTTATGCCGGCCGACCGCCTGACCATACTGGGCAGCGAAGAGCAGTTGGCCAGCGTGAGGGCTGCGGTGGAGGTGGAACCCGACATGCTCATCCACGACCATTCGGACAACGAGATTAACACTTACCGCCTTGAGGTGGGGACCGACAGCCGTCTCATCGGCAAGTCGATAGTCAACGCCCATTTGATGGATCACTATAAATCGATGGTGATTGCCATTGAACGTGGCAAGGACTATATGATTAACCCGTCAGCCGACACGGTGTTCCAACACGGCGATGTGGTGTGGATGGTTTCGCCGCTGGACTTGAAAATCAACGACCTCCGGATGGATAACGTCCCCGCAGCCGATTGACACATGAGACATTCAATCACGAAAATAAAAAAACTGAATATAATATAATGAAACGAAAACTGACACTGTTGCTGCTATTGGGGCTGGCCATGACCGCCGCCGCACAGAATGACAAAGGGTTTGAGATTTCCAAGAATTTGGAGATTTTCGCCAACGTGTATAAGAACCTGCACACGAACTATGTGGACGAGGTGGATCCCGGCAAGACCATGAAAGTGGCTATCGATGCCATGCTGGCTTCGATGGACCCCTATACCAACTATTTCGCCGAGAGCGATATGGAGGATGTGAAGATGCAAGTGCTGGGGCAATATGGCGGCATCGGCTCACTGATTCACCAGGAGGGCAACAAAATTTTTATTGCCGAACCTTACGAAGGGCTGCCAGCCGATAAGGCCGGGGTCAAGATTGGCGACCGCATCGTGGCCGTCAATGGCGAGAGTACCGAAGGCAAGAACACGCCCGACGTGAGCAGCGCGATGCGCGGACAGGCCGGCACTACGCTCACCCTGCGGCTGGAACGCGATGGCAAGGAATTTGACGTGACCATCACTCGCGCCGAAATCCGGCTGCCCAACGTGTCATACAGCGGCATGGTGAACGGCAATGTGGGCTACATACGCCTTGACGAATTCACACAGAACGCAGCCAAAAACGTACGCGAGGCTTTTCGGAAGCTGAAACGGGAGAACCCCGGTCTCAAAGGAGTGATTCTTGACCTGCGCGGTAATGGCGGCGGGCTGATGGGCGAAGCGGTGGACATCGTCAACATCTGGGTGCCGCAGAATGAGCTGGTGGTTGAGACCAAAGGCAAGGTGGCTTCTAAAAACATCAAGTCGCGCACCCGTATGGTTCCCGAAGACCTCGATATCCCGGTGGCAGTGCTTATCAATAACCAGAGTGCATCGGCCAGCGAAATTGTCAGCGGAAGTCTGCAGGATCTTGACCGGGCAGTCATCATAGGCGAAAGGTCCTATGGCAAAGGATTGGTGCAGAATATACTGCCTATGCCATACAACAGCCAGATGAAAGTCACTGTGTCCAAATATTTCATCCCGTCGGGCCGCTGCATCCAGGCCATAGACTATAAGCACCGCGACGAGAACGGGCGTGCCGTGAAGGTGCCCGACTCGCTGAAAACAGCTTTCTCCACCCGTCACGGGCGCACGGTATACGACGGTTTCGGCATCGAACCCGACGTGGAGGTGGAGCACCCTGCCTCGTCGCTCCTGTCGGTGGCCCTTTACAACCGCTTCCACTTCTTCAACTATGCCTTGAAGTTCCACCGCGAACACCCAACCATCGCCTCGCCTAAGGAGTTCACGATTACCGACGAAATCTATCAGGACTTTATCAACTATCTATCCGACAAAACCTACGAGTATACTACCTATACTGAAAACATTATCTCCGACCTCCGAAAGGTGGCAGAAGAGGAGGAATATATGGACAATCTGAAACAGCAGATTGAGCAACTTGAGAAGACTTACAAGGAGGCTAAAAAGGACGACCTTATGCGCCACCGCGACGAGATAAGCCAGTTGCTTAAAGATGCCATTCTGGTTCATTACTACTATCGCAAAGGCTGCATCGAAGGGGCTCTGGCTCAAGACCCCGATGTGGTCAAAGCCATTGAGATACTGTCCTCGCCAGCTGAATACAACAGAATACTGAATCGATAACGTGAATATCCGGCATTGAGATTTCGCGGAAGAGAACTGGCCGCAATCTCCGTCAAGGAGTCTTGACATGGCGCAACTTTGTTTGAAGACTGTGGCTTGTCTGCTCGAAGCATTAATTTCCGGCCTATCGCATTTGACAAATAAACCCATCCAGCACCATCCGACAGCTTGTCCATAGAACACTATACCTGACCATCCTCACGGGGCTGGCCATCAGCATGACTACATCGGTTTTTGCAACCAATCTGCTGTGGGTGCTGCTATTGGCCAACTGGGTGGTAGAAGGCCAATGGAAAGCCAAGTGGCAATCTCTAAGGCGCAGTCCGTTGCTGCAAGCTTTTGTGGTGTTGGCTGCCGTGCACATCGTCTGGCTGGCCGGCACGGAAAACCTTTCTTATGGTCTTTTCGACATACAGAAGAAGATTCCCTTGCTGGCTATCCCCCTCGTGGTACTTACCACTCCCCCTCTGGCTGGTAAGGAACGGATTCCTGTGGCGGCCGCCTATTGCCTCACTGTTGTGGTCATGACCTTTGTCGGGCTGGGTCGCTATATAGCCATGCCCGACCTCCCTTACCGCAATTTGGTGCCTCATATTTCTCACATCCGCTTCGGCCTCAACGTCTGTCTCACCCTCTGCATCATTCTCTACACCATGCTGCACCATCGGCGTTGGTGGGTGCTGCTGGCTGGAAGCATACTGGCGGTGTGGCTTCTCCTCTTCCTCCTTATGCTCCATGCCTACACCGCCTTCATTATCCTTGCCGTCACAGCTGTGGTGCTGCTTGCCGTATATGGCCGACGGCTGCCCCGCCGTCTGATTCTCATTTCGGCCACTGCTTTGACCACCGTGCTGTTCTCTGCCACAGCCCTTATGGGCTACTATCTCTACGACTATTACCACCTGCGGCCCCTCTCCACCCAGCCTTTGCCATCCTGCACCGCCAATGGCAATCCATACGTGCACTGCCATGACGGCCTGATTGAAAACGGCAACTATGTCCACCAGTACATCTGTGAAAAAGAGATGCGCCGTGAGTGGAGCAAAGTCAGTGCATTCCCCTTGGACTCACTCACTGCCACAGGCTACACTGCCTACCCGGCCCTGCTCCGCTACCTGGGAGCCATGGGACTCACCAAGGACAGCGTTGGCATGACGCATCTTCAGCCCGCCGACATCAGTGCCATTGAAAAAGGCATCGCCAACCCCGTCTATCTACAACCTGGTCCTCGCAAGATGTGCTACGTTCTCTTCTATGAGTTTGAGAACTTCCGCTGCTACCGCAATGTCCGCAATTTTTCCACCTTGCAACGCATCGAGCTTTGGCGCAACGCCTTGCAGGTATTCCTGCGCCATCCGCTGCTCGGTGTCGGCACCGGCGATGTGGTGGACCAATGTCGCATCCAGATGCAAGTCTCCCAATCCCCCTTGGCCGACAGCGGCATGCACACTCACAGCCAGTACCTCAATTTCCTCCTCGCTTTTGGCCTTGTGGGCTTTTCGCTAATCTTTGTGGCCTTCATTCGCGCCATCCGACTGCAACACCTATGCCGCAGTGCCCTCTTCACTGCTTTTCTCTGCATACTGCTTATCTCATTCATCAGCGAGGACACCCTCGAAACCCTTGCCGGCATCACCTTTGCCGCCCTCGGATTCACCCTCCTATCAACAGCCAGAAAATGTACCAGTACCACACCTTAGCAAACGGCACCCGAATCATATTCCGCCACACTGACTCCATTGTCACCCACGCTGGAGTGTACATAGGCGTCGGCTCCCGCAACGAGACAGGTGTCCAGGAAGGCATTGCCCACTTCATTGAACATTCTATCTTTAAAGGCACCGAGCACCGGCGTTCATACCATATCCGCAACCGTATTGACGGTATAGGGGGTGAGCTCGACGCTTTCACCACCAAAGAGGAGACCTGTGTCTACGCCTCTGCCCTGTCCGAACATCTCGACCGCTGTCTCGAACTTTTTGCCGACATCCTTTACCACTCCACTTTTCCCGCTCATGAGATTGAAAAGGAAAAAGATGTCGTCATTGAGGAAATCAACCTTTACCGCGACAGCCCTTCCGAACTCATCTTCGACGAGTTTGAAGAGCGCTATTTCGGCACGCACCCTCTTGCCCACAACATATTGGGCAGCAAGAAAAACGTGCGTCACTTCACTTCCCAGATGCTGCACGACTTCATGTCCGCCCACTATACCCCCGACCGTATGGTCATCAGTGTGGTGGGCAATGTCGAGTTCAAAAAACTCGTCCACCTCTGCGAGAAATATTTCTCCCAGTCCACAGCTCCGATGCTATCGGTGCAGCCCGACCCGGTTGAGCCTCCCGCTCCCCAACCCGAACCATTCAACACCACGGTCCACAAGCATACCCACCAGGTCCATCTTCTCATTGGAGGAGAGGCTCCAACCATTTTCGACTCCGACAAGACTGCTTTCACCCTCCTCAACAATATCCTTGGCGGACCAGCCATGAATTCCCGTCTCAACGTGGCTGTGCGCGAGCGCGAAGGCTTCTGCTACTCCATTGAGTCGCAATATGTCCCTTTCACTGATGCGGGTCTCTTCTACATATATGCTGGGGTCGATAGTGATGCGGCCGAGCGCAGCACCGAACTCATTTTTGCCGAATTGCAGCAGTTTTGCCGCGAGTCCCTCACCCCCCAACGTATCCACGCCGCCCAAACTCAGCTCATTGGCCAGATGGCTATCACCAACGACAGCGGTCTCAACGAAATGCAGAGCATCGGGAAAGCGTGTCTCAATTTCGGACGTGCCGACACCCTCGACGAGATGAGCCGCGACATCCTCGCCCTCACCCCTGCCGACCTCCAGCAGGCCGCCCAACGTTATCTCAACCCCGACACCCTCAGCCGTCTCTACTACCGATAGCCCCAAACCTCAGCAATCGCAAGTAGGTGCGGGTGGGGTAAGAGAAATATTGCCAGTTGGTAATTTACATTCCGAGTGCGCCATCTTGTGGGCGGCATTGTCGGGCAGCACAGCCATAGTGATGAACTTAGCATGGGTTGGAATTGACCTATTCCCTTGCGTTTGCGGCTGATTGGTTGCGGAGCCATTGCTGATGGCGGATGCGGTTGAGGGCAGTGTGTTTGGTTATGTGGCGGAAGGTTGCAGAGTCTGCTTGTGCGAGGTCTTCGAGCTGGGTTTTGCGTTCGTCGGTGAGGGTGTAGCGCACGGCGGCCTCTTGGTTGTAGGGACAGGCAATTTGGCAGCAGTCGCACCCGAAAGCGTAGCCCGAGAGGTGGACGGTGGGCGGGAGCTGTGGGGAACGGTTTTCGACAGTATGGTAGGATGCGCAGCGGGTGGCATCCAGCAAAGGAATGCCGGTGTGGGCGGTCTGGGTGAGGGCTTGGTTGGGGCAGGCATCGATGCAGGCTTGGCAGTCGCTGCAGCGGCTTTCGAGAGGGGTATCGTAGTGGTCGGTCGGGGAGGTGGTGACGAGTTCACCGATGTTGCAGTAGCTGCCCAGTGTAGGGTTAATGAGGAGGGTGTTGCGTCCAATCCAGCCGAGGCCGGCGCGGCGCGCCCATTGCTTGTCGCTGATGGGGACGGTGTCGACACAGGGCTTGGCCTCAAAGTCGGGGAGTTGCTGCCTGATGGCGGCAATGAGTTGGTAGAGCATTCGCTTGATGCGCTCGTGATAGTCCTCGCCGTAGGCATATTGAGCTATGCGGGCGGTCCCTTCCATGCGGCGTGAGGGTTTGTAGCCCAGAAGGAGGACAATGACACTCTGGGCTCCGGGAAGGAGCAATGCGGGGTTGGCGCGCATGTCGCGGTGCTGTTCCATGTAGACCATATCGGCGTGGTAGCCGTTATGCAGCCATTCGGCATAGCCCCACTCCGCCTCGGTCAGGGGGGTGGCAGCGGCGATTCCGCAAGCGTCGAAACCTACGGTGGCGGCAGCGGCCTTGACTGCCGCCGAGGAGAGGGTGGGGGAGTCCACGGGCTATTCGGCTTCGGAATGGCTGGCTTCGGCGGCGCGGTTATCCTTGAGGCTGCCTTCGAAAAGTTCGAACTTGAGGAAGCGGCAATCGAGCTGACCGTTGAGGAGGGGTATCTTCTTTGAGGGTTTGAGGCCGATGTGTTTGAGGGCTTCAAAATCGCTGCTGATGAGCCACACCTCGCAATCCTTTCCGTATTTGTGCTTGAAGGTGTCACCCAGCTGTTGGTACATGGCGTTGAGGTCTTCGATTTTGATGCGTTCGCCGTAGGGAGGGTTGGTGACGATAAGTGTGGGGCCTTCGGGCGGGTCTTGGTCTTCGAAGGAGCCGTTGAAGAGCATCACGTCTTTATGGAGTTTGGTGAACTGGAGGTTCTTTTCGGCCTGAGAGAGGACGGAAAGGTCGATGTCGTTGCCCCATATCTCGTGGTCGAAGTCGGTGGAGCCGATTTTGCGGTCTTCTTCCTGTTTGACGCTTTTCCACTCGCCGAGATTGAACTCTTTCCAGCGGCGGAAGGCGAAGTGGTCGCCTCGGTAGTACTGCGCGGGGATGTTCATGGCCATCATGGCGGCTTCGATGAGGAGGGTGCCAGAGCCGCACATGGGGTCGTAGAAATTAGTGTCGCACCGCCAGCCGGTAAGTTTGATCATGCCGGCGGCAAGAACCTCGTTGATGGGCGCGAGACCGACGGCTTGGCGGTAGCCGCGTTTGTGGAGGGAGTCGCCGCTGGAGTTGATGAGGAGGGTGACTTGGTTGTCGCGGATGTGGAGGTTGAATTTATAGTCGGCACTCTCGGTGTCGATGGAGGGACGCTGGCCGAAATTGCGGCGGAAGCGGTCGACGATGGCATCCTTGGTCTTGAGGGCGGCATAGTAGGAGTGCGTGAAGATGTCGCCGCTGGTGGTGCTGTCAATCATGAAGGTGCAGTCGACATCGAGTATTTTCTCCCATTTGATGCGGTAGACTTGGTCGTAGAGCTCTTGCTCGTTGTTGGCCTCGAACTCGGCAAAGGGTTTGAGGATGGCCAGTGCGGTGCGGCAGGTGTAGTTGGCGCGGTAGAGGGTCCGCATGTCGCCCTCGAACAGGACGGCGCGGTTGATGCACTCGATGTTGTCGGCACCGATGGAGCGAAGCTCGTCAGCCAGGATTTCCTCAAGTCCCATCATGGTCTTGGCAACCATCTTGAATTTCTCTTTGGAGGAGTTCTGCACGGGTACGGCTTTGCCGTTTTGTTTCTGGATTATCATTGTCTTGTTGTTTAGTTTTTTATATGAAGTGAACGAGGCGTTTTGTTTTCGTTTTGGGATTCCTCGCCGTAATGGGGTCGCAAATGGCGAGGGGTGCGGCGGGTGTGCTGTTCGCGTCCGTTGGCTATGGCCACGTTGAGTTCGTAGCCCAGCATAATGACGAAACTGTTGACCAGCAGCCACAGCATGATGAGCAGCAGGGTGCCGATAGAGCCGTAGAGGAGGTTGTAGCGGTTGAAGTTAGCCAAGTAGATTTTGAACCCCCACGAGAGGAGGATGAACATGGTGGTTGCGAAGATGGCCCCGGCCGAGAAGAAACCCACCCGTTGTTTCTTCATGGGTATGAGATAATAAATGATGCTGAGAGTGAGCAAGGCCATACCCACAAGTATTACCCAGCGCCCGATGCTGATGATGATATGGGTGAAGGAGCCGGGGGTGAGTATGCCATAGCGGAACAGCCATACGAGGATGGTCTTATAGCCGATAATCAGCACCAGGACAAGTACCAGCATGATGTAGAGCAGGAATACCAGTGCGATGCAAATGAGGTATTGCACCACAAAGGAACGCTGTTCGCTGTGGCGGTCGGCAAAATAGGACATCATGCTGCTGAGGCCGTTGGCGGCAAAGATGACCGATGCCGCCGAGCCTATAGACAGGAGGCTGGTGTGTTTGTGGCCCATGACGTCGTTGATGGTGTTCGCCACGGGTCCATAGATTTTTTCGGGTACGATAAGTTGTAGTTCGTAGAGGAGTTCGTCTTGCAGGCCGTCGAAGGGGAGGAAGGCGATAAGGGTGAAGATGAAGATGAGCAGCGGAGGGAGAGCGGAGAGGAACGAGAATGCCAGCCCTTTGGAGGCTCGCCAGAGGTCGCCGTTGAAGATGCCGCGCCACAAATAACTCGCCACATCGTAGAGCGGCACGCCCTGGTTGCGGGGCATTGAGATGCGGTGCACCATTACCCGCGTCTTGCGCACAGTGCGACTGTACGCTATCCGGTCTGCCGCGGCGCGGCATCGGTCGGCCAGATTATTGAGGCGGGAGGTCACGGCGGAAGTGGGGCGTTACTTTTTTACGAGCGAGATATCCATGCTCTTGATGTGGTGGGTCAGGGCACCGACCGAGATAAAGTCCACACCGGTCTCGGCATAGCTGCGGAGCGTCTCTTCGGTGATGCCGCCGCTGGCCTCAGTCTCATATTTGCCATCGATGCGTTGCACGGCTTTGCGCAGGGTGTCGGTGTCGAAATTGTCAAGCATGATGCGGTCCACGCCGCCGTGGCGCATCACCTGCTCCAGCTCGTCGAGGTTGCGCACCTCAATCTCAATGCGCAGGTCTTTGCCTTTCTCTTTGAGGTAGGCGTGGGTGCGGTCGATGGCGGCTTCAATTCCTCCGGCAAAATCAATGTGGTTGTCTTTGAGCATCACCATGTCGTACAGCCCGATGCGGTGGTTGGTGCCGCCGCCGCAGTGTACGGCATATTTTTCCAGCAGCCTCATGTTGGGCGTGGTTTTGCGGGTGTCAAGCAGGCGGGTGTGTAGCCCGTCGAGCATTTGCACCATGTGGTGCGTCTGGGTGGCGATGCCGCTCAGACGCTGCATAAAATTCAGCGCAGTGCGCTCGGCGGTGAGAATTACCCCCGATGCCCCCTCTATAGTCATCAGCATTTCGCCTTTTTTCACCTCGTCGCCATCCTGTTTCAGAAGGGTGACACGGATGGGAATGCGGCTGTGGTAATAGCTGTCGTTCACAAAGTGGAACACCCTTTCGCCCACTTCCATGCCACAGACTATACCATCGGCCTTGGCCACCATCTTTGCTGTGTTTGTGGCAGTTGGGGGAATGCATGCCAAAGTGCTGTGGTCGCCGTCGCCCACATCTTCAAGCAGTGCCATGCGAATCAGTTCGTCTAAATTGGGGATATTGGTCATCATGTCAAGCGCCTTTTATTTCAATTTGCAAAAATACGAATAATCTTTCAATCATACAAAATAATCTTCCCATTTTCTGTTTTTTTCGTAATTTTGCAGCATGAAAGCAACGATAATCAACATAGGCGACGAGCTGCTGATTGGACAGGTAGTCAACACAAACGCCAGTTCCATGTCGCAGATGCTCATTGCTGCGGGCATCGATGTCTGTGGCACCTACGTCATCGGCGACCGTGCCGACGACATCAATTTCTATCTCCGGCACTGCATAGAACGGAGCGACGTGGTTCTCCTCACCGGTGGTCTCGGCCCCACCAAGGACGACATCACCAAACGCACCCTATGCGAATTTTTCCACAGCGAGTTGTATGAAAACCCTGATGCCTTGGCCAACGTGAAGCGCATCTTCGACGCTCGCGGCTACGAGCTCACCCCCGTCAACCGTCAGCAGGCTTGGGTGCCACGTTGCTGCACCATGGTCAACAACCTTCTTGGCACAGCCCCCTGCATGTGGTTCGACTATCAGGGCAAAGTCATCGTTTCCATGCCCGGTGTCCCATTCGAGATGGTCAACCTCATGCAGACCGAAATCATCCCAAGGCTCCAGTCTCATTTCTGCACCGACCAGATTATCAACAAGAACATCCTTGTCCAAGGTATCGGTGAGTCCTTTCTTTCCGACCTCATCGAACCCTGGGAATTGGCCCTGCCCTCCTCCATCCGCCTGGCCTATCTGCCCCAAGCCGGCATGCTCAAATTGCGCCTCACCGCCCGCGGCAGCCACGACGACCGCCCCCTCCTCCAACAGCAGATTGACAACGCTGTGGCTCAACTTTATCCCATCGCGGGCCAATATATCGTGGGCGAAGACCTCGAAACCCTTCCTGAGCTGGTGGCTTACACCATGAAGCGCCACCACGCCACCTTGGCCACCGCCGAGAGCTGCACCGGCGGCGCTCTGGCCTCGCAGCTCACCGCCCTGGCCGGTGCCTCCGAGTACTACCGTGGCGGCGTCGTGGCTTATAGCAACGAGGTGAAAGAATGCGCCCTCGGCGTGCGCCACGACACCCTGGCAGACCACGGGGCAGTCAGCGAGGCGACCGTCCGCCAGATGGCCGAAGGCGCCCTCCACCGCCTGGGTAGCGACTATGCGGTAGCCACCACTGGCATCGCCGGCCCTGGCGGCGGCACACCCCAAAAACCAGTCGGCACCGTGTGGATTGCCGTGGCCAGCCGCAGCCATACCGTGGCACGGCTACTCCATTTCGGCGACCGCCGCGCACAAACCATCGAGCGCACCTGCAACGCCGTATGGAGCGAACTTATCAAACTTGTCAACCACAACAACCCTGTCAAACCGCTCTAACCCACTTCCACCCATGCCCAGAGGATTAATCACCGTGCTCATGCTCGTCTGCTCTAATGTCTTCATGACCTTTGCCTGGTATGGCAACCTCAAACTGCAGCAGATGAACCTCATCAAAGACTGGCCACTCATTGGCATCATTGCCCTCTCATGGGGCATGGCCTTCTTCGAGTACACCTTCATGATACCCGCCAACCGCATCGGCTCCCAAATCACTGGCGGCCCCTTCTCTCTCATGCAGCTGAAGGTAATCCAGGAGTGCGTGTCACTTCTTGTCTTCACCGTCATTGTTGCCACCGTCTTCAAAGGCGAGCCCATCCGCTGGAACCACCTTGTGGCCTTCGGCCTCATCATTTTAGCCGTTTTCTTTGCCTTTTTAAAAACCGATTGAAATCCAGACATCATCCAATGAAACGTATTGTCCCCCTCCTGCTTTCGTTGCTGCTTTTTGTCGGCTGCAATCGTGATATGGAAGTCTTTCAGCTTACCGACTGGGAGTTCGAGTATGAAGGCCAGTGGTTCTCCGCCACCGTTCCGGGCTGCATCCATACTGACCTCTTGGCCCATGGTCTCATCCCCGACCCCTTCTATGCCACCAATGAAGACTCCGTGCAATGGGTCGCCCAGCGCCCTTGGAAATACCGCACCGTCATCACTCGCGACATGTGGGAAGGCTTCGAACACTGCGACCTCGTCCTTGAGGGAGTCACCTATTGCGACGTGCGCATCACCGGCACCGCCATGGGCGCACCCTTTCAGCACCTGCTCATGTCGGCGGACAATATGTTCCGCACCCACCGCGTGTGCCTCTTCGAGTCGCTCATCGACAGCGGCATCCTGCCCGACCCTGACCAGGAGGCCGTCATCGAAATCACATTCTTCCCCATCGAGCAAAACAACGAAAACCATTTCGCCACCGATGTGAGTGAAGAGGACGGCTATCCCTGGCCCGACATGGACTACGACCTGCCCGACCACCGCGCCATGAGCCGCATGGCTCCCTACATGCTGGGGTGGGACTGGGGTCCCAAGCTCAGCACCGTGGGCATACTTGGCGGCGCAAGGCTGGAGTGCCACAATGGCCAGCTGCTTGAAGAGACCGTCGCCAAGCCCCGCTCATGGAATGTGGAACTGCGGCAGGAACAGGACTCCATCGGCCAGAGTTTCACCTTCTACCGCAATGGCAAACCTCTCTTTGTGAAAGGGGCTAACTGGATTCCCGTCCACTCCTTCCCCGTGCTCGACAGTGCCAACCGCGCCCGTTACCGCCATCTGCTCACCTCGGCTAAGGATGCCCATTTCAACATGCTCCGTGTGTGGGGCGGCGGCATTTACGAGCCCGACTACTTCTTTGATCTCTGCGACTCGCTGGGACTCATGGTGTGGGTCGACTTCGACTTCAGCTGCGCCCTCTATCCCTCCGACTCCGCCTTCCTTGCCAACGTCAAGGCCGAGGCCGAGGAGCAGGTGCGCCGCATTGCGCGGCATCCCTGCGTGGTGCTGTGGTGCGGCAACAACGAGGTCAAAAACGGCTGGGAAGACTGGGGCTGGCAAGCCCAGTACCAGTGGACTCCCCAACAGATAGCCACTCTCCAGCACGGCATCGACACCCTTTTCGGCCCCAATGGCATACTGGCTCAGGCCGTCAGCCAATGCGACCCCCTGCGCCGACCCTACATCACCTCCTCGCCACTTTTCGGCTGGGGCCATCCCGAATGCGTCACCCACGGCGACAGCCACTACTGGGGCGTATGGTGGGGCGAGCAACCTTTCGAAATGTACCGCGAGAAGACGGGTCGCTTCATGTCCGAATTCGGCTTCCAAAGCTATCCGGACTTCAGCACCGTGTGTCGCTATTGCCCTGCTGACCAGCGCACCATCGACTCCCCCACCATGCGGAACCATCAGAAGCATGGCCGTGGGCTGGAAATCATCGACAAAGCCATGATGCAATACTACGGAGTCGACAGCCGCTCGCTCAGCCTCGAGGACTTCTGCTACGTCAGCCAGCTCCTCCAGGCCTGGGGCACAGGCTACGGCATCCTCTGCCACCTCCAGGCCCAGCCCCACTGCATGGGCACCCTCTACTGGCAGCTCAACGACTGCTGGCCCGTGGCGTCGTGGAGCAGTATTGACTATTACGGCAACTGGAAAGCCCTCCACTACCGCGTCCGCGACCTTTTCAGCGACACTGTCGACCTCGACCACTGGGCGAAATACTATAAAACCTATCCTCGCAACCTCCGCCTGCCCAAGGCCCGCTACGACCTCAGCCACCGCTTGGCCAAAGGTCAGCTGGTGGCCGACCTCAAGGCTGAGAGCAACCTCCGCGACGTGATGCTGCAGACCGAGCCACACGTCGACGGCCATTTCGACCTCAACTATTTCGACCTCGCTGCCGGCCAGTCGCTCCAGGCCCGCTTTATCCCCTCCGACCCCAAGGCCGACCTCTCGCATGTCTCGGTGACTCTCAAGTGCCTCAACCAGGTGCTCAACCCCTGACGCCATTCTTGGCAAACGAGTGGCAAAAGGGCTGGCAGCGCCACGCGCTGCCAGCCCTGATTGATGCGTAAGGGTGAAAACGGCTGTTACTTGGATTTAATTTCCTTGATAGTCACAGCCCTGGCTACATCGCCTTTCAGATACAGCTCCATGTCGCCCGTCTCGATTTCCCCGTGGTTGAGGATTCGGGAATCGTCAGTTGTCCATTTGCTCACTTTCGAGGCTCTTGACTTGATTCTGATGGTCGGGTCTTTATAGATGTATTCCCCTGCGTTCAGGTCGCCGAAGATAACGGTGCGTGTTTTGTTGCAGGTATAATACCATGGATCTTGCACCTTGGAGGAAGAGTTCTTGTTGATGACCTTGAAGATGACGGGTTTCCCGTTCACGACTCTGAAGCATTGCACATCGAGGTAAGTCTGGACATCGCCGCCGCCGGGGCCGCCCACCCTCACGGGGCTGACATTGATATAAGCCGACAGCCTTCGCGGACACCTTATGTACCCGATTTGGTACTGCTTGCCATTGAAGAGCGGTTTGATGACTTTGCCCGGGGTCGCGCCGGACACCAGCTGGATGGTGTATTTTGTCACTACCCCCTGGTTGTTGCGGCTGAACTTCATGTTGTCCGCCATGGCTCGCTCCAGCTCCGCCTTGGTCTTCTGGCTTCTCAATGCACTGATGGTCATACCACTCCCTCCCAGGTTGAAGATGGCGTCGTTCTCATAGCGATCAGATGAGGAGTAGTTCTCGCTGCCGCTTGCCGTCGTGCCGTAGCCCGACACCTTTTGGCTGGAGTCAATCTTCACTTTCTTGGCCGAGTATTCGCGCAGGTAGCTGAAGGTTCTTCCGTAGGTCACCGAGGTGACGATGGCTATAGCCTTGCCGTTCATGGCTTTCTTCAGCTGCTCCACGGTGACGCTCTTGTCAAACAACGACGACGGGTCTTGCCGCCACGTGTCTTTCAGCTTCACGGTGAAATAGTCCTGCTCCAGTGTAGTGGCCTGGATAAATGTCTGTTCCGACGAGTCTGTCTTGGCCTTCACATTCACATTCACTCCGGCAAACGACGAGTCGACCGAGAGGTCCAGCATCAGGCTCTTCTCGCTGGAGTGTATGCGGGTGCGGGGCACCTGCATGCCGGGGGCCTCGTATCGGCTGTCGGCCAGCAGCGTTTCCATGATTTTGTTGACGGCCGTGGCAACTGCCGAGTTGTTCGGCTCGACATCGTTCTGGGTGGTGTTGCTGCCGGCAAGGAAGTCGCCGTAGATGCTGATCTTGTTCCGCTTCACGCTGGACAGCGGGGTGGGCGAACCCGTGGTGATGTCTGTGTCGACCAGCAGGATGGCTCCGGGATAGATGTTCTGGTATCCGTTGCCGCGCACATAAATCTCTTTCTTGTCGATTTTCGTCTCTGTCTTGCTGAGGATGAACGCGGCGTCTCTGTCGGGCAGGCTCTCGACGGCGTCGGGATACAGGGTCTTGTCGTCGTACAGGTCGTTGTTTATCAATGCCGTCTCGCTGTAGGGGACGCTCGACAAGAAGCTGTTGATGCTCTTGGTGTTATCCGTGCCGGTGCTGCCACCGCCTCCGCCGGTCTCGGCCGGTGCTGTGGTGACGTACAGGGGTTGATAGGCAGAATAGCTCTTCCCGTCGTAGGCATAGACCATCACTTTGTAGGTCACATTGGGGTATAGCCCTGTGATTCTATAGGACTGTCTTTTGCTGGCCAGTCTTTCGAGGACACCCGCCAATCCGGGCTTTCTGCCGGGCAGGGTAGGCTTATTGGTCTTCCCTGACAGGAGTGAACTCTGTTTTCTGTTGTTGATGGAATAGTTGGGGCCGGGAGTCCATGTCACCAGATATTTCAAGTCGTCCTGTGCCGTTTCCTTGTCGGTGGCTTTATACCAGGTTACCATCACCGTCGTGGAATTGATTGCGGAGAAGTTGACAATCCCGTTGCTGATGATGGGGGGAGTGTTGGGCAACTCTTTCGGCAGGGTCTGGACGACGGTGCTGGCATACATGCTCTCGCAGCCATCTTCGTCGCGCACATATACGATAATCTCGTAGGTGGTGGAGGGCTGCAACCCAGTGATGACATAGTTGTCGTTGTCGATTTTACGCTCCCCGATTTTGCGGACATTGTTGTCCCACACGTACGGAGCCACGCACCAGGTGACGGTGTACATCAGCTGGTTGGCGGGTGTCTCTTTGTCGGTGGCTTTCTTCCAGCGCAGGGAGATTGTCGTTGCCGTCCGGCTGACGATGGTCAGCTTCGTGTCGGCAATGATTGGATGAGTGTTAGCCATAATGTTATGCAATTGACCTTGTACTATTGCGAGGTTTTTAATGAGAGGTTATTTGGTGTCTATTATATAATGTTTTTTTACAGTTGATTGTTTTTTCGATGTTGCAAAAATACATATATTTTTTAAATTATTTTATTTTTTTTTAATCTATATCGGTAAAATGTTGTAAACAAGATAGTCATGTTTCTAATTTAATATTTTTTTAAGCCTATTATGGTCTTCTTTCCCTTTTGCGGCGGCTCCGTAGTGGGTTCTGTATTTACTTTGTTCTTTTTTTCCGGTTTCTTTCTATTTGCATTCTTTATTATTTGTGTATAAGGAACAAAGTGGAATCAAAGCAGTAGGTAAGCAGTGGGTATGAAACGGGGGGAGCGGCGAAATGGCGGCGGAGGATTTTTTTTGCAGAATTGGCAAGAAATGAACCTTTTTGTGTATATTTGCAAGATGTTTGAGCGGAGGGTTTGGCGTGTAGGGCGTGGCGTAATGAATTGGTGTGCAGTGATTTTACGTCGGTTGCGGGCAGAGCGGAGGTGCGAGGGCGAGGGCCTGCGGGGGACGGGGACGGAGGACCGGCACGAGGCAAACGGGTGCCGTGGGTGAGACGGGACAAGCGAATGTGGAATGTTTAATTTCTAAAATAGACAATAGATTATGAGACTACAAGGAAGACGCGAAAGCAACAACGTCGACGACCGCCGCGGACAGGTGGGCAAGAAGGCCGGTCTGGGCATCGGCGGATTGATTATTGCGGGTATCATTGTGCTGATTATGGGTGGCAACCCGTTGAGTGTGCTGCAGTTAGCAGGAGACGGCACCGCCACGTCGCAAAACACCGAGTATGTGGCCACTGCCGAGGAGCAGGAACTGGCCAAATTCGCCAGCCAGATTCTCGCCGGCACGGAGGATGTGTGGACCGCCGAGTTCAAAAAGATGGGCCGCAAGTATGTGCCGCCCAAGCTGGTGCTGTTCAAGGGGTCGGTGCAGAGTGGCTGCGGCGGGGCCACATCGTCGTCGGGCCCGTTCTACTGCTCGGCCGACCAGTGCGTATATATCGATCTTGAATTTTTCTCCAGTATGCACAAGCAGCTGGGGGCCGACGGTGATTTCGCCTATGCCTACGTCATTGCCCACGAGGTGGGCCACCATGTGCAGTATCTGCTCGGCACCCTCACCGAAGCCCATCAGATGATGAGCCGTGTCAGCGAGAAGGAGTCGAACCAGATCAGCGTCAGGCTGGAACTTCAGGCCGACTATTATGCCGGCGTATGGGCTTACCACGACAATCAGATGTTCGGCTCGCTGGAGGATGGCGACATCGAGGAGGGCCTGAATGTGGCTTCGAAGATTGGCGACGACTACCTGCAAAAGAAGGCTCGCGGCTACTCGGTGCCCGACTCCTTCAACCACGGCACTTCGGCCCAGCGGGTCAAATGGCTTAAAAAGGGTCTGACCACAGGCAGTGTGCAGGGCGGCGACACCTTCTCGCCCAGCTACGCAAGCCTCTGAAACCGCCCCTCACGCCCCGCCAGATGCGTCCCTGTGGGCTGCGAGGCCTTTTGCAGACGCCTGATACAAAGTGTTTAGCGTTTTTGTGGCACTTTGTTTTTGCAACAATAGAAAAAAAATGCGTATATTTGCATTCTAAAACTGAATTAAAAAGTAAAACAATATTATTATGAAGAAATCGCTGTTTTTAGTGTTGTTCCTGGCCCTGATGGGCGGAGCATTCGCCCAGAACGAGGGCGTTACAGAGTATGTGTCGGCGCTGATTACTTTCAGAGACGGAAGCAACGTGCCGCAGGATTCGTTGAACAAATACGGTGTGGTCATCCAGACCCGCTCGGGCCGCATGGCCACGGCTCTCATCGCCGCCGAGCAGTATCAGGCTTTCCTCAACGCTCACCTCGTTGAGCGGGTTCAGCCCTCCACCCGCGTCTTTATGCGCAACGACCAGGTCAAGGCCGACGGCGCCTATGTCGAGACTCCTTACCGCAAGGAGGTGAAGCCCGCCACCAAGCATGTCGGCGAGTCCGACCGCCAGCCGGTGCGCCGCAACATGATTCCTGAGGAGGACATCCGCCGCGACGAGGCCAAGGGCTGGTATCTCGGCCTTATGCTGGGTGGCACCAGCAATGCCCTCGATGTCCGCAAGACTATCTTCAACGGCGTGTGGTATTCCTACCGTGGTCTGAATGTCGAGCTTCGTGCCGGCTATCAGTTCAACGAGTGGTTCGGCATCCGTAGCGGTGTGGGCATGCTCTCCAAGAACTATGCCACCAACCTGACCGTCAACCTCAACGGCGTTGGCCAGAAATATCAGACCTACCACCAGAACCAGTACCTGCAGGTGCCCCTCATGGCTGACTTCTCGGTTGGCGGCGAGGCTGTGCGCATCCACTTCATGGCTGGTGGCTATGCTGCCTATTGGCTCACCCAGTATCGCGACGGCTACATCTACAAAACTACCGAACCCCACCACAACACTGGCTATTCCTACCAGTTTGTCGACGGCTACGACAACCGCTTCGATGCCGGTCTGGCCGCCGGTCTGGGCCTGAGCATGAACGTCTCTCCCAACTGGCAGCTGCTGTTCGAGGGCAACTACTACCACGGCCTCATCAGCACCGCCAAAAGCCCCAGCAAGATGTTCAACCGCACCTGGAGCTTCGGCATGGGCGTGACCTATCATTTCTAATCTCGGGTAAAACACTATTTCCCAATAAAAGAAGGCGGTGTGCCGGGCAACCGGTTCCCGCCTTTTTCTGTGCGCAAGGGGAGGGGATACCCACCTGCGCCGCCCAACACTTTTCAGTATCATGATACAGATTGACGAACTCACTTTCGAGGTGGACCGCCCCGTGTGGCCCGCCTTCCTGAACAACCGCCCTGCCGAGAGCCATAAGGGCACCTACGGCCACGCCCTGCTCGTGGCGGGGAGCTATGGCAAGATGGGGGCCGCCGTGCTGGCTGCACGGGCCTGTCTGCGTTCCGGGGTGGGACTGCTGACAGTCCATGTCCCCCAACGTGGCGTCGACATTATGCAGACCGCCGTGCCGGAGGCTATGGTGTCCGTCGACGACGACGAGCGGCGCTGGTCGCACCGATTTTCCACGTCCGAATTGGCCCGCTACGATGCCATAGGGGTCGGGCCTGGGCTGGGCACCGAAAGCCTCGCCCCGCTGCGGTCGCTGCTGGAGGCCTCGCAGGGCAAGCCGCTGGTGCTCGATGCCGACGGCCTCAACATGCTGGCCATGCTGCCCGACAGGCTCGACCTGCTCCGCCGTCTGGGCTCCGCCGCCCCCACGGTGCTCACACCCCATGCCCGGGAGTTTGAGCGGCTGTTCGGCCCCGCCGCCGACAGGCCGGAACGCGAAGCGCGGCAGCGGGCCTTGAGCCGCCAGACAGCCTGCGCCATCGTCTATAAGGGTCATCGGACGCAAACTACTGGCTCTAAGGGCCAAATGTTCATCAACACCACGGGCAATCCCGGCATGGCAACGGCCGGAAGCGGTGATGTGCTGACGGGGGTGATACTTGCTATTTTGGCTCAAAATAAAGAATATCAGTTAGATGCAGCAATATGCGCCTCGCTCGGTGTGTGGCTGCATGGCAAATCGGCCGATTTGGCCGTCCAAAAACAGTCAGAATGCAGCCTTGTGGCGGGTGATATAGTGAATTTTTTGGCGATGGCAACAATGTGAAAATCATTGTATTTGCTGCACTCTGAGAATTTTTTTTCAAAAAAAATTTGGTCGGTTCGAAAAAAGTGCGTATCTTTGCAACCGCTTTGAAAGAGAAAAGCAACCTTCCTCAATAGCTCAGTTGGTTAGAGCACCTGACTGTTAATCAGGGGGTCGCAGGTTCAAGTCCTGCTTGGGGAGCCTCAAAGAGCCGCAGTCATTGCGGCTTTTTTGTTACACACAACCCTGCGGACATATCCCTCCGCACTTAAAGCAACATAGAACAATGAATCACACACTGGCTATAACCCTCCTTTTCGCCCTGGCCGCACTGGCACTCATGATGCTGGGCCTCGGCGTGAAGATGCTTTTCCGCAAGCATGGCGAGTTCAAGCGTCATTGCAGCAGCATGGACCCCTACACCGGCCAGTCGGCCGGCTGTGTGTGCGGCAGGGCGGCCAACGCCAAATGCAAGGAACAGGGCCGTTACTCGCCCCTTGAGGTGAACGAGAACCTCCTTGCCGAGACCCGTCCATAGCCACCCTCCATCACACCCCTACAGCAAAATCCCCGCACCGGCCAGTCTGCCAGTGCGGGGATTTGTCGTAGAGCTGTGTAGCGGTGCTATTGCAGCTTCATGTTCTTCTTGTAGGCTTTCATGGTGTTCTCGAGCAGCGAGATAATGGTCAGCGGACCCACGCCGCCCGGCACCGGCGTCACCCAGCTGCAGAGGTTGTCCACCTCGCTGTGCTTCACGTCGCCTATGATGCGGTAGCCGCTCTTGCGGCTCTCGTCGGGTATGCGGTGGATGCCCACGTCAATCACCACCGCTCCCGGCTTCACCATGTCGGCGGTGACAAACTCCGGCTTGCCGATGGCCACGATGAGGATGTCGGCTGTGCGGGCGATTTCGGCCAGGTTCTGTGTGCGGCTGTGGCAGAGGGTCACCGTGCAGTCATAGCCCTTACGCGAAAGCAGGTTGGCCACCGGTGTGCCGACGATATTGCTGCGCCCGATCACCACGCAGTGCTTGCCGCTGGTCTCGATTCCGTAGCGTTTCAGCAGGGTGCAGATGCCCATCGGGGTGGCGGGGACGAAGGCGTCCTCGCCCAGCACCATGCGCCCCACGTTGATGGCCGTGAAGCCGTCCACGTCCTTGTCGGGCGAGATGGCATCAATCACATGCTGCTCGTTGATATGTTTGGGCAGGGGCAGCTGCACGATAAAGCCGTCGATTTCCGGGTCGTTGTTCAGGAATTCAATCGACTCCAGCAGCTCCTTCTCCGTCGTCTTCTCCGAATAGCGGTAGATGGAGGAGGTGTATCCCACCTCGTGGCTCGACTTCTCTTTGTTGGCCACGTAGGTCTGGCTCGCGCCGTCGTTGCCTACGATGATGGCTGCCAAATGCGGGGTGCGGTGGCCTTGGGCCATCAGTTGGCGCACCTCTGTGGCAATCTCTTCTTTGATTTGGGTGGACAGTGTTTTTCCGTCTAATAATTGATACATGGGGAGTGGCTTTTGTATGTCTGTGAATTGTTATTCTTTCATTTCTTTCTCTTCCGGGGGCTATCTGTGGCGTTTGGGCAGCCGGGGTGGCTTCCCTTTCGAGCTCACCGCCTTCATCATCTTGCGGGTATCCTCAAACTGCTTCACAAAGCGGTTCACCTCCTGTATCGTGTGGCCGCTGCCGGTGGCTATGCGCTGCTTCCGGCTCCCGTTCAGGCAGCTGGGGTTCCGCCGCTCATAGGGGGTCATGCTCCCTATCATCGACTCGATGGGCTTGAAGGCATCGTCCGTAATCTCCACGTTCTTGGTCAGCTTGTCCATGCCCGGAATCATGCCGATGAGGTCCTTCATGCTGCCCATCTTCTTCACCTGCCCTATCTGCGACAGAAAGTCCTCGAAGTTATATTCGTTGTGGATAAGTTTCTTCTGTATCTTGCGGGCCTCCTCCTCGTCATACTGCTCCTGCGCCCGCTCCACCAGCGACACCACATCGCCCATGCCCAATATGCGGCTGGCCATGCGGTCGGGGTGGAACACATCGAGGGCGTCCATCTTCTCGCCGATGCCGACAAACTTGATGGGCTTCTGGACCGAGTAGCGGATGGTCAGGGCCGCGCCGCCGCGTGTGTCGCCGTCCAGCTTGGTCAGCACCACCCCGTCAAAGTCCAGACGCTCGTTGAATGCCTTGGCCGTGTTCACGGCGTCCTGGCCCGTCATCGAGTCCACCACAAACAGGGTCTCCTGCGGCTTGAGCGCCTCTTTCAGCCCCGCAATCTCGTTCATCATCTGCTCGTCCACGGCCAGTCGGCCTGCCGTATCCACCACCACCACGTTGGTCCCCTTCATCCGGGCGTCGCGGATGGCCTTGGTGGCAATGTCTATGGGGTTGGTGTTGCCCTCCTCCGTATAGACTGGCACCTGTATCTGCTGCCCCAGCGTCTGCAGCTGGCTGATGGCCGCCGGGCGGTACACGTCCCCCGCCACCAGCATCACGCTCTTGTTCTTCTTGGTCTTCAGATAGTGCGCCAGCTTGGCCGAGAAAGTCGTCTTACCCGAACCCTGAAGGCCCGCGATAAGGATCACCGCCGGGGTTCCCTTGGTGTTGATGTCCACCGCCGCGCTGCCCATCAGCTCGGTCAGTTTCTCATGCACAATCTTCACCATCAGCTGTCCCGGCTCGATGCTCTGGATCACGTTCCGCCCCAGGGCCTCCGCCTTCACCTTGTCGGTGAATTCCTTCGCTATCGGGTAGCTCACGTCGGCGTCAATCAGTGCCTTCCTCACCTCTTTCACCGTCTCGGCAATGTTGATATCGGTGATGCTTCCCTTGCCTTTCAGCGTGTGTAACGCTTTCTCTATCTTGTTACTTATACTTTCAAACATAGGTCTTGTTCTTCTTCGGTTTAGGCTGCAAATTTACGTTTTTTTTTTGGATTCTTATCTCTTAAATCTTAATTAACATCTTTTTTTTCGCTTCCGTGAAACTTTTTTCCAATTTTGCCGTTATGGGTGAAAAATAGAGTGGAATTGAATTATCAGCTATGAGACAATTAAAAATTACCCATTCCATTACCAACCGCGATATCAAATCGTTGGACAAGTACCTGCAGGACATCTGCAGCGAGGAGCTGCTCACCCCTGAGGAGGAGGTGCGCCTGGCCCAGCGCATCAAGGCTGGCGACCAAGAAGCTCTCGACCGCCTCACCAAGGCCAACCTCCGCTTCGTCGTCTCTGTGGCCAAGCAGTACCAGAACCAGGGCCTCAGCCTCCCCGACCTCATCAACGAGGGCAACGTCGGCCTCATCAAGGCCGCCAAGCGTTTCGACGAGACCCGCGGCTTCAAGTTCATCTCCTATGCCGTCTGGTGGATTCGCCAGTCCATCCTCCAGGCCATAGCCGAGAACTCCCGCATCGTCCGCCTCCCCTCCAACCAGCTCGGCGCGCTCAACAAACTCAAAAAAGAAATCAGCCGCCTCGAACAGGAGCTGGAGCGTCCCCCTTCGGAGGAGGAACTGGCCGACATGCTCGACATCCCTGAAGAGAAAATCAAAAGCATCCTCGGCATCTCCGGCCGCCATATCTCCATCGACGCACCCCTCGTGGCCGACGAAGATGTCAACTTCGTCGACGTCCTCCCCAACGAGGACACCCCGCCCACCGACAGCGCCCTCATGCAGGAGTCCCTCTCCCAGGAAATCGAGCGCGCCCTCTCCACTCTCACCGAGTACGAGCGCGAGGTCATCAAGATGTACTTCGGCATCGGCCTCCCCCACGCGCTCAGCCTCGACGAGATTGCCATGAAATTCGGCCTCACCCGCGAGCGTGTCCGCCAAATCAAGGAGAAAGGCATCAAGCGCCTCCGCGTCAGCAGCAAGAGCAAACACCTTCAAGCCTACCTCTAATGGACGGTGTCGACCTGCTGCTGCAGTACTTCCCAGGGTTGACAGAACGGCAGAAAGAACAATTTGCCGCTCTGCTTCCCCTTTACCAGGACTGGAACGCCAAAATCAACGTCATCTCCCGCAAAGACATGGACAACTTCTACCTCCACCATGTCCTCCACAGCCTTGCCATCGCCAAGGTCCAGCCCTTCAAACCCATGGCCGAAATTCTCGACGTCGGCACCGGCGGCGGATTCCCCGGCATCCCCCTCGCCATCCTCTTCCCCGACGCCCGATTCCACCTTGTCGACTCCATCGGCAAGAAAATAAAAGTAGTCCAGGACGTGGCCGCCCAGCTCGGCCTCCAGAACGTCCGCGCCGAGCAAGTGCGGGCCGAACAGCTCCGCTCCGAATACGACTTCGTCGTCTCCCGCGCCGTCACCGACCTCCCCCAGTTCGTCCAGTGGGTCCGCGGCCGCTTCTCCAACATCCACTACCACCAACTCCGCAACGGCATCCTCTACCTCAAAGGCGGCGACCTCGCCGCCGAACTTGCACCCTTCCGCCGCAAAGTGCGCACCTGGGACATCTCCGACTTCTTCCCCGAAGACTACTTCCTCACCAAGCAAGTCATCCATCTCCCCATGAAATAGCGGCCCCTCCGGCCGCAGACACCAAGCGAGGGGCTTCCGCCGGTGCGGAAGCCCCTCGCTCATCCATCCCGCCGCGCGGGCGTCACGGCCGCTCCTTCGCCGCCGTGCGGAACTCCATATAAGTGTTCGTGTAATGATAATAAATCCGTATGTGGTCAGAGTGGAAGTCACACACAATCGCCTCGTTCAGCGCCTCCAGCATCCTCTCCTCCCATCCCGTCGCATCATATATCTCGGTCATCGCCTGGATCCAGATGCGTATATTATGCTCCTCGTCCAGTTCATAGCGGCCCGTCAGGCGGTTCACGCCCCCGCCCTCCACAGTCCCGTCCGGGTGGAACAGCAGCCAGAAAGGCTGCCTCCCGGCCGGCGGCACCGGTCGCTCGCTGCTGCCCGTCGCGCGGTCCACAAAACGCTCCAACTCCAGAACCTTGCCCGTCAGCCGCTCCCGCAGCGTAACCACCTCATAATTCCGGTACACACAACGCACACTCGCCGGGTCGATGCCATAATAGTCAAACCCTCGCCCGTCAATGCCGAACAGCAGACCCAGAACGTTCCCCGCGCAGTCATAGAAACTGCTGCCCAAGTCCGGGCAGTCAATACAGCGCGCAATCAGAAAACCCTCCTTCCCGCCGTCATACCGGCACGTGCTCACCTCCGCGCGCTCCTTGCCGCGGCGGCTCTCCAGTTGCGCCACCTGCTCCCGCAGCCATCCAATCTCCTGCAGCGCGTCGTCCGCGCCGCAGTGGCACACCTTCTCCCCCAGCGGCACCGTGCTGTCCCTCTTCGTGCAGGCCGTCAGGCACAGCCCGCTCACCGTCGCCCACACAAGGCAAACCCAAAACAACTTCGTCTTCATAACATTTCAGTGTTTAAACAAACAATAATTTTCAGCGAAAACTCTACCCCCATGACGGCTGCCCCCGCCAAAACTCACAATCTTTAACAAACATTAACGCCCGCCGGGACTTCACAGCCCCAGCAAGTGCTCCACCAAAATCTTCGTGCCGAGCCCCACCAGCACCACGCCCGCCCCAATCGTGGCCGCGCGCTCCGGCACCGGGATGCTGCGCCGTCCCAGCTGCACCCCCACCAGCGACACCCCCAGCGTCATCCCCCCAACCAGCGCCACCGTCCACAGCACATCCCGCATACTATGCTCTATCCCCAGTCCTATCCCCACCGCAAAAGCGTCGATGCTCGTCGCCACGCCCAGCAGCGCCATCGCCCCCACCGTCACCTGCTGGCGCACAGGCTCCGCCTCCTTGCTGCGGCACCCGTCCGCCACCATCTTGCCGCCCACCCCCAGCAGCAGCCCGAAAGCCACCCAGTGGTCCACCGCCTCTATAAACGACCGTGCCGCATCCCCTATCAAGGCCCCAGCCAGCGGAAAAGCCCCCTGGCACACCCCGAAAATCAATGCCATCAGCACACCCCGGCGCATACTCATCTTACTGTGGAAAGCCGTCGTCGTCGACACCACCAGCGAGTCGACACACAGCGACAGCGAAAGCAACAAAGCCTCAACAATAGTCATTTTAAGTTAGTTAAATCGAAGCCGAGCCATCCCGGCCAGACTGCAAAGATAAACAATTCCCGCCAATAATTAAAAATCCCCCCGCAAAATACAACAAAAGCAAGCCCCCCGTCCCCTTTCCAAAGGGGTACGGCGAAGCCGGGGGGTATGAAGTGGCCGGGGTGTGAAGAAAGTGGTCGGGGGTATGAAGTGGCGAAGGGTATGAAAAAAAACAAAGCAAACAGCCGTCCCCTCTCAGTGGAAGACAAGGACCGCGCCAGCCCTCCCCTTTTGAAAGGGGCCGGGGGTATGAAAATAAAAAGGGGTATGAACAAAAGCCAAAGAATGAGACATACCCCCAACCCCTCTAAAGAGGGGAGGTCGCGGTAGCGGGTCAGAGCATACAGCAATTGTATTCAAAGCAAGATACCAACCGCGCCAGCCCTCCCCACAGCCCATCCTCAACCAAAGTACGAGACCAACCGCGCCAGCCCTCCCCTTTTGAAAGGGGCCGGGGGTATGAAAATAAAAAGGGGTATGAACAAAAGCCAAAGAATGAGACATACCCCCAGCCCCTCTAAAGAGGGGAGGTCGCAGTGGCGGGTTGGAGTATGCAACAATTGCATCCAAAGGGAGTGACATACCCCCAACCCCTCTAAAGAGGGGAGGTCGCAGTGGCGGGTTGGTGCATG
>CAMVMX010000006.1 GCA_947168665.1 uncultured Bacteroidales bacterium
TCAAGGCCGACCTCATCTTTTATCACCGCATCCTGAAATGCCACGTCATCATCGACCTCAAGATTGACCGCTTCCGCCACGAATACGCCTCGCAACTCAACCTCTATATGAACTACTACAAACACGAGGTGATGCAAGTAGACGACAACCCGCCTATTGGTCTGTTGCTTTGTACCGACTACGGTGAAACCACCGTGCAGTATGCAACAGAGGGCCTCTCGCAAAACCTCTTTGTCAGCAAATACCGCCTCCAACTCCCCTCCGAGGAAGAAATGCGGCAATATCTGTTAGAGAGCGCCACCGAAGCCGACTGGGAAGAATACCGAAAAGAGCAAGAAAAGGGGAAAGAAAAGTAGCAAACAAAGTGGCGCAATATATGCCCGAACACCCCACAAAAGAACTTCTGCAACGCCAGCTCCACAAAGGTCTTGAAGCCGCCGCCAGCGCTGGGAGAATCACTCGGAGGACTAACCACTAAAGATTATTATGCCAAACAAGAAAAGATTTGTATCTTTGCAAATAAAAATCAGCTAACACTTACCTGATGTCAGACAGCATAACCATACAAAAGAACAGCAATATTATGCCGTTGGTTGACGACCTGCGGCAGATAATCAACCAGACACGCAGTCGAGTTGCCGTCAATGTCAATGCCGAACTTACCCTGATGTATTGGCATATCGGCGAACGCATCAATAGAGAAGTGCTTGGGAACGAGCGTGCCGAATACGGGAAACAAATTGTTGCGACACTGTCGCAACAATTGCAAATGGAGTTTGGTGACAAAGGTTTCGAGAAAAGTTCCATCACAAGAATGATGAAGTTTGCCCGTCTTTTCCCCAATTATCAAATTGTCGCGACACTGTCGCAACAATTACAATGGTCCCATTTTGTAGAGGTTATCCCCTTAAAAGACGACCTTCAACGGGAATTCTACCTGACGTTGGCTGCTTCTGAAAGATGGTCAATCCGCCAATTGCGCAAAGAGATTGACGGTATGCTCTACGAGCGCACAGCCATTGCGACGAAACCGGACGAACTGATCAAACAGGAGCTATCGGAACTGCGGGAAAACAACGTCCTCTCCCCAGATCTTGTCTTCAAAAGCCCTTATTTCTTGGAGTTCACAGGGTTGAAAGGGATGTATAGTGAAAAGAGTTTGGAGGATAGCTTGGTAGCGCACTTGGAGCAGTTCATCTTGGAATTGGGCAATGGGTTCACCTTCGTCGAGCGGCAGAAGCGGATGATTATCGACGGCGAGGACTTCTATCTCGACCTCCTCTTCTACCATCGTAGGCTGCGCCGCCTGATAGCCATCGATTTGAAACTCGGTAAATTCAAGGCGCAGTACAAAGGCCAGATGGAGTTGTACCTCCGCTGGCTCGAAGCCCACGAGATGGAGGCTGGAGAAGAACAACCCCTCGGCCTATTGCTCTGCACAGAAGGTGGCGATGAGCAGATAGAACTGCTGCAACTCGACAAATCCGGCATCAAGGTAGCGCAATATATGACCGAACTCCCCTCCAAAGAACTCCTGCAACGCCAGTTGCACAAATGCTTGGAAGCCGCCCGCCAACGCTGGGAGAATTGCCGGGAAGAATAATTGATAAAGATTATTTTGCAAAATAAGAAAAGATTCGTATCTTTGCAGCATAAAAAAGAATATGTATATGAACATAAGGATATTTCATATATCAGATTTTCACTTGAACAAAAAAAATCTGAAGGATTGGAATGATTACTTGAAAGAAAGTTTTATTCATTTTATAAATGAGAATAAAGCGGAAGAAAATTTCATTGTCTGTTCTGGAGATATGATAGATAAGGGTGGAGCTGATTTTGGAGGAGTAAAAGCTGGATTAGAAATATTTAGAGATTCCGTCATTAATCCAATTATCACTAAAACTGGTATATCCGTCGACAGATTCATTATGACTTTGGGCAATCACGATATAGATCGTAATGCAGATAAAGATTATACTCGAAGAGGTGTGCGCGACTCCATCAAAGAAGGTCGTTCTGAAAAGATTGATGAGTATGTGAGGGATTTATTAGATAACAAAGGGGAACCTTCTAAACGAGTATGTGCATATTATAATTTCGTATCAGAATTCTATGCAGAGTGCAAAAATGTTATTATCAACTATCTTGGGGCGGTTTTTAATTATTCGATTAATGGAGAAAACCTTGCTTTCACGGCATTTAACACTGCATGGAATTGTTGCGATGACAATGACAAAGATTGGGGTCTTGCCATTGGTGAACCTCAATATCTAAAATGCAACCAGGATACGCCAGATAATGCTGTGAGAATCGCCATTATGCACCACCCATTAGATTGGATGTTATATGAAAAACGCACCATCCAGAATTGGATTCGCAATGATTACGACTTATTGCTGATGGGACATGTCCATGAAACCGAGACTATGTTAACCGTAAATAGCTCTGGAAATCTGATCATCAGCTTTGCCCCCTGCTTCACCAGCGATATACGAAAGGATTCTATTACATACTCCAATGGTTTCTCCGTTGTTGATTTTGACACTAACAACCGACAGATAGATTTCTCTTATCAGAAATACGCTCATAAAAATCGTAAATATGTGTTGAATCATGATTATGTAGAATCAGGACACTATCATGCGGAAATAACAGAAGGCGTTGGCGACAAACTTGCACAACTCATGACACGGTGTATGAGTCATATTAACACCAAATATGTTCCAGAAATCAACAATAGCATAATCCCACAAAAGGCGAAAGCAATAGGAACTCTCAATGAAGCCTTCGTCATGCCTCCTCTAAAGAAGAATGGAGATCTGGACGGAGAAAATGAACTCTCATTGGCTTCTATCTTGAATTCACCTATGAACATGGTGCTATTTGGGCAACACGAAAGTGGCAAAACTGTTCTCTTGAATAAATTATTATTGGAATATGTTGCAAACGAGACAATATTTGATGTAGTTCCTGTCTTTTATGACTTTGAAGTACAATTAGGCAAGGATGTTGAAACTATTATCAAATCTTTTCTTGACTGCAATAGTGATGAGGCTGGAATGCTTATAAACGCCAAAAAGATTGTTCTACTTGTTGATAATTATACTCCAGATGAAGCAAAGAAAGAACAAGCGAAGAAACTATATCGTTTTATCGCCGATAATTCTATTCGTCTAATAGCAACATCAAGCCATGATGTAATAGATAGCATTCCTGATAATTTTGTAATAAACAACGAAATATCTTGCGAGTATTTCTTCATTCATCAATTTCACTCTTCAAATATTAAAGAACTTATTACCAAGTGGTCACCAGATATTCAGTTGCTGGAGCGTAATCAAAAAATAGAAAATCTTGTAAATCGCTTCTGTTCTTTCTCTTTACCATGTACAGCCATGTCGGTCTCTCTGTATCTATGGAGTACGGAGAATAGTAATCGCGATCCAGTGAATCCTGCTATACTACTTGACATCTACATGGAGATTGTCCTTGAACGCATGTCCGTTCAGAACGTATATGTTAACACTTTCGATTATGAGAATAAAGCAAGTCTCCTAGCCTATATTGCCCAGTCTATACACGATGAGATGCAGGACAATTATTCCTATACACTGAGCTATGGTCATTATATAACTAAGATAGAAGACTACTTAAAGAAGGTAGGATTTCAACATGTTGATTCTGAGAGACTGGCCAAATATTTTATTGACCGGAAAGTTTTTCTCCTAAAAGATGGCAATGTAGAATTTGCTCATGCGTGCTTCTATTATTTCTTCTTAGCCAAGAGAATGATAAAAGACCCGGTTTTCCGTGAAAGAATAATAAATAAAGACGAGTATTATAAATATGACCGCGTAATCGATTATTATAGTGGCCTGGTACGTTCAGATAAGGGATTGTTAGAATTTCTCTATGAAGAGTTCGAAAAGGTATATTCTGAGGTGGCATTTGTGTATAACGATGTGGACATGGACAAATGTTTCACAATTATAAGAAAAGGCCAAACCGGCTATACCCCTTTGGTTAAAAATGTGAGTCCACAGAAAGTTATTGAGAAGAAACCTACCGAAGAGGAGGCTGAGAAGAAGGTTCTCGCAATTGCCGATGAAAAACTATCTCAAATTTCAGATAAATTCTATAAACCACAATGTATAGATCCTACCACATTGATTTTAATGTTGAGTCGTGCTTTGCGCAATTTAGATGGGATTGAAGATACGGCATTAAAACAAAAGGTTTACAACTCAATTATTAAAAATGCAATGATTCTTACAGCTATTGTCAAGGATCAACTTGCTCTATATGCAAACAATCACGATGGTTCATTGCCTACAGGCTTTGATGAAGTGAAAGATGTTGGAGTCTTTTTCAGGTTTATGCCATTTAATATGCAACGTACGCTTGGCGAAATCTTGGCCACGCGCAAACTATTAATTTTTTTCGAAGGAAAGTACAACAAAGATGTGAGAGAGAATGTGAGCGATGTTGAGAAGTTCATGTCAATTGGAATGATGTGGGATAGCACAGGGATTGGGAACAAGAAACACATCAAATCTTTCATCAAACAGATGGGGAACAATTCAGTTCAAGATTACGTATTACTGAAATTGTTGTATTACTTTGACAATAAAGTAGCTTTCGGGTCAGAAGAGGAAGATCAATACATCGATTTGCTTGCTGATTTAAAAGTAAAACAAAAAATTGTCAAGCCCATTGAGAAGAGTAGAATTATGAAACAAATGAAAGAGACAAGAAATAAAATGTTAGCAGCGAAAAAAGGGGCAAACAAATGAAATTATTGTGTCAAATAAAAATAGATTCGTATCTGTGTAAACAAAATAACAACTAAAAACACAACATATCGTAAGAAGAAATAGAAGATAAATAACATATTATAAAGCGTTTTCGCTCTTAACCTGCCTCCTTGAAGTTCCACAAATCAAGTCCCGGCAATAGTAAGGCGGTAAACGCTCACGAGAATATCGTGGGCTTTACTTAATTGTCGGGCAGGTCGTGGAACACCTAAGAGGGCATAAGCAAAGTTCCACGATTTTCTTATGCCCGACAACGAAAACACAAAATCACAGATTAAGAGCCGCCAGCGGGTGGCTCAGCATGGCGAGGTGTTCACCAATCCGCGCGAGGTGAACGCTATGCTTGACTTGGTGCGGGATGAGTCGTTCCGGCTCGACAGTCGCTTCCTTGAGCCCGCCTGTGGTGACAGGTATTTCCTTATTGAGATATTGCGCCGCAAACTGCCGCTGTTGCAAACCTGAGTTCGATTTTTAATTAGATAGGTCCCGATATATTATACAATAAACTATGCTCCGCCATTCGTCAGCAGAATGTACTGGTGATTGGTTATATGATTATATTTCTTCATTTGGCAACGCAAAAGTAGTCATTTTACCTTAGAGTACCAAATTCTGGTACTCTTTTTTTCTACTCAGTGTTGCACTTGTAACTGGAAATTAGGAAGACGTTTATTCTTCGGTGGCGATATGTTATCCCTTTATGCCTGTGCAGATGGCTGAATGCCGTCTGCCGTTTCATCGAAAGGCACACGCCAAATGCCGGTATGGCTGCTGCAAGATAGGGTGTCCCATGCTTGTTTATGACTCGCTCTGATTCATGGTTTTGTTCTGCAAAGATACACGCTTCGTGCGACATGGCAAATTATTTTTCTCCCAATCCGAAGAAAAGATGTATTTTTGCAAAAAAATCAAGAGAGTAAATGGGTATCACCTACGACAGCATTTTGCAACGATTTGTGTTCGACTTTGAGCATGATGGCAACGAGGACATCGTCAGCCTGACGGGCACAGGCTATCAGGTAGAGGCCTTTGGCAAGTGTTTCTATTATGGCTATGAGTTTGCTGAGCAGGTGGATGGCGCGACGCGTAGTGCCTTCATCAAGCATGTTAAGTTCTCAGAGACCATACAGGGCAATCCCGACCTTGCGATGTTCATCAAGAAAGCTGTAGACAACCTCAGCCACAAAATTAACCTCTACGACTACAACCTTGTAGTGATGCCCGAGTCGTCCAGCAAGGTGAACGAGTATATGTTGCGCTATATTTATCGTTTTGCCCAGCCGACACTGCGTAAGATGGAGCTGGTGAAAAACCTGCCGCAGAACATTTCTTTCGACATGGATGCCTACGAGCAACAGTATTTAGACGTTGTTTTAGAGAACGGCCGTCCCCGCTATACGGCAGCCCAGAAGGAAGAAGCCAAGCAATCTATCAACCAGATGCTTGACCTTATCCATAAAAAAGACTACTTCACCATTGCCAAAGACGTGAAGAAGAGCCGATTTCGCCCCTATATGATGCAGTTTCTCAAATTCGCAAGCAAAGAAGATGAGCAACTCTGCGCCGCCATTCGTCAGCAGAACGTGCTGGTGATTGACGATGTGGCGACGAGCGGTTCCACTATCAACGAGATTCTTCGCACGCTGCGTATTCTCAACGAGGACAACGATATCACTATTTTCAGTCTTATTGGCCGCAAAGACCTTATGGCCGACGCGAATTAAAAATCAAAGGCTTTCGGCGATGTCGAAGGCTATCTGGATGCGGTGGGGTTCCTTTTGGCGGGGGTAGGGCTCTTCGGTCATGATGGGCAGGGTAACTGAGAATTTGCGGCCGCCGGGGATGGAGAAGGATTGTTGCTCGTCCGGGCCGTAGAATTGGTTGTCACGGATGGAGTAGAGCGTATACTCATCGCTGCCGGCAACTCGTAGCTCGACCATATCGTCGCTCCCCACGGTCTGCACATGCAGGCAATCGGGTTTCCCTCCCGTGTAGGCCAAACCTCCCCGGTGCAGCGTGATGCTTTTGCCGGCGGGAACGCTGTCCTCCAGCACGATGAAGGTGTTCCACACCCGATTTCCGTCGGCATCGAGCAGGTTTTCCGATTCCCTGCGGATGGTTGCCACATGGCCGTGACTGCCCTGCGCCGTCAGCTGAAGGGTGCTGTCGTGGTCGGCCGCGAAGCAGACGTCGTAGTCGATGCAATATTCTATGCGGCTATTGTTGTCCCAGTCGAAAGGCGCGGGCTTTTCTCCCCCGGCGTTCCCGCCGCAGCCAGCCACTGCCATCGCGCCGCAAAGTGTGGCAAGGGTGATGAATAAAACGCTGTTTCTCATTTTGATGTTTCCTTATCAATTGTCAGTCGGAGGAACGATTGACGGTGCAAAGATACGCATTATTTCTGGAATGGCCAGTGACGCGCCGTTGTAGCTTCGTTGTGGCTTCGCTCTTTGGCGTCTTTATTTCCACGATTCCAACGTTCCCCATGTGCCGAAATGGCATAGAAAGAACATGGAAGGGGTGTGGGACGAGTGGGGAAAGAACGACTTTGCGGCGGGGACTATCCGATAGGACAGCGGGGCTGGGCCGCACTGGCTGCCGCCGTGAGGGGGTGCGGCATAGCGTGAAGAATCAGGCGGTTGCGTACGAAATGCGGCGCGCGGGCCTTTTTGTTGGGGCAAAGTGGTTGATATGTGAAATAAAATGTGTATATTTGCAGCGACTTTGATGTCACGAAAAAACAGTTTTTTAATCCTGTAACCTAAAACGTAACAGTTATGATAGATATTGAAAGTTTGAACATCGATGCTTCGGCAAAGGAGAATGTGAAGACTTGGCTGAACGGCCAGTATGACGAGGATACCAAGCAGGCTATCCGCGACATGATGAATAATCCCAACGAGCTGAACGAGAGTTTTTACCGCAATCTGGAGTTCGGCACCGGCGGCTTGCGCGGCATTATGGGCGTGGGCACCAACCGCATGAACAAGTATACGGTGGCCATGGCCACGCAGGGGTTGGCAAACTATGTGAAGAAATGCTTCGAGAGCGTCGGTCAGCTGAAGGCGGCGGTGAGCCACGACAGCCGCAACCACAGCCGCGAGTTTGCCGAGATTACGGCCAAGGTGTTGGCGGCTAATGGTTTCAAGGTCTATCTGTTCGAGGCGCTGCGCCCCACGCCCGAGCTGTCGTTTGCCGTGCGCCATCTGGGCTGCCAGACGGGTGTGATGGTGACGGCCAGCCACAACCCCAAGGAGTATAACGGCTATAAGGCCTACTGGGACGACGGCTGCCAGCTGGTGGCGCCGCACGACACGAATGTGATTGACGAGGTGCTGAAAATCAAGGGCGCCGAGGATGTGAAGATGACTGGCGGCGAGGCCAATATTGAGATAATAGGGGAGAATGTGGACAAGGTGTATCTGGACCGTGTGGCGCAGAACTCGCTGCATCCGGAGCTGATCAAGAAGCATCACGACCTGAAAATAGTGTACACACCGCTGCACGGCACGGGCATCACGCTGATTCCGCGTATGCTGCAGCAGCTGGGCTTCACGAATGTGAATGTGGTGAAGGAGCAGGCCACACCCGACGGCAATTTCCCCACTACCCCGAGTCCCAACCCCGAGGAGCACGCGGCCATGAAGATGGCTGTGGACCTGGCCAAGGAGATTGACGCCGACATTGTGTTTGCCAGTGACCCCGACGCCGACCGCGTGGGGGTGGCGGTGAAACGTCCCGACGGCGAGTGGATGCTGCTGAACGGCAACCAGACCATGTCGGTGCTGATATACTATCTGCTGAAGCAGTGGAAAGAGACGGGCCGCCTGACGGGCAAGGAGTTTATCGTGAAGACTATCGTCACCAGCGAGTTGCCGGCCGACATTGCCAAGCGTGTGGGTGTGAAGGTGTATGATGTGCTGACGGGCTTTAAGTTCATCGGCGACAAGATTCGCGAGCTGGAGGGCAAGGAGGTCTTCATAGGCGGCGGCGAGGAGAGCTACGGCTATATGATTGGCGACTTTGTGCGCGACAAGGATGCTGTGGCGGCATGCTCGATGATTGCCGAGATTGCGGCCTGGGCCGCCGAGCAGGGCAAGACCTTCTTCGATGTGCTGGTGGACCTCTACACCGAGTATGGTTTCTATAAGGAGGGCCTGCTGAGCGTGGTGCGCAAAGGGAAGAGCGGGGCTGAGGAGATCCAGCAGATGATGAAGAACTACCGCGAGAATCCTCCCAAGGAAATCGACGGCGAGCGGGTGGTGTGCATTAAGGATTACAAGCTGCACGAAAGCACCGACCTCGTCACCGGCCAGAAGGAGCGTATAGACCTGCCCACCAGCAATGTGTTGCAGTTTTTCACCGACAAGGGCAACAAGGTCACCGTTCGCCCCAGCGGCACCGAGCCTAAGATTAAGTTCTATTTCGGCGTGAAGGGTACGCTGGAGAGCAAGGCTGACTTCGACAAAGTGAACAATGCGCTGGACGGCAAGATAGAGGCCATCAAGCGCTCGATGAAACTGGTATAGCTCTTTGGTGCGGCGGCGGGCGGAACGCCCGCCGCCGCACTTCTTAAACCACAGTAGACAACGATGGACTTTTGGGAAATTATTTTGCTGGTGCTCGGCCCCTTGTTGCCTATCGCGGCCTTTGTGTGGTGCAAACGGCGTGTGGAGCCGCAGGCCTATGTGGCGCACGAGCGGCGGCGCGAGGAGTATGTGGAAGCCATGACAGACCGCTATGGCGAGCCACAGCAGATGTTGTGGACCGGCGATGTTCCCCTGTTGTTCTACGAGGACTTTATGGTGATGGACGGCGTCCGCCTGCCTTACGACAGCATTGTGGACGTGACCTGCAACAACTCCAGCGACTTCGGTCCCGGAGGCCGCTATCAGGTGATTGTGCGCACCTCGCTGGCTGGGCACGAATTCCTCCACACCTTGATGGATAACGACATGCAGGAGGCCATCGACATGGTCGAGTTTATCCACAGCCGCAAAACCAGGCCATGAAACGGTTGGCGTTAGTGGCTCTTATCCTGCTGCTTCCTTCCATGCTTTGCGGACAGGGGGAGGAGCGCTGGAGGATGGCATTTTGGAATGTGGAGAATTTATTTGACACGTGGAAGGATACGCTGAAGGATGACGGTTCGTTCACACCCGAAGGGGAGCACCACTGGGTGCCGCGCAAGTATCAGAAGAAGAAAAACAATATCTACAAGACGATAGCCGCCATGCGGTGGCCTGCTGTGGTGGGTCTGGCCGAGGTGGAGAACGACTATGTGCTGTATGATTTGTGCCGGAACAGCCCTTTGAGGAAGATGGGGTATGATTTTATCCACTACAAGTCGCCCGACGAGCGGGGGGTGGACTGCGCATTGCTGTACAGGGCGGACCGTTTCGAAGTGTTCAAGACGGGGATTGTGCAGGTGTCGGACAGCACCCAAGGGTTCTACACCCGCGATGTGTTGCTGGTGGGCGGCGTGTTGCGCGACGCCAAGGGCGCGGGCGACAGCTGTTTTGTGCTGGTGATGCACTGGCCCTCGAAGTTGGGAGGAGCCGAGGCCGAAGGCCACCGCATGGCGATTGCCCGCAGGGTGCACGAAACGATGGACCACCTTCAGCGCACCCACCCCGGGGCATTGGTGGTGGCCATGGGCGACCTGAACGCCACAAGCGACGAGGCCCCCGTGAGCCAGGGGCTGGGCTTTGGGGGAGGGCTGCGCAATGCCTTGGGCTTTTACGACCTGGTGAATACCCTTCCGAAAGGGCAGGGGAGTTACAAGTATCAGGGCCAGTGGCAGTATATTGACCATGTGATAGCGAACCGGGAGCTGCCCGTCGAGGTGTTTGCCCCCGATTTCTTGTTGGTGGATGATGAGACCTATCTGGGGCGGAAGCCTTTCAGGACTTACTTGGGGATGAGGTATGTGGGCGGTTTCAGCGACCATCTCCCCATTTTAATCCGGGTGGAATGAGGCGTTGGGCGACCATAGCATTGTTGGCATTGGTGCTTTGCCCTTTGCGGGGCAGGGCGCAGGAGGTGCTGCCCAGCGTGTGGCAGGAGTATATTGAGGTGCTGACCGAGGAGGGTGATGACGAGACGGTGGAGGAATTGCTCGAGCTGTATGAGTTGTATGTCGAAAGCCCGGCCAACCTGAACGACACGGCCGACCTCCTGTCGGCTTTCCCCTTTGTGAGTGATTTGCAGCGCGAGCGGCTCAGGGCTTATATTGCTATGGAGGGAGAGTTGCTGAGTGTGGAAGAGCTGTATGTGATAAACGGTTTCGACAGCACGACGGTGGAGCTGCTGCGGGCAGTGGTGAAGGCTGCGCCGTGGCAAGAGCCGACGACTGTTGGCTGGAAGGACCTGTGGCGTAACGGGCACAGCAATCTCGTGGCAGGCATAAGCGGCACTTTCGAGCAGGCCCGGGGCTACAGAGAAGGGCAGTACGAGGGTGACAATATGCGGTGGATGTGGCGGTACAGATACAAGTGTGGCGACAGAGTTCAACTCCAGCTTTCGGGCGACAAGGACCCCGGCGAGGCTTTCTTCGGTGGCAGCCAGCGACAGGGTTTTGATTTCTATGGCTATAGTTTGTTGATGAACGACTTGTGGAAATGGAACCGAACGTCGGGAGGCAGGAGCAGGGTGTATGTGAAACGGCTGGTGGTGGGGCAGTACCATCTGCAGTTTGGCCAGGGCCTGACCTTGTGGTCGGGCTATGGGCTGCGGTGGTCAATGGGCACCGGTGTAGGCCGCTATGCCGGAGGCATCAAGCCCAACGGGGCTTTTACGGAATATGGCTATCTGCGTGGTGTGGCGACCTCGCTGGCTCTGGGCTCGCGATGGGTGCTGACCCTGTTTGGTTCCTATGTGGAGTGCGACGCCACCCTCCCCAAGGGTTCAGCCGACTGGGTACAGAGCCTCTACAAGTCTGGCTATCACCGCACAGCCACTGAGCAAGAAAAACGGAACCAGCTGGGCGAGACCCTGGCCGGAGGCAGGTTGGAGTATCGACAGGGCGGAGTGCGGGCAGGGTTGACGGCTGTGGCCACTCGGCTGGACAAGGCCATCGTGCCCGCTGCAAATGTGTATAACGACAACTATTTCACGGGAGATAACAATTTCAATATGGGCTTCGACGCTGTGTGGCGTAAGGGGAGGATGCTCTGGTTCGCCGAGGCGGCCATCTGCGCCAACAGGCCGTCGGACAGCGGTGCCTCCAATGTCAGCCCGGCGGTGCTGGCCGGAGGGGAGTTCATGGTGAGCAACAACCACCGTGTGAGTGGAGTGCTGCGCTGCTACAGCCCGACATACCACAACCTACATGCCAACGCCATAGGCCAGGGGAGCAGTGTGCAGAACGAGACGGGCTTGGGTCTCAACTACCAAGGCCTCCTGCCCTTGGGCTTTCAGGCCACCGTGTCGGGCGATGTGTGCTATTTCCCTCACATGAAATATCTGGTCTATGCCCCCAGTTGGGGCTACGACCTCCGCGTGGTGTTGTCGCGGGCTTCTTGCTGGATTAAAGGGCTGTCGTTCCGACTCCGCTACCGGTTCAAGGAGCGGGACCGTAACGTCACACCCACGCGCATGGTGGACGGCCGTTATCTGCTGGAGCAGACCTACAGGCACCAGGTCATGGCCGATGTGGCCTATCAGAAAGGCCCCTGGCGGCTAAATGCGCGGGTGGGGTATGCCCACTACCACGGCGATGTGACGGAGGCCGACCGGGGGCTTCTTTTTTATCAAGATGTGCAATACAGCCCCAGCCGGGTGCCGCTGACGGTGACGGCAAGGGTGGCATGGTTCGACGTGGACGACTACGAAGCCCGGATGTATGCCGCCGAGAGCGATTTCATCTATAACTACAGCAGCGCTCTCTATCAGAACGAGGGCTGCCGCTTCTACCTCCTGCTGCGGTATGACATCAGCCCGCACTGGAACATCGGGTTCAAATATGGCATCACCGCCTATGCCGACCGCGACACCTTCGGCTCCGGCTACGACCAGATCGACGCCAACCACCGCCAGCAGTGGAGGATACAGATAAGGTTGAAGTGGTAGGGTTAGAGATTGGATATTCAAAAAAGATTGCTGATTGAGAAAAAAGATGTATCTTTGCACTATCAAAACAACAAAACAAACGACAATGTAAAAACACAAAAAAAGATATATGCAATTGAGCTTGACGCTCTTGTTCTCCTATCGGAAAAGCTGGTAACTTTCAAGGAGTGGGAATGGGACGCGGAGGGTTCACGCAGTTGGCGTGAATCGCTTTCGCACCTTATTTACTCCAAAGGTATCACCAGCACCTCCGATAGAAATAAGGGAAAACAAACGAAAGACTCACGCCTTTCTTCATGCCCCTTATTTTAGAGAACATCAGCTTCCAGTTCAAGCAGGGAAGCCGAAAACTGTTTCTAAGAGTAGGCGTAACAAATTAATAAACAAGTATTATGGCAGAAATGGCATTAGGTTATGGCAGCGAATATCAACTGCTGCGTTATTTAGGACATCATCGCAATTTCCTTGATTCCAAAATCAAAGAGGCTACAAAGAGTGATTCTCCAATCGAGTGGATGGACTATCCAGTTGATAATAGCAGGGATTCTCATGACGGCGAGTGGGCGGATATTAATTTTCTTAAACACCTTCCTCAATTCGACTTTGGTCAAATTAGTAAGGAATGGGACGAGTTTTGGCCCAAAAGAGGTCAAAGCTGGGATGGGATTTTCCTGCAGGATGGTGTAGTATATATTGTTGAGGCTAAAGCACACACCAAGGAAATGGAGCAGAAATCCTCTGCCACAAGTGAGGAAAGTATAAAGAAAATCAAACGAGCATTTAAAGATGTAAATGATGATCAGTCAAAGGTTGACTTATGGTATAATTCAAAACACTATCAACTCGCCAATCGAATAGCATTTGTTCACTTTCTGGAAAAAAAATGTGGCATAAAAGCCAAAATATGCTATCTGTTCTTTTTGAATGGATATTTGATAGATGGCAACAAGAATGTGACTGACGAGATAGTATTCAAACAGGCTTTCGAAGATGAATGTAATGCATTACAACTTACAAATAAAGAGAAAGGTTATATTGTACCTGTTGTGATTGACGCAAAAGAAGATGGATTTGCGACAAAATAATCTGAGCATGTGACCATCCCGATAAAACAACTAAGCTAAACACTGAATTATTATAGTTGAACTATCAGTTTTATGAAACGTAATATTCACCTCACACCGAAAGAGCCAGCATGGAGGGAGGCTCTGATGAATTCACCCGTTTTGACAGCCAAGCCCGATGAGAAAGGTTACCTGCCGAGTTACTTAGACGGTATCTATCCTGGGGGTCGTGAGGCGATGATGCCTGAAGGAAAGTTCTATCGTATGTTCAATGTTGGCGAAAAAAGTGTATTTAATCCAACAGAGATAGCAGGGAATAAGATTCCGCCCAAAGCCTATGCCGTTGACTCGTCAGCGATATTGGCTTACAACTTCTTCCATTGGATTAGCCCCGAACATCCGTTGCACTTCTCTGACGGCAAAACATATGATAAGGTTTACTTTATGGTAAGGATGCCTGTATTGAAGTCAAACCCCGACACTTCGGAGCAGATGGAAGTGGTCCTGGTAAACGATGATTGCCACAGTATTTTGTGTTTCAAACCAGTGATGACGGAATACATCGACTACGGCCCTGCTAAATTTGCAGAAGCATACACTAAGTCTGAGAGTTATTACAATAACCACTTCGAGAAAGAGTTCATTGAGTACATCAAGAACTTTCAGAATGTTGAACATGCATACAACAAAGGCATAGCACAAATGGTGAAACATCTGATAGCTGTCACTAATTTGCAACAAAGCAATTATGCAATGGCCGAGATGCTAACTCTCAATGAATTCATCGAACCTGAAGTGGCACAACAATTGCAGAGAGCGGTGTTGAATATTAAGTATTCCAATCTCGTTTACATCCTTGGTGCAGACTTTGAGACCAGGACTGCTCCCAGCATCAGGACAATAAACTATATCAACTTATTGGCACGCTTCCGCTCGACTGCCAGTTTCGATGAAATGATTTGGCAGTACTTTGTGTTGCCGAACTATGCCTACAACTACAACGACCTGCTGGCCATCATGCGCAGCCAAATGCCGACGGCCTCGCAGAATACCTCGAAGCACGCTACCCCGATTTGTATTCTAGGGAAGAAAAGACATGACCGAAATTTAGGCTGTGATAAAGCACCAAGGAAGAAATTGCTGAAGAAGAAAACGGAAGTCCCTGCCTGCATGGCAGGGACTTCCGTTTGTATGTAATTTCTATAAAGACAGAAGTTTTATTTTTGTAATTGATTATTAGTGGCTATATCTGCAATATATTTATTTTGTTGCATGAAATGCTTAAAGCTCACAGAATCAATTGCTAAGATACTCGATGCTTTGCCGTTTAATACAGAAACCTGGCTATATGGCAGCGAGGCGCGTGGCAATGCCCATGCCGATTCGGATATTGACCTGTTGATATTGTTGGATTCTGTAAACCCCAGTACAGAAAATGATATTTTCAAGGCTCTCTATCCCATTGTGCTTTCCACAGGTATACTTATTATTCCTCTTGTGGTTGCAAAGTCACAGTGGGGTTCAACTATATCCCTGTTTTATTTGAACGTAACAGATGAAAGGGTAGGGCTGTGATAACACTGACTAAAGAGCAAAGTATCGCGTTGTCCAATTGCAGCCAATTATTCGCTAAACGCGAGACAGGAGACCATAATGATTTGTGAACGGACATGTGTGGGGGAGTAAGCCTTTGCGAGGCATCGGGTCAGACTTGGTCGGTGTGGGGCGGGATGATGCCTTGCTCCTGGTATTTCTTGTAGGTCTTCTCGGCGGCCAGTTGTTCGGCGGCTTTTATGGAGTATTCGATGGCGTGTTCGGCTGCGGTGTCGTCAACTTTTACGCGTACATCGTACTGGCGGCGGCCTTCTTTGCCTTGGTAGAAGACTCGCTCTACTTCGAAGCTGATTTTCTTGTGGTTCTTTTGCCCCCAGTCGATGAGTTTGCTCTTGTAGTTCCACTCGGTGTGGGCCATGGTATCGACGTCGAGGTGGAGGTTGATAATTTTGTCGACGACCACGTGTCGGGTAAAGTTGTATCCTTTTTCGAGATAGATGGCACCCACGAGGGCTTCGAAAGTGTCGCCGTCGATGGATTTGAAGATGCCTTGCGACTCGCGGTTGTATTGTATCAGTTGCGACAGGCCTATCTTTTGGGCCAGTTTGTTGAGGTTGGCGCGGCTGACAAGTTTGGAGCGCATTTCGGTCAGGTAGCCTTCGCCCTGGTTGGGGTATTTCTTGTAGAGGAATTCGGCCACGATGGCGCTGAGTACGGCGTCGCCAAGGTATTCGAGCCGCTCGTTGTTGACGCGACGGCCTCGGCCCATGTCCAGCGATTTGGACTTGTGGATGAAGGCAATTTGGTACAACTGAGTGTTGCGGGGGGTGAACCCCAGCATGTTCTTAAAGAAAAGGTAGAATTCTTTATGTTCCCCTCGGTAACGGAAAAAGTTCAGCATGTTCAGTATTTACGGAATGCCAGACTGGCGTTGTGGCCGCCGAAACCAAAGGCGTTGCTGAGGGCGAAATCCACACGGCGAGGAGTGGGTTTGTTGAATGAGAAATCGAGTTGCGGGATGTCCGGGTCGTCGGTGAAATGGTTGATTGTCGGAGGAACGATGTTGTTCTTCACGCTCAGCACTGTGGCGATGGCCTCGACGGCTCCGGCGGCACCCATCAGGTGTCCCGTCATGGACTTGGTGGAATTGAGCGTAATCCGGTTGGCGTGGTCGCCGAACAGGCGTACCACAGCCCGCGGCTCGGACACATCGCCAATGGGGGTGGAGGTCCCGTGGGTGTTGATGTGGTCCACGTCGGTGAGCTGCATCCCAGAGTCGGCTATGGCCTGGCGCATGGCCATCATGGCGCCCTCGCCTTCGGGGTGGGATGCCGCTATGTGGTAAGCGTCGGCCGTGAGGCCGCAGCCGGTTATTTCGGCATAAATCTTGGCTCCCCGCGCTTTGGCGTGTTCCAGTTCTTCGAGGATGAGCGCACCTGACCCTTCGCCAAGCACAAATCCGTCGCGGTCCTTGTCGAAGGGCCGTGAGGCGGTGGCGGGGTCGTCGTTGCGGAGGGAGAGGGCTTTCATGGATGCAAAGCCTCCGATGCCGATGGGGATGATGGCTGCTTCGCTGCCGCCTGTCACCATTATGTCCGCCTTGCCCAACTGGAGCATCATCAGCGAATCGGCGATGGCCATGGCCGACGAGGCACAGGCGGCGGTAGTGCAATAATTGGGGCCGCGAAAGCCGTATTTGATGGAAATCTGCCCAGCGCAGATGTCCCCAATAGTCTTAGTGACAAAAAATGGACTGAAACGGGGTACATAATGACCTTCGCAATAGGAGAGGAGCTCGTTCTGGAACGTCTCGCATCCACCCATGCCCGAACCGAAGACCACTCCTACACGGTCGAGGTTCACCTTCTCGCAGTCGAGCCCTGCATCGCGCAAGGCTTCATCCACGGCCACAAGGCCGTATTGGGCGAAAAGATCGAGTGTGCGGAGTTCCTTCCGGTCGAAATGGTCTGTACCTTCATACCCCTTCACCTCCGCCGCTATATGGCAACGCAGGTCAGAGGAATCGAAATGTGTAATCAGGCCGGCGCCACTTACTCCCTGTAATAAGGAATCCCAAAATTGCGATACGCTATTGCCAATAGGAGTAAGTGTGCCGAGACCAGTGACTACAACACGTTTCAGATTCATTGTACTGAAGCGGGAGAATTTAATTATTTCTGAGCGTTTTCAATGAAAGAGACGGCATCACCCACGGTGACGATTTTCTCAGCCTCTTCATCGGGAATCTGGATGTCAAATTCCTTCTCAAGTTCCATAATCAATTCAACAGTGTCCAAAGAGTCAGCGCCGAGATCATTTGTGAAGCTGGCTTCCAGCGTAACATCTTTTTCATCAACACCGAGCTTATCAACAATGATAGCTTTTACTTTCGTTGCAATTTCAGACATTTTATTTAATTTTTTGAGTTTAACAGGGTGCAAAGAAACGAAAAAAAATCCATATAACCATACTTTTTAACTATTTTTCTTTAGCAATACGCACTTAGTATGCTGTTTTTCAAATTATTATTTTTTCGTCCAATCGCCTTCACAACCGATAAAAAAGGCTCCAAAAACCGTTTTCAGAGGCTATGCCGAAACCCAAATTTGTTAAACGAAAACAGCGCCACGGATTTTTATATGTTAAATTTCGTGGAAAGACAACAATTTGAGACTTTTAGCGTTATAGGGCAAACACTTTTTATATGGTAAGGTTAGCAATATTAGCATCAGGCAACGGTACTAACGCTCAGCGTATCAGCGAGTACTTCTCCGGGAACAGTCAGGTTTCCGTGGACTGCATAGTTTACAACAAGCGTGACGCCTTCGTGGCCGAGAGGGCCAGGAAGCTGGGTGTGCCAGCTTATTATTTTGGGCGGGCGGACTTTTACGACAATGGCCGAGTGCTGCAATTCCTAAAGGAACGAGGGATTGACTGGGTTATTCTGGCGGGCTTCTTATGGCTTGTGCCTGAGGATATTCTCAAGGCGTTCCCCAATCGGATTATTAATATCCATCCGGCTCTGCTGCCCAACTATGGCGGCAAAGGCATGTATGGCCATCATGTCCACGAAGCGGTCATTGCCAACAAGGAGTCCGAGAGCGGCATCACCATACATATAGTCGACAATCACTATGACCGCGGCACCATCCTGTTTCAGGCCAAGTGCGAACTGACAGCAGCCGACACACCCGACACCCTGGCCGACAAAATCCACCAACTGGAACAAAGGTATTTCCCCGAAGTGATTGAAAAAACCGTTCTTCAATGAATATCGGTGTCAACACAAGGCTCATGCTGTCGGGCAAGATGGACGGCATAGGATGGTTCGCCACCGAGACGCTCAGGCGGATTGTCCAGTCCCACCCCGAACATGTCTTCTACTTTTTCTTCGACCGCAAGTTCGACCCCTCCTTTGTTTTCGGCCCCAACGTGCGTCCCGTGGTGCTCTGCCCCCAAGCCCGCCACCCGGTCTTGTGGTACCTTTTCTTTCAAGTCAGCATGAAACATGCTGTCAAACGTTACAGCATTGACCTTCTCCTCTCGCCCGACGGGTACATCCCCTTAGGAGTCGACGTGCCGACCCTGAGCGTCATCCATGACCTCAATTTCGAACACAGCAAAGACTTCCTCAAGCCTTCCCACCAGCGGTACATGACCTACTTCTTCCCGCAATTTGCCCGTTACAGCACGCGCATCGCCACCGTATCGGAATTCTCCAGACAGGACATCGCAGCAGTCTACCATATCAAGCCGGAAAAGATAGACGTGGTCTACGACGGCGCCCATGAGGGATACAAGCCCCTGCCCCATGATGTGCGCCAGGCCACCCAGGCCAAATACGCTGGCGGCAAACGGTACTTTATTTTCATCAGCACCATACTCCGGCGGAAGAATCTGGCCACGCTGCTGACCGCCTTCGACCGCTTTAAACAGCAGGACCGCGAAGGCATGAAACTGCTTGTCGTCGGCCATCGGGCATGGTGGCAGGACGAGCTGAAGCAGGCATTCGACACCATGAGCCACAAAGAAGACGTGGTCTTCATAGGCCGAGCCGAACCAGACGAGCTGGCCCGGCTGCTGGGCTCTGCCACAGCGCTGGTCTATCCGTCGCTGTTCGAAGGATTTGGCATCCCCATCATCGAAGCCTTCAGGGCCGAAATACCCGTCATCACCTCCAACACCACCTCCATGCCCGAAGTGGCGGGAGATGCCGCCCTGTTGATAGAACCCACCAATGTAGACCAGCTGACAGGCGCACTGAAACAGGTGGCTGAAGACCCGGCGCTCTGCGCCCGATTGGTAGAGCGCGGCCGAATGCGCAGGGAACTGTTCAGCTGGGATATAACCGCCGCCAAACTATGGGAAAGCATGATGCGGACCATAGAAAGCGCAAACCATCAGATTGTCAAATGAAACGCGCAGGATTGTTGGCCGGATTATTGATGTCCGCTATCGGGCTGCAGGCACAGCAGCCCGCCGCTCCCGACACCGCCCAGCACACCAATCTGGTCTACAACGGGTCATTCGAGGAATACCGCTCCTGCCCCAAGCGCATTGACGCCGTCGGGGTACTCTCCATCGTCGACTGCTGGTACCAGCCAACCCGTGGCAGCGCCGACTACTACAATGTCTGCGGGAGCAAGGAGTGCGGCGTCCCGGTCAACAAGCTCGGCAAGCAGACCCCGCACGACGGCGACGCATATTGCGGCATCTACTGCAGCCGGAACGACTATCGCGAATACCTCCAGACCCGTCTGCGCCGCAAGCTGCGCAAGGGCGACAGCATCCGCCTCACCTTCTATGTCAGTCTCTCCGAGGAGTCGACAGGTGCCGTGTCCACCCTCGGCGCCCTCTTCACCAACGACAGGATTAGCGACACTGTGCGGACCCTTTTCCTCTACAAAGAGCATGAGCGGCTGGCCGAGGGCGTATACCAGACTGTGGCAAGGCCCTACGTACCCCAGATTGTCAACCCCGCAGACCGCCATCTGGAAAATACCCGCGACTGGGAGTGCGTCACCGGCACATTCGTGGCTGACGGGGGTGAACAATACATCACCATCGGCAACTTCAACACCGCCGAGCGCTCCGGCTACACCGACCCCGACTCGCTGACCCAACTCCTCCCAGGGGCATATTACTATATAGATGATGTGCGGGTCGAATGCCTCAACTGCCCTCCGCCCGAAGCCGATGATTTGAATGTGGATTCAACCTACTTGACCGAGAGCCAACCATCCTTCAGCGTCGGAGGAACATTTGTGCTGAAAGAGATTTTCTTTGAATTCGACAAGAGCACACTCCTCCAGCAGTCGTTTTTCGAGCTGATGCGCCTCCTGGCTCTGCTCGACATGTATCCCCAGATGTGCATCGAAATCGGTGGCCACACCGATGGCAAAGGCTCGGACAGCTACAACAAGCGCCTTTCGGAAAGCCGTGCCCGGGCGGTGGTCGATTATCTGGTCTCGAAAGGGGTCGACCCGGACCGTCTTCAATTCAAAGGATACGGGAAAAGTGTGCCCGTGGCTTCAAACGACACTGACGAGGGCCGGGCCCTGAACCGCAGGGTGGAGTTTAAGATACTGTCCATGTAGTGTCTCGCGGCCCGGCGTTCTTCATGGCTGGAGTGACACCGGCCCTATGGGTCATCCAGTCTGCGGCCGTGGGTGGTGGGTTTGAAATGTTTCATAAGTCCGGCCCAGGGGTCGCATGCCATGTTGTATCGAGGAATGTGGTGTAGGTACTTGGCAGTCATTCCCCCCGGCGGCGCAGTCACCGTTTCCGCTTTCCGTCCAGTGCTGCTTCAGTCCAACTCCATTCCTTCGTCCTCATAGTGGCGGCCCATCCGCGCCATTTCATTCGCGGCAAAGCGTACAATTGTCCGGTCAATGACGTTAATGAGAAGAGCATGGATACAGGCTGCCCCCTTGCTGTGGCGGGGAATGGGGGAAGACCCGGAGGCGGAAAATGGGCAAAAAAAAGAGGTTGCCCTATCGGCAACCTCTTTTTAGTGTTATGTGATTATTGATTCACTATTCGATGGCGCGGTAGAAGGAGACGCGGCGGTTGAGGGAGTAGTTGATGTCGCCGAAAGCAACAGTCTTGCCCTTGTAGTCAACAGTCAGACGGTTCTCATCAATACCATATTTCTTGACCATGAGACGTTTGACTTCCTCAGCACGCTTCTGGGAGAGTTTCCAGTTGTAAGCGTCGGAGCCGGTGTAGTCGCAGAAACCGACAATGGTGAGTTTGAGGTCGGGATTGTCTTTCATGACACGGGAGATGGCTTTCACTTTGATCATTTCGGCAGAGGATACGTGCCAATCATCGTTAGCATAGAGTACGGAGAAGGGGATTGCGTAGTAGTTCAGTTGGTCGGCTTTCAGTCTGTCGAGGATGTTGCTTAAGCTGTCGGATACACGCTGTGCACGGGCCAGTTCCTCCTTGTTGACATTGTTAATTTGGGCGTTGAGTTTCTGGATCTGGTCTTTGAGTTTCTTCTCGTTGTTCTGGGATTGAGCCAGTTCTTCTTTCACAGCCTCGTTTTCGGCGGTAAGGGCATCGAAATTCTCTTTGGTGAGGAGGGCGCGCTGGGCTATGAGTTCACGGTCGGCGGGGGTGATGCCAAGGTGGAAGAGGTATCCAACGGTGGCCAGAAAATCGGTGTGGTGAAGGGTTCTCCAGAAAGCGGGTGCATCGCCGATGGCGTCGCCTTCAATCTCGAAGAAGAGTTTGTCGTTCTCGCAGACGCGGTAGCTGATGCCGAGACCGGCATTCAGCTGGATACCGTAGTTGTAGAAGGCGCGGGCGTGGTTGGTGCTCCAAGCCAGACCACCACCAGCAAACAGGTAGAAGTCGAAACGGCGGTTGGGATCCCAGTTGTGGAACGAGTTGTTCAGAGAGAGGACATAGTCAACGGTGAAGGCTGCACGGCGGTCCATGGTGAGAGTGCTGTCCGTGACACCCCAGTCGTTGTGCCAAGGGCTGATTTGTCTGTCAGGGTCGTAGCCTTTGGTCGAATTGAGGACGCTGGGCCAGATGCCGCGGATGCGGAGGTAAGCGCCACGGTCAATTTCTTTCTGGATGGTCAGGCCGGGGCCGAAGTTGAGACCACCGCCCCACCACATGGGGTCTTTGACACCATAGAATTGCTTCACATCGGGCTGGAAGTTGAGCGAGATGCTCGGGCCGATGCTCCAGTTGCTCCAGAAACCGTACTGAGGATACTCGGGAACCTCTTTCTGGGCAAAGGTGCTACCTGCAAAAGCTATCATGCAGAGCAGCACGGCGAGTTTTGATACTTTTTTCAACATAATGATATACTTTGTGTTACAATTATTTTTCGCCTATATTTCAATTTGCAAAGATACACTTTTTTTTTCACACAACATTTTTTTTAGAGGTGTAGCCTTTTTTTTTTCATTTTCTGATGGTTTGCGTCCCGCAAAAAAGGGTGGCTGAGCCCCCGTAAATTTCCAAATATTGTGTTAAAAGCATGCCGGTTCGTTTTTTTTGCGTATATTTGCAAATTATTTTTAATCACTCTGTGTTATGAAGACGATACAATTTGATACGCAACATTTGTCCCGTTTTGTGGACACGAATGAGTTAAAGTCGCTGAGTGCCGAGGTGCTTGAGGCGAAAAGGACACTATTGGCCGGAAACGGCAAAGGTGCAGATTTCTTGGGTTGGGTTCCGCTGCCTGCAGAGATTCCTGCAGAGGTTGTGGACGGAATTAAGGCCGATGTGGAGCGGCTGGCTTCGAAGGCAAAGGTGTTCGTGGTGATAGGCATTGGGGGGAGTTACCTTGGCGCGAGGGCTGTGATTGAGGCCCTGCAAGGTGAGTTGGGCGGTTTGCGTGCCGACAGCCGGTTCCCTAAGGTGGTGTATGCCGGACATACGCTCAGCGAGGATTATTATCATGAGTTGATGGGCCTTTTGGATAGTGAGGATTATGCAGTGGCTGTTATTTCCAAGTCGGGTACTACTACCGAGCCAGCGGTGGCTTTCCGGATTGTGAAGGCTCATCTTGAGCAGAAATATGGCCGCGAGGAGGCGGCCGCCAGAATAGTGGCCATCACCGATGCCCGCAAGGGGGCGCTGCATGACATAGCTGTGGAGGAGGGGTACCGGATGTATGTGATACCGGACAATGTGGGAGGCCGTTTTTCGGTGCTTACTCCTGTGGGGTTGCTGCCGATTGCCATGGCGGGCTTTGATATTGACCGTTTGCTGCAAGGTGCGCGCGACATGCGCAAGGTGTGTATTGATAGCGACAGTGTGGACGAGAACCCGGCTCTGTTGTATGCCGCCTTGCGCAACATTTTATACCGCAAGGGGAAAAAAGTTGAGATGCTGGTGAATTTCGAACCCAGGCTGAAGTATATCAGTGAGTGGTGGAAACAGTTGTATGGCGAGAGTGAGGGCAAGGAGGGGAAAGGTATCCTGCCGCACAGTCTTTGCTTCACTACGGACCTGCATTCGATGGGGCAATATGTTCAGGAGGGTGAGAGGTTGATGTTTGAGACGGTGTTGAGTGTGAAGGCTCCGCAGTTCGGTGTGGCAATTCCATGGGATGAGCGGAATCTTGATGGCATTAATTATTTACAGAGTAAGTCGTTGACGGAGATTAACCACAATGCCGAGTTGGGAACGATCCTGGCTCATTGCGATGGGGGCGTTCCAGTGTTGAGGATTGAGTTGCCCGGTATCGACGAGTATGTGTTGGGCCAGTTGATTTATTTCTTTGAGTTTGCCTGTGGAGTGAGCGGGTATGTTTTGGGGGTCAATCCTTTTGACCAGCCAGGGGTTGAGGCTTATAAAAAGAATATGTTCCGTCTGCTGGGCAAGCCGGGATATGCGGAGAAGTAGTGGGCTGAATGTATACCATATTTATGCCGACATTCTTGTAACAGAGATGTCGGCATTTTTTGTGTCAGTGGTGTGCGGCGGTCAGAAAGGCAAGTCGCCAAGCGGGGCGGTGTCGTTGTTGAGGATTGACGACAGGGGGTCGGGTTCGTGGTTGGTGTTCTCGTCGGAACGGGAGCGGCCGGAGAGTACGGTGAAGTTGTCGGCCACCACTTCTGTTATATAGCGTTTGTTGCCGTCTTTGTCGGTCCACGAGCGGGTTTGGAGTTTCCCTTCTACATATATTTGGGTTCCTTTGCGGAGGATTTTCTCTGCAATTTCGGCCAGGGTGCGCCAGCATACCACGTTGTGCCATTCGGTTTGCTCAATGCGTTCGCCATCGCGGTTTCGGCGGTATTCGGTTGTAGCCAAAGGGAAGGATGCTTTTTTGACTACATTGGAGGTTTCGTCGTTTCGGTCTTGGGGGAGGGCAACGACATCGGGATTCTTTCCCAAATTGCCAATAAGTATAACTTTATTTACGCCAATCATGTCTTAAATATTTTATACCTTTTAGTTCTATTGAGTCATTAGAAATGCAACTCCTGTCGCATATCCGAGTTGCAAAGATAACATTTTTTTAGCAAATAGTAGCATTAAAATTATTCACTGATTGGACAAGTATCTGTCAATCAAACGTGAAATGGGAAGAGATTTTAGCACTTCGGGGCTGACGGGGCTGAAGTATTGGGGTATTTTGCTGGGTTTGGACAGGTATTTGACAGATAGAAATTGGGCTTGTATGGTGCGGTGGGTGAGGTGGTGAGTGAATGATTGGCCAGCCTCGACGGAGAGAGGCTCGTCGGTGAACCATTCGGCAAGCGTTTGGCGTGCTTTGTCGGCAAGTATGCGATGGGGTATGGGTGTTTCGGTTTCGACCAGGGGCAGCTCGTATAGCCCCTGCCAGATGTCGCCGCTTGGGCGGCGATGGACCAGGATGGTTTCCGCAGGGAGTGGCCATCGGATATCGAAGTAGTAAAAATATCGCTCCGTAACTTTTGGTGGGTTTGGCATGACGGGTAGTAGACTCACTTTTCCTTCCTTCTGGGCAGTACATTCAAGCCGAAATGGACATTGTGTACAGTCGCACCCGGTCGGTTTGCAGATGAGGGAGCCGAAGTCCATTATGGCTTGGTTGAAAAGGTCGGGTCTTTCTTTGTCAATTAGCTTGTTGAGGAGGTTTTCAAACTCTTTGTATGCCGCGGGGGTACGGATGGGGGTGTGGATTCCGTATAGCCGTGCAATGAATCGGTAAACATTGCCGTCGATGACGGGGTAGGGGAGTTTGTAGGCAAACGAGGCTATGGCTGCGGCAGTGTATCTTCCGACCCCTTTTAAAGCCAGAATCTCTTTGTAAGTGGAGGGGAATTTTCCGTCCAGGTTGTAGGCTATATGCTGTGCGGTGGCATGGAGATTCCGCGCACGGGAGTAGTATCCCAGCCCTTGCCAGCTTTTCAGCACCTGCTCTTCGCTGGCATCGGCCAAGTTGGCTACTGTGGGGTAGCGCTTTGTGAAATGGCTGTAGTATTCGCGTCCTTGTTCAATCCGTGTTTGCTGTAGGATGATTTCCGACAGCCAAATGAAGTATGGGTTGTCGGTTTCCCGCCACGGCAGTTTCCGCCCGTTTTCCAGATACCAATTTATGATTTTATTTGCGAACATGGGAGGAGCGATTTTTGGTTTTTTTAAGGTTGAAATTGGACTTTTGAACAGGTTGTTCAGTTATAAGTGACTGAAAAATTCATGTTAAAAAATGATTTTGTGAATGATGTATATTCTTTAATTTCAAATATATATATTTCATGACATGTTAAAAAATATTTTTATCCCCATCGGCGGGGCGCAATAATTTTGCCAATTCAAAAAAAAGTCCGAATTTTGCACCCGTTTTTCCGAAAGAAAAAACACCCGATAATAACGAAGATAAACACAAAAAAGTATATTAATCATGTCGAAGATTTGCGAAATCACCGGTAAAAAAGTCATTCGTGGCAACAACGTGTCCCACTCGCGCATTCACACCAAGCGCACATTCTCCCCTAACCTGCAGACCAAGAAGTTCTATATTCCCGAAGAGGATATGTGGATTACTTTGAAAGTCAGTGCTAAGGGTATGCGTATCATCAATAAGAAAGGCATTCTCGCCGCACTTAACGATGCTGCTGCACAAGGTCACTTGCAGTTCTAAGCCAAAGACAAACAGGTCAAAATTAATTAATTATAAATCCCTAACAAGAAAGAGGTATCAACAATGATTGTAGTTCCTATTAAAGAAGGTGAAAACATCGAAAAAGCCCTGAAGAAACTTAAGAGAAAATTCGAAAAGACTGGCGTGGTGAAAGAACTCCGCGAGCGTCAGAAATTTACGAAACCTTCCGTAATCAACCGGGAACGCAGACAGAAAGCCATCTATGTCCAGCATCTGCGTCAGCAGGAGCTTGATAAATAATATTTGTCTGCACGAATCAATCTAAGGGCGGGTTTCAAAAACTTGCCCTTTTTCAGTCCCTTTTTGAGGACGCGCTGTTCACTATTGGCATCTATCAACCTACACTAACCCGCTTCTATGATTAAGAACAAGATAAAAGAAGTCCCCAGCCTCCTGTTCGTAACCGACAGCATGGAGTTCATGTCGTCGGCGGGGCGACGGCGTATGCTTGAGCAGCCGTGGATCACCGACCTGGCGGCACTCGACCGGGAGCAGGAGAATGTCCAATCGATGCAGTCTGCCCTATATTGCCATGACAATGAGCGGCCCGCCAATGTGTTGCGGCATCAGCTCATGCAGCTGCACGATATTCGTGGGACGTTACAGAACCTATCGACACATGTCGTGTTGGACGAAGTAGAGCTTTTCGAAATAAAGAATCTCTCTTACTTGTGCAACATCAGTCGCCAGGCACTATCCGACCTTCGGTTGGACGAGCGGTTTCCTTTGCCCGACCTGCAGGAAGTCTTTTCATTGTTAGACCCAGACAAAACGGGGGTGCCTAATTTCTATATTTATGATAGCTATGACCATCGTCTTGCCCCAGTCCGACATAAAATGAAACAGGCTGATGAAGCTGAGATGGCAGCTTTGTTGGCACAACAAAACGAGATTCAGCAGCAGGTAATACTCCGTCTCTGCCAGCAGTTGTCGCCCTATTCAGAGAGGCTGTTCTTGGCGTTGGAAGGAATGGCATATATCGATTTTACGATGGCGCGTGCTGTTCTGGCCCATTCCTGGGCACTCGTATTCCCACGAAGAGATAGTCGGCAGCCTGTCTTCCGGGGCCTGTTCAACCCACGGCTCAAACAGCACAACGAGTCGGTGGGCCTGCGCTACCAGCCAGTGGACATCGCGCTTACCCCAGGTGTGACCTTCATCACCGGCGCCAATATGGCCGGGAAAACCGTTCTCCTGAAAAGTGTGGGCCTGGCTCAGCTCATGTATCAATTCGGTTTCCCCATCCCGTCCGCCAGCTGCTGTGTTGCCCCTGTCGACGATGTCGTTTTCTGTATCGGCGACGACCAGAATGAGATGAATGGACTGAGCAGTTTCGCATCAGAGATTACCCGTATCAGCGATGTGCTGAACCGCTCGCAAAAAGAGAAACTCCTGGTTCTTATTGACGAGCCTGCCCGTACCACCAACCCCGTTGAAGGGAAAGCCCTTGTGCAGGCTCTTGCCTCAATCATGTCCGAGCGCGACTCCATCACCCTCATCACGACGCATTATGGTCAGCTTGGACTTTCCTGTCGCCGCTTAAGGGTAAAGGGATTTGTCGAAGACCTTGTCGACATACCCCTCACGGCCCAGAATATCAACCGCTTTATCGACTACTCCCTTGTGCCTGACGACAGCGACGAAGTGCCCCAAGAGGCACTCCGCATAGCCGAAATGCTCTCCTGCAACCCCGAACTGATCTCTTCGGCCCGGCGTTTCATGGGCCAGTAGGCTTGGTTAAGCTCCAAGCAGCTCATAGCGACAGCCCCACCGCGTAAACGACAGCCAACCACAGGCCTTGGTGCATCCTAGTGCCAAGGCCTTTTCTTTTGCCCTGTTTCGACATTGTTTTTTAGTGCATAGCCTACCGGTTATTTCTGTTTCAGAAACAATATGCTGGCAGTTCGGGATGAAGGAGGAACAACTGGTAGGGGAAAATCCCCTCGATCATCTCTATCAAATTTATTGTCCTTATCCCCTTCCGCCCACTTACCCCTCTATCCCCGTGCAACCGCGCCAGCCATCCTCAAAAAGCATCCCTCTTGCACAGTAACCGTGCAAAAGGGGAGATTAGCTTTGCATTTAACAAAGTCAGAGATATGGAATTCTAATCTATTTGGGGGGACAGGTCAGGCAACATAGAATTTACTATGGAACATAAATTTGTGTTTGTTGAGTCCTGTCAATCACACCATTATTCTCCAATGAGCTTCTGTCTATCCGGAATATGGGGTAGTGCGGGTCCTTTGGATTTTTATACACTGCCACAATTATCTTCTGCTTTCTCTTTTTGGCTTCTTTTAAATTATTGTAGTATCTGATTGGCAAATATTCGTCCTTTTGACTCTTGCTTGTTTCTCCCTCTGGATTCGCCTGAAAACGGTATTTTACTAAGACATAATTATTAGTTTTAAATACCATGGTCAGCGTTGCGGACGCATACCCATACAATTCGACCGTATCGGAAAGAAGCAATTCATCTACACATACCCAAAAGTCATTGTCATCAATATTGTCAGGATCGTAGTATGCCTTGAATGACATTCCTACAAAAGTGGGGTCGAATTCATCAACATTAGGCTTTGGCCAACCTTGCAGGTGCGGATGTTTTTGCCCATCTTGGTCTACAAGAGTGTAATATGGCCTGTCAAAACTGAATCCTTCAAAGATAGCAATTCCTTCTTGGTTATTTTTATGTTCACTCAAATATGTAATAAGTGAAACATCACTACAACCAACCAGTGCAAAAACAAGTATTAAGGGAACGCTTAATAATACAAAGATTTTTTTCATGGGTTAATATTTTGATAATGAGTGGTTAAAAAAATATCGTTTTTTCTTTTCTATCCCGTAGTCATTGTTTTCAATTATGTTTATTGTTCATCAACCTCATCAATACTATTTTTGTTAATTTGATAACGTGTCGCCGTGAATTATACTGTGCGGAGAAACATATTGTGTCTGAATCAATGCATTTACAAACAAATACATCTTTCATCCGAAAATCATTTACGCCCATTATAACGCACCCTCCCGCTTTTATTGCCATCGTCCCCAACATTTATCCGCTAATAAAGATAAACGATGGCTGTCGGTACGGTTCCGGTTAAGCCCCTGGTAGGGTGGGGGAGAAGGGAATAAAAAAGCGGTGCCGAAGGGACTGGCACCGCTTCTCGTTATTAATAGTCTGTAGGGTAAATAATCAATAGTCTCTGACCAGACGCACAGAGCAGCCGGTTGAATAAGTAACCGTATTCTGCATGATGTTCGAGTTCGGGGCTACGTGGAAGGAGTAGCCGGTCGTTCCGTTGACATGGCTGGCACTCCAGTAGTTGCCGATTATGCCGATGTTGGAGGTGGCGCTTCCCACGCGCTCGCCGGCGGCGGGCAGGAAGACCGCGCCGGCAGCCTCCATAGTAGCCCATGAAGAGGCGTTGTAGACATTGGTGGTGTAGTCAGCGTTAGTGTTGACGAATGTGATGCCGGCAGGGCAGTGCCAGTCGTCGGGCAGCAGGATAAAGCCGGGAGTACTCTCGACAGTGGCCATGCCTTTCAGTGCACTGGCGTTGGGACGCTGAGTCAACAGATAGGTCCATTCGCTGTAGGTGAGGGTGCGCCACATCGCCATCTGGTTGCCGCCATTGATGATGGGATTATAGAAGCCCCAGTCGGCATTGGCATAGAAGTCCACTAAGTCGTTGCCGTCAGTGGCTTCAGTGTATTCCGAGTTGTTGGTGGTAGTCTCGTAAGGCATGTAACGGCCAGCGCCGCCGTCCCAGCCGCTGGTGCCATAGCCGAAGAGGTCCACCCATGTGGAGCAATAGGATTGCATATAGACATTGTTGTTGTCGCTGCCAGCTATGTCGTACTGGTTCACTGCGAAGCGCCAAGTCTTGATGCGGGGTCTGTACTGGAGGTTGCCTTGCGAGAAGTTGATTTTCTTCTCAGCGCTGACGCTGAAGATGCCGGGCAGAGCTCCTTTCGCACGCGGATGCTCCAGCTCAAAGATACGGGTGTTCATGCTGTCCACCAGTTGCTCATAAGAGTTGGTGATGCTGTCTATGCGCTCGTTGAGGGCGGCCACCTGGGCTGCCAGTATCGAGTCGGCGTAAGCCTTGTTGACTGCATCCAGCGGGTCGGTGGGATAGCTGAGGTTCTTAATCTGGCTATAGGCGTTGTTGTTGATGCGCAACACATCAGACAAGCCTTGGGTCTCCTCGTTCTGGGGCAGGATTACAAATGTGCTGTCGTTCAGGAAGAGGGTGTCGCCGCTGATTGTGAGGTGCAGGTCGCCGGGAGTGAGGAAATGCAGGTCATTGACGAACTGGCTGAGAGCCGTCGGGTGATTCAGCACACTGTCCCATTCAATCGTGCCGTTCCAGTTGCCGCCGTTGATGATGATATAGGTGTCGTCGTCCAGGAAGAGGGTGTCGCCGCTCATGTGCACATCACCGGCATCGACAAAGTTCAGGTCATTGATAAACTGGCTGAGGCGGGTGGGATGATTCAGCACACTGTCCCATTCAATCGTGCCGTTCCAGTTGCCGCCGTTGATGATGATATAGGTGTCGTCGTCCAGGAAGAGGGTGTCGCCGCTCATGTGCACATCACCGGCATCGACAAAGTTCAGGTCATTGATAAACTGGCTGAGGCGGGTGGGATGATTCAGCACGCTGTCCCATTCAATCGTGCCGTTCCAGTTGCCGCCGTTAATGATGATATAAGTGCTGTCATTCAAGAAAAGGGTGTCGCCGCTCAGATACACATCGCCAGCGATGACAAAGTCAAGGTCATTGATAAATTCGCTGAGGTAAGTGGGGTGGTTCAGCACGCTGTCCCACTCAATGCTTGTGATTCCCGAACCGCCGTTGGGAGGCAGGATGACGTAAGTGTTGTTGTTGAGGAAGAGCGTGTCGCCGTGGATGGAGAGCTCCAGATCATCAGCCGTGAGGAAATCAAGGTCGTTGATGAACTGGCTCAGGCGTGTGGGTGCGTTGCGCAGACTGTCGTAGAGGAATCCCCATGCGCGGAAATAGGGGTCGCGCTCGTCAAATTCAAAATCCTCGCTGATGTGGTCGGCCACGGTAGCGTGAGTGGCGTAATGAGCGTAGGGGACGGCAAGAATCTTCTGTGTCGTGGTCAGCGTGTAGTTCGTACCGCCGTAGGGGTCAATCTCACTGACAATGAAGTAGGGGCCTTCAGCCCAGTTGATGTTGGCGAAAGCGTCCGAGTTCTCGCCCACCACCAACGTAAAGAGGCCGTTGCCGTTAGTGCTGAGATTTTCTGTTTGTTGGTATACCTGTGTTCCGGTGGTAGAGCCCTGCACGATGGAAAGGCGCACGCCCACGTTGCGGTTAGCCATCAGTTGTCCTGCAGAGTTTCTCACCACTGCCTGATAGTTGAATCCTTTGGGGGTCTGGGCGATTACGGCTCCCGCCAAAAGGACAAGGGTTAAGAGAGAGAGAATAATTTTTTTCATGATTATTTTGCCTTAATTATTTTGTATACATTCATTTTAGTTTTGTCGGGTGTTGCAATCTGCAGCATGTAGTTGCCGGCCCCGTACTCCTCCAGGTCGATCAGCTGTTTCCCGCCTTTGTAGGTACCCTGTTGCAGCACTTGGCCATTAGTGCCGAAAAGCGTGAAGATGAGCTGTCCTGCTGTTGCGTCGCATTCCAGCACCACGTTGTCGGCTGTAGGGTTGGGATAAATCATCATGGTTGACGTAATCTCCCCGATGCCTTGCTGGGCGCGGTCCCTCTCGGTGAAGGGCTGTTGGACCCCTTCCGTGAAGCTCTCGGTGACGTTCACCACAGTGATGGCTCGTGCCGTAGCTGTTTTCACGGCCACCTCGCCGCCACTGAAGCTGACGCTCCCGGTGCTTCCCGTCATGTCGCCCCCAAAGCAGGTGATGGCCTGCTGGGCGTGAAGACTGCCCGCGCCCCCCAACAGGATGGCCAGCACCGCGATGCTTGCTGTTTTCTTGATGGTTCTGAACATAGTTATTGTCGTATTATTGTTGTGTTATTCAGTTTCCTTTGGTTTGTTATAGTCAGTGATACGCATACCCACATTCTCCACCTCAATCTCCACGCGGCGGTTCCTGAAGCGGCCCACCTCGGTGCTGTTGGTGTCAATGGGATATTTCCTGCCCAGACCTTCGGGGGTCATGCGGCTGCCGTCAATGCCTTGCGACTTCAGATACTTGATTACCGCGTTGGCGCGCTGCATCGAAAGCACTTCGTTGTAGCTGTCCGTACCCAGGCTGTCAGTGTGGCCATACACCTTGATGCGCATTTCGGGATAGGCCTTCATCATCATAGCCACATCGATAAGCGGCTGTTTCGATTCGGGACGCAGACGGTACGAGTCAAAGTCGAAATTGATGTTGAACAGGCAGATGCGCTTGTCGCTGATGTCTATGCCCAGTGTGATGAAGGCATACATCTCCGAGAACGAGTAGCAGTCCTTGTGCACATAGGAAGGATTCTCCCCGCTGTTGTCATTGACATTAACGTTGACAGGCTGACTCACGAACACCGTGTCAGGCACTCTGGGCGTAGTGTCCACCACCACCACAAATACTGTGTCGGGAATTACGGGCGTGGTGTCAATCACCTGTTCTATCGGTGCAGGTTTCTTCTTCCAGCTGCCGTCAATGGGGATGGCCAGGCGCATAGCTATTTCCACGCCCCTGTTCTTGCGCTCATTCTGCCACAGCTCAGCCCCGAAAAACCGGTTGGCAATCACCGAGCGGTCGGCGTCGGCCACATCAGGGTTATCCTTGATTTCGCGCTGGGCAAAAGTGTTGAGAAGCCCCATATTGTAGCCTCCCTCCACCGAAAGCAGCAGAGGCATGCCGCCAGTGGGGATAAGGAAGTCGATACCGGCTCCGAACATCACACCGGCATCATACTCGTTTACGTCGGCCTTGGTCACTCTGGCCGTCACACCTTTCGGGAAATCGTCAGCGTGGTAGCCGATTTTACCGCCATAGGCCATGCCGAACTCCGGCACCACCATCAGATAGGGCGACACATGGCTGCCCTTGAAACGGAAGTTATAAGTGATGGGCAGGCGGAAGTCCAGATAATGGGTCTTCATGCGATACTGCACATCCTTCCACTCCAGCGAGTCGGCCCGGCCGATAAGCGTCACCTCAGGGCGCAAAGCCAGATTGCTCCCGCCCAAGTGGAAATGGCCAAACAGGCCCAACATTCCCTGGGGCTGCCAATAGTGTGTGTAGCGGCTTACAAGCCGCTGTGAGTAAATCATGTCGGACAGGTTCAACCCGCCGCGCACACCAATCAAGCTGCGGGGGAAAATCACCTCGTCAGCCTTCTGTTGCTCGGTGGCGGGGGCAATGGTATCCTGCGGGGCGGCCGCAGCCGTGTCCTGCTCAGGCTGCTGAGCAAAGGCAACCCCTGTGGCAAGCAATACCATCAATGCAGATAATAATATGTGTTTCATGTAATCAGCCTTTAAAATTATTCAGTCAATCGTTTAGCCATGCCGTCGCCGTCATACCAAATGCGGTAAGTGCCCGGTTTCGAAAGGGCCGACGCATGGTACTCGTCAGCTGCCCAGGTATCAAGTACTATATGGGCATACTGGCAGTCTTTCAAACCCTCCTCGCTCACCGTTGCCGACACCACCGTGCAGGTCCTGCTTTTCCACAGCGTGTCGCCGTTGCCGGAACACTCAAACACGTTCTGGTAGCAATACATTGTCACGTCCTTGCCCTCGCCTATCACGTTGGCCATGATAGACTGGCCGTCGATGTCGTCGCGCTTCTGAGTTTCGCGATATTGGATTAACCCCCGGCGGGTCTGGCCGGAGAACGACATGTAAACGTCGTAGAATAACTCCTGGTAGTTGTCCGAGGCGAAATGCAAGTCCATCGGCGAAGCCAGAAAACGCCCGTTGATGGTGTCGGGATTCACCCCCTCGTGGATCTCCAATCCCCGCATACGCAGTGTATCCTGCATCTTTTCGGGTATCACCGAATATGGTATTTTCCCGTCGGGAAGTGGCAGGACAATGGTGTCATTACCCTCTTTCAGACATCCTGAAAATAGCAATATTGACAAGGACACCAATCCTCCGACTGTTAATAAATGTTTGACGTACTTTAACATAGCTTATTCTTTTAGTGAAAGTCATTTTTCCAAAGATACACATTTTTTTTGAAATATCACATAAAATATTATTTTCGCCAGTTCCCGGCGGGTTCCAGCGAGTCGGCGGCAGTGTCCGAATGCCCCCCTCCGCCGTGCCGCACTCCGGCCCCCGGCCCTCCCTGCGGTCGGCCCCAGCCGAAATAAACACAGGCCACTCTCACTTTTTCAATTGGCGCAACTGTCTGTACAGCAGTGCCGAGTGTGGCATCGTGGGGCTTTTTCGGGAAAAATAGGTGAAAACAAAGGGTTTTTCCTGAAAAAATGGTTGTACTTTTGCACCGTGAAAAAGGGCGCACAACCCCACCAGGACCGGGGTGCAGCCCCGGCAAAACAAACAGAAACAAAAAAAGAAAAATAAAAACAGAAAGGAGCAACATTATGAAAATGTCTCGTTTAGCAAGCATCGCACTTTTAGGCATCGCATTGGCGGTGACACCAGTTTACGCACAGCGCGGTGGTGGCGGCGGCGGCCGCAGCGGTGGCGGCAGCCACAGCAGCAGCTCAAGCTCAAGCCGCGGTGGCGGATTCTCTGGCAGCAGCAGTCGCAGCAGTTCCAGTTTCTCCGGCAGCAGTCGCAGCAGTTCCAGTTTCTCCAGCCGCAGCTCCAGCTCATCATCCAGCCGCAGCAGCTATTCCAGCCCCTCCAGCAGCCGCAGCAGTTTCTCGCGCAGCAGCTCGCCGAGCTCCTCGCGCAGCAGCTTCTCCAGCAGCAGTTCCTCGCGCGGCTTCTCGGGAGCCAGCCGCGGCGAATCCTCGCGCAGCAGTTTCTCCGGCAGCCGTTCCGGCAGTTACGACTCCCCCTCGCGTGGCACTGAGGGCAGCGCCGTCCGCTCCGGCAGCGCCATGCGCAGCCGCACAGGCAGTGTCCCCGTCCAGGCCCGCAGCCGTGCCGCAGCCTCCGGCCGTGGCCCCGCAATGGAGGGCCGTGGCGCGGGCGAAGGCAGCCGTGTGACGGGCACCCACGGGCGTCCCAGCGGCATCGCCCCGGCCCCGGCAGGCGGATATGCCCGTCCAGGCCATCCCGGCCCCATGCCCCCCTCGCACCGCCCCATCCATCCGGCCCCCTATTTCTGGCATCCCCATCATCACTGCATGGTCCACTGCCACCGCCTCTACTGGGACCCCTTCATCCCTCGCCCCTACTACTGGCCGGGCTTCTGGGTCTACTGCGACAGCTACTGGTATGACTACCATGTCACCGACGTCGTTGTAGTGAGAGAATACGTCCGCAACACCTACAATCTCGACCTCATCACCTTCGCCTTCAGCGGCAACTACATGTATGCCCTGGTCAACGACCCCGACGGCCACACCTACCTGCAAATCTACGACCGCGAGGACAAGCTCCTGGCCGAACAGCGCGTCAGCCGCAAATACTGCAAGATCGAAGTCGACCCCGAAAACGGTGGTTGCTGGATTATGAAAAAGCGCGACAAAGATCCTCTCCTCTTCTTCTACACCGAAGACGGCCAACTCCTCATCTACGAAGCCGACTGATACGGAAATCACCTGTCTTTGAAATCATAAAGTTATCTTACTTTAAGCGGGGGTCCGGAAACGGATTCCCGCTTCTTCCATGTCCCGTCCGGATTTCACCCGCTCAGCCCAAGTCCGTTCCCTCGTGGTTCGACACGCCCCCGTGCGCCGCGCCTTCTTTGCTTACTTGGCGATGAACGAGCGGCGGAGGGGGCGTGACGAGGCGCGCAACGAGTGGAGGAAGAGCGGGTTAAGGCGGTCTCTGCAATTATCTCCCGTTTGGATGGGGGAAGCCGGGCGGGGGGTGAGCAATGCCGTCGGCGAATCTGGAGCGCCGGGGCATGCAGGTTGTGGCAATCCTGCTGCTGGGCATCAGCCTTTGTGCGCTGCTGTGGCACCCTCCGTCAGCGGGGGCGTATGGCCGGCCGTGCGGGCCGCCGTCGGGGGTTGAGGTTTTTTTTTTCTTAATAAACACAAAAAAACCTTTCCAATTAAAAAAAAAGGTGTATTTTTGCATTTCCAAAATGAAGAACAACAGCTTACATATAAACGTCCGTAATTGTTTCTTAAACATCAAGAAAAGAGACGTGTATGGCTTTGTTTGCCATAGGTAGCGCTGTGTGCCTATGGCGTAGCGCCGTCGGAGGAACTGGCGGATGCGGAGTTTTTGGAAATCATTTCTTTATTTAATAACATTAATATCTTAATATCATGGAATTACCATTTGCTGAAGCGTGGAAAATCAAGATGGTAGAACCCATTAAGAAATCCACCCGCGAACAACGCGAAAAATGGCTTGAAGAAGCCCATCAGAACATCTTCATGCTGAAGAGCGATTATGTTTACATTGACCTCCTGACCGACTCTGGCACCGGCGCCATGAGCGACCGCCAGTGGAGCGCCATGATGATGGGCGACGAGAGCTACGGCGGAGCCCGCAGCTTCTATCACATGAAAGACACCATCACCGAACTTACCGGTTTTGAGTATGTCATCCCCACTCACCAGGGCCGTGCCGCCGAGAATGTGCTGTTCAGCTATCTCGTCAAACCCGGCATGATTGTGCCTGGCAACGCCCATTTTGATACCACCAAGGGCCATATCGAGAGCCGCAAGGCTTTCGCCATCGATGTCACTGTGCCTGAGGCCTACGACACCCAGCTCGAAGTTCCCTTCAAGGGCAATGTCAGCCTTGAGAAACTGGAGAAGGTGCTGCAGGAGAATAAGGGCAATGTGCCTTTCATGGTGCTCACCGTCACCAACAACACTGTTGGCGGACAGCCCGTCAGCATGAAGAATATCCGCGAGACTTGCGAGCTGTGTCATAAGTACGGCGTGCCGGTCAATATGGACAGCGCCCGTTTCATCGAGAACGCTTACTTTATCAAGACCCGCGAGGAGGGCTATGCCGACAAGAGTCTGCGCGAGATTGCCCGCGAGATGTTCAGCTATGCCGACAGCATGACCATGAGCGCCAAGAAAGACGGTTTGGTGAACATGGGCGGTTTCATCGCCACCAATAAGAAGGATTGGTACGAGGGTGCCAAGCTGTTCTGCATCCCCTTTGAGGGCTTCCTGACATACGGCGGTATGAACGGCCGCGACATGGACGCCCTGGCTGTGGGTCTGAAAGAGAACATCGAGTTCGACATGGTCGAGACCCGCGTCAAGCAGGTTCAGTATCTGGCCGACAAGCTGGACGAGTATGGCATTCCTTACCAGCGTCCCGCTGGTGGCCACGCCATCTTTGTCGATGCCGACAAGATTCTGACGCAGATTCCCAAAGAGGAGTTCCCCGCCCAGACCTTGACTTGCGAGCTGTATCTCGAAGCTGGCATCCGCGCTTGCGAGATTGGATATGTGCTGGCCGACCGCGACCCCGTGACCCGTCAGAACCGCTTTGGCGGCAACGACTTTGTGCGTCTCTGCATCCCGCGCCGTGTCTACACTAACAATCACATGGATGTCATCGCCGCGGCCCTGAAGAATGTCTATGACCGCCGCAATGAGATTAAGCGTGGTCTGGAAATCACTTGGGAGGCTGAGCTGATGCGTCATTTCACCTGCCAGTTCAAACGTCTTGGCTAATAGTTGAGGCCAGATTGATAATAGGAAGCAGCAGGTTAGAGCATGTCTTGAAGCCTGTTGCTTCTTTTGTATTTGTTGAACCATAGATTCCGCGCGCCGGGGCTGGCAGCAAGGCTGAAGTCTTGGCGAAGAGGCGGTATGGTTGTCAACATTCATGCACAGATAGGATTGACCGACATGAGACTTAGTATTATAACTATTAACAGGAATAATGCCGAAGGGCTGAGAAAGACCATGGAGAGCGTCTGTTCGCAAACGTGCAAGGATTTTGAATATATAGTGATAGACGGTGCGAGCAGCGATGGGAGTGTAGACGTTATCAAAGAGTATGCTTTGCGGATGCCGATTAACTGGGTATCGGAGCGCGACACTGGCATCTTCAATGCCATGAATAAGGGCATAGGCAGGGCCACGGGTCAGTATCTCCACTTTTTGAATAGCGGCGATGCGTTGTTTGACAGCGGGGTGGTTGGGAACATGTTGAAGAAAGCGGATGAGAACAATGACCCCAATATATTGGTGGGGCAGCTCTATGCGCTGGGGCGGGATGGCTCGGCCAGGAAGACGGAGACAAACGACGACTTCTCCTTGCTGAGGTTCTATGTGAACTTTATTCCCCATCCATCAACTTATATCAAAAGATCCCTGTTTGCCGAGTATGGTCTTTATGACGAGAAGTACCGCATTGTTTCTGACTGGAAATGGTTTTTGCAGGTGGTTGTGATGAACGGTGTGAAGCCTGTTTTGACCGATGCCGATGTGGTGCTTTTTGACACCACTGGTGTCAGCGAGACTAATCCGGAACTGGATGCCCGTGAACGTCGGATGGTGTTGGAAGAGGTGATTCCGCCGGCCATATTGGAGAATTACGACAGCTATTCAAATGTTATCTTCATGATGCAGCATATCCGCAGCCGTAAATGGGCATATAAGATGGTCAAGTATTTGGACAAGTTTCTCTATCTGATTGAAGGACGGAAATAAGACGGTCGCTGCCCCGTGTGTGGGTATGGCATGGTGGTTAGCGGAATAGAGCCGTTTTCGGCTCTGCGGGAGTTCTTTGAGGAATGCTCCCCTCCACCCGTTGCGGACGTCTGTCAGTCATGATGCTGAATGAAAAGCAAGAGAGAGCGCCCCCGCTGCCTGTTATGGCTGGCGGGGGCTGTTGTTTTGTTCCCCGGATGGCATGGGGAAGGGAGCTGGGATTGACTGCCGCCGGTGGTGAGCGTATAGCCGTTAAAGGTGTAGCCCCACGGTGTTGGCCGTCGGAGGTTCCTCTGCCGAATACGTTTTGTGGGCAAGATGTGGTGGGTAGCGGGCAGTCATACCTGAACAAAATCAGTCGCATCAACAAGAAACGGGGGGATTACAGCGCTGTCCGTGAGTTTTGCTGTTTGGGTGCAGGGATGGTATAGGGCCTTGGTTGGAACTGGGGTTTACGGATTTTTTTGTGTTCAATTGTAGTTTTTGGGGTTCTGAAACGTTTATTAGGCATATAACACTACCGTTGAATGAAGAAAAAACACATCGTCATTGCACTTGTTGCCCTTGCTTTGGGCAGTGTGCAGGCTCAGAGTCTTAGGGTGTCCGGTGCTTTACAGGATGCCACGTCGGGCCAGATTTTGCCGTTTACCAATTGTGTATTGCTCAGGTTGAGCGACAGCCTTTTTGTGCAAGGCACCACCACCGACACTGCCGGTGCCTTCCGATTCAATGCAGTGGACACGGGTGTCTACCTGTTGCGAGTATCGGCAGTGGGCTATGCGCCTTATTGGCAACAGGTCAACCTCCCGCCGGATACGGTTTTGGGTACTATAAGCCTCTTTGCATCAGCAACCAACTTGCAGACCGTCAACGTACAGGCCCAGCGGCCACTTTACAGCGCCGATGGCGAGAAGGTGTTCTACCATGTGGAGGATGACCCCAGTGTGCAGACCGGCACAATGGCCGACGCGTTGCAAAATGCCCCAGGCGTGGAGGTGGATGCCGAGGGCAATATCACCTACCGCGGCAAGACCGCCGTGGAGATATGGATCAATGATCGCCCGTCAAATATGGACGGCGAGGCATTGAAGCAGTATATCAAATCCTTGCCGGCCAGTAGCATCAAGCGGATAGAGGTGTTGAGCAACCCCTCGGCACGCTATGGCACCGGCGGCAGCATCATCAACATCGTGACAGAGGACAAGGTTTTGCAGAACCAGTTGCTTTGTCTCGGCTTCAAGGCCAGCACGGGTCCTCGCCTGTCGCCTTGGGTGAGCTATGTCTACAGCAATGACAAGATGAGCCTTAGCCTCTATGGCAACGCCTTTTTCAACAATTTCGACATCACGATGGAGAACCACCGGCAGATGTTTACTGCCGACAGTGTACTGTCGCAGAGTTATGATTACACCGGCAGCGAGAAACAGCGAAGCAGGCAATGCTCGTTTGGAGGAAACCTCGACTATCGTTTTGACGACCGAAACCAGTTCTCGGCATGGATGTGGTTCTATCCTTCGTCTACCCCGATAGCGGCAGATTTCGATGTATCCCGCATCGAGTATCTCTTTGCCCCAGGAGATTATAGTTACCGCTCAGATATTGACACCCGCTCGCTGTATATCGGCGGCAACGTGGGGGCATATTATCTGCATAAGTTCGACACTTCCGGTCGACAGATTGAGTTCAACTGGAACGGAGGCCTTAACTCCCGACCTTTTGAACGTACAAGCCAGCGGCGATATGCCATCTTCCCGCAGTTGGATTTCACCCGCCACACCCTTGTTAGCCAAATAGAAAGTCGCAACAACCTCATCGTCAACTATACGCACCCTTATAGCAAGAGTGGCACGATTGAGACGGGTGTGGATGTCCGATACGAGACTCAGGACTATGCAAGGATGTTCGACACATTGGCAGAGGGCATCTATCGGCGCGACTCGGTGCGCAGCTGCACATTCATCGACCGTGTGCCGGAGGTGACGGGATACATCACCGTGCAGCAGAAAATCGAGCGGCTTACCCTCAAGGGTGGTCTCCGTGTGGGTAATGTATGGCTGCATCGCGAACACAACATCGCGTCGTGCGATTTCTCCAAGCATTATCTCGGTCTCGTACCGTCCATCCATGCCAGTTATGCTACCCAAAACAATCACAATTTCACCCTCAGCTACACACGACGTTTCGGCACACCGAGTGTTGGTCAGCTGACGCCTTTCATTGTTTACGGCGACGACAGTTACTCCGTTGGAAATCCCGACTTGCGGATGAGTTACTCCCACAATGCCGAGGCGGGCTGGACGCACTACACCCCATGGGGTTCCATCGGCGTGGAAACTTACCTCAACCTCAGCACCGACAATATCGGCAATATCACCGATGCGGTCTACAGCCCCTTCTTCGGCCGTATGGTGGAGAAGGACAGTACCGTCAATGTGGGCAATGTGCGTCTCGACGGTGTGGAGCTGAACCTCACATGGAGACCGCGCAAGTTCATGAACATCCGTCTTTATGCCGGCTGCGGCGAAGGCTGGTATCGGATGCAGCTACGCCCGGGCGAATGGGTGGAGGACCAAGTGTTCAACTACAATGTGCGTCTCAACATGAGTGCCAAACTCTGGGGCAAAGTGGATGTGTTTGCAAACGGTCGCTTCACTGGGCGACAAATAGAATATCTCAGCCGCAATGAGCCCAGTTTCAACGTCGACCTTGGCGTGAGCACCGATCTGATGAACCGCCATCTTTCGCTCTATCTCCGCGTCACAGACCTCTCCCAGTCGTCGCAGCGTCACACCGTATCCACCAACCCATACTTTGCCGAGGATTACCGCTGGAGCTACAACAGCCGCTATATAAGCCTGGGTCTCACTTGGCGCATCGGCAAGATGGAGCTTGAGCGTCAAGGCCGCCAAGGTGCAGCCTATTAGCAAAGCCGGAGGCAAGGCTGAAAAGCCGCTGTCGCAATGACGAACCTATTGTTTTTTTCTTGTTATCTCCCGCTCCACACCGTACCCCCCGCATGGTGTGGAGCTATCCTTTCAGTGTAGTGCAAAAACATTTTTCTTGTTTGGCAAAATATTTGTATCTTTGCACCGCCATTGTGGACTGCGGCATATCCTGTAGCCTTCATGTCATCAGTACATTGAACGATTTTTATCTTCAAGGTCCCGCCCCCTTTGCGGGTGGCCAAGAGGGAATCACGTGCAATCCGTGAGCTGTCGCGCAACTGTTACCCTCCAGCGTGTGCCTGACAAGAAAGTGAACTGCCGGAAGGTGCCCTTGTCAGCCAATGGGAGGAGAGCCAGATACCTGCCTTGAACGATTGGCAATGCTTTCGCGTCAAAGGTTCCTGCCGGCATATTTTGGACGTTAGTCCCCGTTATTTCCTTTCGCTCCTTTCCGTTGAAGCCTTGCCGATTTGGTCGTGGCTGGCAATGCTTATAATTAATGCTATATAAAAACACTGCAATATGAACTGGAAAGATGAATATAAGAAGAAGATTTCAACCCCTGAGAGGGCTATTGCCGATATTCACGACGGCAACTGCGTGGTGATGGGCCATGCCGCTGCCTCGCCGCATATCATCCAGCACGCCCTGGCCGAGCATTGCGAGGACTATAACGATGTCCTCATCTTCCACATGACCACCTTGGGCGAGAACGAGTGCCTCCATCCCCGCTGCTATGGCCACTTCCGCCATGTCAGCAACTTCTTGTCGGCCAACTCGCGCGATGCCGTGAACCATCTGGAGGGCGATTTCTTCCCCGCCTATTTCAAGGATGTGCCCGAGATGATAGGCGATGAGATTCCCTGCGATGTGGCCGTCTTTCAAGCCACCCCGCCCAACGAAGAGGGCTACTGTTCGCTCGGTGTGTCGTGCGACTATGCGCTGGCGGCCATCCGTGTGGCCAAGTCCGTTATTATTGAGACCAACGAACTCATGCCCTTCACCTATGGCGAAGGCATGATTCATGTGTCGCAGATTGACCACATCATTCCCTGCGCTTATCACCTGCCCGAACTCCACGCCGAGGCCCCGTCGGAGGTCGAGATGGCCATCGGACGCCATTGTTCCACCCTCATTGCCGACGGCTCCACGCTCCAGTTGGGCATCGGGGCCATCCCCAACGCCGTCCTCCAGTCGCTGGGCGACAAGAACGACCTCGGCATCCACAGCGAGATGTTCTCCGACGGCGTGGCCGACCTCATGCGGCGCGGCATCATCAACGGCAGTCGTAAAACCATGCACAAAGGCAAGGCTGTAGCCACGTTTATCATGGGTTCACGCGAATTATACGACTTTGTGGACGGCAACGAGGACATCGAACTCTACCCCGTCAACTACACCAACGACCCCTTCATCATTGCCCAGAACTACCGTATGGTGTCCATCAACTCCTGCCTCGAAGTCGACCTCATGGGGCAAGTGGCCAGCGAGTCCATCGGCATGCGCCAGTACAGCGGCATTGGCGGGCAGATTGACTTTGTGCGCGGTGCCACCATGTCGCGCGAGGGCAAAAGCATTATCGCCATGCCCTCCACCGCCGCTGGAGGCACCATATCGCGCATCAAGCCTTTCCTCACTCCCGGCGCAGCCGTTAGCACCACCCGCAACGATGTCAACTACATCGTCACCGAATACGGCATAGCGCGACTCAAAGGCCGCACCCTGAAACACCGTGCCGAAGACCTCATCCGCATCGCCCACCCCGATTTCCGTCCTATGCTCATCGAGGAGTACGAGCGCCGTTTCTGCTGCAAATATGAGGTGGACTAATTAAACCAGCAGTTCGCCCCGTGCCACGATGCGGCATTGTCCGCCCACGTATACCTGCCCGTTGGCGGTGAGCGATGTCTCCACCACCGACGGGCGGCCCATCTTCTCACCCTGCAAGAATGAGTAGTCCCCGCCGGGGGCTATCATGCCACGGCGTTGCATGTAGTGAGTCAAGGCGGCATTGGCGGTGCCGGTGGCGGACTCCTCGTCCACCCCGTAGAGGGGTGCGAAGTTGCGCGTATGGGCGGTGTAGCCGTCGCCGACAGCGGCAAAGGCGTGCACTCCGACCACTTCCAGTTCACGGCTCAATGCCGTCAGGGCATCCATATCGGGATTCAGACCGTCCAGTTCGGCCAGACTGCCCACGGGCAGGATGATGTCCGGCAGTCCGGTTGAGACTATCTCCACCGGCATGGCCGCTGCCGTGCATCCCATTATTCGGCACAGGCGTCCCTCATCGACAGTCCGCTCCACAACGCGGGGTGTGGCCATTTGCATCATCACCCGCTCGCCCACGCGCACCTCCAGATCGCCCGCCAGGGTGTGGTTCATACATGTCGTCCCTGCGGACACGAAGCCCTCTTGCCGCAGGGTGCCGAATGTGGCTATCGTGGCGTGGCCGCACAGGTCCACCTCATAGCGGGGAGTAAAATACCGCACGGTGAACTCCTGCTCGCCGTCGCGTCTCACGAAGGCCGTCTCCGAATATCTCAACTCCGCAGCCACCTGCTGCATCAGGCCCTCATCAGGAAATCCGCCGCCCTCCGGCAGCAACACCACCCCTGCGGGGTTGCCCCCGAAAGGCTTGGATGTAAAAGCGTCAACTATATAGTATTGCATGGAGTAATTGTTTTTGCTCAATATAAAGTATGACTGATTTTTTCCAACCGTTCTTATTGTCGCGTCCCTTCGGGACGCTGGACTGTAGAGGTCTCGTCTGCCCCACACTGCGTTCCTTGTGTGGGGTTATTGAGATTCAACCTCTTTGAGGTTGTTGAAAAATCAGCCTTATACCAAACCATAGCCATTTTTTGTCATGCAAAGATACAAACTATTTTTCACATGGCGAAATATTCGCCCCAGGCAAAAGCGTCGTCAACCCAGCGTTTCGGCTATCTTGTCGGCGTTCATGCTGCGGGCCGAGGCATCGAAAATCTCCTTGTACAGACCTCCCTGCCGGTACACCTCGTCGGGGCTGCCGTGCTGCACGGCGTGCCCTTTGTCCAGCACATACAGTGCGTCCGAGTCGATAATCTGCCCGATGTTGTGGCTTATCACAATCACCGTGCGTCCCTGCTTGATTGCGTCGATAGAGTTTTTGATTTGCTCGGTGGCGATGGCGTCGAGGCTTGCCGTGGGTTCGTCGAGGAAGATGATGGGCGGGTTCTTCAGGAACATGCGGGCTATGGCAATCCGTTGCTGCTGTCCGCCGCTCAACTGCAGGGCATTGGCGTTGAATCCTCCGGGCAGCGCCATGATGGCATCGTATATGTAAGCCTGTCGCGCCGCCTGTTCCACTTCGGCGCGGGAGGCCGAGGGCTTGCCGTAGCGTATATTCTCCTCAATGGTGCCGCTGAAGATATGATTCTTCTGAAGCACCAGGCCTATGTTGTCGCGCAGCGCGGCGGTGTCCCACTCGGCCAGCGGCACCCCGTCGAGGGTGATGCTGCCGCTGTCCGGCGCGTAGAACTTGTCCAGCAGGTTCACAATCGTGGTCTTCCCCGCGCCGCTCAGTCCCACCAGGGCGGTGGTCTTTCCAGCCTCGATGGTCATCGTCAAGTCGCGGATGGCGTGCGTCCCGTTGCTGTAGGTGAACTCCACGTCCCGCAGCTCGAAGCGTCCCTCCACCTTGGCGGGCTTGTAAGTACCCGTCTGCTCCACCTCGCCGTCGGCCTCCAGCAGTCCGAAGAACCCTTCGGCGTAAATCAGTGCGTCGTTCAAATCGTCGTAGATGCGGTGCAGCTGGCGGATGGGTGCGCTCACGTTGCCGAAGAGCAGCACATGGTACATGATTTTGCCGATAGTCATGCCCGGATAGTCGGTCAGCACCAAATAAGCCGTCAGAATGATAATCAGCACCGTGCCGATCTGCTCCACAAACGTCTTCAGCCCCTCGAACAGGAAACTGATGCGGCGCGTGGCCATCTGCTGGTCGGTCGACTCGTTCTGCAGCCTTGCCTGCCGGTCGGCCTCCATAGCCTCGCGGTTGAACGATTTGATGACCCCCATACTCTCCAGTATGTTCATGATGCCGTGGTTCAAAGCCTGGTGGGTGCCGAACACCCGGCGCCGCCAGCCCTTCATCCTCACTCCCTGCCGGGCGGTGATGAAGAAATAGACCGGTATGACGGCCAGGGCCACCAGCCCCACATACACATTGGCGGCGAACATCAGCGCCAATGCCATCACCGCGCTCGTGAAGAGCGGCAAGATGTCGATAAAGAAGTTCTTCACCGTGTTGCTCAGGCTCATCACGCCGCGGTCAATGCGGGTCTGCACCTTGCCGGGCTCGTTGCCCTCGGCGCTGAAGAAAGCCATGCGGAATTGCAGGATGCGGTCCACCACCCGCAGCGAGAGGTCGCGGCTGACATTGATGCGGATTTTCTCGCCGAAGATGCGCTGCCCGAAAGTAATCAAAGCCGCCAGCACCTCCTTGCCCAGCAGCACCGCGCTGACCATCGCCAGCAGTCGTGCCGCCTGCCCCCATTCGAAGCCGCCTTCTCGATGCATGAGACCATTGATGGCGTCCACCGCGCGGTCCAGCACCACAGCATTCACCTGCGACATCGCGGCCCCTACGGCCGTCAGCACCAGCGCCGCTATCAGAAGCCAACGGTAGGGCAGCACGTATGGCAGCAGTTTGCGCAGCAGCCTCCCGATATTCATCTTCGAAGTCGTCTCAACCATCTATTATATCATCTTTTATCTGCTGCAAAGATACGACAAAATTTTGACTTGTCGCATTTTGTTTTCTCTGTGTCAGGAAAAAGGTGTGTTTTTGTTTTGTTCATATAAGGACTCCAGCCCCCCGATCGGAAATCAGGCCATATTGGATAGCCTCACTATCCGTTGCTTCCGGTCCCCCCGACAAGTCTCTGACACGGACTGGCAAACGCCGCTATATAGGCTCTTCGCGTCAGCGTTGTTTTGATTTGTCCGGCGGCGGCATGTCCGCTCTAACCTCGCTCGTTAGGCGGTTGAAAGGCAGTTGTGATTCGGCTGTTCGACGTGCGGCGGCCGTTGAAGTGAGGTTAAAATGGTGTTGATGTAGAGGCCATGGAGTGGCCGAAGAGCGCGAAGTCGGCGCGGAGAGGGTCGTCGGGGAAGACTTGGGCCAGGGTGGCGGTAAGGCGTTGGGCGGCGGTCATGGTGGCGGCAGCGGAGGCGAGCAGCCCCAGCTGGCGCGACTGGGCGAGGACGTGGGTGTCGAGCGGCATGATAAGGGTGCGGCGGTCGATGAAGGAGGCCCAAAGGCCGAGGTCGACGGGCGACCCGTCGCGCACCATCCAGCGGAGGAACATGCAGAGGCGTTTGCAGGCCGAGCGGGTGTCGCGCGGCACGGCGGCGCAGCCGCCGTCGGCTCCGAACCAGCGTGTGAGGGCCTCGACGGCTTGCAGACCAGTGGAGGCGTGGAGCCGGATATAGCGGCCCAGGGTGCCGTGGCGGTCGAGCAGGCTGCGGTAGCGCTGCAGCAGACGGTGTATGTCGGACACGGTGTAGAGGCGGTAGAAGCAGCAGGGGTCGCCTTCGGGCAGCGCTTGTGCAAAGCTGCCGCTGGCAATCCATTGGTGGACTTGTCCGCCCGACTGGTCAAGCAGCCACTGGATTCGGGGCATGAACTGGGTGCGGCTGCCATAGCTGAGGCAGGAGGCAAGGAAGGCCATGGCCTCGCGGTTTTCGGCTCCCGATACTTGGTGCATGAACCACGAAGGGTCGCCGACGAAGAAGTCGGCCGTCTCATAGCGGTCGGCATAGCTTCTCAATAGTTGGCGTGTGGCCTTGGGTATCATTGTCTTGTGTGTGCTCGTGGCATTCATTCTGTTTTGCAAAGGTACTCTTTTTTCCTGTCATGGAGGTTTTTTGTGTCGCCAACATTCGTGTTTGGGTTGCAGGGGTTGCGCTAAGGCTGTTAGTTGTTGGATGTAGGCACAATAATAATGGCCAATTGTCGTTATTGGGTTGATATTATTAACTAAAATCCTTAAAACAATGAAAGACATACTTCCGATAAACGGTTTTTTTGAGATGATGCAGCTGCCTGCCGACATGGAGCATGTTGGTGTTGTCAGTGCCATGACGTTGAGCTATCACCACGGCAAGCATTTGAGGGCATACGTGGACAATCTGAACAAGCTGCTGCCGGGCAGCGGGCTGGAGAATCTGCCGATTAGTGAGGTAATCAAGAAGTCGACGGGCGGCCTGTTTAACAATGCCGGCCAGGTGCTGAACCATGTGATGTATTTTGAGCAGTTCGGAGCGGGCAACCATGAGCCGCAGGGTAGGATAAAAGAGATGATTGACCGTGATTTCGGGTCGGTGGAGAATTTCAAGAAGGAGTTTGAGCAGAAGGGTGCGACCCTTTTCGGTTCGGGCTGGGTGTGGCTGAGCGCCGACTCTGAGGGGCATTTGGTGATTACGCAGGAGGCTAATGCCAACAATCCTCTGGTGAACGGTTTGGTGCCGCTGTTGACATTCGATGTGTGGGAGCATGCCTACTATTTAGATTATCAAAACCGCCGCGCAGACTATCTGAGTGCATTGTGGCGGGTGATGGATTGGCAAGTGGTCGAGAGCCGTCTTTGATTGCGGGGTAAAATGAATGGCAGGCTGAACCCGGTGGGGTTCAGCCTGCCATAGGTATGGCAAGGCTATGCCTGGAGCATGGCTTCAACTTCGTCTTTGTGTTCGAAGAGGGTGCAGCCGCCGGTGTGTTCCCAGCCGAGGGCGCGGGCGTCGCGGATGCGGCGGAAGAGGGGTGACTGCATGGCTTGTTTGAGGCCGAGCTGCACCACGTTGCTGTCGGAGTAGGGGGAGAAGGGGCAGGGTTCGGCGGCGCCGTCGGGGCCGATGTGGAAGAAGCCGCGTCCGGCGGCAAGGCATCCGCCCAGGGCTTTCTCGTCGCCGGGGAAGGAGAGGAGAATCAGGTCGCGGGCGGCGCTCTGGCGGCGGCTTTCAAGTATTTGTTCCATGTCGGCTACATGCTCGTCGGAGAAGGCGAGGTGGGCGGTTTTCTGGTCGAGGGGTACGTATTCGACGTAGAAGATGAGTTTGCACCCCAGGTCGTGCAGTTGGGCTATGTATTGTTCGGAGGTGACGGCCTGGTAGTTTTCGGTGGTGACGGTGATGCTGACGCCGTAGAAGAGTTTTTGGTTTTTGAGGTCGGCCATGCTGCGCAGGGCACGCTGGTAGACTCCTTGGCCGCGGCGGTTGTCGGTGGCTGCGGCGTCGCCCTCCAGGCTGATGACGGGTATCATGTTGAGGTGCTGGCGGAAGAAGTCGAGATAGGTGGGGCCGATCATGGTGCCGTTGGTGAAGATGGGGAAAATCATGTCGTCGACGGTGGCAATCTGCTGCAGGAGGTCGCGCCGGGTGAGGGGTTCGCCTCCGGCCAGGAGGGCGAAGTTGATGCCGAGGTCGGCGGCTTGCTGGAAGATGGATTGCCATTGGTCGGGGGTGAGGGTTTGCTTGGTGGCGGCGCCGGGGTCGGCGGCAATGCCGTTTTGGCGGGCGTAGCACCCTTTGCAGTGGAGGTTGCAGGTGGTGGCGATGCTGGCTATGAGGAATGGAGGAACGTCGAGTCCCTCGTTTTGGAGGATTTCGGCGCGCCGTTTTTCGGAGCGGGTAAAGCGGTTTTGCATGCGCAGCACGAAGGTTGCTTCGCGGGGGTTGGAAAGCATGTTGAGGTATGCTTTGCCCATAATTGACCGTATGCTGTCGGCCATGTATTGACTGAGGTTGATCATGCGGTGAGGTGTTGTTGTTGTTTTTTCAGGGAGTTGATGATGTGGTCGAGGGTGGTGGTCAGCCGGACTAATTCATCAACAGAGGGCATGTTGTCGGCCAGTTGTTGCCCTACACAGCTGGGGATGTCTTTGGCGGCTTCTTGTAGTTTGCGTCCTTTTTTGGTGAGGCTGACGATGCGCTGGCGGCTGTCGACCACGCTGCGGGTGCGCACCAGCAGTCCGTCGCGTTCCATGCGTTGCAGCAGGGGGGTGACGGTGTTGGTGTCGAGACACAGGCGCGAGGTGATTTCGCTCACGGGCAGGTTGTCCTGTTGCCATAGCACGAGCAGCACCAGGTATTGGGGATAGGTGATGCCGAGGGGCTCGAAATAGGGGTGGTAGGCCCGGGTGACGAGTCGTGAGGCTGTGTAGAGCCTGAAACAGATTTGGTTTTCCAGTTTCAGTTGGTCGTACATGGGTTTAGAGCATTGCTTGGATGGATTGTTCAAAGTCTTTGGGTTCGGTGGTGGGGGCGAAACGCTCGATGCGTGTGCCGTCGCGCGAGATGAGGAATTTAGTGAAGTTCCACTTGATGTCGCTGTCTTTCTCGACAGATTTGCTGATTTTGGAGAACATGGCTGTGGTGGCCTTGGCTTTGAGTCCCTTGACTTCCTCGGTGGGGGCCTGCGCTTTGAGGTAGGTGAAGATGGGGTGTTCGTCTTTGCCGTTGACGTCTATTTTCTGCATGATTTGGAAGGTGACGCCGTAGTTGAGGCGGCAGAATTCGGTGATTTCGCTGTCGGTGCCGGGGTCTTGGTTGGCAAACTGGTTGCAGGGGAATCCGATGACGACGAGTCCTTTGTCGCGGTACTTTTCGTTAAGTTCCTCGAGTCCGTCGAACTGGGGCGTGAAACCGCATTTGCTGGCGGTGTTGATGATGAGGAGCACTTTGCCTTTGAACTGGGCGAAGTCAATTTCCTGGCCATTGCTGGCGATGGCTTTGTAATCGTAAATGGTTGACATATTTGTATCGTTTTGGGCCATGGCGTGGAGGCTGCACAGGAGCAGCCCCACGGCGATGGCGAGTTGTTTGATTTTCATGATTATATCTGCTTGGTGAGCCAGTTTTGAAGGCCAATTTTCTCAATCAGGTCGAGCTGCTCTTCGCTCCAGTAGAGGTCTTCCTCTTCGTCGGCAAGGTAGGCCTTGGTGATGTCGTAGGTGGTGGGGTCGCAGCTGAGGGTGGGCATGATTTGGTAGAGTTTTTCAACTCCCTCGCGCTGGATGCGGAGGTCTTCCTCAATGTAGGCTTTGGTGTCCTCAATCAGTTTGCACTCTTTGTCCAGTTTCACCTGCGGCACGCAGCCGAGGTCGAGCATGCGGTTGGTGTACTTCTCAACCCATTCCATCTCTTCGGTGTAGTGGTCGAGGTATTTTTGTCCGAGTTTCTCGAAGCCCTGCGATTTGAAGAGCAGACCTTGCATCTTGTGGACAAAAGCACCTTCGGTTAATTCGTTCACAATCATCTGTGAGATTTGTAATGTGGCCTTAAAATCCATAACATCAATTTTTTATAGGGTTAATTAATTATATCGTTCACGATGCAAAGATACTAATTATTTTCTGAATAGAAATATATAGTGCTGTTTTTATGGTTATTTAACAATATGTCGTGCGCGACAGTTGTAGGACTATATTGTGGAATTGATTGCTTGCGGTCAGCACGGGCATTGTTGGGTGTGACCTTTCGGAATTCAAGCGATGGCTTGTTTTTGCTTCCCGGATGGCATTTCATTTGTTGGGTGTGCCTGTCCGGGGAGAATTAAAGGGTTATCGCGGCTTGTCGTTTTGCAGAAAAAGGCCGCAACTGGCGGTGGTATGCCAGTTGCGGCCTGTAGGGGTGACTGATTGAGGACTCCGGCGGTGGGGCTATTTCACCACCAAACGGGCGGTGGCGGAGCCAGTTTCGGTGGTCACGCTGACGATGTAGATGCCGGCCCGCAGCTGACCGACATGGAGTTCAAGCAGGTCGGCGCGGGTAGAGCCTTGCATGTGGGTGCGGCCAGTCATGTCGGTGACAGTATAGTGGCGGATGGGTGATTGTGCGGTGATGTAGACTATCTCGCTTGCGGGGTTGGGCCGGAGGGTAAGTTGGCAGGGCTGGGGCAGAATGCCGTCGGCTTGGAGGGTCTGGCCGCGGTCGGTGGTGATATAGCCACTTTTGGTGGTGTTGTGTACCTTGCGGTCGGTGATGGCACTGCCTTGGTTGCTGACGAAGGCAACCAGATAGCATTTGTCGGGCCGCATGTTGGCCGGAAGGGTGTAGCTGACAGTCTTGCTGAAGGTGGATCCGGCCGAGGTTGAGGAGAACACGTTGTCGCCCCAGCCGTCGGTGAGGCAGGCCCGCAGCACGTGGTCGTGGCGGTAGTCGCTATGGGTGCCGGTGCCGTAGGATTGGGAGCCGATAAGGCTGTCTTCGACCAGATATACGGTCAGGCGGGGGTTGTCGATGGAGTGGTCGGCAATGAAGTAGCCCTCGGCAGTGGCTTGCAGGGTACGGGCGGAGGGGTCATAGTTGATTGCGGTGAAACCCAGTACGATGTTGTCGGCCACTGAGGTGGCACGCGAAAGCTGCTGGTGCATGGAGTAGGAGTCGCCCACGTAGTGTACGGGGCCGGGGTCGGACGAGGTGCTGTACTTCCGGTCGCGGTCGAACATGATGGCCGGTGCGTAGGTGGAGCCTCCGTAGAGGGTTTCGAGTTGGGTGGATGCGGGAATGGTGTAGTTGTCGTTTTGGAAACCGGCGTGGTGCGACACCCATGCCACGCGGTTTTCAAGACCTTCGTAGGCCCCTTCCTCGTAGGTGTGGCCTTGGGGGCACTGGCTGCAGTGCTGCGAGGTGAAAGTTTCCATCAGCACCATGTGGAAGTTGTCGGCCGAGGTGTTGATGCGCACATCGTCGACAAAAATGAAATGGCTGTTGCCGTGGTTGACAAAGGCAATGTATATTTGCTGCCCGGCAAAGTCGGTGAGGGGAAGCTCGATGTTGTTCCAACCGGCGGTGGTGCCGTCCGTGCCATTGAAGAGGATGTCGCGCAGGGTGGTGGTAAAGGAACTCTTCTGGGCGTCGGTGGTGGAGATGGCCACGCGTAGTTTCTCGGGGGTTGAGGTCTGGTCGACAAAAGCGCGGAATTTAAGGGTGTAGCTGCCTGAAGGGACGGCAATGGAGGGCGTTATCAGCCAACGGTCGCAGTCCGCCGTGCTGGTGACGTAAGACACTGAGGCGGCAGCCTGGTTGTTGGTTTCCACCTGAGACACCACCCAGCCCGAGCCGAACTTGGCAAAGCCGCTGTTGTTGGTCAAGTTGTCGGCATACATGGTCCAGCCTGTGGGCAATGGACCCACTTCGTCGGTCACGGTGATTGCTTCGAAATCTTCGAAAAAGATGGTTTGGGCTTCCGAAACGCCTACGGCCAAGCAGAAGGCCAGGAGAATGACATATTTCTTCATGTTGGGTCTGTTTATGATGGTGTTCATGTTATTTTGCTTTTTGCTGCGGTGTGGCGGACTGTGCCTTTTTGATTCGTCACTCCCGTTTAGGTGCGGTCGACGGTTTTTTTTTAACAGGCGATAGCCACAGTTTTTCTGAATGGTGGTGGTTTGATAAAAAAGGGTTTGCGTACTTGCTGTACGCAAACCCTTGCTGTGTCTTTGGTTCAATGCCCTATTTAGGCTCAATCCTCTGTTTTCAACAGTTTGTGGTAGTCATTGGGGACTCGCCGGTGGCGGCGCGGAAGCGGGCGGTGATGTCGACAAAGGAGCCGTCGGCCAAGCGTTTCATCATGCGCTGGTTGCTGCGGGGCGACCGCAGAGGGCCGAGGTGGGCGATATAGGGCCCAACCTTGATGTAGTCGAACTGCTGCTTGTCCACATGGCGGGGGATATACTGCCGCCCGCTGTACCATGCCACTTTGTAGCGCGGATGGGCGGAGTGGAGGTACTGGGCCAACGATGACACTGCATCCGGCTCGCGGTCGCCCCCCATGAAGCAGACGCAGGTGATGTTCCGTCCAACAGTAGAGAGCAAGCCTTCGAGGGCTTCTGTGTCCATGGGATGGCCGGTGTCGGCCCACAAGTAGGTGCTGTGGCAGCCCGGGCAGCGGCAGGGACACCCCGTCAGGTTGATGGCCAGAGTGGTCTCGTCGGGAATCTCTTGAAAGACTATGTCGGTGTTGAGATATTTAAGCATTGTGATAATAGCGGCGATGGGCCTCCTCTTGTCGGCCTTGCGAGAAGTTGCTGATGCGTTTCAGATAGCCGATGATGCGGGTCATGTAGTCCACGTTCTTGCTGTGGCACACGGGACACTCCTTCAGGTAACGTTTGTCAATATGGCCGCAGTCGTTGCAGATGGTGTTGGGAATATTGAAAGTAAAATAGTTGCATCCTTCGGTGGCAGCCACGCGCAGCAGCTGGCGGTACTGCTCTTTCGACAGGTGTTCGTCCAGATTCAGGTGCAGGGCGCTCCCACCGGTGAGATGCTGGATATAGGGGGCGCCGTGGAGTTTGAACTTGTCGAGGATGGTGAGAGAGTCGTCCTCCACAATGTAGAAGTAGCTGTTGTAGCAGTCGCGGGGTACGAAATAACCGTCCTCGCGGTCCCATTTGGCATGCTTCACCCCCACGTTCTCGGCGGGAATCATCTCGCAGTTGAACATCAGCTCATCTGTGCGGTATTGCTTGTTGTACTTCTCCACCACGCCCAGCACCGACTGCACATAGTCGCGGTACTGCTCGTTGTCGTTGATGGTAATGCCAAGAAATTCGGCTCCTTCCACCAATCCGTTCACCCCGATAGTAAGGTACTGGCGGTTGATGTTGATATACCCCGCATCGAACAGGGGCAGCATGCCGTGGCTTTGCAGCTCCTTGAGGTTCTCGTTGTAGGCAATCTGCACCTTGTGGCAGAAGTCCACGATGTCCGACAGGAATTTGATGTAAGGGATATTGTTGTTGACGGCATACTGGATGCAGCGGTTGAGGTTCACCGTCAGCACACTCTTCGAGCCTGTAGAAACCCCGCCGGCCCCGAGTGTGTAGCTGAACTCGTTGTCGGTAATCTCGTTGCGCAGCCGGCAACAGCTGGACAGCGAGTCGGCATTGTCGCTCAGATAGGTAAAGAATGAATGCCCCTCGGCATACATCTCGGCCGTGAAGTCGGCCCATTCCTTGTCGCGGCATTCGCCGTTCTCGGTCAGCAGGGCCATTGTTTCCACTGGGAAGGTGAGGGGCGAGCGGGTACGCTCCTGGTTGAACCATTTCATAAACCGCTTCTGCAGCCACGACAGACTCTCCCAGTCGGGCTTGCTCCCGTCGGGGAAGACAAAATCGCCAAAAAGGCTCTCAAAATAATAGCGGTCGTAATAGGAGATATTCCAAAACACCGCCTGGTAGTTTCTGGCCCCGGTGGGCTGGTTCAGCGTGTAGACAATCTGTTCAAAGCAGTCGGTAATCATCTTGTCGATGGTCCGCTGTTTCACCGAGAGGTCCACCACCCGGTCGGCCTCTTTCCAGTATTCGCGCCCATACTCCAGTCCCAGGAAATAATTCAGATACATCAGGAACTCCGGTGTGGCGCAGGCGCCGCTCAGCATGCTCGACACCATGAACACCATGTTCACAAATCCGCCGCAGAAACTTTTCAGGTTAGTGGGGGCCTTGGAGTTGCCGCCTATCGAGGCCGTGCCGCCTATCAGCCACGGATACATCGTGATGCTGGCGCAATAGTTGGCCAGCGAGGTCTCGTCGTTCTTATAGATGAAATGGTGCGTCAGCAGGTCGAGATAGCGGTCGGCCATATCCTTGCCGTACATCTTCTTGATGCGGTCCGTCAGCAGGCGCCGGTTCAACCGGATGAAGCCCGCCTTCGGCAGCTCCCCTATTAGGGTGGCAATGTTCTTGTGCTCCACGTTGGCGTTGGCGTCAAACTTGCTGCCTGTGGCGGCGTTGTCCGCCTTGCAGTATTCCACCAGGAAGTTCAGCTTCTCCATTGTCTCGCGGTCCTCCGTGTGCTTCTGGCGGTAGAGCATGAATGACTTGGCCACGCGGTAGTGTCCCTCCTTCATCAGGGCCACCTCCACCTGATTCTGTATATCCTCCACCGTGATGCCGTCGTGGATGTCCAGATGGGTGATAATCTTGTTGAGGGTGCTGAGGTTCACCGGCTCCTCCACAGACTGGAACGCCTTGATGATGGCGTTCATAATCTTGTCCAGCGAGAAGCGCACTTGCTGGCCGTCGCGTTTGGTGATGCTGAAAGGTACGTTTTCCATCCTTCTGTGATTACTCTTTTTTTAGGTCTAAAATAAGCGGTCGCTCCAACGAGCGACCGCTCGGCATTAATGGTTGATAATGAGACTTTCTATAATTGTTTAGTGGCGTACCACCAGTTTCTCCACATGGCTTCCGAACTTCACCATATACACGCCGTCGGGCAGTGCTTCGGTGTTGAAACGCACGGTGGAGTTGCCCGCCTGCACGGGTGAAGACATCACCTCGCGGCCTGTCATGTCGAAGACACTGACCCTGCCGGCGGCTTCAGCCTTCAGCGTCATGTTGACCATGCCCCGTGCGGGGTTGGGATAGAGCTTCAGCTCCATGCCCTCGGCTTGGTTGATACCTTGGCGGTTGCCCAGCACGCATACACCCTCCAGGTCGAAGCCGGCACTGTAGGACGGTGTGGGGAACGGGTCGTTGATCAAATGGCCGAAAGCGTCATAGGAGCCGTATTGCGGGTCGATGCTGCCCACCACGTCGATTACACGCACATGGGTGATATTGTTGATGTCGATATTGGCGCTGTCGCGCAGTTCCTCCAGATCGAAAGGAGTGCCGTAGCCCACGCGGAATTTACCGGCCAGATTGTTGATATAGGTGGCGTTCACACGGCCCGTACCGCCAATCTGGACGTGGGTCTGCGTGAGCGATGTGGCCGGGAAGCGCACAAAGTGCTCGCCATCCGAGCTCACCTCCACAAAGGCCAGCTCTAAGAAGTAGTCGTCGAAAGAGTTCTCAAACACGGCAAAATCGAAGCCGTCCACATTGGTTATCGGAGTGGCGAAGGTGAGGGTGGCGCTGCCGCCGTCACCCAAGCTCACAGCCTCAAGGGTGCTGGTGGTGGCGGGGCCTACGCCGGCGCTCTCCTCACCGTATGTCACTGCTGCGGCGTCGGGGTCGCTCAGGTTGCTCGAACCGCGCACCACCGTGCAGCCCGTGGCCCATCCGCTGATACGACTGTCGTTCAATGCAATAGCGCATTCGGGATCTTCATCCACAGGTCCACAGAACGGAGCATAAGGCTCTTCTACGGGATAGATGGTCTGGGGGTAGATATAGGTGTAAACCCAACCCCAACCGTCATAGTAAATACTGTCTTTAACCACGCCTGCAACAGGGTCGGCCCAACGGCTGAAGTCGCCGTTATGCATCCATTGGCTCAAACCGGCTGAACTGATGCCATTGAGCGAGTGTTCCCACCAGCTGCCGGGCGTTCCTCTCAGCGTGTCGCCGTCCTCAACGAACATGATGTCGTTCACCATACTCTCACCGATGTAGTTGAAACGGTAGTCAGCGGCTGCTATGTCGTTCATCACAGTGGCCAGCGTCACGCTGTCGTCGGCAAAGCGGTAGCCCCAAGCGCGAGCCTTGCCAGCCCAGTTCACTGCAAAAATCAGCTTGTTGTCGCCTTCGCCCACCCAATAGCGAATGTCGTATTCACCGATAGTAGCGTCCAAAGCGGGCGTTGCGGGCGTGATTTCCTGTGAGGAAGAGTACATTTCTTGTCCACTAAACCAATCATGCCAGATACTGTCAATGGTAGAGGTATCGAAAATATGCACGATGGAGCCTTCTGTCGCATAATACTCTGCGGCACTAGGGTTATAGTGGACTTTTGTTCCGCCAAGGGGTCTGTCATAAAAACGGAAATAAGGGTCAAGTCCGTTTACCTTCACGTGCCATTCGCTGCCAGACAAAGTGTCTCCATTCTCGACAAAGAATAAACCATATCGCGCAGCATTACTGCCATCCTTTCGATCAACACGAGGAGGGTATGGTGGATCAATTCCAATTAGGTTGCCATCAGGGATTTTAAGTGTGAGAACAGTATTTTCATAATTGGCACGGGGAGGATTGCTTCCACCACCCTGCGGCCACCGAGAGAAGAAACGGGGGTCAGTTCTTTCAATTTCCTCCTCAATATGATTGATAGAAACAAGGGTATCTCCATCACGGAAGGTGTAGTTATGCCTAAAATCAAGGTCAGAAGGGTCAATGCTGTAGCGGTAGCCCCAGGCCAAAGTGGAGTCGGGCCAGCTCACTACAAAGATGATTTCTTTATTGCCTTCGCCCACCCAGAATTTAATATCTTCAGGTTGGATATTGTCAATAGTGAGAATTTTGCTAACCGGGGTAATGGTTTGCGGGTAGGCGTAGATGTATTCCATCCAGCCGTCCCATTCTTCGTGGTAGACGCTGTCTATCAGCACTCCGGCGGCGGGGTCGGCCCAGCGGCTCAGGTCACCGTTGTGCATCCATTGGTTCATGCCGGCCGAAGTCTCGCCGTTCAGGTAATGATTCCACCAGTTGCCGGGGGTGATGCCCAGCGTGTCGCCGTTGGCGATAAAGTTAATGTCGCTCACCATGCCAGTACCCGTATAGCTGAAACGGGGGTCAACAGCGGCAATGTCGTTCATCACTGTGCTCAGTTTCACACTGTCGGAGCCAAAGCGGTAGCCCCAAGCCAGTGCCGTGTCGGCCCAGTTCACCACGAAAGTCAGCGCATTGCTGCCGTGGCCAATCCAGTATTGGATATCGGCCGTGTCAATCGTCGCATCCACGGCCACAATAGTAGTGTCTGTAGTGGTGGTGTCCGTAGTGGTAGTGTCGGCGGGAGAGGGTGCGGGAACAGGCGTGGGAGTCTTCAGCCAAGCACGCTCCAGATAGTAAGTACCCAGCGGGTCCCAGCCAATACCGATGCTATAGTCGCCATACTTGAACACATCGCCGTCGTGCAAGCTCTCGCCCGCACCGCCGCTGGCGTTCAGTCCGTTGAGGTTGGCCCACCAGAAGTTGAAGCCTTCCGATGTGGCAGAGGCAGGAATCAGACTCAGCGTGTCGCCGTTGTCCAGACGGTAATGGATATCGCCATTCAGCGAAGGACTCCCCACCGTCCAGAAACGCGGGTCGGCGGCGGCAATGCTGTCCACCATAGTCTGTGCGGTCACCGTGCCGTTGAAACGGAAACCCCAGGCCAGGGCAGTGTCAGGGTTGCCCCAGTTCACAATCAGCACGGCGCGGTTCGAGCCGTTGCCCACCCAGTACTGGATGGCGGCCGTGTCGATGGTGGCGTCCACCGTGTCAGTGGTCGAGGAGGCTGAGGGGTTGGTGGCGGCCGTGGCCGAGGTCATTGTCCACATGCAGCTGCTGCTCATCTCAATCACGTCGCCGTTGCTCATCGGCTGGTTGGGCCAGGCATACATGCCCCAGTTGCCGTTATAGTAGTAGCACCAGCCGTTCATGCTTGATTGCGGATTCACCGTGCCGTCGTTGTATGACATGTCCGTCATCAACGCACCGCTCAGGGTGTAGCTGAAGCGCGAGTCATAGGCCACGATGGTGTCCAGCAGCTGGGTGGCCGTGGCGGTGCCGTTCCAGCGCACGCCCCAGGCCAAAGCCAGGTTGTTGCCGCTCGGGTCGTCGTCCCAAGCCAGGATATAGACGGCCTGGTTTGTCCCAGTTCCCGTCCAGAATTGGATGTCCGATGCGGGGAAGGTGATGCCCTTGGCATCGCCCTTGGCGGGCGGGGTGTGCAACCCGTTGTTGCCCGTCTGTGCCCACAGGCCCGCAGTCAGCAGCAGGCCCAATGTCATTGCAGTTAATTTATTTAATATCATAGTTCAAACTATTTTGTGTTCTGTCCAAAATAGCTTTCCAGATACAATAAGCCGAAAGGGGATGCCCCGTCTCGAAGCATACGCGGGGCCATCGATTTCAGCTCTTTCCTCGAAAGCTATCCATCGCGGTTTGGCAGGTCTTCTGACTCGCTCTCAGCCTCCCGGCCTTCCCATGCGGCTTTGCTGCCGCACAGTGGCTACAACATGGGTGGCTGCTTTCTTATCTCAGAGCTCACAGCAGCGGGACTGTCCAGGACTCTCACCTGGTTCCCTTTTAACGCCTAAAAGACTGACACCCTGCACACATCCTCCTGCACACGTCCGCCTTCTTAGCGACCAAATCTTTTGCAAAGATACAAATATTTTCCGAACTGGCAAATCTTTTTTTGCCCCGATGGTCCATCTGCCTAATCCTTAGCCGTTCCCGTGGCGGGCTCGGCGGCCAGCCCCGCCAGGAACTCCTTGCCCGCGCGGTAGCCGTAATCGAAAAACTCATCAATCTTGTCGAAATCCAGCCTTCCCAGCTCCCCCACCTTGATGGCCACCCCGTGCGTGCACAGCGGCACGTGGTCCATCGTGCAGAGGTTTGAGTTCACATTGAAAGCCCTCGACGCAATGATGCTCGGGTCATCGATGCGCTCCATCACCGTGTCGCGCTGTATATAGAGGCCTATCGTCACATTGCAGCCCGCCTCAATCAGCGGCTCCACAGGCAGATTGTTGAAAATATAGCCGTCCACATAATACACACTGTCAATCATCACCGGTGCGAACACCCGCGGCACCGAGGCCGACGCGCTCACAAACTCACGCAGGTTGCCCCCCGCCGACACATACACCGGCCGCAGGTGGTTCATATCGGCCACACAGCAGTAGAACGGAATCTTCAGCGAGTCGAAACTGTTGTGCGGCACATACTTCTCCATCATGGCCCGCATCCGCCCATAGTCCGCCAGTCCGCCGTCGCGCTTGAAATTAAGGCGGAAGATACGCGTCTTTTTCAGCATCCGCTCCTCCTTCACAATCTTCACAATCTCCCTCGGCGAGTAGCCCGCCGCATAGAACATACCCACTATCGCCCCCATTGACGTGCCGCTGATGCGGTCTATCCGCACCCCCGCCTCGTCCAGTGCCTGGAGGAAACCCAGGTGCGCATAGCCGAAGGCCGAGCCTCCGCACAAGGCCACACCGAGTGTCTTGCCCTCGCCATTCAGCTGCTGTCGTGCCGCGGCATAGTTTGCCGCCGTGTCCTGTGCCGCCGCAGTCCACACTGCAAGCATGGTGGCCATCAAAATCATCATCCTTTTCATTACTGTCCGTGTTTTACAATTCAAAATGCAAAGATACAATTTTATTTTGACATAGCATCCTCCCGTCCCCTTTTTCTCCGCCTCCTGTCGCTGCCGCCGCTGCCCCTGCCGCCGCCATTGACCCGCAGTTCCATCCATTCCCCTTCCGTCGCCGTTCCCCGATACCTGCTTTATGCTTTCTTTCCTTTCCAGAAACAAACCATAAAATAAATCTAAACTAACTATAAACTAACTATCGGAATAACAACCTCCCAACATCTCCTCGGCTTTCCACCTGATTCCATTGTATGCCGTGTCCCGTTCCGCCGTACGATGCCCGGCATGCGGCATGGTGGGCAACCGAGTGTTAAAACTGACACCGCCACCCACTAATTGGAAAAAAAGTCGTATTTTTGCACCGCCAAACCGATGGTTTGGTAGGACATATCGAAAAGACGTAAGTTTGCGTCTTATCTGCGGCCAATCGAATCTGGTAAATTCAACTTTTCCCGCACGGTAAGGCAATGACAAGCGTCCATGTGTTCGTATTATGGCACACGCTGTGGGGCATTATAGCCCCGACGTGATGTGTGGCTATATACGCAACAGCGTGGGCTCTGGCATTGCTTATCCTCGGGAAAAAGGCATACCAGAGCCTGATTGGCGGGATGAGCAAAAGCTTTGTCCCGCGCTTCTTTTTTATATGCCCGCTGTAACCCTTATTGACCCCGTGGCTGTTCGGGACGCTGCCGCACCAAAACGCAACGACGCTATGAACCACTTCGCACAGGTCATCGACCGCTACCGCCAGCAATCCCACTCCGAGGCCGACAAAGGCCACCGCTTTGAACGCCTGATGCAGGCCATGCTCCGCACCCTCCCGCCCTGGAGCAAAGAGATAAAGTCTTATAATCGTGGTCATGGCTCTGTGCAGGATGATAGCATGAAAAACTATATACATCGGCATGTGTCTATGTGGTTCTGGATAGTGTCTCTTGTTATATTCATTATGTTGATTGTAGGCTACATAGTGTTAAAACAAGCGGGAGGGCATGTCGTGCCTGCTCAGGTTAATTGTAGAGAGGATAAGAGGCCGTATCGGAGGGTGACTTACTGGCAGCAGGAAGTGAACTGCGCAAATCCGATTGCCACTTCGTATGAGGGGGAGGGTATTGACACTTATACAGCACAATCAATCTACACGGACAATTGTGTGCTGTATCTGCCAGAGAGTTACAAGCCACAAGGGACACCGACCAAACTGATTATATTCTGCAAAGAGGGTGACAGCCAAGTCGGCACTTCCTCGGACCCAATATTTGACGAGCAGCGATGCGGACGTTTATTCCATTGGTTGTTGTATCTCGGATATGCCGTTGTGGCGGCTGACGGTGTGCCGGACGCATGGAAGGCGGCCATCGGCGCAACGGAGAGGGCTGTGGGGAACTACGTGGCGGTGCAAAGCACAATTAAGGCTGTGGAGTATGTGGGGAAACACTACAACGTGGACACCGGCAGGTTGTTTGTTTTCGGTTATTCGCAGGGCGGACACTACGCACAGAATGTGATTGACAATTCGGCTTTGAATGTGGCGGCAGTGGCGGAGTGGTCTCCTGTCTGTTCGATGCGTTGGCACCAGTGGGATTTGTCGAGCAATGCCACAGTTGGCGGTGTTACATTCACCAAGGCGGCGCGTCTTAACATCGCAAGGATGTTTGGTTTCCCCGCTGTCAGCACGAACATTCAATTGTTGAACTTAGATTATGACCCGGATCTGACTATGGGATACGACCCGTGGACACGGAATGTGGAAGACCCTTATAACGACTTCGTTAAACAAGAAGGAAGCGATTTTCTGTACCGTCTGCCAGACGGGGTGACGGTTGACCAAATCACGATGAAGAAGTACTCCAAGGCACCGTTGAAGATATGGGCGGCAGAGGATGATAACAAGCTGTCGGCTGACGTGTTCAAGGTATTCATCAAGGCTATGCGCAACACTGGGCAGATTGCGGAGCTTAAGTTATACAATCAGGGCGAGCATCATGTGCAGCAGTACCAGACGGCTGTAGGGACGTTTGTTGAGAACGGGGAAACATGCGACCTATACCCGATTGCGCTGGATGTGGCATTGTGGTTTTATAACTTTGGTGGGTACCCATTAAAGGATTACAATTTATCAGAGTAATATCTTTTGGGTGAAGACGTTTAGAAGATACAATGTTTTTAGTACGGGTTACTGGTCTATATGGATTACCGAAATTGGAGCAATGAATGGATCATGATGTAAGGCCAGTGTGAAGTTCGGGATGGATACATGAAGCCAATGCCTGCCGACTGCTGGGGTCGGTAGGCATTGGTGTATGAGGGGGGATAGGTGTCAGCGGATGATGATTTTGCGGGCTTTGGTGCCTTCGATTTGCAGCATGTAGATGCCGGTGGCGGGTGCGCGGAGGTGTTGCATGGCATCGGCTGCGGCGACGGAGGCGAGGCGGCGGCCCATGAGGTCGTAGAGGGCGAGGGTTTTGCCTTCGGCCCCGGCGACGGTGATGTCGAGGCCAGAGGTGGCGATGGATAGGGGATGGCCATCGGCGGTGTCGATGCCGACGGAGGGGTAGAAGATGGCTTGGAGGGTGAGGTCGCGGTCGACGAGGATGGTGCGCTCAGGTTCGGTGTTGTTGTCGCTCCACTGGCGGAAGGCGAAGCCGGGGAAGGGACGGGCAAGGAGGGTGGCGGTGGTGCCGAAATTGTAGACACCGGCACCATAGACGGCTCCCATGTCGGGGTTTTGGGGGGTGGCGTTGATGGTGAAGGTTTGGGGTGCGAAGATGGCGGTGTAGGTGGCATCGGTCAGGACGCGAACATGGCGGGGGTTGTCGGTGGCGCCGTCGCTCCAGTATTTGAAGAGGTGGTGGGTGGCGGGGTTGGCGGTGATGGTGATTTGCTGGCCGGCGGCATAGGTGCCGGAGCCTGAGACAGTGCCCATGGCGATGTCGTTGCTGTTGACGGTGACGGTGTAGGTGGGGTGGGGTTGGAAGAGGGCGGTGAGGGTGGTGTCGGCGGTGACGGCAAGGATGCGGGGGTTGGAGGTGGCGCCGTCGCTCCAGCCGGTGAAGTAGTGGCCGGGCAGGGGGATGGCGCGGAGGGTGGCGGTGGTGCCGTAGTCGTAGAGGCCGGAGCCGGCGACGGTGCCTTGAAGGCTGTCGGAGGGGAGGAGGGTGATTTGGTAGATGTTGGGGAGGAAGAGTGCGGAGAAGGCGGTGTCGGTGGAGATGACGACGGGACGGGGATTCTGGGTGTTGCCGTCGGTCCAGGAGGAGAAGTAGTAGCCGTAGTTGGGGATGGCGGTGAGGGTTGTGGTGGCACCGTAGGGCGCAGGGCCCGCGCCGAGGACCCGTCCACGGAGGGTGTCGAGTGACTGTGCTGCGACGTAGTAGGAGTCGATGGAGAAGTGGGCGGTGAGGGCGGTGTCGGCGGTGACGGTGAGTTGGCGGGGGTTGGTGGTGTCGGCATCGCTCCATTGGACGAAGTGGTGATGGGGGGCCGGAAGGGCGGTGAGGGTGGCTACGGTCTGGTAGTTGTAGGTGCCGCTGCCGCTGACGGAGCCGCTGGCAGGCGAGTTGCTGACGGCGGTGACGGTGTAGGTGTTGATGGCAAAGAGGGCGGTGTAGCCGATGTCTTCGGTGACTATGATGGTGCGGGGGTTGTCGGTGTTGCCGTCGTTCCACTGTACGAAGTGGTAGCCGTAGAAGGGTGTGGCGGTGATGAGGGCAGGGGTGTTGTAGTTGTAGGTGCCGCTGCCGCTGACGGTGCCGTAGGCGCCGTTGCCGCTGATGGCGGTGACGGTGTAGGAGTTGAGTGAGAAGAGGGCGGTGTAGGTGGCGTTGTGGGTGACGTTGATGAGGCGGGGATTGGTGGTGTCGCCGTCGTTCCAGCTTTGGAAGTGGTAGCCGTAGTTGGCTTGGGCTGAGATGCTGACGGGTGTGTTGTGGGTGTAGGAGCCGCTACCTGTGGTGGAGCCCATGGTGCTGTTGTTGCTGAGCACGGTGAGGGTGTAGGTGTTGATGGCGAAGATGGCAGTGAGGGTGGTGTTGGCACTGACGGTGAGGAGGCGGGGGTTGTCGGTGTTGCCGTCGCTCCACTGGACGAAGTGGTAGCCGTAGGCGGCGGTGGCGGAGATGTTGGCGATGGCGGCAAAGCTGTAGGTGCCGCTGCCGAATGTGACGCCCATGGTGGTGTCGTTGGAGAGGATGTTGAGGGTGTAGGTGTTGGGGGCGAAGATGGCGGTGAGGGCTGTGTCGGCGGTGACTTGGAAGGAGCGTGGGTTGGTGGTGTTGCCATCGTTCCATTGCACGAAGTGGTAGCCGAAGAGTGGGGAGGCGGTGAGTTCGATGGAGGTGAGGTAGCTGTAGGTGCCGCCACCGGAAACGATGCCCATGGAGTTGTTGTTGCTGTTGGCTGTCACGGTGTAGAGGTTGACTGCGAAGTTGGCGGCAAAGGTGGAGTCTTGCGATACGAGGATGGTGCGGGGGTTGTCGGTGTTGCCATCATTCCAGAAGGTGAAGTGGTGGCCGGGATAGGGGGTGGCGGAGATGACGGCTTGGTTTTGGTAGTAGTAGCTGCCACCACCGGCCACTGTACCCATGGCGGGGTTGTTGTTGAGGACGGTGATGGTGGAGTGGTTGGAGAGGAAGACGGCGGTGAAGAGGGAGTCTTGTGTGGCGAGGACGGTGCGGGGGTTGTCGGTGTTGCCGTCGCTCCAGTGCTGGAAGTGGTAGCCGGGATAGGGGGTGGCGGTGAGGAGGGCGGAGGCTCCATAGTTGTAGAGGCCGGAGCCACTGACGGTGCCTCGGGTGGAGTCGTTGCAGATGACGGTGATGTAGGAGTTGTCGGATACAAAGAAGGCGGTGAAGGTGGTGTCGGAGTTGACGCTGAGGGTGCGGGGGTTGGCGGTGTTGCCGTCGTTCCATCGGAGGAAGTGGTAGCTGGGGTTGGCGGTGGCTTGGATGATGGCAACGGCACTGGTGCAGGAGGGTTGCTGTGTGATGGAGGCAGTGCCCATTATGTTGTTGTTGACGTTGAGTGTGACTTGGAAGGGGGAGGTTTCGGTCAGGTTGGTGAAGTTTTCCCAATGGTCGGCCATGAAGTAGGCCAGCAGGGAGCCGCAGGGGACGAATACTTGGGTGGCTGGGGTGGCGGAGCTGAAGGTGCCGGAATGGATGGCGGGCGGGAGGGAACCGAGCATGGTAATGGTGGCGATGGTGGCGGTGTTGGCAAAGGCGCGGTCGCCGATGGAGGTGACGGCAGCTGGGAATGTGAGTTGTCCGCCCAACAGGGAGCAGCCGTTGAAGGCATCGGCTCCTATGTGGGAGAGGCTGGCCGGGAAATCGGGGGTGACCAGACGGAAGCACCCGCCAAAGGCATTGTCGGCAATGGTGTCGAGACTGCTGCCAAAGGTGACGGAGGTGAGACGGGTGCAGTTGAGGAAGGCGGAGTCGCCGATGGAGGGGGTGTTGTCGCCGATGGTGATTTGGAAGAGGCGGTCGCAGCCGTAGAAGGCTTGGGGGGGAATGACGGCGTGGGAGGTGCCGGTGTTGAGGAAAAAGATGCTGTCGCAATCGCTGAAGGCACCTTGGCCGATGGCAATGAGACTGGCAGGGAACTGGAGTGTGGAGTGGATGCGGGAGCAGCCTTGAAAGGCGTGGTCGCCGATGGAGGTGAGGAGTTGGGGCAGGAGCAGTTGGTTGTTGATGTTGCGGCACTGGGCAAAGCTATGGCTCCCGATGGATTGGAGCGACGGCGGGAGGATGAGGCTGCCGAGGGCGGACATGCCATGGAATGCGTAGGCGGGAATGCGCTGGACGCTGGAGCCAAAGGAGAGCGAGTTGAGTTGCGTGAAGGGCTGGAAGGCGTGGGAGGGGAGGCATCCCAGAGGGGTGCAGAAGGAGGCGTCGGAGCAGTTGACGGCATTGTATTGCAGGTGGTCAACATTGTTGCATCCGAGGAAGGCACAGGTGTCGATGGTGGTGACGTTGAGACCGATAACGACGGTGTCGAGGTTGGCGGCGTTCATGAAGGAGTAGGAGTGGATGGTTTGGACGCTGTCGCCAATAATTAGGGAGCGGAGGGAGGCGAGGGGGAGGGAGGACTGGTGGCCGGAGCTGGTCATGTAGCTGCAGACGGCATTGACGGCATTGTAGCGGAGGTGGCGCACGTTGTTGCAGCCAGCAAAGACGTTGTGGGAGATTTGGACAAGTGAGGTGCCGAGGGTGAGGGTGTCGAGCGAGGTGCAGTTGCTGAAGGACCAGTTGCCAAGGATGGTTACGGTGTTAGGGATGCTGGCTGAGCGCAGCGAGGTGCAGCCTTCGAAGGCTACGTTGCCGATGATGGCAAGGTTGGCGCCAAGGCTGGCGGTGAGCAGTGAGGTGCAGCCTTGGAAGGCTCCGACACCAAGGGTGAGGACGTTGTCGGGGATGGTGACAGCAGTCAGGCCGCTGCAGTGGTTGAAAGCACCGTCGGCAATGACGTTGACAGAATTGGGGATGGCGACGGCGGTGATGCCTGAGCAGGAGTGGAAAGCGTTGGCCCCGATGGAGACGACGCGGTAGGTGGCTGCGGCATGGGTTACGGTGGTGGGGATGATGATGCTGCCAGTGGGTTGGGTATGGCCGTAGTAGTAGTTGTTGTTGACGAGGCGGGGATAGGTGAGGGCGACGGTGGAGTCGGTGAGTATGTTGTAGTAGAGGGTCTGTCCGCTGCTGCACACGGCTGAAAAGTCGTAGGCGTGGACTTTGGGCTGTAAAGCTGTCAGCAGCAGGAGCAGGATTGCTATGGCTAAGGTGTTTTTCTTCATTGGGGGATGTGCTTTACGGGTGTGGTTCCTTGTTTATTGGGTGACAAATACGATTTGCTGGCCGTAGGTGGTTCCGTTGACGTTGGTGGCATAGGCGCGGACATAGTAGGTGGTGCCGGGAGTGAGGTCGGAGAGGTGGCTGATGAAAGAGCCGTTGCCAGCACCGTCGGATGTATGGCTGTCGGATGTGGTAGGCATGGGTTGGGTGCTGAAGCATACGCCACGCTGGAAGACGGGGAAGTCGGGTTCGGTGTGGACGGTACCGCCGGAGAGGGCAGAGTTGGATGTGATGTCGGTGACGGGGGTTGTGGTCACGGTGGGAAGGCCGTCGAGGGTGGTGAAAGTATAGGTGTCGCTGTAGGCTATGCCGGAGAGGTTGCGGGCGTAGGCACGGAGGTAGTAGGTGGTGTTTGGTTGGAGTTGGGTGAGGGTGGATTCGAAGTCGCCGATGCCAGTGCCTAAGCTGAGGTGGAGGTTGTCGGGTGTGGGGTCGGGAGTGGTGCTCCAGCAGAGGCCGCGGGCGGTGATGGGGAAGCCACCGTCGGAAAGGAAGCTGCCGGAGCAGGTGGCTTGTGTGGCGAGGACGCTGGTGATGGCGAGTGGGCCGACGGTCGGGAGGCCGTCGAGTGTGCGGAAGGTTATCTGCGGCCCATAGCCGATGCCGATGCCGTTGCGGGCGAAGGCACGGACGTAGTAGGTGGTGTTGGGCGAGAGCTGGACTGTGGTTTCGAGGGTTCCGTTGTTGTTGCGGGCAGTGGCTATGTTGTCTTTGACGGTGGGATATTGCACGGTGGCGTAGACAAAGCCGCACTCGCTGACGGCGGAGTTGCCATGGCGGAGGATGTTGCCGTGGAGGCGTGCGGAGGAGGCGGTGATTTCGGTTGCATCGCCGGTGGTGAGAACGGGTACGGTTGAGCCTTGGATTTGGATGACTCCGATGTTGAAGCTTTCCCAACCTAAGGCACGGTTGTCGGGGTGGATGTCGTGGCTTTCGTAGAGGGAGTCGGGCTGGATGGAGATGTAGTAGCCTTCGTTGAGTTGCTTTATGTCGAGGTTGATGGAGAAGCTGCCGTCGGGTTCGGAGTAGACGGTCTGCTGGACGTTGCTGCCATTGGTGGAGATTACTTTTATGCCCGAAAGGGGGTGGAGGGTGGTGGCATCCTGGACTATGCCGTAATAGCGGGTTGTAAGGAATATGCCCTCTTTGTTGAGGTCTTTGACGCAGGATTGGAGCGTCAGCGACAGGAGGAACACGGAGAGGAGCGTGATGAATATATTGCGGCGCATGGGCATTAGAATCTGAATGTTAAACCAATGGTGGGCGTGACGGACTGGGGGGTGGAGAGGAGCGAGGGAGCCCAGGTGAAGTCGAAAGGAGTTTTGGGATGGATGGTGGCGGTCCGGATGATGTTGAAGACATAGAGGGCACCGGCCAAGCCCCAAGTGATGTAGGAGATGGATTGGATGGTGTTGTAGGTTTGGCTGGCTTTGTCGAAGTCGGCGAAGGATACGTTGTCGGAGCGCATGATGTTGAGTTGGTTCTGCGCCATACGATAGCTGAGGATGCCGGTCCCAACCAGCACGGCCTCACCTGTCAGGGTGAGGATTCCTTCGGTAGGGTGGTCTTTGCTTATTTGCCCCCAGCCGGGAATGACAAGGGACTTGGCCACGGAGATGAGGTTTTTGGCGGTGGAGGTGAGACCCACACGGTCCCAGACGGGTTCGACGTTGCTCATGGACGCTACTTGGCAAAGGACGTAGACCCACCACTTGCCGTTGCTGAGTTGTGTGGAATAGAGGCCGACCCGGTTGACGGGGACTTTGTATTGCTGGGAGATGGTTTTATAGTCGGCACCGGCGTCGAGGGCTTCAGCCACTTTCTGAGCATCGAAGGGTTGCCCCAGCCGGTTGGCGGTGCTTTGGAATACGCGCACCATGGCTTGCGACAGGGCACTGTTGACAGTGGCCCCTTCGCCAGACTCACGGACATAGATGTAGGTTTCGTTTCCTGGCTTGGGCAGTTCGCGCATCCAGGCTGGCTCTCTCTTGGCTTGGCAGGATAGTGAGGATGCCAGCAAGAGGAGAATCAGGATATATTTTTTCATTTTCATGGGATGGACGGGAATGGTTAGCTCTCGCTCACTTTCTCTAAAATGTTGTCGGATACAAGCCGGTAATGTCTGCCGCAGGAACAGCGGAGACTGTCGTCGAGGCGTTGGCCGCACTCGCATACCCAGCCAATGCGCCGCGCAGGGACTCCGGCCATGAGTGCGAAGTCGGGCACGTCGTGTGTGACTACGGCTCCGGCGGCTATGAGTGCGCTTCGGCCTACGTTATGACCACAGACGATGGTGCTGTTGGCTCCGAGTGAGGCACCTTCTTTGACGACGGTTTTGGCGTAGACACCATGAACTGGGAAGTGTGCACGCGGAGTGGTGACGTTGGTGAAGACACAACTGGGGCCGCAGAAGACATTGTCTTCGATTTCGACACCTTCGTAGACGGAGACGTTGTTCTGGATGCGGACTCCGTTGCCGATGTGGACATTGTTGCCGATGTTGACGTTCTGTCCCATAGAGCAGTTGGAGCCGATGCGGGCACCCCGCTGGATGTGGCAGAAATGCCAGATTTTGGTGTCGTTGCCAATGATTACGTCGTCGTCGACGTAGCTGCTTTGGTGTATGTAAGCCTCGCTCATTGCTATGTGTTTTATTTGTGTTGCTATTGGTGTGTCTCACCGGCGGGATAGCCCAGGTTTGAGAGGCAAACATGGAGGCTGTCCGTCCAGTAGGGGATGGTGAGACCGAAGGTTGATTTGAATTTTGATTTGTCCAAAACGGAGTAGCTGGGCCGCACGACAGGGCTTGGGAATTCGTCGCTGTGGCAGGGCTGGATGTCGCAACCGGTTTGCCCGGACTGGCGGGCTATCTCTTTGGAGAAGTCGAACCAGCTGCATACACCCTCATTGCTGAAGTGATAGATGCCTTCGTGTCCTTGGTCAAGTCCATTTTCGAGAATGGTGCAGATGGCTTGTGCCAAGTCGCCGGCATAGGTGGGTGTGCCCACTTGGTCAAACACCACTTTGAGGGTGGGTTTGGTGGCGGTGAGGGTGAGCATGGTTTTGCAGAAGTTTTTCCCGGTTTCGCTGTAGAGCCAGGCTGTCCGAATGATGATGTGGCGGCAGTTGGAGCGTAGTATGGCGTGCTCGCCGGCCAGTTTGGTGCGTCCGTAGGCGCCTGTGGGGTTGGTGGGTTCGTCCTCGTTGCAGGGGGTGTTGTAGTGGTTGCCTCCAAAAACGTAGTCGGTGGAGATGTGAATCAGTAATCCGTTGGATTCGGCCATGGCTTGGGCCAGATAGCTGACGGCGATGTGGTTGAGTTTGTCGGCCATGGCTTCTTCGCTTTCGGCTTTGTCGACGTTGACGTAGGCTGCGCAGTTGACGATGGTGTCAATCCGGTGGATGTGGACAAAGTTTTGGACGGCATCGGGGTTGGTGATGTCCAGCTCGTTGATGTCGGTATAGATGTAGCTGTGCCGCGATTGCGCACTGCAACGACGGATATGACTGCCCAATTGGCCATTGGCACCGGTGACGAGGATGTTCATACGCAATTATAGGTTGAAAGGTGTTTGAAAGTCAATAAATTTAGGATGGTGCTTGTCTTTTTCAGAGAGGAGGACTTTGTCTTTGGGAATGGCCCAGTCGATGTTGAGCGTGGGGTCGTCCCAAGCAATGGCGCCTTCGCTTTGGGGGGCATAGAAGTTGTCGCATTTGTATTGGAATACGGCTTCTGGACTGAGGACAGAGAATCCATGGGCTATGCCCTTGGGCATGAAGAATTGAAGGTGATTGTCGCCCGACAGTTCGATGGAAACGTATTGCCCGTAGGTGGGGGAGTTCTTCCGAATGTCAACGGCCACATCGAGTACTGTGCCTTTTACGACCCGCACTAATTTGCTTTGGGCGAATGGGGGACACTGGAAGTGGAGTCCGCGCAGCACGCCATAGTGCGACATGGATTCGTTGTCTTGGACAAAGGTGATGTCGTATCCAGTCTTTTGGCAGAATTCGCGCGAGTTGAAACTTTCGAAGAAGTAGCCACGGGCGTCGCCGAAAACTTTCGGCTCAATGACCAGCACTCCTTCGATTTTGGTCTTGATTATTTCCATTGTCAGTCTTTGATGAGATTGATGAGGTATTGTCCATATTGGTTTTTCAGCATGGGCTGGGCTATGCGCCGGAGGTCGTCGGCCGAGATCCACCCTTTTTCGAAGGCAATACTTTCAAGGCATGCCACTTTGAGCCCTTGACGTTTTTCGATTACCTCGATGAAGGTAGAGGCTTCGGCAAGGGAGTCGTGGGTGCCCGTGTCGAGCCATGCAAACCCACGCCCGAGCAGTTGGACTTTCAGTTCGCCATCTTGGAGGAACTGCTGGTTGACGGAGGTTATTTCTAATTCGCCACGGGCGGAAGGCTTGATATTCTTCGCGACAGAGACCACCTTGTTGGGATAGAAATAGAGTCCGACTACAGCATAGTTTGATTTGGGATTCTGGGGTTTCTCTTCGATGGAGAGGACGTTGCCGTCGTTGTCGAATTCGGCTACGCCATAACGCTCCGGGTCTGCCACCCAGTAACCAAATACGGTGGCTTTGTGGTCTTGTTCGGCCGCCGTTACGGCGTCACGAAGCAGTTTGCCAAAGCCGTTCCCTTGGAAGATGTTGTCGCCAAGTACCAGGCAGACAGAATCATCGCCAATGAATTCCTCGCCGATAAGAAATGCCTGGGCGAGCCCGTCGGGCGAGGGTTGCTCAGCATAGGTGAAGTGGACACCATAGTCTGAACCATCGCCTAAAAGGCGTTGAAAGCCGGGTAAATCGTAGGGAGTGGAGATGATGAGAATATCTCTGATGCCGGCAAGCATAAGAGCCGAGATGGGGTAGTAGACCATCGGCTTGTCGTAAATAGGGAGAAGCTGTTTGCTAACACCCTTTGTAATGGGATACAGGCGGGTACCAGACCCGCCTGCTAAAACTATACCCTTCATATAATCTCTTTTTGGTTTTGAGACATCAAATAATGTTATGACTCTTTCTTCTTTTTCTTGTCGCTGTCACCATCGCCATAGCCGTAACCGTAGCCATAACCGTAGCCATAACCGTAGCCGTAGCCATAACCATAGCCGTAGCCATAACCGTAGCCGTAGCCATAGCCATAGCCGCCGTAGCGGTGCTTGATAACAGGAACGTCGGTCATGATGATGGCCATGTTCTTGAACTTGTTTTTGTCATTCAGCTCTTGGATGAACGGGAAGGAACTCTTGTTCAAATAGCCAACACGCATGATGTATGTTGTGAGGTCGGCGCAGTGGTTGATGATGGATGCGTCGGCTACGATTTGAGCAGGAGTGGAGTCAAGAATGATGTAGTCGTACTGCTCACGCAAATAGTCGACCAGTTTATCCATTTTGTCGCCCAGCAGCAATTGGGTGGCATTGGGCGGAGTTTTTTCACAAACCACATAGTCGAGGAACGGTGATGTTTCGCTGTGCATAATAATTTTGGAGAGGTCTTCTTCCTTACCCAACATATAGTGTATGAGACCTATCCTGTTGTGGCGGTCAATGGTTTTGGACAGAGAGCGTTTGCGCAAGTCGCAGTCGACCAGAATGGTCTTCTTTCCAAGATAGGCCAAAGACAGGGCGAGGTTGAGAGCCACGAATGACTTACCTTCGCCAGGGACAGTGGAAACGGTCTGGATGACTTTCTGGTTGTCCTTCAAGAAGAACGGGATGTTGGAGTGCAGTATTCGGAAAGCCTCCGTCACGACATCTGTTCCGTTGGCGGTCACAATGATTTCATCGTTGGCACGGCCTTCAGGTTTCTGAGGTATTTCGCCCAAGATGGGAATGCTTATGGCTTTCTCAATATCGAACTTGGTACGCAGTTTGACATTGAAGAAGTTGATGCAGAACATGACCAGTGCAGGGATCGCCACGCCACAAATAAGACCTACAAGGATATGCATAGACAGGTGGGGGCCCAAATTGGAACGCACAGCAGGTTCCACCACTTTGGCATTGGCCACGGTGATGGCCAGGTTCATGGCGTTCTCTTCGCGTTTGCTCAACAGGTAAAGGAACAACTCTTCCTTGATTTTTTGTTGGCGTTGAACTTCTTCCACGGCCTTTGATTGTGTGGGCAGGGCAGAAATCTGGCCCTGGGTACGGGAGAGTTGGGATTTGGCGCTCCGCAAACGGTAGTTGACGGTATTAATCAAGTTGTCTATGGCGGTAAGGATGGCGCTGCGGTTTGCCTCCATCTGTTGGACCAAGGCGCGTGCCCCGGGGTTGTTCGGGCCGGCGGACTTCAGCATCTTCTGGTATTGGAGCAGCAGGGAGTTGTACTGGCTTATTAAGCTCTGCACTCCGGCATCGGAAATGCCTACGTTGCCAGGGAGAAGCTCTTCTTTGTTTGCAGGATCGATCAAGTAGTTCCGGATGTCGTTAATCATCGTTAACTCGGCCTCTAATCCGATTACTTCGTCGGAGTAGCGGGTGCCTGTCTGGAGCAGTGAGCCAGATGCGGTGTTCAGTTCGGGAAGGCCAGAACTCCGTTTCACCTGGGCTACTTTTGAGTCGACATCTTCCAGCTCGCCAGAAATCAAGGCGATGCGCTCGGAAACAAATTGCTCCGTTTTCTGGGCAATCAGATTCTTGTCGTTGATGCCGTCTTCGTTGTATGCCTCGACCAAAGCGTTGATGGTCTCTTTGGCACGTTGCTCATGGTTGTCCGAATAGGTGATGACAAGAACGTCAGCATTTTTGTCCAAACGGCCAACCGACATGCGGCGAACCAACTGGTAGGCCTTAGCCATCACTGGGCATTCAGACAGAATGTAAGTGGTGCCCATGTCTCTGTTGGTAAAGTATGAAGTCTTATCAACGGTGAATGAGATGTAATTGTTGAGCGACACAGGGTCGGTGTAATAGGCGGTTCCCTTGCTTTTATTGGTTCCACCACTCACAGTTGTCACCTCATACTCATAGCGGCTCTTGTCGATGGGTGTCACTTTGACACTGATATTGATATCGGAGAACTCAGTGTTGCGGGTGAAAACTTTCATTTCGAGGGGACGGTCGTTGTAGTAGGAAACCTTCGTGAAAAGGCTTTTCCGGTCACACATCTGGTTGAGCTTCAGTTTTGTGACTACGTTTTTGGCCAATGGAGAAGATTTCAGCAAGTAAATCTCGTTCTCTAAGGAATGGATTTCAAAGTCATCGCCAACAGTACTGAGGATAGCATCCATGTTTCGCATGGAGTAGTTGCGGTTGTTTTGGTCTTGGCGCACCATGATTGTGGAGCGGCATTCGAAATCCTTCGGTTTGGTTTTGAAGATAAGCCCTGCCACCAGAAGGCAGATGAAAATGGACAATGCAAACCAGTACCAGTTGTTGATAACTATGAATACAAGGTCTCGCAATGAGATTGTACTCTCCGACTCCTGGTTGTTGTTGGGTCGAGGATTCGTTGCATTTTGTATTTGTTGCAGATTTTCCATAATCGCATTAATTTGAATAAGTCATTGTGTTTAGGGGCAAGGGTATCGGTTAGTCGTTATTCATGTAGCGCTTAGACAGTAAGTAGTAATAGAACATGGACGAGAGTACTGAGACGATGGATACGGCACTCGAAATATAAGTCATAATCATAGGATCTCTGTCAGCGTTCCTCTTCTTGCGCATGTTGGGTTCCACATAAATCACATCGTTCTGGTGGAGATAGTAGTAGGGGGAGTCGAAGACCGTCTTCGAAGACAAATCAATCTCGCCGATGGTGCGGAGGCCGTTTTCCTCGCGGATGACGGTGACATTGTGTCGCTGGCCATAAATGGTCAGGTCGCCAACCATGCTGAGGGCTTCAAAGATGGTCAGGCGCTCTCCCGATACCATTAACTGGCCAGGGCGTACCACATCGCCCAGCACGCTAACTTTGAAGTTCATCAGTTTGACGGTGACTACGGGGTCGATGATATGGCCTTCACTAATAAGCTTGCTCTCAATCAGAGATGCCAGTTCATTGTGGGTTAGGCCAACGACATGGAGCTTTCCAAGCACTGGGAAGATAATGTCCCCGTCATGGTTGACCAAATAGCCAGACACAACAGAACTCCCGGGGTTCATGACGACACCGTTATGAGTGGCAATCTTGTTGGTCTCTTGATTGAAGAGGATAGTAGATTCCGGGGTCTCGCTTTCCACATAGATGCCCAGAAGGTCATTAGCTTGGATTCCGCCAGAGAACTGCCCTTTCAAGGCAAAAGCAGAGTCTCTTTTTGCATCATGAATGTATGCTATCTCTGCCGATGGCCCGCAGGAGACTGCCAACAAAGAGAACAGCATCGCACCCGACAACAATTTTAGTATTTTCATATCTTTATACATTATACATTATTATTTCATTTTTTTCAATATCAACACATTGGGGAAGCGTTTCTGCCAAACGCATTCCTCGGTAATTTTGCAAAGATACATTTTTTTTCGCATCCAGTCATTTTTTTTCTAAAAAAACTGTTTTTCCAGCCGAAAACCACTTGGGTATGCTCCTTTCCGAAAAGCGCAAACGGGCAGAAATCTTGTCACTCCCGCCAATCTGCAGTAGAAAGACTCGGATTATAGAAAGCAGTGATACACCATCCGTTAGTGCAGCGCAGGGCACCAGTGCCGCCCTTTTTTCTGACCAATCCAAGAAAAAAGCGTATCTTTGCAATCAAAACGAACTCTTAAATGCAAGCATTCATTCCTGCTGCAGGATTGGGTACCCGTCTGTACCCTCTTACCGAACACCGCCCCAAGGCACTTGTCGAGGTTGACGGAGTACCGTTGTTGAAGATTGCCATCGACCGACTCTCCCGCATGGGGATTGGTCGTATAGTAGTAAATGTGCACCACTTTGCCGATAAGGTTTGCGATTATCTTTCCTCCCATCGGTGGGATGCCGAAGTACTCGTCTCTGACGAGTCCAATATGCTTCTCGACACTGGTGGCGGACTTAAGAAGGCCTCATCCCTTTTCAACGACGCGGACCCCATTCTGCTTCACAATGTCGATGTCTTGTCTAATATCAATCTTATGGCCATGGCCGCGGCTCACAGTTCCAACAACGACCTTGTCACCCTTGCAGTTTCCGATAGGCAAACTTCGCGCTATCTCTTATTTGACAAGGAGAATCAGCTCAAGGGTTGGGAGAATCGGAAGTCTGGGGAAACCCTGTGGGTCAATACTCCAATATCTTCTGTGCGGCCCTTAGCCTTCAGCGGGATCGCCATCCTCGACCCTCAGGCACTCCAACTCCTTCCCCCATGCGATAAGCCTTATTCGATAATACCCTGTTACCTCAATATGGCTAAAAGCCATAGAATAAGTTGTTTCCTGCATCCGCAAGCAGAGTGGATGGATGTTGGAACCCCTCAACGTTTATCCCAAGCCCAATCATGGTATCATTCCTTGCAGAGATAGCCCGTCGTCTTCGGGCAGAACACCCCGACGACCTTGACCGAGTGACAGTTGTTTTCAACAACCGCCGGTCTGGGTTGTTTCTCCGTCAGCAATTCCTGGCTGAAGCAGCCTCTCCGCTGTTCCTCCCGCAGACCCTTGGCATGGACACGCTCATCAACCAGTGGGCAGGTCTGGAAATAATCCCCAATGAGCTGCTTTTGTTCGAATTGTATGAAGTATACCTTCAGTGCGAAGGTGCCGATGCAAAATATCGCTCTTTTGAGGAATTCATGCCGTTTGGCGATATGATGCTGACCGACTTTTCTGAGATTGATTTGTATTGTGTAGATGCAAGCCAGCTTTTCTCCAACCTGCATGACATCAAGACTATCGGGGAATGGAATATCGAAACTGGCCACCTCACTCCATTTCAGGAGCGTTATCTCCAGTTCTACCGTTCGCTCTACCATCTCTACACCGGACTTCACAACCGGCTGCGGTCCCAGCGCAAAGCCTTTGCAGGCATGGCCTACCGTCAAGTGGCCGACGATATGGAGAGTATTGTGAACACCTTGGGTGAAGCATATTTCTATTTTGTGGGATTCAATGCCCTATCCACCAGCGAAGAACGGATTATTCATCAGTGTGTTGCCAGTGGTGTTGGCACGCTCCTGACCGACGGCGATGCCTATTATTTTAATGACAACCAGCAGGAGGCAGGGCATTTCCTCCGCAAGCATAGTCTGCTTTTCCCCGGAATCGGTGATTACACAGACCACTTCGCCGAGGGGCACAAAACAATCACCATTGTCAGTTGTCCTGAAAATGTGCTGCAGTGCAAATACACCGGTCACATCATCCAGCAACACTTTCCGGAATCGCCTGATTCCAAGCTCAGTGACACGGCCATCGTGCTGGCCGATGAATCCATGCTGCTGCCTGTTCTCAACAGTCTTCCGCCCGAAGTGAAGACGGCCAATGTCACTATGGGTTTCCCGATGACCAACACTGCCGTCCACTCGTTGATGTTGAAGCTGTTCTCCCTTCATTCACGTCGCCGGGGTAGTACGTTCCACCATCAAGATATTTTGGACATTCTTTCGGATGATATTCTTTCCAAAATACTTGGAACAAGTAATTTGCATGCCAAGATGAACACCTTGCTCTACCAAGAGCATGTCATCTATTCCAATTTCGAAACGCTCTCTGCCTTATGCCGTCCGATAGACCTGGATTTAAGCCCGGTCGAGTTCATGTTCAGCAAAGATTCCCCCTCCCCTGACGATTTTCTTGGAATAGCAGCCCGCCTCATTCAGGAACTTTATGTCGATAACTATCTTGATACCAACATCAGGGAGAAGGAAGCCTTGGCCTGTTTATTCGAGATTGTCGACCATCTGCAAGACATTCAGAACCAATATCATTTTATCGAGTCCCTTGCCGTGATGCAAAAAATTTACACACGGCTGGCGCAGCGCCGCTCCGTAGCATTCTACGGAGAACCTCTCCAAGGGCTTCAAATTCTGGGTGTTCTCGAAACGCGAAATATTGATTTCAAGCATCTTGTCATGCTCTCAGTCAATGAAGGCACACTCCCCTCTGCGCGTAGTTTCAATTCGCTGATACCATACAATTTAAAAGTCGCATTCGGGCTTCCCACCTTCCACGAGAAAGATGCCGTCTACGCCTACAATTTCTACCGGCTTTTGCAGCGGGCCGAGGACATCGTCATCCTCTACAGCACCGAGTCGGACCTCATGGGCAAAGGCGAGCCCAGCCGTTTCATACAGCAGATCCGGCGCGAGCTTTCCCAAAAATATCCACACAACATCACCCTTGTCGAGGAGGTCCTCTCTGCTGATTCCCCACAATCTACTTTTTTGCGGCAGGACAGTGCCGAGAAGACCCCCGCGGCTCTTGCCCGCATCCGCGAAATTGTGACACGAGGCCTCTCCCCCTCAGCCCTCAACAAATACCGCTCCTGCCCCCTTAAGTTTTACTATGAGAACGTGCTGGGTATAGAAGAGCAGGACCGAGTGAACGAGGACTTGGAACAGAACGAGCTGGGCAGCTGTATCCATGCCGTGCTGGAAGACATCTTCTCCCGCGATGCTGACCGCCACGTCAAACCCGACACACTCCGGCTCGCACTTGATGACATCGACAGCATTATCGAACAGGATCTCACCGAGCAATTCCATCATGGCCGAATCCCTTCAGGCCGCAATTTCTTCCTCAAATCTGTTGCCAAAACCCAAATCGTCAATTTCCTTAAGTCCGAGTTAAAGTACCTCGACACAGTCGGCGGCATTGAGATCCTAGGCCTTGAGCAGCCCCTCAGCCATCAGCTGGATATTGTTGTCGGAGGTGTTCCCGTGCAGGTCGTTATAGCAGGCATCGCCGACCGCATCGACATCGCCAACGGCGTGGTCCGAGTTATCGACTACAAGTCCGGCAAAGTGGAGAGCCGCGAACTCCAAGTCCCCGACCCGAGTCCCGACTGGGCCGCCGTCCCCGACAAGTGGTTTCAACTCATGACCTACGAATGGCTCTTCCACTACAACCATACTGGCGGGCGTCCCCATATCTCTGGCATCATTCCCCTCCGCCACCTCAACTCACAACTCCTCACCGCCACTTGGGAGGGTTCGGATGTCATCACCTCCGCCCACCTCGAAACCTTCGAACTCATGCTGAAACAACTGGCATCCGACCTCCTCAACCCCGACCTCCCCTTCCTTGCCAACCCCGGCAACAAAATGTGTGCCTACTGTCCCTTCAGCGAAATCTGCAATCGATGAAAAAATAATCGTCCAATCAAAAAATATTTGTATCTTTGCAGATTGATAAGCAAGATTCCTCTCAGGCTCTGGCAGTGCCTAAAGGAATGTTGCACATGTTGTTACGAAATAAATATATAGTATATACAAATGAGAAAAACACTATTAACACTCCTCATGGCCACTGTTGTCCTGCTGACGGGATGCAGCGGATTGTCCAAAATGAAGTCTAATAGCAAAAAGATTCGCTATCAGGCCAATCCCGACCCCGTAGAGGTCCGTGACGACAAAGTGGTGGTTAATTTTACCGCTTCTGTCCCTGCCAAATATTTCGACAAGGGCGTTGCATTGTTTATCCAGCCCGTATTCACATGGGAAGGCGGCACCACCCCCCTCGACCCCATCACCGTGAAAGGCGAGTCGGTGTCCGGCCCCGGCCCCACGATTAACTACACCACTGGAGGACGATTCACTTACAGCGATGCCCTCGACTACAAACCCGGCATGGAAACCGGCAAGGTCACCCTGGCCCCGGTGGGTTACAAGACCTCCACTGTCGACGACGAAGCCCTCTTTGCCGACCAGATTGTCCAGCAGCATAAAGGGGTAGTGTTCCCCACAGTTCTCATCTCCGATGGAGTCAACATCACTGCCGAATGGATTGACATCCGCGGCAATATCTCCATCGCCCCCCTCAACTACAACAAGAAACAAGGCGTCGTCGAGACTGCCGACATCTACTTCCCCAACGGCACCTCCGTCCTCGACTGGGGATGCGACATGAACGTCCGCTTCAACGCCCAATACACCGTCAACGACCTCAAACGTGTCATGCTCGAAAACGGTCTGCCCAAACAGATTACCATCACCGGCTGGGCCTCTCCCGAAGGTGAAGAGACCGCCAATGTGGGTGTATCCAAAAACCGTGCCGACATCGCCACCGCCGAGCTCCGCCGCGTTCTCGACGACGTACTCAATACCATGGCCCGCCGTGCCAAAGTCAAACCCCAGGACATTGAGTACTACAAGCACAACCAGCTGAAGAAAATGGTCATCACCACCCGCTCGGCAGGCGAGGACTGGGTGCATTTCGTCGTCATGGTCGAAGAGAGCGGCATTCAGGACCGCCACGCCATAGTCAATGTGGTCGAGACCCAGCAGAACCTCGTCAAGCGCGAGCAGATGATTCGCAACTACGCCGAGACCTATCCCCAACTTGAACGCGAAATCTTCCCCAGCCTCCGCCGTGCCCAGATAGCCCTCTACTACTCCGAAGCTCGTCTCACCGACGTCGAGCTGGCAAAACAGGCCACCCTCAACCCCTCCAAGCTCTCTTTCGACGAGCTCATGTATGCCGCTTATATTAACTATAACTACGACACCAAGCTGAAGTACTACAAATGGGCTACCGAGAACCATAGTGCCGAATGGGGCGCTTGGAACAATGCCGGTGCCATTGCTTTCTATCTTGGCGACTTCGGCGAGGCTGAGCGCTTCCTGAAAGTGGCTCGCGACCTCAACCCCCACAACCCCGATGTCCTCAACAACACGGGTCTTCTCTGTCTGGCTCAGAAGGACTACACCCTTGCCAAATACTACTTTGAGGAAGCCCAGCGCCAAGGCAGCTCCGATGCTGAGGCCAACATCCCTCTGCTGAACCTCAAGCGCGGCAACTACGAGGAAGCACAGAAACTCCTCAAAGGCTCTTCCTGCAACTACAACCTTGCCTTTGCCCAGCTCATGAACGACGAGACCGAGAACTGCATCCGTACCCTCAACTGCTGTCTTGATCAGTCCGCCGAGGTCTACTACCTCCGTGCCGTGGCTTACGCCCGTCTTGGCGACCGCGAGAACTGCCTCAAGAACCTGCAAGGCTCCGTTGACCAGGAATATGACTACAAGCGCAAAGCCGCTGTCGACACCGAGTTCAAAGCCTACTGGAACGACCCAGATTTCAAACTCGTAATCAAACTGTATTAAGCAATATCCCAATCCATCATAAGAATGTAGGAATAAGCCTCTTGTTCCTACATTCTTTTTTAAATCCATCACCTATCCATCCGCCCAATTATGAACCTACTTCAAAGTATCAAACGGCAAATCCCCAACCTCATCACCCTCGGCAACCTCACCTGTGGTGTAATAGCAACCTACTATGCCGCTCAAGGCCCCGGCTATCTCGATATTGCTGCCTACTTTATCATCGGGGGTATCTTCCTCGATTTCTTCGACGGCCTCGCTGCCCGTCTTCTCGGTGTGGCCTCGCCTGTGGGCAAGGAACTCGATTCATTGGCCGACGTGGTCACCTCGGGTGTCGCCCCGTCGCTCATCCTGTTCAGCGCAGCCCCCGTCTTCCCCGTCTGGCAGGGTATGATCGCATACATTGCTTTGCTCATGCCCGCTTTTGCAGCCTACCGTCTGGCAAAGTTCAATCTCGACACCCGCCAAAGCCATAGTTTCCTCGGTCTCCCCGCGCCCTCCAATGCCCTCATCTGGGTGGGTGTTGCCCTCCTTTTCAGCCGTTACTCTTGTTCCTATAACATAATCAGCACCTGGGTCTATGTCGTGCTCATTGTTCTCTCTCTTATTACCGACATCCTGATGATTAGCGAACTCCCCATGTTCTCGCTCAAATTCAACTTCAAAGACCTTTCTTGGAAAACCAACCGCATCCAATACATCTTCCTGCTCGGCTGCATTGTTATCATAGCCCTCACCCGCCAATGGTACGCCATTTCGCTCATCATTCTTTGGTACATCATCTTCTCCATCATCACCCAACGCAAGCCTTCGCAACAATGAACACCAATCCGAAATCCATTGCTATAGCCGACTACGACTACCCCCTCCCAGACGACCGCATCGCCAAGTTCCCACTTGACCGCCGCGACCATTCCAAACTCCTCATCTATCGCGCCGGATCCATCTCCGAAAGCCGTTTCGACCATATTCCCGACCTCCTCCCGCCCGACGCGCTCCTGCTCTTCAACAACACCAAGGTCATCCACGCGCGCCTCTTTTTTCGCAAACCCACCGGCTCCACCATCGAGGTCTTCTGCCTCGAGCCCTATCAGATGCCCGTTGCCCAGTCATTCGAACAGACCGCTCAATGCACCTGGACCTGCTTCATCGGCAACAACAAGAAGTGGAAAGAGGGGCCGCTCGTCCGCGAACTCGACCTCGGTGGACAGCGCGTCACCTTTTCTGCCACCCGCCGCCAAGCCGTAGGCAATGCATGGATAGTGGACTTCGCCTGGGACGGCGGTTTCAGCTTTGCCGAACTCATCGACCGGGCCGGCGTCATCCCCCTCCCCCCTTACCTGCACCGCGAAGCCCGGTCGAGCGACAATGAACGCTACCAGACAGTCTACGCCCTCCACCAAGGCTCTGTGGCCGCTCCCACGGCGGGGCTGCATTTCTCGCCCGAAGTGTTCGACGCCCTCCGAGCCAAAGGCATTGCCACCGACTTCATCACCCTCCATGTCGGAGCCGGTACCTTCAAGCCCGTCAGCACACCCACCATCGGCGAACATGAAATGCACGTCGAGAAAATCGAAATGGCCCGCACCAATGTCGAAACTATTCTCAACCATCTCGGCCACCCCGTCATCCCGGTTGGAACTACAACCGTAAGAACCATAGAATCAGTCTACTGGTTCGGCGTTAAGCTGAGTCAGAACCCTCGTCTCGAAGCCATGCACATCCTGCAGTGGGACCCCTACGAACTCGAAACCCTCAGTATCAGCACACAAGAGGCCTACCGCAATGTGCTCCAATGGATGGACGACAATGACCTTGACCACCTTGACGGCGACACCCAGCTGATGATAGCCCCTGGCTATAAATACCATGTTATCAGTGGTCTGATAACAAATTTCCACCAGCCCAAGAGCACACTCCTGCTGCTTGTTTCGGCCTTGATAGGCGATGCCTGGAAAGACTGCTACCGCTACGCTCTCGACCATCAGTTCCGCTTCCTCAGCTACGGCGATAGCTGCCTCTTCCTGCCCTGACCCCATGCCACACCTCCCGGTCCGCCCCTTCCGCGAGCTTTTCCAGCTCTTCTTCCCGGCGCTCTGCTGCCATTGTGGCGAGCCTTTGGTAGGGGACGAGACAGACCTCTGCACCTCCTGCCTTGCCCAAATGCCGTGGGCGCACAATGCCGCCACGCCCGACAATGAAGTCGAAAAGCGCTTCATAGGCCGGGTGCCGTGCCAATCGGCGGCATCGCTCCTCGTCTTCCATCAGGGCGGAGTGGCGCAATCCATTGTCCACCATATCAAATACTATGGCAACCTCCGTCTCGCCCGTCAGTTCGGGCTCCTGCTGGGCAAGGAGTTGCTCGAGTCTGGGCGGTTCGGAGATGTCGACTGCCTTGTCCCAGTGCCTCTGCACCCCCTCCGCAAGATGCGCCGGGGCTACAACCAGAGCCAACTGCTCTGCCAAGCTATAGCCGAAACGCTCCGCATACCCGTGGTGACAAACAACCTGGTACGCCGCCGCTACACTACAAGCCAAACCCACAAAAGCCGCCAAGACCGTATGGACAATATGCAGGAGGTCTTCGCAGTCCGCCATCCCGAACAGTTTGCCGACCGGCACATCCTCCTTGTTGACGACATCATCACAACCGGAGCCACCACCGAGAATTGCTACCATGCCCTAAGCGGCATACCCGGTTTGCGCATCAGTATCGCCTCATTGGCCTCCACCGCATTCTGAACTCCATGCCCGTAGCATGGCGGTCCGCTCCATGCTCCCCGTTCCGGCCCCGCCTAATCGGCAGTCATCCGCGCATACATTCATGAAATGAGGTAGAACAGGGGTATAAATGACGTCGGAGGAGTGGACTTAGAGCGAACCGTCCTCCACAAATGGCGAGACTGAGATTCGGGACAGGCCGGTGGTCTTGAAACAGATTATCATGGTAAAAAAAGTGTAGCCAATCAAAAAAAAGTCGTATCTTTGCAGAATAAAAACGTTGTTGATTAAACGAAGTGTGACCATGGGAATTGATTGAACAGTAATTATATATGACAAGTACGGGTAAGGATTCGGTAATGTTTTGGGTTATTATAGCCAGTGCGCTGTTTGGATTAGTGGCAATAGTGGTATCGATTTTTAAAAAGAAGCTGATTGGTTCAGCATCAGCGGAATATGAGGAAATTTGTGAGGTTCCATTTAATCCTGTGTCCAAGAGTTACGAGCATGTGTTGACTGACCCGGAAATTGGTTACTACTACCGTTTGGAGTGGGAGAGATAGCACAACGGCGATGCTTGAATGTTTTAATCACTCGTAGCGTAGAGTATGGTTTGGTGCCGGGGGAAAATATGTAACAGACACTTTTAAAACAGAATACATGAAATACAATCGCATCTTATTAAAGTTAAGCGGAGAATCGCTGATGGGAGAGCAGAGTTATGGCATATCGCCCGCGATGTTGGAGCAGTATGCCGCCGACATCCGGCAGGTGGTTTGCCAAGGGGTCGAGGTGGCTATTGTGATAGGGGGCGGGAATATATTCCGCGGCCTCAGCGGGGCTTCGAAAGGAATGGACCGTGTGCAGGGCGACTATATGGGCATGCTCGCCACCCTTATCAACAGTATGGCGCTCCAGGCCGAGTTGGAGAAACAGGGCTTGAAGACTGAGCTGCTGGGCGGCCTGGCCATTGAGCCTATCTGCAAGGAGATGTCGCGCCGCAGGGCTATAGAGGCTATGCAGGAGGGGCGTGTGGTAATCATTGGCGGAGGCACGGGCAACCCGTTCTTCACCACGGACACTGCCTCAACCCTCCGGGCCATTGAGATCAAGGCTGATGTGATACTGAAAGGCACCCGCGTGGACGGTGTCTATACCGCCGACCCAGAGAAGGACCCCTCGGCCACGAAGTATCAAACCCTCACTTTCCAGGAGGCTTTGGGCAAGAAGTTGAAGATTATGGACCTCACGGCTTTCGCGCTGTGCGAGGAGAACAACCTGCCCATTTATGTTTTTGACATGAACACGCCGGGCAATCTGCTCAAGGTGGTGACTGGCGAGGCTATCGGCACCGAAGTTACAAAGGGTTGATTTCGCGCCGGATACTTGCAATTGGGAATAAAACAACAATAAAAACAGTACAATATGAACGACTTATCAAAAGCCTGCATCGATGAGGCTAAAAACAGCATGCAGTCCGCAATCCATTTTCTCGAAAAGGAATTGGAGAAAATCCGCGCCGGCAAGGCTAATCCCGGAATGCTTGAAGGGGTGAAGATAGATTATTACGGAACTCCTACGGAGATCAGCCAGGCAGCCAACATCAACACTCCCGACCCCCGCACCATCATTATCCAGCCGTGGGAGAAGAGCATTGTTGGGGCCATCAACAAGGCTATTCTGGATGCCAATCTGGGTTTTACGCCGCGTCATGAGGGCGACATTCTGCGCATTGTTATCCCGCCACTGACCGAGGAGCGCCGCAAGGAGCTGTCGAAAGCCGCCAAGGTGGAGGTGGAGAACAGCAAGGTGAATATCCGCAACGCCCGCCGCAATGTGATGGATAAGGTGAAGAAGCTGAAGGACAAGTCGGTGCCTGAAGATGAGGTGAAGCAGGTGGAGAAGGATATTCAGGATATTACGGACAAGTTTATTGGCGAGTGCGACAAAATTTATGCCGCCAAGGAGAAGGAGATTATGACGGTGTAAGCCCCGTCGTCTCTTTGACTTAGAGAAGATAATGGATTTGAGAATGTTCGATTCGCTGGAATCGACCAATAAGTATTGCGAACTCCTCGACCTGTCGCAGGTCGGGGAGTTTACTGTAGTCTGCGCACGCGAGCAGACTGCCGGCATAGGCCAGCGGGGCAACTGCTGGCACTCCGAGGCGGGGATGAATCTTACGTTCAGTCTGGTGTTGAAGCCGGTGTTTCTGTCTTTTGAGAATCAGTATGAGTTGACTAAGGCGGTGTCGCTGGGCATTGTCGACGCGCTGCGGACGTTGTTGCCCGACGGCGAGGCGGTGAAAATTAAGTGGCCCAATGATATTTATATCGGTTTGCGGAAGGTTTGTGGGGTACTGATATCGAACCGGGTGGCTGGCAGGTGCCTGTCGGCATCGGTGGTGGGTATAGGGCTGAATGTGAATGAGACCGAGTTTCCCGAATGGATACCCAACCCGGTTTCGCTGAAGCAGGTGACGGGCCGTGAGTTGCCGTTGGAACGGGTGCTGGAGAGTGTTGTCGGGGGGGTGGCCATGCGCTACAGTCAGCTGAAAGGGTCGTCTGCCGGCGGGAATGCATTGCTGGATGAGGCCTATTTGTCGAGCCTGTTGTTTCGGGGCGTAGAGCGGCCTTATCTGTATCTTGGCCGTGGTGTCAGGGCCACTATCCAGGGGGTGAACCGTTTTGGGCATCTGGAGTTGTTGACCAGCGATGGCGAGGCTTTGGTGTGTCAGCTGAAGGAGCTGGTGTTTCAGGGGCTTGGGCACTGAGGGCTGAACGATGTTTCATATATAAACGGCGGACGGCTCCGAGGAGTCGTCCGCCTTCTGTAAACTATAATCCCGAAAGTGGCCAGTTTCTTTCGGGATTATAGCATGGATTATTTGACAATCAATTTTTTAACCATATTGAACTGCTGTCCAGTGATGCGGACAAAGTAGGCTCCCTGTGCCAGATGGTCGACATGGAGGGTTTTGGTGCAGTCGCTGGCGCATTCGAGGGTTTCGGAGGTCACGGTGTGTCCGTTCATGTCGATGACGTCAATCTTCACTTGTCCGTTGATGCCGCTGACGTTGATGGTTGTGGCGTAGGAGGTGGGGTTGGGGAAGATGGTGCAGACGGGAGTGTCGGCAGGGTTGATGCCGAGCGGCTGGGTGGTGAAGGTGCTGACGTTGCTCCAGGGGCTGTAGTTATCAGTGCCGCAGAGCGCCCGGACGTAGAGGTCGTATTGGGTGTTGTAGTCCAGTCCGTTGATGGTGGCGCTGGGTTCAGATGCACTGACGACTGTGCCGCTGCCGTGGGTGAAGCCATGGATGCCATATTCTACTTCGAAGGAGGTATTGCCCTCGGAGGGTGTCCAGCTGACGGCCACGCTGTTGGCAGTGACTGTGGTGGTTAGGCCTGTGGGGGCGTTGCAGCTCTCGGAGCAGTCGGAGGTGGTGACTTGTACCTGCTGGTAGTTTTCGCTGTTCCAGTCGGTGCCGCATACGGCTCTGACGTAGAATTCGTAGTCGGTCTCGCATTCCAGGCTGGAGATAGTGATGGTGGGAGTGGTAGAGGTGGCGGTGGTGCCGGAGCCTTGGTCGAATCCGATATAGCCGTATTCAATAATCCAGCTCAGTGCCATCGGGTCAGGTGTCCAAGTGAGGGTGACGCTGTTGGCTGTCACGTTGTCGACAGAGAGGCCGGTCACGTTGGGGCAGGTGGCGGTGGCGAAGGTGGTGGTTGGACTCCAGTCGCCTACGATGTTGTGGGCAGAGCCGCAGAGGGAGCGGATGGATACATTGTAGGTGAGGCCGGCAACAAATCCGCCAAGGGTGGCAGGATGGCTGCTGAGGGTGTAGATGCTGTCGAGACCACTGGTGTGCCAGATGTGGATTTCCCACATGGTTTCTATACCGGCGGGCGTCCAGTCGAAGGTGGCTGCATTGTTGGTGATGTCAGTGATGGCGAGATCGGTCGGGAAGAGACAGTTGAGAGAGTCGGTGACGAGACCGTCGATGGTCCAGTCGCTATAGCCCAGGCTGTCGGCACTGCAATCTTGACGTACACGGACGGTGTAGGAGGTGGAGGGCTGCAGGGCGGTGAAGGTATAGCTGTTGCCGGCGACGGTGATGTCGGGAGTGGGCCAAGAGGTGGCCGAGGCCTCTTTGATGTTGACTTGGTAGTTGCTGCCGGTGCCGTTCCAGGTGATGGTGGCAGACTCGTAGTCGTGGGTCAGGCTTGTGATGGAGGGAGCCGGACAGGGGTCAAAGAAGCAGGAAATCAGCTGGATGTCGGGTACGAGGTTGCTGACGCCGTAGTGGTAGCTTGTGGTGGCTGAGGGGTTGTTGATGTCGTAGGGGGAGTTGTCGCTGTCGGAGTAGCGGGTCACGCCGCTGGTAGTGGTGTGGGCGGCAAATTGTGATCCGGAGGTATAGCTGCCGTTGTCGCGTTTGGCGGCGAGGAGAATGTTGCTGTGGCCATCCCAGGTAAAGGAGGTGTCGAGGTTTACGATTTGTATGTTGCTGGATGTGTAGCTGAGGTTGACGCTGTCCAGAACTTTGACAAAGGTGTGGTTGGAGTCGGGCAGTAAGAAGCCGTCGTTGAGGTTGCTCTCGGCGATGTTGGCCATGTAGAGGGTGATGTTGTTGTACTGGTTGCCGCCGTCGGGTGAGGTGGGGGAGAAGGTGAAGGCGGTGATGGGACCACTGAGACCGGCCAGATGGGCAGAGTCGATGATGGTTTGGGTGTAGCTGTAGTTGTAGTAGCTGTAGCCGATGGGGGCACTTTCGGTGGTGGTGGGAAGCATGGTTGAGTCGTAGCTGTAGGCAATCGAGGCGTTGTCGCAGAGGGCTGTCATGAAGGTGGCGTTGCTCCATATACCGGTGTCACCTTCGCCGCACAGGGAGCGGATGTAGACATCGTAGTAGGTGGCAGGGTTGAGACCTGTGATGACGGTGCTGTTGGAGGTGGTGGAGAGCAGAGTGCCGGTGCCTTGGGCAAAGCCACGGGGGCCGTACTCGATTTGATAGCTGCTGGCTCCGTTGCCGTGCCATGTCAGAGCCAGAGCGTTGGCTGAGGGGGCGACACTGTTGTCGAGTGCAACGTCGGTGATACGGCAGTAAGTGGAGATGCAATTGACATGGACTTCGAAACCGAAGTATTCGGGGCTGTAGTAGCTGTCGCTGTGCAGATAGAGGGTGAGTGGGCCGTTGCTTGAGGTGATGGAGGAGAAGTAGTTGGTGTCGTGGCTGTCGTAGTCGGAGTAGAGTTCGCGGCCGGCGGTGCCTATGCCGTCGTAGATGGTGAAGTAGTGGTATGACCCTTCGGTTTGCGACATGCCGGAAACGCTGACAAGAAGGTCGGCGGAGTCGGGCATGAGGATGATGTAGCTGTCTTGGCTTTGTGAGTAGGACTGGGTGGGACCACCGTTGTCGAAGATGAGGCCGCCGCACATGTAGAGTGTGTCGGTCTGGTTGGGTACCATGTAGTGGGAACCGGGAATAGCCAAGACGGGGCCGACCCATTCGGAGTACTCGTTTTCGCTACAGACGGCGCGCACCCAGAAGTAGTAGCGGGTTAAGGTTGTGAGGCCTGTTACGTTGGCGGTGGTGTCGTAGACGGTGAGTGAGGAGGTGGGGGTGGCAGTGGCAGAGGTGTCGAAAGCCACTTCGTACTGGCTGGCGGTGCCGCGTTCAGACCACGTCAGGAGGGCTGAGGTGTTGGAGGACGCTGTGGCATTCAGGTTGCCGACAAAGGGGCAGGAGGCGGCAGGCTCGATGGTGATGTCGTCGAGGTAGGCAGTCCAGTTGCCAGAGGTCGGGATGGATTGGAGGGCTATGTGGTTGCCGCTATATGTATGTCCGGTGAGGGGTATGACATAGAGGTTCCAGTCGTCGGAGTTGGAGATTGTGATGGTGTCGATGGCCTGGAAGGTAGCGACGGAAGAGGGGTTGCTTATGATGCCGATAGCAATGGTGGGGTCGTCGTTGTAGGTGTAGGAGCTGCGTTTGGCCCAGAAGGAGAGTTGCAGGGTGTCCAGGTTGATGGATGCAGTGTCAATTTCGGGCAGGGCTATGAGGGGGAATGACTGGTCATAACTGTTGCAGTACCAATTGATGCCATAGCTGCCGTTATGTGGGTAGGCATCGGCGATGTAGACGCTTTGGTAGCTGGCGGTGGAGTTGGCGCGTGTCCAGCAGGGATAGAAGTTGGAGGACATGTCAGAGGCCCATGACGAGGGAATGTCTTCGAAACTGGTGGTGTAGGGCAGGGTGTCGATGGTGAGGCAGTTGGTCCGGAAGGTGTAGAGGAGAGACCAGTTGGCGGTGTCGCCATAGCAGATGGTGGCCACATAGACATCGTAAGCGGTGTTGGGCGTCAGGCCGGTGAGGGTGACATGATGGTCGTTGAATACGGATACTGTGTTGCCGGAGCCGTGGCTGAAGCCGGTGGGACCATATTCGACTACATATTCAGTGGCATCGGTGCTGTCCCAGACGATGTCAGCGGAATAGGGGCCAACGGCGTTGGTGGTAACATGGGTGGCGGGAGAGCAGGAACGGATAATGTTGACTTCGATATCATCAATGTAGACGGAGCCGGACATGTTGTCGGTCATGGCAATGGCAATATGTTTTGCGGTACCCATATAGTTGCTGAATGAGATACGGTAAGCCTGCCATTCGTTGGGCACGGAGGGTTCGAGGGTGCTCAGCGAGGTGAAGGTGCTGAAGTTTGCGGGGTCAGTCATTACACCCACAGAGAATGACGGCGTCGAATAGGTGGAGTTGTTGAAGGCCCAGAGGGTGAGTTCGAGCTGGTTGGTGACGGCGTCGAACACTGGGAGTACTGCATAGGTGTGGTCGCTGCTGGTGGAATAGAGGTAGAGGGAGTTGTTGCCGCTATGGCTATAGCTTGTTGTGGAGTAGGGGTAATAGGTGTTGTAGGGGTTGGAGGTGTTCTTGTACCAGCAGGAGGGCATGGTGGTTTCGGTCGAGGAGGGGAAGTCCTCGAAGCCATAGGTGAATGGGAGTGGGGTGGTGTTGCAGAGGGTGCTGTAGGCGATTTCGTTTGTCATGTTGGTGTCGGAGCAGAGGGAGGTGACGCGGAAGTGGTAGCGAGTGTCGGGGGTGAGGTCGGAGAAGTGATAGGAGTTGTTGTTCACGATGCCAACGGTGGTCCAAAGGGAGGTGTCGGCAGGGCGGTAGGCAAGTTCCCAGGAGGTCTCTTGGAATCCGGGCATCCAGGATAGGTAGATGTCGGTTGAGGTGGCGGAATCGACCACAGGAGTGGGGGATGCACAGGAGGAATTCTGAGAGCATCCGGCCACATAGAAGCGCATGTCGTTGCGGTAGCTGGCTGGAGAGCCGGTGGCAGTGGTAATGTTAACGGGGTTGCTATAACTGGAGATATAGCGTGAGCGCCCCACTATGGAGTGGGAGTGGAAGTAGTTGTTGTAGTTGTAAGAAGCAGAGTTGTCGACGACGGCAACAATCAGATTGTGGTTGCCATCGTAGTGGAACGGGGCGATGAAGTCGAGTCGGTTCCATCCGGGCTGAAAGTAGAAGGGCCCTTGGTAAACCATTTGGAAGGAGGTGGAGTCGAAGGGGACGTAGGCAGAGGCGATAGAGGAGACGGTGGTTTGAGCCAGATAGATGGTGCAGTTGCTTTTGGTGGAGTCGGGGTTGGAGCCGGCAAAGTTGAACCCGATGCCTTCGATGATGGCATTGGTCTGCAACTCCTCGCTGAGAATAAGCTGCTGGGTGTAGGAGTAGTTGCTGTAGTTGTAGGTGGGCAGGTAGTTGGTTGTCTGCGGGGTGGAGCCGGTAATGAAGAGGGAGTCGGATGTCGTGGTGTCGAAGGTGAGGCAGGGCAGCGGTGCGGTGGTGAAGGTGGTGCTGTCCCAGTTGCCGTATTCGTTGTTGTCGCAGAGGATTCTCACTTTGGCAAGGTAAGTGGTGCTGGGGAGGAGTCCCGTGACGATGCTTGATGTAGCGGTGGAAGTGGTTTGGGTGGCTAAGGCACCGGTGTTGTCATGGCATTCTATTTCATATTGGGATGGAGTACCCAGATTGGAGCCGGACACTTGCCAAGAAAGGTGGACGGACGAGGGAGCCACACGGGTGGGAGTGATGCCATCGACAAAGGGGCACTGGGGGGCACTGATGCAGTTGATGTTGATTTGGAAGCCTGCATAGCTGCCTGCATAGGTGCCGGCATTGAACATGATGGTGACAGGGCCGACTGTGGAGCGGATGTTGGAGAAGGTTTGGTTGTTGGCGGAGGATGCCCAAAGTACAGTGCCTTCGGTGCCGACACCGTCGAAGATGCGGAGGCGTGCGTAGTAGTTGTATATGTCGGTGGTGCCGGAGAGGCTGATTAATGAATCTTCGCTGGAGGGGTAGATGACAAGGGTGAAGTTGTCATAGGCAGAATAGGAGTTGTCGGGGCCGCCATTGTCGAAGACAGTGGTATTGCAGGCGTAGATGGTGTCGCTGCCGCTGTAGTCCATGATGTAGCTGCCAGGGGTGAAGGTGACAGGCCCCACCCAGTTGCTGGACTCGCCGCCACAGGCAGAACGCAGATAGGCATAATAAGTGGTGCCGCTGACGAGGTCGCTGAGGGTGGCGGTGGTGTCGTAGACGCTGACGGGGACTAAATCATTGGAGTCGGGGTTGAAATTGGCGGTGTCGAACAGTATATCCCATTGGAAGCCTTGGGGGTCGTGCCACTTGAGGGTGGCAGAGGTGGCCAACGGGGAGGTGGCGGTGAATTGCGTGGGGGCAGCGCAGCTGGAGGCGAGCGAGACGAGTATGTCGTCAAGCATCAGGGTGTAGTTGGATGCTGCGGTGACGCGCAGTGCAATGCGGGTACCAGTGCCTTCATAGTTGTCGAAAAGGACGGTGTAGGGCTGGTAGGCACGCGCCCACTGGTTGTTGGAGCCAGGGGTGAGGGCTATGGTGTCGACAGGAACGAAGAGGGTGTCTTCCATGACGCCTACTTCGAGAGTGAGGTTGTTGTTCATCACGGCGGCGTAGAAGGAGAGCTGCAGGGTGTTGATGGCATCCATTTCGGGTAGGGCTGCAATCTCGGTTTCGCCGGTTGTGCTTTCGAATTCATAATAGACATTGCTGTTGTGGGCATTGGCCGAGTAGTTGTAGGCTGAGGGGAAGGTGCCGGCTCCGCTGCTGCCTTGCGCAATGGACAGCCAACATAGAGGTATATCGCCAGTGTTCAACCCTTCAAACGATTGGGAGTATGGAACATCGGTGTAGCCAGAGCAATGAGTTCGGAATGTGGTGCTCACCCAGCTGCTGGTGGAGGAGGCTTCGCAGCTGGACCGGACATAGACATAATAAAGGGTGTTTGGGGTGAGTCCGGTGGCAGTGTAGGAAGGAGTGGATGCGGTAACAGTGTAGGCCGCGGCTGTATTGGGATTGGCGATGGCCGAATCGGATATGAGGAGTTCCCACTCGGCGGCAGAACCGTTTTCAATCCATGAGATGGTGGCTTGCGAACTTGATATATTGCTTGCAGTCACTTGGAGTGGGGGTGCGCAGTAGATGGAATAGGAATTGATGCTCAGGCGGATGTTGGGTAGAAAATAGGTGTTGGAGAGGGAGGGCATATCGCTTAAGGAGTATTGCGAATAGTCGCTTTGGGCGTAGCAGCATTGATAGTTGGGGTATTCGGAGCCGACGAAGTAGGTATAGTTGGATGTGTAGCTCCCGGTTCCATCAATGACGCAGATGGCCAAAGAGCCTGTGTTCTGGTAGGAGAAGCTGCTGTCGAGAGCAATATTTACCCATCCGGGGGCAAGGCTCACATTGCCGTGGAACACCTGCCGAAAACTGGAGCTTGGCACGGGTGAGGTGAGGTCGGTTTGGTTCACTTCGGCCATGTAGATGGTCCAGGTGCGGGAGGTGGAGTTTTCGTCCACGTTGAAAGCGATGGTGTCGATGGTGCCATCGATTCCAATTTGGTTGGCGGTGTAGAGCATCTGGGAAATAGAGTAGTTGTAGTAAGCGTAGGCAGGGGCGTTAGGGCTTGTGGCAGATCCTTCACCGATGGGGATAATGTAATGGTTTTGGGCGTTGGAGACCATTGGCAATAGTAATATTGCCAACAGAAACGGAATTAGGCGTTTTCTCATAGGGATGTTGTGTTTTTGTTGTTTTACTTTGTGTCAATTAATTTAGGTGCGCCAAACCGGCTATTCATAACACGGAGTTTCTAATAGAATTGAAAATAATGTGCAGCCTTGGCATATGCCCTCTCTGGCTGAATGAATTGTGGAGACGGAAACTTGCTGGGAATAGGAAAAAGCCAGAAGTCTGGCAGCGAGAAGGAAAGGGTGTAAGTGTGCAGGTGTGGGGGAGGTGAGGACGTGGTTTATTCGGTTTTCTTCAAGGATCGGCGCATCTTTTCGATGAGATAGTTGACGACCACGTCCGACTGGCGGTCGGTGGTGCAGCAGAATATGTATAGGGTGCGGGTTAGGTAGGATACCCCAACATAGCATGATTGGCTGTGGTCTATCTGTTCGTTGACTATGGGGGCTGGTTGTGTGGGGTCTTGACGGTTCCGTTGAGTGAACATGGCTACGTCCCACCCCTCGTCCATTTGAAGCTGTTGCTCTTTAGTGGGAGTGGCCAGGTTGAATTCTTGACATATCCATTGCCAGCCCGTCTCATCAATGGCTTCGAGCAAGGTGACATCGGCCGTGATGCCGGAGTCGAGGGTGAAGTTGGTGACGCTGGCCACACGGATGTCGGTGCGAGAAGCGTAGCGGTTGTATAGGTCTGTTTGTGCGGCAAGCGTCCCGCATAGTATCATCAGGCAGGTCCAAAGGAGTGTTCGGTTTGGTTTCATGGCTGGTGTTTAGGCTTTGAGGAAGTTCCAGATGTCGTTGATTACCGAGTCTGGCGAACACTGTGTGTTGCATGCAACCACCGGGTCGGCAACTGCCGTGGGTTCAATGCTGTTGGCAAGGGTTGTGGCTGATGGGTTGTCGCAAGTCGTTGTTGTCGGTTGTGGGACGGATGCCTTTTGGGGAGCAGTGGTAGCCGTGGCCGGGGAGCAAGTTTCTTGCCGGGGGGTAACAGTGGTCTGTTGTGGTGTTTCAGAAACAGGCAGAGGTGTGGGAACGGCCTCAGCCGGAGGCTTGACGGCAGGGACCTCGGCTTTGGCAATAAGTGGGTCAGAGCCAGAGACTGGAGTCTCGATGTTGAAGAAAGAGAAATACACTCCGACCACAATGGCTATGGCGGAGATGGTTGAGGCAATGGCCGACCTCCTGCGGCGGACGTCGCGTGCCTGTGCTGTGGCGGCAGTTACTATCTCGTCGCGGCGGGTAAGCTGGTCTAACTCGCCCTGCTCCTCTGGTGTTATTGTTCCTTCGGCGTAGCGCTGAAGGAGGTTCTCTAACTTTTTCATATCGTTTTATTTTTTATCATCCGAAAGGTTGTTCCAATCGTTTGTCGTATTTTCATGCTCTTTCATCAATTTCTTAAGTCTTACGTGCCCTTTGTGGAAAAGTTTCTTGACTGTGGGCATGGGTGTGTTGGTTATTTCGGCTATCTTGTGGCGCGAGTAGCCTTGTTCGTAGTAGAGGTCGAAGATGACCCGTATTCGTTCAGGCAGCGAATTCTTATAGTTCCACAACACCTGCATGCGCTCTTCGTCCAGTCCGCCACTGTCGGGTATTTCTGGAAGTTGTTCAACAAGTACATAGTGCTCTCTTTTCAGCAGTTTGATGCAGTTGTTTTTCAACACTCTCGTGCAGTAGTTTATCGGATTGACCACGAAAGGGCTTGTCATGGTCTCAACCAACGCGTCCTGCACTACGTCCTCTACATCCGCCTTGTTGTGCAAAATAGAGAAAGCTATCCGGTAGAAATCCAGATAATGGTCAGCCAACATCTGTTTGTCACTTTCGCGCATAGTAGAGTTTGCAGTGTTTTCTCTATAAGAGTGCTTGCCCCCGATTTGGTTACCCCTCCGATGCTGTTATTTAACATCTTTTATGATACCGGGGCAGCTCGGGGATTTCTATCAGCTTTTTCCCGTTGAAGTCCACTCGGCAATAGATATGTTTAGCTCCATTGGTGAGACACAGAAATGGTACTTGGAGAACAAGGTTATAGCGGCATGCCTGGTCCACCACCTTTTGTGTCAGGGCTACGGTTTCCCGTTTGCATTCCACGATGATGAGGGGTTTCACATCGTGGTCGTAGACGACGATGTCGCACCGGCGGCTCATGCCGTTGAGCGTGATGGCCCCCTCCACCTGCATCAGCTCCAAGGGATAGAGGAGCTCCGTGTGCAGATAGTGGATGAAGTGTTGCCGGACCCATTCTTCGGGAGTCAGTGCAACATAGCGGTTACGGACTATGTCAAAGATCTCTCTGTGCCCGTCAGTTTCGCGTAGTTTAATAGACAATTTCTGATCCGCTGTCCTCGTCATCTTCCACCTGCTGTTTCTGTTTGAGTCCGTTGTTTATCTTGTAGGAGAAGCCTATGGTGATGGTGGGCGAAATGCGGCGTGAGCGCACTTCACGGTTCAGCTGTTCGGTATAGGTGGTGTGTCCCCATCCACCTGTTGAGAAGATATCGCCCACGCGGATGTTGATGGTGCCGCGCTTTTGGAGCACGTCCTTCTTGACGGCGAGGTCAAACCAGTAGGAGGAGAACATGGTGGTTTGGAGGTCGAGCCAGGGGGCAAAATACTGGCCGGAGAACTGGATTGTCCAGTCTTTGGGCAGGGTCATAAAGGAAGTGAATTTCCCACTGGCCTGTGTGGCTTCCTGGCTCTTATTGTCAAGGAGTTGTGTGCCTTGAATGGTGCTGTGGTAGACGTTGAGGCTGAGATTGAGCTTCCACCATTTGAACACTTGCCAGTCGATGATGAATTCAAGTCCGTAGTTGAAGCCTTTGTCCAGGTTTTGCCATGTGCTGGCCCAATAGCCGTCGTACTGGGGGTTATAGGGCATCCACCAGGAATAACGCTCGCGTGAGACAGAGTCCCACACATAGCCGTAACGGGTCATCATGTTGTTGGTTTGGCGGTAATAGGCGCTGGTATAGATGTTCCATTTGTCGAGGCCGAGGTTGTACGACAGCTCGAAAGCATTGGTGAATTCTGGGTCAAGGTTCGGGTTGCCAAATGACATCTCCTGCCCTTCGCGTACATCGAGGTAAGGGTTGAGGTCCCACATGCGAGGACGGCGTACGCGGCGGCTGTAGCTGATCTGCATGCTGTTCTGCTGGTTGATTTCGTAGGAGAGGTGCAGTGTGGGATAAGGTTCCCAATAGCTCTTGTGCACAGGCTCCGTGTTGGGGTGGTTGATGTCTCTGCCATGGAGGTAGGAATATTCCACACGCAGACCGCCCTGGGCCGACAGTTTGTCGGTGAATTTGCCGCCCACCGTGGCGTACAGGCCGTGGGTCTGTTGGGTATAGTCGAAGTGGGTGGAGGATACTGAGTCGAAGTAGCGGTAGGGCAGGTGAGAGGTGGCGTCGTATTCCGTGCGGTAGTACTGGGCGTTTTGGTTAGGCCAGTCAAGGCGGCCCTCATAGCCGGTTTCCAGTTTCCATACCTCGGCAAAAGGATGCACATAGTTCACCTTCAGGTTCAGGGCCTGGTGGCGGTTGCGGGTTTCGGTTTCGCGCAGATAGTAATGGTCCCACATGGGGTTGCCGAATAGTTCGGGACCGCTGTACATAGTGTCGTGATACAGTTGCTCCTGCCGTCCGTTGCCTGCAACCCTACGCATGGAGAATGTGGCGTCGGCGGTAAGCTCGCGGTCTTTCTCGTCGAACTTTTTGATATAGCTGAGGTTGAAGACGTGGTTGATATTGCGGTTGATGTTAGTGTCGGTCTGTGTGTAGTCCAGCATGTGGTCGAACAGCAGGTCGGTCGAGAATATCTGACTGGTGCGTTTGCGGTTGCCTCCTCGCAGTTGGTAAGAGAAAAGCAGGCTGTTTTTGTTGTCGAAATAGTATTCGCCGCCCACTTTCATGCTCCCCATATAATTGTTGCGGAGGCTGTACTGGTCTATCGTGTCGTGCGACCAGGCATTGCCTCCTCTCAGCCTCTCGATATTACTGTGGCCGTGGCTTCCACGGCTCCGCATACCGCCGTCGAGGGTGAAGAAGAGGTTATATTTCTCTGTCGTATAGTTCAGGCTCAGGCTGCCCATGGTGGTGGGGATGATGCTGGGCAGGGGGTCGGGCACTATAAAGGGCAGCGGCCCACCTATGTTGAGGTTGGCCACGCCGTTCAGTCCCAAGGCTCCGGAGGTTTTCTCTTTGAGTTTGATATTGATAATGCCCGACATGCCTTCGGGGTCGTATTTGGCCGAGGGATTGGTGATTACCTCCACGCTCTCCACTGTGCTGGCGGGTATCTGCTCCAAGAGGGTTTCCAAGTCGTTTCCCATCATCTCGTAGGGTCGGCCGTTGATAAGTACTTTCACGCTGGTCGAGCCCCGCAGCGACACGTTCCCATCATTGTCCACCGATACGCTGGGCACACTCTCCAGCACATCGGTGGCCGTTCCGCCACTGGTCACCAGGTTCTTATCCACGTTCACCACCCGCTTGTCAAGCTGGTATTCCACCATCGTCCGCTCGGCAGTCACATGCACCTCATCCATCATCACTGCGCTGGGAGTGATCGAAATCTTTCCCAAATTGGCGCTATTGTTTTTTGCGCTCAGCACCACCTTGGAGGGGTGGAAATAAGTCTGGTAGCCCATAAAAGAGATTCTCACCAAGTAAGTGCCATAGTCGGCTTTTGTGGAGAACGTCCCGTTCTGTTCGGTCACCGTGCCAGTCACCAAAGCCGAATCCTTCACCTTCAGCACTGCCACAGTGGCATACTCTATGGGCTGGCCAGTCTTGCTGTCGTAAACCCGTCCGCTAATCTTTCCCTGTGCCACCGCCGAGCAGACCATTCCAGCCATGCAGCACACCCATATAATCAGTCTCTTTCGCATAAAATCAATTGCTAATACTCGTCATTAATCAACCATTTGTATCCGTCCGCCATCCGGTGCTATTCCGTCTTGGGCTGGCGCACGTAGTGGGGCATCTCGAAGGGGATGGGCAGCGAAAACTCTATCAGCCCGCCAAACTCCTCACCGTCGTACCAAGGCACCTGGTAGATGAGCTTCTTCTTGCCGTTCTTTTCGATTGTGTAGGAATTCAGTTTCTCATGCTCCAGCAGGTCTTTCAGAATTGCCGCCGCGCGGGGTGGGTGGCAGTTGAAAAGGTTGTTGCCAATAATCTTTTGGCCGTGACTGTTTACGTCGGCCGACGTCTGGTTCATGTCCAGGATATTGCCATCCTTGTCGCACACCGTGATAGCCATCCCTTTCAGCCCTTCAAAAAATTTGTCCATAGTCTATTGATATTGTTAGTGATTCATTCATACATTAAAATATTGGTTACAGACAACTTGACGGGGCGTCTGCCACGCCCGTGGGGGTCGTCTGTAACCAATATCTGTTATGTCACTTTATTTCGCGTTGATGGCGGCCAGAGCAATGCTGTACAGCTTGGTCTTGGCGCTGTCGCCACGGCTGGTGAGGATGCAAGGCACCTTGGCGCCCACCACCATGCAAGCCAGTTCGGCGCCGCCGAACTTGGTGCACGATTTATAGAACACGTTGCCGCTCTCGATGTTGGGGAACAGCAGGCAGTCGGCATCGCCGGCCACTTCGCCGCCCACTTTCTTAGTCTTGGCGCTCTCGGCGTCGATGGCTACATCCAGAGCCAGCGGTCCGTCCAGCACGGCACCCTTAATCTGGCCACGGTCGCCCATCTTGCTGATGATGGCAGCCTCCACGCAGGCGGGCATACCCGTCGACACCTGCTCGGTGGCGGCAATCAGAGCCACCTTCGGCTTCTCGATTTCCAGGCTCTTGGCGGTGCTGATCAGATAACTCAGAATCTGCTGCTTCTGCTTCATGTCAGGGGCGGGCACGATAGCCACATCGCTGCACACAAGCAGTTTGTGGTAGCGCGGAATCTCAAACACGGCCATGTGAGTCAGCATATCGTTCTTCTTGCCGGGCATCAGGCCGGTCTCCTTGTTCAGGATGGCACGCATATACTTGTCCGTCGAGAGCAGACCCTTCATCAAAATGTCGCCTTTGCCTTCGCGAATCAGGCTTACAGCCTTCACACCGGCCTTGTTCTCGTCGGCTTCCTGCACCAGCTCGAACTTATCGGGATTGATACCCTCTTCGGCACACACTTTCTTGATAGTCTCAATGTCGCCCACCAGCGTGGCGTCCACAATGCCCTTGTCGACGGCGGCGCTCACTGCGCAAACGGTATGGGAGTCGTTGGCATACGCTGCCACAAGTCTTTTCTTTCCCTTGGTCTTGACCAGTTCCAGAAGATCATCTAATTTTGTAATCATCTTGCTATTAGTTTATTGTTTGTTTTTTATAAAAAAATTCTCTCTCTCTAACGTCTGCAAAGTTACAAAAAATCTTTCACATACGGTTTTTTTCGTAACTTTGCAACCGCTATGCCTTTTGTCGAAAACTTACGCAACTATCGGAGCCTCTCTATCGTAGGGCTCGAAAAAAACACCGGCAAGACAGTCTGCCTCAACTATCTTCTCGGGCGGCTGCACCAGCTGGGCATCTCCACTGCCGTCACCTCCATCGGTGTCGACGGCGAGCAGGTCGACTCCGTCTACGCCACCGCCAAGCCCGAAATCACCCTCTACGAGGGCATGCAGTTCATCACCTCCCACCGCCACTACCTCTCCCGCCGCCTGGTATCCACCATCCTCTCCGTCGACGAGCGGCGCACAGCCCTCGGCCAGCTCGTCACCGCCCGGGTGGTCTGTCCGGGGCGCATCCTCCTGTCCGGGGCCGCCACCACCGGTGTCCTTCGCCAGCAGATAGCCCAGTTCCGCCACAGCGATGTCCAGCTCACCATTGTCGACGGGGCTCTCTCCCGTCTCAGCCTGGCCTCTCCCACCGTCACCGACGCCATGATTCTGGCCACCGGGGCCGCCGTATCCCCCAACCTCCAGCAGCTCATCTCCCGCACACGCTTCGTCTACCGCCTCATCAACCTCCCCGAAGTCGCCGAAACCCTTCGGCAGCGCCTCTCAGCTGTTGACAGCGGCCTATGGATTGTCGACCGCGACGGCCTCCCCCACGACCTCGGCATCCAGTCCGTCTTCCTCCTTGGGCCGGACAGCAAGAGCCTCTTCGCCCTCGGCAACACCCTCTTCGTCTCGGGCGCAGTCAGCAACCGGCTGCTCAAATTCCTCTCCGCCCAGCCCAATGTAAAGGACATCACCCTCATCGTCCGCGACTTCACCAAACTCTTCATCACCCCCGACGCTTATGCCGACTTCACACGCCGCGGCGGCACCGTGCAGGTGCTGCAGCGCTCGCGCCTTGTCGCCGTCAGTCTCAACCCCACCTCGCCCCAAGGCTACACGCTCAACTCCGCCGAAGCCTGCAGCCAGCTCTCCGATGCCCTCCAGTGCCCGGTCTACGACGTAGTCCGCTGCCGTCAGGGCCTCCAAGGCTGAATAATGCCATAATTGTTTTCCAATGGGGTTTCGCGTCCCGCGGCAATCTCGTATCATCTTCTGGAATCGTACCAGCCGGTTGCCCATGCCCCGTCTGCATACTTGTCGCCGCCTTCATCCTCTCCACCCGCGCCGGGGGCGGGTGGCTCTGGTTTCGCCCGTTGGCGGTCCGGCCGGCGGCTGCGGGCGATCCATTTGTCCCAGGCGGGAGGACGGAATGAGGTTTAAGTGAGGAATAAATAACGTCAACCGAGCGGAGGGAGGGCGAACCCGATTTCCGGGGTTCAGGCCCCGGCGGGGGGCTGCGGGGCGGGTGGTTCCGCCTCCGGGGCGGGGTTTTGGGGGCGGGCGTGGCGGTTTTTGATGCGGAGCCAGCGTTTCCAGGTGGCGAGGTCGAAGAGGCTGGAGTCGGTGGTGGCCTGCCAGGTGAGGAGGGCGCCGATGGGGATGAAGACGAATGTGGAGATCCACATGCCGATGGGCTCGACGGCGCTTTCGCGGACGGATTTTTCGCTGATCATGCCGATGACGTAGTAGAGGACGAAGAAGATGACGGAGGCCACGAGGGGCATGCCGAGGCCGCCTTTGCGGACGATGGAGCCGAAGGGGGCGCCGATGAGGAAGAGGAGGAGGCAGGCGACGGAGAGGGTGAATTTGCGCATGAGTTCGATGTAGTGGCGGTTGATGTATTCGCGCTCGGAGCTGATGGTGGCCGAGTAGGTCTGGATGTCGTTGAGGGAGTTGAAGGCTTGGGCGCGGGCTTGGGTGAGGAGTTTGTTGCGGTGGGTCTGGTTGGTGTCGGCGAGGCATTGCCGTATGTCGCGGTAGTGGGTGCTGTCGGCGGTGTGGAGGGTGTAGTAGTTGTAGACGCGCATTTTGTTGAGGAGCATGCTGTTGAATTCATCGTAGCGGGTGTTGAGGGCTACCTGGAGGGAGCCTACGGTCGAGTCGAGCTGGGCGACGTTGAGCATTTGGTAGTGGCCGCTGAAGAAGTCTTCGGTGGTTTTTTTGAAGGCGAAGGCGGAGATGTCGAAGGTGAGTATCTGTTTGTCGAATCCGATGCTGGTGAGGGGGCGCGACTGGGCGTCTTCGCCGTCGGTGGATTCGGAGTAGTTGTAGCCGTCGTAGAGGGTGAAGAGGAGGTAGTGGTCGTCGGGGGTGGTCTGCATGTAGCCGCGGTCGGCGACGATGATGTTGGTGCGGTCGATGCCTTGGGTGTGGTCGTAGATGATGATGTCGCGCATGGTGCGCCCGTCGGGGTCTTTGTGGTTGACGCGGATGACGTAGCCGTCGATTTCGGTGTAGTACTCGCTGGGGCGGATGCTGACGGCGGGTTTTTTGCGCTGGATGTCGTAGAGGGTGACGCGGTATTTGTACATGGCCACGGGGAGGACGTTGTTGGCGAAGTAGAAGGCCACGCCGGTCATGAGGAGGGCCACGAGGGCCATGGGGAGCATGATGCGGCGGACGGAGATGCCGCCGGCTTTCATGGCTACGAGTTCGTATTTCTCGCCGAAGTTGCCCATGGTCATGATGGAGGCGAAGAGGACGGCGATGGGGAGGGCCATGGGGACGAAGGTGGCGGAGGCGTAGAGGAGGAGTTCGGCGATAACGCCGACGTCAAGGCCTTTGCCCACGAGGTCGTCTATGTATTTCCAGACGAACTGCATGAGGAGGACGAAGACGGCGATGGCAAAGGTGAGCAGCAGCGGCCCGAGGAAGGATTTGAGTATGAGGCGGTCGATTTTTTTCATGGTGGTTCAGGCCGGTGGGGGGGTGGGTTAGCGCATCAGTCCTTGGAAGACCCGTATGAGGTCGTTGCCGTTGGCGACGATCATGAGGGCGAGGAGGAGGAAGAGGCCGATGTTTTGCAGGATGTCGAGGGCTTTGGGGTTGACGGGCCGGCGGGTGATCATTTCCCAGATGGTGAGCACGATGTGGCCGCCGTCGAGGCCGGGGATGGGGATGACGTTCATGAAGGCCAGTACGATGGCGAGGAGGGCGGTGAGGTTCCAGAAGGCGTGCCAGTCCCATTGGTTGGGGAAGAGGGTGGCCATGGAGATGAAGCCGCCGAGGCTTTTGGCTCCGTCGCGGGTGAAGAGGATTTTGAGGGAGGAGGCGTAGGTGACGAGGGTTTCCCATCCGTAGCTGATGCCGGCGGGTATGGCTTGGAGGAGGGTGTAGTCGATGTGTTTGACGGTGAAGAGTTTGCCCAGTTCGTTGACGGCGTAGATGCCCAGTTTGCCGTCGCTGCCGAGGAGGATGTCGAGGGTGTGGGGCTGGCCTTGGCGGTAGAGGGTGAGGGTGATGCTGTCGCCGGCGAAGGAGCTGAGGGTGGATGAGAATTGTGCGGCCGAGGGTGTGGGGATGCCGTTGACGGCGACGAGGCTGTCGCCGACTTGGAGGCCGCAGTGTTTGCCCAGGGAGCCGGGCGAGAAGTCTTTGACCACGAAGGGTATGCGGGGGGTGATGAGGTGTTTGGGGTTTTCGCGCGCGATGGAGGAGAGGAGGTCGGGGCTGAGGTTGAGGGTGACAAGGCTGTCGGCCCGCAGGACGGTGGCGGTGGCGGGCTTGTCGAGCACCAGTTTTTTTGTGGCTTGGGTGAGGTCGTATTGTTCTTGTCCGTCGATGGCGTAGATGATGTCGCCGTTCTGGAATCCTTGGTCAAGGAGTACTTGGTGGTATTCGTAGCCGAGGGAGGCGTTGCGGAGGGGGAGTTCGTCTTTGCCCCAGTGGGAGAAGATGGCGGTGTAGAGGATGATGGCGGTGAGGAAGTTGACGAGTACGCCGCCGGAGATGATGCAGAGGCGTTGCCAGCCGGGTTTGGTGCGGTATTCCCAGGGCTGGGGGGTGCTGGCGAGGTCGTTGGAGTCTTTGGTTTCGTCGACCATGCCGGCTATGTCGCAGTAGCCGCCGAGGGGTATCCAGCCAAGGCCCCAGAGGGTGTTGTCCTGGTCTTCGGGAGGGAGGTTTTCTTCTTTCCACGAGTCGGGGGTTTCGGAGTTGAAGAAGAGGAAGTGCCACTTGCCGTTGAATTTTTTGGCTTTGAGGATGGAGAATTTCCAGTTGAAGAAGACGTAGAAGCGGCGGACGCGGGTGTGGAAGAGTTTGGCAAAACAGAGGTGGCCGAGCTCGTGGGTGACCACAAGGAGGGACAGGGACAGGAGAAATATGATGGCTTTCATCTAATTATATTTCGTTATACGTGGGACTAAAAACGTGCAAAGATACGAAAAATTGTGTAATAAAAAGGAGTTTGATTCTAAAAAACAATTAAAAGTATCGCGCGCGCCCGTCCGCATTTGGGCAGCGGTTGCGCCACGGCGGATTGCGGGCCGGGCCGCGGTGGCCGGGCAGGAGGGGCAAGGGGATGGTGGTTGTTGTTTAATATGTGGCTGTTGGAGGGGATTGGGTGGGGGAATGGAAAAAATATTTCGAAGTTTTAACTTTTGGTACGTTTTTTTTGCGTATCTTTGCAACCGTGAAAGTATCGGAAGCCATAGAACATTTTGCCGACTATGTCGCGGCCGAGCGCAGACTGGCAGCTGGCACCACGAAGTATTATCTGGGTGTGGTGGCGGAGTTTGCACAGCTCCTTAAGGGGCTGGGGATTGAGGATTTGGAGGGGGTGACGGCCCGCGAGGTGAGGGAGTTCCAGATGCAGCAGATGGAGCGGGGCAAGAAGCCTGGCACGGTGGTGAAGAAGATGGCCGCGCTGCGGGCGTGGTTCAAGTATCTGCGTCTGCATGAGGGGCTGGAGCGCGACGTGATGGCTAAGGTGGCCCCGCCGAAACGCCCCCAGCGGCTGCCTGTCTATTTCCGCAAGCAGGAGGTCGAGAGGATTTATGACGACGGGTTTCCAGACACTTTCGACGGGCAGACGGAGCGCTTGGTGCTGCGGATGCTGTATGAGACGGGGATGCGGCGCTCGGAGTTGGCTTCGCTGACGGTGGGGAGTGTCGACCTCGGCGCGTTGTACATCAAGGTGAGGGGCAAACGGAACAAGGAGCGCCTCATTCCTATCGAAAATGAGTTGGCGAACAATATTTCCCGCTACCTTGCGTTAAGGGAGCAGACGCTTGCACAGTTGCAGGACCGGCAACCGGCCGCCGCGACGGACCGACTGCTCATCAACGGCAAGGGGAAGCCCATAAGCGACAACAGGATATACCACATTGTCGAGCATTATATGCGACCCTTGTCCACGGCCGACCGCACGAGCCCCCATGTGTTCCGCCACACGTTTGCCACCCACATGCTGAGCGAGGGCGCTGAAATCGAAGCCATCAGGCAATTGTTGGGACACAGTTCGCTGTCGTCGACGGAGATTTACACCCATGTGTCGCGCGAGTATTTGAAAGAAACATATAAACACGCCCATCCAAGGGCACATAAAAAGTAAGGAGATCACTATGAACACAACAATCAATGCCGTAAAATTCAAGGCAGACCCAAAACTGGAGAAATTCATTAACGACAAAGTGGCCAAGCTGGACCGCCTTATCGACAATGCAGTCAAATGTGAGGTTATCCTTAAGGTCGACAAACCCGAGAGCGACAACAACAAGATTGCCGAGCTATCGCTCAACCTCCCGGGGCAGACATTGTTCAATAGTAAGCAGGCCAACACCTTTGAGGAGGCCGTGTCAGACTGTGTGGACTCGATGAAGAGTCAGATTGACCGTTACAAGGAGCGTTATAAATAAAAAAATGCGCAAAGCAAAGTGCCGCCGGGGCTGGTACATGCAGTGCCAGCCCCGGCGGCGTTTTGTTTGAATACGGCTCCGGAGGGGGCGGAGCCGGCGGCAGGGTGGGCGAGGTGGCAGGGACGCGGAAAGTGCTGACTGGAGGGTCGGAAGGGCGGTGTGGGATGCTTGGGGACAAGTTTTTTTTTCCATGTCAAGTTTTTTTCCGAAATTTGCACTTTATTTCAAAAACACAATATATAAATTTAGTAATCTTTGAATCATGGAATCAACATCTTTCCGCGCCCTTACCAGCCACGAGGTCGAGCAGTTGCAACAGTTGGGCAACCGCGCTGAAGACTGGTCGCTGGTGCAGGTGGCCGAAACCTGCAATGTCAATCTTGTCCGCAACAATGTATTCATGGGCCGAGTGTGGCTCGGAGCCATGGAACAGGGGTATGTGTCCGACGGTGACTTGCGGCTGCCGGAAGGGGTGTACAACAGCATGCTGTCCGAGACCACGGTTGGCAGCCACTGCGCTGTGCACAATGTACACATGATCAGCGGTTACACTGTGGGCGACCATTGTCTGCTTTTCAACATCGATGAGATGACTGCCACGGCTCCCGCCCTGGAGAATGAGTACCCCTGGATTGAGCCGATGAATGAGAACGGAGGCCGCCGCATACTGCCTTTCAGCGGCATGACGATAGGCGACGCATATCTCTGGGCCAAGTATCGCGACCACGACAAGCTGGTGCAACGCTTAACAGAGATGACCCGCCGCCATTTGGCCACCCCCGAAGGCAGCTACGGCCATGTGGGGAGCCATTGCATTGTCAAGAACACCCGCACGCTGCACAATGTGGCCATCCTCTCGGACGCGGAGACTCCCACCCGCATAGAAGATTGTGTAGTGCTGGCCGATGGCGTGGTGGGCTACGGTTGCACGTGCGAGTACGGCTGCATTGCCATGCGCTTTGTGCTGGGTGAGCACGTGCATCTGGAGTTCGGCGTGCGCCTCAACGACACGGTGGTGGGCGACAATTCGACTATTGCCCGTTGCGAGGTGGGCAACAACATCATCTTCCCCGCCCACGAGCAGCACCACAACAATTCGTTCCTGATAGCGTCGCTGGTGATGGGTCAGAGCAACCTGGCTGCAGGATGCACCGTGGGCTCCAACCACAACGGGCGCACGGCTGACAACGAGATAGTGGCCGGACGCGGCTTCTGGCCAGGTCTGTGTACCAGCCTGAAACATTCGTCGAGCTTTGCCTCCTACTGTTTGCTGGCCAAAGGGGCCTATCCCGCCGAGCTGAGCATCACACTGCCCTTTGCCTTGGTCAACAACAATGCCTCCAAGCATTGCCTGGAGGTGATGCCCGCCTATTGGTGGATGTACAACATGTATGCCCTGAACCGCAATATAACCAAGTTTGCCAAGCGCGACAAACGCAAGAAGAAAGCGCAGCATATTGTCTTCTCGCCCTTTGCCCCCGACACCGCCGAGGAGATCATCAATGGCCGGATGCTGCTTAAATACTGGACCGAACAGGCCTACCAAAAGTTTGGGCCGGACAAGGAGCATGTCGAAGTGCTGGCCTATGGCATGGAAAAGGGCAAGCGTCCCGTGCGGGTGCTGAAGGCCGCACAGGGCTATAAGGCCTATGAGGAGATGCTCATCTACTATGCCATGAACACCCTCACCGATGACGGAAAACAGACCGCCCTGCCCGAAGCGACCTTGGCTGAAGGCGAGCGCGAACGCGAATGGGTCAACCTGGGCGGCCAGCTGGTGCCGCAACAGGAGCTGGACAGCCTCATCAACCAGATTGAGAAAGGCGAGGTGGAAAATTGGCAGCAGGTGCACGACCGCTACAATCAGTGGTGGGCAGACTATCCCGACATGTGCCGCCGCCATGCCTATCAGGTGCTTTGCCTTCTCGGCGAGTGCCACAAACTGGATGAAAACATGTGGCAGCAATATCTGCAGCGCTACACCAATATCCAGCACTATGTGGCCGAGCAGGTGAAAGTGACCCGCCAGAAGGATGAGGAGAACCTCTTCCGCCGCATGACCTACCGCAACGAGGCCGAGATGAAGGCCGTGCTGGGATAGCCGTTGCACCGTTGGCTGACCGAACACAGCCCAAAGTATGAAATAACCCCCGGTAGTTTGACTAAAACTACCGGGGGTGTTTCAATAGGCTTTAGCCTCTAAATACACCACCTGACAGAAAGTGCTGTCCACAAAGCGGAACGGCAATCCGTATTGGGATATCCACTGGTTGTTATCCTCAACACTGAAAGAGTTCCATACCTCGTGCGACACCGTCACCTTGCTTTTGTCGAATGAAATGATTTCCAAAGAGGGTCGTCGTGGTACCCATTGCGCTGCGACTCCCGGCAACAGGCACAGGGCATCACAACAGGCCTGTCGGGGTACATGCGGTGGTACAACGCCACACGCTCTTCCAAATCATGGTCGCACAGGGGGTCGCGCCCACCGTTCAATCGCATCCCCAACACCATGGCGGGGTCGTGCAGCGGTGGCCGCCAGCCGTCGTAGATACAGAGGCGTGTGTGGTAGAGGAAATGCATGCCCGCAATGCGTTCCGTCATCGGGTTGCCGTCCGGCACTTGCCCCCGCTCATACGCCTTGCACGAGGCGTGGTAAAGCCATCCACTGCCAGAGGCAAACAGCACACATCCCAGCACCCCGGCCAGATACCACACCCGTATATTCCGCTCCACAGGGTGCACGGCATTGCGCCATACCAGCAGCGCCAGAAACCACAACGGCACAGGCATCAGCACTACCCACCCGCCAAGAAACAGGCACCAGTAGGCATACACGCCTGTGCTGATGCCGCACAGCAGCCCATTCACACCCCTCAACCGAGTGCGCTCCAACCAGGTGAAAGAGATTATATTAAGGAAACTGACCGTCTGCAACACGGCCGCCCACACCACGGGCCGACAAAAGCCCGCATTCGTCTGGCTGTTGCCCCATACGCAGAGTGCCACTAAAATCAAATTGACTACTGGCACCACCCTATACCAGAATGCGCCATCCCTCCGTCGGAAAAAAGCCTTTATTCTGCCCATCTTGTTCATTTTTATATCCTCCATAACGTACAGCGACCGTGGTTATTGCCCCCTCAGCTAAGGGTACTAAACTTTTAACATCATCGGCCCACTGGTCGCTCCGTCTGCCACCACTTGCCAAACCACCGAATGAAAAACTGCCAAACTACCGAATGGATTTTTATTTTTCTTTGTATATCAGAAAAATATCGTATCTTTGCAAGTGGACAAAAATTGGTGAGAAAAATGGAACAAACTGAACACTCCCTAACGGCTGCCCAGAACCAACACAGCCAGTCAACAGGGGGTATGACGACAGCAGGTGACACGAGCGATTCAGCCCCGTATCACCGCGACCGTCCCGTCGGCCTCTACCTTTAATATGCGGCTGGCTCCCGTGGCGGGGTGGCGGAACTGCGGCGCATCGGGCAGGCAGAAATCCACCCGCCGCATTAAAGCCTCCTCAATGTCGGCATATCCCTGCGGCGAAGGCCTCCCGGAGAAGTTGGCCGACGTGCTGACCACAGGGCGGCCGAACCGCGACAGCAACGCCTGGCAGAAATCCATCCTCGGCACCCGCACCCCAACCGTCCCGTCGGCGGCCAGCAGATTGTCCGGCAAGGCCGCATCCACATAGCCGGCAGGCACCACCACCGTAGTGGGACGTCCACCGCCCAGCAGCAGCGCCCTCACCTCCTCCGGCAGCTCAGCCGAAAGCATAGCCTCCGACACCAGTATCAGCATCGACTTCGAATGGTCGCGCTCCTTGATGGCATAGATGCGTTCCACGGCCGAGGCATTGGTGGCGTCGCACCCTATGCCCCATATCGTGTCGGTGGGATAGAGCAGCGTCCCGCCGCCGCGCAAAGCTTCCAAAGCCTGTTCTATCATATCGTTTATCATGAGAGAGTCCGTTAAAAATCTTTGCAAAGATACGATTTATTGAGATTTTTTTGTATCTTTGCACGATAAAAATCAAAGTAAACGGACAACAATTAATTATTAAAATATTAATCATTAAAACGTTACACTTATGAAAGGACATCCAAAAGGTCTAATCGCAGCAGCGTTGAGTAATATGGGTGAACGCTTCGGCTACTATATTATGAACGCCGTGCTCGTGCTGTTCCTTTGCTCCAAATTCGGCCTGGCCGAGGAGAAGGCAACATTAATCTATTCCATATTCTATATGGGCATATACATCCTCAGTCTGGTGGGCGGCATCATAGCCGACCGCACCCAGAACTACAAGGGCACCATCCAGACCGGCCTGCTCATCATGGCCTCCGGCTACGTCATCCTGGCCATCCCCATCCTGGCCACCGCCGGCAACATCGTCTGGCTCCTGCCCCTCACCTGCGCTGCCCTGTTCCTCATCGCCTTCGGCAACGGCCTGTTCAAAGGCAACCTGCAAGCCATCGTAGGCCAGATGTATGACGACTACGAAGTCGAAGCCGCCAAACAAGGCGAAGAAGCCCTCCGCATTGCCAAAGGCAAACGCGACAGCGGTTTCCAAATCTTCTACATGTTCATCAACGTTGGCGGTCTCATCGCCCCCTTCGTGGCCCCGTTGCTCCGCAGCTGGTGGTTAGGCCAGAACGGTTTTGAATACAACGCCGACCTGCCCGCCCTCTGCCATCAGTTCATCGCCACCGGCAGCGCCATGGGTGCCGAAGCCCTCACCAAAATGACCGAGCTCTTCGCCGCCATGCACGTCACCCTGCCCACCGACACCGCCGCCGCACAGGAAATCTGCCAGAACTACCTCAACGTCTTCAACACCGGTGTCCACTACTCGTTCATCGCCTCCGTGGCCGCCATGCTCATCTCCCTCACCATCTTCCTCTGCACCAAGAAGAAATTCCCCACTCCCGCCAAGAAAGCCGCTCAAGAGAGCGTCCAGTATACCGCCGAAGAGAAACTCGCCATGGCCAAAGAGCTCAAACAGCGTCTCTATGCCATGTTTGCCGTGCTGATCATCGCCGTCTTCTTCTGGTGGTCGTTCCACCAGAACGGCACCTCCATGTCGCTCTTTGCCCGCGACTTCGTCATCACCTCCGCCATCCCGCCCGAGGTGTGGCAAGCCGTCAACCCCTTCTTCGTCATCCTGCTCACCTTCCCCATCATGTGGCTCTTTGAGGGTCTCACCCGTCGCGGCAAAGCCATCTCCACCCCCCGCAAGATAGCCATCGGCATGGGCATAGCGGGCTGCGCCTACCTCTTCCTGTCCATCTTCTGCAACATCCAGGGCTATCCCTCGGGCACCGAGTTCCGCGCCCTTGACGCCACCACCGCCGCCGCACAGAAGGCAGCCCCCTGGGTGCTCATCGTCTACTACTTCGGCATGACCGTCGCCGAGCTCTTCATCAGCCCGCTGGGTCTGAGCTTCATCTCCAAGGTTGCGCCCAAGAACCTCCTCGGCCTCTGCCAGGGCCTGTGGCTCGGCGCCACCGCCGTGGGCAACGGCTTCCTCTGGATCGGCCCCGCCCTCTACAACAAGATTCCCATCTGGAAGTGCTGGCTCGTCTTCATGGCCGTCTGCTTCCTTTCGATGATAGTGATGCTCTGCATGGTCAAATGGCTCGAAAAGGTCACCGGCGAACAGGCCGCCCTCGAAGCCGCCAAGAAGAACGCCTAAGCGCGTTTGCGCCAGGCAATACTAAGCGGCCGGCCCCGAAGGGGCCGGCCGCTTGCTTTTTCGCCCCGGACCCGCTCGCCATTGGTTCGTTCACCCCCCGTTCAACGGCCCCTTCTGCCCTTCCCGGCGTTGGAATGCCCCGCCACAGCCGTACTCCGGGCGGACAGGGATCGGGCCTGGGGCGAATGCCCCCGCGCCGGCACAAAAAAAAGCCCCCGCGCAGCGGGGGCAGAACATGGAGGCAGGTGAGGCTGTCTATTTATTGTAGCGCTGGCACTCTTTGGGGGTGACGCAGGTGCCGGTGGCGCGGGCCACGAGGATGCGCTCCTCGAGCACCTCGGCGGCGCTGGCGCTGATTTCGGGCAGGGTGCGGATCACCTTGTAGGCCTCGAATTTCATCTTGCGGCTGGTGTTGCCGACGTGGGTTATCTCGCCATAAGCCTCGATGTAGTCGCCGGCATAGACGGGGGCTTTGAATTCGACCATGTCGTAGGCGCAGAAGAGACCTTCGTCGCCGTCCTGTTTGATGAGAAGTTCGGTGGCCACGTCGCCGAAGAGGTGGACCATGTGTGCGCCGTCGACGAGATTGCCGCCGTAGTGGGCGTCTTTTGCGCTCATGCGAACGCGGAGCATAGAAGTTACTGCCATTGTGTAGGTGTTTTGATTGTTTATAATTCTTTTGTTATTGCGTTGTGCTATTGGGTATTGCGGCGCGCAAGCGACCAAACCCAACCGCTGTTCAGTGTTTGCAAAGATACCAACTTTTTTCCATCCGTGCAAGGGGAGAGGGATTTTTTCCCTCTTCCTTTGCTGGAAAAAAATCTTTAACCAGCCTTGTCTTTCTCTCAAAAAAGGTGCGTTTCTTATTGGAACTTATCACCTCGTAGAGGTGAGACTCTTCATAACACCTTACAAGCCGTAAGGCGCAGTGCGGTGATTGTCAGCAACAAGATGACTGCGTCCAGAAGGAACGCCACAACGAAAACAAATAAATAGAGTCCACCAAAAGTAATAGAAAATAGAAATGTGTTATCGTGTGGAAATATGAGTAATAACTACTCATCTACACGATAACACATTCGTATAATCCAATAGTTACTGTCGCACAACAATGCGCCGTGCGGGAGCGTCGCCTATCTTGACGAGGTAGGCACCCGATGCAGGCACGTCGAGCATCACTTCCTGAGCCGTCTCGCGACGGGTAGCCAGCAACCGCCCCATCACATCATAGAGATAGACAGGGTATCCCTCAGCACCTTCCACCACTATCTGCCCATTGCGTTGATAAATCTTGGCGTTGAGCAGGGCAATGTTGCCGATACTCTCACCCTCCTGGATATAGATGGTGTCGTGGATATAGACGGTGTCGAAGATATAGTGGTTTAGGTAAATAGTATCGTATATGTAATTGTTGATGAAGATGGTGTCGTGGAAATAGTGGTTTAGGTAAATGGTGTCGTATATGTAGTTGTTGACGAAGGTAGTGTCGTGGATGTAGTGGTTCACATGCCTGACAATAGTGTCGTGAATATAGTTGTTAATGTAGGTTGTGTCGTGGACATAGACAGTATCATGTGGCAGTTCTCCGACCCCGAAGGCGGCGACAAAGTTCTGACTTGTGGTGGCAACGAAAGTCAGCGGGTTCTCCTGTGAGCCGTTGCTCCACCCAATAAAGCGTGACCCCCCAAAAGGGATAGCTGTCAGCGTCACCGTGTCACCTACAGTATATTCCCCACCACCCGTCACTCCGCCAAGAGTGAAGTCATTAGTTGTAACAGTGATAGTGGTACATCCCTCAACAAAATGAGTAAAATTGCTCCAGTTGGCAGCACTCATATAACTCGACGCCGCCCCGCAAGGAACGGTGATAGGAATGTTCACAGGGAAGCCCGAGAAGGTGTTTGAATATATGGTAGGTGGGTAGCTCTTCATAGTAATAGAAGTCAGTCCAGTGCAGAAACGGAAGGCGTATCCACTAATTTCTGTGACAGAGTTGCCGATAGCAATAGAGGTTAAACCAGAACAGGCATTGAAAGCATAACCGCCAATATAGGTTACAGAATTAGGGATAGAGAGTGTGCCTGTTATTCCAAAACAATCGGAAAAGGCATAGCCAGAAATATATGCAACAGAGTTAGGGATGGAGAGTGAGTTTAACCCACTACATTGATAGAAGGCATAACCACCTATTTCAGTGACAGTATTGGGAATAGAAATGGAAGTTAGTTGATTACAATTATAAAAAGTATAGTCTCCAATGCCAGTGACAGCATATATTTGACCTCCATAGGATACACTATCAGGAATAATAAGGGATCCTGTTGGTTGTGTGTAATGTAACCAAAAATAGTGACCATTGAGAGAGCCTGGATATGTCAGATATACCACACCATCATAGATATTGTAGTACAAAGTCTGCCCTGACGGTGCAACAGCACTAAAGTCATAGGCATAGGCATTGTTGAATAAAGCACAAAGGAGGGAAAGAATCGATAGTAAGCGTTTCATTTCATTTTATTATCATTGAGTTAAACATTTGTTGACAAATTCAGCATCAATTAACATGCATAATTCTGTGACTTTTTCAATAGCAGCATTAGAAAGTTGATAATTAATCTGTATTTTTCCATGATTTGTTTTGATGATGCCCTTATTATTGCTATTGTTAAAGGTTTCATCAGCTTTTGAATTATTGTGGATAATTAAGTGTCTAACACCTAAATATAATAATGCATCATCTTTTATTACTTCCGGTATTTCAAGATTTAGAGTATTGAAGAATGTCTCTACTTGTTTTATAGTGCTCCTTTGATTCTCTATTTTTCGAAAAGTTCGATGACTTATTTCATCTAAAATAGCATCGTATGAGGCTAGCTCAAAGATATCTTTATATGATAGTTTATTATTATCTTTTTCTGTTTCTGGATGAATGGCTGAAATAAGACCAAGAATCTTTTTTTTTGAAACAGAATGTGCTAGCTCACTAACAATTGATGAAAGGTAATCAGAAAAAGCGGCATATAGTTCTATTATTGCTTGTTCATTGATTTTTATTCTTGACGTAGTAATAGTCCTGCTAATGTCTATTTGTTTATTGGGGATGTTAAGTTGGGGATGTTTTTTGACAGATGATTGTAAAGCTGTAGCGATTGTTGTTTCCTCATTCTTGGACTTGAGACAGGTTTTATTAGCAGATGTTAATGCAATATCCATTAATTGGAGATGCTGTTTTAATGAGCGGATTTTGCCCTCAAACATTTGAAATGATTTTGTCATCTTTATCACCCTAATCCGTGTCGGGCGCAACTTCTTCCCAGCGCGATTCCCTTGGCGTTGGAGTAATAATTGTGATGGAGGTAGCATATAAAAAAGAGCGCGGGAATCTGCCACTTTGCTTATCCCGCTCATGAGGCTCTCGCATTGCCCTTGGTACAGAATAAGCAATGCCGAAGCCCACGCTGATGGTATATAGTAAGGACTACTATATGCCCAACCATGGACATTGAACATTGCGTTATTGCGGTACCAAATAGAATTTGCGAGATTCATGAGCCGCAGATAAACGCCGTTACAACGTCTTATCTATATGTTCTGTCGCCCACCCTTCACCCTTGCGGACTTCGGGGTGTTTGACGTTGCAAAGATACACATTTTTCCTGACATAGCAAGAAAAAGAAATCCCCGCCAGCATAGACCAGCAGGGAATAGAGCCAAAAGATAGACACTTAGCATATTAGGTAAGTGCTATGCTCGGTTATGTTAGAAATGATTATTTCGTTATCATTTTTGAAGGAAGAATGCGGTCAACGATGACCATATCCGTTTCTATATGGAAAACATATACCCACCGCTTATTATGAGATACCATGCGGCAAGCTCTCGGATGGTAACACCGGATGTCAGCATATCGACTCGGACGATATAGGTCAGCAAAGATTGAGAGAGAATTGACCTCGGCTATCATTGCATCAATATAACGATTTGCCCCTTCTTTTGACATGACCGATATAAGATATTCATACAGTGCGTCCATATCAAGCACTGCCATGCGATGCATTCTAACCTTATAGGTTGTCATAATACTCGTTTACCCTCTTTCTTAAAATGCCGAAGTATTCCTCCACCGTCATCAGTTCACTTTCCGGCGTTTCAGTCATCTTTTCATTTGCATCACGTGATGATGACGGCGCATGAATCGACACTTTTGCGATAGGATTTGTCGTGCATTCTATAGTATCCATAATAAACTCCTTTCATTTTGCAAAAATACAACTTTTTCCCGACATAGCAAGAAAAAGAAATCCGATTGATTCCAGACCAAAACGCAACTTATGAATGCAAAGATAGATAAAAGACATAGCATGGAGAGTCAGATAACTCGCAAGGAGTGGGGTAGTGCCTTTCGTCCTGCAAGAATGAAATAATTACAAATACAATATGCATACTGAACTGAAACAATACACCATCGGGGAATTGTGCGATGGGTTTGTGTATAACGAGTTGGAGGAGAAGGGTCTGTATGGCCTTTCGGGCAGGCTGACCATCCAGCCGGAGTATCAACGGAACTACCTCTATGCCGAGGACAACGGCAAGAAGGAGGTGGCTGTTATCGCCTCGGTGCTGAAACAATACCCGCTGGGGTTACTCTACTTCAACAAGCTGCCGGACGGAAGGCTGGAGGTGTTGGACGGGCAGCAGCGCATCACTTCATTAGGACGTTTCCTGACGGACAAGTTTTCTGTGATGAGCGACGAGCTGCCCTACCGGTTCCATGCCTTGCCCAAGGACAAGCAGACATTGATAGAGAACTCTCCGTTGCTGGTATATGAATGTGAGGGCACGGAGAGCGAGATAAAGCAATGGTTTCAAACGATTAATCTTGTCGGTATCCCACTCAACGAACAGGAAGAGCTGAACGCGGTGTATAGCGGTCCTTTTGTGACAAAAGCGCGTGAAGTGTTTAGCAACAGCCGAAATGCCAATGTGCAAAAATGGGGCGCATACGTGCGTGGTGCGGTGAAGAGGCAGGAGATTCTCAACACCGCCCTTGACTGGGTCAGTCATGGACAGGTGGAGGAGTATATGCAAGCCCACCGCCGTGACACTCAGATTGACGAGCTGAAGGCTCATTTCGACGATGTCATTGCTTGGGTGGAAAGTATTTTCACCGATTATTATGGCGAGATGTGCGGACTGAAGTGGGGAAAGCTTTATGATGAGTACCACAACACCCCATACGACCAAAAGAAGATGACTGCCCGTGCCGCCGAGCTGATGGACGACCCATGTGTGAAGAACCGCAAAGGTGTGTTTGAATATTTGTTGGGAGGCGAGCAGGATACACGTCTGCTGGATGTACGTGTGTTTGACGAGGCTACGAAGCGCCGTGTGTACAAGCGACAGACGGAGGATGCACGACGACGGGGGATAAGCAATTGCCCCTTATGCGCCATGGGGCATGAGGCTCGGCGCACGAAGATCTGGAGTGAGAAGGAAATGGACGCCGACCATGTGGAGTCGTGGAGCCACGGGGGCGCCACCACGGAGGAGAACTGCCAGATGCTGTGTCTCACGCACAATCGCGCCAAGGGGAACAGGTGATTTCCCGGTCGGGAGGTTTTTACCTGGGGTGTGACCGACTGTTTTGCGGAGAAAAAAGGCATTTTTCTCCGCAAATATGCGGAGAATAGCAGTGCGATTGATATCTTTTGGCGGCAGAAGCACCCATTACGAGTTGGCGGCAGAATGAAACAGGGGCGGCGGCGCGAATGCGCCGCCGCCCCTGTTGTGTTTATAGTGGAGCGGGACTCCACAGGGGAGGGATGTTTATTTCTTGATGATGAAGTCGACGAAGATGCCGGGGGTCTTGACGTTTTCGGGGGCGATGGTGCCGGTCTTGACAATCTCCTGGGGCTCGACGATGACGGTGTCGGCTGCGGTGGCCATCATGGGGCAGAAGTTCTGGCTGGTGCCTTTGTAGACCAAGTTGCCGCTCTCGTCGCAGATGTTGGCTCCAATGATGGCCACATCGGCGCGGATGGGTTTCTCGAGGAGGTATTCTTTGCCGTCGACAGTGACTTTCTGCTTGCCGTTCTCTACCACGGTGCCGAGGCCGGTGGTGGTGAGCACTCCGCCAAGGCCTGCGCCTGCGGCACGGATCTGCTCGGCCAGGGTGCCCTGGGGCTGGAGGGTGACGTGCAGTTCGCCAGCGTTCATCTGGTCGATAGTGTTGTTGTTGGTGCCGATATGGGTGGCTATGAGGTTTTTGACCTGGTGGTTAGTGATAAGTTTGCCCACGCCCACTTCGGGATAGGCGGTATCGTTGCAGATGATGGTGAGGTCTTTGACTCCTTTCTCGACAAGGGCGTCGATGAGCGCGATGGGATTGCCTACGCCGAGGAATCCGCCAACCATTACAGTCATGCCGTCGTGAATCTTGTCGGCAGCTTCTTTTACTGTTACGAATTTATTCATAATGCGATGTTATTAGTTTTATTTTTGTATTGTCACTAAAGCAGAGACCGCGTTGAGACTTCGGCCAAGGGGCACATTTTTGCGCCGACCAGCTCTCATTGGTGTGCTGTTATTGCCTGTTTATTAAATGGTTCTAACGTCAAAGAGAGTTCCGTATCCCATTCGGTATCAAATTGCAAATATAAGAATTTTTTCTGACACCGAAAAAAATTTTGTCTATTTTGCAAAATCTGTGTACTTTTGCAACGATTTTCGAGTTATTGGACGACGACGAAAAGAATGTTATTTTAGCATTATAACTGATATAGGAATATGAAACGAACTGCAATAGTATTGGCTCTGGCCATGGCTGTGTGCGGCATAGCCAAGGCACAGGATTATGTGGTCCCGGTGGAGACTTGGGACTATGAAGAGATTAACGGCAGCAACTATCACGGCTACAATTTCCATGAGAGCTGGGATGTAGACTTCACTGTCGAGAATCAGGATGGCCGCTATACCCCTACCGAGGAGGATATTGCCGAGGCCGAGCGCTTGATTCAGAAACGCATAGCATACGTCAACCGCTACCACATCAATCAGGAGGGCGACTGCCCGGTGGTCGACGAGCACATGCGCCGCTATGAGCGCCAGTACGTGGGATTCACTGATCTCAACGGCTGCCACATCGTGTGGGTGAACTTCGTGTGGGACGAGAGTGCCGCTGAGCGCCTCACCAAGGATATCGTGCTGACCGAGGGCGGCTGTGGCCACTACTGGCACATCAAGGTGAACCTCACCACCGGCAAGGTGTCCGCTCCTGAAGTGAACGCCGCCGGCGATGTGAAGTACCTGCCGCGTGCCAAGAAACCGGCCCACCGCATCAGCCGTCCCAAGAAGCCGCAACCTGCCGGTAAGATTCGCAAAACCGGTATTCCTCACGACCCCAACGAGGCCCGTTTCTAACACACCTGTATCCTGAATGACTGACGAGACCATCGGTACGCGCTTGCGTGAGCTGGTGCTGAAATTCATCAAGTTCGGTGTGGTGGGTGCCAGCGGCATGGCTGTCCATGGCGGGCTGCTCTTCCTGCTGAAGGAGGTGGTGAAGATGAACCCATTTGTGGCAAACACCATTGGCTTCATTGCCGCCGCGTCGAGCAACTATTTCCTCAATCGCATCTGGACCTTCCGCAGCAAAGAGAAGCAGGTGGGGGTTGAGTACGTGAAATTCATCATCGTTTCTACCATAGGCTTGGGCATCAACACCGGGAGCCTTTGGTTGCTGAACAAGTTGTTGCCCCAGTGGGCTGCCGACTGGCGCTTCTATATACTCTGGGTAGTGGCCGTGGGCATCACCACCCTATGGAACTTCTTCGGCAACCTGCTTTTCACTTTCCGAAACAAGAAAACCGAGTAACATGATGAAACCCATCGCTACCTTTTTCCTTCTGTGCCTCGTTGCGCTGACCGCCCAGGCCCAGCAGCCCCGTCCCGACGCTTTTCCGCCTGTGGAGGAAAGCATAGATTCAAAGTCCCTCACCATGGCCACCACCCTCGACGAGATGCGCCAGTGGAACCGCTACCCCACCTACAGCGTCTATGTCGAAATGATGAACCATTTTGTTGAGGAATATCCTGACTTGTGCCATCTCGACACCATAGGCACCTCCGTCCGTGGACGGCTCATCCTTTCCCTTGTCATCACCGGCTCCGAACCCAACGACCTGCATCGGCCCGAATTCTTCTACTCCTCCACCATCCATGGCGACGAGCTGACTGGTTTCTATTTCATGTTGCGCCTGTGCGACACCCTCCTGAGCAGCTATGGCTCTTCGGCCGACATCACCAACCTCCTCGACCGTGTGGTGATATATATCAACCCCTTAGCCAACCCCGACGGCACCTATTTTGGAGGCGATAACACAGTGGCTTACTCCCAGCGCTACAATGCCAACTCTGTCGACCTCAATCGCAACTACCCCAACCCCTTTGGAGCCGACCCATTAGACGACATACAGCCCGAGAACATCGCCATGATGGACTATGCCGAACAGCACCACTTTGTCATGAGCGCCAACCTGCACGGAGGTAGCGAAGTGATGAACTACCCCTGGGACAGCTTCACCTCCGCCGAGCGTTCCCATCCCCAGGCCGAATGGTGGCAAGCCGTGTGCAAACGCTATGTCGACACGTGCCGTCTTTATTCTTCGCGCAGCTTTACCGCCGTCAACCGAACGGGCTATATTGCCGGAGGCGACTGGTATGTTATCTACAACGGCCGCCAAGACTATTTCAACCACCACTTCAACACCCTCGAACTCACCATGGAGGTGTCCAACACCAAGAAACTGCCCACGGAACAGCTCACGCGCTACTGGAACATTCAGTCCCACTCGCTCATCAACTACATCAAAGAAGTGCTCAATGCGCCGCAATCCCAGCCCCAAGGTACCCATCCCATCCAAACCGAATACTGCCGCGTCTACCCTAATCCCACCCTTGGCCCGGTACACATCGATACCCCTGCCGGCACACGCTCTTTCGACCTCTCCGACCGCCCGGCCGGACTCCATATCATCAATGTTGATGGTCACCCCGTCAAGATTATAAAACTCTGACCGCTCAGCCATGCCTCGCTACCGCCATATTTCTGTGGCCGTGCCAGTGCTGGCCGAGAGCGAAAACCTGCCTCAGCTCCTTTCCCAGCTGCGAGGACAAACATTCCGCCATTTCACCCTCTACATCTGCGTCAACAATGAAGAGGGCGGATTTGGATTCGACGACAACCAAGTCTGCCTCCGCCTGCTGCAACAGGTCCACGACCTGCCTCTGGTTGTGATTGACCGCAGCTCGGTGGGCAAAGGCTGGACAGGTAAGAAGAAAGGAGTGGGGTGGGCGCGCAAACTCCTTTTCGAACGCATCATGAGCGAACACGACTCCGACGAACTGGTAGTGAGCCTTGATGCCGACACTGCTATCGATGCCGACTATCTGGAGAGTGTGCTCCACACCATGAACACCCATCCCGCCAGCAGTGCTTTCGCTGTGCCATATTATCACCCCTTGAGCGGGTCGGCCCAAGTGGACCGTCCTATGCTCCGCTACGAATGCTACATGCGCCACTACCTGATAAACCTATTGCTCATCCACAACCCCTACGCCTTCACCGCCCTGGGCAGCGCCATCGTGTTTCCCCTCTGGGCTTACCGCCGTGTGGGGGGAATCACCCCTTTGCAGGGAGGCGAAGACTTCTACCTGTTGCAGAAATTTGCCAAGACCGGTGTCGTTGAACTGGCTCACGCCCATCCCTCCCACAGCCTGTCTACCGTCAAACCCCAAGGCCGGTCCTCCCACCGTGTGCCTTTCGGCACCGGCCCAGCCGTGGCTGGAGGCTTAGGCCTTATGGCTGACCGCTACCCATTCTACTCTCCCCAAGGCTTTGCCGCCGTCAAAGCCACCTACGACACCTTCCCCGCCCTGTACCTTCACGACTGCCCTACGCCCATGTCCGCCTTTCTTCAGCAACAACTGTGCACCGACGACCTTTGGCAACCCCTCCGTCGCAATTTTCACACTGCCGACCGTTTCATCCATGCCTGCACCGAACGTGTCGACGGGCTCCGTATACTCCAGTTCCTCAAAAGCAACCCCGCTTTCCGGCTGCCCGAAACAGCCCTGCCTGTCAACTTCCTCACCGACCCCCTGTCCACCCTTCAAGCCTACCGCAACCAACTCTTCGACCAAGAGATGCAGCTCCGCCAGCAGCCTCGTCCATAAAGCCCCCTCAGCAGTTTTGGGCACCCACCGCTTCACAACCGAGAAAAAACATCGCCACATCCAGCCGTATCCATAATAAATTAACCCTTTTGGCGTTAATCAAAGCATGGAAGAAAAGAACCTCATCGAAATCAAAAATAAACGTGCCGAGTACGAGTACTTTCTGCTCGACGACTATACCGCCGGTCTCGTCCTCACTGGCACCGAAATCAAATCCATCCGCGACGGGAAAGCCAACCTCACCGATGCCTACTGCACCTTTATCGGAGGTGAACTCTTCGTGCGCCAAATGCACATATCCGAATACCGTTTCGGCTCCTACCTCAACCATGCCGCCAAGCGCGATCGCAAACTCCTCCTCAACAAGCGCGAACTCCGTAAACTGCAAAACAAAATCAAAGAGCGCGGCTTCACCATCATCCCCGTCAAACTCTTCGTCAATCCCCAGGGACGCGCCAAACTGCTCATCTCCTTAGCGCGAGGTAAGAAATTCTACGACAAGCGCGAAAGCATTAAAGAAAAAGACACCCGCCGTGACCTCCAGCGTCAGCTTCGCTAACCCACTAACACCTCTCCAACACCGATGAAAGTATTCAAATTCGGAGGAGCCTCCGTCAACAGTGCCGCAGCCGTGCGCAACATGGCTTCCATCGTGGCTCACCAGCACGACGGTCCCCTTGTGGTCGTCGTATCCGCCATGGGCAAAACCACCAACCTCCTCGAGCAGTTGGTGCCGGGCGTGCGTCCCGTGGCCGACCATCCGGCCCTCCTCGACCAGAACCGCCAATACCACCTCTCCATCGTCCGCGACCTCTTCCCCGACTCCTCCCATCCCGTCTACGCTAATCTGGATAGCCTCTTTGCCCAACTTGAGCAGCAAAGCACCCTCGCCCCCACCACCTACAATTTCGACTACAGCCAAACTGTCTGTTTCGGCGAGCTCATCTCCACCACCATCATCAGCCACTTCCTCAACTCCATCGGTCTCACAAACCAATGGGTAGATATCCGCCAAGTCATAGCCACCGACAACCAATATCGCGAAGGCATCGTTGACTTTGCCACCACTCAGCGCAACACCGACCGCCTCATCCTGCCCATTGCCCAACACTCCATCGTCGTCACCCAAGGCTTCATTGCTGGCAGCGCCGATGGCCACACCTCCACCCTCGGCCGCGAAGGCAGCGACTACAGCGCCTCCATTCTGTCCTACTGCCTCAATGCCGAAAGCATGACCATCTGGAAAGACGTCCCCGGATTCCTCAACGCGGACCCCAAATACTTCCCCGACACAGTCAAAATAGAGCAAATCCCCTACAACGAAGCCATCGAACTGGCCTACTACGGTGCCAGCGTCATCCACCCCAAAACCGTCAAACCCATCCAGAACAAAAATATCCAGCTTCACATCCGCTCTTTCCTCAACCCCCATGCCCCAGGCTCCGTCATCGGTCCCTTCCCCACCATCAGTCCCCTCACACCCCTCTACATCTTCAAGCGCAACCAAACCCTTCTCTCCATCCTGCCCAAAGACTTCAGCTTCATAGCCGAAGACAACCTCCAAACCATCTTTGCCGTCCTCGCGCGTCTCAACATCCGTGTCAACCTCATGCAAAACACCGCTCTCAGCTTCTCCCTCTGCATCGACGACAATCCCCTGCTCCTCTCCCAGTTGCGTGACCAACTGCAACATCAGTTCCACCTGCGCTACAACCAAGGCCTCCAGCTCATCACCATCCGCTACTACACCCAGCACATTATCGACCACATCGTCGGCTCACGCACCATCCTCCTCCAGCAGCGCACCCGCACCACCGCTCAACTCATCATATCCTAAAATCCGCAGACAGAGTTAACTGTCGTGTCGGGGCTGCGCAGCCTGTAGCCCTTCGATTTTTCGGAAAACAGGGCCGAAAGTCTCTTCGCATCCACCATCCCCGACCCTCTGGCCAGGTATATGACCGTCAGCGACTCGAAAATTTCGAATAGCTGTACTTCGTCAAATTACTTTTGATACCCAACGCGTTACCGATAACTCCAGCGAGTCCTGACTCACGAAAATGGCTGATGCAGAAAAAAATCACTAAAATTGTGTACCGAATCGCTTTTTATTTGTATCTTTGCACCCATAATCGTGTATCTGCTAATGCAATACAAAAGTACACATAATTATGGAATCAGGCGGCAGGTTGCCTGAAAGGTTTTCAACAACCTGTTGCTCACTTCATTAACACCGCGTTTGCGGAATAAAGGCAGTAAGAAATAGTATCAGATATCGGAATTATCAACCAAACCAACAGAAAGCGAGGTGAAAACTATAAAAACGGGAAATATTGACCACAAAAGAGGCTGCATTTGGGATTTGAAACCCATGTAACCTTTGCAGAAACAAACAAAAATGGCGAAGTGGCTAAAGTAGGCTCTCCGTCACAGCCAGAAAATAATAATCAATTTTTAGAGCCTACCAATAGTAAAACATTTCCATTATGAAAAAAATTGTTGCACTCTTGCTCTTTGCTGTTTCAGTGACGGCGCAGGCGCAATTTACCATAGGCGTCAATTGCGGAGCGAACTTTCTTGGCAGCACCATTAATTACCCGAACAATCATCCCTATGATGAGGACAAAGAGAATAACTACGCCTACTTGCTGTCGCCTAACCTGCTGTTAGGCTACCGCTTGGGCGACAACCTTTCCGTAGGCCTCACGGGGGGCATTGTCTATTACTGCACAGCGGATAGCAACCAAGTAATTGTGGAGTCAATAAGCCCATACGGCGGTGCAGATACCTATGGAAGCGACGAGGACCTTGCATGGAATTTAGGAGTGTATGCTCGCTACGACAAACGCATTATCGGGCATCTGTCTCTTTTCGCGCATCTGAGTGTTGATTTTGGCTGTGCCTATCATCGCAATGTAAATAGAGTTCTGAAATACGACTATTATCCCGACGGGCTCCATTCCGAAACATATACCCATGGAAGTGGTGTAAGCACTGCTTTGTCCAGGGTGACACTAACACCTGGCATTTCCTACCACTTCAACGACCATCTTTCCGCCGACCTGTATCTCAACCTGCTGAACATTGCCTACATCCATTCCACCGTTAAAAAAGACTCTGGCGAAAAAACCACTTTTCACCAACTTTCCTATGGCTCTCAGAGTCTCATGCTCGATCGTTTCAACTATTGGATTAATACCCCCTTTGACTATCCATTCATATTCAGGACCTCTTTGCAACCGACCCTAACTTTCGGTATAGTCTACACTTTCTGAAATCAGAAGAGCCGCTTGGCATGGGGGGGGACGAGTTTTTTTATTAGAAGACGAGTGATTGTCCGTCGATGCTGGGGAGGCCGGAGTCTATTGCGTTTGAGGACGTATTGCTGGATGACTTTGTTGTCGGTGAGAGTGTGGACGTAGGGTGGCGGTGACACAAATGTATCGTTTCGGGGCTGCGCAGCCTGTAGTCCTTCGATTTTTCGGAAAACGGGGTCGAAAGTCTCTTCGCATCCGCCATCCCCGACCCTCCGGCCAGATATATCGCCGTCAGCGACTCGAAAATTTCGAGTAGCTGTACTCCGTCAAATTACTTTTGATTCCCAACGCGTTACCGATAACTTCGGCAAGCCCTGACTTACGAAAATGGTTGATGCAGAAAAAAATCCACTCAAATTGTGTACCGAATCGCTTTTTATTTGTATCTTTGCATCCATAATCGTGTATCTGCTAATGCAATACAAAGGTACACATAATTATGGAATCAGGCGGCAGGTTGCCTGAAAGGTTTTCAACAACCTGTCGCTCATTTTATTAACACCGCGTTTGCGGAATTAAGGATACAATGAAACGCTCGTTCTTCATCCTGTTCCTGTTGCTCCCCCTGCTCTCGTGGGGGCAAAAGGAATATTCGCTCAAGGGCACCGATTTCTGGCTTACTGTCCCCAACGGCATGGACATCGACAGTATCCTTGTTCAAGTCTGCTCAAACGACACATGCACCGCCATCTTCACCTTTGGCCAAAGCATCCTCTCCCTTCCGCTTGAACGCCGCCCTATCGACTCGGCTGAAATCAATTCTTGCTACAACGACTACAGCATTAACGGCCGGACCTACTACGGGAACGACACCCTCCACTATCCCATCGCATCCCTCACGCTGCCCGCCCGCCATGTCCACACCGATTTTACCGACACCATCCTCAGCAAAAGCATCCACATCATCACCACCGACAGCGCCTACGTCCATCTTTATGCCTTTGGCGCCAACGGTGGTGCCACCTCCGTCATCCCCACCCAGGCCCTCCAGCCCGAATACATCGTGCAAACCTGGCCCGACGCCAATGGAGGGGCCTTCGTTATCCTTGCAACAGAAGACAACACCGAGGTTGACATCGTCCTCAGCAACCCCTCCACCGACGCACTCCCCGTCAACCGCCACCATCGCATAACCCTCAATGCGGGCAACACCTATCAACTCATCTCCCAGGGAGTTCCCCCAAATTATAAAAGTTCTTTTACTGGCACACAAATCACAGCACTCCGTAACAAAAAAATAGCCGTGTTCCAAAGCAACCGAAACATGGCAAAGGTTACAGCACCCGGCTCAACGCCAGTTTACGACTACACCCTCAACCAAGCTGTCCCCATAGCCTATGCAGGCAAGGTCTACAGATCTTCACACGGCAACGGCATCGGCTCCATTATCACCGCCACGCGCGACAGCTGCATTGTGTATCTCCACAACCAACCCGTCGATACACTCAACGCCTCGGAGTCCTGTTACTTGACTCTGCCGTCAACCATTTACAGCAATAGTGTAAAAACATCACAGCCCAGCATCGTATGCCAATATGGCGATAACTACCACGACTGCCCCTTCTGCGTCTATTTGCCCCCTGTCGGTTCAGGTGGCTTTGAAGGCTTCGTATCTCACGACTACAAATTTGAAGACAAAAAGAATGCTCCCCGTCTGCCGTATGTCGGTCTGGAATACCCTCGCGACATCCTTTCAGCTTACTTTGACTCGCCATACACACAGCCATACGACTCTATCTGTTATTCTGACTTTCCTTTCGTCAACGAGCGCTTTTGGATGATTCTCCAGTGCCTTTCCTGGACCCGGGTTCACTCCAATCACAAACGATTCTCCGCCTACCGCTCTGGAACATTTGTCACCTATGCTGTCGACCCCGATAGGTACAATACCATTTACACCCACCACCATGGCGGAGCCTATAGCTACAACGTCTGCTACAACATGATTTTCCAAACCAAGATATTCTATGCCGACGGCATCCCCAACAACTCCCTTGCCTCCACCTCCTTCTGCCTTGGCCACGAAATTCTCTTCAACACCAACTGCGACACCAACCAAACCTACTTTCATTGGGACTTTGGCGACGGCCACACCGCCCTCGGCCCCGTAGTCCGCCACACCTATGCCGCTCCCGGCTCCTACCTCGTGCAGACCATCATCGACTATGCCAACACCCCCCTCAGCGACCACTCTCGCGATACCATCTACGGCACCGTCCACATCTCACCCATCGACACCCTCACCTCCTTCGACAGCTGCTGCACCTTCCCCTACCGTTGGGCCGACACACTCATCACCGCGCCGGGCACCTATTACCTCCCCAACCCCTCCATTGGCAACTGTCTGCCCATTGACCGGCTCGTCCTCACCCTCGACACCTCGTCCGTCACCACCTCGTTCTCCGACACCATCTGTCAAGGCGACAGCATCGCCTGGCGGCAACATATCTGTGCCGCTCCCGGCATCTACACCGACACCCTCTCTCAAATCAACGGCTGCGACAGCATCCTGCGTCTCAACCTCTCCGTCTGGCCCACCCCCGATGTCGCCATCCGGCAACTCACCCCCGAAGGCCAGATTCCCATCCAATTGCAAGGTTCTGTTGCCGACAACTCCTACAGCCCCTGCCATCTCACGTGGCAATCGTCACCCACCGACCCCACCTTGGCTGGGCAAGAGCACTCGCCTCTCATCTCCGTATCCCCTGCCGAAAACACCGTCTACACCCTCGCCGCCGAATACGATTCTCTGCCCGGCTGCATCGGAAGTGATTTTCACCGGGTATCCATCACCACCGACAACGTCCTGTGGGTACCCAACATCTTCACCCCCGGTCGCGAGCCCAACGCCCTCTTTACTGTCACCGCTTCACAACTGTCACAATACCACATCGCCATCTTCAACCGTCAGGGACTCCGAGTCTTCCAATCCGACGACATCACCCAGCCCTGGGACGGCACCTGCGACGGCACGCCCTGCCTCACTGGCACTTATGCCTACACCATCATCTACGCTTTTGCCGACAGTCCCGACCAGCAACTCCGCCACACCGGCACCGTCACCCTCATCCGTTAATCATCCACGTCCATGAAAACCATCCTTCCCTCCCGCACATCATCGCTCAGCCGCCTCAACCGCATGCTGTCGGCCAAGGCATTCGACAACGCTCGTTTCTTCATCCTCGTCGACGAGAACACCTACACCCACTGCCTCCCCACCCTCATTGCCAAAGTCCAGCCGCTGCAGCAAGCCGAATTTATGGAAGTGCCCATAGGCGAAGACTGCAAAGACATTGCCATTGCCACTCAGCTGTGGCAGACCCTGCTCGAATCCGGAGCCGACCGCAACACCGTCCTTGTCAATCTCGGCGGCGGCTGCATCACCGACCTTGGCGGCTTCGTGGCCGCAGGCTATAAACGCGGCATCCGCCACATCAACATCCCCACCTCCCTCATCGGCATGGCCGACGCCGCCATCGGCGGCAAGACTGCCCTCAATCTCGACAACAGCAAAAACCAGATAGGCTTTTTCCACCAGCCCGCCATCGTCTGCATCGACCCCCAGTTTCTCGACACGCTGCCCGACGGGGAAATGTTCAACGGCGTATTCGAAATGCTCAAAACCTTCATGGTCGGCAGCCGGCAGCACTACCAACAACTGTGCGACATGATTCTTCAAGGCACGCTCGAAATCAGCGCCGACCTCCTGTCCTCCTGTGCCGAAATCAAGATCGCCATAGTCAAACAGGACCCCCGCGACCTCGGCATCCGCCGCATCCTCAACCTCGGCCACACCTTCGGCCACGCCATCGAGGCATACAGCCACCACGACGGGCAATCACCCCTCGCCCATGGCCTTGCTGTGGGCGTAGGCCTTGTCTGCGCCCTCTACCTCTCCGTCCGCAAACTGGGGCTCGACCCCGCCGTCCTCGACCGCTACCGTGCTGTGGCCGCCAAACTCATCGCACTGCCCCACTACACCCTCCGCGACACCGAAGGCATCCTCACCTACATGCGCCAAGACAAGAAAAACGCCAACGGCGACATACTCTGTGTATTGTTGCAAGACCTCTCCGCACCCGTCATCGACCTCCCCGTCGCCGAAAATGAGATTCGCGACGCATTGCTGAAACTGTCATAATATGAAATCCCTTCGCCAACTCCTCCTCACCCTGTGTCTCGCGGCCGCATTCGCCTCGTGCCAGCAGCACTATTCCCCGCTGCCCCCAACCAGCCAGTTCTTTGCCATGTGCGACTTCAGCACGGGCAACCTCATCTTCATTCGCGACACCACTGGCATGGGCAGTGCCATCCAGTCCGCCACCGCGCTCGACACCCACCAACTCGCCTTCACCCATGTGGCCATCACCGAATGCACCGACAGCGGAGTCTTCGTCATCGACGCCACTCCAGCTTTAGGTGTCGCCCGCCGACCCCTCAACGACTTCATAGCCGCAGTCTACGACACCAACGCCGACTACAGTTTCACCAGCATGGCGCAATACTATTATGTCGACGTCCCCTTCGACACGGCAACCCTCCTCGCCCGTCTGCACTCCCTCACCGGGCTGCCCTACGACCCTTATTTTCTGCCCCACAACGGCCGCCTGTACTGCAGCGAACTGGTGCAGGAATGTTTCCTCGACCCTGAAGGGAACCCCCTTTTCCCATCCAAACCCATGAATTTCCTTGCCTCAGACGGCACCCTGCCCGCCTACTGGCAACACCATTTCGACAGTCTCGGCACTGCCGTACCCCAAGGCACACCCGGCACCAACCCCAACGACATGTCGCGCTCGCCCATCCTTCACCCTTTCAAAATACAGTAACCATGCAGCTCGAACTCCTCTCTCCCGCCAAAAACCTTGACCAAGGCCGCGAAGCCATCAACCACGGTGCCGACGCCGTCTACATCGGTGCCCCGGCTTTCGGTGCCCGCGAAGCCGCCGGCAACACCCTCTCCGACATTGAACGCCTGGCCCGCTACGCCCACATCTACCGTGCCCGTGTCTTCGCCACCGTCAACACACTCCTGTTCGACAACGAGATAGACGATGCCGTGCGCCTCCTCCATCAGCTCTACGAAGCCGGAGTCGATGCCGCCATCATCCAGGACCTCGGCCTGCTGGAGTGCGACCTCCCACCCATCGAACTCCACGCCAGCACCCAAACCCACAATCTCTCCCTCCAGCGCGTCCAATTCCTCGAAAGCGTTGGCTTCCGCCGTGTCATCCTGGCCCGCGAAACCTCGCTCCAGCAAATGCAGCACCTCCGCCGCCACACCTCTGTCGAACTCGAATCCTTCGTGCACGGAGCCCTCTGCGTCTGCTACAGCGGCCAGTGCTACCTCAGCCAATATCTCACCGGCCGCAGCGGCAACCGAGGAGCCTGCGCGCAGCCCTGCCGCTCCGCCTACGACCTCTTCGACGCCCACGGCAACCCCCTCCGCAAAGACCAGCACCTCCTCTCGCTGCGCGACTTCTCCGCCGCCAACCACTTGCAGGACATGATTGCCGCCGGCATCACCTCCTTCAAAATCGAAGGCCGCCTCAAGGACATGGACTACGTCAAAAACGTCACCGCCTACTATCGCCAGCTGCTCGACCGCATTATCGAAGGCCAACCGCACCTCAGCGCCGCCTCCTCCGGCTCCTGCCGTTTCTTCTTCACCCCCGACCCCGAGCGTACCTTCAACCGTGGTTTCACCGACTACTTCCTCCGCCAGCGCCAGCCTATGGCCAATTTCGCCACCCCCAAATCGCTCGGCAAGCGCATCGGCACTGTCGCCGCCCTCGGCCGCGACACCATCACCCTCCGCACCTCTCTCCCCCTCACCCCCGGCGACGGCCTCTGCTTCCTCAACCCCCGCGGCCAGCTCGAAGGCTTCCTGGTCAACCATGTGCAGGGCGCCACCATCCGCCCCAACCGCATGCCCGACAGCCTTAAACCTGGCACCCCCATTTGGCGCAACAACGACCAATCCTTCTCGCGTCAGCTGCAAGGCCGCACCGCCGAGCGCACCATCCCCCTCAGCATCACCCTCGCCGACACCCCTGCGGGGCTCTCCCTCACCCTCGCTGACACCGACGGTCTCCAAGCCACTGCCACCATCGCCTGTCCCAAAGAACCCGCCCGCGACACCCTCCGCGCCGCCGAGCAAATGCAACGCCAGCTCTCCAAACTGGGCGACACCCCTTTCCGCGCCCATACCTTTGCCAACCACTGCGCCCAGCCCTGGTTCGTCCCCGCCGCGGCGCTCAACCAGCTGCGGCGCGACGCAACCGAACAGCTCATCCTCCACCGCATAGACTCCCACTTGCAGCATCGCGGCCACTGCCCCACGCTCGCACAGCGCCAGGTCGACACCACCCCCTATTTCGAAACTTCGCTCGACTACCGAGCCAACATCGTCAACACCTTCGCCGAACACTTCTACCGCCAACATGGAGTGCAGCAACTCGAATTCGGCCTCGAAAAGACTCACCACTACGACGGCGTGGCCCTCATGACTACGCAATACTGCCTACGCTACGAACTGGGCATCTGCCTCAAGCGCAACCCCTCAGCCCCAACCGGTCCCCTCTTCCTCCACAACAATGGTCGCTGGTTCCGTCTGCAGACCGACTGTGCCCAGTGCCACATGCAGCTCTTCGCCGCCCCCGGCGGCCCCACCCAGCAGCCCCTACCGTCCGCCCGCGCCAAAGCCCCGTCCCCCGGCTCCCCCTCCTCTCAAACCCCGCCGCGGCAATAGCTCCCCATCCCCGCCTTCGCTCTGGGTTCGTTACTTATTTTCCATTTGGTTTCCATTTAATTTCCATTTAATTTCCTGTCGGGAAACATTCGGGTGACCAAAGGCTGCATTACTTGCAAACTTAGAACGAAGACAGAGCCTCCCTGTGGCAACGCAGGTTCGGGCAGCCCTCTGCGCTGCGGGTGCAGAACAGCCTGTCGGCCTTTTGACGAGTCCGCTGTGTATCCTTCGAAAACTCATCTTCCGGATTCTCTATGTGTCTACCAGGTTTAACGATTGAACGCGGACTGGCTTCCCGAAAAATGGGTATCGTTGCCCGATGATTTAGTTGTTATGCGACTGCAAAGATAAACTAAAAGGCTGACACTGCAAAATGTCAGCCTTTTAGTTTAAAGTTTTGCCGGGCAACAATAATGCTTTATTTGCTGTTTTCATTTCTCGTGCGACCAACACTTCTTTTTAAAATCCTGACCATCCATGGAAGGAGAAAACAGGCACCCAATGAGGCTATGATAACCATGGCACACCAAAACCCGTTCAATTTATCGATATAGGAGTATATATGGTCTTCGCAGAATAGGTTGACAACACCTGCTATTATAAATGATGTTCCGATGATGCCATTCCCTACCCCATATCTCCAAAAGTCTTTCTTTGAGACGTTGTCTGGAACAGGTGTATATTCAAAATAATATATCACCACTCCCAGAAGAATCATTAAGGTATATAGTAAGATTTCCATATAGCGTTTAGGTGGGTTCTGTTTATTCATTTTATGGTCATCCGATTATGGTCATCCGAACAGACAGAACCCATTAATCTGCCAGACGACCGTTGTTTAACATTCGGTTTCCGGATGCAAAGGTACGTTTTTTTTTAATTTGACAATAAATTATTTGCATAATTTTCATATATGGGGCATAATTATTTGATAGTTTGTTTATTGCATTGTAATTGAGTGAGGGTTGGCATTTCTCGATTTGCACCAGTCGGTGCATGTTGTATCCTGGGTTTGATTTCTGAAAAGTAGAAGTTTGTCGGAGCATCTTATTCCGTTGGCCAGCTGAAGGCGGAACCCGACGGAGGCATTTTGGAGGCTTTGGTTCGCATTCCGGAGGGTAACGGATGGGTTGGGGGAGGTGTAGTGGCCGCGGAAGTCACAGGGGGAATCGATGAAAGGAGTGCGGGCCGCGGCAGCGGGTTATAATGAGCGTGGGGGATGTGGTTAAATTGTTGTAAACCATTTTAATAATAACTGTTTTTGTTGTGATGTGCCAGTTGTGTCGGTGGTGCAATAGTTTGATTTATAATAAATTGAAGACGTTGTAGGAAAATTGGCCATCCAAGGAGGCCGAAAATGGCCAAATTGAAGCGCGGAATGGTTGGAAAACAGGGGAGAGAATAGCTAAAATGAGGCAAGGATGTATCGGAAAACATGTGTGATAATCAGTATGATAAAAAATATTTTGAGAGAAAAAAGAAAAAAAATTTGGCTGGAATGAAAAAATGTAGTATCTTTGCAACCTCAAAACACGAGAAAAAAGAGTTGTTTGACAAAGCTGAAAAAGCCGATGTAACTCAGTTGGTAGAGTAGCTGATTTGTAATCAGCCTGTCGGGG
>CAMVMX010000007.1 GCA_947168665.1 uncultured Bacteroidales bacterium
TGAGGTTTTCGATGAGGGCGCCGTGGCCGCCGGGGCGGAAGACGAGGCGGCCGTCTTCGTCGCGGACGGGGTTGTTTTGTTCGTCGACGGCTATGATGTCGGTGTAGTGCTTTTGCTCGGAGAAGGTGATGTTGAGTTTGACGTGGAAGGCGTCTTCGTAGTAGCGTTTCACTTCGGCCACTTTCCGGCGGAAGAGGGGCCGGTGTTCGGGCGAGACGGTGAAGTGGAGGTTGACGGTGTCGTCGCTCATGCGGGCGTATTCGGCGCCTTCGACGATGTGTTCTTCGAGGGGTGTGCGCTGCAGGTGGCCGTAGCGGTGGAATTTGAGCAGCCCTTTGGGCAGGTTGCCGTAGCCCAGGTATTGGTCTTTGAGCAGGAAGTTGATGACGGTGGTGAAGTCGCCGCGGTCCATGTAGTCGCCGAAGTCGGCGTGGTGTTTGGCCATGCAGGCGACGAGGTCGTCGAAAAAGGCGAAGGTGCGGATTTTTTCGAGAAATTCTTTGACCGAGGGGTGTTCTTTCTCAATTTTGTAGTCGATGCCGAAGTAGGTGGAGGTGAAGGCGTAGAGCTCTTTGAACATGCGGGTGGCGGCTCCCGATGCGGGGACGAATTTGAGTATTTTCCGGCCTTGGGAGGCGGAGGCGTAGTAGGCGGAGAGGCGGTTGATGTCGTCGTCGGACAGGCGGAGGATGCCTCCGTTGTCGACGGTGGCGGCGGCCACCAGTTCGGTTTTGGGGAATCCTTTGCGGAAGTTCTCGATTTGTTGCTGGACGGCGGCTTCGGTGAGACCGAGGGCTGCCATCTGTTTCAGGTCTTGCTCGGTGAATTGGGCGGACATAGGCATGGGGGTGTTGGATTAAATGTCGCCGAAGTCGGCGCGGCCGAGGGTTTTGTCGCCGGTTACTTTGACGGTGCTGGTGACGGTCTCGCCCTCTTTGAGGCGGACGGTGCGCTCGCCTTGGCGATAGAAGAATTTGTGGTTGACGGTGTCGGGTTCATCGATGCGGGCCATGATGGTGAAGATGGCCGGGGCGGCGAATTTGGTGCGGTAGACGCCGTTCTGGTCGCACTGGCCGGTGTCGGAGATGGTGCCTACAACGTTGTTTTCTGGGTCTTGCTCGTTGTTCTTGACATACTGGGTTTTGACCCATGCGCCGGGTGCGGGGAGGTTGTTGTTTTTGGCGTCTAAGACGGTGACTTCGAGATAGCAGAAAGTGTCCTTTTCGCATGAGGCGAAAATGGCGGTGGATAATGCACTGATTAACAGAATTCCCAAAAGGGGCAGGGCTTTTTTCTTCATAATTTTTTCTTTTATTTTGTGCTTATATGAATTTTTTTGTCTACTTTTGCATCTGCAAAAATAATAAAAAAAGCCGGTATGATGACAAAAAAAATTTGTTTTCTGGTTGCTTTTCTCTCTTTCTTGATGGGAGTTAGCGCACAAACAGTTGGTAAACAGGGTGTAAGTAAGGATAAGGTCTACTATGTAAAAATTGAGACTTCGTATGGCAACATGGTGGTCAAATTGTATAATGAGACCCCGTTGCACCGCGATAATTTTTTAAAATTGGTGAAAGAGGGTACTTATAACGGTGTGCTTTTCCACCGTGTTATCAATCAGTTCATGATTCAAGGCGGCGATCCGAACTCGCGCAATGCCAAGCCCGGACAGATGTTGGGCGACGGCGATTTGGGCTATACGATTCCGGCGGAGTTTGTGCCGGGGCTGTATCACAAGAAGGGGGCGCTGGCTGCGGCCCGCCAGGCTGATCAGGTGAACCCGGAGAAACGCTCGTCGTCGTGCCAGTTTTATATCGTGCAGGGCAACAAGTGGGATGCTGAGAAGTTGAAGATGGTGGAGCAGCGTTCAGGCCGCAAGTATTCGAAGGAGCAGGCCGAGGTGTATGCCACGCTGGGTGGCACCCCGTTCCTGGACGGAGATTATACGGTTTTCGGCGAGGTGGTGGAAGGCATGGATGTGATTGACAAGATTGCCGCCGTGCAGTGCGGGCCGATGGACCGTCCGCTGGAGGATGTGAAAATGAAGATGACTATTATTGAAAGATGAGCATACTAAACGACAAAATTCAGGCCTATATCCAAGATATCCAGGCCACTCAGATTGAAAACATCCAGGACAGAGCCGCGCGGGTCGAAATGTTCCGCGTGAAGTATTTGGGCAAGAAGGGCGTGATTAACGAACTCTTCGAGCAGTTTAAAACTGTGCCTAACGACGAGAAGAAGGAGCTGGGCAAGGCTCTCAATATGCTGAAGGCTGCCGCGACCAATAAGATTGAGGAGTTCAAGGCCTTTGTTGAGGAGCACCAGACGCAGGAGAGCACGAATGATTTGACGATGCCTACTGATTTCTCGGAGTTGGGCAGCCGGCATGTGTTGTCGGTTGTGATGAACGAGATTATTGACATCTTTTCGCGCATCGGTTTCACGGTGGCGGAGTCGGTGGAGATTGAGGATGACTGGCATCTCTTTTCGGCTTTGAATTTCCCGCACGACCACCCCGCCCGCGACATGCAGGATACTTTCTTTGTCGAAAAGGAGGAGGGTCGGCAGGAGGTGGCGCTGCGCACGCATACGTCGTCGGTGCAGGTGAGGGTGATGGAGAATAACAAGCCCCCTATCCGCATAATCGCCCCCGGACGTGTGTTCCGCAACGAGGCTATCAGTGCCCGTGCCCATTGTATTTTCCACCAGGTGGAGGCGTTGTATGTGGATAAGAATGTGTCGTTTGCCGATTTGAAGCAGACGCTTCTCTATTTCGCCAAGGAGATGTTCGGCGAGCAGACGCAGATAAGGCTGCGCCCGTCGTATTTCCCCTTTACTGAGCCGTCGGCTGAGATGGATATTTCGTGCGGAATCTGCGGCGGAAAGGGCTGCAATATCTGCAAGGGTACAGGCTGGCTGGAGATTCTGGGCTGCGGCATGGTTGACCCCAATGTGCTGAAAGCATGTGGTATAGACCCGAATGAGTATACGGGCTTCGCTTTGGGTATGGGCGTGGAGAGAATGGCTATGCTGAAGTATCAGGTGCGTGATTTGCGCCTGTATTTTGAGAATGACCTCCGATTCCTGAAGCAGTTCGACTCGATTGTGTGATTTGGAGGACACCGGTCCGGCTGCGCGGCTGTCGCCTCGGGTTTAGTGGTGCGGTATGCTGTCGCGCCAATACTTTTGGTGAGCTGCGGCAGTCTCTCGTTGAGGGGTGATGCCATAAGCAGTGTGCCGGGGTTGGCCGCTGGGTACGGGCTGGAGTGGGTGTCCCTTTTAAGTAATTCGGTATGAGTAAGATTACTTTGGACGGAATGCGGTTTTATGCGTTCCATGGCTGTTTTGCCGAGGAGCGTGCTATCGGCACTTATTTCGAGCTGGATGTGTCGTTTGAGACGGACACGAGTGCGGCTCAGGTGTCGGATTGTATTACCGATACGGTCAGTTATTTGGATGTCTATCAGGTGATAAAGGCCGAGATGGCAGTCCCTTCCCATTTGTTGGAGCATGTGGGGGAGCGGGTTGCGGGAGCGCTGCTGGCCCGTTTCGGTGCGATTGAGCATGTGGAGGTGGTTGTGAAGAAGATGAACCCTCCTTTGGGGGGGCAGTTGAAATCCGTATCGGTGACGATCACAAAAGACCGGATTCGGCAAAGCTGAAGTAGTTTGGACCACCTTCGGGCAGAATGCCCACGATAAGATGGTCTATCAGTCTGATGTTTAATATTTTTCCGGCGGCAGATATACGCTGGGTAAGTTCCTTGTCGGCCTTGCTGGGCTGCAGACTGCCTGAGGGATGATTGTGGGCGACGGCGATGGCGACAGCGTTGTATTGGAGGGCTTCGCGGAAGATGATGCGGTGGTCGACGGTGGTCTGCGTGAGGCCGCCGGAGCCAATGCGCTGTTTGCGAACCACCTTGTTGCGCTGGTTGAGGTAGATGGCCCAGAATTCTTCGTTGGGAAGGTCCCAGATGGAGGGGCCGATGTAGTGGAAGAGGTCGTCGCTGCTGCGGACGATGTCGTCTTTCACCTCGCGGGCCTCGCGCATCATGCGGTTGCCCAGTTCGAGCGCGGCCAGCACGGTGACCGCTTTGGCGGGGCCCAACCCTTTGTGGATTTTCATTAAATCGGTGATTTCCATGCGTGAAAGGTCGGTGAGGCTGTTGTGGGACTCTTGGAGCATTTTTTTTGCCAGGTCGATGGCACTGGTGCCGGCCACCCCGGTGCGAAGCAGGATGGCGAGGAGTTCGCTGTCGGTGAGGCTTTTTTTGCCCTGGGAGAGCATCTTCTCGCGGGGGCGGTCTTCTTCGGCCCATTGGCTGATGGGTAGGCTTTTGGATGTTGAGTTTGGTTGGGGGTCGTTCATGACAGGTCTTTTTTTTGCAAAATTACGGCTTTTTTTGGGAAAATGCTTGTTGTGTCGATAAAATTTATTATCTTTGCATGTTCAAAAAGTGTAATAACTAATTAAAACTTTAATACGTAAGATATGCAGAATAAAGGACTTATTAAATTTCTTACATGGGCATTTGTCTTGGTATGTTTGTATCAATTGTCCTTCACATTTGTTACGAGCAGGGTCGAGAAGAACGCGGCGAAAGCGGCAGATGCCTATGTTCAGAGCACAACAGCGCAAAATTTTATCAACACCAAATCGCATGGTGATGCTCTGTATGCACAAACGCTGAAAGACTCTCTTTTGGTGGACCGCGAGGCTCAGTATCTGGACTCGATGGCCAGCGAGAAAGTCTATCTGGGTTACACCTACCGCCAGTGCCAGGCCCGCGAGATTAACCTTGGCCTTGACCTGAAGGGCGGTATGAATGTGATGCTTGAGGTGTCGACGGTTGATGTGGTCCGCGCCTTGGCTGGCCACACAGAGGATTCAGTCTTCAACAAGGCTATCGACATGGCTGTGGCAACCCAGAAGAAGACCACTAACCGTGACTTTGTGTCGTTGTTCTACGATGCAATCCGCCAGGTAAACCCTGATGTGCAGTTGGCTTCGTATTTTAATACCCAGCTGCGCGACCGCATTAAGCTGAACGACGATAATGATGCTGTCATCAAGGTTGTGAAAGAGGAGGCTACCAGTGCATACGACCGCACCTATGAGATTCTCCGCCAGCGTATCGACAAGTTTGGTGTGGCCCAGCCCACTATCCAGCAGTTGCGCGCTTCCGAGCGTATCCTTGTTGAGCTGCCCGGCGTGAAGGATCCCCAGCGTGTCCGCAAGCTCCTGCAGGGTACAGCCCAACTCGAATTCTGGCTGACCTACGACAATGCAGAGGCCTACAGGATGCTCGACAAGGTTGACTCCTATATTTCTTCTATCGGTGGTACTGAGACTGCCTCCGAGACCACTGCCGAGGTGGTTGACACCACCGCCCAGCCTGTCACCGAGGGCGACTCGCTGTTGAGCGCCTTGGGTGCTTCGGACAATGAGAATGCTTCGACGGACGAACTGACTAAAGATCATCCTCTGTTCAATGAAAATATGCTGATGCCGAATATCAATCCCCAGGGCGGCCTGCTTGAGGGCCCCGTGGTAGGTTATGCTCACGCTAAGAGCCGCGATGCCATCAGCCGGATGATCGCTACCGCTTTCGAGAAACGCGTTATCGACAGCCGCACCGTGAAATTCCTTTGGGGCGCTAAGCCTATCCAGGACGGTTCTGATATATACCAGCTGTTTGCCATCCGCATTAACACCCGCGACGGTGCCGCTCTGCTTGACGGTAGTGTCATCACCGATGCCCGTCAGGATTTCAGCAATGCCGGCGGCAATGAAATCTCGATGACGATGAATAGCGAGGGAGCGCGTGACTGGAAGCGCATCACTGGCGAGAATGTGGGCAAGTGCATCGCTATCGTTCTTGACGATTTGGTTTATTCCGCACCTGTGGTCAATGGCGAGATTGCCGGCGGCCGTTCCTCCATCACTGGCAGTTTCACTTTGGAAGAGGCTAAGGACTTGGCCAATATTCTGAAATCGGGTAAACTGCCTGCTCCGGCTGTGATTGTCCAGGAGGCTGTGGTTGGTCCTTCGCTGGGTCAGGAGTCCATCAACAAGGGTCTGATTTCGTTCATCCTTGCCTTTATTATTGTCCTTATTTATATGGTGGTGTTCTACAATCGTGGCGGCTGGGTTTCGGCCATCGCCCTTGTGACCAACATATTCCTGCTTTTCGGTGTCCTCGCTTCGGTGGGTGCCGTACTGACAATGCCTGGTATCGCCGGTATAGTGCTGACCTTGGCAATGGCTGTAGACGGTAACGTCATCATATATGAGCGTATCAAAGAGGAGTTGCGTGCCGGCTCCAGCATGGCCAATGCGGTCTCGGCTGGTTTCAGCAATGCTTATTCCGCAATCATTGATGGTCAGGTGACCACTTTCCTGCTGGGTCTGGTTCTGATTATGTTTGGTTCTGGCCCTGTCCAGGGTTTTGCCGTCACTCTGTGTATCGGTATTGTCACCTCGCTGTTCACTTCTATCTTCATCACCCGTCTTTGCATTGACTGGATGCTGAACCACAAGAAGACTGTCAACTTCTCCTTCCCCTTCTCGGAGAACTTCATGCGTAACGCCAATGTCGATTTCATCGGTCGCCGCAAACTGTTCTACACGATTGCCATTTGTGCTGTGGCCATCTGCCTGATTGGAATCTTTGCCCGTGGTTTGAGCCGCGGTATCGATTTCACCGGTGGCCGTACTTATGTGGTACGTTTTGACCAGCCGGTCAACGCTGTTGATGTCCGTTCTGCACTCGACAAGCAGTTCGGTGAGGCTCCCGAAGTCAAGACCTACGGTCCCAGCTCTCAGTTGAAGATTACTACCAAGTATAAGTTCAACGAGGACGGCGAGGCGGTCAACAATGAAATCGCCAGTCTGCTCTATGCTGGCACGAAGGATTTCTTTGCCAACAATATTACTGAAGACGAGTTCCGCAGCACTGAAACCAACCCGCTCGGTATCATACAGTCTGAGCAGGTGGGTGCCTCCATCGCCAATGACCTTGTGCGGAATGCTTTCTTGGCTGTGATTGGCGGTCTGCTCGTCATGTTCGTCTACATTGGACTCCGTTTCCGCAGCTGGCGTTTCGGTGTGGGTAGTGTTGTGGCTTTGGCCCACGATACAATCCTTGTCATCGGATTCTTTGCCCTGTTGCACGGACTCCTTCCCTTCAACCTTGATGTGGACCAGTCCTTCATTGCTGCAGTGCTGACGGTCATCGGTTACTCTATCAACGCTACGGTGGTTATTTTCGACCGTGTTCGCGAATACCGCAAACTCTATCCCAAGCGTACTCTCAAAACGCACATGAATGACGCTATCAATTCTACCTTGGCCCGTACCATTAACACCAGTGGGACCACGTTCTTCACACTGTTGATGATGTTCATCTTCGGCGGTGAGGTAATCCGTGGATTCATCTTTGCAATCTTGGTCGGCGTACTCTGTGGTGTGTTCTCTTCGGTGTGCATCGCATGCTCCATTGTGTATGAGATTTCCCGCCGCGATCAGAAACAGATTGAAGCTTAATTTGTCACTCTCGAATAATAGATAATGAAGTATCTCCTCTTCATAATGGGTATAGTCCTCTGGGTCGGGATTAGTTCGCGCAAACGCGTTCGCAAGGCTATTTCCGACTTGGAGGATGACGCCTATGCCCAGCAGGAGCCCTCGCGCCCAGCCTTCGAGTCCCTTTTTGCCGACGAGGATGAGCGGGCGGAGGAGGTTCCCTTTGCCAAGGAGGAGGCCGCAGCTGGCTATTTCACATACGAGACAGAACCTGCTGCACCCAAGTCTGAGCGCAGGGCAGAACCGTCGGCTCCCATTTTTATGGCGGATAATGCTATAGAGAATATTGCCAAGGAGGGTTCGGCTGCCACTTTTGATTTGAGACAAGCCATTATCTATAACACTATACTCTCGGCCAAATATGTGTCCGGGACGAATCTGCCTGAAATTAATTAATCCTTTATAGTAATAATACCTAAAAGAGTATGTTTAAAAAAGTACTAATGACAATCGGTCTGTTGCTGATGGCGAATTTCGTCCTCGCGCAGGGTACTATCAAAGGTACCATTATCGATTCGAAGACAAAAGAGCCAGTGCCTTTTGCCAACGTCGTTGCTAAGCAAGACGGAAAACAAATCAAGGGTACGCAGACAGACATGGATGGTAATTTTACTCTTAAGCCCCTGAATGTCGGACAATACGAGATTCAGGCTTCGTGTGTGGGCTACAACACCTATACACGTGAGGACTTCACCGTAAAAGCCTCCGGTTTCTCTATCTGCAACATCGAACTGTCAACTGCCTCGAAGACTCTTGAGGTGGTTGAAATTAAGGAGTCTAAAAACCCGATTATTGATATCGGATCGGCCGAGTCTGGCGAGCGCGTGTCGGCAGATGCTATCGCTCAGATGCCGGGTACGTCGGTCGAAAACATCGTGGCCGCCGTCGGTGGTGTCGGATACAGCGATGGTGGTACCAGTACTGCCCGAGGTGAGGATGGTATGGTGACGAGCCTTGGCGGCGTCCGTAAGCGTACGGGTGTCAATATGCCTAAGGAGGCCATTGCTGAAATCCAGGTTATCCTCGGTGGTACACCGGCCAGCATTGGTGAGGCTATTGGTGGTACACAGATTATCACCCTCAAACCGCCTTCAAGCCAGTTCAAGGGCTACTTCAGCCTTGAGTCCATTCTCGACTATCGCCTTTGGAACCGCTTCACTGCTTATTTGACTGGTCCCGTCATCAAAAAGAATCTGACAGACGAGAACGGTAATGTTACTGGAGACAGAACTCTGGTTGGTTTCCGTTTCACTTCGCGCAACACTTATCAGCACAGTGCTTGGTATCGTCCCCGCGACCGTCGTTACATGATTGTCAACGATGACCTCGTGCGCCAGTATGAGCAGTCCCCAATTTCCTACGACCCTGTCACCCGCACAACCAACTATTCTGCTGAGCGTGGCCTTTATCGCGATGATTTTGTCGAGATGACCACCCTCTCGAAGAGTAACTTCGGTGGCGACCAGAGCCGTGTGCCCCACACCGCTACGTATAAGACCGAGAACAACCTCTCTTTTAACATCCTCTTTTCGGATTATGCCACTCTGACTGTCACGGGCGACCTGAACTATACCTATCAGCCCAGTTCCTCGCTCATGCCCTTGAACATGTCGAGAAGTGCTTATGGTATCAGCAGAGACCTTGACTGGTCTGTCACCGTCGACTTTACCCAGCGTTTCCCTGACGAGGCACCCGCCAATGTTGATAATACTGAGGGTACCTCTGCCAGCGGCAAGGCTATCCAGAACGTGTTCTACACTATTGCGGCCATGTTCGAGCGCGACCGCTACCGTTCCTATAATGAGAACTTCGGCGGCTCTCTTGACGATGTCTTCAATTATGGTTTCTATGGCACCGTCCATACCACCCAGAACCCCAGCTACGAACTTGTCCCCAACTTCAGCTACAACGGCATCAGCCGTGCTGCCATGGTCCAGAATAGCTGGTATGATGTCATTGATTGGAGCACATACAAGCCGTATGCACCCAACCAGGTGTTGGCCAACTACAACCTGCAGCTTTTGGGAATTCCTGATATAGCTGGAGCTCTCTATAATATCGACAATCTCCGTTCATTCAAAGGCCTTGCCAATGGTGATACCCCCGACAATATTTACGGTCTCCTCGACAACGTAGGTATTCAGAGTAGAGGTTTCGGATTCGGCCAGGACGATTACATCTATGTGACCGCCAAAGCTTCTGCCGAAATCAAAGGCCATACCCTCGAAATCGGTTTCCAGTACGACCGTATGGACCGCTCCTACTACGCTCTTTCTGCAACCGACCTCTGGACTATCATGCGCCAGATGGCCAACCGTCATATCCTTCAGATGGATTTGAGCAAACCCAAATACCGTTGGGAAGGATCGACTCTCTATGTTGATTTCGACCGTCTGCTCAATCGGGATGCCCAGTCCTATTTCGACCGTGCCATGCGCGACGCTTTAGGTTATACTGGCGACCCCAATGGCGAGGTGGCTTATCTCGATGTTGACCGTTATGACCCTGATTTCTATGTGAAGGCTGGTGGTCTTGACATGTTCTCTTCCGATGAACTTTTCAATAACGGTAGCCCGCTGGTTTCCTACTACGGTTATGACCACACAGGTAAGAAATATAACAGCAGCAACTGGAGCCTGAAGGACTTCTTCAGCCCCACCGACCCCAAGTTCCGCTATATCCCTGCCTACACTCCCACTTATATGGCCGGTTATGTGCAGGATCAGTTCTACTTCTCTGACCTTATCTTCAACGTTGGTGTCCGCGTCGACATTTTCGATGCCAACCAGAGTGTCCTGAAAGACCCCTATCTGCTTTATGAATCTTGGACCGTTAAAGACCTGAAAGATAATAAAGCTCCTTATCAGGGCGAAATCTACAGCGGCGCCGGTGATAACTGGACTGTCTATGTTGATGCTGCCGATGCCGACAACCCCACTATCTATGGTTATCGTAACGGTTCCGTTTGGTACGATGCCAACGGTGTCGAGTTGAGTTCTCCCAATTCTATTGCCGGCCGTTCTGGTAAACCCACTCCCTATCGTACACCCAACGGCCAGAAGGCTCTTACGAACAACACTGTTGGCGTAGAGGCTTTCGAGGACTACAAGCCTCAGGTTGTTGTCCAGCCCCGTATCGCATTCTCTTTCCCCGTTGGTGAGAGTTCGCAGTTCAAAGCCAGTTACGACATTATTGCCCGTCGTCCCTCTGGCAACTGGCGTGCCGAATATCTGAACTATCTCTACATGTCGCAGATCACCTCTATCAACAATCCTAATCTGAAACCGGAGCGCATCACTAACTATGAGCTTGGTTTCCAGCAGGCTCTTAATAAGACCAATGCTATCAGCATCAGTGCTTTCTACAAAGAGACACGCGACCTCATCCAGATTGTCCAATATTCTGGTGCCGATCCTAACAATAACTACTATTCCTACGACAACATTGACTTTAAGACCACCAAGGGTTTAACCCTCAGCTACGATCTCCGTCAATCCAAGAACATCCGTGTCAACGCCAACTACACCCTCCAGTATGCCGAAGGTACTGGCCTGACCAGTGCAACCATGCAGGAGCTTATTAAAGAAGGTTACACGACTCTGAAGATGCTCAATCCTATCGCCGATGACCGTCGCCATGAGTTCAAAGTCAACTTCGACTTCCGCTATCAGGGTGGCAAGAAGTACAATGGACCTACCATCACCCGCAAAGTCACCGATAAAGAAACTGGCGAAGACCGTCAGGAGGTTGTCAAACTTCTTGAAAACTTCGGTGTCGATATTATCGCAGTTGCCCAGTCTGGCCGTCCTTACACCAAAGCATTCAGCAACACCCAGTCAACTATCGTTGGTAGCTACAACGGCGCCCGTTTGCCGTGGGGCTTCTACTTCGACCTTGTTGTTGACAAGCGCTTCCCCATCAAGGTTGGCAAACGCGAGTCTTGGCTCTCCATCGCTCTGAGCATTACCAACCTCTTCGACATCCGCAACACTACCAGCGTCTGGCCTGTTACCGGCAACCCCGACGATAATGGCTATCTGACCGACCCGGAGACCCAGTCGGTAATCGAACGCTATCTCGATCCCGCCTCCTATAGGGATTTGTACACTATCGCACTCAGCAACAACTACTGGAGATACTCCACTCCTCGTCGTTTCCTTGCCACGATTGCTTACTCGTTCTAATTCCTAAACGCGAAAAAAATATCAAAACATGAAGAATATATTTAGCAAATTAGTCTTGGTGGCTTTCCTCATCACCGCCCTGCCTGCAACCTCCTATGCAGAGGATTGCAAGGTCTGCAAAAAGACCTCGTCACACAGGGCAGCTGTACAGTCCAAAGCCGCCGTGTGCAAAAGAGCACAGAGTACCGCCGAGCTGAATGTCAACAACGTCCGCGCCCTTATCAACGGCTACGGAAACATGTGGTACGACGGCAGTGTAGCCCAGTATCACCTGCCCAAGAACAGCAACACCTGTCCGCTTTTCTGTGCCGCTCTTTGGATTGGTGGCACCGATGTTAATGACCAGCTTCGTATTGCCGCTTTGCGTTTCGGCTCCGAGGGCGATGACTATTGGCCCGGCCCACTGGAACTGAATACTGCTTCGGTTGACCTCCCTGTCTGTAACTATTTCGACAGACACTATATCATTACCAAGAATGAAGTCCTGCAGTTCATGTCTATGTTCGACTATACTGACCAGGGCGGTACTCCCAACGAGACCTTCTCGCCCGATGCCGTCCCCGCCACTATTAAAAACTGGCCTTCTGCCGGCATCAACTCCAACCAGTCTCCCTACCTTGCTCCTTTCTACGATGCCAACCATGACGGTGTCTACAGTTGGGAAGACGGTGACTACCCCTATTATGATTTCAACAACGAACTCTGCCCCCGTACACTGAAAGCCCAGTGGGGTCGTGACTACACCTCCCATGTTGCCACCACTCTCGAAACCCAGCATGGTATTGTTACCGGCGGTCTCCTCTCCGACCAAGTTCTGAAAGGCGACCAGACCATCTGGTGGGTCTTTAACGATATGGGTAACGTCCACACCGAGACCAAGGGTCAGCCGATTGGTATGGAGATTCGCGCTCAGGCTTTCGCATTCTCCACCAACGACGAAATCAACAACATGACCTTCTACACCTACGAAATCATCAACCGCTCTACCTATGAACTGCGTGAGACCTATTTCAGCCAGTGGGTCGACGCTGACCTTGGTTATGCTTGGGACGACTTTGTGGGTTGCGATGTCAAGCGTGGTCTTGGCTACTGCTACAATGGTGACGAGTCTGACGGTCCCGGATCGGGTTCCTACAGCGGAATTCCTCCTGCGGTCGGTATTGACTTCTTCCAAGGCCCATATATGGACCCCGACGGTAAGGACAATCCCAAGATTGACATTGCCAAAATGCGTGCATACTATCCCAACCAGCTTGAGCATTATCGTCTTGCCGATGGCACCTACGATACAATTAGCCTTACCGATGATGCTGACCTCTACTACCCCAATGCATGGTACTTTGTTCCTGGCGATGCAGTCGGAAACTGCGCCATCAATGGTGTGAACTTTGGTAACAACATCGTCGATGACGAGCGTTTCGGTATGCGCCGTTTCGTATATTATGACAATGGATCCAACTCCATCAACGGCGAGCCTTCAAAAGCCACTGACTACTATAACTACCTTCGTGGTTACTGGAAAAACGGTCAGCGTATGAAATATGGTGGAAACGGCATCAGCACGGGTACTACCGATTTCGATTGCGACTTCATGTTCCCGGGCGACAGCGATCCTCTTTACTGGGGTACCAATGGCAATGCTGTCGACGTTTGGACTGAAGTTTCTGCCGGCAACACCCCCAACGACCGTCGTTTCATGCAGTCCGCTGGTCCTTTCACTCTGAAACCCGGTGCTCTTAACTACGTCACCGTTGGTATTCCTTTCGCACAGGCTCCCTCGGGCAAGGCTTACTCCTCGGTCGAACTGCTTCGCGAAATCGATGATGTCTGCCAAGCACTCTTTGAAAACTGCTTCAAGGTTCTTGATGGCCCCGATGCTCCCACACTCATTGCCCAGGAGATGTCTAACGAGGTTATTCTCTACATCAAATACGACAACCCCGGTAGCAACAACTATGGCGAGAAATACTCCGAAGTTGACCCGGCCATCGTCCGCTCCTTCACCGATGCTGAAGGCAACGCTGTCTTCTATTCCGACGAGCAGCGCAGCTACAAGTTCGAAGGCTATCAGATTTACCAGCTGAGAGATGCCAATGTGTCCATCGCCGACATCCGCGACATTACCAAGGCCGCTCTCGTAGCCCAGTGCGATGTCCGCAATTTCTACGACACCATCGAGAGCATTACCTACGACTCGGTTAACCGTGTTTATGACACTGTTTTCAACGAGAACCCCAGCCTTCCTATCGGAACTCTTGTCAACTACACCCGCAACAGCACTACTGGCCTCATGTCACCCAACATCATGGTCGAAGGTGCCAACCAAGGCATCCAGCACGTCTTCCGCATCAAAACCGATGCCTTTGCCTCTGGACGTAACACCAACCTTGTCAACGGTAAGGAATACTACTTTGTATGTATCGCATACGCCCAGAACCGTTACAAAGAGTTCGCCGTCGAAGCCGACAAACTTGATGGTCAAAAAGAGCCCTATCTCGCTGGCCGTAAAGACGAGTTTGGCCGCACCATCACTCCTGTTGTTGCAATCCCTCACGATCCTTCGTCTGAAAATGGCGGCACCGTTGTCAATGCTGAGTTCGGCATGTGCCCCAACATCACCCGTATCGAAGGTTATGGCAATGGTGGCTCGGTTCTCCGTCTCACCAACGAAAGCATTGAGGAACTTATGGGTGCTCCCGGTCAGCCCGGCAAACCTGCTGGCAAACTCAGAAACGATGCTGCTGGCATGACAGCCAATCCCTGCCAGATTCTCAATCCCAAATACGAAGAGAACTACGGACCTATCCGTGTCGAAGTGATTGACCCCCTCAATGTCAAGACGGGTAAATATGTCATCAAGTTCGACCAGTCCGATGATATCAATAATGGCGGCTGGGTTATCTCCAAATCACCTGAAGATCCTTCGTATGCCACCAATCCCTACCTCTATGACAATGTCGAGTCTGTCCGCTCCAACTTCCCGCTCAACCGCTACAACGAGCAGCTCTTCCTCGACCTTGGCATCGCAGTTGCCCTGCGCAATCCGCAGGCTGTTGCCACTCCGCTTGTCATCACCACTCAAAATAACCAGAACTATGCTTCCCGTTTCTGGGGTGGTTTCGTCAACACCAACGCCCTCCTCAACTCCACTGTCACCTTCGCTAACAATGAGACTCCTTGGCTCTCCTATGTGCCGGACGATGACAGCTACTGGGTTCAGAACTGGGTGCGTTCGGGTACCCAATTTGCGGCTGGCACGCGCAGCAGTTTCACTTCCACTACTGGTGAAGTCAACTACTCCGAGATTTATATTGACGAGGACTACTTCAAGAGCCAGCTCACCATCCCCAATGGCAATACCTCCAGCCTGGGTGTCGACCGCTATCAGGTGTTTGAAGATGTGGCCGGCGGTTGGGCTCCCTATGGTCTGACTTCTACGCTGCCCTTCCACCCCGCCTTCTCCTACCGCTACTATGTGGCCGACAACAGCATTCTCGACAGCCTCTGCCGCATCAGCACAGTCTATGCACGTTCCTACAACTACTGGACTATTGTCCGTCGTACTATGGATAACTTCCGTAACAAGTCTCTTAACTTCAACGATATGTCCAACTTGCCCAGCGTCCGCATCGTCTTTACGAGCGATACTTCCAAGTGGACCCGTTGCCCGGTTCTGGAGATGTGCGACGACCACACCCAGTCCGAAGGCAATGCCCGTCGTTTCCAGATGCGCCGTCATGCATCGGTTGACAAGCTGGGCCGCACCATCGATCAGGCCGGTGTGGCAGCTGACGAATCCGATGTCAACAATCCCGCCTACATCAGTGCTACTGGTATGGGTTGGTTCCCTGGCTACGCAATCAACACCGCTACTGGTGAGCGTCTCAACATCATGTTCGGCGAAGATTCCCGCTACATTCAGTGCAACGGTACCGACATGCTCTGGAATCCCACCAACGAGTTCACCGAAGGTACCCAGAACTATGTTATGGGCGGCCGCCACTTCATCTATGTGATGAATGCAACCGATCAGCCCTTCTTCGACATTGTGAATAACAGCAACGCTGTGGTCACCTCTTACAGAACACCTTCCTACGATGCCGGCCGTTGGGCCGTCAGCATGCTCAGATCGCTCGACCGCCTGATGGACTACGAGCCCACCTCCGATGTCGACCGTCTGCGTTGCTTCCATGGCATCCTTGATGGTGAGAGCACCTCGCTTGTTCCCCAGCGCGACTCTGTATCCCTGCTCTTCGCTTCTGTTGCGTGGGTCAACATGCCCTTGGTCAATCCGCGCTTCCAGTTCGACAACCCGCTTGACATTCCCTGCGACGTGACTATCGACCTTGACGTCAATACACCCTATGGCCGTTACCTCTCGCCCAACACTTCTGCTGTCCGCCTCTTTGATGGAGCCGAAGTCCAGAATGCCAACTACCCCATGTACATGTTCGAACTCACTCCTGACATTGCCACCCTCACCGGCCAGGCCACTCGCAGTGGTGCATCCAAGAGCTATCAGGACTCCATCCTCAGCCGCATCAATGTTGTTCCGAATCCCTATTACAGCTATTCTACCTACGAGACTGGTAGCCAGCTGGAGACCAAAGTCCGCTTCGTCAATGTTCCCACCGGCACGGTAGTATCCATCTACACTGTCGACGGAACACTCGTCCGTCGTCTTGGCCCCACGGCTGGTACTGGTACCACTCTCGACTGGGATCTCCACAACCACACTGGCATTCCCATTGCTGGTGGTGTCTATCTCATCCATTTCAAAGTTCCAGGCATTGGCGACCGTGTTGTCAAATGGTTCGGCACCATGCGTCCTGTTGACCTGAACCAGTTTGGATTCTAAGCACTGTTTGTTAATCTTAAAAAATGACAGAAATGAAAAACACAATTAGAATATTTGCTGTAGTAGCCATCATGGTACTCATGTCAGCCGAGTCCGTCTGGGCCGGTAATGACAGGCGTAGAGGTACTGCTGGTGCCACGGAGTTGCTTATCAACCCGTGGGCCCGCAGCACTGGTTGGGGAAGTGCCAACGTGGCCAATGTCCGTGGACTGGATGCTTTCTATTCAAACATTGCCGGTCTTAGTTACATCAACAAACTGGAGTTCACCTACTCCAACACCATGCTCTATGGTGGTGTCAGCGGTCTCAACAGCGGTGCGTCCATCAATGCGCTTGGTTTGGGTGTCCGCATCTTCGACCGTGGCGTCATGGGCATCAGCCTTATGTCTATGAATTTCGGCGATATTGACAAGACCACCGTTGAAAGTCCTGAACCCATCAATGGTACCTTCTCGCCCACACTCATGAACATCAACGTGGCTTACTCCCACACCTTCACAACCTCCATCCGTGGTGGTGTCAACATCAAGATTATAAGCGAGTCCACTGAGAACATTTCCGGTTCTGGCTTTGCTGTCGATGCCGGTATCCAGTATGTAACAGGTGCCGACGACGAACTCAAGTTCGGTGTCAGCCTCAAGAACTGGGGTCCTGCCTTCAGCTTTGGCGGCACCGGTCTGTCCTTCTCCTTTGTCAACGATGCGGGCAACGCTATGACGGCCCAATTCCGTGCCGGCAACATGGAGCTCCCCACCTGCCTCAACATTGGTCTTTCCTACGACTTCCTGTTCGAAGCGCTGAGCCAGCGTCTCACCATTGCGGGTGCCTTCACCTCCAATGCCTTCCTGAAGGACAACTTTTCGGTCGGACTGGAGTACAGCCTCCTCAACATGTTCAACCTGCGTTGCGGCTATGTTTACCAGACTGATGTCTTCAACGAGTCACTCCGCACCACGGCCAACACAGGCTTCAGTGCTGGTGCCTCTATTGATGTCCCCCTGGCCAAGAAAGGCAGCGACAGCAAAACCGCTCTTACCATCGATTATTCTTACCGCACCAGCGCCAACCTGCGCGGCACCCATGCCATTGGCGGTACATTCCGGTTCTAAGAGATTTATCACATAATACCTAATTAGGAAAGGCTTCCAAAGCCTTTCCTAATTTTTAAACGCATACACATTACAAAACATCACAATCAATCATGTCAGAAATCAAGTATTATAGTGAAGAAGGTCTTCAGAAGCTGAAAGACGAGCTTCACCACCTCATTGCCGTCGAGCGTCCTGCCGCTTCGGCTGCCATTGCCGAGGCCCGCGACAAAGGCGACCTTTCCGAGAATGCCGAATACGACGCCGCCAAAGAAGCGCAAGGCCACCTCGAAGCCCGTATCTCCAAACTACAAGATCTTGTTGCCAATGCCCGTCTGCTCGACGAGTCGAAGATAGACACCTCCAAAGTGCTCCTGCTCTCCAAGATAACCATCCGCAACATAAAGAACAATGCCAAGCAGGTCTATACCATTGTCCCCGAAAGCGAGGCCAGTTTGAAGGAAGGCAAGATTTCCGTCACCTCGCCTTTTGCCCAAGCCTTTTTAGGCAAACGTGCGGGCGAGACAGTCGATGTGGTCGTGCCGGCCGGCACCATGCAGTTCGAAATCCTTACAATTGAACGATAATACCGCCTCAATCATGCAAACACGTCTTTTCCCTGTCGATGGTATGGCCTGCCCCAACTGCAAAAAACGGCTGGAAGAGGCGCTCCTCCGTCTTGACGGTGTGACCTCCGCCCAAGCCTCGGTCGAGCGCAAGCAGGTCGAAGTTACCTATGATTCCACCAAAGTTACACCCTCTCAATTGCTGGAGGCAGCCGAAGATTGCGGCTACGGACTTACGATATGAATACCCCCACCACATGCACCGTCCCCGTTGTCGGCATGATGTGTGCAGCCTGTTCGGCCAATGTCGAGCGCCGTTTGGCCTCGCTCAACGGCATACAAAGCGTCTCGGTATCCTTGCCGGGACGCTCTGCTCTTATCCAGTACGACCCTCAACTCATATCGCTTGCCGATATGCAGCGCGAAGTGGCCGCCATCGGCTACGACCTTGTCATCGAGTCCGACCGCAACCCCGATGACATTGAGCGGCAAGCCTACCTCTCCCTCCGTCGGCGCACCCTCCTCGCATGGATCTTTGCCGTCGTCGTCATGGCCCTCTCCATGTGGTGGCATCCGGCGGGCAATCCCCTGCCGCGCAATCTCGTGCTGATGGCTGTTGCCGGGGCCGGATTGTTCTATTGTGGCCGCCAGTTCTATGAAACCGCGTGGACGCAACTGAGGCACCGCAGTGCCAATATGGACACGCTGGTAGCCCTGTCCACGGCCATATCTTTTCTCTTCAGCGTTTTCAACACCATTTGGGGCGACCGAGTCTGGACGCCCCGGGGCATTGAAAATACCGTCTGGTTCGACTCCTCTATCATGATTGTCACCTTCGTCCTTACAGGCCGATTGCTTGAGGAGCGGGCCAAAGGCAGCACTGCCTCAGCCATCCGTGCGCTGATGGGCCTTGCCCCCAAAACGGCGCGGCTGGTGACAGATGGCGAGCTGTCCGAAGTCCCCGTCGCCACCATCCGCCCGCGCGACCTTCTCGAAGTCCGCGCCGGCGACAAGGTGCCGGTCGACGGGGTGCTGCGCAGCGGCGAAGGTTTCGTAGACGAGTCGATGATCAGCGGCGAACCCCTTGCCGTGGCCAAGCAAAAGGGCGACAAAGTACTGGCCGGAACCATCGTAAAGCGCGGCACATTCGTGATGAGGGCCAGTTCGGTGGGCGACCAGACCGTGCTTTCGGGCATCATCCGCATGGTGCAGCAGGCGCAAGCATCCAAGGCCCCTGTTCAGCGAGTAGTCGACCGTGTGGCTTTGGTTTTTGTCCCGGCAGTGGTTGCCGTCTCGCTCCTCACGTTTGTGCTGTGGCTGGCCATAGGCGGGGCTGGCCAGTTGCCCCGGGCGCTCCTTTCGGCCGTCTCGGTTCTCGTCATTGCCTGTCCCTGTGCCATGGGCCTTGCCACGCCCACTGCGCTGATGGTCGGCATTGGCAAAGCCGCGCAGAAGAATATCTTGGTCAAAGATGCCGCGGCCATTGAGCAACTGCACCGCATTGACGCCCTCGTTATCGACAAGACGGGCACCCTCACCAAACCCAACCCCGATGTCGACTTTGCCGACCTTGCCGCCGACCTGCCCTTTGACCAGCGCGAAAGTCTGAAGCCTCATGCGCGCGAGGCCGTCGGCCAGCTCCGCGCCCGCGGGGTGGAGGTCTACATGATGAGTGGCGACCGCGACGAGGCAGTGCGTTTCTGGGCCGACCGTGTCGGCATCCGCCATTGGCGCAGCCGGGTGGTGCCTCAGGACAAGGAGGACCAAGTGCGCAGCCTTCAGCGTCAGGGCCATGTAGTGGCCATGGTGGGCGACGGCATCAACGACTCGCAAGCCTTGGCCGCTGCCGACGTGAGCATCGCCATGGGCCGCGGCACCGATGTGGCCATGGAGGTGGCCCAGGTGACCCTTATGGGCGACGACCTGCGCCGCATACCGGAGGCCATGCAGCTTTCGTCGCGCATAGTGCGCACCGTGCGGCAGAATCTCTTCTGGGCTTTTGTCTACAATGTAATATGTATCCCCCTTGCCGCCGGGGCGTTGACGCCTTTTGTCGATTTCCAGATTACGCCCATGTGGGCATCGGCGCTGATGGCTTTCAGCTCGGTCAGTGTGGTGCTGAACAGTCTTAGGTTGAAGTGGGCATAGCCCGCCGCCGTTCCGTCGCGCCAGCCTTTTGCGCGGGTGTCGGCTCGGCCTCGGTCCGCTCGTCGGCGGGCTGAGGTTTTGCATTAAGATGTTGTTTTTTCCACGGCTGGCCGCATAAGTGTTCTCCAAGTGGGGGAGTGGTGGCGGCTGTGAATCGGAGTTGCGGCAGGGGAACAGGAAGGGAGGCGGCAGGTGTGTGCCGCCTCCCTGTGGTGATGCCGTTTTTGGGGCTACTGTTCGATGGCCTGGGCGATTTGTTGGGCCAGGGCTTTCATTTCGTCAGGTTCCATCTTGATGTGGTGGTGGAAGTTGAGGTCGGCCTCGGTCTGCATGGGTACAAGGTGGATGTGGGCGTGTGGCACTTCGAGTCCGAGCACGGCGACGCCTATTTTGACGCAGGGGCAGGCCTTTTTGAGGCCTCGCGCTACGCGGTGGGCGAAGCGCTGGAGGTCGCAGTAGAGGTCTTCGTCGAGGTCGAAGATGTAGTCGACCTCTTTTTTGGGGATGCAGAGGACGTGGCCTTTGACTACGGGGTTGACGTCGAGGAAGGCCAGGCAGTTGTCGGTTTCGGCAACTTTGTAGCAGGGTATTTCGCCGGCTACGATGCGTGAGAAGATTGATGCCATGGTTTTGGGTGTGTTTAATTGTTATAGATGAATGTTCCGTTTTCGGTGGCGACGGTGACTTGCGGGGTGTCGCCGGCCTCGACGTGGCCGATGATTTGGGCGTCGATGTTGAAGCTGCGGGCTATGTCGATGATGCCCTGGGCGGTGGTTTCGTCGGTGTAGATTTCCATGCGGTGGCCCATGTTGAATACTTTGTACATTTCTTTCCAGTCGGTGGCGCTTTCGTCGTGGATCATGCGGAAGAGCGGCGGGATGGGGAAGAGGTTGTCTTTGACCACGTGGAGGTGGTCGATGAAGTGCAGCACTTTGGTTTGGGCGCCGCCGCTGCAGTGGATCATGCCGCTGATGTGTGGGCGGTATTGGTCGAGGACGCGGCGGATGACGGGCGCGTAGGTGCGGGTGGGGGAGAGGACCATTTTGCCGGCGTCGACTCCCGGCACTTCGGTGGGGTCGGTGAGGCGGCGGCTGCCGCAGTAGACTACGTCGTCGGGGAGGTTGTGGTCGTAGCTCATGGGGAAGTGTTGGGCGTAGTGTTTGGAGAAGACGTCGTGGCGTGCGGAGGTGAGGCCGTTGCTGCCCATGCCGCCGTTGTAGCTGTCTTCGTAGGTGGCCTGGCCGTAGGAGGCGAGGCCTACGATGACGTTGCCGGCGTGGATGTGGGCGTTGTCGATGATGTCGGCGCGGCGCATGCGGGCGGTGACGGTGGAGTCGACGATGATGGTGCGCACGAGGTCGCCCACGTCGGCGGTTTCGCCTCCGGTGAGGTAGATGCCGATGCCGAGGTCGCGCATTTGCTGCAGGAATTCTTCGGTGCCGTTGATGACGGCGCTGATGACTTCGCCCGGGATGAGGTTTTTGTTGCGGCCGATGGTGGAGGAGAGCAGTATGTTGTCGACTGCGCCCACGCACAGGAGGTCGTCGAGGTTCATGACTACGGCGTCGATGGCGATGCCTTTCCAGACGCTCATGTCGCCGGTCTCTTTCCAGTAGAGGTAGGCGAGGGATGATTTGGTGCCGGCGCCGTCGGCGTGCATGATGTTGCAGTAGTGGTCGTCGCCGCCGAGGTAGTCGGGGATGATTTTGCAGAAGGCTTTCGGGAAGAGGCCTTTGTCGATGTTTTTGATGGCGTTGTGTACGTCTTCTTTGGAGGCTGAAACGCCGCGGAGGTTGTATTTTAATGTGTCCATATTGTGTTATCGTGTTGTTGATGGATGTTTTGCGGGTGTGTGTGGGTCGGTGTTGCCGAGGACGGAGGCGGCTTTGACGCTGTCGTCGATGGCTTCGGAGATGTTGATGATGTAGTCGCCGAGTTTTTCGTAGAGGGCGTAGAGTGAGCTGTAGGCGTTGCCGATGGCAAAGTCGTAGACGCCGAGTTTGAGGGCGTCGAGGTGGCGGGCGCGGAGGGTGTCGCGGTAGCGGTTGATTTCTTGTTCGGCGTCGTAGGCGGCCTGGAGGTTGATGTGGTGGTTGTCGTTGCGTATGTTGTCGTCCATGATGGTGAGTGCTTTTTGGACGAGTTGGGTCATGTGGTTGAGGTTGTCGTTGAGGTCTTGGTCGAAGTGGACGGCGGCCTGGCGTTTGTTTTTGCGGGTCATGGCGATTTGGTAGATGATGTCGCCGACGCTTTCGAGGTTGTCGACTATGCGGAGCATGGAGGATACGCGTTGGGAGCCTTGGGCCGAGAGGTCGGCGGCGGCTGTCTGGGTGAGGTATTTGGCGATCTCCATTTCCATGCGGTCGGCTATGCTTTCGTATTTTTCTATGCGGTTGAGTACCCGGTTGAATTCGTCGTCGTCTTTGGCGGTGCGCAGTCCGGGAAGGAAGGAGAACATGCGGAGGATGCGTTTGGAGAAGTTCTGGATTTCGTTTTGCGCGGCCTGGAGGTTGAGTTCGCCGGTGTTGGTGAAGCCGGCGCTGATGAAGCGGAGGCGGAATTCGTCCTCGGCATCTTCGGGCTGGGGCTTGACCATGAGGTTGACGATTTGGATGAATTGTGGTATGAAGAAGGCGAGGATGGCGGTGGTGAAGATGTTGAAAAAGGTGTGGAAGAGGGTGGTGGCCAGTGGCACGAGGGCGGCGGGGAGCAGGCGGAAGGCGAAGAGGGGGGCGCGGCCGGCGCAGAGTTCGGCAAGGCTGGCGATGAGGTTGAGTTCGGGGTAGAGGATGAGGAGGGTGAGAAGTGTCCCGACCATGTTGAAGACGAAGTGGGCGCGGGCTGCTTTTTTGGCCGCGGTGTTGGCGACGGTGGCTGCGATGTTGGCGGTGAGGGTGGTGCCGATGTTTTGGCCCATGACGATGGCCGCGGCGATGTCGAATCCGATCCATCCGTTGGCGGTCATGATGAGGGTGATGGCCATGACGGCCGATGAGGCTTGGATGAGGACGGTGAGGGCGGCCCCGATGGCGATGAAGAGGAGTATGGACCAGTATCCCCAGCCGGACCAGGTGCTTATCAGTTGGAGGATGGCGGGGTGGCGGCTGAGGTCGGGCATGGCGAGCTGGAGGAAATGGATGCCGGCCATCAGGATGCCGAAGCCGATGATGAATTCGCTGATGGATTTGGCTTTGTCGCCTTTGGCCAGCATGAAGGGCGCGGCCAGGGCGAAGATGACGAGCGGGAGGATGAAGGACTGGGCGCTGCCTCCGAGTCCGAGGAGGATGATCCAGGAGGTGATGGTGGTGCCGATGTTGGCCCCCATCACTACGGCTATGGCGCCGGCAAGGGTGAGGAGGCCGGAGTTGACAAAGCTGACCACCATGACGGTGGTGGCGGTGGAGGATTGGATGGCGGCTGTGACGGCGGCCCCGGTGGCGATGCCGTGGAGCGGATTGTTGGTCATCCTGCCCATGATGCTGCGCATTTTGCTTCCCGCAACTTTCTGGAGGCCTTCGCTCATGAGTTTCATGCCGTAGATGAACACGGCCACAGCACCCGCAAATTTTATAATTATCAGTAGAATGTCCCAGAAATTCATTCGTATAATCGAGTAGAGTATATTTTTTGCAAAGATACGCACTTTTTTTTATTTCGCTGAAAAAAAGATTGTTAATTTATTGTTTCGGTCCTATGCTTTCCTAATAAGAGTTAAATTCCGATTTTTTTAGAGAGAAAAGTTGTCATGTGAAAAAAAAGTTGTAATTTTGCAACCGATTTCAAAGGAACAAAAACGAACAAAACAATAAAACGAACAATTAGAAAATGTATCTGACAAAAGAAAAGAAGGAAGAGATTTTCGCCGAGTATGGGAAAGGTGTGAAAGATTCGGGTTCGGTTGAGGCACAGATTGCCCTGTTCACCTATAGAATCCAGCACCTCACCGAGCTGATGAAGAAAAATAAGAAGGATCAGGTCAGCGAGCGCGCACTGGTCACTCTGGTTGGCAAACGCCGCCGTCAGCTGGACTATCTGAAAGAAGTCGACATCGAGCGTTATCGTGCCATCATCAAGAAACTCAACTTAAGGAAGTAATAGTTTTTCATATTTATTTGGTTATGGTTGGCCTCCCTGGGTTCTCTGGGGAGGCTTTTTTGAAAGAGAAAGACGATTAAGAAATAAATACAGCCTGGTGCAAGCGGGGCCGCGAGGCCGGCTTGGCAGCAAGGCAAGATGCGTGGCGCACGGTGCGCCACGTAGCGGAATAAAAGAAATAACAAAGGAAAAAATGAACATTATCACAAAGAGATTCGATCTGGGCGATGGCCGCATGATCGAGATTGAAACTGGCAAGCTTGCCAAGCAGGCCGATGGTGCTGCAGTAGTAAGAATGAACGACACGATGCTGTTGGCCACTGTGTGCTCGAAGAAAGAGGTGGGGGAGAATGTAGACTTCATGCCGCTTACGGTCGATTATCAAGAGAAGTATGCCGCGATGGGACGTTTCCCCGGTGGTTTCTTTAAGCGCGAGGCCCGTCCCTCGGAGCATGAGATTCTTATTGCCCGCCTGGTGGACCGCGCCCTGCGCCCCCTGTTCCCCGACAATTTCCACGCCGAGGTGCAGGTGCAGATTACCCTTATATCGGGCGACAAGAACACGATGCCCGACCAACTGGCTGCCTTGGCCGCCGCTTCGGCCTTGGCCGTGTCGGATATTCCTTTCAACGGCCCCGTCTCTGAGGTGCGCGTGTCGTATCTCGACGGGCAGTATGTCATCAACACCCCGATGCAGGACATCGAGCGTGCCGACCTTGACCTGATTGTGGCCGCCACCGAGGAGAATATCATGATGGTGGAAGGCGAGATGAAGGAGGTGAGCGAAGAGGTGATGCTCAACGCCCTCAAGGCAGCGCACGAGGCCATCAAGATTCAGTGCCGCGCCATTGCGGAGCTGACCGTCGAGGCCGGCAAGACCGAGAAGCGCGAGTATTGCCATGAGGTGAACGACGAAGAGCTGCGCCAGCGTCTGCACGATGCAGTTTATCAGAAGTGCTACGATTTCAGCAAGCAGGGCATTGCCAACAAGCACCAGCGCGAGGAAGGTTTCGAAGCCATCAAGCAGGAGTTTATCGATGCCAACTATACCGAGGAGACTCTCACCGATGAGATTAAGTTTATGATTGACCGCTACTACCACGACACGGAACGCGAGGCTATGCGCGACATGGTGCTGGCCGAGCGTACCCGTCTGGATGGCCGCCAGCTGGACGAGATTCGTCCCCTGTGGAGCGAGGTGAACTATCTCCCCTCCGCCCACGGCAGCGCCATCTTCACCCGTGGCGAGACGCAGTCGCTGAGTACGGTGACCCTCGGCACCAAGCTCGACGAGCAGATTATCGATGGCGCCGTCATCGAGGGCACCCGCCGTTTCTTGCTGCACTACAATTTCCCCGGCTTCGCCACCGGCGAGGTGAAGGGCAACCGAGGACTGAGCCGCCGCGAGGTGGGCCACGGCCATCTGGCTTGGCGCGCACTGAAAGAGGTGCTGCCCACCGAGGCCGAGTGCCCCTACACTATCCGTGTGGTGTCCGACATTCTTGAATCGAATGGGTCCAGCTCCATGGCCACCGTTTGCGCAGGTTGCTTGGCTCTGATGGATGCAGGTGTGAAGATTCGCAAGCCGGTTGCAGGTATCGCCATGGGTCTTATCAGCAAGGGCGACAAATGGGCCGTGCTGAGCGACATCCTGGGCGATGAGGACCACCTGGGCGACATGGACTTCAAAGTCTGCGGCACCCGCGACGGTATCACTGCCTGCCAGATGGACATCAAGGTCGACGGCCTCAGCTACGATGTGCTGGCCAAGGCTCTTGAGCAGGCCCGCCAAGGCCGTCTGCATATCCTCGACCATATCGAGAGCACCATTCCCGCTCCCCGCGAGGACTACAAGCCTTTCGTTCCCCGCATCGAGCAAATCCAGATTCCCAAAGACTTCATCGGTGCCGTTATTGGCAAGGGTGGTGAGGTTATCCAGAAAATCCAGTCCGAGACCAACACCATCATCAATATTGAGGAGGTCGGCGAGTTCGGCATTGTCGATGTCGCCTCGCAGGATAAGGAAAGCATCGAAGCCGCCATCAAGTGGATTAAAGACATCTGCACCGTCCCCGAAGTGGGTCAGGTATATGACGCCAAAGTGGTCAGCATCGTCGAGTTCGGCGCATTCCTCGAATTCCTTCCCGGCAAAGAGGGCTTGATGCACATCAGCGAGTACGACTGGAAACGCACCGACACGCTGGAAGGCATCCTCCACGAGGGCGACACCCTTCAGGTGAAAATCATAGCCGTCGACGAGAAGAACGGCAAACTCAAACTCAGCCGCAAGGCCCTCCTGCCCAAGCCCGAAGGAGTGGAAGACGAACGGCCTGCCCGTGGCCCCCGCCGCGAAGGCGACAGAGGTCCGCGCCGTGAGGGTGGCGATCATGCCCGCCGCGAGGGTGGCGACCGCCGCCGCAGCGACAGCAATGGCCGTCGCCGCTAAAAAAAATTGAAAAAAAATTCGTCCCCGTACAATAAAAGCACAAAAGACGAGTTATCCGGGGTGTCTGATTGAAAAGAACACCACACAGACACCCCTCAATGCGACAGTAGCTCAGTTGGCAGAGCGGCGGCTTCCCAAGCCGCAGGTCGCGGGTTCGAACCCCGTCTGTCGCTCAATCGTTAAGTATTAATTAGTTGCGTTGGTTTTTGTCAAAAAAGTGTGACAGATTCGTGCAACGTCTTGGTGCTGGGTTCGCCCAAATCGCCAAGAAAAAAATGTCCCAAACTGACCTTTTAAAAATACAAAATTTCCTGCCCGCTGTCACAAAAACAACACCGTCGATGGGCTGGTTTGTAGAGTATTACGTTTTCGACCCTGTGGATGAGAGGATGATCAGGAAACGCATCCGCATCCAAAAGCTCATCAAACGGTACCGCACGAAACGGGAACAGGCTATCGCCGCCCAACAGATTGCGGAGGAACTGAACCACAAGCTGGCCGGTGGTTGGTCGCCTCTGCATGAGAGCGACGACAGCCGCCTGTATACTCCTATTAACATACTGCGCGACCGATTCCTCGAGGCTAAGAAACGCGAGGGCTGCCGGGATACGACGATGGTTAACTATACGTCGATGACTGGTCTGTTCCTCCGCTGGTGCGAGGATTCGGGCAGGGCACGGAAGTTCAGCGGCACGTTCCTGAAGACGGACGGGGTGTGCTATATGGATTCTATCTTGGACAAAGGGAACGGCAACAGGAGCTACAACAATACGCTGAAGGCTATGCGTTGCTTTTTCCAGTGGGCTTTGGATCACTGTTATTGCAAGGAGAATCCTTTCGCGGGGATGCGGGTTCTGCCCAAGGAGAAGAAAAAAAAGGTGCTGATAGACAAGGCAACAAGAGTTAGGATAATGGATTATTTCGACACTCATCGCCCGGCAATGACGATTGTGTGCAAGCTGGTGTATTATTCTGCCTTGCGCCCGCTGGAGATTCAGAAGCTCCGCGTAAGGGATTTCGACTTGCCCCACCGATGTGTGAGGGTGCCCGAAGAGGTGGCTAAGAACGGAAAGAGCCGTTGCGCCACCCTGTCGGGCGACCTGATGGACGAGCTGATGCCGGTAATAGACCAGGTGAAGGAGAAGGATTGGTACCTGTTCGGGGAGGGTAACATGGAGCCCGCTGCGCGGCCCATCAACAAGGGTTACTTCAGGAAGCAGTGGGATAAGATGAGGCGCGACTTGATGCTGCCTGACGAGATGCAGCTGTACAGCCTACGCGACACTGGGATAACGGACTCGCTGCATGCCGGAGTGGACCAGCTGACAGTGCAGCACCACGCAGACCACAGCAGTCTGGCAATACAGGGTATCTATACGGATCATTTCGATGCCGGACTGAACGAGAAGATATATAAGGCAAATGTGTTGTTTTGAATGGCGGGGATGAGGGGAAGGGGGGCGCAATCCCGGTCCCGCCCAACCGAACCAGCCCCACACCAGCCCATGCGCCCGGGAGGGATTGCGCCAGGGGACAGGGGGGGAGAAAAAAAAAGCACCTGCGGAGGGCGAGTGCTTTATGGGGTAAAGGAAATTGTTTTTACTATTCCACTATTACTTCAGGATGTTTTTCGAGATAGAGGTCACGCAAAGCTATACTGAAGATGAAACAGATGTCGTTCATGGTAAGGGTGTACGGTTCTTCTTTTCCGTCGATGGAGAGGGTGATGGAGGGACTGTTATATAGTTTGACCTTAATCTCGTTGAAGATGGTGCTGTTGACATTTTCATACAGGACTTCCAGTGCTCTCTTTTCGACATCTAATGCAGTAGATGGATTTTTTTCCTGAATGGCATTGAGCAGCAAATCTTCGTTGTTCTGCAGGAATGATGTTCCGTTGTATTCGTTGAAGATACGCTGTCCTTCTTCATTTAGTTTTCTGGGACTGGCTTTTCGAGAAAAGAGTTTAGCCGCTTTGGAATCCTTCTCGATAAGGTGAGTACAGATGATGGTGAGTGTTTCTTGGATGCTGGATAGTTTGTCGTCAATGTTGTCAAATCTGGAGTTGTGGCTATCGATGGTAGATGTATGAGTATCGCATGGAAGATCGGATGTTTTGGCACGAGTATCTTCCAGGTCTTTTATTCTTGAAAGGGTTTTGAATATCTTAATTGTTGCGATTACTGTTACAACTACAACAATAATTAAGATAAATAGTTGAGGCCAATGCTCTGCGATAAAATTTAAGATTGCTTCCATGTGTTGTATTTCTTTTCACATTGCAAAAATACTATTTTTTCCGCATACGAAAAAATATTTATTAGCAACTATATCTTGAGAAATAGTTATGGGTTTGATATTGTTGCAGTTGAAAATAGTTAAAAATTAAATATTAAAAAAATCAATAGAATTGAAAATAAAAAAAATGGTTTGGAAAAGCTTAATATTCAACTTTTGATGATAGTAGAAATGGTACTCTATGTGTTGGGGTGGGGGCGGGAGCAGTCGATGGTGACGATGATGTGGTCGGAGGATGAGAATTCGGAGGTGATGATGGAGGGGAGGTCGCGTTGGGAGCCAATGAGGATCCAGCGGGTCTGTGCCGATGGGGTAGCGGTCTGCGGCTGTAGTAGCTGTCGGATGGGGAAGAAGAGGGAGGCAGGGATGCGGAGGGTGAAGCGGTAGTTCTCGGCCGTGGCCATGAACTGGTAGTAGGGCCGGAGGAAGATCTGTCTGATGGAGCGGTCGCCAGCGGCTGAGAGGGAGATGGCACTGGGGAAGGGAAGGCCTTGCTCGTCGAGGCCGACGGGGTTGGCATACTCGATGTTGGCGGAGCGGAGGAAGGGTTTGGCAAGGGAGATGCCGAAGAGTGCGGGTGCAGCGTCGGAGGAGGTCTGAAGGGTGAGCAGGGGGGCGAGGTATTGCTGGAGGATGAGAGGGAGGGTGACGGTGTCGGCCTGGCCGACGGAGAAGGGGGAGCGGTCGTCGCCATAGCATCGTTCCGGCAAAAATGAATGATTAGGCCATATTCAATCGGGTGGAGTCGGTCGGCCGCGCTCCACTTGTCACACAGCATCCCTTGCTGCGGGCGGGGGATGCTGTGTGCAGTCTTGGTTGCATCCTGGCTGTCGTAGTATTGCCCTGACTGATTGTGTGCGTTCTTTTTTGCCCTGTTAGAGTGATTCCCGCAGGTAGGGGGCGGTGACGGATTGTTGCGTGTGGAGGATGCCGTCGGGGGTGCCGCTATAGAGCAGCTGTCCGCCGTCGCCTCCTCCGCCAGGGCCGAGCTCAATCAGGTAGTCGGCTTGTTTCATCACGTCCAAGCTGTGCTCGATCAGTATGAGGGTGTTGCCGGCGTCGGCCATCTCGTCGAAAAGAGCTTGCAGCCGTCGCACATCGTCCAGGTGCAGGCCGTCAGTGGGTTCGTCTATGATGTAAGTGTGGCCGGATGAGAGACGGGTCTCTTCGGCCGACACATGGATGGCGGTGCTGTACAGGCGGTCGGCCAGTTTCACCCGTTGGAGTTCGCCGCCGCTCAGTGTGCTCATCGACTGGTTAAGGTGCAGGTAGCCCAGCCCCACCTTCTGCAGCATCCGCAACTGGGACAGGAAAGACTGCCCGGCGAAGAACGAGAGCGCCTCCTCGACTGTCAAGTCCATCACCTCGGCTATCGTCTTCCCGTGGTAGCGGTATTGCAGTGCCTCGTGGTTGTAGCGTGTGCCGTGGCATTCCTCACACACGGTTTCGATGCTCTCCATGAAAGCCATGTCCGACACGATGACCCCTTTCCCCTTGCAGGCAGGGCAGGCGCCTTTGCTGTTGAAGGAGAAGAGCTGTGTCGAGGGCCGTGTCCGCACAGGCTTGTCGCTCACCCCCTCTTTGGCGAAGAGGTGCCGGATGGTGTCAGCAATGTTGAGATAGGTGGCGGGGGTGCTGCGCAGGTTGATGCCGATGTCCTTCTGCCCGATAAACACCAGGGGCGAAGACTCCTGCTGCATGAATTGCTCCATCAGCGAACTCTTTCCCGACCCGGCCACTCCGGCAATGACCGTGATTACCCCCTGGGGGATGTCCACGTCGAAATGTTTCAGGTTGTGGAGAGAGGCGTCGCCCACGTGGTACCATCCCTTGGGCTGGCGGAAATGTTCTTTCAGCGGGGTGCGGTGCCGAAGCATGCGTCCGGTAACGGTGTCGGACGCCAGCAGTGGGCCATACCCACCCTGGAAAGTGACGAGGCCGCCGTGGTCGCCGGCTCCCGGCCCCATGTCCACGATGTGGTCGGCCATGGCTATGATTTCCCGGTGGTGTTCCACAATCAGCAGGGTGTTGCCGTGGTCGCGCAGGTGCAGCAGCGACTGTTTCAGCCGGCTGATGTCCTGTGGGTGCAGCCCCACGCTGGGTTCGTCCAGCACGTATGCCATGTCTGTCAGCGGGGAGTTGATATACTTGGCAATCTTGATGCGCTGGGCCTCGCCGCCGCTCAGAGTCCCTGTGCCGCGGCTCAGCGAGAGATACCCCAGCCCTATGTCGCACAGTGCCTTCAGCCGTTTGTGCAGCTCGTTTTTCAGGTCGGTGGCCAGGGGGTGGTCGATGCTTCCCACCCAGTCCATGGCTTCGCCGATAGGCATAGCCACCACCTCTGCCAGATTTTTCCCGCCTATGCGGCAGCTCCTCACGCGCTCGTTGAGGCGGGTGCCGTGGCATTCGGGACATTCCTTTGTGCAGGTCATCCCCTCCAGCACCTTCTGCTGGCGCACACCCTCCTTGGTGGTGATGATGCTGCGGTACATGCGGGGGGTAGAGCCCTTCGAACTTGGCCGACTTGGGCCAATTGGCCGGAGGGTTCTTCAGCCTGATTTGAGGCGAGTAGAGCAGAAGGTCCAGCTCCTCTTTCGAGTAGTCGCGTATCTTCTTGTCCAAGTCAAACAGGCCGCTGTAGGCATACCGTTTCCAGCGCCAGGCCCCGGTGGTGAAGGTGGGGAAATGAATCACGTCCTCGTCATTCAGGCATTTGTCGAAATCCACCAGTTTGTGGATGTCCAGATCGGTCACCTCGCCCAGTCCCGAGCAGCGGGGGCACATGCCCGCCGGGTGGTTGAACGAAAACGTGTCGCTGTAGCCCACAAACGGCTCCCCCACGCGCGAGAACAGCAGTCTCAGCAGTGCGTAGGTGTCCGTGTAGGTCCCCACTGTCGAGCGGCTGTTGTTGGCGGGCTTCTTCTGGTCTATCACAATCGTCACCGGCATGTTCTCAATCCGCTCCACCCGGGGCCGGCCATACTTGGGCAGATATTGCTGCACAAAACTGGGGAACGTCTCGTTCAGCTCCCGGCGGCTCTCGGCGGCGATGGTGTCCAGACACAACGACGACTTCCCCGACCCCGACACCCCGGTGAACACCGTGATTTTTCCTTTTGGAATCTCCAACGACACCGACTTCAGGTTGTTCTCTGTCGCCCCGACGATGACTATATTGTTTTTCGTTTCCATAAACTGCTGATGTGTGCAATTGATTGATACAAGTGATGCTGGATGGCTGATGCCAATCCCGGCCACCACTGCAAAAATACAAAGAATAATCCGAATAGCATAGACCGCTTTTTGTCAAGACCATCCACAAGTCATTATTTCTATTTTTCCACACCCACACTGAGAATATTCCGCAAATAAACAAAAAAAACGTATCTTTGTCCAGTCAATCAATACGTGTTGTTATGAATAAAACTATTGCAATACTGATATTTACTTTCTTTTTGGGGTGCAATGCCTTTGCCCAAGCCTCTCAATCTGTGCCGCCGCCCGACACTGCCGCCCCCGTGGTGACAATCACGCAGCAGCAGTTCGACTCCTTGGTTGCTGCCGCCGCCCGCGGCAACCAAATGGAGCTAATAGCCAAGCAGGAGGCAGAACGGATATTTGACAGCTACACGACACATGTAAGCTGGGTTGTAGGTTTGTTAGGTGTTCTAATAACAATCTTGGTGGCTGTATCCGGTTTTTTTGTTCCGTATATGACAAATAAGCGATTCCAAGAGGAAATGGATGAAAAGATTGCTGCCCACGATAATGAAATCGAACAGTCAAGACAAAGCCTGTATGAGCAAATCCGAAAGAATGAACAGCTGATGTCTGAACTTGAAGGAGTCAAGAACCATGTCGATCAAGTTGAGGCATCAATCAAGGAGATGCAAGAGAAAATGAAACAATCTGAGGAGCAGGCGCGCCAGTCGGCGATAGAAGCCAAAGCAAGTGCATTGTTCTCAGAGGCTTTTAATGAAAAAGATATTGAGAAACAGATATCTCTATATACTGAAGTTCTTGATTTAAACCTACAGAGTGCCGAAGCCTATAACAACCGAGGGCTTGCCTATTGTGATAAAGGAGAGTATGACAAAGCAATTCAAGACTATGACGAGGTCATCAAGTTGGACCCGCAGGATGCCGAAGCCTATTACAACCGAGGGCTTGCCTATTGGAATAAAGGAGAGTATGACAAAGCAATTCAGGACTATAGCGAGGCCATCAAGTTGAACCCGCAGGATGCCGCAGCCTATTGCGGTCGAGGGCTTGCCTATTGGAATAAAGGAGAGTATGACAAAGCAATGCAAGACTATGACGAGGCGATCAAGTTGAACCCGCAGGATGCCGAAGCCTACAACAACCGAGGGAATGCATATTGGAATAAAGGAGAGTATGACAAAGCAATTCACGACTATGACGAGGCCATCAAGTTGGACCCGCAGGATGCCGGAGCTTATTTCGGACGAGGGTCGGCCTATTGGTGTAAAGGAGAGTATGACAAAGCAATCCAAGACTATGACGAGGCAATCAAGTTGAACCCGCAGGATGCCGGAGCCTATTACGGACGAGGGACTGCCTATTCGGATAAAGGAGAGTATGACAAAGCTATTGAATGTTTCAAGGAAGGTATAAAGTTGTTCCCTGATGATGCGCGATTCTTCAACCAATTAGGCTATGCATATTTGAGTAAGAAGGACTTCTCAGCAGCATTGGATGCAATCAATCAGGCCATATCAATGGAAGAGGGAGAGTCAGATTACCTCGATAGCCGAGCAGAAGTTCTGATGGAATGGGGTAAGTTCAAGAAAGAGCTGCCAGAGGTCTATTCAGAATCAGAATGGAAAGCGGACATCCAAAAGGCATTGGAGGATATCCAAAAGGCATACGGCCATAATCCGGATGAGGATACGAAGAAGCATCTTGAAGATATGCAAACAGAATGCAACCAGCTTTTGGGTGGGGAATGACCTGTACCGCAATTGCCGAATGCTACAATATCCATAGCCGCGAATGCTCCTATCGGTTCAGTCTTTAGGGAAATATATTCTCCAAAAACTCGTTATACCGAATATCTTTCGTAACTTTGCATTTTCCCTGCCCGTTGGGCAGAGGGATGTAACACGCTTTATAACAATACAAAACACCTATTCTACATTAAATGGAAAAGAAGAATATTAAGCAAGAAGTCTTTGCCTACATGCTGCTTATCCTCGGCAGCGCCCTCTTCGCCATCGGCGACGTGATGTTTGTCAACCCCTACCTCATGGCCCCCGGCGGCACCTATGGTCTATCCAACGTCTTCAGCACCCTCTGGGGTGGCAAAATCTCCGTCTGGGCCATCTGCATGGATGTTCCCCTGCTCATCATCGGCACCTGGATTCTCGGCCCCAAGTTCGGCATCAAGACCATCATTTCCACCTTCCTCATCTTCGGCTTCACCTATGCCATCGAGAGCTGGATATGGGGCTATAACCCCGTCATCCACGACGGCCCAATCGTGGCCAACGCCATCGAAGGCCTCAACATGGTGCAGACCCACGACGGCCTTTGGTTTGTCCCCGACTACTTCCTCAACACCGTCGTGGCGGGCCTCATCTATGGTGTGGCCATCGGCATGATATTCCGCAGCGGTGCTACCAGCGGCGGCAGCGACATCATCTCCATGATTCTCCACAAATACACCAAAATCTCCCTCGGCACCCTTGTCACCATTGTCGACGGCTGCATCACCCTCTCCACCCTCATCGCCTTTGGCGACATCCGCCTGCCCATCTACTCCATCATCGTCATCTTTATCGAAGGCAAGGTCATCGACCTCGTGGTCGACGGCATCAAGAGCTACAAGACCGCCTTCATCGTAACCGACAAGCTCGACGAAGTCAAGAACTATATCCTCCACGACCTCAACCGTGGTGGCACCTGCATCACCGGCGAAGGCCTCTACAACGGCACCCAGCGCAACATCATCTACGTCACCATGGAGCGGGCCGACTTTGTCAAGCTCCGTGCCAACCTCCGCAACCTCGACCCCACCGCCTTCGTCAACGTCATCGATAGCGCCGAAATCATGGGCAAAGGCTTCAAAGCCCTCCCCACCGAGTAACAACCCCTGCCGTATGAAGGTACTCCAGCTTTGCAGCAAACCGCCCTTTCCGCCCGTCGACGGTGGCACCCTGGCCATGAACAGCATCACCCAGGGCCTCCTCGCCGCCGGGTGCCAAGTGAAGGTGTTGGCCATGAGCACAGCCAAACACCCCGTGCTGGACGACCGCATACCCGACTCCTACCGCCAGTCCACCCGTTTCGAGACGGTCTTTGTCGACCTCGCTCCCCATCCCCTCGATGCCGCCGTGGCCATGCTTTGCGGCGACTCATACCATGTGCGCCGTTTCGAGAGCAAAGCTTTTGCCCAGCGGCTGCGCCAAATCCTCGACGCCGAGCAGTTCGACATCATCCACCTCGAAAGCATCTTCCTGGCCCCCTATGTGCCGGTTGTCCGTGCCCACAGCCAGGCCCCGGTCTTCCTCCGTGCCCACAACGTTGAGCACCACATCTGGCGGCGCATAGCCCGCAGCGAGCGCAACCCCTTCAAGCGGTGGTATATCAAACACCTCGCCCTCACCCTTGGGGCCTACGAGCGCGAGCATATCAACGACTTCGACGGCGTGGTGAGCATCACCGACAACGATGCCGATTACTTCCGTTCGCAAGGGTGCCGCAAACCCATTGTCACCATCCCCTTTGCCCTCGACCCCGCTCCGCCGGCCTCGCAGCCCGAGGAGTCCGGCACTCTCTTCCATCTGGGTTCCATGGACTGGCTTCCCAACCTGGAAGGCGTGCGCTGGTTTCTCGACAGCGTCTGGCCCTTGGTCCACAGCCAGCTCCCCTCCCTTATACTCTATCTTGCTGGCCGCCGCATGCCCGACGACCTCCTCAACCTCCGTCTCGACGGGGTCCGCGTGGTGGGCGAAGTGCCCGACGCCATGCAGTTCATTGCCTCCAAGCAAATCAATGTCGTCCCACTGCTCAGCGGCAGCGGCATCCGGGTCAAGATACTCGAAGCCATGTCGGCTGGCAAAGTGGTGGTCACCACTTCGTGTGGCGCGCAGGGCATCCCCTGCACCGATGGCCAGCACCTGCTCATAGCCGATACCCCGCAGCAGTTTGCCGCCCAGCTCAAACGCTGTGTCGACAACCCCGCCCTCTGCCGCGCCCTTGGCGACAACGCCCGCCGGCTGGTGGCCGAAAACTATGGCCGCGAAGCGCTCACCCGCAAACTCATCGCTTTCTACGAAAAACATTTAAACCTTGAATAATTATGAATAACCTTATTCCCAGTCGATTTATTCATTTGCAGTGGCTGCTCGTAGGCTTACTGCTCATTGTGGCCAGTGCTGCAAGTGTTCAGGCTCAGGTGGCCATCCCCGGCACCCGTGTCCAGTACACTTTCCCCACCAAGTGGCACTTCCTCAGCTCGCAAAAGGTCGACAAAAACACCACCGTCTACCACTACTATTACACCGACAAAATCCTCGTGTCCAAAGGCGACACCGCGCTCCCCTTCCTCCGCATCCGGGTCACCAAAAACTACACCGGCACCCTCTACGACTACGTCTACGACCGCTACATAGCCGAGCCCTACCAGCCCCTCAAAGACTACACCTCCGGCCTCGGCCTGCCCAAAACAGGCGGCATGGGCTACATCGGTGCCTACACCAATGTCAAAGACAAGCGCGACTACCAATTCCGCATGGTCTATTTCAAAATCCAGAACACCATGGTTGAGTTCCGCCTCGAGACCACCCGCGCCACCTATCCGCGCATGGCCAAGGAGTTCGAGTCCATCCTGGGCAGCCTTACCTTCTAACCGACAGCCCTTGCCAGCTATGAAACGCTTGTTCCCCCTCTTGGCCGCACTGCTGCTCTGCGCCGCCCTCCCGGCACAGGAAGCCCCACATGCCGACCAGTTCCGCGAACTCTATACCACCCTCAGCACCGCCTACGCCCGCAACCCCGACGATGTGGCCAACCTCATGGAGCTTGCCCACTACTATTCCCACCCCGACAGTCCCCAGCGCAACTTTGCCGCCGCCGCCACCCATCTGGCCCGCGCCGAAGCACTCTACACCGCCTGGCTTCAGGACCGCAGCCGCTATCGCGACCTTCAGAAACTCATCAAGAAAGGCATCACCCTCACCCTCATCCGCCAGCAGCGCCAGGCCGTCACCGAGCAGGCCGAGGCCTACGTCCGCTCCCATGCTGCCAGCATGGGTGCCATGGAGTGCGAAGCCTACCTCGCCGCCTTTGCCGACCACAGTGCCATCGCCGACCCCCTGCGCCTTGCGCAGCTGGCCGCCCAATACAGGCAAGTCTGTGCCGAGAACACCATCGACGCCTACTACCAGTTTATTCTTGACCATCCTGGCATCCCTCAGACCGACTCCGCCCAGGCCGCCCTGGCCCCGTTGGCCTCGCGCCACCTCTCCGCCTTCCGCACCGAGGCCGCCATCGACTCCGCCGCCGCCCACTATCCGGCCAGCACCGCCATGCAGCGTACAGCCATGAGCCTCAAGAGCCGCATCGCCTACCGGGCCGCCTGCCGGGCCAACACCCCCCAGGCCTATTCCGACTACCTGCAGCGCTACCCCCGTGGCGACGACTATCTTGATGCCTTGGCCCGCCTCCAATCCCTCCAGGCCATGGACTACGGTCTGCTCCGTACACCCCTCGACTATGCCGACTTTGCCCAGCACCACGCCGACAGCCCCTTGGCCGACAGCGCGCTGGCCACCCTCCGCCGCATGGTCATCGCCCACCACAACCAGCAGGCCGCCACCCTCTACTTGCAGCGCTTCCCCCTCGACGAGCACTACTCCGACATCTACAAGGAATACTACAGTTGGTTCTCCGCCGATGGCAACCGCCAGCCCATTGCCGCCTTTGCCGCCGACAACCCCGACTACCCCTACCTCATGGCCGTCCGTTCCGACTTGGCACGCAGCGCCATCATCGACTCCTTCGACCTCACCCAGCCCTTTGTCGAGTCCGACATCGACCGCATGACCGACTGCATACGTCTCTGCATGGGGCGCAAGGCCGCCTTCGTGGCTCTGCAGCGGGTGCTCCAAGGCCAGATAGCCCGCCACGAGTGGTCCAAAGCCCTTGCCCGCATGCAGGATTTCTCAATCTGTTTCGAAGAACTCAACACCCAGGAATATAACGAGCTTGCGGCCCTCCTTTCCGACAGGGGTCTCACCCGCCGCGCTTCCCTCTTTGCCCACAGCGGCCTCCGCCGCCTCTTCGCCAGCCCTGACGGCAACCGCCTCTACTTCACCCTCAGCCCTGCCAAGGGAGCCGACGCGGGAACCATCGGTTTTGCCCGCCGCCCGGCCCGTGGCAAGGGCAATTGGGTCTTTGGCGGCACTGTCACCATCCAGGGCCTTGCCGCACCCGCCACCGCCTACGGCTTCTATGACGGCGGCACCCGTGTGCTCCTCGGCGTCGACGACGACATCTGGTCCGCCCGCGTGGTCAACGACACCCTCTGGGTCGACCCCCAGCCTTTCGGCCAGCCCGTCAACACCCTCTTCGTCGAGACCGATGCCTACATGCTGCCCGACGGCAGCGGCATGCTCCTGGCCTCCGACCGCCCCGACGGTCTCAACGTGCAGGAGTCCGGCGCCTACTTCCATGGCGACACAGCCCTGGCCACCGACCTCTACTTCATACCCTTGGCCGACGGCCAGTGGGGCGAGGCCGTCAACCTCGGCCTCCCCGTCAACAGCCCCTACTGCGAGCGCAGCCCCCTGCTCAGCCGCAACCTGAAGACCCTCTATTTCGTCACCGACGCCCGCGGCCTTGGCTATGGCGATGTCTATATGTCCACCCGCTCACATATCGGCGACTGGACCCACTGGTCCCAGCCTGTCAACCTGGGGCGCGACCTCAACGGCAGTTTCGACGAGGCCTTTGTCGCCTTTGCCGATTCTGAGCAGCGTCTGCTTGTCACCTCCAGCTCCCCGCACGGCGGCTCCTATGCCGCTTGCTGGGCTCCCGCCGTCCACGACACCGCCTCTCCCCGCACGGCAGTCGCCTTCAGTCTGGCCTCCGCCGCAACCATGGCGCGCGGGCTGGACATAGTCGATGCCGAAAGCCGCCGCACCGTCCATCACCGCGAGGGCGTCCACCTCGACTCCCTCCTCACCTTCGGTCTCTACAGCGGCAAGTCCTATGTGGCGCTCCTTGCAGCCGACTGGCTTTATGTGCCCGCCGTCGCGCTCATTCCTCCCGCCCAGTCGCCCGTCGAGTTCCGTGCCTACACCCTCGACCAGTTGCGCATTCTCGAAGCCCCGCTGCCCCTCGCCCTGGTGCAGTTCCTGCCCGGCACCGCGCGGATGCTCCCCTCGTCGGACATTGAGCTGGACCGCCTGGTCCACTTCATGCGGCAGCATGCCTCGTGTGCGGTCAAAATATCTGTCAACGTGGCCGGTGCCGACGACCGCCACTGCTACGACCTTTCCCTCAGCCGCGCCCAAGCCATCCGCACCTATCTGGCGGCGCAGGGCATCGACTTCGCCCGTATCGACATTGCCCCCTTCGGCAATGCCCGCTACAGTCAAGGGCTCAACCCAGCCCCCGTCGAAGTCGCCTTCCGATAGTCTGTCGTTCCCACCGGCGGGCCCCATCCGCGCCGTCGGTTCGCTCGTTGCTGGGCTTTTCCCAACCCATTTGCCGCCAGTAGTACCCGCCGCGAGCAAGGAAGTGGCCGCCATCGGGTGTCGGGGGGCCGTCACACGAGTGGAGTGACCTTTTGTGGATGGTGGCGGAGTAGTGTGCTCCGAATCTGATGGTAGGCGGGAATGCACTGTTTTTTTCTGATGGATGCGCCCTCGATGCTATAAAAAACAGCCTTCCGAGGCATATGTGTCCTTTGGTTTTTGGATTTTTTTTCTTGCAAAAAAATTGCATATTAAAATTATTTTGTATCTTTGCAAAAAAAAATTATGAAAAAGTGTTGTTTTTTTTGTTTTTGTATGCTCAGTGTGGTGGCGATGTGCCAGGATAAAATGGGATATATGTCGCTGCTGTATGAGACCTTTGTATACGACACCGCCATTGTCAGGAATTACCAACCTAACATAAGTGTGGTGTATACTGGCCCTTTTGAAGATGCTCCCGGCGATAGGTACTTTCACATCGTCAATACGGCGACAAACAGGGTGCGTTGAAAGTTGTAGAAAACGATGGAAAGTTTTTGCCAAGGGATTTTTTGAACAGGTTGTCGGGTGTAAATAGATACCTTGTCTATAACTGGTGTTTCGGAGTGGACGAATGGTCAGTGGCCACTGAATGTGAAGAAGTATATGAGTGAGTTTGCCCTGTCGCGAAGGTATTGTGAATGGTGGAGAATGGATGAAAGCGTATTTTGGTTATAAGCAATTAATAAAAAAATGTTTGAGTCATGAAACAGAAGATTTTAATGGTTGTACTGATGGTGGCAGGGGGAGTGCTTTGGGGGCAGACGCCTCATGTCCCGCCGCTGGACACCCTGCGGGGCAAGGAGTGTACCTATTTTTACCCAACATATTTTTGGCAATGTCTTGACACTTGCCATTCGCCATTTCGATATAAACAAATAGGTAGTGGTACAGTTGATTATGGGCAGAATCATTCATGGAAATATTACACGGATACGACAATCCATATAGTGGGAGTGGCGTTGGTGGCCAAACCAGCCAATGACTGGCCCTCTCACAGCCCTGATGCGTGGGAGGCCTTAAGGTATTTGAATGTAGTGCTGTATGATGCTGGAGAGGGGGAGCTCATTCCGCTGGAGCAGGGGTATGCAGACCTCTACAACCCTTCGCGGTGGATGGAGTTCTCGACGGGGAGGTATCTTTCAGAAGGCGGGATGGAAACTTTTGTGGAGCCGATTGAGGAGGTTTATTTCGACAAGCCGATAAGGGAGAGCGACTCTTTCTATGTCGGTCTGACAGGGCCACAGGGATTTCAGTCGGTTCATGTCCTGGTGGGAAGTATGTCTAGTTGCCCTTTTTGGGATGTCACCATGGCTTTTTGGGGCATGGCCGGCGATTACTGGCATTATCGCGGATGCACTTTTCTTCCTTTTATTTTCCCGATAATAGACTCGACGGGATGGTATCTGTGGTGTGCGCAGTATGAGTGTCCGGGGGTGGATGAGGTGAGTGTGGCGCAGTCGGCGGGGATGGCGATAGTGCATTGGGAGTGCGACACGATGGAGCAGAGCCTGTGGCAGGTGTCGTATGGGCCGGAGGGAACGCCACCGGGCGGCGGACGGGTGCTGGAATGCCGCGACAGGTACACGATGCTGTATGGGTTGGAGGACACGGTGCATTACGTGGTGTATGTGAGGGGGTATTGCGTGGAGTGCAGCAAGTGGGGCGAGTGGAGCGAGGGGGTAGGGGTGTATGTGGGTGAGTTGGGGTTGGAGAGTGTGAAGGACGCGAGAGGAGTGGATGTGGTGCCGAACCCGGTGAGCGGACGGTTTGAGGTGAGGAGTGAGGTGGAGATAGTGGGCGTGGAGGTGCATGACGCGCGGGGCGTGACAGTGGCGCGGAGCGAGGCGAAGGGGTGCCGTGCGGAGCTGGACGCGAGCGGATGGGCGGCAGGTGTGTATATCGTCACGGTGCACACTCGCGGCGGGACGGAACGCCGCCGTGTGGTGGTGGAGTAGGGGGAGGGAAACCGAATCGGATAGGTTGACGGTGGATGGTGTTCAGGAGTGGAGAAAACGCTGTGAACCCGGAGAGTGGACGGTTTGTGATGAGGGGAGGGTTGAGATCGGCGGGGTGGGGATGGCAGCAGACGGATGGTGGGCAGAGGGGAGGTACGGGGGTTGGCTATTTGTTGTGGAGGACTTCGATGGCTCCGCGGTGTTGGGTCCAGATGTTGATGCCGTGGGCCTTGAAGTAGTAGAAGTAGGTGCCGGAAGGTGCGTGTTGGGCAGCGGGGTCCCACCAGTCGGTCTCGGAGGAGATATTGCGTTTGTGGAAAACGCAGTGGCCGTAGCGGTCGTAGATGGTGAGTTCGTTGTATTTGAAACAATTGTGTTCTATCAGTCCGCCAATGACAAAGCGGTCGTTTATGCCGTCGCCGTTGGGGGTGACCAGGTTGGGGAATGAGAGCGCGGTGTCACAGTGGTCGCCGTTCCAGAAGATGTAGAGGTTGTAGTAGATGGTGCTGTCGCAACCTGCCTCGTTGTAGGTGTGGTAGATGTAGTTGTCGACGATGTTGGTGAAGCAGGTGTCGAAGACACACCGGGGCAGTTGGGTGTCGATGACGGTGTCGTAGATGGTGGTGTCGCTTGTGGAGAGGATTGTGATGTGGTATTGGACGATGGAGTCCGCGCCGTGTGCAGAGCGGTAGATGATGGTGGTGTCGGAACTGATGAGGGTGGAGTCGTTGATGGCGTAGGGTACGTGGTCGGGGCATAGGATGAGGAAGGCGGAGTCGGTGATGTTGCGGTAGAGGAGCAGGTGGTAGTAGATAAGGCTGTCGCACTGGGGCCGTATGCCGGGGATAAAAAGTGTGGTGTCGGTGGCGTTGACGGGCTTGTCGACGGAGTCGAGGAAGGTGGAATCAGTGAAGAGGATGTCGTGCCAAGTGTGGGGGAGTTGGTTTTGGACGATGGTGTCGAAAACTGTGTCGTAGCAGTGGCAGAAGTCTGTGACAAGGAAGGGGTAGACGATGGTGTCGGAGCAGTGTGTCCCATTGATGGCGGCCACGAGGGTCAGGGTGTGTTCGCCGGGGGCGACGGTGAAGGTGTCCGTCAGGTTGGAGTCAGGGGAGTAGGGTTGGCCAGTCAGTGTGTCGTCGACCCAGTAATGGAAGTTGGGGCATGGGGAGGTGGTGACGGAGTCAGGACTGTGTTCGGTGACGATGTGGCTGCGGTTGTTGATGTGCAGGCGGAGGGAGCAGTCGTCAAGGATTTCGAGTGTGTCGAGCGAGAAACGGGCCACGGGGTATTGTGGCGGGGTGAGGATGGTGGGGAGGAGGATTTGGGAGGAGGTGTCGCTGATGTCGGTGAGCCGGCAATAGAAGGTGCTGTCGGAAAGGGTGATGAGTTGTTGGGAGGTGCTGATGATGGAGTCGGGGTGTCCTTCGCGGAACCATTGATAGGTAAAGCCGTCGGGAGCAGTGTAGAAGTTGGTGTCCATGCAGTGGAGGGCTTGGATGCTGCCCTCGATGCACTGGAGATTGAAATAGGCGTAGCTTATGAAGGTAGTATCGGGGGCGAAAGGCCGGTTTGTAGTATAAACGGACTCGGTGCTGATATGAATGGAAAAAGTACGTCCGTGCAGTGCTTGGAGTCCGATGCCGAAAGTGCGCCAATCTTTCCAGAAGATGGTGGAGTCAATGCCTTGGTTCCAAGAGGGCGTGGGGTTTGAGATGTCGATGGTGTAAAGGTCGGGGTTTATTTCAAGCCCATCGGAGTCGAGGAGATGGAAGAGGAATCGGGGACGGCGGTGGGATTTTGGGACTTGAAAGACTATGGCATAGCGCAGCATAAGGATGCTGTGTTGGTTGGTGTCGACATGATATTGGAACAATATGTTTTGTGATGTGAAGTTTCTTGCATTATAACTGTACCATGAAGTTGCATCCAATAAAAGTTCATTTCCTATCTCAAAAGAGGTGGAGAATCCCGGAGGTGTGGTAGAGAGCTGGCCAGCGGTGTTGGAGTCGAGGCCAGGATAGAGGATGGGGTAGTGATGGTGACTGGTTATGAAATTATATAAGTGGTCCGACGGAAATAGATAATCGTGCGGGTAGTAATAGTGTAAGGAAGTATGGCCTATGAGATTGCCTAAGGAATCATACTCAGGGACAGAAGAATACTCACCATCGCTGATATAGCAGAGGTAGCGTATTGAGCAGGTGTCTATTTCGTCGGGACAGGTGCGGATAAGGGAGTCGTAGTGGGCACAAGGGAAATTGTATACAGTTAGATGGTTGGAGTAGGTGAAAGTGCATGTAGGGGTGGTGATGTCGCGGTAGACCATGTAGGCTCCGGGCTTGAGGTCGAAAATGGTAGTGGAGCCAGGGTATAAAAGGGTGTCGCATAGACCGACAATACGATATTGGGTGATGAAGATGGAGCTGTCGTGGATGGAGTAGGTTCCGGAAGAGTCCATGACCAGAATGGTGGTGCTGTCCCGTAGGCGCAATCGTGCGGCGCATGTGCCGGAGGTGATGTAGCCGAGGGTGTCCCAATAAAATTTGGCCGAGAAAAGGTAGCCGTCGGGAGCGAATCTGGCGGTAGGGGTATAGCAAAGAGTTTCGACAAAACAGGAGTCTGGGGATGCGGGATTTTTGAAGCTCAGCTGGCAGCAGATAGGAGAGTAGTATTGATTGAGTCTGTCGTTTAAATACATGTCGGTACTAAGGACGGTGGAGGGGTCGGAGGCGAGGAACCAGCGGTAGTGGAAGCCTACGGGTGCGGTATAATAGACGGTATGTGTACAGGGGTCTGAACGGAAAATCGCTATGATGTTGAAGCAGTCGAGCGTGAAAGACGCAGTGCAGAAAGAACGGCAGGAGTTGTAGCAGGTGGTGTTGAAGCAGATTCGGACCACCATTCCGTGGAGGGGCCGAAGGTCGAAGCAGATTTGTTGCCGCTGGGTGGGTATAAGATGCACCAGTGAGTCGTTGTCGATGTACTGGGACCAGATGTCGGGGTTGTCAGCGGAGTAGACGGCTTCGAAACAGTTGGGATCGATGGACACTCCATTGGAATCGAGTATGCGGATGGAGAATTCGGGTTTGCGGCCGGTGGCATTGGCGGCATATACGATCTGATTGCTGAAGGAGGTGCAGAATAGTTCTTTGTTGTTTGTGTCAACGCGGTAGAAATAGGTGACGGTTACACTGCGAGAGGAGTCGGAGAGGGTGGTATTGCCTAATTTTAGTAACGGCGGATTGGCGACAATGAACTGGTGTAGAGAGTGGACTCTGCCAGTGTCGCGATGGGGTTCTTCTGCTGTGCCGGATGTGCAGAGGACTTGTGCTTGCATCGAGTCGAAGACCGATGGGCAAGAACGCAGCTGGATTTCCGGTATTTGTGCCGTGCCGGAAAGGGGCAGGACAAGCAAAAAAAGGATATAGTATGGTAATAGTCTTTTCATTGAGCATAATAACGCTTTCGTTTGTTTTTTATTGTGATATGGATTAAGTAATGCGAAAAATGTGGATTCAGCTTTTGAGGGGTTTGTGAAGGTGTGATGTGGTCGGAGAGGTCACTTGTGGGGAACCCTATGGCGGGTGTGTTCCTCATTGTAGGGCAGGGTTGAGGAAGGGGAGTGGCAGGAATGGGCGACGGGCGCACTGCGGGGTACGGCTGATGTATGTGGAAGGCGTTGTGGGTGAATGGAAAAGTTGATGAAATGAGATTTTTTTTGTTAAATAATTTTGGCAGTTCGGAAAAAAGGTGTATCTTTGCTTTTTGGAAATTACTTCAAACAGCATACGATGGAACAGCATAGGACTATTGTCTTTGAAGAACATACGTTGCATTATCGCGATGAAGGAAGAGAGCATGAGCAGACACTGGTGCTGTTGCATGGCTATCTTCAGAATCTGGATATATGGAGTTCGTATGTGCTGTCGTATATGCGGACGATGCATGTGATTACTATCGACCTGCCGGGGCATGGCTACAGTGAATGTTTCGGCGAGGTGCATACGATGGATTTCATGGCCCGCGCGGTGAAGGCGGTGTTGGACGATGCCGGCGTGGAACAGTGTGTGATGGTGGGGCATTCGATGGGCGGCTATGTGGCGATGGCTTTCGCCGATTTGTTCCCCCATCGGCTGAGGGGTCTCGGATTGCTCCATTCGCATGCTATGGCTGACACCGAGGAGGCAATAGAACGCCGTATGAGCACTTGCGAGCAGGTGATGGCGAACCGCGCCAGTTATATTGTCGGGTTTATCCCGCCGCTGTTCTGCCCGGAGAATCGGGTGGCCCTGACGATGGAGATAAAGGATTTGCAGGACCAGTGCTTAGAGACAAAGGCTGAGAGCATTATTGCCGCCCAGCGGGGCATGGCCGCAAGGCCGTCGAGACTGAGGGTGCTGCAGCAGTTGGAGGTGCCGGTGTTGTTCGTGTTTGGCAAGAAGGACCCCAGGCTGCCGGTGGAGTTGGCCCTGTCGCAGGCTTTGGAGGCCCGCCATGCGGAGATTTTGGTGCTGGAGAATGTGGCCCACATGGGGCATATCGAGGAGCGCGACTATGTGCGCCCGCGGATACGGAATTTTGTCACGACATGTTATTTATAGTCTAAGACTACAGCCGAGCCTGAAGGTGGACTGTGGGCAGGGACTTTGACTGCGGGGTCGAGGATTCTCACTCCGAGTAGGTTCTTTGGTCGGCGATGCGGCCAGGTGGCGTGCGGAATGATTTAACATTTCCATATATTATTGAGATCCAGTTGGCTGCAGGCAAAAATGGCTGACGGGCGAAAAAATATTTTTGTGATTCAAAATAATGTCGTACATTTGTAAGTCGAAAAAAAATATTTGTTCAATACAAAACATTCAATATCATGAAAGTAAACGAAATTATGGCTAACCTGGAAGCCAAACATCCGGGTGAAAACGAGTACTTACAGGCTGTTCGCGAGGTCTTGGAGACCATCGAAGAGGAATACAACAAGCACCCCGAATTTGAGGCTGCCAAGATTGTCGAGCGCATTGTTGAGCCCGACCGTATCTTCACCTTCCGCGTGACCTGGGTTGACGACAAGGGTCAGGTTCAGACCAACCTCGGCTACCGTGTCCAGTTCAACGCCGCCCTCGGTGCTTACAAAGGCGGTCTCCGCTTCCACCCGAAAGTGAACGTTTCCATGCTGAAGTTCCTCGGTTTCGAGCAGATCTTCAAGAACAGCCTCACCAACCTGCCCCTCGGTGGTGGTAAGGGTGGTGCCGATTTCGACCCCGTTGGAAAGAGCGACGCTGAAATCATGCGTTTCTGCCAGGCCTTCATGTATGAGCTGTGGCGCAACATTGGTCCCGATCAGGACAGCCCCGCTGGTGACGTAGGCGTTGGCGGCCGCGAGATTGGCTACCTCTATGGTGCTTACAAGAAACTGGCTCGCGAGCACAGCACTGGCGCTCTGACCGGCAAGAGCTATGGTTGGGGTGGTTCTCTGATCCGTCCCGAGGCTACCGGTTTCGGTGCTATCTACTATGTCGAGCGCATGGTGAAAGAGAAGGGTGACACCCTGGAAGGCAAGCGCATCGCCCTCTCCGGCTTCGGTAACGTTGCTTGGGGTGCTGCCACCAAGGCTGTTGAGCTGGGTGCCAAGGTTGTCGCTATCAGCGGCCCCGACGGTGTCTGCGAGATTGAGAACGGCATCACCAAGGAGATGATTGACTATATGCTTGACATGCGTGCCAGCAACCGCAACAAGGTTGAGGATATGGCCACCAAGTTCCCCGGCCAGGCCAAGTTCACCGCCGGCAAGAAGGCTTGGATTGTGAAGTGCGACATTGCTATGCCCTGCGCTTTCCAGAACGAACTTGCTGAGGAAGATGCCAAGATGCTGCTCGCCAATGGCGTGAAGTATGTTGCCGAGGTTTCCAACATGGGTTGCCAGCCCGCCGCTATCGCCGCCATCCAGGCTGCCAAGGTTCCCTTCGGCCCCGGTAAGGCTGTCAACGCCGGTGGTGTTGCTACCTCTGGTCTCGAAATCTGCCAGAACGCTGGTCACATCAACTGGACCGCTCCCGAGGTTGACCAGAAACTCCACAAGATTATGAATGATATCTATGACATGTGCGTTGAGCACGGTCGCGAGGCCGACGGCCACATCAACTACGTGAAGGGCGCTAACATCGCCGGTTTCATGCGCGTTGCCAAGGCTATGGTTGCCCAGGGTATCATCTAATAATTTTGACCCGTCAATTTTTATTAATAAAGGGAGAGCCGTCCTGTACAAGGGCGGCTTTTCTTCATTCAACTAATCACTAACAAATATGACAAAATTATTCAGACTGTTTATTTTTGTTGCAGTATGTGGCATAATGCTTTCGGGCTGCAGTGGCGAGCGCGTCGAGCCGTTGGGCTATCAAGGCAAGCCGCTCATCATCCTGGACACTGACCTGGGGTCCTCGACTGACGATCTTTTCGCCCTCCAGATGCTCTACCGCTACCAGGACCAGCAACGCTGCAAGCTGCTGGGTGTGGTGGTGGACCGCATGGGGAAAAATAATGCAGCCATTGCCGATGTGATGAATACTTACTATGGTCACCCCGACATCCCCATCGCGCTGGAGCGCGCAGGTGTGGAAAATCCCAAGGTGTGGATTGATTATTCCGGCCTTCCCGAATATCGCAACCCCGACGGAACGTATATGTTTGAGCGTGTTGTGTCAGACTACAGCGCGCTGCCCGATGGCTGGAAGCTCTATCGCCAGCTGCTTGCTGCCCAGCCGGACCATTCGGTAAGCATCATCTCCTTGGGTTTCGTGACTTCATTGGCCCAGCTCCTCAAGTCCGAAGGCGACAACTTCTCTCCCCTCAACGGTGTCGAGCTGGTGAGGCGGAAGGTGCGGTGTGTCTACGTGATGGGAGGAGTGTTTGGCGAGTCGGTCGAGCCGGACTATAACTTCAACCAGGCCTATACTTTCAGCAGGGATTTCTTCAGGCTCTGGCCCACCGATGTCGACATCGTTTTTTCGCCGGGCGAGGTGGGCGACGGCATTGAGTACGTTCCGGAGCAGGTGATTTCCGACATATCCTGGACGGATATTCACCCCATTAAGCAGGTCTATTTGAGGTGCGATTGCAATACGGGACAGAAGATGTGGGACCCCTTGGCTGTCATCAATGCTGTGTTGGGCAACAAACTGTTCACTCTATCTGAGCGGGGTACGGTGCAGTTCACCGCTGACGGTGAAACGCTTTTCACACCCAAAGAGAACGGCAACTGCCGCTATCAGATTCCGGGAGACAGCGTTTGGAACACATCCATGCTGTGGCGCATCCGCAAATCGACCATCCTCCAATAACCTTGAGCAGCTTCCCGCAGGGCTGCGGGACTACTCCTTTCCAAGACCGCACATCCGCTCGAACTCTCGGCGGAGTCCGCGGTCTTGTGTTGTTTGCTGTGCTACAAACTCGCCCCGGTTGGCTTCCACCAGCGCCCATCCTTGCGGGGTGAGAGCCATGTCCCACCCAATGTACGTCATGTCTGGCAGCCGGAGGGCCATGGATTCGGTGAGGCGGAGCAGGGCATCCCATTGCGGTATCTGCTCTCCTTGGAACGGGACGTGGCTGTCGGGGTGGGAGGGATGGCGCATGCCGTGCTCGTCGAAACCGTCGGTGAAGATGCGGCCCGTTGTGGTGTCGATGGAGGCGAAGAGTCCTCCTTGCGCCCCATTGTCGACAAAACTGCCCTGTCTCCCGGTGCGGATAAAGGCGGTGAATTGGCTGACTTTCCCGCGCAAGTTGAAGGTGTTCATGCGGATGGTGTTCACAGAGTCGCTGTTCCAGCGTGCCAGACGCTCATCCTGCCTGATGCGTTCTTCCACCATCCAGCCTTGTGCCGCTGCACCATTGCTCAGGACCGTCTGTTCCAGCTGGGCAATTAGCCCTTGTCCATCCTCGGCACAGATTAATTTCACGCCCCTCCCGCCGCATTGGTTGGTGGGTTTGGCTACCAGTTCGTGAACTCCAGCGGTTTGGCTGGCCACTGTCTTAATGTCGTGCGGGCTGCCGATGAGCCATACTCTCCGCCGGAAACAGTCGCCCCATAGCTTATAGGTTTCCCATTTGTTGCCCACAATTCGTTCTCCCCGGCGGCTGTTCACGCGGCGGCAAATCCTGTCGCGTACGCTGTCGGTCAGGTATTCCCTCCGCTCCGCATCGCTTTTCGAGGCGAAGCCATACAGGTCATACTCCTCATAGAATGTGCCATGAAGCAGTGTTTCGTGGCATTTGTCGACGTCGCCATTGGCCAGCTGCAAATAGTGGCGATACTTGGCGGGCAGCAGGGTCTTGTATAGTAGCAGGTATGGGTGCATCACTGTCAGGGGTTTTATTGATGCAAAGATACAACCTTTTCTTTAAATACAATTATTTTTAGTATCTTTGCCAGTGTTGGCATCGCTGACAATAGGTGTGTGACACTCTGTACTGTAGAGATTTAATATGAAAAGAATTGAAATAATCAACGGCCCCAATCTTAATCTCACTGGCATTCGGCAGCCCGAAATCTATGGCTCCACCACCATGGAGCAGTTGTTATCCCGCCTGCGTGAGCGGTTCTCGACAGCCCAGATTGGATACTATCAGAGCAATATTGAGGGCGAGCTTATCAACCGTATCCACGCCGTCGGTTTCGAGGCCGATGGCATTGTCCTCAATGCGGGGGGCTATAGCCATACCAGCGTGGCCCTCCATGATGCCGTGGCCGCCATATCCACCCCCGTGGTCGAGGTGCACATCAGCAATATCTTTGCCCGCGAGGAATACCGCCGCCACTCCATGCTCAGCGATGTCTGCCGGGGAATGGTCTGCGGACTGGGACTTGAGGGCTACCGCTTTGCCGTCGAATCATTCCTGCTGGACTAAAAATAGGGTGTCGGCACCTTGGTTCAAGCCTGTTTCGTTTGTCGTGAACGGCTTATTGTCAGTAGAATACAAAAAGTGTCAAAAAAAACTTCAATTTTCGTGTAAGATTTGACACCTTTCTGCGACTACAGGGCATGAACACCGAAGCAAAGCAATTCCAAACAGACTATCTGCCCCTGCAGCCTGCCATGCAACGCATGGCCGAAAGCCTCCTTGGCAACGAGCAGGATGCCGCCGATGTTGTGCAGGATTGTTTTGTTACACTCTGGACCGACCGCCGAAAGCTTCGCAATGTTGAAAACCGCGAGGCATGGTGCATCATGCTTGTCAAGCGGCGTTGTGTCGATATGCTTCGCCGTCGCCGTCCCATGGTCGATATTGACACGGTCAATAACCTGGCCGACGAACCTGCCGAGGACGACACCCGACTCCGTTTAGCCCTTCAGTTGGTAGACCGTCTGCCCGAACGGCAGGCACAGGCCGTGCGTTTGCGCCATTTCGACGATGCCGACACCCAGACCATCGCCCGCACCATGCAAATCAACGAAGGCAATGTCTATACTATTCTTTCCCGCGCATACAAATCCCTAAAACAAATGATACTCGATTATGAAAAAGAATAACGACACCCCGACCCTTGAGCAGTTGCTCCAGTCCATCGAACACGCCGGTCGAGACCACCGCCGCCAGCAGCAGCTTGCTCAGATGATAGACCAGATGGCCGCCGCCGAGCAGTCCCGCCGCCGCACTGTGCGTCTCTGGTCTGCACGCCTTGCTGTGGCGGCCTCCATCACCCTCTTTGTGGTGGTTCCTGTCTGGAAATGGATTGATTCATCCCAGCCCGCTGGCCCTCAATTGGCCGAGGCTTTCCCCCTTCGGCATGGTCAGCTGCCTGTCCCCCGTCCGCTTTCGCCCGTCTCTGCCAGTCCGGCACCAAACCGTGTGCTCCGCCCTGCGGCTCTTCAGCTCGCCACTCTGTCGGACACTGCAGCACCTTCGGCTGACAACTCTGTTTCTCAGCCTGTTCCTTCTGCCGAGGTAGAGATTCTTGCTGCCGAGCCCATCCTGTTCAGCGAGGCCGACATTGCCGAGATAGCTCTTGCCGACCCCCTGCTCGGCATTGCTGATACCGCTGTTGAGACCTTCGATTCCCAGCCCGTTCCGCCGCAGCCGCAGCCCGACCAGATAGCTGAGGCCCCAGCCGAACCCCGCCGCCAGTCCTTCTTCTCATTCCTCAATGCCGAGCCCAGCCTCATGGACGGCACCATGTTAGCATTCAGTATTCTGTAACATCATAAATTCCCCTTTACCATCATGAAACGAATCGTCATCATCCTTGCATTGGCTCTCTTTGCCACCAGCCTCCATGCCCAAACCGACACCCTTCCCGACACCGCAGGCTGCGGTCAGGCCCCTCGTCAATTCAGCATCAATCTGGGTGTTTCGGCCGGTGCCTCACTTCTCTTCCCGGCCAACGACCAATCGCCCTACTACAGCCGCTATGGCTTCACCCTCCACATCCCCCTCGTCGCCCAGTGGCGGTTTGCACCACATTGGAGGCTCATCTATGGGCTGCGCTACGATTTCAGTTGGCTGCCGCTCTATTACAACGTTGAAAGCACTGCCGACCAGGGTCTCGCCTTCCGCTCAACGCCCACCGTCGCCACCCACCACAACCACCTTTTCACCAGTCATGTAGGTATCCCTGTCGAAATAGAGTGGCGTCCCTGGACCTCCGACAAGAACATCCTTTCCCTCTCCGTCGACCTCTTTGCCGGCTATGCTGTCAACCAGTCCATCATCCTCAAAGAGCAAACTCCCTCCTCGGCTGGCGATGCCGTCTCCCGGCTCAAATCTCCCCTCCAACCCTGGAAAGTCGAGGTCGGCTTCAACGTATCCTCCTCCCTCATCGGCCTCATCCACGGCATCCGTCTCTTCACCAACCTCCTGCCCACCTACGTCGACCCCACCACAGGCAGTAAAATCTACTCCTCGGGCATCACCATGTATCTCTAAGCAACCCAGTAGTATTAACCGCATAACAACAATCAGTCATGAAATCAAATCTCCTCCATTCCCATCGTCCCACCCTTTGTGCAGTCCTGTTATTTGGCGTCCTGGCCCTCTTCGGGTCTCTCTCCCTCCATGCCCAGGACACCGTCAATCCCCTCCTCTCCACCACAGGCCCCAATGTCCTCGGTGCTGGCCATATCCAATGGAACAACGCCTTCCACTGGAATCATCGTCACTCGCGCTCCTTTGACGATAAGACAGAAATCTACAACGGCTTTGGCATCACCTCCGATTTCCGTTTTGGCATTGGCAACCGAGCCGAACTCACCCTTGGGGTGGAGGCCTTCCAATACTCCTTCGAGAGCACATTATCCGGCATGGCCGGTATGAGCCTCGCCCCCGACAACTACAACATAGCTCCCTCCGTTGGGGCACGGCTGTTGCTCTTCGAAGGCTCCAGCTGGTTGCCCATGGTCACTTTCAACACCTCGCTTGCCATGGCCACGGTCAAGGGGCGCAGCTGGGCTCCCGACGAGACCCTCCTGCAACCCACCATCGGCCTCACCTTCCGCAACCGCCTCGCCGACCGCTGGACACTCGACTACTCCTTGGGCTTCACTTGGAACCGCAACTATCCTACCCCCAATCTCCATCCCCTGCACGGCTCCCTCTTTGTCCATTGGCTTGCCACTGACAAGCTTCTGCTCGGCTTAGGCTTTGGCACTCGCACCGCCACCGAGCCCTTCCGGGGCAGCTTCGAAGCCCGCTATCTTGCCAGCCGCAATCTCCAGCTCACCCTTCAAGCCGGAGCCGGTGGCGGCAGTGGTGGCGGCTCCTCCATTCAGGCCAACGCTCTCCTTGGTGTCAGCTGGATGATTAAATAGAGCCTCCTGTTTCGCCCCTTCTGGGCCTGCATCTGTCAATCCAGTCTTTCCTGGCTTCACCTTCCTTAACTTCTTCATGAGAATGAAGAAGTTTTTTGTTGTTTGAACTTTTATTCTTATCTTTGCATTTGCATTATTGGCGAGACTTATTCCCCGCCACGGCATTCAATTATTTGTTTTACAAATTCATAAACCGATGAAAACAAAACTATTCATTCTCTTTGCCTTGCTGACATTGGTCGGCTCACGTGCCAATGCCCAGTGGTTCGATTTGTCCAACAACCGCGGCCGTGTTTCTGTTGGTTTGCAGCTTGGTCAGGCGGGCACCAACACCGATTACGCGGGCTTCGGTGCCGGCGGCAGCCTGTCGATTATGGGCTTCTATTTCGATGCCCTGGTGTCGGGTCCTCAACATCAGAACGACAAGCACGTCGACAACATCCTGTGGCAGGACGACGAGGCGTTCACCATCTCCTTTGGCTATCAGATTCCCGTCCTCCCCTGGCTACGAGTGGCTCCCATCATCGGCTATTGCCAGACCAACTATGGACTCACCGATGCCAGCACGGTGAACATCCACATCGATCGGGACGCACGCAGGGGTAGCATCTATCACGACTACTACCCCCAAAAGCGTTTCCATGAATTCAACTATGGTGGCGGTCTTTTCATCCAGCCGTTCAAGTTTGTCGAGATCTATGCTGTCGGCACCATCCGTGCCATCTATGGAGGCTTCAGCCTTTGCCTTGGTCCCGATTCGGACAAGCTGTTCAAATGAGTGTCTTGATGATACATTTTTTAACGGCTCCGTCAGTACTGACGGAGCCGCTTTTTATTTTCTTATGATGCTGTCCAAAGGCCAGTTTTGGAACCACAGCTCACATGCGCCGGATGGGTTCTCTTCCAGCAGCACCCCGATGCTGCCGTTCTTCAGCCGTGTCAGCGACGAGTAGACCGAAGGTCCGTCAAACAGCAGCACGGGGTCTTGCCAAGTGTCACCCTCATCATAGCTGACGAAGATGCTCACGTCGCGCCGCTCCATCGAGTTTGGCACGCTGTGCAGCAGTATGTTCAAGCTGTCGCCGCAGTCGGTGGCAGCCACCCGCAGCATGTCGCCGTTGCAGGCGTTGGTCTTCATGCACTCCCACCGTCCCTGAGTGCCCCAAGTCTCTCCGCCGTCAGCCGAGTGGTTGTAGCCGCGGGCTCCGCTCTGTCGCACGCTGATCAGCACCCGTCCGTCCACCAGCTCCATCAGCTTGGCCTCGTCCCCGCCGCTGTAGGCACGGTCCGACACCTGCCACGTGTGGCCGTCGTCATCGCTGTAGACCACAAAATTGTCCAGCGTATTGCTCCCACTGCGGCACATGGCTGCGGCAAACATGATGCGTCCGGCATGAGCTCCACGGGTCAGCCGCAAGCCGTTGCCCGACCCGAAAAACGAAGCCCGGTAGTTGCGGCAGGTAGCGTTCACCGCCCGGCTCCCCCACAACTGGGCCGTTATATCTTCCGGTTCCGACCAGCTCTGCCCGCCGTCCGTGCTGCGGCACACATAGCTGCGTATCGGGTCCCCCTCCGTCGAGGCGAACAGGCCGTTGCCGCCCACAAACACACACACTACGTCGCCGTTGCGGCACACCACCAGCGCCGCGTCGCCGAAACCCTGTTTGCGTCCTGTGCCCTGGGCTATGGTGACGGGTTCGCTCCAGGTGCGGCCGTTGTCTGTGCTGCGGCGCGACACGATGTCGATGTCTTCGGGCAGGTCTGCCTCATTGTATTTCCGGCGGTCGCAGGCCATCAGGAGCGTCCCGTCGGGCAGGGTGCAGATGGCGGGGATACGCCAGTTGCGGCTGCCATAGTCGCCCGGGCGGAACAGGCACTGCTCGTAGTATTCTATCACCTCCTGTGCAGGAGGGTCGTCGGGGGGCTCCGGTGCAGGTTTCCCACAAGCCCACAGGGCTATCGGGAAAAACATGGTCAAAAATAACTGTTTCATTGGTCTATTATTTGAAAGTGTGATGCACTATACTTGAAGGTTACATATCATCCATTGTCAACAATCCGGTGTGCAGCTCCATCCCGGCCAGCTCTTTGCAGTTTTTGCAAAGCACATCAACCTTAGCCTTTAAAGAGGACTCGCTATAGCGCCGAGGGTCCTTCTTCACCTCGTATATCTCTGCCCAATGGTCAATTTCGTTGACGGCTATAAGGTCGATTTCATTCTCACCTTTGCGGTCCCAGTATTTGCCTATACGGGTGTATCGGCCAGTCTCGCGCAGTTTCTGTTCGAAATACCGCTCCAAAGCAAAGCCCGAAAAGGAGTCATAGTCACGTTCTATAATGCGGGCCAGCTGAGAGAGCGCGCCATTCTCTACATAAGCCTGGTATTTGTAAAAAAATCGGAACCAGAGCACCAGAAAATTGTCGCGGAGGGTGTAGCGTGTCTTCTTGGAATTCTCTTGGGCAAAGATAGGCAGTCGCTTTTCGATAAGGCCATAGTACTTTTCGAGCCGGGCTATATAGCTCCCGATGTTATCCACCTGAAGTTGGTTCTCAATCTCGCCACGGGTCAGCTTCCCGCCTGCAATGCTGGCAAGGATAGAGAAGTGAACAGCATAATCGGTGCCGAATTCCTCCACGAGGATATTTTTCCCTTCGTTGATAAATGGCGAATTGGTCTCGGTCAAGTAGCTGAGCATGCGTTTGCGGGTGGTGCAGCCGCTGTTCATCATCAAACTCACATACCAAGCCACTCCACCTGTTGTGGCAAACAGGGCCAGCAAGTCCTCCGCCTTGTAGTGAGGGTTGTTGTCGGCCAGTATCTCTTTCAGTACATCGGTCGAAAAAGGCTGAACCACAATGCTCTGGTCAGCACGTCCAAAGAGGGGCTCCCCGGCATCCTCAAAAATACGTCGCATCAACGAGAATATTGAGCCGCTGACTATCAGGTTTATGTGGCAATTCCGTTTGTGGGTGTCCCATTCGCGCTGCACCTCACTGAAGATAGCCTGGTTGACTTTCTGAAAGTCTTGGAACTCGTCTATGATAAGTGTGAAAGGATGCTCTTCAGAGTAAGTCAACAAGAATCTGAATAGGTCGGCAAAACTTTTGGGGAATCCCACTGGTATATGTAGTTTCTCTTCCGCCTCCCGCACAAAATCCTGACAGAGCAAAGCTTCTGTTTTTCTTGCTACAAAGAAGTACAATATGGTGCTGTCATTGCAATGTCGCACCAACTCGGTTTTGCCAATGCGCCTCCTGCCCATCACTACGGTCATCCGTCCCTCAGTGCGGCTCTGGTCTGCGGCGCGGTTGAGCAGCTCCAGCTCCTTGTCGCGGTCATAAAATTTCATCTCTTTTTCTGTGTTGAATAGTATTTCAAAATACGGTATTTGAAAATACTATTTTTGTAATATGTTGTTTGTTAATATTGTATTCCGATGTTCGGGTGAGGGGTTTCTCTGCAAATATAAGATTTTTTTCTTACATGGCACTTTTTTGTAGTCAAAAAAGAATGTCCCGGCACCTTGCCGTGATGGCGGGTGTCGGGACTTTCCTCGTTGGTTGTTGTCTATTCCGGCCTTGTGTCGGCCGGCGCAGGGTGCTATTCCTCCTCTTCGGGGCGGAACCGTATCACGTCAATCAGGCGCACGCCGTCTAACCATACGGCTATGCAGCCCACCACGCCTTCGGCATCGCTCCAATCCTCAATGGGTTGGAGGGTGGTGTCGTTTACTATCTCAAAATATTCGGGCTCGAAACGCAGACTCTCGTCCAGTCCGTTCACCTCATGGAACGAACTCAACGTGTCCATCACCCAGAGCTTCACGCTCTCCACGTCCTCATACTCCGACATCTCCACGGCCTGCAACAGCGTGGCATAGATGTTGGGGGCCACCTCGCGGGCCTCCTTCGAAAGGCGCATGTTGCGGCTGCTCAGGGCCAGACCGTCGTCGGCACGCACAATGGGGCAAGGCACCAGCTCGATGGGGTACTTAATCTGCTCCAGCAAATTGCGTATGATGGCTATCTGCTGGAAATCCTTCTCGCCGAAATAGGCGCGTGTGGGCTGCGCCAAATCGAACAGGCGGCGCACCACCACCGCCACTCCGCTGAAGTGGCCGGGACGGCGCGGACCCTCCATCACCTCCTCGATAGGACCAAAGTGGTAGACCGTCGTCACGGGTTCGGGATACATCTCCTCCACCGTGGGCACAAAGGCGATGTCGGCTCCGGCCTGCGACAGCAGCTCGCAGTCGGCCTCCACCGTGCGGGGATATTTGGCCAAGTCCTCCTTATTGTTGAACTGTATGGGGTTGACAAACACACTCACCACCACCACGTCGTTCTCCGCGCGCGCCCGTCGCACCAGCGACAGATGGCCCTCGTGCAGAGCCCCCATGGTAGGCACCAGTCCTATGCTTTTGTGTTCTTCTTTAGCTTGGTTGATGGCTGCGGTCAGTGCAGCTGTAGTTTTTATGATGTTCATGATTGTTATTGTTTGTTGTCGTCTGTGATTTCCTCATAGGGGGTGAACCCCTCGTCGTCGGTGTCGGTGTGGTCGTCGCGCTGCGGCGAGTCCGACGGGTGGTACTTCGGCCGCCGCTCCAACCGGTTGGGGATTTCCAGCAGGTAGTTGATGCCCGTCAGCAGCAGGCTGAAAAGCAGGGCGTCCCAAAAACCGTTGACATGGAACTGGCGCACCATGCCCGAAGCCATCAGGATAATGACCGCATTGATGACCAGCAAAAACAGTCCCATGCTCACCACCGTGAACGGGAGCGTAAGCACGATGAGTATGGGGCGGATAAAGTTATTGAGCAACGCGATGACAGCTGCCGTCGCGATGGCGGCCCACACCGTGTCCACATGCACACCCGGAAGCAGGTAGGCAGCCAGCACCGTGGCCAGTGCCATCACCACCACCTGGGTCAGGAAACCCAGCGGTCCGCTGTAAAGGTGAGGGTTGTTGCCGAGAGTTATTTTCATCATTCGTAGTTTATAATTGTCGATTGGAGCCTTGTGCGAAAGGCAGGTTTGCGCATCCGCGCGACTGCCCCTCCGCGCAATGGCATGTTCATATTGTCACAAATCCCCCAGCATCCTGTCGCCTTCGGGGGTGCCCTTGCCGCGCCGCATAATCTCAATGTCGCCTCCGGCGCAGTTCAGCACCGTGCTGGGCACGTCCTCGCCCAGGCCGCCGTCCACCACCAGGTCCACGTTGTGGCCCCACGTCTCATGGATCAGCTCCGGGTCGGTGAGATATTCCGTCTCCACCTCCTCGCCCACACGGCGCACCGAGGTGCCTATCAGCGGGCTGCCCACAGCCTCCACCACAGCACGCAGGATGCTGTTGTCCGGCACGCGCACCCCAATCGTCTTGTTGGGATTCAGATAATTGCGTGGCACATTGTTGTTGGCGTCCATGATGAACGTGTACGGTCCCGGCAGACAGCCTTTCAGCAGGCCGAACAGATCCTTGTCCATCGGCCTCACATACTCCGATGCCATGCTCAGCGAGCTGCACAGCATACTGTACTTCGCCTTCTTCAGCGTGAAGCCTTTCAACTGCGCGATGGCCTCCACCGACCGTTTGAACTCCATGCTGCACGCAAAGGCATACAGCGTATCGGTGGGCAGCACCACAATGCCGCCCTGCTGCAACAGGTCTGCAACCCGCCGCACCTCCCGTTGGTTGGGATTGTCAGTATAGATTCTTGTAATCATTTGAGCGTGCAAAATTACAAACTTTTTTGTATATGGCGATATTTTATTTATACTAAAGCCCCTTTTTCCACGTTTTAGTACCCCTATGAAGAAAATAATTGCATCCCTCCTGCTCCTTTCCGCCTTCCAGGCCGTGAGCGTGGTTCGCGCTCAGGACGTGAAGTTTAAAACATATTTTGCCGATGCCACCCTCCGCGTCGACTACCTCCGGGTGGGCAACCGCGTCCACGACACCCTTCATGTGCGCCGGGTCGAGCGTATTCCCGTCTGGGCCGGTTCGCTCACCCAACTTCTCGACCCCTTCGACAATGGCAGCTACCGTGTCGTGGTGCTCGACCCCGCCACCGGGCGCGAACTCTACAGCCGGGGCTACAACACCCTCTTCCGCGAATACTGCGACACCCCGCAGGGTGCCGACAGCATTGCCGCCTTCCAGGAGGTGGTGCGGCTTCCCTGGCCCCTCAAGCCCGTCGACATCTGCTTCCAGCAGCGCGGCACCGACCGGCTTATGCACACCCAGTTCCACTACCGCTTCGACCCCGACTCGGCCCTCGGCCAACTCCGCAGGCAGTCTAACCTGCGGGTTGACCCTGCCCCCCTCCGGCTGCACTATAAAGGCGACCCCCACAAGAAAATCGATGTCGTCATCGTTCCCGAAGGCTATGGCCCCGCCGACAGCCTCAAGATGGCGCGCGACCTCCGCTCCTTCTGCGACTACCTCCTGGGACAAGAGCCTTTCCGCAGCCGCGCGGCCGACTTCAACGTGTGGGGAGTGCCACTCACCGGCCAGTCCACCGGCATCACCGACCCCACCAAAGGCATCCGCGTCAACAGCCTGGTAGGCTCGAGCTACAACACCTTCGGCGCCGACCGCTATCTGATGACCATGCAACTCTTCCGTCTCCACGACGCCATCGGCTCAACCCCCTTCGACCACATCATCATCATGGCCAACAGCACCACCTACGGTGGCGGCGCCATCTATAACTTCTACGCCATGAGTTCCCTCAACGAAATGGCCTACATGGTGCTGCCCCATGAGCTGGGACACTCCATCGGCGGCCTTGCCGACGAATACGTCGACGAGGACCTCAGCTATGGCGACATGCACCAGCCCCACCTCGAACCTGTCGAACCCAACATCACCACCCTCGTCGACTTCCCCTCCAAGTGGCAGTCCATGCTCCCCGCCGGCACCCCCGTGCCCACCCCGGCGGACACCACCGTGTCCCGCCGCCAGAACGGCCCCCTCGGTGTCTACGAAGGCGCGGGCTACCACGCCCACGGCATCTACCGCCCCGCCATGCACTGCATGATGCGCGACTACGCCCCCTTCTGCCCGGTCTGCAGCCGCCGCCTCAACGAGGTCTTCGACCTCTACGTCCGGTAGTCTCGCCGCCGCGGAGGTGGTTTCCGCCCTTCTTTCGCTCGTTCTACGCCATTTCTGCCACATATAGACCCCATTTCGCCGGTCCGCCCCGAACATTTTGCTGCCCCGGTGGCGGTGTTTGACTGTCTGTCGGGCGGACTTGGTGGCGGCCGGCAGCAGATGGGGTGCGGGCGGGCGAGGGTGGGGGATGTGGCGTTCTTCCCCGTCACCGTTGTGGAGGGGTGGCGGCGGAGGCCGGCGGGACGCGGGGAGCAGGTGCCGACCCGAAGAAAAAAAAGGTGCTTACAATAATAATCGCAGTCGTTTTGCGTTAATGGTTCTATATGCTTAGAAGGGTATTGTATATCGTGCTGATTACGGTGCTGTTGGTGCCGGGTATGCTTGCGTCGTGCGGCAAGGAGGAGGTGTATGCCTCCGGGCTGGACGGGCTGGAGTTCTCGTGCGACACGATGGCCTTCGACACGGTGTTTACCCAGATGGGCACCACCACACGGCAGTTCAAGGTGTATAACCGCGGCGCGGAGGATGTGAGATTAGATGGGGTGACCCTGGCCGGGGGCTATGGCTCGCGGTTCCGCCTGAATGTGGACGGCGACACGGCCATGGTGGCCCGCGATGTGGCAATTGCGGCGGGCGACAGCATCTTTGTCTTTGTGCGTGCCAATATCAAGCCGAACCTGACTACCGAGCCTTTCTTGATTGAGGATGCCGTGCTGTTCCGCACCGATAAGCATGAGCGGCGGTTGCCGCTGACGGCATACGGGCGCAACGCGGTGTACCATGTGCCGACGGACACGATACACTATGCCGACGGCACGCCTTTGATAGACTCCACCTTCGGCAAACCTTACGCCTACAGTGTGATTGACTGTGAGAACTGGCGGCACGATTTGCCCCATGTCATTGTGGGTTATGCGGTGGTGGACTCGCGCAACACGCTGCGGCTGGAGGCGGGCGATGAGCTCTATTTCCACAACGACGCGGTGTTGTGGGTGTATGACAGTGCGACGCTCGAGGTGAGGGGGTCGGCCGAGAGGCCGGTGCTGTTTACCTCGGTGCGGCAGGACGGGCGCTACAAGACGCTGCCCGGACAGTGGGGATATGTGTGGCTGTCGGTGGGGAGCAGGGATAACGTGATGGATTATGCGCGGATTGAGAACGCATTTATAGGCATCAGGATGGACAGCTGCGCCAGCAGCCAGCCCACGCTCAGGGTGTCGAACACACAGGTGGCCAACCATGTGCTGGCGGGACTGCTGTGCCAGACGGCCACGGTGGTGGGGGACAATTTGCTGGTGGCCAACTGTGGGTCGGCTACGGTGGCTATGCGCTATGGCGGCGACTATCGTTTTGACCACTGCACGTTTGCCGACTATTGGCGGCTGGGTACCCGGACATTCGGAAGTCTCTTCATCACCAATGCGTTGGATTATGGGGGAGTACGCTATGTGTGGCCGATGCAGGTGCGGCTGAAGGATTGCATTGTGTATGGCAGCAGGGCGGAGGGCGAGATGTATGTGGATTTGGATCCCAATGCGGCGACTTCGCTGCAGGTGGAGCACTGCCTGGTACGCGGAGGGGAGTGGGACGAGGACCCCAAGTTTGTCGACCCGCAGGAGGGCGACTACCATCTGGAGGAGGACTCGCCCGCATGGGGCATAGGCTATACCTACCCGGACGGCAAGCGTGTGGGAGGTCGGTGACTGTGTACTGAGGAATGGTTTGAAAGAAGCTTTGGAAAGTAAAGAAAGAACATGTACGAATATATATCAGGAAAACTGGCAACTGTGACCCCCGCCTCGGCGGTGATAGACTGCGGAGGGGTGGGCTACATGCTCGAAATCACGTTGGGTACATTCAGTGCCATCCAGACCCTCGGCGAGGTGCGCCTTTGGGTGCATGAGGTAATCCGCGAGGATGCCCATCTGCTTTTCGGGTTTTACACCACGCAGGAGCGGAGTCTTTTCAGGCTGCTGCTCGGAGTGAGCGGCGTGGGGGCCGCCACGGCACGGATGATGCTCTCGTCGCTCTCGGTCGAGGAGTTGACGCAGGCCATTGCCGGCGGCGATGCCAAGACGGTGCAGCGGGTGAAGGGCGTGGGTGCCAAGACGGCGCAGCGCATTGTGCTTGAGTTGCAGGACAAGGTGTCCGACCCCTCGGCGGGAGCAGGACTGTCGGCAGCGGCCGCCAATATGGCCGGTGCCAATGCCAAGAAAGATGAGGCTGTGAGCGCGCTGGCGATGCTTGGATTCCCGAAAGCGGCGGCGGAGAAAGTGGTGTACGGGCTGGACAGCGGCCTCACCGTGGAGGAGTTAATCAAAGAAGCACTGAAAAGATTGTAATTGGAGGCTACCCATTGAGCAAGGCATTACATAAGTGGAACCATTGCGGCGCACGGAGCCGGGCGGGGAGGATGAGGCTCCCCGTGGTGATGCTTGTGCTGCTGGCTTTGCTGACGGGGTGGTGTGGCACGGCGGCTGCCCAGACTCCCGACGGGGGCCGCACCACGGTGGTGGAGTATGACGCGCAGAGCAACTCGTATGTGAAGGTGACGCGCGTGGGCGACATGGTGATTGACCGCCAGTATATGACGTTTGAGGAGTATCAGGATTACCAGATGAGCGAGTTGATGCGCAAATACTGGGACGAGCGGTCGGCTGTGAGCGACACGGCTGCCGACGAGGGGTTGCTGAGCAAGATTCCCGGCTTCAGCGAAATCAGCAAGAAGGTGGACGGACTGCTGGCAGTGCCTAACATTTCCATCAATCCGTCGGGCAGTGCCGACCTCACATTCCAGATAGTGAATAACTACCGCGATGACTATAATATCGATGCCAACCGCCGCAGTGTCACCACTTTCGACTTTGATGAGAATATTCAGGTGAATCTTAACGCCAAGATTGGCGACTTGTTTGACTTCGACATCAATTGGAACACGCAGGCCACTTTCGATTTCGAGAATAAGATTAAGCTCAAATACGAGGGCAAGGAGGATGACATCCTGCAGCTGTTTGAAGCTGCCAATATTTCTTTCCCTCTCAACACTACCTTGATACACGGCAGCCAAGAGCTGTTCGGCGTACACACTAAACTGAAATTTGGCAAGCTGACGGTGGACGCCGTGGTGTCGCAAAAAGAGACCAGTACGGAGAATATGCGTGTGCAGGGTGGCGCGTCGACACAGGAGTTTCAAATCCGGGCCGATGAGTATGAGGAGAACCGGCATTACTTCATTGCCCAGTATTTCTATGAGAACTACAACAAGGCAATGTCGACACTCCCTACGCCCAACACCAACATCAAGATTATCCGCATGGAGGTGTGGCGCACCAATGTGGGGGCTGCGGTGACGAACAACCGGAATATCCTTGCTCTCACTGATTTGGGCGAGAACAACCCCGCCAGCAGGTTGCTTACGGGCGGGCGCTCGGAGCGCCCCACCAACTGGAGCAACAATATACTCGAGGTGCTGAACACTTCGGCCATCCGCAGTGTGGACAATGTGACATCGTATATGCAGGGGGCAGGCTTCACGCCGGGTACGGACTACGAGAAAGTGGAGAGCGCAAGACTGCTCAACAGCAGCGAGTATACCTATAATGCTCAGTTGGGTTTCATCACCCTCAACCAGCCGCTGAGCGCGGACCAGATGTTGGCTGTGGCATTCCAGTATCAGGTGATTGGCGACACGACGGTATACCAGGTGGGTGAGCTCACCACCGACGGGGTCAATGACCCGAACACCCTCGTGGTGAAGTTGATCAAGGGTGCAGGTGTGGACACCCGCAGCCCGTTGTGGAGGCTGATGATGAAGAATGTGTATTTTCTCCGCAGTACGCAGATAGGGCGCGAGAACTTCAGGCTCAATATCCTTTACGAGAGCCGCGAAGGCGGGGTGGGGATAGGCTACTTCACTTCCGGGCCTAAGGAGGGTATACCCCTCATTGAGTTGTTCGGACTCGACAGGATGGATGCTTCGCAGAACTATTATTATGCCGATGGGGTGTTCGACTGGTTCGACAGTGCCGCCTTCAAGGGTGGTACCATACAGGCTAGCACGGGCCGTATATTCTTCCCATACGTTGAACCCTTTGGGCGAGACTTGCGCCAGATAATAGGCGACGACGAGTTTTCGCAGGAGTATTGTTTCGACTCGCTCTATACGATGACCCGCACGCTGGCACAGCAGTATGCCGACAAGAATAAGTTTTATATCGAAGGCTATTTTTCCTCCACGGTGAGCGGGGAAATATCGCTGGGTTACAGTGTGTCGCCCGGCTCGGTCACGGTGACCGCAGGTGGGGTGCCGTTGATAGAGAATGTGGATTATACGGTAGATTATACAATGGGTACGGTGCGTATTGTGAATGAGAGTATTCTGAGCAGCGGCACCCCCATCAGCGTCAGCAGCGAGAACAACTCGTTCAGTATGATGACCAAAACGATGGCAGGCGCGCATGTCAACTATGAGATCGAGCCTGACTTCAATGTGGGTGCCACATTCATGAATCTCTACGAAAAGCCCCTTACACAGAAAAATAACTTTGGCGAAGAGCCTACAAGCAATAGCATCTATGGCTTTGACCTCAACTACCGCCATGAGGCCCCGTTCATTACCAAGGCTATAGACTGGCTTCCGGGCATCGACACCAAAGCCCCATCCAATCTGACCCTCTCGGCCGAGTTTGCGCAGTTCATTCCGGGTCTTGCCTCCACTGGGAGCAAGGAGGGGAGTGTGACCTATGTGGACGACTTTGAGGGAGCGGAGAGCAGCATTGATTTGAAGGGAGTGATGTTTTGGCATTTGGCTTCGACGCCGCAGGATTTCAGGCTCTCGATGCCGATGTTCCCAGAGACTGCCCCGGCGACGGGGCTGGCCTACGGATTTAACCGCGCCAAGCTGGCATGGTATCGGATTGACAATATCTTCTATAGTTCGGACTGCCCGAGGAATGTGACGGCGGACGACCGCTCGCTGCCTTACGCCCGCCGCATTTCGGAACAGGAGGTGTTTCCCAACAAGCAGCTGGCTCAGGGCGAGCTGACTAATATTTATGAATTGAACTTGGCGTTCTATCCCTCTGAACGCGGCCCATATAATTACGATGTGGGGCCGACGGCTTTCAGCGCCGGTCTTGCCGCCGATGGTACACTCGCCTCGCCCAGCAGTCGCTGGGGTGGCATAATGCGCCAATTGGACTATACTGATTTCGAAACCCAAAACATTGAGACCATCGAGTTCTGGCTGATGGATCCTTTCATAGATAACCCCAACCATACGGGAGGCAATCTGTACATCAACCTCGGCGATATTAGTGAGGATATTCTCCGCGACGGCCGCAAGGGATTTGAGAATGGTTTGCCGACGGGACCAGAGGTGACGGGTGTGGATACCACGATTTGGGGAAGGGTGCCCAACACGCAGCCCATTGTCAATGCCTTCTCGGGCGACGAGTCTTCGCGCAAATACCAAGATGTGGGCTATGACGGACTGGGCAGCACACACGAATTCAGTGACGAGCAATCGTTCTTTGCCGAGTACATCAACCAAGTGGCACTGTTGCACGGCACCGATTCAAGGGCATACCAACTGGCGTTGCAGGACCCCTCGGCTGACGATTTCCACTACTACCGCGGCACGGACTACGATGAGTCGGATGTAAAAATCAATGACCGCTACAAGTATTATAACAACCCGGAGGGCAACTCGACAGTGGATGCTGACAATACGGAGAGTTATACCACGGCGGCCTCGATTTATCCCAACGTGGAGGATATCAACCGGGATAACACTTTGAGCGAGGGCGAGAACTACTACCAGTATGTAGTGGAGCTGGATCCCAGCAAGATGGTGATAGGCCAGAACCATATTGTGGACATCCAGGAGGCCACGAATGTGATGCTCCCCAACGGAACCACCACCACCTGCAAATGGTACCAGTTCCGCATCCCGATACGCGAGTATGACCAGTTGGTGGGCAAGCTGAACGGTTTTCAGTCTATCCGTTTTATGCGTATGTTCCTCAACGGTTTTGAAGAGCCTATAATATTGCGCTTCGCCACGCTTGAACTGGTTTATGCCACATGGCGCAAGTATACAGAGAACCTGTTGCAGCCAGGTGACTATCCCACGGGAACAGGGGCAGGGACCTCGTTCAGCATCGGAACGGTGAACATTGAAGAGAACGGTAGCCGCTACCCTGTCCCATACGTCCTGCCCCCCGACATTGAGCGTGAGGAGTGGTACAGTACCTCGTCTGTGGCTATAAAATTGAATGAGCAGGCGTTGGCATTGGATATTACAGATTTGGCTTCTGGCGACGCCCGCGCGGTGTATCGCAGCACGCAGTATGACTTGCGCAACTATGGCAAATTGAAGATGTTTGTACATGCCGAGAAGAAAGACTTGACCAGTTCTATGCAGGATGAGGATTTGGTTCTGTTTGTCCGACTGGGCAGTGACTATACCAACAATTACTATGAATACGAGGTGCCCCTTCGGTTTACGGACTGGGGTGTGAGCCGCGACGACCCCTACGCCATCTGGCCCCGGGAGAATAATGTGGAGATTGACTTGACGAAGCTGGTGGATATCAAAACCAACCGCAACAGGTTGATACGCCACGGTGATTTGGCCTACAGCAGTCAACTGTTGTACAGCGAGTATGTGGACGGCAGGAAGTATACCGTGCTTGGTGCCCCCAATTTGGGCAAGGTGAAGGTGATTATGGTCGGCGTGAGGAATCCCAAGAAAGAACGTCTTGACGACGGGAACGATATGCTGCCAAAGTCGTGCATTGTATGGCTGAACGAGCTGCGACTGACGGATTTCAACAACAGGGGAGGCTGGGCAGCCATGGCGCTGGCCCGCACTAATTTGGCCGATTTGGGCAATCTGTCGCTGTATGGCTCCTACCGCACCGCTGGCTTCGGCAACCTGGAGGAGAAGCCAACTTCGTTGGAGCTGGTGAACACGCTGCAGCTGCAGAGCACGCTCGACCTGGAACTGGGCAAGTTCCTGCCAGAGAAATGGGGTGTGCATATCCCGTTCTATTTGGACTATAACAAGCAAGTGGGCAGTCCGGAGTATAACCCACTGGACCCTGACGTGCGTCTGCGCGACGATTTGGAGACGTATGCAAGTTCGGAAGACCGCGACAGTGTCCGTGCCATAGCACAGGAACGCCACACCACCACTAATATCACCCTGACCAACATGCGCAAAGACCGCACTGGCAAGTCGGCCCTCAATCCACATTTTTATGATATTGAAAACTTCACTTTCTCATACGCCTACAGCCGAGAACGCTCATCGGACGACGAGTTGGACCACTACAACAAGGACCAGCACCGCGGAGGTTTCACATACGCCTACACCCCCAAGGAGCCGGGACTGTTTGCACCGTTTGCCAAGTCGACCTCCAAGTTTGTGAACAGCAAGAATGGAAAGTTTATCAAAGACTTCAATCTCTATTATAAGCCCAAAAACTTCTCCTTCAGCACAGAGGTATATCGCGACTATGAAGAGACACTGTTGCGCAAGAAAGGAGCAGCCCTTGTCATTATGAAACCTACCTATTTCAAGCAGTTCACTTGGCGCAGGGAATATGGGTTGCAATGGGACATCAGCCGAAGTCTGCACCTCCAGTACAATGCCATTGCCAACGCGCGTGTTGATGAGCCGGTGGGACGGGTGGACACCCGCGAGAGCCGGGAAGCCATCAAGAACTCTCTGCTACAGGGCGGCACAATGCAGAACTATCAGCAGACCATCAACGCCACGTGGGAGCTGCCCATCAGCAAACTCCCCTTCCTCGACTTCCTGCGGGTGCCAGTCAGCTACAGGGCTACGTATAATTTTTTGGGTACCACACAGGCACTGGCCTCGATGGGCAGCACGCTCAACGGGTCGGGTCAGTTACAGGCTTCGGTGTCGGGTTCCATGCAGACGCTATACAACAGGTTTCCTTTCATCAAGAATGCATATAAGCAGAAGCCGCCCCAGCAAAAGAAAGACCCCAAGCGGATGAGCAAAAAGGAACGCGAGGCAGCGGTGAAAGACTCCATTGCCCGTGCCAAGAATCCCGACTCGGTGCGCCGTGCACAGGTGGCGGAAGTGATGGGCGAGATTGGCAATTTTGCCATCAGGATGGTCACGGGGCTGAAGAATTTCAATGTGCAGTACAGCAATAACAGCGGTTCCAACCTGCCGGGATACATGGGTTCGGCCCGCATTTTAGGTATGGATCCGAGAAACGGATGGATGCCGGGTCCGGCTTTTGTGGCGGGTTATAACGACGGACTGGTGGAGCGGTTGCGAGAAAGCAGACTGTTGAGTACCGACACGTTGATGAACAATGCCCACAGGAATACCCTGTCACAGATGCTATCCATGCAGGCCTCGGTCGAACCGATCAGGGATTTCCGCATCGAGTTGACGGCTTCACAGACGCTCCAGTCGCGCGAAGAGTATTACTACAAATTCATGAGCCAGCTGGATGATGTCGAGGGGCCATTGAGTTATGTCATGACAGGTTCATACACTACTACATGCTGGAGTATGGCGACGGCTTTCGCCGACCCGGATGCCCTCTATGAGCAATTCTTGGCCAGCCGCAGGGTGGTGGCTGACCGCTTGGCGGAGGCTAATCCTGACCTCCGTTGCGACCAGATGGTGCTGGACACTATGAGTGGGCAGCTCTTCCCCTTTGGCTATGGGCCCAACCAGCAATCGGTGCTGCTGACAAGTTTCCTCGCCACCTATATGGGCAAAGATGTCTCTACCTATGGTTTTAAACCCTTTATGGGGTTCCCGCTCCCCAACTGGACAATCAACTACAACGGCTTGAACAAAGTGCCATGGCTAAAGAAATGGTTCAACAACATCTCGCTTTCCCACCGCTACTCCTCGACCTACAGTATAGGCAACTATTACACCGATGCAGCCATCTCCGGGCGCGAGGGCTACGACTATGGTCACGAGACGGTGCTGAACGGCAGCGACGATTTCATAGCCCCGTTGAGCATGGAGTCGGTGCAGATCAGCGAGCAGTTCAACCCCCTCATCAGGGTCTCGGTCAGCATGACGAACAGTGTGCAGCTCAATTTCTCCATGCAGCGCAACAGGACCCTGAGCCTCAGTTTCTCCAACAACCAGTTGACGGAAACAACCCGCGACGGCATCACCTTCGGCGGCGGCTACCGCTTTAAGGATGTGGCTTTCGACGTGAAGATGGGGGAAAGTGTGCACCATTTGAAGAGCGACATAGTCCTGCAGCTCAACCTGACCTACAACAGCAACAAGACCAATATCCGCAAGATTAACCAGAATTTCAGCCAAGTGTCGTCGGGCAGCGAGGTGTGGATGGCTGAACTCTCGGCCGAGTATGCGCTTTCCACTTCGCTCACACTGAGGGCATTTTTCCAGACCAACATCAACAATCCCTATATTCGCAACGCCTACCCGAACTCAACCACCAAGGGTGGCATAACCGTAAGATTCAGCTTTTAGAAGAGATGAAGATAGACCGTTTTAAAGATTACGACCCAGGGGTGCGCGACTTGGTTCTCCGATTTGAGAAGCAAGCGTCGGGCGGTGTATCCTTTTTCGATGTCGACGAGCTGGAGGTAATCATGGACTACTATCTGGAGGTGAGCGACGACGAAGCTTTGGAAACGGCTGTGAACTACGGCGAAAATCTCTTCCCTGGCAGTGGCGAGGTGCGGCTGAGGAAAGCTCACCTCTTGAGCATCCGCGGTCAGTATGACGAAGCGTTGAGGATTTTGAAAAGCCTTGAGCAGACCGAACCCGACAATACGGATGTCAGCTATGCCCTGGGAGCCGTATATGGCATGATGGGCAGGGCGCAGGAGTCGATAGACTGCTACCAGCGTGCTGCCGCCGACGGCTACGAACTCGATATGGTCTATGGCAATATTGGCGACGAGTATTACAGCATGGGTCAGTTGGAACAAGCCGCACAATATTACCGCAAGTCCGTTGAGGTGAACCCTGAGGAGAGTCGCTCGCTCTACAATCTGGCCAGCACCGAAACCGAGCGCGGTAACGGCGAGGCGGCAGCCGACTTCTTCAACAAGCTCATCGAGGACCGACCATACAATAAATGGGCGTGGTTCGGCTTGGGACTTATCTACAACCGCCTGAACCTCTACGAAAAAGGTGCCGACGCATACGAGTATGCCCTTGCTATTGACCGTACACTTTTCGATGCCTATCTCGGCCTGGCCGATTGCTATATCGATATGGGCGACAATGCCCGCGCTGTGCAGACCCTGCGCGATTCCATCGACTACACCGACGACCATGCTTATATCTACTTCTGTATCGGCTGTATCTACAAAGAGTCTGGCAATTTCCACACTGCGACAGTCTATCTCCACGACGCACTCAAGGAAGACCCCGCCTATGCCGCCGCGTGGCGTCAACTGGGCATCTGCAGCCAGAAACTGGGCTATATGGAAGAAGCCGCTGGCTATTTCCGCCGCTCAATCGACCTCGACCCCGAAAGCGACGACGGCTGGATTTGCCTTGCCGACCTCTATATTGGCCAAGAACGCTGGTCTGAGGCTTTTCAGCTGCTTCATAGCAGTTATCCCGGGACTGACGACTCCTTGCCCTTTGCCACGCGGATTTGCTATTGCCTTTACCGTCTGCGCTGGGCCGACCGATTGCGCTCCTTCTTGGCCACAGGCCAGCAAGATGTCCAGACGATTTATTTCAGTCTTCTGGCAACCTACCCCCAACTGGCCGACGACATGGATCTGGCCTCATTTCTGCTGGGCTATGACATAAACGGAACTCAAAATTTGTAAACCAATTATAATGATTATGAAGAGATTGATATTACTGCTCTTGATGTTTGCGGGTTGCCACTTCGCTGTGGCACAAGCCCCCTCCACACCAAAGACCATTGCTGAGCAAGTCAACGGCACCGACAGCAACTCGACGGGCTTCGTGGCCGATGTCCTCACTTGGTATGACGCACACATGAACTATGGAGCCGTCGGCTTGCTGATGGCTCTGGAGAGTTCGTTCATCCCCTTCCCGTCCGAGGTGGTCATCCCCCCGGCAGTCTATGTGGCCTGCAATCCCGAAAGCCGTGGCGGCATGTCGCTTTGGTGGGTTGTGTTGATAGGCACCCTCGGGGCGCTGGTGGGAGCATACGTCAACTACTTCTTATCGCGCTGGCTGGGACGCCCCATCATCTATGCTTTGGCCGAGAGCAAGGTGGGCCATCTGTTGGGCCTGTCCAAGCAGAAAGTGGAGCGGGCCGAAACCTACTTCAACGACCACGGCAATGTTTCCACCCTTGTGGGTCGGCTCATCCCGGTCATCCGCCAGCTCATCTCCATCCCTGCGGGACTGTCCAAGATGAATCTGGCCGCCTTCTCGCTCTTCACCTTCCTTGGTGCGGGAGTGTGGAACTGCGTGCTGGCCCTGCTGGGTTGGCTGGCTTATAAGGCTGCCGACCCGACGGTCATAGCCCGTTACAGCCACCAGTTCTCCATCGCCATTGTCGCCATTGTGGCTGCAGCCATCCTGTTCTTCATAGTCCGGGCCGTGGTTCGTAAAAAGAAGAAGGGCCAGTCCGCCAAAACTCAATAAGCCCCAAAACCTATGCCTGACCAGAATCCACAATCCGACATCGACCGCAAGATAGAGTTTGCCCGCATTTTCATGCGCAAGGACCGCCCCCTGCCCAAACGGGGGTGCAGCTGGGCTTTCTTCATTGGTCTTGGTCTGCTCACGGTGGGCTTAATCGTAGTTTACCTTTTCTACCGCCAGTCGCTTTAACCGTAATTTCTCAAAATCTAAACCTCGAATCCTGTCGCATCGCTATAAAAACCTCAATCTTTATGACGAACACCGATTTTCCTATTCTTGATACCCAGGTCTATAACCACCGCCTTGTCTATCTGGACAATGCAGCCACCACACAGAAACCCCGTGAGGTAATCGAGACCCTGACCAACTACTACCTCACCCTTAACAGCAACATCCATCGTGGGGCTCACTATCTGGCTGCCCAGGCCACCGAGCGCTACGAAGAGGTTCGGCGCAAAGTGCAGCAGTTCATCAATGCAGCCAGCAGCAGTGAGATTGTCTTTACCCGTGGCACCACCGAGAGCATCAACCTCGTGGCCTCATCCTTCGGGCAGGCTTTCCTCCACAGCGGCGACGAAGTGATTGTGTCGGGCATGGAGCATCACTCCAACATAGTGCCGTGGCAGTTGGCAGCCCAGCGGGCGGGAGCCACCCTGCGGGTCATACCCTTTTCCGACCAAGGGGTACTCGACCTTGATGCCTACCGGGCACTTTTCTCATCCCGCACACGCATTGTGGCCTGCACCCATGTTTCGAACACTTTGGGCACCGTCAATCCCGTGGCCGAGATAGTTGCCGTAGCCCATGACCATGGGGTGCCGGTACTTATCGACGGCGCACAGGCTGTGGCACACATGCCGGTCGATGTGCAGCATCTTGGATGCGACTTCTACTGCTTCTCTGGCCATAAGATGTATGCCCCCATGGGTGTGGGAGTCATGTACGGGCGCGAGGAGCTACTCTCCCAGTTGCCACCCTACCAAGGCGGAGGCGAGATGATCAAGGATGTCACCTTCGAGCGCACCACCTACAACGACCTCCCCTTCCGTTTTGAAGCCGGCACCCCGTCGGTGGGCGATGTGTTGGGTCTGGGTGCCGCAATCGACTTCATGCAGCGACAAGGCATTGACAACATAGGCCGACATGAGGAGCAGCTGCTCCGCTACGCCACCGACCGCCTTTCGGCCCTGCCCGGCATCCGGCTTTTCGGAACGGCTCCCCACAAGGCGGGCGTAATATCATTCTTGCTGGGCGACGCCCACCCCTACGACGTAGGCACACTGCTCGACAAACTGGGCGTAGCCGTCCGCACCGGGCACCACTGCACCCAGCCCATCATGGACCGCTACGGCATCCCTGGCACAGTGCGGGCATCCCTGGCCTGCTACACCACCCGCGACGACATCGATGCCCTCGTCGACGCCCTGGGCCGCATAGCCCCCATGCTGATGTAAGAAGCTGCTAACTACCACAGGTAATCATTATATGACTCTCGAAATAACGCATTCACGAATTAACACATTCAAAAAAACATGCTCAAAACACTGCACGTTGAGAATTACGCTTTGATTCGGCAAACCGACATCACCTTTGCCGAGGGCTTTGTGGTCATCACAGGCGAGACCGGGGCCGGCAAATCCATCCTCCTCGGTGCTCTGGGACTGTTGCTCGGCCAGCGGGCTGATGCACAAGTGCTTTCCGACAAAGAGCGCAAGTGTGTGGTTGAGGCCACATTCGACATCTCCGCCCTCGGACTCCAACCCCTCTTCGAGAAGTATGATGCCGACTATGACGACACCCTCATTCTGCGGCGCGAGATTCTCCCGTCAGCCAAAAGCCGTGCCTTTGTCAACGATTCGCCTGCCAGCCTCCAGTTCCTCAAAGAACTGGGCCCCCATATTCTCGACATCCATTCGCAGTACCAGACCCTCACACTCACCGAGAGCTCATTCCAGACACGCCTTCTCGACTCTTTTGCCGACCATTCCCCGCTGCCCCGCTACCAGCAGTGCTACCGCTCCTATTCATCACTCAAACAGGAGTTGGAACAACTCACCGCGCAAGATGCTGAAAACAGCAAAGTGCGCGACTACAACCTATTCCTCTACGACGAACTCCGCGCCGCCAACCTCCAGGAAGACGAACAGCAGGAACTGGAAGAGGAAGCGCGCCTGCTCGAACATGCTGAGGGCATCAAAGAAGCCCTGGGCACTGTAGCAGCCCTGGGCGAAGGGCAGGAGGGCGACGGTGTCGTGTCCCGTCTCTCGGCATCGCGTGCTGCCCTCTCGCACGTATCCTCGTTCCACGAAGGCATCGAGTCGCTCTACCAACGGCTCGACTCCTGTATGATTGAGATGCAGGACATCCTGTCCGAAGTGGCCTCCCTCGACGATAAAATACAATATTCGCCCGAGCGGCAAGCCGCCGTCACCGAGCGGCTGGACCTCATCTACAGGCTGCAAAAGAAACACAATGTAGACTCTGTCGCAGCCCTTTTGGAAATCCAGCACCAGCTGGGTTCACAACTCGAAGCCGCCGACAGTCTCGACGACCTCATCCGCCAAAAGATGGAAGAGGTAGACAAGGTGTTTGCCGCCCTGCAGCAGGCGGCGGACCGCCTCACCCAAAGCCGCCGTCAGGCGGCGGCGCAACTCGAGGAACAACTGCTCCCGGTTCTCTCCTCTTTGGGCATGGCGTCAGCCCGTATAGTGGCGCACATCGAGCCCTCCGCCGACTACGGCCCTCTTGGCCACGACTCGGTGAGCCTGCTCTTCAATGCCAATCAGGGCGGCACGCCCAGACCGCTGGCCGATGTGGCTTCGGGCGGTGAGCTTTCGCGCCTGATGCTGGCCATCAAATCGCTGGTGACCCGCCGCAATCTGCTGCCCACCATTATTTTCGACGAGATTGACAGCGGCGTGTCGGGCAATATCTCAGTGGCCGTTGGCGGCATCATGCGCCACATGGCCGAACACATGCAAGTCATTGCCATATCCCACCTCCCCCAGATTGCCGCCAAAGCCGTGCAACACCTCAAAGTGGCCAAAGCCCTGGAGGGTACAGAAACCGTGTCACGCATCCAGCAGCTCGACGATACGCAGCGTGTCACCGAGATAGCCATCATGCTCTCCTCCAACCCTCCCACCACCGCGGCACTCCAAACCGCGCGCGAGCTCATGCAGTCCAACAATCCCAAACAATAAAATATGATGTTTATGCCAACCATACGAATATTCCTACTGTTGTTCTTAGCCCTCTTCAACTTGTCGGCCTCGGCGCAGTCCCTCCAGCCCCCCAAACTTGACAACCCCCTGCATCTGCCCGCCGCGCCGTCCGGCACCTTTGCCGAAATACGCACCAACCACTTCCACAGCGGCATCGACCTCCGCGTGGGAGGCGACGAGGGTGTTGGCACCCCTGTCTATGCCCCCGCCGACGGCTATGTGTCGCGTGTCCGCATCTCTGCCTACGATGGGGGCAAGATGCTTTATATCAACCATGCGGGCAACACCACCACGGTCTATCTCCACCTTGATGGCTATCATGGCGACATAGCCAGCTGGGTGCGCCGCTACCAGCAGGAACACCAGTGCTTCACCTTCGACACCACCGTCGACGAGGGCGTGCTGCCCGTCAAGAGGGGGCAACTCATAGCATACGCTGGCAACTCCGGCATGAGCGGCGGCCCACACCTCCACTACGAGGTGCGCAACACCCGCACACAGCAAAGCCTCAACCCGTTGAACTACGGCCTCACACTGGTCGACGTGCAGCCGCCGGCCATCAAAGGCATCCGCCTCCTCCCGGTCGACAAAAAAAGCCGTGTCAACGGCGGCAAGCAGCCCCTCCAAGTCGACATCAGTTCCAAACCCGGCCGGCTGGGTTCGGCGGTCAATCCCATCTCTATCCTGGGCCGCTTCTACATCGGTGTTTACGCCTCCGACCAGTCCGAGGGATCCACCCAGAACAACGGATACGACCGCATTGACATCTGGGTCGACGGGCGCCCGTTCTTCCAGTACCGCATGGACCTCATCACCTTTGCCGACACCCGCGCCATCAATGCCCAGCTCGACTACGACTACTATCTTGCTACCCGCCGCCCCTACATCATTACCCGCCGGCTGGAGGGCGACCCCGTCCGTCCGGCCCGCACCTATGGCGATGGCAGCGTGGGCTTCATCGCCACCGACACGTCGCTCCACCGCATCACAGTGGCCGTGTCCGATTTCAATGGCAACAGCTCCATCCGGTCTTTCTATGTGCGCAACAGCCTGGAAACCCTGGTGCCCATGCACGAGATTCCAGAGCACCCGTCCTATCACCTCTTCTCCGACAGTATCACTATCCGCTGGCCTTTCAGCATCAGTCGTGGCGACTATCAGATTGACATGCCCGCGGGCATGGTGTATTACAACGACCTCATGCTCCATGGCATCCAGAACGACCGCCGCTACATCTCGCCCATCTACACTGTCAAACCCTGGTGCAGTCCCTATCCACCTCACCGCACATGGCAGCTCCGTGTGCCGTTGGTGATAGGCTACGAGCCTGAGCAGTTGGTGATCTGTTCACTCAAAAATGACAAGCTTTCACCACTCCCCACCCGCGTCATAGAGCGTAAGGTGGAAGGCAAACCGGGCCGTTGGCTCGAAGCCGACGTCCGCGTCTTCGGCAACTTTGTGGTGGCCAACGATGTCACACCTCCATCACTGAAACCTCTCAACTTCAAGCCTGGTGGCAAGGTATCGGCATGTGTGTTGCGCATGAAGATGACCGACGACCTCTCCGGCGTGCGCGAATACCGCTGCTTCATCAACGGCGAGTGGGTGCTGGCCGAATTCGACGGTAAGTACTCCCTTCTCACCATAGACCTCAACCAGGTAGACAACGCCGTCACCAACCTCGACCTCCGTCTCTTCCTCACCGACTGCTGCGGTAACGAGTCGGAGCTCTCCTATCAGCTGAGAAGGTAGTATTTGACAAATCAAAAGATGAAAGTGAAATAGATGTGCGTGCGTCTATTTCACTTTTTGCATTCAAGAGCTTGGTGTATCTTTTCAATTAGTAAGAACTCGTAGGTTTCTTTTTCTCCTGCTCTTATTGGAAACCACCAGCCCCAATCACCCTCAAATATGCGGGAACTGTTTGGGTTGGTATTTGTCTTACAGACTCTTGTGAATACCGTCCAGGTTTTACCATTCAGGCTGCAAGGCGTTTTTTTGTTGCTTTTCTGTTCGCTGTAGGTTCGCTCTTTGTATGATAGTTCTTGCTCGTTTGGCGGATCATTTATCCAATGAAAGAGGAAGAGATAATAGAGAAATGTTAGAGAAGTGAGGAAGAAGGAGCGAAGGAAGGGTGGAGGAGGAGGCGTGGGTAGACAGCTGTGCGGTGCCGGATGGCAGTTGTGGGTGGGGCAGGAGGGCGGGTGGTCATTCGGCCGGCGCCGCTTCGGTTGGTGCGGTGCTTGGTGTTTGGCGGTGTTTGCTCGTATGTTTGCTGATGAAATAGCCCAGAGCTATGAGGCCAATCAAAAGGGCAAGGAAGATTATGATGACGAATGACAATCCGGCAATGTTTGCAAGTGAGAGGTCTTTACGGGCATTCTCGACCATCACCGATACCGTTATTATAAAGACAATCAAGGAGAAGGCAATGATGAAACCTAAGAAGATTCTCCAGATGGTTCCCCACCAGTTGTAGTTGAAAATTTGGTGGTAGGTGACAAGATAGTAGAACGGCAATAGCCAGAATGTCCACCCATGGGAAAGGTTGTTAAAAAGGGTGGCGATGAGCATCAGGGTGCTCATGAACAGTTGTATGGTTGCGCTTTCGGGCAGGGAATGGCCGGGACGGCGAGGGGCAAAGTGGAAGAGGGAGTAGGTGGGTAGGACAAGGAAGGTGGTAATGGTTAGCATACCCCAGGCAGGGTGGACGGATAGCCATTTTATGGCGGTGTGGAAAAGGGATAGTTCTAAATCGGTGGAGGAGAGTACGATGGGCTGCTCCCGTCCCACGAAGTGATTGATGAGCGAGTAGAAGATGGCCACGATGAAGAGCATGTTGGCCGGAGAATAGCTGGAGCGGCGGTGGCCGTCGAGGTAGTCGCTGATAAAGTAGCCCGGACGCAAAAGGAGATGCCAAAGGGTGTGAGGCAGGGAGCGGGAGCCGATGCCCCACACGTCCATGATGTTCAGCCCCACCATCCGCCATGTGATGCGTTTGTCGCCAGCAGTCTGCCCGCAGTTGGGGCAGTAGTTGCCGGTGTAGGTATGGCCGCAGTTGGGGCATTGGTGCTCTTGCAGCTCCATTTGAGGAGGGGTGCTGGGTCGCCGCTGCCAGTCGCGGAATCGGTGATATGCCTCTTTGGGGTTCATCGCGTTTTTCTTTAATAACGGCCAGAGTGTGCTTTTATTGTTTTGGAATAGTAATTCGGTGTATTGTGCCGCAATTAAGGATTTCGGCATGGGGCTGCAAGGGTAGGAAGAAGAATTGGGCAGTTGTTAAAATGTTATAATGTTAAGGGTTTGTAAGAACAAAATTTTGTGGAATAAAAAAATAGTTGTATCTTTGCAATCTGTTTCGTGGATAGTGTAACACCACGAATGAGCAATAAATCAATTATATAAACAAAATAGGACAATGTACGCAATCGTAGAAATCGCAGGAAAGCAATTCAAGGTCGCTCAAGATCAGAAGATTTTCGTCAACCGTCTTCAGAATGAAGAGGGCAGCGAGGTTTCTTTTGACACCGTGATGCTTAAAGACAATGACGGCAACGTTCAGGTTGGACAACCCTACATCGCCGGCGCAAACGTGAAGGCCACCGTGCTGAAGCACCTCAAGGGTGAGAAGGTTTTGGTGTTCAAGAAAATCCGCCGCAAGGGCTATCAGAAGATGAACGGTCACCGTGACTATCTGACTCAAATCAAGATTGACAGCATCAACTAATAAACGTATTGTAAAAACCTTTTAAAAACAACATATTATGGCTCATAAAAAAGGTGTAGGTAGTTCCAGTAACGGTCGCGAATCCGAAAGCAAACGTCTTGGAGTTAAAATTTTTGGCGGTCAGCATTGCATCGCTGGCAATATCATCGTGCGTCAGCGTGGCACCGTCCACAACCCTGGCAACAATGTGGGAATGGGCAGAGACCACACCCTCTTCGCCCTGTGCGACGGCACTGTCCAGTTCAAGAAAGGCCGTGAGGATCGTTCTTATGTTTCAGTTCTGCCAGATGCAGCTGAATAATAGGAGAATTTAGATTTTCATTTTTTAGATTGTACGAAGGCTCGCCAGTCGGCGGGCCTTTTTTTGTGTTGCGGAATGGACGCAAAAGCTTTTTTGCTACTGTCCGGGCAATAGGAATGCAGTTTTTGCGTTATGGGTTGCATGAGTCGAAATGTGCCATACGTGATTGCGGGTCCGTGCAGCGCTGAAAGCAGGGAGCAGATGGGTTCCGTGTGCATGGCGTTGGCGCGTATGCCGCAGGTGAAGATGGTGCGTTGCGGCGCGTGGAAGCCCCGCACCCGCCCAGGCGGTTTTGAGGGCTTCGGGGCCGAGGCTTTGGCGTGGGTCGAGGGTATCCGTGCGGAGGTCAGGGCCGCAAGGCGGGAATGTGGAGGGGAGGAGTTGGCTTTCTGCTGTGAGGTGGCAAGGCCGGAGCATGTGGAGCAGGCTGTGCGGCACGGCATAGAGGCTGTGTGGCTGGGAGCCCGCACGACGGCGAACCCTTTCATGGTGCAGGAGCTGGCCGAGGCCATGCGCGGCACAGGTTTGACAGTTATGGTGAAGAACGCCCCGAATCCGGATGTGCGGTTGTGGATGGGTGCGATAGAGAGGTGCCGCAAAGCTGGCGTGGAGAGGGTTGCCGCAGTGCACAGGGGTTTTGATGTGTATAGAAACGAAGGTTATAGGAACAGTCCGCTGTGGGAGGTGCCGATTGAGTTGAGAAGGCTGATGCCGGAGGTGCCGATTTTGTGCGACCCCAGCCATATTGCCGGCAGACGCGAGCCAATCAAGGCTTTGTCGCAGACGGCGCTGGATTTGGGATTCGAGGGATTGATGATTGAGGTGCATCCACGGCCCGAAGCGGCCTTGACCGACGCGGGGCAGCAGTTGACCCCGGACGAGCTGGCCTGTGTGCTGGCGGATTTGGTGGTGAGGAGTACGGACAGCATGGTGGCCGACGAGGAGTTGCGCCTGTTGCGTGAGCAGATTGACCAGCTGGATGCCGAGGTGCTGCAGATGCTGTCGGCCCGGTTTGAGGTGGCGGAACGTATAGCTCAGGTGAAGCGGGAGGGGAATCTGGCTGTATTCCAGCCTAAACGGTGGGATGCGGTGTTAAGGGACCGTCTGGAGAGAGGGAAGGAGTTGGGGCTGGATGCCGATTTTGTGAGCGGGATTTTTGAGCGGATCCATGCCGAGAGCGTCAGGGTACAGGAACGTACCGTTGGCGAGAGCGGCGTTCAATAAGGAATGAATCAATAAAACTTGATAAAGATGAAAATTCGCTTTTTGAAACTGAAAGATTGGCTGCTGATGACGGTGATGGGCATGATGGGATTGACCGCATGCCACAGCACCAAGGAGGCGGCGCAGGAGCCTGCGGCACCGGAGCCAGAGAAGAAGGTGGTGAACACCATCAACGAGATGGCTTTGATGTATGGCGTGCCCACAATGGACTATGTGTTGAAGGGTCGGGTGATTGACACCGACGGCAAGGGTGTGAGCGGTATGCAGGTGATTCTGGTGAATACCCGTGTGGATTTGTCGCCGGAGGAGATGTATGAGGATAATCCCATGGTGCAGGAGTATATCAAGAGTGCATCGGACACGACCGACGCCGAGGGCAATTTCACTTGCCATGTGCAGGATGTGCCGGTTGATGCGCATCAGGTGATAGTCCGCGACATTGACGGGGAGAAGAACGGCGCTTATGTCGACCAGATGGTGACGGTGAACTTTACTGACGGTGAGCAGACGGTTGAGCGCAAGGGTTGGTATATGGGTACCCGCACCAAGGATGTGGACATTACGGTGATTAAGACTTCGGAGCGACGCTAAACCCCTATGTGGGTGGCAACAGGAGTATGGCTGTGGGTCGAATTGACCCGCACGGTGTTTTGACTGCTTGCTGATGATGGATTTGAAACAGGAGGTGTGGCGCATGTACCGCCACAATCAGGCTCAGTTGCATCCGTTGCGGACGCTCTTTTGGGAGTGTACGCTGCGGTGCAATATGCACTGCCGCCACTGCGGGAGCGACTGCAAGGTGAGTGCGTCCACGCCCGACATGCCGGCCGGGGATTTTTTCAAGGTGATAGACGATATCACGCCCCATGTCAACCCGCATGAGGTGTTTGTGATTTTCACTGGCGGCGAGGCACTGCTGCGCCCCGATTTGGAGGCTTGCGGGCTGGAACTGTACAGGCGGGGCTATCCGTGGGGGGTGGTGAGCAATGGATACCTGCTGGATGGGAGAAGGCTGGAACGGCTGCTCGACAGCGGGATGCACTCTGTGGCCATCAGTCTTGACGGATTGGAGGATGAGCACAACTGGATGCGCCAAACCAAGGGCAGTTTTGCCCACGCCAGCGAGGCCATAAGGCTGCTTGGGCAGACCCCAGAGGTGCTGTGGGATGTGGTGACGTGTGTCAACCCACGCAATTTTGGCCAGTTGGAGCAGATAAAGGAGCATCTTATAGAATTGGGGACGAAACGGTGGCGCCTGTTTGCCATTTTCCCCATGGGACGCGCGGCCCACGACCCTGAGCTACAGCTGGACGACGAGATGTTCACCGGGGTGCTGGAGTTTGCCAAGCGCACCCGCGAAGAGGGAAGAATCATGTGCAACTATGCGTGCGAGGGCTATCTGGGGCCATACGAGCGTGAGGTGCGTGACAACTATTTCTATTGCAGGGCTGGGATTGAGGTGGCTTCGGTGCTGTGCGACGGCAGTATTTCGGGCTGTACGAGTATCCGCAGCAATATGCATCAGGGCAACATTTATAGGGATAGCTTCTGGGACGTGTGGGAGAACCGTTTTGAGCCATACCGCAACCGCAAGTGGACCAAGAAAGGGCAATGCGCCAACTGCAAGGTGTGGCGCTATTGCGAAGGCAACGGGCTGCACCTTTATGACGACGGCGGAAACTTGCTTTCCTGCAGTCTGCACCGCATCAAGAAATAGTTTTCAGTTGACGGACCAGTTGGTCGACATCGGGATTGTCGGCCGGGAAAATAATCTTGGCTTTATTGTAGTATTTTGACCTTTCGGCGAGCTGCTGGCAGATGAAGCGGCTGCGTTCCTCGTCGCCCATGCCAGCAAAGAGGGGACGTGGCTTCTTGGAAGCCTGGGCTCGGCGCAACAGTGCCTCGACTGTCACGTCGAAGTAGACGGAGGTGCCGTGGCTGTTGATCCATTGCATGTTGTCGAAGTGGCAGGGAGTGCCGCCTCCGGTGGAGATGACGATGTCCTGCTTGTCGGCGGTGGAGTGCAGCAGTTTTTGCTCTAATTTGCGGAATGCCTCTTCGCCATAACGCTTGAAGAAGATGGGAATGGAGGTGTGGAAGACGCATTCGAACAGTTGGTCAAGGTCGAGCCACTCGTAGCCCATCCGCAGGGCCAGTTTGTGTCCTAAGGTGGTTTTGCCGCTGAACATATAGCCGATAAGGTAGATGCGCATGGCTTATCGCTTTGGGGGTACAGGGTCGTTCTCGTTCACAACGGTATAGAGGGGGTAGGTGCGGCGGGCGTTGCCGGCAAAGATGCCCAAGGCTCCGTTTACGTTGCTGTAGACCGGAGCCGGCTCGGTGAGCAACTGCGTGATGCTGGTGGCTGACTCGATGTCCTGGAGGTATTGATAGCGCTCGGGTGAGACCGATTCCACCGTCAGTGAATATTGATGGATGAATGTGCCCACTTCGTTGGTGTCGCGCAGCATGATGAGCATGAGGGTGGTGTTGTGGTCCTGGCCGTCGATGAGTTTGTCGGATGTGAGCAGTTGCTGATAGAGATAACCGCCTAAGGCTTCCGTGGCCGCAGCTGTCGGGTCGGTGATGGCGCGGTCGAAGCAGAAGAAGATGGTGTGGTAGGTGGTGTCGATGGTGTCGTAGACCTCGCGGTAAGGGCGATAGCGGGCTCCGCTGTCGCGCTGGGAGATGGTGAAGCGGTAGTAGTTGTCGTAGTCGGGATGGTCGTCGATGTTGAAGTTGATGACGAGTGTCCTGAACACGGAGTCTTGCAGAAAGACGTTGGGCGTGCTGATGCGCGGGTTGCGCGGGATAATGGTACGGGCAGAGGCCTCGCCGGCTGCCGAAAGGACGCGGATGCCCAGCTGGTCGTCCTCGTGTGGGATGTAGTCGAAGAAATAGTTGCATCCGTCGACCGAAACGGGCCGGTAGTCGGTGCCATTGGCTGTGACCACCATGTCCACGTCGGCAATGGGATGGGCGTTGTTTGTGTCTAAGAAGAACCGGGAGTAGGTATAGTTGACAAACAACTGGTTGCCTTCGGTGGCGATGGCGTTGAGTACCGGGCTGGGGCTGGTGAGGGAGTCGTCGAACTCAATCACCTTCTCGCACGAGGCGAGAACAAAGAGGCCTGCTGCTATAAGAATTGGGGCTATATGTTTCATGATATGATTGGATGTTGGGGTGATTAAAAATAAAGGGTATAGGCCACTGAGGGCAGGATGGGGAAGATGGAGAGTTGCACCAGGGCTCGGTTGTAGCCATGATAGGAGTAGTCGGAACTGGTGTAGGTCAGGTAGGGGTTCTTCTGGTTGTAGAGGTTGTAGACGCTGAGGTTGATGGTGCGGTGGCAGTTTTTGCGTTTAAACTGGCGGTGGAAGTTGACGCTGATGTCGGCACGGTGGTAGTTGGGCATGCGGAAGTTGTTTCGCCCTTCCACGTGCGAAAGGGTGTTGGACATGCGGGAGTTGTTGTAGTCGTCGGGATTGTCGGATGCCACGGGGTATTTCTGCATGGCCAGGGTGGCAGTGTTGCCGGTGCAGAACACCCAGGTGGCGCTGACGTCGAAGCGGTCGCTGAATTTATAGGTCAGCACAATGCTGATGTCGTGCCGGCGGTCGTACTTGGCAGGGAACGGCTTGCCTCCGTTCAGTTCCTGCCCCTCGCGGTCGAAGAGATGGGTTGTGCGGCTCCAGGTGTAGCCCAGCCAGCCCGTCAGACGGCCGAAAGATCGCTGCGCGAGGAACTCGACCCCGTAGGTCCATCCGTCGCCCATGCACACCAGGTCTTCCCATCCTGCCGAAGTCCCCAGGGCGGTGGCCCCGTCGCGGTATTCAATCAGGTTGCTCATCCGTTTGTAGTAGCCTTCCACTGACAGGTCCACCACCATCGGAATGGTGTAAAACGCTCCTGCCGCCACCTGGTGTGCCGTCATGGGCTTGATGCGCTCGGTGGCTGGAACCCACAGGTCGGTCGGCATACTGATGCTGGTTGTGGAGAGCAGATGCAGGTATTGTGTCATATAGGCATATCCCACCTTCAGCGACAGGTTCTCGCCCAGGAGTACACGACCCGACACACGGGGCTGCACTGACGGGTAGAGGGTTTTCCCCACGGCGAAACCGCTCATGTGGAGGCCGTAGTTCAGCTTGATGAAGTCGTTGATGCTCCAGTCATCTTCGATGTAGGCCACCATTTCGCCGGCGGGCACAGTGTCCTCGGTGATGGTGGAATCCATCTGCCACGACTGGTTCATCTGTATCGAGTCGAAATAATCAATGCTGCCGCTGATGACGCTTGGCTGGAACCAATGCTGGGTGTAGTAGGCCCCGAATTGAACATTGTGGTCGGGGTTGGGCTGGTAGTTGAAATCCAGTCGTCCGGTCAGGTCTTTCACTGTCGAGAAATAATTGCCGTTGACGGTTGACAGCTGCTCGCTGCCGTCGGTGCGGGGTGTCACCTTCTCGATACCCACAACCATTTTGTTTTTATACTGCGTGTAGGCGGCGCTCAGGTTCATAAACAGCTTGGGGGTCAACTCATAGTTCCAGCGTATTCCCCCCACGGTGTTGCCCCAGTTGTTGCGGAAGTCTAAGTACTCGTCCTCGCTCAGGCTGCTCTGTGTGCGTACCCGGGTGTAGGCATCGTCATCGCCCATATAGAACATCGCATACAGGCGGCTCCTGTCCGAAAACTTGTGGGTCAGCTTCCCGTTCAGGTCGTAAAAATAGTATCCTGCCGTCAGTTTGGTTTTGCCGTCAATGTCCGTAGCCATCTTCCGGACCAAAGGCTGCAGCATAAAGTCGGCATAGGTGCGACGTGCCGACAAACAGAATGTGGTCTTCTCCTTCACGATGGGGCCTTCCACATTCAACTTGGCCGAGATAAACCCGACCGAGACATTGCCGTGCACCTTCTTGTCGTTGCCGTTGTTGGTGGTCACGTCCAGCACACTCGACAGCCGTCCGCCAAAGCGGGCAGGGAAACTGCCTTTGTACAGCGTCACATTCTTCACCGCGTCGGCATTGAAGGCCGAGAAAAAGCCTCCCAAATGGTTTACATTGTATAGCGGTATGCCGTCCAGCAGGAAGAGGTTCTCGTCCGGTCCGCCGCCGCGCACATACATTCCGCCCGTGCCCTCGTTGCCGCTCTGCACACCGGGCAGCAGCTGGATGGCTTTCAGTATATCGGCCTCGCCGAACAACACGGGCACCGATTTAATCTGCTCCACAGGAATCTCGATGGCACTCATCTGCGACGACTCGCGGCTGTTCACCCGCTGAGCCGTCACCACCACCTCCTGCAGTCTGATGCTGGGGCGCAGGGCATAGTTTCGTTTGCGTTCTTGGCCCTGTTTCACGGTGTCGAACGCCGTCTCATATCCCACAAACGAAACCCTCAGTATGGCCTCTTTGCTTTTCACGGTCAGTGAATAGCGGCCGTTCACGTCTGTCGTGGTTCCCCGTCCGCTCCCCGTCTCAAACACCGTGGCGCCTATCAGCGTCTCGCCCGTTTGCTGGTCAGTCACTGTGCCGCTCACTGTCAGCTGAGCCCTGGCGGCTAAAGGGAACAGCAGTAAACACAACAAGAACAATAATCTTCGCATTCTGATAACAATTGGTAAATATTTTTCTTCAAAACAGGATGAACTGTCGTCGGGGCAATATCGCACAAGGGCTGCAACACAAATCGTCGCAAGTGCATGCGAGGGTGGGGGATAGTCAGGTCCGGGAGGTCTATCACCTCGTCGTTGAACAGTATTAAATCTATGTCGATAGGGCGGCTGGTGTAGGTTCGCTCGCTTTCTCCCCCTTGCGGGGACTCCTTTCGGTGCCGGCCAAGCAACCGCTCTATTTCCAGACACTCCCGCAGGCAGTCATACGCGTCCAACCTGGTGGCCACATGCATAGCCATGTTCAAAAACGGCTGGGTAGTGGCGCAGTCGAACTTTCCCCACGGGGCGGTCTCATAAACACGTGAACAACAAACAACAGACCCTACACGTTGCCGTATAAAGTCTGTTGCTTCCTGCAGCAGTGCTGCACGGTTTCCTTCGTTGCCTCCCATCAGGAGGTAGAGGTTGTTGTTCACTGTCAAATTCGTCTATTATCATGTTCAGGGCTTGCGTCGGGGGGTGGGGTAACGGCCGGAAATGTTGAGGCCAGCCGTTACCGATTCCCGTCAGCCCTGGGGGTCAAATCAGCCGCAGTGCATAAAGGTCTCCACCAGCTCCAGCGTCTTCTGGGGGTCGTTGCCGATTTCGGCGCGCAGCGTGCGGTCGTTGTAGGAGCGCAGCTCCTTCAATATGCCGTCAATCAAAGCCGGGGCAAAGATGCCTTTATCCTCATAAACAGCACGGTCGCGCTCCAGAAGGTCAGCGCTGGCGGCGCAGCTGTCGGGCAGCACATCGAGGCGTTTCAGCACCTCCTCATGCTCAAAGATATTCACGCTCACATAGCGGTCCTTGGCATACTGCACAGCGTTCTCCATCTCAAAACCGTGGCGTGCGGCCACCGTCATGCCTGCCAGCAGCAGATACACATTGGCGCTGCCGTCGGGCGTGCGCAGCTCGATGGTCTGCTTATAGCTGAAGTCCACATCGTCGTTCTTCTCCAGCAGGTTGCAGTGGGCCATCATATTCCCGCTGCCCTTGGTCCAGCCCAGCGGCACACGCACCATGGCGCTGCGGTTGCGGTCGCCCCAGCAGATGTTGGTGGGAGCCTCCTGATGGGGCACCAGGCGGAAATAGCTGGTGGGGTTCGTGTCGCCGAAGGCGGTCAACGAACCGGCCAGATTCAGGATGCCGGCGATGGCCTTGTGAGCCACCTCGGTCAGCCCGTTCTCGTCGATATACATGTTCTTGCCATTCTTGCTGATGCGGGTGTGGATGTGCATGCCGCTGCCGGCCTTGCCCACCGTAATCTTCGGGGCGAAGGTCACCGTGATGCCATACTGGTATCCCAGCGTGCGCATAATCCACTTGGCAATCACCAACTGGTCAGCGGCATCCTCCAGCGTGGTGGGCAGAAACTCAATCTCGTTCTGCTCATACATTGTGTCGCCCACACAGAAATTGCCCACCTCGCTGTGCCCGTACTTAATCAGGCCGCCGCTCTCGGCAATCATCTTCATGGCTTCCGTGCGGAAGTTCTCAAACTTGCAGAAAGGAGTCGAAGCGTGATAACCCCTCTGGTCGGCGGTGAGGTACGAGTCCTCCTTCGGAGCAATCACATAATACTCCAACTCGCCCATCACCTCAAACTCCATGCCGCCCGTCGTCTCGCGGAACGCCTTGCCCGCTTTGGCCAGGGTGTACTCCGGTGCCATGTCGAAAGGCTCGCCGTCCTTGGTGTAGAAATTGCAAAGCAGATCGAGGGTAGGCAGTTCGGCAAAGGGGTCCAGAAAAGCCGTGCGGAACCGGGGGATGACATACAGGTCGCTGCTCCCGGCCTCCAAGAAGGGGAACAGGCTGCTGCCGTCCACACGCTCGCCGCTGGTCAGTATCTCGTCGGCGTGCTCCATGCTGTTGATGACGAAATTCAGCGTCTTCAGACGCCCGTCGTTCGCCATGTAGCGGAACTTGATCATCTCGATTTCAAACTCCTCGATGACCTTGAGGATATCAGCCTTGGTGAACTCACACATCGGTTTCTGCAAGAATTGCACCAAGCGGTTGGGGTTGAGTTTTAACTGGTCTTGTTTCATATAGAATATTTTTTTATTTTGGGGCTGCAAAGATACGAATATTTTTCGTATCTTTGCATTCTCAAACAAAATAAAAAAATATATGTTTAGAAAAGAAACTTATATCGCTCGCCGTGAGCAACTACGCAAGGACGTAGGCCATGGAATTATCATCATTCAAGGCAACCACGAAGCCTCCTGCAACTATCCCGACAACACCTATTGGTTCCGTCAGGACAGCACATTCCTCTACTTCTTCGGTCTTCAGCGCGAAGACCTCGTGGGCGTGCTCGACTGCGACAACGGTGTCGACTACCTCTTCGCCAACGATTACGACATCGACGACGTCATCTGGACCGGCCCCCTGCCCAGCGTCAAAGAACTGGCGGCCAGCGTGGGTGTGGCCAACAGCGGCGACCTTGCCGCCCTCCAGACCCTCTGCAACAAGACCATCGGCCAAGCCCGCCGCATCCACTACCTGCCCCCCTACCGCGCCGACAACCAGCGCCAGCTCAGCCTCCTGCTCGGCCACCACTTCGACAGCGTCATGAACTACGCCTCCATGGACCTCATCCGTGCCTGCGTCAAGCAGCGCAGCATCAAGAGCGACGAGGAGATAGCCGAAATCGAAAAAGCCATCGCCACCGCCTACAACATGCACGTCGGCGCCATGCGCATGGCCATGCCCGGCCGCTACGAGTACGAGCTGGCCGGATTCATGCAGGGCGAGGCCTGGAAAGGCAATGGCCCCGTATCCTTCCCCGTCATCATGACCATCCACGGCGAAACCCTCCACAACCACAATCACAACCACCAGCTTGAGCTTGGCCGCATGCTTGTCATGGACGCTGGTTGCGAAACCGCCATGAACTACTGCTCCGACATCACCCGCTCCGTCCCTGTGGGCGGCAAGTTCAACGACCGCCAGCGCGCCATCTACCAGATTGTCCTCAACGCCAACCTCGAAGCCATCCGCGTCACCCGTCCCGGCATCACCTACCAGGAAGTCCACACCGCCGCCAGCCGCGTCCTTGCCCAGGGCTACAAAGACCTCGGCATCCTCCGTGGCAACCTGGACGACATCGTGGCCAACGGCGCCCACAGCCTCCTCATGCCCCACGGCCTCGGCCACATGATGGGCCTCGACGTCCACGACATGGAGAACTACGGCCAGATCAATGTCGGCTACGACGACGAGACTCGCCCCAGCTCGCAATTCGGCCTGGGCAGCCTGCGCTGTGGCCGCCGTCTGCAGCCCGGCTTTGTCATCACCGACGAACCCGGCTGCTACTTCATCCCCGCCCTCATCGACCAATGGCACGCTAACGGCACCAACAAAGACTTCATCAACTTCGACGAACTCGAAAAATGGAAAGACTTTGGCGGCATCCGCATCGAGGACGACATCCTCGTCACCGCCGACGGCTGCCGAGTGCTGGGCAAACCCATCCCCAAGACAATTGCCGAAATCGAGCAGACCATGAACAGCTGACCCCTTCGGGTGTCGCACTGATTAATGCAGGAGGGCTCCCCACCGCGGGAGTCCTCCTGTTTTTTTGCTGCCGCCCCTGCGGCGGCCGGTCACGCTGCGGATGGCAGCCCTCGCCTCTGCGGTTTGCGGCTGGCGTCCGCCTGTGGGTCTGGCCGCGACTTGGCCTCCGCTTCCGTTCTTTTTCTCCAGTTTATATTTTCTCTCCAAGAAATAATCAAGAAAAAATATAGAAAATAACCAGAAAATATCAACAATGCAAATGCCGGGCCGGGTGCGGTTTGGCCGACGGCTGCGGCGGGGTGGTCAGCAGTCGTGGTGGTCGCAGTGGGAGGCGGGGGTTTCGAGTTCGAGGGTGCTGTGGGCTATGCCATGGGCGGCGAGGAGGGTTTTGAGGGTGTGGGTGATGGTGTCGAGTTGCGAGCTGTCGGCAATGACCACATGGGCGGTGAGGGCGGTCTCGGTGGTGCTGATGGGCCAGATGTGCAGGTGGTGGATGTCGAGCACGCCGTCGGTCTGCTTCATGAGGGCAACGACGGCGTCGGGGTCGATGTCTTCGGGTACGGCGTCGACGCTCATGCGTAGGCTTTCTGACAGCAGCTGCCAGGTGGAGACGAGTATCACGGCGGCGATGACGAGTCCCATGAGGGGGTCGATGAGTGTCCAGCCGGTGTGGGTGATGACGATGCCGCTGACCACTACGCCGGCCGAGACGAGGGTGTCGGCCAGCATGTGGAGGAAGGCTCCGCGGGTGTTGATGTCGTGCTGGCGGCGGGAGAGCATCCATGCCGTGAAGCCGTTCACTACGATGGCGGCTGCCGCAGTCCAGGTGACAAGGGCGCCGTCGACTGGCGCGGGATGGCTGATTTTGCGTATGCTTTCCACCACGATGCCGCCCACGGCCACCAGCAGGATGATGGCGTTGAGCAGCGATATGAGGATGGAACTTTTTCGGTAGCCGTAGGTGAAGCGTTTGGTGGCATGGGTCTGCGACAGTTTGAAGGCCACCAGGGCCAGCAGCAGGCAGAAGACGTCGCTCAGGTTGTGGCCGGCGTCGGACAGCAAGCCCATGGAGTGGCCCATGAGTCCGGCCACGGTTTCGGCGGCCACGAAAAGGATGTTGATTACGATGGCCACAATGTATATGGTGCCCATCTGGCCGGGGTCGGCATGATGATGGTGGTGATGGTGGTGGCTGTGGTCGTGATGCGCGTGGTGGCATGCGCTATCGGTGGAAGAATGATGGTGTTGCATGGTGTTGTGTGTTTGATATTATTTTGCAAAAATAGCCTTTTGGGGCCGAATGGGCTATCATGATAATTAGGTATTTTGCATAACTGCGGGAGGGTGAAATGTTTTGGAGGGGGTAACAAAAATGTAACGAATATTTAACTGAAACGCAACTGGTGTATTGGGTGGGGGATGTATTTTTGCAGTGTCGAAACAGGCTGTGGCCACTGTCGATACAGTATTGAAAATGATAAAATTAAATGTTAAAAACCAATATTGCTGACTATGAGTTTTTCAGAGATTCTGATTGTGATTATTAATTTTGCGGGAGCCCTGGCGGTGTTTCTTTTCGGCATGAAGCTGATGAGCGGCGGGCTCCAGAAGTTTGCCGGAGGCCGGATGCGTGTCATTATGGGCAAGGCCACGGGAAGTCCGCTGCGGGGCATCCTGACGGGTGCCGCGGTGACGATGGCTATACAGAGTTCGTCGGCCACGACGGTGATGGTGGTGTCGTTTGTGAATGCGGGACTGCTGACGTTGGGCGGGGCCATAGCGGTCATTATGGGTGCCAACATAGGCACCACGGCCACGGCATGGATTATTTCGCTGCTGGGTTTGGGCGGGGGAGAGAGCGCATTCAGTCTGCCGATGCTGCTGGGTGCGTTGTCGCTGCCGCTGATGTTTGCCAAGCGTGACAAGCCCCGGTCGTTGGGCGAGTTTGTGGTGGGGTTGTGTCTGCTGCTGGTGGGCATGGGGCTGCTGAAGCAGGCTATGCCCAATCTGGAGGAGTATCCGGCTTTTCTGGAGTCGATTGCGCGGCTTGAAGGATATGGGTTCTGGTCGGTGCTGCTGTTTATTGCTGTCGGGACGGTGCTGACATGTGTGGTGCAGGCGTCGGCGGCCATGATGGCTATCACGCTGGTGATGTGCTACAACGGATGGATAGGGTTTGATGCCGCTGTGGCGTTGGTGCTGGGTGAGAATATCGGTACCACGATTACGGCCAATCTGGCGGCTATGGTGGCCAACACCAATGGCAAGCGGGCGGCCCGTGCGCATTTGGTGTTCAACGTGGTCGGGGTGCTGCTGCTGCTGACAGTGTACCGCCCGGTGCTCGATTTGATAGCCCACGCCACGGAGGCCATCATGGGCAGCAATCCCTATACGGCTGTTGGTGAGCCGGGCTACAATGCAGCGGCAATCCCGTTTGCCTTGCCGCTGTTCCACACCTTTTTTAATGTGACTAATACTTTTGTCCAGTCGTGGTTTATACCGGTGCTGATACGCATAGTAAACTGGCTGGTGAAGGACCGCCCGGAGGATGAGGAGTATGTGTACAAACTCAAGTATATTGGAACGTGGATGAACACCGCCGAAATCAATATGCAGGCGGCTGAACGGGAAATCGGCGAGTTTTCGAAACGGGTGTTGCGCATGTTCTCTTTCCTGCCGGCGCTGCGAGTGGCCAAGGATGATGCCGAGTTTGAGAAGACGCTGGAACGCATAGAGAAATATGAGGAGATTACCGACCGGATGGAGATGGAGATTGCCGGATTCTTGACCCGCATTGCCGAGGGCGACTTGTCGCACAAGGGGTCGCAGCGCATCAGTGCCATGCTGTGTGTGGTGGATAATCTGGAGAGCATCGGCGACACGATTTACCAGATAGCTCTGACGCGGCGCAACAAGCGCGAGGATGCAGTCCATTTCGACCAGCATCTCAACGACAATCTGGCGCAGATGACTGCCCGGGTGCAGCATGCCCTTGACATCATGGATGCCAACATCAACACGGAGTACAGCCAAATAGACCTTGCCCCGGCCGAGCAAGCCGAGGCCGAGGTGAACGAGCTGCGCGACAAGCTGCGTAATGAGCATCTCGAGGCTTTGAAACGGGGTGCGTATGGGTTCGGCGTAGGCAATGCCTACAGCAGCCTGTATGCCCTGTATGAGAAGTTGGGTGATTATGTGATCAATGTGAGTGAGGCCCTGACAGTGAAGTTTAAGTAGGCCAATGCCTCTCCTCTGGCTGGAGAGAAGGGGAGGGGCAGTTGGTAACAAAAATGTAACAATTATTTAACCGAAACGCAACAGGTGTGTTTCGGGAAGGATGTAATTTTGCAGCGTGGCGTATTTTTTGCCGCGCTGCTTATATTGTATTGGCAATTAAAGAATAATGTTTCATGTAATAAAGCTATAGGCGATGAGTTTTTTTGATGTTCTGATTGTGATAATTAATTTTGCGGGGGCTTTGGCAGTCTTCTTGTTCGGCATGAAGTTGATGAGCGAGGGGTTGCAGAAGTTTGCCGGCAATAAGATGCGTGCTGTGATGGGAAAAGTGACGGGGAGTCCGGTGAGGGGGATATTGACGGGCGCTGCAGTGACGACGGTCATCCAGTCGTCGTCGGCCACTACGGTGATGGTGGTGTCGTTTGTCAACGCGGGGCTGCTGACCCTGGGCGGGGCGGTGGCTGTCATCATGGGTGCCAACATCGGGACCACGGTGACGGCATGGATTATCACCCTCTTCGGTTTGGGAGAGAGCGACAGCGCGTTTAGTTTGCCGATGCTGCTGGGTGCCATATCGTTGATATTCATGTTTATGAAACGTGACAAGATACGATGGATAGGTGACTTTGTGATTGGTTTGGCGCTGCTGCTGGTGGGTATGGGACTGCTGCAGCAAGCGATGCCCAATCTGGAACAGTACCCGGAGTTTCTTGAGGCTTTGGCCCGGCTGTCGGCTTATGGCTTTTGGTCTATTTTGATATTTGTTGCAGTGGGCGCGGTGCTTACCTGCCTGGTGCAGGCCTCGGCAGCCATGATGGCTATCACCTTGGTGATGTGCTACAATGGATGGATAGGCTTCGATGCCGCAGTGGCTTTGGTCATGGGTCAGAACATCGGCACCACCATCACCGCCAATATAGCGGCCATGGTGGCCAACACCAACGGCAAACGGGCCGCCCGGGCACATCTGGTGTTCAATGTGGTCGGGGTGTTGCTGACACTTATCGTATACAAGCCTGTCCTTGCCCTCATAGCCGACATGACGCAGGGCATTGTAGGCAGCAATCCCTATACTCCGGTTGGGGCGGCGGGTTATGCCCCTACGGCCATCCCCATGGCATTGTCGCTTTTCCACACTTTCTTTAACGTTGTCAACACCGCCATACTGGCGTGGTTCATTCCTGTCATCATCAAGATGGTCAACTGGATGGTCAAAGACAAGCCCGAGGACGAGGAGTATGTATATAAACTCAAGTATATTGGCAGTTGGATGAACACCGCCGAAATCAACCTGAAGGCTGCCGAGCGCGAAATCACTGAGTTTTCCAAACGGGTGTTGCGCATGTATACTTTCCTCCCTTTGCTGCGCACTGCCAAGGATGATGCCGAGTTTGACAGCACGATGGAGCGGATTGAAAAATACGAGGCCATCACCGACAAGATGGAGATGGAGATAGCCGAGTACCTGACCCGCATAGCCGAGGGCGACCTTTCGCATCAGGGTTCGCAACGTATCAGCGCCATGCTTTGTGTGGTGGACAACCTGGAGAGCATAGGCGACACCGTCTATCAGATAGCCGCCACCCGTAAAAACAAGCGCGAGACGGCTGTCCATTTCGACCAGCACCTCAACGACAATCTGGACCACATGACCGACTTGGTGCAGCACGCCCTGGACATAATGGACGACAACCTGAAGAAAGACTATGATTTGATAGAACTGGCCCCGGCCGAAGATGCCGAGACGGCTATCAACACCTACCGCGACCAGCTGCGCGAGGAGCATCTCAATGCGCTGAAGAAAGGTACATACGACTTCGCCATCGGCAATGCCTACAGCAGCCTGTACGCCCTCTATGAAAAGTTGGGCGACTATGTAATAAACATCAGCGAGGCCATCGTGGTGAAGTTTAAATGAATAGGTAGGGTGTAAGATAAAGACTAAAACGTACTAATGCATTATCTTCTTGCTTTTTGCCTTTTCCTTAGTACATTGTCCATTCCGCTGCTTTCAACATGCAGCGGAGCTGTGCCCGATGGTGGGCAGGACAGCGTGTCGGCTCCCGACTGTTTGGAATGCCCCGCCTATACCACCGATGAACATATAGTGGAATACAGCGGTTTTGTGGTGTCGTATAACCACCAGACTTTGGTGCCCAACTGGGTGGCCTACGAGCTGACTGCCGATGAACTGGAGGTGCGTTACAGCAGCAAGAGTTCCAATTTCAGCCGCGACCCACAGTTGAAAGGCCGTCAGGCCTCGCGCGAAGACTATTCGCACAGCGGTTGGGACAAGGGCCACATGGCACCCAAGGCCGATATGCGTTGGAGCGAACGCAGCTACTGGGAGAGCCATTACTTCACCAACATCTGTCCGCAAAACCATCAACTGAACGGCGGCGACTGGAACCGGCTGGAGCAGGCTGTGCGCCGCTGGGCTAAGCGTTATGGCCGTGTGTGGGTGGTATGCGGGCCGGTGTTCGACTCCTGCCGCTACGGCACCATAGGCAAGGCCGATGTCCAGATTCCCGATGCCTTTTTCAAGGCTGTGCTCTTTCCCGTCGAGGGAGGCTTTGGCGCAGTGGCATACGTCATGCCCAATGATGGCACCCACCATTCGCTGAACCACTACCGGATGACCGTCGACCAGCTGGAGCAATTGACAGGCAAAGACTTCTTCCCAGCGCTGGACGACCAGACCGAGGCCGCCGTGGAGTCGGCTGTCTTCAAGCCAGACGAGAAGTCTTTCAGATGACCGAAAGGAAAAGACTAAAAGTCATATCCCCTTTACCAAAGGAGTACGGCGAAGCCAGGGAGTAGTCTGCCACGGCACAAACCCCCCTTAGTCCTTTCTCACGTTCCCACATTAACATATTAACACATTCCCACTATGGCTCTTGCTGCGGTGCCCCGGAGTTCTCGGTGGCGCCGGTCTGGGCTCGGCTTTCGAGTTCCATCTTGCCGAAACGCAGTGTGAGACCAAAGGATATAGAGCGGCTGTTCCAACGATAGTCGCTGGTGCTGGCGTAGTAGGGGTTGGCGGTTGAGGAACCCCAGCTGTTCCAGTTGAAGATGTCGTTCACGTTCAGGTAGAGTGACAGTCTGCGATCCAGAAAGTCGGCGCTGGCTCCCAGGTTGAGACCTTTGCGGGGCTCGCTGATGCTCAGCAGACTCCACGGACTGAGGCCGCGGCTGTTGTAATCGCCGGAGGCAAACACTTCCACCTTGTTCCACAGTTTGGCCCAGACGCGCAGACGAATGTTCCATGAAAACATTTCATCCTCAATCCATTCGTCGGGACGCACCTGTAGACGGTACCAACCATCGGCAATGCCGCCACTCAGCCGCACATTGAACATGCCAGAAGGACGGAACATGATGTTGGCGCTCAGGTCCCAGCGGCGGGTGTCACCCACATTGTAGGGCTTGTTGAAACTTACCACGCGTCCGAAAAATTCAACATATCGCGCATCATCCAACGATCCGAATCGGTTGTGATTGGCCTTAAACGAACTCGAAAGTCCCACCGAGCCGAACTGGGTGAAGAATTTATTCCATGAGGCGTCCACACTGTGGGTCATTGAGGGATCGAGGTCGGGATTGCCCGTGGAGAAACTCTCCACACCGTAAGACTCATAAGTGCTCAACTGGTTGGCGCTGGGGTGCGAAGACCGCATGACATAGCTGAGGCTGAAGTTGTGCATATCCTTCGTCGTATAACTCAAGTGGATGGAGGGCGTAGGAATCCAGGCATGTGCGCGGGTGTCATATTCGGGAGCATAGAGGTGTTTGGAGACACTCTGTTCGTAAGTCATGCGGAAGCCCAGCTTCATGGTGAAACCACCCCATCGGCGGCTCCAGGTGGCGTAGGCTGCCGCATTTTGGTCGGCGGCGCGACTGCTGTCCGACCTCAGCACATCAATCAAATAATGCCCTTGGCTGTCCATGGTGTCGCGCAGTGTGTAGTCAAATCCGTTCCCCATGCCAAGGCTCGCGCCCAGTTCCACCTCGCCATTTTTGCTGTACGGCAGCGAGTAGTCGAAACTCAGCGAGCCGCTGCCCGTAAAATCGTTGCTCTTCTGCTTTTCGTCATAATTGAGAGCGGTCTGGGAAGTATAGTGCCGGTAGTCGGTCGCATTGCTGCCGGACCCCCACCAGTTGCCGTTGGCGGAGATGGAGTATTGGTGGCCCTCGTTGTCGAACTTGTGGGTGAACCACAGGCCGCCGTAGCCTCCATGATAGTAGCTGCTGCCATCGGAGTGGGTCAGATAGCTCATGTCGGTGGGCTGGTAGGTCAGGTGGTCATAGTCGGTGCGGGTAGTGATGCCGTTGTCGTCGGAGCGGCCCCAGCCGGGATAGGTGCCAAACCAGCCGCTGATGCTGTTCATCGAGTCGAATTCGTAGCTGCCGTTGACATTGGCCCAGATATTGTGGCGCAGGCCGGTGCTACTGCTGCTGTCGCTCCACATGCGGGCAATGTGCAGGCTGTCGTGCATCATGCGGCCGTTGTTGGTCGACGTGTTCTTGTCGTTCGTGCCACTGTAGCTCACGTAGGCGCTGATGTGCAGTTTTTCGTTGCTGTAGACATACGATGCCCAGGGCGAGAGCGAGGGGCGCGAACTGCCGTTGGCCCCGAAGCTGACAAACGAGTTGCGCAACATGCGCTGGCTGGTGACGATGTTCACCACCGGGCCGCTGGCGCCGTAGCGTGCCGAGGGGTTCTTGATGACTTCGATGCGGTCGATGCTGTTGGCGGGCAGGGTCTTGATGTATTGCTTGAGGGCCTCGCCTTCGAGGTGCGAGGGGCGGTCGTTGATCCATACCGTGACGCTCTCGCCGTTGAGGGTCACGTTGCCCTCCACGTCAACCTCCACGCCCGGGGCGTTCTGCAGGGCGTCGCTGGCGTTGCCCATCTGGATGGTGGCATCCTCGCTCACGTTGTAGAGGCTTTTCTCGCCGTCGACGGCGTAGATGGGCTTTTCGCCCACGATTCTCACCGCGTTGAGAAGGGTGGCGCCCTCTTTCAGTTCAATCGTGCCCAAGTCTATTTTTGCCGAAGACGGCGCAGCGGGGGAGGGGACGGGCTGGAAGAGGGTGGCATAGCCCATGGCCGAGATGCGGAGGACGGTGGCTGCGGTGTCGTTCTTGATGGTGAAGACGCCTTTGTCGTCCGACACCGTGCCGCGGACGAAGGTGCTGTCGTCGGCCCGCAGCATGGCTATGTTGGCATACATCACAGGCTGCGAGTCCTTGCCTTTCAGGGTGCCGGTAATTGTCTGCTGGGCAAAAATGTGGCTGCCCAGAGCCAGGAACATGAGAATCGTCAATAATTGTTTCATGAATGGGTCTATTGTGTTGTTGATGATGGTGCGCTGCATAACGTGCGTCACATTGTTAATGTGTGGTATTATGTTTTGTGTGTCAATTGTTTGGTGTTGACATGCGGAAGTATGACATACTACTTTCCAAATTGCAAAGATATGTTTTTTTTTTGAATTATATTATTTTTTGTCTGTTTCGGTTTCAGTCTGTCGTCAGAAACCGTCCTACTGTGACTGATGCGGCCGCCGGACATCCGAGTGGCAAGCCCTGGCACACCGAAGCGGCAAGGCAGATACTTGTATTGAGCTTTGACATTGCTTTTTCTGTATTTCTGTTGCGCTTTGTTTCTGATTCAGAAACAAAGCGCAACAGAAATAGAAAGTAAATAGAAAGTAAGTATTGGCGGACAGCCTCATCTGGGCTATGCCTTGGAGTGGCCAGGCCCATGTCGGCCCTTGGCGACGAAAGATAGTCGAAACAGCCGGCGGCCATGCCTGTTCGCCGATGGCTGCTGTTAAAGAGGATTTTTGAAAGGGTTGTCATCGCGGCGGTTGCCTTGACTGAGCGGGGGCTGGTGAGTGACTGTGGGGCGGCCTGTGTGCGGGTAGTCGGCAGTTGTTTTGGAGAAAATACAGGCGGGGGAGGGGTTGGGCGGTTGGAATGGGGCTGTCGGGTCGTTTGGTGTGGAAATAATGGTGGGGAGAAAGTTTTTTCATCTTTATTCAAAGAAAAAGAGTATCTTTGCATCGCAAAATTACACAGGTGTAGGTGTGCAAAGGTTTATAGTGTAACAAGATGCGCACTTGGCAAATGTGTGATGTTGTTTTTATTTATGGCTTTCGGCCATTTTTTGATGCCGATAAAAAGATAAATTTGTATTGATAAGTAGGAAAGAAAAATTGCGAGAGATGATGCTTCACTTTTCCCTCCGACGGTTGAAGGCAGAAAGAGGGGGGAGAGGATAATCTCAGATGATACTAAATTAAACAACAGATATTTAAAAGATTTTTTGAAATGATAAGAATAAAAAAAGGCCTCGATTTGCCGATTGAGGGTGCTGCTGAGTGTCGTGTGAGCGACGCCTGTGGTGTCACCTCTTTTGCCGTGAAGCCTACTGACTTTGTGGGGTTGGTGCCCCGCTTGTTGGTGGCTGAGGGCGACAGGGTGGCGGCTGGCGACGCGCTGTTTTGCGACAAGAACGATGAGCGCATCAGGTTTGCAGCACCTGTCGATGGTGAAGTGAAGGCTGTGGTGAGAGGCGAGAAACGCAAGCTCCTGGCCGTTGTGGTGAGGGCTGATGCCGCCACCTCTCAGAAGGATGCCGGCAAGAGTCCTGCCGGCCGGGCCGACATTGCTGAACTCAAACAGCGTATGCAGGCCGAGGGTTTATGGCCGTTGCTGAGGCAGCGCCCATTCGGTACGGTGGCCAACCCCGACAATGCTCCGAAGGCTATAGTGGTGAGCTGTTTTGACAGCGCTCCGTTAGGCCCCGACTACGACTTCGTGATGAAGGGCAGGGAGCAGGCTTTTTGTGCCGGACTGGAGACGCTGGCCCGGCTCACCGACGGAACGTTGTACGTCACTTTCCGCCTGGGGCAGCGGCTGGCCCAGACGGTTGCGCAGCATGTTGGCAGCGGTCTGAAGAATGTGAAGATTGAGTTTTTCGACGGGCCTCACCCTGCGGGGAATGTGGGAACGCAGATTGCCCGGCTCTGCCCGATCAACAAGGGGGAGACGGTGTGGACGGTGAATGTGCAGGATGTGGCGGTGTTGGGCCATTGGGTCTCGACTGGTGAATATAAGCCTGTGCGGGTGGTGGCGGTGGCTGGTCCATCGGCTCGCAACCCCCACTATTATCGCACGATGGCGGGTGCCTGTGTGGAGAGCCTTGTGGTAGCCCAGCGGCTGAACCCTGCCTACCCCAGCCTTTCGACGGGCGAGGGGGACGGCTGCACTGTGCGCGTGGTGTCGGGCAATGTGTTGAGCGGCACGCAGATCGCCCCCGATGGTTTTGTCGGTGCCTACGACAGTTTGCTCACTCTTATGCCTGAAGGCAATTATTATGACTTTATGGGCTGGCTGATGCCGGGACTCAGGAAGCACAGCTTCTCACGCACCTTTCTGAGCGGTTTTGTGCCGCAGTGTATGGAACGTGTGTTCTCGCTGATGCCTGAGTGCCTGAAGCCCAAGTTCGACACCAATCTGCATGGCGGTGTCCGTCCGCTGGTGTTTACCGGTAGTTTTGAGCGTGTATTTCCTTTCGACATCTATCCGCTCCAGCTGCTTAAGGCCTGCATTGTGGGCGACATAGAGCTGATGGAGAAGCTGGGCATCTACGAGGTGGAGCCCGAGGATTTTGCGCTGTGTGAATATGTCGACCCATCCAAAACTGACATCCAGCCCATTATTCGCGAGGCGCTGGAGAAACTGAGAAAGGAGGCTATGTGATGTTTGACAATCTAAGAACGTTTATTGACAAAATTAAGCCCAACTTTGTGAAAGGCGGCAAGATGGGCTGGCTGCAAAGCACTTTTGAGGCTTTTGAGACTTTCGCTTTCACGCCCAACACGGTCACCACGCGCGGCAGCCATGTGCGCGACGCGGTGGACATGAAGCGTGCCATGATTACGGTGGTCATCGCTCTGGTGCCCGCGCTGCTGTTCGGCATGTGGAATATCGGCTATCAGACGTCGCTCCATGCCGAAAGTTGGCCTTTCGAACTCGGCACCGCCGCCAGTTGGTGGTACTGCCTGTGGTTCGGATTCCTCCGTATGCTGCCACTTATTGTGGTGAGTTATATTGTGGGTTTGGGCATTGAGTTTATGTTTGCCCAGATTCGCCACCATGAGGTGAACGAGGGCTACTTAGTCACGGGCTTGATTATCCCGATGATTGTGCCGGTCACTACGCCGTTGTGGCAACTGGCTCTGGCTGTGGCTTTCGCTGTGGTGATAGGCAAGGAGGTGTTCGGCGGCAGTGGCATGAATTTCCTCAACCCTGCGTTGGTGGCCCGCGCCTTTCTGTTTTTCAGCTATCCCACCCACATGTCGGGCGACAGTGTGTGGATTGCGGCCGACCTGTGGGGCACCGATGCAATAGCCGGTGCTACGCCCATGGGACAGCTGGCAGCAGGTATGCATCCGTCGGCTTCGGCGCTCGATATGTTTATCGGCACCATCCCAGGCAGCACCTGCGAGACTTCGGTGATTGCCATCCTGCTGGGTGCCATAGTCCTTTTGGTCAGTGGCATCGGCAGTTGGCGCGTCATGCTGAGTGTGGTGCTGGGTGGCGGACTGATGGGTCTGCTCTTCAATGCCATCGGAGCCAACGATTATATGCAGCTGCCGTTCTACTATCATTTCCTGATGGGTGGCTTCGCCTTTGGCGCGGTCTTTATGGCCACGGACCCTGTCACCTCGGCCCAGACCAACGCGGGCAAATGGATTTACGGCTTCCTGATTGGTGCCTTTGCCGTGTTGTTGAGGGTGTTGAACCCCGCCTACCCCGAGGGCATGATGTTGAGCATTCTGTTGATGAACTGCTTCGCACCGCTGATAGACCATTGTGTGGTGGCGCGTAATATCAACATGCGGGAACGCCGCGCAGTTAGAAAGGAGGTACAGCAATGAAAACGTTCAGCAATCGATATATATTCATCTACTCAGCAGTGCTTGTTGCCGTCGTGGCTGTGATTCTCAGCGTTGTCTCTGTGTCGCTCAAACCCCTGCAGGAGCGCAACCAGAGGGTGGAGACCAAGCAGATGCTGCTGCGGACTATCGGCGTGGAGAGCACCACGGCAAACGCCGAGGAACTCTACGACCAACATATCACCGAAACTCAAACCCCCGACGGAAAGCCTTATTTCCGTTTTGAGGGTGGCATGATTCTTCCCCTTCGTGGCACAGGCCTTTGGGGTCCCATCTGGGGCTATTTGGCTCTTGACCCCGATGGCAATGTGCGGGGTGCTGTGTTCGACCACAAGGGTGAGACTCCAGGCTTGGGCGGTGAGATTTCGACCGACAAGTTTGCGTCCCGTTTCGTGGGCAAAAAGATGGACACCCAGCCCATCCGCCTCAAAAAGAATGCCGACAAGAACGACAGCTATCAAGTCGATGCTATCAGTGGTGGCACTATGACGAGCAATGGCGTCACGGCCATGCTCCAGGTGGCTTTCGACGACTACGCCTCCCTATTCACTGGCAACACCGTCCCGGGTTCCGGGCAACCTTCTAACACTATCCAGCAATGAGCAACAAGAATTGGAAACTGATAACAATGCCCTGGAGCAAGAATAATCCCGTCACCGTCCAGGTGCTGGGCATCTGCTCCTGCTTGGCAGTCACGGCACAGCTGAAACCAGCTGTGGTGATGGCCATATCCGTAACGGTGGTGGTGGCCCTCTCAAATCTCATCATATCCCTGATGCGCAAAACCATCCCGCCACGCATCCGCATCATTGTCCAGCTGGTGGTGGTGTCGATGCTGGTTGTGCTGGTGGACCAGCTGCTGAAGGCTTACGTCTATGATGTCAGCAAGCAGTTGTCCGTCTTTGTCGGACTGATTATCACCAACTGTATCGTGATGGGCCGGCTGGAGGCTTTCGCCATGAGCAACCCGCCGCTGCCGTCGCTGTGCGATGGTATAGGCAACGGCTTAGGCTACAGCATCATCCTCATTATATTGGGCTTTGTCCGTGAACTTTTGGGCAGTGGAACCCTCTGGGGCTATCCCGTCATGGAGTCTTTGGGGGTCTACAATCTGGGCTACGAAAACAACGGCCTGATGATTATGCCGCCGATGGCTCTTATCCTTGTGGGCATCATCATCTGGATTCAGCGTACCCGCAACAAAGATTTGTGTGAATAATGATACATGAATGCGTTAATGTGTGAGTGGCTGACGCAGTCAAAAGACTAACACTACAACACATTTACTCACAAGAATTGACTAACACAATAACACATTCCCACATTGACACATTAAAGTTTAAACGATTTTTGAAATGGAATACATCAATATTTTCATCAAGTCTATCTTTGTAGACAATATGATTTTCGCCTTCTTCCTGGGCATGTGCTCCTATTTGGCAGTGTCGAAGACGGTGAAAACCTCGGCCGGCCTGGGCATCGCCGTCACGTTTGTGCTGCTCATCACCGTGCCTGTGAACTACCTTGTCAACAAGTACCTGCTGGCGCCCGGTGCCTTGGCGTGGATCAGTCCCGCTTTGGCCGATGTAGACCTCTCGTTCCTCAGCTTGATTATGTTCATCGCGGTGATTGCCGCCATCGTGCAGATGGTGGAGATGGTGGTGGAGAAGTTCTCACCGGCCCTCTACAATTCCTTGGGCATCTTCCTGCCCCTCATCGCCGTGAACTGCGCAGTGATGAGCGGCTCGCTCTTCATGCAGGAACGCGCCTACCGCAACATTGGCGAAGTGGTATGCTTTGCGGCCGGCAGCGGCATAGGCTGGTTTCTGGCCATTGTGGCCATCGCCGCCATCCGCGAGAAACTGCGCTACAGCCATGTCCCACCGGCACTCAAAGGTGTGGGCATCACTTTTATCATCACCGGTCTCATGGGCCTGGCATTTATGAGTTTTATGGGTATTAAATTATGAATATGACTACAACAATACTTACCGCGCTTATTGTCATTGTCGGCATCATCCTGCTTTTGGTGGCGCTTTTGTTGGTGCTGCGGGCCAAACTGATTCCGCAGGGCAATGTGACTATCACCATCAACAACGACAAGAAACTGACCGTCCCCACGGGCAATTCACTTATTTCTACCCTTGCCGAGCAGCACATCTACCTTCCCTCAGCCTGTGGCGGGAAGGGGTCGTGCGGCCAGTGCAAATGCCGTGTGCTGGAAGGCGGCGGCTCCATCCTCCCCACCGAGGTGGGTTTCTTCACCCGCAAGCAGATTCAGGACCACTGGCGGCTGGGCTGCCAAGTGAAGGTGAAAGAAGACCTCAAGATTGCCGTGCCCCAGTCCATACTCAGCATCAAGGAGTATGAGTGCACCGTGATTTCCAACCGCAATGTGGCCACCTTTATGAAGGAGTTCAAGGTGCAGCTGCCTGCTGGCGAACACATGGACTTTGCGCCGGGGTCGTATGCCCAGATTAAGATTCCGAAGTTCGACCTCCGCTATGCCGATTACGACCGCGACCTTATCGGCCCCGAGTATCTGCCCGCATGGGAGAAATTCGGCATGTTCGACCTGCATTGTGTCAATCCCGAACCCACGGTCCGCGCCTATTCGATGGCCAACTATCCCGACGAGGGCGATGTCTTCATGCTCACTGTGCGCATCGCTACTCCTCCCTTCAAGCCCGACCGCTCGGGTTTCATGAATGTCAATCCCGGCATCGCGTCGTCCTATATCTATTCGCTCCGTCCGGGCGACAAGGTCATCATGTCCGGCCCCTACGGCGACTTCCACATCAAGGAGCATCCCGCCGACATGCCCAACAAGCCCGAGATGATATGGGTGGGCGGCGGCGCCGGCATGGCCCCGCTCCGTGCCCAGATTATGCACATGACCCGCACCCTCCACACCACCGACCGCGCCATGCACTATTTCTATGGCGCCCGCGCCCTCAACGAGGTGTTCTATCTCGATGACTTCCGCCAACTGGAGAAGGACTTCCCCAACTTCCACTTCCATCTGGCTCTCGACCGTCCCGACCCCGCCGCCGACCAGGCAGGTGTCCCATATACTGCGGGCTTTGTCCACAATGTGATGTACGAGACCTATCTCAAAAACCATCCCGCTCCCGAGGACATCGAATACTACATGTGCGGTCCCGGACCCATGAGTTCGGCTGTGGTGAACATGCTCGACAACCTCGGCGTAGCCCCCGAAAACATCCTTTACGATGATTTCGGCGGCGGTGCACCAAAGAAGTAATCAAAGTCAACATTAATTGTCGTATTTAATACCAACAAAGATGAATTTACCCAAAATCCATTCCATTTCAAAGAAGATCTGTGTCGCCCTCTTAGGGGGCTTCCTGCTCATCTTCATCCTGTTCCATGCCAGCGCCAACATGCTTGTGCTCCGTCACGATGATGGTGCGTGGTACAGTGCTTTCTGCCACTTCATGGGCACCAACTACATCGTCAAAGTCTTCGAGATTATCCTCCTCGGTTTTATAGCCCTGCACATCTGCTTTACGGCATGGCTTTGGATCACCAACCGTCTGGCCCGTCCCGTGCGCTACCATCAGCCCGGTCGCAGCCAGACTCATCCCGGCTCCAAGCTCATGATGTGGACCGGCATCCTCATTTTCGCCTTCCTTGTCATGCACTTCTGCCAGTTCTATTTCGTCAAACTCGGATGGGTCAAAGGCGAGTACATGGTCAAAGTGGAGAAACTTCAGGACGAGGAGATGATGCAAATGATGCAGATGGCCAACCAGATGAACATCACCCCGGAAGAGCTCATCAATCAGATTGAGTCCAGCGCGTCGGAATACACCGATGCCAACGGCGACGCCGCCGAGACCGACGAATACATTGCCGGCCTCCGCGACAATCTCTCCGTCATGACCCTCGTGCAGCATGCCTACGAAGAGGGCAACTTCAGCGAAGACCGCCAGTGGATTCGCCACCTCACCTACGACGACCGCCAGATGCTCCGCCGGGTGATGCCCGAGAGCGACCCTGAGCCCGACTTCTACTTCATGGTGCGGCAGCTTTTCCACAATCCCGTCATGGTGCTGCTCTATCTCATCACCTTCGTGGCTCTTTTCATCCACATGCGCCATGCGCTCCCCTCGGCTTTCCAGACCCTGGGCCTCAGCAACTACAAATACGGCAAGGCTATCGACGTCCTCGGCCAGATCTACGCTTGGGTCGTCTGCCTTATGTTTGCCGCCGTCCCCATTTTAGTTTATCTTGGTTTATAGCCCTTTCCCAACCTTAATACCGATTGCAATGATATTAGATTCCAAAATACCCGAAGGTCCCCTCTCCGAAAAATGGACCAATTACAAAGCCAGTCAGAAACTGGTCAACCCCGCCAACAAGCGCAAGATTGACATCATAGTTGTCGGCACCGGCCTTGCCGGAGCCTCCGCAGCCGCCTCGCTCGGCGCCATGGGCTTCAATGTCGATATCTTCTGCATACAGGACTCTCCCCGTCGCGCCCACTCCATCGCCGCTCAGGGTGGCATCAACGCCGCCAAGAACTACCAGAACGACGGCGACAGTGTCGAGCGTCTGTTCCGCGACACCATCAAAGGCGGCGACTATCGCGCCCGCGAGGCCAACGTCTACCGTCTGGCCGAGGTCAGCGGCAACATCATCGACCAGTGTGTGGCCCAGGGTGTCCCCTTCGCCCGCGACTATGGCGGACTGCTCGACAACCGCTCCTTCGGTGGCGCGCAGGTCAGCCGCACCTTCTACGCCCGTGGCCAAACCGGCCAGCAGCTCCTCCTCGGTGCCTATGGCGCCCTCAGCCGTGAGATTGCCCGCGGCAGCGTCAAACTCCACGAGCGCCACGAAATGATGGAACTCGTCGTGGTCGACGGCCGCGCCCGCGGCATCATCGCCCGCAATCTCGTCACCGGCGACCTCGAGCGCTATGCCGCCCATGCCGTCGTCCTTGCCACTGGCGGCTATGGCAACATCTACTACCTCTCCACCAACGCCATGAACAGCAACGGCTCCGCCGCCTGGATCTGCCACAAAAAAGGCGCCGCCTTTGCCAACCCCTGCTACGTCCAGATCCACCCCACCTGCATCCCCGTCCACGGCGACTACCAGTCCAAGCTCACCCTCATGAGCGAGAGCCTCCGCAACGACGGCCGTATCTGGGTGCCCAAAAAGAAAGAGGACGCCGAGGCCATACGCCGTGGCGAGAAAGGCCCCAACGACATCCCCGAAGAGGACCGCGACTACTATCTGGAGCGCCGCTATCCCGCCTTCGGCAACCTCGTGCCCCGCGACGTGGCCTCCCGTGCCGCCAAAGAGCGTTGCGATGCCGGCTACGGTGTCGGCTCCACCGGCCTGGCCGTCTACCTCGACTTTGCCGATGCCATCCAGCGCCTGGGTCGCGATGTCGTCGAACAGAAATATGGCAACCTCTTCCAGATGTACCAGAAAATCGTCGACGTCGACCCCTACGAGAATCCCATGATGATTTACCCCGCCATCCACTACACCATGGGCGGCCTCTGGGTGGACTATGAGCTGCAGACCACCATCCCCGGCCTCTTCGCCGCTGGCGAGGCCAACTTCTCCGACCACGGTGCCAACCGTCTTGGTGCCTCCGCCCTCATGCAGGGCCTGGCCGACGGCTATTTCGTCCTGCCCTACACCATGCAGAACTACCTGGCCGACCAAATCTACGTGGGCAAAATCTCAGCCAACACCCCCGAGTTCGACCAAGCCGAACAGGCCGTCCGCCAGCGTCTGGACAACCTCCTGTCCATCGCCAACGGCGCCGCCCAGTCCGACACCCACACCGTCGACCACTTCCACAAAGCCCTCGGCCGCGTCATGTGGGAATACGTAGGCATGGCCCGCAACACCGAGAGCCTCACCAAGGCCCAGCAACTTGTGGCCGACCTCGAAGACCATTTCTGGAAAGAGGTCTTCATCCCCGGCACCGCCACCGAGTTCAACCCCGAACTGGAGAAAGCCTACCGCCTGGCCGACTACTTCGAGCTGGCACGCCTCATCATTGCCGATGCCATGCACCGCGAAGAGTCCTGTGGCGGCCACTTCCGCACCGAGCACCAGACCGACGACGGCGAAACCCTTCGCGACGACGAGCACTTCATGTATGTCGCCGCATGGGAATACCAAGGTCACGACAAGCCCGAAACCATGTCAAAGGAACCCCTCGTTTACGAACACATCAAGATAGCAAAACGTAACTATAAATAAGCCATGAAATTCACATTACATATCTGGCGGCAAGAAAACGCCCGTGCCAAAGGTCATTTCGAGACCTACCAGCTCGACAACATATCGCCCGAATGCTCCTTCCTCGAGATGCTCGACATCCTCAACGAACACCTCACCAACGACCGCATAGCCCACCCCGTCTGTTTCGACAACGACTGCCGCGAAGGCATCTGCGGCATGTGCGGCCTCTACATCAACGGCCGTCCCCACGGCAACGACGACGGCATCACCACCTGCCAGCTCCACATGCGCAAGTTCCACGACGGCGACGAAATCTGGATCGAACCCTGGCGCGCCAAACCCTTCCCCGTCATCCGCGACCTCGTGGTGGACCGCACCGCCTTCGACAAGATTATCCAGGCCGGAGGCTACATCAGCACCACCACCGGCGGTGTGCCCGACGCCAACACCATCCCCATCCCCAAGCACAAGGCCGACCAAGCCATGGACGCCGCCGCCTGCATAGGCTGCGGAGCCTGCGTGGCCGCATGCAAGAACGCCAGCGCCATGCTCTTCGTGGGCGCCAAAGTCAGCCACCTCGCCCTCCTGCCCCAGGGCAAGGTCGAGGCCGCCGACCGCGTCCGCAAGATGGTCATGAAGATGGACGAACTCGGCTTCGGCTCCTGCACCAACACCTACGCCTGCGAGGCCGAATGCCCCAAGCAAATCAAACGGCAGAACATCGCCCGCCTCAATCGCCAATGGATCGGTCAGCTCTTCGGTCGTGACCGAAGAGACTAACCGTCCCACAGGGTCAGCTCTTCGGTCGTGACCGAAGAAACTAAAGACTCACCTAATCCCTCATGCGCCGCTCTGGTAGCTCAGTTCCGGAGCGGCGCGTTGTTGTGCGTTCCCAGTTCGTTCGGTCGCCACACCGCCGCTCAACCCTCCCACGTTCCCCGCGCCTTCTTCGCCAACGGAATATAAAAGGAGCGGGGAAAGGGCATCTGTCAACCGAGAACCGAAGGGAGAAACAAGGACGCAGCCCCGCCGCCTCCGCCAATAGAAAAAAGCCCCGCGGCAACAAAAATACCTGCCGAATGAGAAAAAAGTTGTATCTTTGCAGTTGCAAAAGTGGACGGATTTGTAGTGATTGCAACCACTTGAAAAAATGCTAAAACCTGGTGTTCAGGCTGTATGCTTGGAGTTGTTCTTGTCAATCGCCCGCTTCCCACTCCTCTTTTGCATTGGTAATAATGTAAAAAGTAAAAGTAAGATGAGTTATTTTTTCACTTCAGAGTCGGTTAGTGAGGGGCATCCCGACAAGGTTGCCGACCAGATTTCAGATAGTTTGTTGGACGAGTTCCTGCGTCACGACCCCGAGAGCCATGTGGCTTGCGAGACGCTGGTGACCACCGGGCTGGTGGTGGTGAGCGGCGAGGTGACGTGCGACGGGTATGTGGAGATTCAGGACAAGGTGCGAGAGGTAATACGCCACATCGGCTACACCAAGGGTGAGTATATGTTCGAGGCCAACTCGTGCGGTGTGCTGTCCACCATCCATGGACAGAGCGCGGACATCAACCAGGGTGTGGACCGCTCGACGGCCGAGGAGCAGGGAGCCGGCGACCAGGGCATGATGTTTGGCTATGCCTGCAACGAGACCCCCGAGCTGATGCCGCTGCCCATCACGCTGGCACACATCTTCCTGCAGGAGCTGACCCGCATCCGCAAGGAGGGCGAGCAGATGAAGTATCTGCGTCCGGATGCCAAGAGCCAGATAACGGTGCAGTATGCTGATAATGGCAAGCCGGAGCGCATAGAGGCCGTTGTGATTTCGACCCAGCATGATGATTTCGATGAGGAGGCAGCCATGCTGTCCCGCATCCGCAAGGATGTGGTGGAGATTCTTATCCCCCGCGTGCTGGCACGGCTGAGCGAGGCAAACCGCTCGCTCTTTGCCGCTGGCGACTACAAGCTGTTTGTCAACCCCACGGGCAAGTTTGTCATCGGTGGTCCTCACGGCGACACTGGCCTGACGGGACGTAAAATCATTGTGGACACCTATGGTGGCCGCGGAGCCCATGGCGGCGGTGCGTTCAGTGGCAAAGACCCTTCGAAGGTGGACCGCTCGGCGGCTTACGCCACACGCCACATGGCCAAGAACATGGTGGCCGCTGGCCTTTGCGACGAGGCTTTGGTGCAGGTGGCATACGCCATCGGAGTGGCGCAGCCGGTGGGCCTTTATGTCAACACTTACGGTACGGCGCATGTCGACATGACTGACGGCGAGATAGCCCAGCACTTGCAGCAGCTTTTCGACCTCCGACCCTTCGCCATCATTGAGCGCTTCGGGTTGAAAAATCCCATCTACGCCCCCACGGCGGCCTACGGCCACATGGGGCGCGACCCCTACAGCGCCGAAGTCACCATGTTCGACCACCAGGGCAAGGAATACACCAAAACGGTTGACTTCTTTGCCTGGGAGAAACTCGACTATGTGGACCGTATAAAAGAGTCCTTTGGAATGTGTTAATGTGGGAATTCGGGAATTCGTGAATTTGGGAATGTGTTAATGTGGGAGTGGCTGACGCAATCAAAAGACTAACACATTGACACATTAACGAATTAACACATTCCCACATTCAAATATTATAGCATCTATGAATATAACAGGAATCCTTATTGGTGCGGCTGCGTTTCTCTGTATCGGTGTTTTCCACCCCATCGTGATCAAGGCCGAATACTACTGGGGCGTGCGCTGCTGGTGGCTGTTTTTGCTGTTTGGTGTAGGATGCGTGGTGGCCTCGCTGTTTGCAGGCGGGGTGGTGATTGCCGCGCTGTTGGGCGTGGCGGGATTCTCCAGCCTGTGGTCCATCATCGAGCTGTTCAAGCAGCGCAAGCGTGTGGAGAAAGGATGGTTTCCGCGCAATCCCAAACGAAAAGAATGAGTGTGATAATGTGGGAATGTGTTAATGTGGGAGTGGCTGGCGCAGCCAAAAGACTAACACATTAACACATTTACTCGTTCAAGAATCAAAATACATTAATACAACTATTACAATATGACAACATTAAGTGTAAACATCAACAAGGTTGCCACGCTGCGCAATGCGCGTGGCGGCAACGTGCCGGACGTGGTGCAGTTTGCGCTGGACTGCGAACGGTTCGGAGCGCAAGGCATCACCGTCCATCCCCGTCCCGACGAGCGGCACATCCGTTATCGCGACGTCTACGACCTCCAGCCCGTGCTCACCACTGAGTTCAACATCGAAGGCAATCCCGTCCCGCGGTTTGTGGAGTTGGTCAAAGCCATCAGGCCGGCACAAGTGACCCTTGTACCCGATGCCGACAACGTGCTGACCAGCAATGCGGGGTGGGACACCGTGCGGCACCAGTCCTTTCTGCAAGAGGTGGTGGCCGAGTTCAAAGCCTGTGGCATACGTGTCAGCATTTTTATCGACCCTGTGCCGCAGATGATAGAGATGGCTGCCAAAACAGGCACCGACCGGGTGGAGCTATACACCGAGGCCTACGCCAGCCGCTATGCCGCCGACCCCGCCGGAGCCATAGCTCCCTACAAGGAGGCGGCCACCGTGGCGCGCGAGTGTGGCCTGGGCCTCAATGCCGGCCACGACCTCTCGCTGACGAATCTGACTTATTTCCACCAGCAGATACCCTGGACAGACGAAGTGTCCATCGGCCACGCCCTCATCAGCGATGCCCTCTACCTTGGTATCGAAGAGACCATCCGCCGCTACCGCCACTGTCTGCAATAGAAGTTACAAATCCCATTAATATTAAAAAGACATGAAAAAAACAATCCTTTTGATGGCTGCGGCAGCCCTTTTTGCCGCATGTGGCCAGCAGGAAAGCCCACAGCAGCCTGTCGACCCCGCCCAAGTGGTAATGAACAACATCCTGAGCCGTAAGAGCGTCCGCTCCTACACCGCCGACACCATCCCCGCCCAGGTGATGGAAAACCTGCTGCGTGCCGCCATGGCAGCCCCCTCGGGGCGTAACATCCAGCCCTGGAGTTTTGTGGTGCTGACCGACAAGAGCCGTTATGACACCATCTTCGAGGGCAATTTCAATCTCAACATGTTCAAGCAAGCCGCCGCGGTGGTGGTCGTCTGTGCCGACACGACGGTAGTCCGTCCGCCGCGCGAAAATCCCGATGCTCCCGCCGTGCAGCAGCCCAACGGAATTTGGCGTGACGACATGGGAGCCGTCACCGAGAACCTCCTGCTGGCCGTTGAGGCCCACGGTCTCGGAGCCTGCTGGACGGCATGCTACCCCTACCCCGACCGCATGGAGCCTGTCAAGCAAGCCCTCGGCCTTCCCGCCACCGTGGTGCCCTACAGCGTTGTTCCGATAGGTTGCCCCGCTGGCGACGAGCAGCCCAAAGACAAGTGGGACCCCTCGCGCATCCATCACAACATGTGGTAGCCCCTACCATCCATGCCAGCGGAGAACCCCCGAACCGTTGTCGGCGGCGGTTCTCCGCTTGCTTTTTCTCTCCGTGTGACGCCGTCGGCCAGCGAAACTTGTCGAATTGGCTATGACGCCACCGATGGCAGCAGTCCCTGCGCCCTGAACGGTTGCCAAGGTTCGATTTGCAAGTATCTCTGTCTGTCAGAAGGTTTTTGCGCTTTGTGCCGACATGGCCACACGGCCTGTCTTCGCGTTCAGAAGGCAGATTGTCTACACAGCCGTTTGGACACCTGCCAGTCGCGAAAGCCCAGGGGTGGCCACACACTTTATTTTGTGCGGTAATGCTTTTTGTCCTGTCTTTCTTTTCTTCTTTGTCAGAGTCACAGAATATATTAGGAAAGTATTCATTGTGTATATAGAAAATAAATAACCTTTGTCGATTGTCGTTGCCCAGGTCGGAGGGCTTTTTGTCATCGTTAGAGTTTCCCTCAAGAGGGGAGGAGATTCGGCGGGTAAAGAAAAAACGGTGTCCCCACTATAGGGAACACCGTTTTTTGTTGTAGGATGGTCTAATGCCTATTTCACAATCAGCTTGCGGACGGCCAGACCCTCTCGGCTGGCTATGCGCACAAAGTAGGCACCCTGTGCATAGCCGTGGAGGTTTACATTCAGGCTTTCGGCCTGAGCCTTGGTGCGGAACATCTCGCGTCCGCTTGCATCGAGAATGGTGACCTCAGAGCCCTCTTCAAGGCCGGCGATGGTTACCGACGTTGTGGCGGGATTGGGGCTGAGCGTGACGTTCTCGGCTGTGGTCTCGTCGATGCTGACGGTGGGGCCAAACAGGCAGTGCAGAGTACCGCTGTCATAGATGGTGAATGTGTAGGGGTTCGAGGTGACTGTATCGGTAGTGCCATCGAAAACCCAGCCGTAGAAGCTGTAGCCGGGGTCGGGGGTGGCGGTGACGGTCACCTGGCTGCCGGCATCGTAGGTGCCTTGGCCGGTCACTATACCCATGGACAAGTCGGCATCGATGTCCAAACGGCATACCTTCACGAAAGCTGCTGTGAGGGATACCTCGCGGTCGACAATGAATGTGTAGGGGTTCTCGGTAGAGACCGTATCAGTGCCATTGGTCCAGGCCTCGAAGCGGAATCCATTGTTTGGCACTGCAGTGGCGGTGAAATAGTCGCCTTCGGGTACCATTGTGGTGCCGTTGGGGCGCACTGTACCCATCGTCTCGTCAGCCGGGGCAAGGGTCACGGCAAACTTGACGGTATCCATTTCGAATTGTGCCGTCAGGGTGATATCGGCCGAGACAATGAAAGTGTACGGATTGGCGTGGCTCACCACAGTTGAGCCGTCAGTCCAGGACACAAAGTGGTAGCCTTCGGCTGCGTTGGCCGTGGCGGTGAAACTGGTGTTTTGGTTCACCTGCGTAGCACCGGCGGGCGACACGCTGCCCATGCTTTCGTCCGAGGATACAAGGGTCACCGTGTGCCGCACAGGGGGAAGACCTGTCGAAATGAGTCTCAGGTTGTCTATATGGAAGTCGTTGTCGGTATTGCTGCGGAACGACTCGCCATAGAAAGCGATGCGGACATTCTGGCCAATGAAACGGGTGAGGTCGATGGCCACAGAGTCGGCTGTGGCGGACACAGAGTCGAGCTGCACATCGAAGTCGCTTCCGTGACCGAAGGAGTAAATCTTTGTCCAGGTTGCGCCGCCGTTGGTGGAGGCAAGGACTAAGAAGCGGTCGTCTGTGCCGATAGAGTCGATGGCATTGTTGCTGTTATATTTCGTCAGCGAGTAGTGGAACGAGAACTCGGCAGGTGTAGCGAGGGTAAAGGTGGGGGTAATCAGCCAGCGGTAGTTGGTGTCGCCATAAATATTGCAGCGCAGGTTCTTTGAGCCGTCCATGCCGTAGGTGTTTAGATAGAACACATCCATTGTGGCGCGGTAGAGAGGCGATGTGCCGGTGGAGTCGTTGTAGCGGCCCCGGTGCATGCTCCAGCAGGGCAGGTAGGCGCCGGTGTAGATGTTTGAGGTGCCAGTGGGGATGGAGTCGAAATTCTCGCTCCAGGGCAGGGTGGTAATCTCAACGCAAGGAGTCTGGAAGGTGGCCATGACAGCAGAGGTGGTAGTGCCATCGGAGCAGATGGTCTTCACGGCCACAGAGTAGTGCGTGGCGGGAGTGAGGCCCGTGAGGGTGACGGTGTCGGTGAAAATCTCGGTGGTGTCGGTACCGCCTGTGACCACTTGATAGTGGTTTGTGTGGTCGGTGTCGGTGATGGTGAGGAAGGCGCTGTAGGGAGTGATGGTGCCGACTGCTACCGATGCCGGACGGGCGCAGCTGGGAGCCTCAAATACCGAGAAGTCGTCTAAGTAGATGCTTGAACTGTAGGTGCCCACATAGCGGAGGGCAATGTTGCCAGTGGCTGTAGCGGGGAAAGTCACCTCATGCATGGTATAGGTATTGCTCGACGACACATGGCAGGTCTGAATAGAGGTGAAAGTGGAGGCATCGTTGGGGTCGGTCATGTATCCAACCTCGACACCATAGGAGGTGGAGGAGGTGCGCATCCAGAACGAGAAGGCCAAGTTGGACAGGCTGTCGGCAAACGAAGGCAGAGCTACCACAGTGGCGGGGATGGGGCTGCCATAGAAGTTGAAGCTCTGGCTGCCGCTGTGGGCATAGTAGGTGCTGTTGTAAATATAGGGGTAGTTGTTACTGTAGCGGTTCAGGACAGTCCAGCAGGGGTCGTCGAAAACGCAGGTGGCACTGGCGTAAGTGCCGCCGGTGTAGCCCTCGAAGTCCTCATTCCACGGAAGCTGGCTGTGGGCTATGGCACCGCAGGCGGTGCGGAAAGTATAGGACGAACTGTTGCTCATGCTTGTGCCGCAAATCGTCTTTGCCGTGAGGGTGTACACCGTCGAGGCCGAAAGACCCGTCAAGTTGTGCGTGCTTCCCGTCACCTCCACACTGTCGGTCGGCGAGGTGAAGAGCCAGTAGTGGTTTGTGCTGTTGGCATCTGTCAAGTTCACTGTGGCAGTGGTCTCGGTGATGTCGGTCACAGTTATGACCGGGGCGGCGCAGTTGGGGGCGAAATCCAGCTCAACATCGTCAATCCACCACCAATAGTTGGCTCCATTGTTCAACTGCGAGATGGCAATGCGTGCGTCAGCGGGGGCTCCGATGAAGAAGACCTCTTCATAACGCATGGAGTCGGTGTAGTTCGAAGCGTTGAAGACAGCCGTGGGCACGAAAGTCGAGCTGTCAGCAGGATTGGTCATGTAGCCCACGCGAAGAGCGCCCGACGAAGCACCGCTCTCGGCCACAAGCCAGAGGCGGAGCACCAGCGAACTGGTGTTAGCGTTGAAGCTGGGGAGTAAGGCGTAGTTGGGCTGCTGGCAGTTGCCGTTGAAACGCAACGACTTGGTGCCGCTGTGAACACGGGTGGAGGCATTGGTGACAAGTATTTTGCTGCTGCTATGCCCGTTGGGGATATAACTCCAGCAAGGAATATCGTTGGTAAGATCTAACGGCAAGGATTCGAAGCCCTCAATCCAAGGCAAGGAGTCGAAAGGCGTGCACGGAGTAGTGAATTGAAGTGTATAGGGCATGTGAGAGTAGCCATCGGCGCAGTGGGCAGTCATCGTGACGGTATAAGCCGTGTTGGGAGTAAGACCCGAGAGTGTCACCAGCGTGTCGGTGGCATGGATAGTGTCGGCGACAGAGTCGGTGGCCACAACAACAGTGTAGTTGTTGATGGCGGCGGTGTCATCGATAAAGATGACGGCCGAGTTGGTGTCGACGCTGCGCAAAGCTATACCTGCCGGACGGGGACAGCTGGGAGCCACCCCGAGCATAATGTCGTCAACATAGATGCCGGCATAGGCGTTGCTGTAGAAGCGGAAAGCAAGATAGTGGGCTGTGTCGGTATAGTTACTCAGGTTCACATCATAGAGGGTCCACTCACCATTCAACGGGAAAGTTTGAAGGTTGGTGAAGGTGGTCGAGTCGTTGGGGTCAGTCATCGTGCCGACATTCAGATAGTAAGTGTTGCTGGTGCTGTTGGCACGGGCAGAGAAACTGAGCAGTAAACCGTTGAGATTCTCAACCGGGGGCATGGCCAAGAACTGGGAACCTTGGTAGTTGTAGAAATAAAGCACGCGGGTAGAGCTGCTCGTCGGACCGTTGGCCGACGAGGTCTGCGGGTAGTTGGGATAAGTAGTGCTGTAACTGTTGCGGGTCCAGCAGGGGAAAGAATAAACGTATGTGTCGTAACTTTCAAAGTCTTCGACGAAGGGCAAATCCTCGGTGGTCATGGTGCCGCAGTCCGTGCGGCCAGTGGTGGTCGCGGCAGGGGTGTAAGTACCATCGGCACAAACAGTGCGGACATTGACCGTATAGAGCCTGTTGGAAGTGAGGTTCTCAAAGGTCCATGTGGTGTCTGCAATCTCTACCGAATCGACAACCGAGTCGTTGTAGATGAGCAGGTAGCAGTAAGTGTTGTAGTCGTCGCCCGTGACGGTGGCGGTGAGCGATGTGGTAGTGGTGGCAGTGATGCTCACACTGGTAGGCATATTGCAGGCGGGGGCGTAGTGCACGTCCACTTCGTCCACAAACCAGTAGTAGTTAGATGCCGACGAGTTATGGCGCATTGCCATGCGTGCACCCGACGGGGCGTCACTGAATACTACGAACTTCTCTTGATAGCTGTCATTAAAGTCGCTGTAATCATAATGCTGAACGCTGACAAAAGAGGTGGAGTCGTTCGGGTCGGTCATATAGCCCACGTCAAATGAACCCGAACTGGCTGAAGTGCCCTCCGGACGGGTTTGGAATTGCAGCTCTAACAGAGAGATGTCGTCATCAAACGGGGGCAGAATAATAAAGTTTTTCGCCCCACTGCGGCCAGGATAGAACATCAGGCTGATGCCTGTGGTGCCGTAACGGTAGTTGTTGTTGGTCAACGACATGCGCGCCGAGGCGTTGTCCTTAATCAGGCCCCAGCAAGGAATCATGCCACCCACCATCTCGTTGGCATACGAAGTGAAGAGACTGGAATAGCTGTCGAAGTTCTCATGCCAGGGCAGAGTGCCGATAGATTCGCAGTCGGTTCTGAAACTTGTGCTGATGGCCTCCGTCATCGAGCCATCGTTACAGATGGTGCGCACGCTGATGGTGTAGGCAGTGCTGCTGGTCAGGTCGGTCAGATAGTACACCGTGTCGTAAATCTCCACGCTGTCCGTGGCGGAGAGATAGAGCATATAATGGCTCATCATGTTGGCATCGCTGATGGTGATGGTGGCACTGGTGGTGGTCACCTCGCTCACACGCACCTGCGACGGACGGGTGCACGAAGGCAGCTCCTGAACAGTGATGTCGTCGATGTAAGACGAGCCGTAGTTGGCTCCGGCATAGCGGATAGCCATCGTGCCGGTGGTTATTCCGGCGAAGGTGGCCTCAAACCGCTCCCAAGTGCTGCTGGCCGAAGGGATGCAAGTCTGCAAAGCACGGAAAGTGCTGGCATCCGTCGGGTTGGAAAGAACGCCAACCTGTACGGCGTTGTTGTAAAGCCAGAAGCTGAGCATCAGGTTTTGAAGGTCGTCCTCGAAAGCGGGCAGGGCAATCACCGTGGCCGTTGTCGTGTCGGCATAGCTATATATGTACAAGCTGTTGTTGCCGCTGTGGTGCTGCGAGGTCGAAAAATAAGGATAGCTGTTGCTGTAGCGGTTCATCACGTTCCAGCAAGAGATATTCATCACATTAGTCGATGAAGAATAGCCGCCGGCGGCATAGCTCTCAAAGTCTTCCACAAAAGGAAGGCTGTCGTGGGCGATGGCCACGCAGCTGGTGCGGAACGACGCATACATCGGGTTGTAACTGTTGCCGTCGTCGCAATTGGTGACAAGGCTGACGGTATAGTCGGTGTTGGGCGTCAGGCTGGTAAAGTAAACTACCGTGTCGTATACGTCCTGGCTGTCCACAGTGGTCGTGCCGTCCCGCAGCACAACGGTATAGCTCGAGGCGTTGTTGACAGTGTCCGCAATCAGGAGCTCAGCGGCATTGGAGGTCACGTTGCGGACCGCCAGCGATGAGGGACGTGAGCAGGAGGGAGCGTAACCAACCGTAAAATCATCTAAACGGATGTTGCCATAGTTGCCATAATAGCGTATGGCTATACGGCCGGTGGCTTCGGAGTTCATGGCCGCATCGTGCCATTCCCAGTTGCCGGTAGTGTAGGGGCGCACGGTTGCCACTTCGGTATAGGTGGAGGTGTCGGTGGGGTCGGTCATGTAGCCCACGCCAAGGTAAGTGTTGGCGTCGTCGACCGTCATCCAGAATCCCAGCATCAGGCTCGAGATGCTTTCTTGGAATTCGGGCAGAGCAATAAAGGTAGGATAGTTGGTGGTGTGGCCATACAGGCGCATCGCGTTGCCGGTGGCGGCAGTGTCATGGTTATACGTGTTTTGCAGGAAAGAGTAGTTGCTGTAAGCACCCGTCACCTCCCAGCAGGGGATGGCGGTAATCGAAGTGTTGACCGTCGAGCTCGACGAGCCGGTGAAGGAGTTGAAGTTCTCGTTCCACGGAAGGGTGGCTATCGGGGCGCAGCCGGTGCGGAAAGAGATGTAGGAGCGGCGCGATGTGTCGCCCGTGGTGCACAGTGCACTCACGCTGATGGAGTAGTTGGTGTTCGGGTTCAGACCGGCGAAAGTGTATGTCGAGTCATAAACCTCCGACACCAGCGAGTCGTTCAGATAAAGCAGCCAGCTGCTCTCGCCGTTGCGGCTGTTCCAGCTCACCGTGGCTGCATTGGTGGTAATATTGCTTGCATTGAGGTTTGTGGGTCGCAGGCAGACAGGGCCGCCGGCGCTATAGGTGAAAGTCACCTTTGGCAGGAATTGCTGACGGTAGTTGACCGTGGTTGAGCTGTAGGCACTTCCGCCGTTCACATAGCCGCTGGCATTGTAGTCAGTTTCCACGCCAAGGAAGTAGCTGTCAGGGCATCCGGTGCCGGCGGCGGTATTCATCACCCCAATTACCAGGTTGCCGCCCTGGTAGGAGTAAGGAACATCCAGCTGGATTACCCATCGGCCGTTCACTACTGAGCAGGTACCTGTCCAGGCCGTGTCGGCATCTGCGGGCATTTTCCATGTTGTGCCGCTGGCGTAGGCGGTGTCGTTTGTCTCGCCGATCCAAATCACCAGATTTGAGTTCCAACTCTCATCTTCGCTGGCATAGAACGTCAGGCCAGTGATGCTCTGCCCGGCCATGCTGCTCAGCAGTCGGGCAGGGTAGATGAACTCGTTGTGGAATCGCGAGTCGTTGTAGTAGCCGTACATCGGTATGTACGAATTCTCGTCCGTACCGTTGCACACTTGCAGGCTGTCTTGTGCCCTCAGCGACATTGGCAAGAGCAATGTCAGCAAGAGGGCAGTCCTTAGTGTTTTTAAGTTCATTTTTTTGTTGTTTGATTGTTTTTTTATATGATTAGTATTTTGTATTTCAGTGAATAATATCGATATTCATTATATTTTTGAAATGCAAAGGTACTATTTTCTTATGGTTGATGGTTACTGGGATTGACATTTTATGGATAATTATGATAGTTTAAAAGAGATTAATTCCCCGTTCCCTGCGACCTCTTTCGAGACGGGGAAACCTATGGTTCTGATTTCTCAGAAAGGGTGGGTGGAGGATACTATTGGGGTTGACTGTCCAGCGCTGCCCAGTTTCCGATCAGCGAGTTGTCGGCGTGGATATTGTTTAATTCTTGCAGGAAGTGGCTCCGGGGTATGGGGCGTGCGCCGAGGGTGGCGAGATGGGCGGTGGGCTGCTGGGCGTCGATGAGGCGAAAGCCATGACTCGAGCAGAATTCGACTAATCGAGCCATCGCCACTTTGGAGGCGTCGGTCATGGTGTGGAACATGGACTCGCCAAAGAAAAAGGGTCCCAGGCTCACACCGTAGAGACCTCCCACCATTTGGCCGTGGTAATAGGTCTCGAAGGAGTGTGCAATCCCCAACTGGTGCAGCTGGACGTAGGCGGCCACCATCTCTTCTGTAATCCATGTGCCGGTTTGCCCCTGTGCGGTGCGGTCGGCGGCGGCGCAGTTACGCATGGTCTGCTCGAAGTGGGTGTCGATGAGCACTTGGTATTTGCCCGACCGCACCACGCGCCGCAGACTCTTGCTGTAGCGGAATTCGTCGGGGTAGAGCACCATGCGTGGGTCTAACGACCACCACAGCAGTGGCTCCCCCGGGCTGTACCAGGGGAATATGCCGCAGCAGTAGGCATTGATGAGCCGTTCGGGGCTGAGGTCGCCCCCGATGGCTATGAGTCCGTCGGGCTCGGCTTCTTCGGCATTGGGGAAAGCGGGGTGGTGGGGGTCGAGTTGGTAGATCATGCAGGCTTGTGGATTAGTTTTTGGAGCAGGGCCTGGCATCCGGTAGATATGTCGTCGTAGGCGGCCTCGAAGTTGCGAGTGTACCAGGGGTCCGCCACATCGCGGCCGTGGTGGATGCGGTCGGTAGGGTCGGTGTGGTCCAGTAGCAGACTGATTTTCCTTTCAGGGTCGTCTGCAATGATGCGACGGATTCCATGCAGGTTTTCACCGTCCATCAGCACAATGTGGTCGAACCGGGCGTAGTCGGTCTTTGTCACTTGTCGGGCGGCGTGGTGTGCCCCATGTATTCCGTGCGCCTCCAGTGTCCGTAGGGCTGGTGGATAGATGGGGTTGCCGATTTCCTCGCGGCTGGTGGCTGCCGAATCCACCTCGAACAGGTGCGTAACCCCTGCCCGTGCGGCCATGTCCTTAAACACAAATTCCGCAGTCACACTGCGGCAGATGTTTCCATGGCAGACAAATAGTATTCGATGCATCTTCAGGTAGTTGTTGTTTACAGCTTTTTCTAATTAACGGATTGGCTTTTCTTTTATTGTGTGATTTTGTCGCAGCTTTTTTTATGTCGGAATGATACGGTTCTGTTTTTTTTTCGTATTTTTGCATCGTGGTCGGGATTGCCTTACATCTCCGACCCCTTGAAATATCGGTTGTTGAATCTTTAAAAACGTCTTTATTATGAGGTGTTTCGTACTTTTGGTTTTGCTTTTGGTCTGCGTTCACGCGTCGGCACAGCAGGGTTATGTGAATATTGGTGTTGTCCCCTCGCCCCAGCGGGTTGAGATGGGCAGCGGCACGCTGGCCAATCTACGCGCCACTCCCCAGCGTGTGTTTGTGGAGCGCATTGAGGGGGCGCAGAATCAGATGCAGGCTTACCGTCTGGTGGTTTCGGAGCAGGGGGTGCAAATCTTCTGCGTGGGCAACGAGGGTTGGGGCTATGCCTTGAAAACTCTCGACCAGCTGCGGCGGCTCTATCCCGGCGGCATTCCTTGCATGACGGTGACGGACTGGCCCGCCTACGAGTTTCGGGGCTGGCTGGACGACATCAGCCGCGGACCTATTCCCAATCGCCAGTTTCGCCGCATGACGCGCTCATTCTCCGAGCGCTATAAACTTAATTTTGGCAACTATTATACCGAGCATACGCTCTATAACGAGCAGTATCCCGACATTTCGGGCTATAGCGGCATCAGTCCTTTCGAGTATTCCGACGACCCTTTCATGATGGCCAATCTGCAGTGTTTCGCCCATTTCGAGAAGACCCTCCGCATCCCGTACTATCAAACCATCATGGACGGCCCCGCCAACGTCAACCCCGCCAAGGAGGAAACGTACTCTTTTCTGCGTGACCAGATTGAGAATGCGGTCCAGGCTTACCATTCCAGCCGTTTCTTCAATATCAATTGCGACGAGACCGAAGGCCTGGGCAGCGGCCGCGCCAGGCGGTATGTGGAGCAGATTGGGGCCGATGAGGTCTATGTGCAGCACATCAACCGCGTCTACAACATCGTCCAACAGGCTTACCGCGAGGCACACGACGACGGAGGCCGCATGGAGGTGCTGATGTGGGGCGACATTGTGGCCAAGAACCCCGCCATGCTCCGCCAGTTGCCCCGGGACATGCAATATATTGTATGGAGCTATGGCGCGGCAGAGAGCTATGCCGACATGATTGCCCCCTTTGCAAAACTGCACAAGGAGCAGGGCAATGCCTTCTGGGTGGCCCCCAGTGTGAGCCATGCCAGCGGAGCCCCCTCGGTCCGCAACTATATTGAGAATATCGCTTTCCTGGCCCGCGATGGCCATCAGGCGGGTGCCCGTGGCTTGATGAACACGGCCTGGGACGACAGCGGCGAAGGCCTTTTCGGCGACAGCTGGCACGCTATGGCCTGGGCGGCCGAGATGGCCTGGCGGCCTCTTACAGCCACCACGCCCGCCGAGGCTCGGCGCGAGTTGGCCGAGCGAGAAAGGCTTTTCAACCAAAATTATGACCGTCTGACCGAACTTGAATATCTCCGTCTCGACCCCGATGCCCCGAAGGGGGTGTCCGTCACCCGAATGCTTGATGTTGTGGGAGCCCTCAATGGCAACCCGTGGGTGGGCGACTGGCACACCACCGCCGCCCTTATGCAGCCCCTCATGGAGTTCAACCCCGTCGACGTGGGCGATGCCATGTTGCGCCGCTGCGACAGTGTCGAGGCCGCCGTCCGCCGTGCGTTGCAGGTGGTAGACAGCAGCCGTGCCCCTCATGCCGCATATACGTGCCACCGTCTCCTCTGTGTGGTGGAAAAAAGCCGCCTGCGCGTGCAGCTCTACAACCTGCTGGGCCTGACCGACTCCCTGGCGGTGGTCAAATACGACATACAGGAGGCCAGCCGTTCCTATTTCCGCCACCTCCACAGCCTCAAACTGGAGTATCTCCGTCTCTGGGACGAGGAGAACACGGACTATAGCCGCGATATTGTGTGCGAGCGTTTCGACCGTCTGGGGCGCGAGGTGCAGGAGTTGCGCCAGCGTGTCTTCATCACTCCCGACTACCGCGACGGCAAGATGTACGTCTCGCTCCGCTCTATATTCAAAGACCGCCCCATCTACTTCACTGTCGACGGGCGCAAGCCATCGCAGGGGTCCAACCTTTACAAGCGGCCTTTCACCATCGGGCGCAGCTGTCTGGTCAAAGCGGTCACCTACAGCAAGTGGGACGAGCCTGTCTACTCCGAACAATACCTCCTCTTCCACAAGGCCATCGGCAAGGTCAAGAAGCTCAACACTCCCTTCGGCGACTATAAGCCCAAGTATAGCGGCGGCGGCATCGGCGCCTTGGCTGACGGCGTGCTGGGAAGCGACAATGCCTACGACGACGGACGCTGGCAGGGCTACTGGGGCAAGGATATTGACGTGGAGCTGGATCTCGGCGGGGTCACGTCTGTCAAGACCATTACTATGCGCTTTCTCCACAACGCCAACGACTGGGTTCTCACCCCCCGTACCATTGAGGTCTATACCTCCACCGACGGTTCCAACTGGAAACTGGCCCATACCGAGCAGCTCGACCCCGACTTCCGCGAGCGTGGCACCATAATCCGTACTAACGCTCTCCGCAACCTGAAGCTATCCACTCGCTATCTTCGCGTGGTGGCCAAGAACCCCGGTCCCCTGCCCGAATGGCACCTTGCCAAGGGCAACGACAGCTGGATGTTCTGCGACGAGGTGGTGGTGGAATAATGTGGGAATGAGTTAATGTGGGAATGGCTGGCGCGGTCAAAAGACTAACACATTAAAGGAATGTGGGAATGAGGAAATGTGTTAATGTGGAAGTGCTGACGCAGCAAAAAGACTAACACATTAACACATTAACGTATTTAATTTCAATAGTTAAAGCTGCTCCCTCCGAGGAACTCGCGCATGATGCTGGTTGGAGGGATGTAGGTGGGTTCAATGGGCTCCAGCACTTCGATGAAGGTGAGCAGCCGTTGTGCCTCGGCATATTCGGGACAGTTCTGTGGAACCCTCCGCAACTGTGGTGCAGCGTAGAGTTTAAGCACTCCCAGCTCATACAGCAGGGCTGAGTTGAACATCACGTCGGCCTGCTCCTGGTAGGGGAAGATGTACTTTTCTTCGCCTTGGCGCACTTCGTTCCAGCGGTGCAGGGTGTTGTAGGCGTCCCAGCCCCGGAAGTTGTTGTCGCGCACAATGCGGCGGAGCATTCGGTTCTCGCTGCTGCGGATGGTGTTGAGGTCGTCGATGGCTATCTGGGTGAGGGTGGACACGTAGACCTTGAATTTCAGTTCGTCGGGTATTTGGGATGTGAGCTTGGGGTTGAGGGCATGGATGCCTTCCACCACCAGCACGCTGTTTGGTCCCATCTGTATGCTTTTGCCATTGTAGTAGGGCTCGCCTTTGACGAAGTCGAAGGTGGGTATCTCCACCCGCTCGCCACGGAACATGCGCTGCAGGTGGTCGTTGAGCAGGGGGATGTCGAGTGCGTCGATGGACTCGAAGTCGTAGTCGCCGTTGGGCAGCTTGGGTGTCCGTTCGCGGTTCATGAAGTAGTCGTCGAGGGAGAGCTGCTGCACGTCGTAGCCCATCACGGTGAGCTGCACGCTGAGGCGGCGGCAGGAGGTGGTTTTGCCGGACGAAGAGGGTCCGGCCACCAGCACAAGACGCACCTGCCCGTTGCGGCGGTAGATCTGGTTGGCTATCTCGGAATAGACCTTCTCGTGCAGGGCTTCGGAGATGTGGATGAGTTGGTTGGCCCCTTTGTCGCGGATAATGCGGTTGAGGTCGGTGATGGTGGACACTTGCAGGCGGTCTACCCACAGGTGGTGGAGCTTGAAGATATTGAAGAGTTTGGGTGTGTCGGGCAGCAGGGGAGGACGGTCTAAGTGATGGCGGTCGGGCATCTGCAGCAGGTAGCCTTCGTCGGCATAGACGTGGAAGTCCCATTGTTTGAGGCATCCGGTGGAGGGCACCAGCTTGGATGTGAGTTTGTGCATGGTCCCGTCCAGCTCATGCATGGTGACATAGAGGAAGGGGAGCGACTGGAGCAACTCTACCGTCTTGGGTATGCCGCTGTCTTTTATCTTTTCGATGGCATCGGTCAGCAGCATGTTGTGGTGCTGGAAGGGGAGGTCGAGCCGCTGCAGCTCTATCATGCGGTCGCGCACGGTGTTGGCCACTACGAATCGGTCTTCCTCAACATTGTCGATGGTGCAGTAGAACCCTCCACGCATGGAGTGGCGCACTTCGAGCCGGGCTTGCGGGTAGGTGTCTCGCACGGCTTTGTAGAGCATGAAGGTGAGCGACGACTGGTACATCCTCCAGCCGTTGGAGTGGTGGATGTCGAAAAAGAAGATGGTCTTGGGATTATATATCCGGTACTGCATGTGCTCGACTTCGTTGTTCACGAAGGCTCCCAGTATGGGGTTCTCAAGGGGCATGCGTCCCAGCTCTGTATAATATTCGTCGGCCAGTTCGGCAAGGCTGATTCCCTGGCGCACGTTGCGGCGCTCGTGGGTGTTTTCGATTACGATTTCTATGGTGTCCATCTAAAAAAGCAGATTATTAGTTTGTGTTAAATAACGAAATCGGAATTTTTTTAGTATCTTTGCATCGCGAAAATATACATTGCAAAGATGAAAAAATACGGTTTTCTCCTTATTTTGACGGCTTTATTGCCCGTTATGGCCACAGCTCAGGCCGATAAGAAACTTATTGACAAAGCCCACCAAGGCGATGTGGTCGCCATGGTGCGCTTGGGCGAATGCTATGAGAATGGCGCTGGGGTGCAGCACGACTCCACCTTGGCCCTTCAGTGGTTCCAGAAGGCTGCCGACCTCGGCGACGGCGAGGCCTGGCTCCGCATAGCGCGCTACTACATGAAGGGTACCCTCCTCCCCAAGGACACTGCCCGCGCTTTCGCCATCCGCAAGGAGTGGGCGGACAAGGGCTTGGGCAACGCTATTGCAGTGCTGGGCCAGTGCTATGAATACGGTGATGGCTGCAAGGCCGATACCGCCAAGGCTCTGGAACTGTATAGGGAGGCCTATAAGAAGGGCACGCCCTGGGGCTATTACTGCATGGGTATGACGGCTATGTATGGCTTGGGCGATATCGCGGCGGATAAGAAACTGGCCATCCGCTGTCTGGAGAAGGCCAAGAAGGCGGGCGACGTGGATGCCATCTTTGTCCTCGCCCGTTATTATATGTTTAGTGGCGACACCAAGAAAGGCTGGAAGTATCTCAATGAGGGCATGAAGTGGTGCGACCCCGATGTGGTGTCGCTCGCTGCCGAGTGCTATTTTGCAGGTATCGGTGTGGAGATGGACGAGGCCAAGGCACAGCACTTGCTCGACTCGCTCGTCAAGGAGCATCCCACGCTCCGCTACACCCAGTCATTGGCTGGCCTCTATTACATGTATCCCGACAACCCCGGCCTCCGCGACAGTGCCAAGGCCATCCAATACTGGCTCGACGGCGATGCCTTCGGCAGTTCGTTCTGCCGTCTCCGTCTGGGCCGCTTCTATTCCGAGCAGGAGCAGTATGACCAGGCCATGCCCCTCTTCCGCAAAGTGGCTCTCAGCACCCGTCCCGCCGACAACCAGGGGGAAGGCTGCTACCTCATGGGCTTGATGCACTATAACGGCTTCGGCTGTAAGCCCGATGTCGACAGCACCATCTACTGGCTCAAACGGGGTGCCGACCAATACAAGGATGCCTCCTGCGCCATGTTCCTCGCTTCCGTCTACGAGAGCGATGAGCATAAGGACATGCCCCAGGCCGTCAAGTACTACCGCTTTGCCGACCAGAATGGCGACACCACAGCCCTTGCCAACCTTGGCCGCCTCTATGCCACCAACGGCAACGTGGACCGCGCCATCGAGTGCTACCAGCAGATGATTGATAAAGGCCAGGCCGACGGATATTACTATTTGGGTCTGCTCTACGACCAGGCTGGTGACGGCAAGAAGTGTAACGAAATCATGGCCCAGGGCGACAAGAAGGGCAGCAAGCTCTGCGCCGAGGTGCTGGGCTCTGTCTACGAGTTTGGTTTCGACGACACCAAAATCGACGCCAAGAAGGCCGCCAAATACTACGAGCGTTCCGCCACCCCCAAATCCCTCTACCGCCTCGGTCTCTTCTACCTCAATGGTGAGATTGGCAAGCAGAAACCCGCCGACATCGAGAAAGGCCTCAGCCTCGTTTCCCAGTCCGCCGACCAAGGCTTCATCGATGCCATCTACACCATGGGCTACTGCTACGAGACAGGCCGCTATGTCGACACCGTCGACCACTACAAGGCTGTTAGCTACTTCCAGCAGCTGGCCGACAACGATGTTCCCGCTGGCCAGTTCAAGATGGGTCTCTACTACGAGCTTGGCGATGGCGGCATCGAGGCCGACTCCTCCAAAGCCATAGATTATTATCAGAAAGCCGCCGCCCAGGGTCATGGCGAGGCCATGTGCTACCTCGGCGACTTCTACCGCATTGGCCAGTATCTCCCCCTCGACAAAGCCAAAGCTTTCGAACTCTACTCCCAGGCCCACGAGGCTGGCGAGGAGATGGGCACCTACTATGTGGGCCGCTCTTACCTCGAAGGTTGCGGTGTGGAAATTGACACCATAGCCGCCATCCCCTACCTCAAAGCCGCCGCCGCCCAGGGCGTGGGTAACGCCGCCTATAAAGTGGCCGACATCTACAACTTCGGCCGTGCCGGTGTGCCTGCCGACGGCGACACCGCCCTGGCCTACTACGTCAGCGGCCATGAAAACGGCAGCGGCGACGCCAGCTACTTCCTCGGCCGCCTCCTCCTTAATCAGGAAAACTTCGAGTCCGCCTTCCAATACTTTGCTGTGGCCGCCCAGCGCGGCAATGTCGACGGCATCATCACTTTCGCCGTCATGCTTCAGCGCGGTGTCGGCACCAATGAAGCCGACCCTGCAACAGCCTACAAAATCTTCGAAAACGCCGCCCGCCAGTTCGGCGACCACCGGGCCTACTGCCAGCTCGGCATTGCCTGCCTCCAAGGCAACGGATGCCCTGAGGACGAAGCCCTCGGCAAAGCCTACCTCGACACCGCCGCCAACCTCGGCAACACCCTCGCCATGTACGACCTCGGCCTCTGCCACCTCAATGGCTTCGGCTGCGTGCCCGACACTGCTCTGGCCATCGCCTGGCTCGAAAAGGCCGCCGACAACGAGAATATTGATGCCATCAACACCCTCGGTGATGTCTACGAGGCCCAAGGCGACTTCAAAAACGCCGTCCTCTACTACGAGAAAGCCATCACCTACGGCAGCCTCGACGGCTACTGCAACCTCGGCTACTGCTACGAGCAGGGCCAGGGCGTAGTCCTCAACTCCCAGAAAGCCTACGAACACTACCTCTATGCCGCCGAGCACGGCTCCACACGTGGCTGCATGATGGTGGCCAACTGCTACATCCACGGCATCTACGTCGAAGAAAGTGTCGCCAAAGCCCTCGAATGGTACACCAAGGCCGCCGAAGGCGGCAACGTCCTCGGCATGTACTACTGTGCCGCCATCCTCGAAAACGGCGACGAAGGAGTCCCTGCCAACAAAAAACAAGCCAAAAAATGGTACAAGATGGCCGCCGACGCAGGCTACGACCCCGCCGCCGCCGCCCTCAGCCGCATGAAATAATAATTATAATGATTGTCCGCAGTTACCATCAAAAAGCCTCGGCAAGGCTTAATCTTGATAACACCGTACAAACAGTTTTGGGCGGTGTCGCGGCCGGATGGGAGCAACGCCCAAAACTGCACAGTGTGGTGTTTGAAAATGGTTGCCATCAAAAAGCCTCGGAGAGGCTTAAGTTCAACACCACCGAACAAGCGAAGCACACTGCGGTGTTTGAAAATAGTTGCCACCAAAAAGCCTCGGAGAGGCTTAATCTTAGTAACACCGTACAAGCGAAGCGCAGTGCGGTGATTGAAAATCTGCTCGCAGCCAGCGTCTCGGAGAGACGCGACATAGAGCAAATGCCAATCGCGGATATTCATTAAAGAAAATATATCAACATTACCCATGAACGTCGAAGAATACATCATAGCCCGTGTCAACGCACTCATGCACACCGACGATGCCGCCATCGTCAAGCGCCTCGAAGGCGGCATGAGCAACTACACCTATGTCGTCCAAACCCGTGGCAAACGCTACACCTACCGTGTCCCCGGCAAATATGCCGAAAAGTTTGTCGACCGTGTCGAGGAATGGGACAACATCCAGGAGGTCAACCGCCTCGGCCTCAACAACGCCACCTCCTACGTCGAAATCATCTCCGGCGAGAAACTGGCCGAATATGTCGAAGGCACCATCATGTCCGAGACCGACGTCGTCAGCTACAACGACCTCTCCGTCCAAGCCCTCAAACGTATCCACAACAGCGACCTCCACTTCAAGGACTACAACGCCTTTGGCCGCCTGGCCGACTACGAGCGCTACTGCCGCGAAATGGGCTTCACACACCCTAAGGAATACACCGCCCTCCGCTCGCGGCTCGACCTCATGCGCCAAGCCTTTGCCGACATACCTCTCGTTCCCTGCCATTGCGACTACCAGCCCACCAACCTCGTCATCAGCGGCCCCAAGCTCTACGTCCTCGACTGGGAATTTGCCGGCATGAACGACCCCTACTACGACATCGCCTGTTACGGCAACGCCGGCTTCGACAAAGCCCTCTCACTTCTCCAGGCCTATGTCGGCCACCAGCCCACCCCCGCCGAACTCCGCCGCCTCTACTTCCACCGTGCCTTCCAGTGCCTCCAGTGGTACAACGTAGCCATCTTCAAAGACCGCGTAGGCCTCAGCCGCGACCTCAACATGGACTTCAACCAAGTCGCCTCCTTCTTCTTCGGCATGGCACGCGACCTCGTCGGCCAGTACGATCAGCTCTGACCCTCCTGCGCCGGGCTCAGCCCCGCGTCTGCAGCATTATCCATCCTGCCCCGGCTCTCCCATCCGCCGGGGCATTTTGCGTCCCCGTTGCCCATTCCTCATTTCCCCTTGGGCAAAGCTCAGCCGGTGCGTCCTTACCCCGCCCTCGATTAAGAATACCATCCGCAACAATCCGAAAAGCCCTGGAGAGGCTCAGATTCAACAACATCCTGCAAACGCAGCCGGTGGTTGGAGCCAAGGATTACTGCTTGCCTCTCAAAAAGACGCACTTTCGGCGTTTCGGCCATTTGTGGACAATCATTTTTTTTTCGAAAAATATTCCATATTCCAAAAAAGTTGTATATTTGCAACCGTATTCTGGGTGCGGCATCTATCCCATGTCGCGCCTATAATATTGTAAAACAATTAAAAAATCGTTATGGATATACATCAATCAAAACGAATCTACACCCCACCCCGAATCGTATCCGTGGCCTTTCAAGTCGAACTCGGAGCCGGGGTCAGCAATCCCATGGAACTCGAAGTCTTCTTCGACGGCACCCCTGGCACCGGCAAAACCTACCGCCAAGCCGCCAACAGTGGCGACAGTTTCTTCAGCGGCGGCGACGACAACCTCGGCGCCCCATCGACCGACTACGGCAACTTCGACTGGGGATGGTAGCCCACGCCACCCTTGTTGACCATTCAAAACATTATTTCCCAACGAACAAAAAAAAGACAAACAATATGAATAAACCCCATTCCCGCATCCTCCTTCTGGGTGCATTGATTCTGATAGCCCTCACCACGGCCTGCCAAAAAGACGGCGTCGTCACCCTCAAGGCCAAGATGGGCCGTTTCAGCAACCAAGACAAAGTCTATATCGGCGGACAGCAAAACCGCACCCCCTGCTGGCAAAACGGCGACACCGCCATCGTCAACGGCCTGCCCTACCAGCTTGCCCTCACCCCCGCCGAAGGTGCGCGGCTCGAAGTCCCCTCCGCCCCCGCCTACTGGGCCCTCTTCCCCGCCAGCATCTACACCTCCACCTCCAATGCCGACAACCGCATCAACATCTCCCTCCCCGCCCTCCAGCCCTACTACACCACCGCCGGCCAGCAGGCCGTCAACGCACCCATGGGTGCCTACCTCGGCGGCGAAGGCTCCTCCACCCTTACCTTCACCAACCTCGGCGCCCTCCTCGCCATCACCATCACCAACAACACCGGCACCCCCCTCACTGTCGACTCCGTCACCGTCCAGGCCTCCGGTGTCCCCCTCTGGGGCGAAGGCTACATAAGCGACTATGCCACAGACTCCCGCCGCATTGTGCTCACCTCATCCCTTGACGGCCACAACACCGTAGTCCTTGCGCGTCCGGGCGCCGACCCAACCATCTCCCGCTCCGCATCCATGAACCTCACCGTCAGCACAGTCTCGGCGCCGGTCTACGTCTACGTCCCCGCTTGCGAGCTGACGCCCAACCGGTTCACCATCACCGTCCACACTACCTCCCCCGGCGGCAACGCCACCTCCTTCACCCACGCCCAAACCAACCCCAGCGGCGGCAGCATCCCCCTCAACTCCCTGGCTGGAGTATCCTTCCCCATGGGCGAGGCAGTCATCCCCACCGGCGCCATCAGTGGCAAATTCACCGTTGGCCTCAATGACGACGGCACCCCCAAGCAAGTCTACTTCTCCCAAGGCAACCTCCAATACCAAGCCTCAACCGGCATCTTCCGCTTCGCCGAACACCAGTACGACTGGGTCGGTGGCAGTACCACCCAAGGTAATGTTTTTGAAGGGGGAGTAAGATGCTCCAACAACAATATTAGTTATACCTATTCGGGCTGGATTGACCTCTTCGGTTGGGGTACGAGTGGTGTTTCTACATATTACCCTTATCTATCATTTAAGGTATGTACAAGCTATCCCAACGTCCTCTCTTTCACGGACGATAATGCTATATATGACTGGGGTTACAGCAACCCAATATCCAATGGCGGCAATCAAGCCGGACAATGGCGTACTCTTACACAATCGGAATGGGCCTATCTCCTGGATAGTAGAACCTTTGATAATCAATCTACTCATAAAGGAGTAGGCTACAGCTTTAAATACGTGACCCTGCAGGTTTCATCCGTATTGTCTGTCACAGGTCTGCTCATTTTCCCTGACGGGTACAGCGGCCAATCCAATATTCCGGCTATCATTTCATCTATCCCTGATGAATGCGTCTTTCTTCCCTCTCGTGGCGGATATAGAAGCGGAACTTCAGAACCAACGCTACCTGCCCAGGGGTTCTATTGGACAGCAACCCGTAACTCGGCCTCAGGAAATACTGTATACGTCTATAGATTAAATATTCAACAAACGAGCCTGTATCTCGGAGGTGTAATCTCATATTGCGGTATGTCTGTCCGTTTAGTCCAGGACGCCAATTGATTGATAAGAATACCTCTTCCCGTGCCGGATGCCCCCCTATCATATTATACGGGCAATCCTAAGCGGACACCACCGCCCCCATAGGGCAAAGCAAACTCGAATCCGGCTGGCTGCGGCCGCTCCTTCCTCAGAACTGGAGCCCCGCATCCAGCCGAATCCTTTTCCCTCCCCGTCCCCATCTCCCCCCTCTCCACTCTCTATCGCCAGTTCCCCCTCCTCCCCCCGCACCCGAAAAAAGGCCTTCGCCCTCCCTCCGCTCGTTTGCCGCCAAAAATATCATCATTAGCCGCCATCTCATCTTCCCCAGCCTGAACAAATGGATCCGCAGCAGGCGATGCCGATCCTTGGTCGATGGGAGCAGCACACAACCTGCCCCCCAATGTCTCCGCCACTGTCTTTGACTTGTTTACAAAGTACTTATATTCAATAAAATACAGCGATATATCAAAAAGCCTAATAGTATAACTATGCTGAAAACCAGTAATTTGCAGAGATATGTATGATTTTCCAGTCGGATTTGGCCCGAATTTTCGGAAAAACGGGTAAAAAATCCCGGGATTGCGGGGCGGATTCGGGTGTCCGGGGCGGTTTTCGCGAAAAAAATTCGTCCAGCAACGCGCTGAGGCACAGGCGTGGCGGAAAAAATTTCGAAAAAAAGCGAAAAAAAATTTTGGCGGTTTGGAAAATGGTTGTATCTTTGC